>QAYZ01000013.1 GCA_003054655.1 Spartobacteria bacterium LR76 | reverse complement strand
TATTACTCCCAATGTGTAACCTTTTTCTGGCGGTAATGTGTAACCCATTTCTGGCGGCATGCCAGCGGCGCACCCTACGAAACACGAGGCTTCGCCGTCTTTCGCAAAGCAGGCGACGGAGCCATCCTGAGGCCCGGTCAATGCCAAGACCCCGCGCTCGTCGGCACCGGCGGGAGGTTCCACTATCTGCCGCTGCGATGAACATGCGGCGCAGAGATCTCGCATTTACCTCTGCCGAGGCAGTTCTTGCGGCCTGTCTGGCTGTCCTGCTCTTGCTTGTGCTCTTCGCCTCTCTTCCCTCAATCACAGTGGGCGGAGGACCGGGACTGATGACCGAGGTTCTTTCCAAAATGAGGCGTCTTCAGATTGCGACAAAACAAATGTCTCTTGATGACAGAGACGCCGAATGGACTTGTAACCAGGGAAAGCCCATGCGGTATGCGGATTGGACGAATCGACTCGTGACCGGAGGCTATGTCTCGGCGAAGGATATGGCTCTTTTCACCTCCGCGCAGGAGTATGGGGCCTTCTGGTTCACTCCCCTCACGACCAATGCGCTGACCGTCTTTGCTGTCGAGAACCCCGACGCCGACTCGACTCTCCTCCTCGCCACCCGCAACTGGCACGGCCCTGCCGCCCCCAACCTCGCCGGACTCCCCTTTCAGAAACGAGGTTTCATCGTCTTTCGCAAGGGTGGCGATGGTGCAATCCTCCTAAACAGCCAGTGCCAAAGAACAGACCTCATCGGCTCCGGCGGGAAATTCAACTATCTGCCGCTGCCATGAAAGCTCTCCACAAGCCGGGTGATATGGCTTTTGCATTTCGAGAACTCCTTGTTGTCGTGTTTTTGATTGGGGTGCTGCTCTTTTTAGCTACTCCCGCCATTACTGATCGACCCACCTCCGGCCAGCTCACCCAGGTCCTCTCCAACATGAAACAGCTTCATCTCGCCACGCAGCAGATGACGCTGGACTCCGAAACAGCCAATACACCGCCCAACATCCGCTGGACCTGCACCAACGGCCAGCCGCTCAAGTTCGCCACTTGGACCAACCTTCTCGTTAGCAGCAGTTATCTCACGGAGAAAGACTTGGCGCAACTCCTCAAGAGCCCCCAATCCAACAAATCGACCAACGTCGTCACGGTCTATGCCGTTGGCGATTTCGACCCTGCCGAAACCGTGCTCTTCGCCACCAAAAACTGGCTGGGACCACATGCCACCAATCTGGGCAATTCTCCCTTCCGCACTCCAGGCTTCGTCGTCTTCCGCAAAGGCGGCGACGGGATGATTTTGCAGCCTCGCCAATGCCAGAGAATGGAAATCATTGGAACAGGCGGAAAATACAACTTCCTCCCTCTGCAATGAAACACCCGCAATCAGGTCTCTCGATCCCTGAGGTGTTCCTGGGGATTCTGATCCTCCTTGTGCTTTTCTCCGTATTGGCTGGCTACCTCGCTTCACGCGTCACTCCCTCACTCCGGGAAGGAAGCATGGCTCAGCTCGTGTCCAACATGAAGCAGCTTCATCTCGCCACTCAGCAGATGACGCTGGACTCCGAAACAGCCAATACACCTCCCAACATCCGCTGGACCTGCACCAACGGCCAGCCGCTCAAGTTCGCCCAGTGGACCAACCTTCTTGTCAGCAACAATTATCTCGCCAAGGAAGACCTCGCAAAGCTCCTCAGAAACCCCTTTTCCAATACTCAATCGACAAACGTTATCACCGTCTATGCGGTGGGAGATTTCGATCCACCGGAAACGATCGTGTTCGCCACCGCGAACTGGCGGGCACCCAGTGCGTCCCATCCTGACCAGCCCCCCCTCGATATCCCGGGTATCGTTATATTCCGCAAAGGAAGCGATGGCGCGATCCTTCAACGACATCAGATCGACCTGACAAATATCGCGACAGGAGGCCGATATAACTATCTGCCACTGCAATGAAGTCTCCTAAAAGCAGCCGGACAGAGCGGGGGATAACACGGGTGGAAATCCTGGTGGTCCTCCTCCTTATCGCTGTGCTGGTCTTGCTATCGACTCCTTCGATGCCTGGCGGGCTCAAAAATGATGACAGAACTCTCGCGCTATCGAACATGAAGCAGCTCCATCTAGCGACGCAGCAACTCGCCCTCGATGGCATAAGCACGGGCGATGCCCTGCCGGACTGGACCTGCCTGAAAGGCAAGCCCATCACTTACGATGAGTGGAGGAATTACCTCGTCCCTAATTATCTGTCGTCAGGAGACTTCGCCAAGTTGACCTCGGTAACCGAGGATGTCTTTTGGAAATCCCATCGCGATACCACCAACGCACTCCAGGTCTATGCGGTCGACGCCACAGATCCGGATACGACCCTGTTATTCGCCACGAAGAACTGGCATGGACCCTCAGCCTCGCAGTTATCTGGTCAGCCCTTTGGGAAGAAATGCTTCCTCGTCTTTCACAAGGGTGGCGATGGCGCCCGCCTTAAGCCTGAAGACTGCCAGAGAATGGACCTCGTCGGCTCCGGCGGGAAATGCAACTTTCTCCCGCTGAGATAAGGCCCCGCGAACAGATAGTGCTCGCGAGGCACGTATTGCCTGCTCTCCCTTAACCTATGCCGTGCGCTTGAAGGTCATGCGGACGAGCTGGGTCCAGCCGCCGTCTGCGCCCTGCACCTCGGAGGTGAGGATGCGCAGGCCGTCCGGGGTGAACTCGGTGATGTCGCGGTAGTTTGCCGTGCCGCCGGAGCCGCTCATGTCGGGGCCGACGGTGTTCAGCACGAGCTTGGTGCCGCTGTCGTCGACCTGGCCCTCATAGACCCAGAGGAACGCGGAGACCGAGGCGACGAAGGTGCCGACGTACGCGCCCCTGGCGGGGTCGAAGGTTACGGCGAAGAGCGAGGTCGACACGCCGCCGCCGGGCATCGTGCCTTTAGCCTCGGCCTGAACCCAGAGACCGCCGAGCAGGCGGGCGCTCTCGGTGCCGCTGAAGGTCATCGGCGGCTGGTCGGGCCCCATCTGGCATTCGCCTTCAAAGGTCCATTCGCCGACGAATTTGTTCAGCCATTCGTGTTCGGCCTGGGGTTTGGTGGACATGGGGCAGGGGGAGTCTGTTTCAGTGCTCATGGTGTGTGGAGTCTATGTGTTGTGGTTTAGGTTACTGGGGAAGGGGTGCACGCTGTGCGGCCGCGCCGAGATTGCTGAGACCCTGCTCGAATGCGCCGCCCATCATCTTGTCGCAATCCACGATGCAGCTCATGGTTTTGCCGATGAAGCTCTGCGGTCCGTACATGGACCACGTCACGCGCGTGCCGCCAGCCTCGGGCGTGAGGCTGAGATCGGCGGTGTGGGTGCCCTTGAAGGGCTTGAAAAACTCCAGCTTGATCCGCACGAGTTCGTTGGGCCTGCTCTCGAGGATGGTCATGCGGCCCGCGCCGACCTTGCTGTTGCCCTCCCAGGCGACGGAGGAGCCAATACCCGCAGCCGGACCGGCATAGGTGAGCTTCTGCTCCGGGTCGAGCTTCGCCCAGGGCGACCAGCCCTCCCAGAGGCGGAGGTCATTGATGAGCGGAAAGACCTTCTCCAGGGGCGCAGGCAATACTGCGCTGCGCTCGACGCGGAAGGTGGAGGGGCGTGAGGCGATATAGGCGGCGAGAATGCCGAGCGCCGCGACAACGGCGACGAGGATTTTGATGATCATGGGCTGGTGTGGAGTGGGTGTGAGGAAAAGGGAGCGGCGGACCAGAGGCCGTCGAGGTAGGTATGCATCTCGTCGATATTGCGCCGCACGAGGCCGGGGCTGTTGCGGGTGCGGGAGAGCAGCCGGGCGCTTTGCCAGATGCTTTGGAAAATCCAGGCCAGATCGTGCGGGTCGAAGTTTACCCGGGGACAGGCCTCCTCCTGCGCCTCGCGCAAAAGCTCGGCCATCTCCAAAGCCCAGCCGAGATCCACGGCGTCACACTCGGCCAGAAGATCGAGGTGACCGTGCGCCCTGGCCAATCCGGCAGGAAACCCCGAACCCCGCTGGCGAACCCTGGATGCTGTGCATGTATTGCCCATACCGACCAGTAGGTATGTATGAAACGTTGCGAAGCTCGTCAATGGAAATTCGCAGAAAGAGGCGGGCTTGCGCGTATGCCATCGCGGCGGGTATCTCTCGGGGACGATGTGGCGATTGAAAGCGCGGCGGGTAATCTGGCAGGCGATCGTGGTTTTGGTGGGCGTGACGGCCATATGGACGTTCAGCGCCCATCGGAGGTATCTCTTCGACTCCGAGCTTCAGGTACAGGATTACCTCGTTCGCAATGCTGCGACAGTCGTGGACGACCGCATGGTCCTGCTCGCCCTCGATGAGCCGACTCTTACCCTCGGCCAGGTGGAGCCGGAGGAAGTCGCGCAGTCAAAATCTCTCCAGCAAATCCAGACCGGGTATCCGTTCTCCCGCGCAGTCTGCGCGGATGCTATCGATCGCGTCCTTTCTGCGGGAGCAAAAGCCGTGGTGGTCGACCTGGTCTTTCCCAAACCCCGCGAGGGAGACGAGGAACTAGCTGCAGTTTTGAAAAAATGGCAGGGCCGCGTGGTGCTCGGGAGCAGCTTCGACATCGGCGATTTTGTCCGTGGCGGCGTCGCGGCGTACGTCCCGCCCCTGGCAGAGCTGGCAGAGGCTGCAGGCAACTGGGTGGGATTCGTCACCCTCCCGGAGTCGGATGACTCCGTGGTCCGATGGTTCTATCCCTATGCGACGCTGAGGACCTTTCTGCAACCGGGGCTAGGCTACGGTGGCGAACATCCCCTTCCCGCGCTGAGCGTACTCGCGGCGAGGATTTACGGGAAAGACATGCCTCCCACTCTCTTCCCGGACCGAAAGCGGTTTTCCTATCTGAAGCCAGGGTCGATCACCCGCCACTCGCTCTATGAGGTTTTCGTCCCGGCCCTCTGGCAGAGCAATCTCGCGAATGGCAACGCTTTCAAGGACAAGATCGTCTTGATCGGAGCGACCGCTACCCGACTCCAGGATGTCCACCCTACGCCGCTCGGTCCCATGGCTGGGCCGGACATTCATCTCAACATCATTTCCGCCATCCTGCGGGATGCGTGGTACTATGAGCCGCGGCAGTTACTCACCGTGTTGAGCGTCCCATTTAGCGGGCTGCTCATCTTTCTCCTGGCCGTGCTACGCCGGAGGACGCTGGGATTCCTTCTGGGATGGATGGTCTTCGTAGGGCTGACCGTTTTTGCCTTCTGGCTGGCCTTTGTGACCAAGGGGTGGTTCCTGCCTCTTGTCCACCCGCTGGCGACGCTCTTCCTCTGCGGCTTCGGCGCTCTGGCGGTGGAGGTGGCGATGGAGCGGCGCGAGCGGGTGCGGCTGCGCTACACCCTCGACCGCTACGTCTCCCGCGACGTGGTGCGAGAGATCGTGGACAATCCGGACTCCTACCTCCATGACCTCGGCGGCCAGCGCCGCGAGATCGTGGCGCTTTTTTGCGACCTGAAAGGGTTCACCTCCGAGGCGGAAAAGATGGAGCCCGCCGAGATGGTGGCGCTGCTCAATGAGTATTTCACCGAGATGACTTCCGTGATCTTCGCCCAGCGCGGCACGCTCGATAAATTCATGGGCGACGCCCTCCTCGCCAGTTGGGGCGGCCTCCGCCCGGAGGACCCCGAGTCCATGGCGAAGCAGGCCGTGCAAGCCGCCCTTGAGATGAAAGACTGCCTTCGCGAGATGAATTCCCGCCGGGCCGTCCACGGCGTGAGCACCTGGGAATCTGGCACCGGCATCTGCCTCGGACCCGCAGTATTCGGCAACATCGGATCGCGGGAGAAAATGGACCCGACCGTGATCGGCGATACCGTGAATCTCGCCTCCCGCATCGAGGCTCTTACCCGCGTCTACGGCTGCGACATCCTCCTCGACGAGCGGGTAGCCGCTCATGTGCAGGGCATGTGCCCGCTCATCCTCGTCGATGTCGCCCGGGTGAAGGGACGCAAGGGTCACTCCACCCTCTGGCACCCCAGCCGGGCGGAGAACGCCGCCGAATGGGCGAAGCGCTTCGACGCCGCCCGCGTGCTTTACGTCGACCAGCAGTTCGCCGCTGCCATGCGGGAGTTCTCCGAGCTGGCACGAGATCCCCTCGTCGCTCCGGGGCTGGCCGAGTGCTATCGCCAGCGGTGCGAGGATTTTCTCCGCAATCCGCCCGCTCCCGAGTGGGACGGCGTCTGGGAGTTCCTGACGAAATAACTCCCGCATCGCCGGTTGAAATGCCGCCGGATTTTTCACATGCTCGGCGGTTCTCATGGACATCGTCTACTTCGACCTCGAAACCCAGCGCACCGCCAATGACGTCGGCGGCTGGGACAAAAAGGACCTCATGGGCATGTCCCTCGGGGTGACCTACAGCTCGAAGGACCAGGCGTACGAGATTTTCTCGGAGAAACGTGCGGGCGACCTCGTGGCCCGACTCCAGCGCGCCGACCTCGTGGTGGGGTACAATATCGTGAATTTCGACTACCACGTGCTGATGGCCTACACGATCCTCGACCTCGTCCACCAGCTCCCGACCCTCGACCTGCTGCTCGACATCGAAAAGGTGGCCGGCCATCGCATGAAGCTCGAGGACGTGGCCCAGGGCACGCTCGGGGTGGGAAAAGTGGCCGAGGGACTTGACGCCATCCGCTGGTGGCGCGAGGGGAAGATCATGGAAATCGCGGAATACTGCTGCTTCGACGTCAAGGTGACCAAGATGGTCCACGAATACGGGGCGCAGCATGGCGAGCTGTTTTACGACGATCGCTTTGCCCGCCGCCAGCGTGTGGAAGTGAAGTGGAGCCTCGAATGATCCAGCCGCTCAAATCTTCCAAGACCACCTGGTTCGTCTACTGGCTCGATCTCGAGGAGCCGGTGCCGGCCAATGGCGACTACTTTCTCCCGACCCTGCTCATCGTGAGCGACAGCAGTGGCGCGCCGCTTTCCGCTCCCGAGGTACTCGAGGAGCTCGACCAGCTCCGCGTGGAGAATTACCTCCTGAAGCTTTTCGATAAATTCGGCGCGCCCGACCGGCTGGCCGTCGGCGTGAGCGAGGATTGGGATGACGAGGCGTGGACCGCCTTTGCCCAGGAGAACCGCGTCGAGATCCGTTTCCAGAAATTTGACCGCAGCGGACCCGACGAACTGCATGCGCTGGCCAAGTCCGTCGTGATGCGCTTCAGCGGCGATGCCAAAAACGAGCCGCAGCGCAAGGACGTGGCGCGTGGACTTGTCAATACTGCGCTCCGCACCCGTTCGGCCCGCAAGAAGCTGGCTCTGCTGCGCACGGCGCTCGATCGCGACGCCGACTGCTCGACCGCCCGCATAGAGCTGGCCGACGTGGAATTTCAGAATGGCAACTGGAAAGCCTGCCTTGCCGGTTACGATGAGGTAATCTCCCGCGAGATGCCTCGCTGGCGCGAGCGGACTACGGCGTGGTGGATTGACCGCGCGACGCGCCCGCTGCTGCGCGCCATCTATGGCCGGGCCATGACGCTCTGGCACCAGGGCCAGCATTCGCATGCCGCCGACCAGTTCGAGGCCATGCTGGAGATGAACCCTCGCGACAACCAGGGCGTGCGCTTTTTCATCCCGCTCCTGCACCTGCTGGCGGAGGACCAGGAGGCCGCCACGGCTTTCTTCGAGCGTTACGAAAAAGACTACGCCAGGGACTATGGAGAGCCATCGTTTCTCTTTGGCTGGGCCTTCAGCCTGTTCCAGGACGGCCACGAGGCCGAGGCCAAGCGCCGCTATCAGGAGGCGATCCTCAAGAACATCTACATTGCGCCGATGCTGCTCGAGCTCACGGAGCCGAACCGCGCGATCTGGCATCCCAACGACCGCGCCGAACCAAACTATGCCGGGGAGTTCATCGACTCCTACGCCGTCCTGTGGGACCGCGAGGCGGGCGCGTTGCGTCTGCTGCGCGAGGTGTGGGAGGAAATGCAGCCCCGCCTCGAGCGGATCGTCGCCCATCGCGAGCGCATGATCGATTTCCAGGATCAGCGCTTCGAGCCGGACTACAAGAAGCAGTGGCAGCAGCTCGTCGAGGACGACGAGAAGCTGACCGCGCTGGAGTAGGTGCGTTTTCCGGGGTGCCGACCCTGGCCTCGCCTTTTTTGAAAGCGAGCCCGGCGGTTACTTTACCCCCGTGGCGAGGATGGTCTGAAAATGCGGGGCCTGTTTCTCGCGAGCCACGATGCTCACCTCGACCTGGGAGAACCCGGTGTCCTTGAGCATCTGGTAAAGCTCGGCTTCCGGGAACCCCAGCCATACGTGGGCGTAAAGCTCGCGGGCCTGTTCGTAGCTGTGGGCGGCGAGGTCGAGGACCACGATGCGGCCGCCGTCGCGCAGGATGCGGTGGGCGGACTTCACCGCCCGGGCCGGGCTGGCCGCGTGATGCAGCGCCTGGCTGAAGAGCGCGAGGTCTACGCTGCCGGAGTCGATCGGCGGGTCCTCGATGTCCCCGAGGCGGTACTCGAGATTTTCAAAACCATTGTCCCGCGCCAGCGAGCCGCCGTATTCCACCATCTTCTCCGAGTTGTCGATGGCGATGACCTGGCGGGCCGAGCGGGCGAGGAGTTGGGAAAGAGTGCCTTCCCCCGCGCCGAGGTCGGCGATGACCATGGGCGGCAGCAGGCGGAGCAGGCCATGCGCGAGCGCCTGCCACGACCGGCCCGGGATGTAGGTGCGGCCAAATTTGCCCGCCAGCTTGTTGAAATACTCCGCCGCCTTGTCCTTGCGCTTGTGCAGGGTGAGGGCGAGGGCGGCACTGTCGCGGGAGGCCTCGGGGAGTTCCCGGCTGGCGGCATCGAGGATGGGGCGGATCGCCTCCACCATCTCGGGCCGGGAGGAGTAAAAGATGTTTTTGCCCACGCGGCGGGCGGCGGTCAGGCCCTCGCGCTTCAGGAGCGACAGGCTGGCCGAGATGCGGGACTGGCCCATCCCCAGGATCTCCTGGAGCTCGGCGACGGTTACCTCCTCCTCGATGAGGAGCAGGAGGAGCCGCAGGCGGGTCGGGTCCGACAGCGCCCTGAGGGATTTGACAAGTGCTGGCATCTGATCTATCAAGATATCCGTATATTTAAATAAGTACAACTCTTATGCCCCGACGCTACATATTCTCCTCGGAGTCCGTAGGCGAAGGTCACCCCGACAAGGTGGCCGACACCATTTCTGATGCCATTCTGGACGCCTGCCTCGCGCAGGATAAGCACAGCCGTGTCGCCTGTGAGACGTTTGTGAAGAGCAACGTCGTCGTGGTCGGCGGCGAAATCACGACCCAGGCCCAGTTTGACTACAACGCGATCATCCGCCAGGCGGTGCGCGAAATCGGCTACGTCAACAACGACGACATCTTCCATGCCGACCAGATCTTCATCAACAACTACATCACCGCGCAGAGCCCCGACATCGCGCAGGGCGTCGACGCCCGCAAGGCCAAGGGCAAGAAGACCGCGGAGCAGGGCGCTGGCGATCAGGGCCTGATGTTTGGCTACGCTTGCAACGAGACGCCGGAGCTCATGCCCGCGCCGATCATGTTTGCCCACCGCCTGGGCCGCGAGCTCACCCGCTTCCGCAAGAGCGGCAAGGTGAAGTGGCTCCGCCCCGACGCGAAGAGCCAGGTTTCCGTCGTGTATGAAGACGGCAAGCCGGTGGCCATCGCCAACGTCGTCGTCTCGACCCAGCACGCTGCCGACGTCGAGCACGCGGAAATCGAGAAGTTCATCATCGAGAAGATCGTGAAGAAAGTCCTCCCGAAGAACCTCCTCACCCCGCAGACCGAGTATCTCATCAACCCGACCGGCCGTTTCGTCATTGGCGGTCCCCAGGGTGACAGCGGACTCACGGGCCGCAAGATCATCGTCGACACCTACGGCGGCATGGGCCGTCACGGTGGCGGAGCTTTCTCCGGCAAGGACCCGTCGAAGGTCGACCGCAGCGCCGCCTACATGGGCCGCTACGTCGCCAAGAACGTCGTCGCCGCCGGGCTCGCCGAGAAGTGCGAGGTGCAGTTTGCCTACGCCATCGGTCATCCGAAGCCGGTCAGCGTGCACATCGATACCTTCGGCACGAATGCCGTCTCCGAGGAGAGCATCGAGAAAGCCGTCCTCAAGACCTTCAGCTTCAAGCCGGCCGACATCGTCAGCCAGCTCGACCTCCTGCGTCCCATCTACTCGAAGAGCACGAACTACGGGCACTTCGGCAAGGACGACGAGGATCTCACCTGGGAAAACACCGACAAGGCTGCGGCCTTGAAGAAGGCCGCCAAGTAAGGGGCCTGAAAACTGAACCACTGAAAACTCGTTAACTTTATGTCCACATCGCTTGTTAATCCGGCCGACGCCTACAAGGTCGCCGACATCAAATTGGCCGACTGGGGCCGCAAGGAAATCTCCATCGCGGAGCAGGAAATGCCGGGTCTCATGTCGATCCGCAAGAAGTACGCGACCGACAAACCGCTCGCGGGCGTGCGCATCACGGGATCGCTCCACATGACGATCCAGACGGCCGTTCTCATCGAGACGCTCGTCGACCTCGGCGCCTCCGTGCGCTGGGCCAGCTGCAACATCTTCTCGACGCAGGATCACGCTGCTGCGGCCATCGCGGCGGCTGGCGTGCCGGTTTACGCCTGGAAGGGCGAGAGCCTCGAAGAATACTGGGATTGCACCTGGGCGGCGGTTTCGCACCCGGACGGCAAGGGCCCGGAACTCGTCGTCGACGACGGCGGCGACGTGACGCTCCTCCTGCACAAGGGCTATGAGCTCGAGAACGGCGACGATTGGGTGAACTCCCCGAGTGGCAGCCACGAGGAGAAGGTCATCAAGGACCTCCTCAAGCGCATCCACGCCGAGCAGCCGAACATCTTCCACGAGATCGTGAAAAACTGGCGCGGTGTCTCCGAGGAGACCACCACCGGCGTGCATCGCCTGTACCGCCTCCAGGAGCAGGGCAAACTGCTCGTCCCGGCCTTCAACGTGAACGACTCCGTGACGAAGTCGAAGTTCGACAACCTCTACGGCTGTCGCCACTCGCTCATCGACGGTATCAATCGCGCCATCGACGTCATGATTTCCGGCAAGGTTGCCGTGGTCTGCGGCTACGGTGATGTCGGCAAGGGCTGCGCCCAGTCGCTTCGCGGCCAGGGTGCGCGCGTCATCGTCACCGAGGTCGATCCCATCAACGCCCTCCAGGCCGCGATGGAAGGCTACGAGGTCACCACGGTCGAGGACACCCTTGGCGTGGGCGACATCTACGTCACCACCACGGGTAACGTCGACGTCATCACCATCGAGCACATGGCCCGCATGAAGGACCAGGCTGTGGTTTGCAACATCGGCCACTTCGACAACGAGATCCAGGTCGACAAGCTCAACAACTACGCCGGCATCAAGCGCACCAACATCAAGCCGCAGGTCGACAAGTACACCTTCCCCGAAGGCCACGAGATCTTCCTCCTCGCCGAGGGACGCCTGGTGAACCTCGGTTGCGCCACGGGGCACCCGAGCTTCGTGATGAGCAACAGCTTCGCCAACCAGACGCTTGCCCAGCTCGAGCTTTGGAAGAACCGCGAGACCTACAAGGTCGCCGTGTACGTGTTGCCGAAGCGCCTCGACGAAGAGGTCGCCCGCCTGCACCTCGAGAAGATCGGCGTGAAGCTCACGACGCTCACCCCCGCCCAGGCCGAGTACATCGGCGTGCCGGTCGAGGGTCCGTACAAGCCGGAGCACTACCGCTACTAAGGAATTTCCGCCGCCCAACGGTGGCGAATTTCAGAAGAAAGGCCGGGCCGCAAAGCCCGGTCTTTTTTTGTGCCCGGGCCTGACGGAACGATCGCCGGGAGAGAGGCGGGCGCTGGAGCATTGGGCCAGCTACCAGTTGGACGATGCTCGCCCGACTGGTGAGCGCACAGGCAAAAGCGGGTGGCGCGAGAAGGCGCGCGGCGGCTTACTTCGCCGTGCGGCGAAGGAATTCCTCCATGTCCTTCTTCTTGCCGGGGAAGGCGACCATGAAGCACACGTCGCCCTCCTCGCGGATGGCCAGCACCATGCGGTCGGCCTCCGTGATGCGCCATGTCTTCTCCGGCACCACGTCGATGCCGAGTTTCTGCGACGGGAAGGAATAGAAAAACATGGTGTCCTCGCCATTCACCGCTGCCGCCTGGGCGACGGCCTCGCCCTCGTAGCGGAACATGCGCACGCCCACGGCGTCGAACTGGTCAAAGCCCGGCGGGAGGCGGAAATTGTCGAAGCCCTTGAGGATGAACCAGTCCTCCAGCCCGCCCGTCTTTTCCGTGACGGGGTCAAACTGCTCGGCTCCCGCGCTGTTGCCCTGCGTGGCCACCTTGATGGCCTCGTCGGGGAAGGTCCCGGCCTTGCCGAGGAAGTTCCACGTCAATACCGCCACCATGAGGAGGAAGCCGATGCCGACTGCGATGGAGGCAGGGTTGCGAATGGAGAATTTCTTGCTTACGTGGCGGCCCGCGATGGCCTCGCCCGCCTCGATGAGCTGCCTGTCCTCCTCCGGAGTCGGGAGGAGCTGACCCAGGGCCTCGACCAGCGCCGGATTCTCCGGAGCGGCGGGCGGGAGTTTCCGGATATTCAGCAGGTGCTGGATCTCCTCGGCGTCGAGGGCATTGAGTTCATGGAGCACGCGGGCGGAGCGGTCAGGCTCGCCCAGGGTGTGCAACTCCGCCAGCGGGCTGGCGAGTTCGCACCGGGCGGGGAAGCGCAGGCAGCGCCGCCGCAGGATGCTGTAGAAGAGCATTTCCAGCCGGTGCCGGTTGTGCACGCCGGGATGCTGCAGGAGTTCGTCGACGGACTCCTGGAAGACCTTGGCTGCGCCTTCGCGGCAGCCGGTCAGGATGTAGGCCACCCTCCAGGCGGTAACCAGAGAGGGGCATTTCTGGGCAGCTTCACTCATTCGGGCACTCGGTAGATAGCCTTGCAACCGTCCCGGCACAAGCAGGTTCTCGCGTCGCCCCGAGGGAAGCGCCGGGGGCGAGATTTCATCAAACCTGCCGCCTGCGATTGACTTTAGCCCCGGGTGGATTTCAACTTGTACCCTTCTCGATGAAGCACGTCCTCTTTGTCTGTACTGGAAATGTCTGCCGCAGCCCGATGGCCGAGGCGCTTTTCCGTCAGCTCGTGTCCGACCGGGACGACATCGAGGTGCAGTCCGCCGGGGTGAGCGCCGGGCGCGGACAGCCCGCCAGCCTGGACTCCGTGCGGGCTCTGAAGACCCTCGGCATCGACCTGTCGCGCTTCCGCAGCCAGCCCGTCACCGAGAAGCTGGTCGAGGAGGCCACGCATATTTTCGTCATGACCCGCGACCATCGCCGGTTGCTGGAGCTTTTTTTCCCGGAAGCCTCGGGGAAAACCTATCTCGTCCGCGAGTTTGACAACGGCTCGCCGGACGTACCCGACCCCATCGGCCTCGGCCGCGAGGTCTATGAGCGTTGTCGCGACGTCATCAAGCGTTCCCTGCCCGACCTTCTCAACTTCATCGACCAAGATTCTTTTTCCATGAGCAACGACTCTTCCACCCCATCCCTCGCCGCGATCGACCCCGAGATCGCATCCGCCATCGCCAAGGAACGCCAGCGCCAGTACGAGCACGTCGAGCTCATCGCCAGCGAGAACTTCACCAGTCAGGCCGTGATGGAGGCCCAGGGCTCGTGCCTGACGAACAAGTACGCCGAGGGCTACCCCGGCAAGCGCTGGTACGGCGGCTGTGAATACGTCGACATCGTCGAGACGCTCGCCATCGAGCGCGCGAAGCAGCTCTTCGGCGCGGAGCACGTCAACGTGCAGCCCCACAGCGGCAGCCAGGCCAACATGGCCGTGTACTTCAGCGTGCTCACCCCGGGCGACCGCATCCTCACGATGGATCTCGCCCATGGCGGCCACCTCACGCACGGCCACAAGGCGAACTTCTCCGGCAAGCTCTACGAGGTGCACCACTACGGTGTCGACCCCGAGACCGAGACGATCAACTACGACGCCCTCGCCAAGCTCGCTGCCGAGGTGAAGCCCCGCATGATCACCGCCGGAGCCTCGGCCTACCCGCGCACGATCGACTTTCCCCGCATGCGCGAGATCGCGGATTCCGTCGGCGCGCTGCTCTTTGTCGACATGGCCCATATCGCGGGCCTCGTCGCTGGCGGAGCTCACCCGAGCCCGATCCCGCACGCCCACTTTGTCACCACCACCACGCACAAGAGCCTGCGCGGACCCCGCGCCGGTCTCGTGATGTGCAAGGAGGAGTTTGCCAAGAAGGTCGACAGCCAGGCCTTTCCCGGCGTGCAGGGCGGCCCGCTCATGCATGTCATCGCGGCCAAGGCCGTCTGCCTGAAGGAGGCGCTCGACCCGTCCTTCCGCACCTACGCGGCGCAGATCGTGAGCAACGCCAAGGCCCTCGCCGCCCGCCTGAACAAGCTCGGCTACCGCATCGTTTCCGGCGGCACGGACAACCACGTGATGCTCGTCGACCTCCGCTCGCGCGGCATCAACGGCGCCGAGGCCTCCCTCACGCTCGACAAGGCCGCCATCACGGTGAACAAGAACGCCATCCCGTTCGACACCGAGCCGATCTTCAAGACCGGCGGCATCCGCATCGGCACCCCGGCCATGACCACTCGCGGCCTCAAGGAGGACGAGATGATGGAAATCGCCGACTACATCCACGCCGCGCTCGAGGCCCGCAACGACGAGGCTGCGCTGGCGAAAATCCGCAAGCAGGTCACCGCGCTCACCGCGCGCTTCCCGCTGCCGTAAGCCTTTCCCTTCAAAAGGGGGACGCTGGGACATCCTGGCGTCCCCCTTTCTTTTGCGGATTATCATTTACATCTGTAAACGGTTGGCTATTTACAGATGTAAATGATCCAGATTTCCGAGGCGGAATGGCAGGTGATGGAGGTGCTGTGGGAGCATCCGGGCCGCAATGGCCGGGAGGTTGCCCTCGCCCTGAAAAGCACCGGCTGGACGGAGGCGACAGTGAAGACGCTCCTCAACCGCCTCTTGAAGAAAAAGGCCCTCCGGCATGAACAGACGGAGCGGCACTACACCTATTTCCCTGCCGTGCAGCGAACCGAGTGCCAGCAGCGCGAGGCGGTGAATTTCCTTCGCCGGGTCTTTGGCGGTTCCTCGCCGGTGCCGCTGGTGGCGCATTTCCTGGAGAACCAAAAACTGACGGAGGCGGAGCTGGCGGAATTGCGTCGGCTGCTGGACCGGCATGATGACGCTCATTGACCTCACCCTGCGTGGGACGCTGGCCGTGGTGCTGGTGTTTGTCCTCAGCCTGATGCTCCGGCGCTCCTCGCGCTCGGGTGCGCTGCGGATGTGGTGGCTCGTGGCGGCGCTGGTCTTCCTCTGCCCCGTGCGCACGCCGCATCTGGGGCTGTGGGGATGGGACACGCCCGCGGCGATGACCACCAGTCCGGCCCTCCATTATGCTCCGGTGGAGTCCGTCGCGTCCAGGGCGAGCCGGACGGTGCACGAGGCAGTGCCAGTGCTGCAAATTGGCTGGCTGGTCGGCTTCCTTGTTTCGGTCGGGCTTGTGGTCGGGCGGTCCGCTGTCTTTCTCTCGGCCTGGCAGCGGCATCGCCTGTGTACCGACAGCCGCCTCCTTGACGCGATGGAGGAGTGTAAGGCCTCCCTGGGCGTTACGATTCCCATCGGGCTCATCGTGGACGAAAAAATCCCCGCGCCCGCCGTGCTGGGCTGGCTGCGCCCGCGCCTGTTGCTGCCAGCTTCTTTTGCCCGCGAGGCGAGTGAGGACTCGCTCCGCCATGTCCTGCGCCACGAACTCGCCCATGTCCGCGCCGCCGACATCGCGGCGGGCTGGGTGTTTGCCCTTGTCCGCTGTGTGCATTGGTTCAACCCCGCTGCGTACTTCCTGCATCGCGAGTGGATTCGCTGCCGGGAGGAGGCGGCCGACGAGGCGGCGGTGCAGGCAGATGATCGCACGCGCGCGTCCCGGGCCTATGTCGAGACCCTGCTCGGCATGGCCGCTGAAAGTTCGTTGGCTCCCAACCTCGCCGGGATCGGCGAGAGCTTCCGCCACCTGCGGCGGAGGATCGACCGGATTATGAAAACCCAGCATCGCAAACCCAGAATGCTCCTCACCGCCCTCGTCGCCGTGATCCTCGGCGGCATCGCGACCCTGCAACCCGGCCACGCCGAAAGCCCCAAGGACCAGGCCGTCGCCGCCATGGAGACGTGGCTCGGCGGCATCGATGCCGGGAAATATGCCGAGAGCTGGAAAGACGCATCCACCGATTTTCAGAAAGCCGTGACGGAGGCTCAATTGGTCGCATCGCTGAAAGCCGTGCGTGCTCCGCTCGGCGCGATGAAAGAGCGCAAGCTCGCCTCCGCCCTGCAACAGACCGAGGTGCCCGGCCCGAAAGGCGCGATCAAGGGCAACTTCGTCATCGCGCAGTTCGAGACCTCGTTTGAAAACCTGAAGTTTGCCCTGGAGACCGTGACCTTCGTCGAGGAGGGCGGCACATGGAAGGCGTCGGGGTATTACATCAAGCCGAGGTAGGCGGGTATTGCCGCGTCCGGCCTTGACCGCACGCGCGGAGCTCGTAGGCTTCTCCCATGGCGATCCGGCGCATCGATCATGTGGGTCTCGTGGTCGAGGATCTCAAGACTGTCCGGGATTTCTTCGTGCACTTTGGCATGGAGGTGGCGGCGGATGCCGTCATCGAGGGCGACTGGGTGGACCGCATCATCGGCCTGAAGGATGCAAAATGCGCCATGGTCATGATGACGACGCCCGACGGCGAGGCGACGCTCGAGATCATCCAGTTCGAGCGCCCGGTGTCGGAGGAAGGCATCCGGCAAACGCAACTCAACGCCCCCGGCCTGCGCCATGTCGCCTTCGTGGTCGACGACGTCGAGGCCACCGCCGCCCGGCTCCAGCAAAAGGGCGCGACGCTCCTCGGCGAGATCGTGAATTACAAGGGCGTCTACAAACTCTGCTGCCTCCGCGGCCCCGAGGGCATCCTCGTGGAACTCGCAGAGGAGCTTTCCTAGATCACTGAATCTAGGAGTAGATGGCGCATACTCATGTCTTGGCTCAACATCAAGGCAACGATCTCTCGTGACCAGTGACAACCAAACACGATTGGGGGGTATTCTACTTTTTGGCCGATGATTGTCTGCTGTTCTCGGTAATGACAACGACGTCTCCCGACTTAAGCGGAAATTGTGACAGTCTTACTTCGGGAGCTGGCCCCTCGATCTTGGCTGCTGGTTGGGATTGGTTGGCGTGGTAAATCAGCAGTTGAATCTGATTCGAATCGTTCACCCGTACGAAATCAAAAATTCCTTGCGGATTTCTGACCTGGACAGCCGGAAAAGCCCGGCAATACGGCATGTTCAAGCGAGTTTCCTTACCCTCGATGATCTGTGTTTCCGCGAGGCGCTCCGGACCGAGTACATAAATGCATTCATTGAGCCGAGGGTCTGGAGCAGGTCCACGCTCCTTCACCAAAGCGACTGCTCCGGCGTAGTTAAAGGGATTCGTGGGATCGTTGAAAATCTGCGCACTTGCGAAGATCGGAATCATCAGGGTGGCTAGAAGGAGAGAACGGAGGCCCATGGTTATGAATATAAGCAAAGCTTAATATCTCTGACAAAGTTTGGCTGTTCCTGGAATGACGAAGGACGGATTCATGGTTCTAAACTACCGAATAACCGAAACGACAATGAGGTCGCCGTTCTTGAAAGGGAACTGCGAGTTTTTGATTTCCTCGTATTTTCCTACCAGCTTGAAGGCTGGCTCGTTCTGGTCGGCGCGATAGAGGAGCAGTTGAAAGCGCTCCTCGTTGACATTGTGGCCGTCCAGAACAATCGGCCATAAGTTGCTGGGATTTCGCACGGCGGCAGTCTCGAGGATGTAGCAGTACGGGACGCTCTTTTGGACTTCCTTACCGTTGGAGAAGTAAATCTCATCCGTCTGTGTCGGGCCGGCGACATAGATTCTCTCCGATGGAGCGGGTTCCGTTTTCTCTCCTTGAGCCGGGTCGTTGAAGTGTATCACCGGGCGTCCATTATTGGGATTCGCGGCGCGCCGTTGCTCGGGCGACAGGGCCCGCTCTTTCACCAAAGCCACGGTATCCGCATAGCTGAAAGGTTTGGCCGGATCGGCGGACTGCGCATGTAACATGAGCGGGAGGGCGCACGCAGCGAGGAGGACGCGGGAGAGAGGCATGGCTAAGCTTAGAGCAGGAACGCAGAGGCTTGGCAAATTCATCCCGCCGGAGCGTCGCAGCCGCCCGCCAAGCTTTTGATCGCCAAGGCGGAAACCTGGCGTAAAATCTCGGCATGAGCGACTCCACGACACCGGATGCCACGATGGCTGTGTTTCTTGATTTGGAAAATGTCGCGCTCGGCGCGAAGGAGGCGGCGTTTGAGAAGTTCAGCATGAAGCTCGTCAACGAGCGCCTCCTGCTGCGCGGGCATATCGTGGTGAAGAAGGCGTATTGCGATTTTGACCGCTACAAGGAGTTCAAGCGCGATCTGCACGAGGAGGCCTTTGAGCTGATCGAGATCCCGCACGTGCGCCAGTCGGGCAAGAACTCCGCCGACATCCGCATGGTCGTCGATGCGCTCGACCTCTGCTACACCAAGCCGCACCTCGACACGTTTGTGATCGTGAGCGGCGACTCGGATTTTTCGCCGCTCGTCTCGAAGCTCCGCGAGAACAATAAGACCGTCATCGGCGTGGGCGTGAAGAAATCCAGCTCCGATCTCTTCATCAACAACTGCGACGAATTTCTCTACTACGACGACTTTGCCCGGCGCAGGAAGCAGCAGCAGCGCCCGAGGGCGCAGAAGCCCGCCGCCAAGCCGCAGGAGAAGCCCGCCGTGAACGAGGGGCCGACGAAGGAGCAGGCCTTTGAGCAGCTCGTGAGCACGATGGAGGCGCTCACCGAGGAGCGCGGCGACGACCCGATCTACGCGTCGATGGTGAAGCCCGCGCTCAAGCGCCTCAACCCCGGCTTCAGCGAGCGGGCGCATGGGTTCAGCTCCTTCAACGAACTCCTCAAGGCCGCCAAGGCCGCGCGCCTCGTCGACCTCGATACCGAGGGCAAGGCGAGCAACAACTACGGCGTGCGCCTCGTGCGCGAGGGCTGAGCGCGCGCCATGGCAGGCATCCGCACCTTTGCCCAGGCCCGCGCCTTTGTGAAGAGGGTGGGCATCTGCGGCATCTTTGCCGACGTCGAGGGGCATTCGCTCTGGGACGCCGTCGACCTGCCCGGCCGCCAGCCCGGCGAGCGCGGGTGGGGGCAGAAGGTCAATGCCGTGTGGACGTGGAAAAACCTCCTGCCCGCGCGGCATCCCGACGAGATTTTTTACGGGAAGGTGAAGGGCGGCAAGGCCGTTCTTATGAGCATGGCGCGGCTGCGCGAACACTACCCGCAGCACCACCGGCCCGTGCGCGAATGCAGCGCGGTGGCCCAGCGCATCTACCACGCGTTGAAGTTTGACCCCATGACGACGCCCGAGCTGCGGCGGCACCTCGACATGACGCACCCGCCGGAGCGCAACCAGTTCGAGCGCGGATTGAAGGAGCTGCAGATCACGCTCAACATCGCCCGGCGCAACTCCGAGGAGGACGAAAACGACACGTGGGTCCTCTTCCGCGAGCAATATCTGGAAATCGCCGGGGGCAGCCGCTAGCATTTTTTCCCTTCCCGCCACCCGGCGGAACATGGCATTACCTCTCGTTTTTCCCGTATGGCTCACCTCAACTCGCACTACCTGAAGCTCAAGGCCGGCTACCTCTTCCCGGAGATCAATCGCCGCGTGAAGGCCTTCACCGACGCCAATCCCGAGGCGGCCGCCCGGCTCATTCGCTGCGGCATCGGCGACGTCACCGAGCCGCTCCCGCTCGCCGTGCGCGAGGCCATGCACAAGGCGGTCGACGAGCTCGGCACCAGCGAGCACTTCCGCGGCTACGGCCCCGAGCAGGGCTATGAGTTCCTGCGCAAGGCCATCGCGGAAAACGACTACCGCTCGCGCGGCCTCGATGTCGCCGACGATGAAATCTTTGTCTCCGACGGATCGAAGTGCGACTGCGCCAACATCCTCGATGTGCTCGGCCACGAGAACCGCATCGCCGTGATGGACCCGGTCTACCCGGTCTATGTCGACACGAATGTCATGGCGGGTCACACCGGCGCGGCCAGCGACGCCGGGTTCTACGAGGGCCTCGTCTACCTCCCGTGTACGGCGGAGAATGGCTTCATGCCCGACGTGCCGACGGAGAAGGTCGACCTCGTCTATCTCTGCTCGCCCAACAACCCGACCGGAGCCGTGGCCACCCGCGAGCGCCTGGAAAAGTGGGTCGCCTACGCCCTGGCCAACGACGCCATCCTGCTCTACGACGCCGCCTACGAGGCCTACATCACCGAGCCCGGCGTGCCGCGCTCGATCTACGAGATCCCCGGTGCGCGCCAGTGCGCGATCGAGTTCCGCAGCTTTTCGAAGAACGGCGGATTCACCGGCGTGCGCTGCGCTTTCACCGTCCTGCCGAAGGAACTGCTCTGCACCACCGCCGACGGCGAGAAGCGCCCGCTGCATCCGCTGTGGAACCGCCGGTTCAGCACGAAATTCAACGGCGTGTCCTACGTCACCCAGCGCGCCGCCGAGGCGCTCTACTCCAGCGAGGGCAAGGCCGAGGTGGCCGCGCTCGTCTCCCACTACATGGGCAATGCGAAGATCCTCCGCGAGGCCGTGAGCGGCGCGGGGCTGACCGTCTTTGGCGGAGTCAATGCACCCTACATCTGGGTGCGCGGCCCGCAGGGCGCGACGAGCTGGGACATCTTTGACCGCGTGCTCAACGAGGCCAACATCGTCATCACCCCCGGCAGCGGCTTTGGCAACGCGGGCGAGGGATACTTCCGCATCTCCGCCTTCAACAGCCGCGTCAAGGCCGAGGAGGCCGCCCGCCGCTTCGCCGCGATGAAGTGGTAGGTTGCAAACTTCTTAAAAGAATTCCCTCCCGCAGAGATAAAGCCGGTTCTTCGGAACCGGCTTTGTCGTGTCCGGGCGGCGTGATCGGAGGCGCTGGCCCGTCGTCGGCTTCGTTTCCGTTTCCTATTATAGATAATAGGAAACGGAAACGAAGCCAGGGAGCCTCACGCGGAAGCGGCCAGGGGGACGCATTCCGGGTTCCCATCGCCTCCTCGGAGAAGTAAACGAACGGCACGAGAGAAAGGCGCTTTTTGCCACAGGGGTGCGTTTTGCTCGTTTAGCGGATTCCCGAGGGGAAATGCCCTTCGTTTCCGGCTCGTTTACCATTTCGTTTACCTTCGTTCAGGAAATATCCTCCTAAGGGGCTGAACGAAGAAACGAACGAAGCGGGGGGATGAACTGGTTCGGAGTGGTCAGCTTGGTTCAGAATAAAAGCTTCTTTAAGCTCGTGCCGCCGCAGAAAAGCGCTAAGTGCTTTCAACACGTAGCTTCCTTATTGTCCCATGACCTCTTTCTTCTCCAGGCTTTTCGGTCGCAAACCGACTTATGAGATCGCGGACATCTACCGTTCGCTGAGGGCTCAGATATTCGCCTTGCCGACGATAATGGGCGACAGGCCAGAGGCTCGCCTGGGTGTAGTATTGGAGACGGGCTTGCCCGATGCCTGCTATACGCTCGTGGCGACTTGTGAATACAGTGCCTCTTTGTATTTGAGCAATGGAGGTGGATTTATTGGTGCTGGAGAGCACCCGGAGGGAGCAGCCGCTGCAAAGGAGTTCCTGGAGTTTGCTGCCAACTTTGAGAGCCAGCTCAAACCCACGCGCACATATCCTCTTCCCACGCCGGGAAGAACGCGATTTTACATTATCCGCAAGGATGGCATATTGACGGGAGAGTTTTCCGAGGATGACCTTGGGAATGACCGCCTACCGTTATCCCCGCTTTTCTTCAAAGGCCACGACCTTATCACCATCATCCGCCAGGTCGATGAGCGGTCCAGCCAATCTCCGACGATCACGGAGTGAAAATAGCATAAGCTCTTTGCGAGAGCTTGGCGCTCTCTGATGAGGTAGATGAGTGGGGCATGCGCGTAACGAAGCGATCCTCATCCCTGAATCATCCGCTTCAGCGCCTGGCCGATGGTGTCGGAGCCGGGGGCGCAGATTTCCAGGGTGAGGCCCATCACGGCCAGTGCGGCGGCGGTGATGAGCACGTGAAGCCAGGTGCGGCGCACGGCTGCGCCCAGCCAGTGCTCCTCGGCGGCAATGCGGAGGCGTCGATACAGCACGCTGGCGAGGAAGATATCCACGAATATCTCCGCGATGAGCAGCGGCGCGCCTGCGATGGCCACGCAGATCGTCGCGATGATTGCGACGATGGAAGACAGCACGATGAAGAGGCCGAAGGAGCCTTCGTCGGGCAAGACGAAGTCCAGCCAGTCCCACGTGCGGGATTTGGCATTCTTTAAAACATAGGGGCTGGGAGGCGCAGATTGAAAATCCTCCTGCAGCTCCGCATCGTCGGGGTTGAACTGCGATTTCTCCAGCTCCACCCACAGGCGGATGAGGAGGAGAAAGACGCCATAAGCGCCCATCACGGCCACGGGATAGCGCACGGCCATGTTGGTGACGCCGAGCTTCAGCAGGCCCAGGGACAGCCCAAATCCCGCCGTGCCGGTGAAGATGAGGATCAACCCCAGGGTGAAACGCGGAAGCGCCCTGCGGGTAAAATAACGCTGCAGCGCATGGCGTGCGCGGTCGCGCATCGTCTCCGTGTCATCCGTCATGGCCGGGACTCCACCAAAACCCGCTAAGCTTAGCGATCAGAAATCGCCTGTGTCGGCTACGGGCCACCGCAATAGCGACCTAGCGAAACCAGACCGTAGGGAGGGCGGCCCGCCCTCCAGACTTTTTTCCTGTCTTCGGGAGAGGCAGGAAGTGGATGCCATACCGGGGAAGCGAAGTCGAACGTGCAGGCCAGCGGGACGCTGGCCCTACGACCTTGAAAAGACGCCAATCTTTCTGGGGTTGGCGAGATGTGGGTTGATGAAATGAAGGCGCAGGAAAACGGAGTTTCATTGCACAGACCCATTTCCGGCTTATTTCACGATTCCCGAGGGAAAAGGCGGTTCGTTGCAGCCCCGTTTCGGGTTTCATTGCGCTTCATTGCGCCATTTCCCCCTTAGGGTGTGAAATGGCGAATGACGGCGGTGATGGAACTCCCAGGGAAGAGGCTGAAGCTCGCGCTCGTCATGTGCTCGCACCGCGCAAACCGGAGCAATACGCCAAGGCTTTCCTTTGCATCTCCAAAGATCTCGTCGCCGACGCCACCTCTCTTTCCCAATCGGGATAGTCCGTGGGAACCGTGGCAAGGATCTCCAAGGCCTCGGCGTAGGCCCCGAGATTGATCAGGCAGATCGCGATGGTGAATCGCGCGTAGGGCACTTTCTTATTCCGGGGAGCTCTTTCGATGAACCGCGAGAGCAGCCGGACACACTCCACGTCGTCCTTGTCC
This sequence comes from Spartobacteria bacterium LR76, assembly GCA_003054655.1. Lineage (GTDB taxonomy): Bacteria > Verrucomicrobiota > Verrucomicrobiia > Chthoniobacterales > Terrimicrobiaceae > Terrimicrobium. The sequence continues at coordinate 597,073 of QAYZ01000013.1, read as the reverse complement.
TCGTAGATGCAGATCGCTTTGTAAAACAGAACCAGCGGCACGCTGTCCTCGATCTCTGCCATGGCGTCGATCAGAGGGCGCGCCTCGCTGTACCGGTCTTCCCCGACTAAGTCGGCGATCCGGCAGATGGCTTCATAGCTGGCCTCGGGAGTGAACATCACTCTTCCCTGACAGCCTCTTTTCCCCGCGCCAAGGCTTAATCCGGGCGTGCGATGACAGCATCAGGAAATCACCCTTTCGTTCACCTCCCTCGTTTCCGCCTCGTTTACTGAATCCCCGAGGGAACGGGCCGTTCGTTTCCGGCCCGTTTACCGTTTCGTTCACCTTCGTTTCCGAAAAACGCCCCTTAGGAGAGAAAATCGTAAACGAAGGGAGAGACGCGGCTTAGCGCTTGGAAAGGACGCTGGCCTCGTAGGCCTTCACTTCCTTGATCCAGGCGGGGCCGACGGGGGTGCCGTTGCGCTCGCAGAATTCGTCCCAGACCGCGCCGAGCGGGAGCGTCTTGGCTTCCTCAAGCAAAGCGAGGCGGGTGGCGTAGTCGCCGGAGTTCTCGGCGTCGCGGAGCTGCGCGATGGGTTCGAGCAGGGCGGCGAGGAGGCTCTTCTGGGCGTTGCGGGTGCCGATGACCCAGGCGGCGATGCGGTTGATGCTGGCGTCGAAGAAATCGAGCCCGATATGCGTGCGGCTGAGGAAGTTCCCGCGCACGAGCTCCTCCATGATGGCGCGCGTGGCGTCGTCGAAGAGCACGACGTGGTCGCTGTCCCAGCGCACGCCGCGGCTCACGTGGAGCAGTAGCTCGGGGACAAATTGCAGCGTGGAGCTGATCTTGTCGGCGAGGCTTTCGGTCGGGTGGAAGTGCCCGGCGTCGAGGCAGAGCGCCTTTTTGCGGCTCACGGCGTAGCCCATGTAAAACTCATGCGAGCCGACCACGTAGGACTCCGAACCGATGCCGAAGAGCTTGCACTCGACCGCGTCGACGTGGTGGCGCGTGTTGAGCTGCTCGGAGAAGAGCGCATCGAGCGAGGCCTCCAGGCGCTCGCGCGGGCCCTTGCGGTCGACCGGGAGGTCTTTCGAGCCGTCGGGAATCCACACGTTCATCACGCTGGGCTTGCCGAGCTGGCGGCCAAACTCCGCGCTGATGCGGCGGCAGCGGCAGCCGTGCTCGATCCAGAAGGCGCGGATGCCCGCGTCGGGGCTGGAGAGCGTGTAACCGCTGGCCGAGAGCGGATGGGAGAAATAGGAGGGGTTGAAGTCGAGGCCGAGGCTGCGCTCCTTCGCCCAGTCGATCCAGCTCTGGAAGTGGGAAACCTCGATCTGGTTGCGGTCGGCCTTGCCGCTGGAGAAATCGCCGTAGATGGCGTGGAGATTCAGGCGGCGGGAGCCGGGGATGAGGGCGAGGGCGGCGTCGAGATCGGCGCGCAGCTCCTCGATGGTGCTGGCCTTGCCGGGGTAGTTGCCGGTGGCCTGGATGCCGCCGGTGAGCGAGCCGCCGGTATTCTCAAATCCCCCCACATCGTCGCCCTGCCAGCAGTGCAGGGAGATGGCGGTCTGGCCGAGCGTCTGGAGCGCGGCCTCGGTATCCACGCCGAGCTGGGCGTAGGTTTCTTTGGCGAGGGAGTAGGAGGAGGACATGAGGTTTGGGGTTTTCGATTAAATAAAAAAGCTGCCCTGGCGGCCCGGGCCATGGACACCCTGGATGAGGATGCCCTCGACGTCGGCGGTCTTGGACGGGCCGGTGATCCAGACGATGCCGGGGTCGGCGGGGAAGGCGGCGATGGCTTCGCCGATGGTGCGCACGAGCGTGGGGCGCGGGACGACGGCGATGTGCCACCACGGGGCCAGCGCGGCCAGCCGGTCGGGCGTGCCGGAGTCGGTGAGAATGACGGTGCCGGATTCCGCGATCGCGCCGTCGGCCACGGTCACGGCGGCGTCAATACGATCCACCGCGTCGCGCGTGTATTCGGCAACGACCTCGAGATGCGCGGCGAACTCCGCCGCGAGGTGCGCGACCTGCGGGGCGAGGTAGACGCTTTTGGCCCCGTCCTTCTTCAGCCACGCGGCGCAATCGGCGGGCGACTCAAAGAAAAACCCACCCGTGCCGGTAAGGCGCTGGCGGAAGAGCGTTTCGTTGTCCTCCGCAGCGGGAAGCCAGCGCGGGGTGGTCGTGGCGGCGGTATCGTAATCCGGGTAGGCCGCGCGCTCCGGGAGCGGGGTGAGGGCCTTGAGGATGCCTTGAAAAATCTGGTCGCGGTGGCTCATGGCTGGCGGTCCTTTCCCTTGGCGGGGCGGTGCTTGTACCAGGAGCGGAATTTCCCTCCACGCCACGCGGGCAGCGTGCGGATCTTCAGCCACTCCTGGAGAGCGGGGACGGGAATGAGATTCTTCGGCGTGAGGTCGAGCGCGACGCCCGCGTGCATGGCCGTGCGCCACAGCATGGGAGCGGTGGCGAGCATGGCAAAGGGAGCCATCGGCGGCGTACCGGGCGAGGGGAGGTGCTCCTCTTTCGCTCGATTGCGGAGCTTCAGCAGCAGATCGGGAATCGGGATATCGACCGGGCAGACCTCGTTGCACGCGCCGCACAGGCTGGAGGCCTTCGGCAGGTCACCGAGCTGGGAGAAGTTTTTCCCCGCCAGCATGGGCGAGAGCACGGCGCCGAGCGGGCCGGGATAAATGCTCCGATAGGCGTGGCCCGACGCCTGGCGGTAGACCGGGCAGACATTCATGCACGCACCGCAGCGGATGCAGCGCAGGATTTCCCGGCAGTTCGACGCCAGCGTATCGACTCGTCCATTGTCGACGAAGACGACGTGCATCTCGCGCGGGCCGGAGGGCCGGGCGGACAGCGCCGCGCCGGAGAGAAACTCGGTGTAAACCGTGAGCTGCTGGCCGGTGGCGGAGCGGGCGAGCAGGTTGAGAAAGACGGCGAGGTCGCGGTCGTGTGGGACGAGCTTTTCCACGCCGATGAGGGCGATGTGCACGCGGGTGCCCGCGAGGCAGAAGCGCGAGTTGCCCTCGTTCGTCACCAGCACCATGCGGCCCGACTCGGCGACGACGAAGTTTGCCCCCGTCACGGCGGCGTCGGCCTGGAGGTACTTCTGGCGCAGGAAGGCGCGGGCGCGGCGGGTGATCGTCTCGGGATCGTCGTTGTAATCTCCCAGCCCCTCGCGCTCGAAGCTCTTCGCGATGTCGCGGCGGTTCTTGTGCAGGATCGGTTTGACGATGTGGCTCGGGTGATCGTGGTCGATCTGGACGATGTATTCGCCGAGGTCGGTCTCGACGGATTCCAGCCCGTGCTCCTCGAGGAAGTCATTCAGGTGGATCTCCTCGGAGATCATGCTCTTGGACTTCACCACCTTGCGGCAGCCGGTCTGGTTGAGAATGTCGAGCACGGCCTGCCGGGCGTCCTGCGTGCTCACGGCGAAGTGCACCTTCACGCCATTGGCGGTGAGGCTGCGCTCGGCCTGCTCGAGATACTGGTCGAGATGCTCGATGGTGTGCTGCTTGATCGCGCCCGCCAGCTTGCGCAGCGGATCGGGATCGCCAAAGTCCGCGCCGAGGATTTGATAGCGCTTCTCGGTGCCGGCGGCGCTGTTGGACCGCACGGCCTGACGCACCTCGGGATCGAGGGTCGCGGCGTAGGTGTCGATCTTCTGGTGAGCCATGGTTAGGGGGCCTGGGTGAGCGCGTCGCGGAGCACCTGGGCGATGTGGCGGATTTGCAGCGGCTTGCCTTCCTTGTTGGCCAGGCCGGAAAGATGCATGAGGCAGCTCATGTCGCCAGAGACGAGAAAATCGGGATGCGTCTCCATCACATGTTCGAGCTTTAGTCGTCCCATCGAACCGGAGATGTGAGGGAAGGCCACGGAGAACGTACCGCCAAATCCGCAGCACTGCTCGGCCTCGCCAAAGGCGGCGATGTGCAGCCCGGGAATCGACCCGAGGAGCTGCAGCGCCGCCGGGCCGCTCTCCGTGCCGCGCGTATGGCAGGCGCGATGAAAGGCGACATTGGCCTCCAGGCGGCCCTCCCACTTTGTAATGCCGAGGCCGTTGACGATGAAATCGGCCAGCTCCCACGTGCGATTGGCGAGGGCCTGCACGGCGGGCGCGTCGGCTTCCTTTTCAAACTCCATCGGCGCGCCATGGAAGAGCATCGCCGCGCACGAGCCGGAGGGAATCACCACCGGCACGTCGCCGGAAAAGGTCTTCACTGTGTGGCGCATGATCTTGCGCGAGGCGTCCCAGTCGCCGGAGTTGAAGGCGGGCTGCCCGCAGCAGGTCTGGCCCTCGGGAAACTCGATCTCGCAGCCGAGATGCTCCAGCACCTCGACGGTGGCGCGGGCGACGTCGTCAAAGAAGGCGTCGCACAGGCAGGTGGCCATGAGCTGCACCTTGCGGCCGGTGACGGGAGTGCGGGTGGTTGCCATGGTTAAGTGGAGATAAGCTGGAGAAACCGTGCTTCCTCATCGTTCCACGATTCCGTGTCGGAGGGCTCGAAGGTTTCAAATTCAAAGGAGTTGCGGACGATCTCGCGGCCTTCCTCGAGCGAGGAGATTTCTCCGCGAGCCATGAGCTGGGCGAGGATGTTGCCCGTGGCCGTGGCCTCGATCGGGCCGGCCTCGACGGTCAGCCCCGTGGCGTCGGCGGTCATCTGGTTGAGCAGGGCATTCTGCGAACCGCCGCCCACGATGTGCAGGGTGTCCGGCAGGTCGGGCATCCACGCGCGGAGCTGGTTGACGAGTACGCGGTACTTCAGGGCGAGGCTGCGCAGGATGACGCGGGCGATGTCGCCGGGTTTCTCGGAAACGGGCTGGCCGGTCTTGCGGAGATAATCGGCGATGGCGCGCGGCATGTCGCACGGGCGCGAGAAGCTCGCGTCGTCGGGATCGACGAGGCCGGGGGCCTTGCTCACCCACGCGTGGTCGACGAGTTCGCCGTAGTGGAGCTTGCTGCCCTGGGCGTCCCAGTTGCGCTTGCACTCCTGGAGGAGCCACATGCCCGCGACGTTCTTGAGGAAGCGCGTGGTGCCGGAGAGTCCCTGTTCGTTGGAGAATCCGGCGGCAAAGGACGCGTCGGTGACGATCGGCGCATCAAGCTCGCGACCGAGGAGCGACCACGTGCCGGAGCTGAGAAAGAGCGGATTTTTGGAGCGGGCCGGAGCGCCCGCCACGGCGGAGGCCGTGTCATGGCTACCGCAGGCGACGACGTCGACGGAATCGAGTCCGATCTCCGCCGCGAGGTTGGCGATGAGCTTGCCGACCTTCGTGCCGGGAGCGGTCACGGGCTTGAGCAGATGGGCGGGGATGCCGACCTTCGCGGCCAGCTCCAGGTCCCACTCGGCGGAGCCTGCCTTGAGCAACTGCGAGGTGCTCGCAATGGTCTGCTCGATCACACGCTCGCCGCTCAGCCAGTAGGTGAGCAAATCGGGCACAAACAAAAGCTGCGACGCCTCGCGGAGCAGCGAAGGATAATCACGCGCCTCCGCCGCAAGCTGGAAGACGGTGTTGAAGAACAGGAGCTGGATGCCCGTGCGCCCGTAGAGTTCCTCCTTGGGAACCGCCTTCGATACCTCCTCGATCAGCCCATCCGTACGGCTGTCGCGGTACATCCACGGCAGGCCGAGCAGGCGACCGCGCTCGTCGATGAGCCCGTAGTCCACGCCCCAGGTATCGACTGCCACCGATACGACCTTGTCGCCATGCGCCTTCGCGGCGGCGGCGATGCCGTTTTTGATATTGGAGAAAAGCTCCGTGATGTTCCAGTGCCAGCCGGTCGGGAGCTGGACGCCCTGGTTGGGGAAGCGGTTCTGGTCTTCGAGTTGGAGCTTGCGGCCGTCGAAATGACCGGCCACGACGCGACCGCTGCCTGCTCCGAGGTCGACAGCGAGATAGGTCTGATGGGACATGGGGAGGGAGAGAGAAATTGTCTAGGCGAGCTCGATGCGAACCCCCTGAGCGGTCAAAGCCGACTCCAGCGCGGGAGACGGAGTTTCATCCGTGATCCACACGTCGACGGCGGAGTTTTGCGAATAGAAATAGCTGGAGGCCACGCCCGATTTCGACGAGTCGGCCAGGAGGTAGACGGACTCCGCACCCTCCACGACACGGTGCTTCAGCCGGGCCTGCTCCTCGCTCGCCTCGCTCAGGCCGCGCTCAGGATCGATGCCGCGGCAGGAGATGAAGGCTGAGTCAATGCGGTAAAGGTTCAGCGTTTGCTCCGCCGCCCATCCCGTGCAGGAGAGGGAGCTCGACATCAGGTTTCCGCCGAGGAGCACGACATGGACGGCAGGTTTGTCTGCCAGCAGGTTGGCGATCTGCAGCGAATTCGTCACCACGGTGAGCGGGATGTCAGGCAGGGCCTCGGCCAGGTGCTGCACGGTGGTGCTGGGATCGAAGAAAATGGTCTGCCCCTCGCGGATCTTGGCGACGGCGGCGCGGGCGATCTGGATTTTCGCCCCGGCATTCTGCACGGCGCGCTCGCGCACGGGGAATTCCCGGCGCTGCGTCTCCAGCCGCACGGCTCCGCCGTGGGAGCGCATCAGCATGCCCTCTGCTTCGAGCTTCTCAAAGTCGCGGCGGACGGTCTCCTCGGTCACGCCGAGGGTCTTGGCCACCTCCGTGGTGCGGACGCTCCCGTGCTTCTTCAGCAGGTCGAGCATTTGGCGATGTCGTTCGAGGGCGAGCATGTGGGAATCAGTTTGAATGATTTTTCTTGCCCAATCAATAAAAGAAATTCAGAAGCAAACACAGCCAAACAAACATTCCTCCACTTTATGAGCTACAAGTACGTCAATTACCTCTGGGATGACGCCAAGGCGGCCTCCCTCGACTTCGTTTCCCTCCTCGTGTACCGCTCGAACCTCCTCGGCTCGGACCAGCGCATCACGAACACGGGTGGAGGAAACACCTCGTCGAAGATCGTCGAAAAAGACCCGCTCTCCGGTGAGGACGTGGAGGTTTTGTGGGTGAAGGGCTCCGGCGGCGACCTGCGCACGTCGAAGAAGGAGAACTTCTCTTCCCTCTACCAGAGCAAGCTCATCGACCTCCAGAAGGTCTACGGTTCCCAGCCTGAGCGCGGTCTCAAGACCCAGGCCGAGGACGACATGGTGGGCATGTACCCGCACACGACTTTCAACCTCAACCCGCGCCCGTCGTCGATCGACACGCCGCTGCACAGCTTCCTGCCCGGCAAGCATGTCGACCACATGCACCCGAATGCCATCATCTCCATCGCGGCGAGCCGTCGTTGCGAGGAATTGACGAAGGAAATCTTCGGCGGCGAAATGGCCTACGTGCCGTGGATGCGCCCCGGCTTCGAGCTCGGCCTCGCCATGCAGGAAATCTCCCGCCAGCAGCCCGGCATCAAGGCCATCATGATGGGCCAGCACGGCTTCATCTCGTGGGACGACGACGCCAAGGTCTGTTACACCCTCACCCTCGATCTCATCGAGAAAGCCGCCGCGTATATTGAATCCAAGTACGAGGCCAAGGGCGGCCATGCCGCAGCCTTCGGCGGTGCGAAGTACCAGTCCCTCGAGGAGGCGCAGCGCCAGGCGGTGTTTGCCCAGATCCTCCCGTGGCTGCGCGGTCAGGTGAGCCAGCAGAAGCGCTTCATCGGCACCGTGCAGGACGACGAGAAGATCCTCCGTTTCGTCAACTCCAACGACGCCCCGCGTCTCGCGGAACTCGGCACCTCCTGCCCCGACCACTTCCTGCGCACCAAGATCAAGCCGCTCTACGTCGACTGGAACCCGCAGACGGAGGACGTGGCCGCGCTCAAGGCGAGGCTCGCCGCCGGCCTGGAGGCCTACCGCGCCGACTACGCGGAATACTACAACCGCTGCAAGCACGCCAACTCGCCCGCCATGCGCGACGCGAACCCGACCGTGGTGCTCATCCCCGGCCTCGGCATGGTCGCCTGGGGCAAGGACAAGAGCGAAAGCCGCGTCACCGCCGAGTTTTACAACTGCGCCGTCGAGGTCATGCGCGGTGCGGAGGCGATCGACGAATACGTCTCGCTCCCGCAGCAGGAGGCTTTTGACATCGAATACTGGCTCCTCGAGGAGGCCAAGCTCCAGCGCATGCCCGCCGAGAAGGAACTCGCCCGCCAGGTCCACGTCGTCATCGGCGCGGGCAGCGGCATCGGCAAGGAAGTGGCCCACCGCCTGGTGAAGGAAGGCGCGCACATCGTCTGCGTCGACCTCAACCTCGCCGCCGCGGAAGCCACCGCCAAGGAGATCACCGATAAATACGGCCTCGGCATCGGCGTGGCCGGCACCGGGATCAGCGGATGCGGACCGGCCATCGGGCTTTCCGCCAACATCACCGACCGCGCCAGCATTCGCGCTGCGCTCGACCAGGTGGCCATCGCCTACGGCGGATTTGATTCCATCGAGGTCACGGCGGGCATTTTCGTCCCGAGCGACACGACCGGCCATATCCCGGACGACAAATGGGCGCTCACCTTCGGCATCAACGTCACCGGCAGCTACTTCGTCGCCGACGAGGCCTACAAGATCTGGAAGGAACAGGGCCTCCGCGGCAACCTCGTCCTCACGACCAGCGCCAACGCCGTCGTCGCCAAGAAGGGCAGCGTGGCCTACGACACCAGCAAGGCCGCCGCGAACCATCTCGTCCGCGAACTCGCCATCGAGCTTTCGCCGCTCGTCCGGGTGAACGGCGTGGCCCCGGCCACCGTCGTGCAGGGCAGTGCCATGTTCCCGCGTGATCGTGTCATCGGTTCCCTCGCGAAGTACAACATCCCGTACACCGACGATGAGGCGACCGAATCGCTCGTCAGCAAGCTCGCGCAGTTCTACGCCGACCGCACGCTGACCAAGGCGCCGATCACTCCCGCCGACCAGGCGGAGGCGTATTTCCTTCTCGTCACGAACCGTCTCAGCAAGACCACCGGACAGGTGATCACCGTCGATGGCGGATTGCACGAGGCGTTTCTCCGGTAGTTCCCAGCCCGCCCGGTGTGTGGAGGCGGGCTGATCTTGGGGATCCCGCGGGGCGTCGGTGGATTTTTCCATCGGCTTCCCCGCGGGAGACTACCCCTCTCGCGAGGAAGAAAATCACTCTTCGCAAAATCTCCTTGTGCAAAGGGCGGCACTTCGGTGAAGGTTGCCCATGGAAGACCTGTCAGCCTTTTTTCCGGACGCGGATACGTTCTTTCCCCGGAATCTGCCCGTCGGCTTAACCTTCGACGATATTTCGCTCGCGACTCGTTACACCGAGATCCTGCCTCGCGACGCCAACCTTTCGGTTTCCCTCTCGCCCTCGCTGCATTTGCAGATTCCGATCCTGTCGTCGGACATGGATACCGTGACCGAGTCGCGCATGGCGATTCGCATGGCCCTCAACGGCGGCCTCGGCCTCATCCATTACAACATGACGGACGAGGCGCAGATCAAGGAGGTCGCCCGCGTGAAGAACCACATTCACGGCTTCATCCGCGAACCGATCAAGGTGATGGCCAACCAGACCATCGGCGAGGTGCTCGATCGCATCGCCCGCAAGAACTACGGCTTTAGCACCTTCCCCGTCGTCGACGAGGACAACCACCTCCTCGGCTTGCTCTCCAGCAGCACGGTGAAGGAGCGCTACCGCGAGCGCATCGTCCGCGAGGCCATGACCCCGCGAGGCGAGGTCTACACGCTGCCCGTCAGCGCCATCAAGGACAACCCCATCGAGGTGGCCGACAAGTTTTTCTCCGAGCGCATCGGCATCAACAAGCTCCTCATCGTCGACGAGCAGGACCGCCTCTGCGGCCTCTTTACCCTCAGCGACATCGAGCGCATCGAGGACGAGGCGACCCGCATCGTGAAGCCCGCCCGTGATGAGCGCTTCCGTCTCGTCTGCGGCGCGGCCATCGGCTCGCATCGCAAAGCCGACGGTTCCCTCGACGCCGACCGCATCATCAACCACGTCGGCCGCCTTGTGGAGGAGGGTGTCGATGCCATTGCGGTTTCCACCGCGCATGGATTCTCGAAGGGCGTGGGCGATACGGTGAAGCTCATTCGCGGCCAGTTCAAGGATCTCACCATCATCGCCGGCAACGTCACCAGCGCCGACGGCGTCGAGTTTCTGGCCAAGGCCGGGGCGAACTGCATCAAAATCGGCCAGGGCCCCGGCTCCATCTGCACCACGCGCGTCGTCGCGGGTGTGGGCATCCCGCAGATGACCGCGCTTTACGTCGCCTCCCGTCAGGCGGCGAAGGAAGGCGTGACCATCCTCGCCGACGGCGGCATTACGAAGTCCGGCGACATGGTCAAGGCGCTCACCCTCGCCGACGGCCTTATCTGCGGCGGCCTGCTCGCCGGTTGCGACGAAGCTCCCGGCCGCATCATGGAAATCAACGGCAAGCTGTACAAACAGTACCGTGGCATGGGCAGCCGCGAGGCCATGAAGGACGGTTCCGCCGCCCGCTACGGCCATGACAAGAAGGACGCCGTGGCCAAGGCTGCTCCCGAGGGCATCGAGGCTCTCAAGGAAGCCGCCGGTCCGCTGGATGTCGTTCTCCGCGAGCTCATTGGCGGTATTCAGTCCGGCATGGGCTACCTCGGCGCAGCCGACCTCAAGACCCTCAAGGTCAACGCCCGGTACATCCGCGTCAGCCCCGCTGGCCAGAAGGAAGCCGCTCCGCACGACGTCATCACCGTCAAGGCCACCACCAACAACAGCGCGGAGTAGGACGAAGTCGGAAGTTTGAAGTGGGAAGTCGGAAGGAATCGCTCCGATGCCGCCTGAGCGTGGCAAAACGGAAATTCCGGCTTCCGACCTCCCAGTTCCGACTTCCGAAATCCGCCATTAGCTGTAACATTCCCGCTCCTTCATGGCCCTTACTCCGTTTTCCAGCCTGCTCATCGCCGATACCGGAATCTCCACCGGTGACGAAGGGAAAGGCCGCCTCATCCTCGAAATCATCGACGAACTCCGCGAATCGACCGGCAATCCGGACGCTGTCGCGGCGGTGATGAAGGTCAACGGCGGCTCCAACTCGGGACACTCCGTCGCCGATGTGAAGCTCAACCTCATCCCCGGCGGCGTGGTCGACACCACCCTCCCGCACCTGCTCATCGGCTGCGGCGTCGTGGCCGATCCGCGCAAGTTTCTCTGGGAGGCCGCCTATGCCGAGCTGCATGGCTACCCGACTCTGAGCCGCCTGCGCATCGACGAGCGCACCCTCGTTTCCGACCTCTCCCATCGCCTGCTTGATCTCGCCTGGGAGGATTACCGCGTCCACGTCCTCAAGGAGGAGCCGCGCGGTTCCACCGGGCGGGGCATCACCCCGGCGTACACCGACGAGATTGCCCAATTTCAGATCACCTACGCCGACTTCCGCTCGGAAAAGGCGGTCTTTGCCCGCAAGGTGCGCGCCCGTGCGGATCGCGCCGTGCGTGTGATCGAGCATGTCTGTCAGCTTCGCCCGGAACGCTGGCCGGAGCTTTTTGACACGCTCTCCAACGCCGAGACGCGAGCGAACAAGGAAACGATTGACGCCGGGATCTTCGCGGCGGAGGAGTTTGATTTCCGCAGCTTCAAGGGCCCGCAGCCCTTCACCCTCAATGTCGACCTTCTCGTCGACGCCTACTGGGAGGCGGGGCAAAAGCTCGTCGCCTGCGTGACCGATGTACGCGAGATCGTCCTGCAAAGCGTCGAGGCGGGCCGCAGCATCATCGGCGAGTTTGGCCAGGCCTACTGGCTCGACAAGCGCCATGGCTTTCCGCCCAACGTCACGGCCTCGCACACCTTCACGCCGGAGTTTTTCCAGTCGGCGGGCATTCCCTCCCAGCCCGTGCACACCATCGGGTGCTGCAAGGCCTACGACACCAAGGTCGGCACCCACGTTTTCCTCACCGAGCTGACGGACGAGCACCCGCTCGGTCGTACGCTGCGCCGCATCGAGTTTGGCTCGACCACCGGACGCCAGCGCATGGTCGGGTGGTTCGATGCCGTGGAGAAAGGCGACGCCCTCCGCTACGGCGGTTACCAGGATCTCGCGCTCAACAAGCTCGACGCCCTTTCCTACGGCGGCGACTGGACGGAAGGTGAACTCGCCATCTGCGTCGCCTACGAGGCCCCGGATGGCACCCGCGTTTCGCACGTTCCGCGCGACGACGCCTTCCGCCGCACGCTGAAACCGGTCTACAAAACGCTCCCCGGCTGGAGCGAAGATCTCTCCGGCATCCGCCATTACGCCGATCTGCCTGCCGCTGCGCGCCGCTATGTTGCGGAGGTGATGGCTGCGATCGTGAACATCGCTTACGGCGACAACCGCCCGGCGGTATTGCCCAATCTCCGCTACATCGGAGTCGGTCCGCTCCGCAGCCAGATCATCAAGGATGTCCCGAGTACAGGGGAACTCCTGAGCTCGCTATAGGGCGTATTTCCTACCCGCCAAAGGGCTTGAGGGAATTCTGAGGCCCGCCTAGCGTTCAGGTTCATGCCGGGTACCCGATTCACGTCGTTCCGCGCAAAAGGACTCCGGGCCATCGCCACCTCGGCGGGGCTTTTCGGAGTCCTCGGCGGCATCGTGACGCTGCTTGGCTGGGCGTTTGACGTTCCCCGGATGACCGACTGGCTGCATACTGGCATCTGCATGTTTCCCAATGCCGCGATCTGCGGCATCCTCATCGGCGCGGCCCTGATGATCCTGGCCTGGAGCGGCCGCAGCCGCGTGCTGCGTAATGTTTCAAGAATCGCCGCGATCCTGTGTGCGCTCCTCAGCGGCGTGATCCTTTATCAGCATCTCGCCGGGGTAAACCTTGGCATCGACACGGTCCTCATTTCCCGTCCCTGGGGACAGAAGGCCAGCGCCGCCCCGATGCGGATGGGCATTCCCGCCAGCGTCTCCTATCTGATCCTGGGAATCGCTGTATTCCTGGCTTCATGGAATGGATTCGCCCGGCGTATTGCCTCCCTGCTGGCGCTTGGCACCGTGGCGGTCGTCTCACTCTCGCTCATGGGCTATTGGTTCGGGGCGGATCAGCTCTTTGGCATCGCAAACTACACGGCCATAGCCTTTCAGACCGGCCTCATTATTTTCATCCTGAGCATGGCCATCATCGCGGTGATCCCCGAGCACGGGCTGGCCGAGATGCTGCTGCGGGAGGATGCAGGAGGGGTCGCCGCCCGCCGTCTGCTGCTCCCGATCATCCTCATCCCGCCCGTGATCGGATGGCTTCAGATCATCGGCCGGCAGTATGAAATCTACGATGTGGCCTTTGGCACGGCGGTGCGAACGCTCTGCGAGACCGCCTTGTTTCTGCTGCTGCTCTGGTGGACAGTCAATACCATCAGCAGCCAGGCCTCCGCCGCCCGGCAGGCCCGGTCCGCCCTGCGTATGCTGGACGAACGGTTCACCCGGTTCATGGAGTCCGTACCAGGGCTCGCCTGGATCAAGGACGCCGACGGCCGCTATGTCTTTGCCAACGAGGCTGCGCTCAAGGCTTTTCAGTTATCCCGCACCGAGCTTTACGGCCGCACGGATGCCGACGTGTTCCCGCAGGACACTGCGGCGGCCTTCATGGCCAACGACCGGCGGGCGGCGCTGTCGCGCACGGGCATTCAGGTGATCGAGAAACTCGAGCACGCCGACGGCGAGCATCATTCCCTCGTGGCCAAGTTTCCCATCGACGAACCCGGCTCCGCCCGCCCGTTTGTCGGAGGCATCGCCATTGATATCACGGATCGCATCCGCGCCGAGGAGGCGCTGAAGCTGGCCGACCGCCGCAAGGATGAATTCCTCGCCACCCTCGCGCACGAGCTGCGCAACCCGCTTGCGCCGATTCGCTATGCCGTGCAGCTCATCGCGCAGCCCGGTGTCGATCGTTCCACCCTGCAATACGTGCACGGCGTGATCGACCGTCAGGTCGGCCATATGGTGCGCTTGTTGGAGGATCTTCTCGATATGTCACGCATCTCCTACGGTAAGCTGGAGCTGCGCCGCGAGCGCATTGAGTTATCCGTCATCGTCAACTCCGCTCTCGAGGCCAGCCGGCCCCTCATCGAGGCCGCCGGGCACGAACTGGTCGTCGAGATGCCGCCGGATCGCATCGTCCTGGACGCCGACGCCGTGCGCCTCGCCCAGGTGTTTTCCAACCTGCTGAATAACGCCGCCAAGTTCACCACCACTCGCGGGTGTATTGTCTTCTCCGTCACCCGGGAGGGCCATGAGGTGATCGTGTCCGTGTCCGACAACGGCATCGGCCTCACCCCGGAGTCGCTGCGCACCATCTTCGACATGTTCTCCCAGGTGCACCGTGGCGGTGTGCAGTCGGGCCTCGGCATCGGCCTCGCACTGGTCAAGGGCCTGCTTGACCTGCATGGCGCCACCATAGAGGCCGCCAGCGACGGGCCGGGGGAGGGCAGCCGCTTCACCGTCCGTATTCCCTTGCCCGAGACCCCGCTCGATCTGGCCGCACCCCGCGCATTGCCGGAGGTGCACGTCTCGACAACCCTGAAAATCCTCGTCATCGATGACGTGCGCGACATCGCCGACAGCATCGCGAGCCTGCTGCGCAGCATGGGCTACGAGACGCGCACGGCCTATGGCGGCGAGGAGGGACTAGCCGAGGCGGAGGCTTTGCAGCCCAACGTCATCCTCCTCGACATCGGCATGCCTGGGCGCGACGGCCACCAGGTCTGCCGGGAAATCCGCACGCAACCCTGGGGCGGCTCCATTTTTGTCATTGCGATCACCGGCTGGGGCCAGGAATCCGACCGCCGCCTCTCCCGCGAAGCCGGGTTCGACGAGCACCTCGTCAAACCCGTGGATGTCTCCAGGCTCGTCGATCTCATCGAGCAGGCCCGCGGCTCACGCGCCGCGAGCTGACACGAGCGCTACTTCTGCCGGATCGGCTTGCCGAGTTCGAAGATCTGGCCGGGTTTGGCCGGGGGACCGGGCTTGTCGGGGTTGCCGAAGGCAATACGGCCTGCGATGCCGGACAACGTCGGAGCGTCGACCTTCAGGCGGAGGAAGCCGATCTTGGCCTCCGGCTCGCTCGCGTTCCAGAAGACGGAGTTCTGGCGCACGAGGTCGCGGTATTTCGGGTCGATCACGACGGTCAGGAGTACGCGGGAGTTGTCGGGCGACAGGCTTTTGGTGGTCACCGAGCCGACCTTCACGTCGCGATAAAGCACCTGCGCTCCGAGGCCGACGGTGGTGGCCGGGGTGGAGATCCTGATGGTGAAGCCGCTGGCCTCGGCCAGCGATGGATCGGCGATCATGCGACCGGAGAAGACACTGCCGTAGCCGCCCGTGCCGGGGATGCAGTCAATATACACGCCGCTGATGATGGTCTCGAGGCCCGAGATGCCTTGCAGCGAGATCTGCGGCTCCACCAGCGAGAAGATCGAGTCCTCGCGGCGCAGGTCCTCGTAGCCGGGCTGGATGCGGGCGATCACCTCGACGCGGCCGCGATCCGTGCGGACGGAATCGACCAGCCCGACGCGCACGCCCAGGTAGCGGAGTTCCGTGCGTCCCGGCAGGATGCCCTGCGCGCTGGCAAATCGGATGCGGATCGGCGCTGAGGTCGCACGGGCCGAGGCTTCGTCATCAAAGAGCTGGTACCGCTGCCCGGCCTGGGCAGGAGAACCGCTCGCGCCGAAGCTGTCAAAGCTCACCCCGCCGCTGAGGAGCGAGGTAATACCCTCCACATGAATGTTGATCACGCCCGGTCCGGCCATCGCCGATGTCGCGGGAGTGCGCCAGAAGCGTGAGGAACTCACGAGCGCAGACTGGAAGTCCGGCTTGATCGAGGCGATGAGGGCGGGTTCGCCATTGGCGGTGAGAGTCTTCTCCTTGATCGCGCCAGCCACGAGTCCGCGGTAATACACCGGCGCTCCCGGCTCGATCGCAGGCAGGCTTTTTGCTGTCAGGGTGACGATCAGATCGTTCTGGCGCGCCGCAGGGTTGCCCACGGTGATCCCGGCAAAGGTATCCGAGAGTTCGCCCGATCCCGCCTGGCACTCGATGTACGGGCCGGTGATGATGGCGTCCAGCCCCGTGACACCTTCCAGGTTGACGGTCGGACGGACGAGGGTGAACTGCGATTCCTTCGCTGCGAGGAAATCATATGCGGGTTCGAGCCGGGCCGTCGCGATGGCTGTCTGCGAGCCGGAGGGGATCTCCACTTTGCTGACGATGCCGACGGGCTGGCCGAGATACATGATGCGCGTCTGATCGGCCACGATGCCGCGCGAGTCTTCAAACGCGATGGTGATTTTCTTTCCCGACGCGCGCGCGCTGGCCTCGTCGGCCTGCAGCTCAAATTCTTTTCCATCATCGACCGGCTGGCCCGTGATGCCAAAGTCGTCAAAGGCGATGCCGCCCTGGATGAGCGACTCCAGCCCGGCGATGTTGAGCGTGAGTCCGCCCGGCCCCGCCTTGAGCGAGGTTGCCGGGATGAGCCAGAACCGTGAGGTGTCGCTCACCATCTGGGCGTGGTTCTCGTCGATCACGACCTGCACGTATGGGCGGCCGTCCGTGTCGATATCCTTCTCCACCACCCAGCCGACCGGTACGCCCATGTGATAGATCGGCGAGCCATGGTCTACCATCGGGATGGAATCCGCACGCAGCTTGAGGAGGAGCGTCGGCGCGTCGAGCGGCGAGAGCGGGGCCTTGGCCAGGCCGGTGAAACGTGTTTCGTAGCTGCCGTTGCCGGGCCGCTGGCGGGCGCGGATCGAGTTGCCCTGGATGATGGCCTCGAGACCGGTGAGCTGCTGGAGTGACACGACGGGCTTTTCGATCCAGTAGTCCGTATTGGTCCGGGCCAGCAAGGTGGCAAAGGCCTTCAAGCGCACCGAGACGATCACCCCGTTGAGCTTGGGGTCGAGGTGTACGCCGGTGACCTTGCCCGCATGAACGCCGCGAAAGACGAGCGGGGTTTTGCCCGCTTCGATGCCGGGAGCTTCCTGAAAGGCGATCTGGATTTCCGGCCCTTCCTCGCGCCAGTTGTTCCAAAACAGCCAGGCCGTGGCGGCGGCGGCGATGATGGGGAACACCCAGGCCCAGGGGAACGTCCTGCGGGTGGCGACGATTTCTCCGGCGTCTTCTTTGTCGATGGGTGCGTTGCTCATGTCGTGCGGTGGTCTTTCCAGATCAGTGAAGGGTGATAAATCTCAGCCGCGAAGAGCGTGCACAGCAGCACGGCGGCAAAAAACAGTCCGCCCGGCTCGGCCTTGACGCTCGCGAGGATGCCGAGCTGGCCCACGGCGGCCAGGACGGATAGGAGGAAAATGTCGATCATCGACCACGAGCCGACCTGGTGGAGGATGCGGTGCATGGTGGTGCGCTGATGCCGGAGCTCGCTCGAGCCGTGCAGCAGCAGGATCCAGCTCAGCACGGCGAGCTTGAGGAAGGGGACGACGATGCTCGCCAGGAACACGACCGCCGCCACGGGCAGGAGGCCGGAATCATAGAGTTCCTCCACGCCGCCCATGATCGTCAGAGGCTCGACCTGGCCGGTGATCGTGATCGTCATCACGGGCAGGATGTTGGCCGGGATGTAAAGGATGAGTCCGGCCACGACGAGGGCGCGGGCCATGCTCAGGCGGGTCTCGTCGGTCATGGTTTCCCCTCCAGCCGGCGCTCGGCGGAGTCTTCGTCAAAGACCCGGGACAGCCCCAGGGAAACCGCCGACAGCAGCACGATCCAGCCGATCCCGACCTTCCACGCGACCGTGCCGATCATGTCGAGCTTCACCACGGCCACCACACAGGCGATGGCAAAGACCGGGATGAGGCTCCAGGATTCCATGAACCCCGCCAGGTGGAGTGCGATGCGCCCGCCCGGGAGCTTCCAGCCGAGGCAGCAGGCGGAGACATAGGCGACCGAGGCAAAGTACAGCGCGGGCGCGGCGATGGCGCAGAAGATCACGAGGATGGAAATCGGCCAGTATCCCTGGTCGATCAGCTTCTGCCCTCCGGTGATGATGAGATTGGACTGGGTGTTGCCCGCCACGGCAAAGGTCATGATCGGGTACACATTGGCCAGCAGAGCCATGCACACCCCGGTCATGCCGAGGGCGCAGGAGGCGTGGAAGGAATCGTCCGTGCGATGGATCATCACCACCTCGCCGCAGCGCTTGCAGCGCAGCGACTCGCCGGGCTTCAGTACGCGCTCCCGGATCGAGACTCCGCACGTCCGGCAGGCAAGCCATCCGGCCTCCTTGTCGGGACTCGTCGTGCGGGATCTCATTTCACGGTGCTATCCTCCTTGCGGGGATGAGTCAGTTCTTCTTCGGCGGCTCCTTGTCGAAGCCGTGGCGATGTTCGATTTTCGTGACCGATCCGACCGTGCGGTGATCCTTGATCACCTCGGCAAACCAGTTGGCCGACGGCTTGAGGATGCGGTCCTTTGTGTCGGGGTCCATGTGCGAAAGGCCAAAGGTGGCGGTGTAGCCCCAGTGCCACTCGTAGTTGTCGGCGAGCGACCAGGTGAAGTACCCGCGCACGTCGTAGCCGTCCTGGATGGCGCGACCGATCTCGTGGAGGTGATTCTGGAGATACCAGATGCGCTTGGAGTCGTTCGACGTGGCGATGCCGTTTTCGGTGATCATCATCGGCTTGCCGTAGCGATCTCCGACGCGCTTGATCTCGTCGTAGATGCCCTTGGGGTTGATGACCCAGCCCATCATGGTGAAGTGCTTGCCGCGCATGGATGGTCCGGCCAGCAGGGTGACCGGTCCGGGAGCCTGCGAGTAGTAGTAGTTGATGCCGAGGATGTCGCAGACATCATAGATGCGATCGAGGTGATCCGTGTTGCCATGGATCATCGTGTTGTAAATCAGCCCGCCCGGGTCGAGCGGAGCGCGCTCCCACCAGGGCAGGGCCTCGACGCTCACGATCTTGGCCGAGGGCTTGATCTCCTTCACGATCTTCGCCGCATCGCGGAACATCCCCGTGCTCGCGTAGATCGCCTTCCAGTAGTGTCCGATGGCGAGGGTCATGGCCGGTGGCCACTGGCCCACGATGTATGCGGTCGTGATCTGGCCGTTGGGCTCGTTCTGCGGCGCGTAGTATTTCGTGTACGGCGAGGTCGCCTTGACCATCTTCTCGACGTAGGCGTTCCAGCGCTCGCGGGCGAGCGGGTGGAGCCAGTTGGAGTTGCCGGGGTTCTTCTTGTCGTAGAGCCAGTCGGGGAAGGTGAAGTGCCACAGGCAGACGACCGGCTCGATGCCCATTTCCTTCAGCTTGCGGGCCATGCGGACGTAACCCTGGATGGCCTCCTCGTTGTAAACGCCGGGCTGCGGCTCGACGCGGGCCCACTCGATGCTGAACCGATAGTGCGTCGGGCGGATCTTCTTCAGCGCCGCGAGATCCTTGTCGAAGTCGCTCCAGCTATACAGCGCATTGCCGCGCGGCGGGGCCTTGTGCTGGCTCACGAGCACATCCCAGTCGGTCGAGAAGTAATCCTTGTCGCCGGGTTTCACCGCCGGGTCTTCGTACTGGTAGCTCGCCGTCGAGATGCCCCAGGCGAACTTCTCCGTCATCTTCGGCGAGGGGCGTCCAGAGACCTTGGGTGTCGGATCAAATTTGCCGAGGGGGTTGATCGGGTTGACGCAGCCGGACAGCAAGGTGGCGCAGGCAAGACCGACCGCGAGGGTGAGCCGTGTTGGATTCATGGAGATGGTATGTATTCCCTAACGTTTCCGCTGGTGGTCGCGCTATCCACTTCGAGCAACACGACCGGAGGCTCCTTCATGCACGAGGGACCCTCTTGGGGGCGGATTCTGTCCATGGGCAGCCAAAGGCGTCAATCCGCAAAGAGCCTTCGGGCAGGAGGTTGGAAAGGAAAGGCCGGACCCGGAAAGCCAATCGGCGGATGCTTTGCAACAAGTGAGGGGTATACCCGCTTGCCGATTCCTCTATAGTGGGCGCTTCCGGAATGAAGATTTCATCCCCCAAAGAATCTCACCCTGGAGAGACACGCGCTCCGCTCACGCCTGACAGCGTGGCCAAGCTCGTCAAACTCGGCGCCGAGGTATCGGTCGAGGCTGGCATAGGGCTGCCGGCGGGTTTCCCCGATGAGATTTATGCCAAGGCCGGCGCGACGATATCGACGGATCGCGCCTCGCTCCTGAACTCCGCCGATATCGTCCTGCGATTGCGCAAGCCGCCCGTGGAGGAGATCGATCTCCTCAAGCCGGGCAGCCTGCACCTCAGCCTCCTCGACCCGTTCAACGAGAAGGAGCTGCTGCAAAAGCTGGCCGCCTGCGGGGTGAGCGCGATCAGCATGGAGTTCGTGCCCCGCACCACCCGGGCGCAGAAGATGGACGTTCTCTCCTCGCAGGCGAATCTCGCCGGTTACGAGGCCGTCATCCTCGCCGCCCGCTACTCGAACAAAATCTTTCCCATGATGACCACCGCAGCCGGGACCATTCTCCCGGCCAGGGTCTTCATCATCGGCGTGGGCGTCGCCGGTCTCCAGGCCATCGCGACGGCCAAGCGCCTCGGCGCAAAGGTGACCGCCTATGACACGCGCCCCGTGGTCGAGGAGCAGGTGAAGTCGCTCGGCGCGCAGTTCCTCAAGGTCGATCTCGGCGAGACCGGCCAGACGAAGGACGGCTACGCCAAGGCGCTCACCGACGAGCAGATCCAGAAGCAGCGCGACACCATGACGAAAACATGCGCCGAGTCGGATATCGTCATCACTGCCGCGCAGGTCTTTGGCCGTCGCGCCCCGATCCTGCTCACCAGCGCGATGGTGGCCGCGATGAAACCCGGCAGCGTCGTCGTCGATCTCGCCGTCGAGACCGGCGGCAACGTCGAGGGTATCGAATACGACCAGGTGACGAACCGCAACGGCGTGATCCTCGTGGGCACCGCGAACCTCCCGGGCCGCGTCCCCTTTCACGCCAGCCAGGTCTACGCCGCCAACCTCGTCGGGTTGCTCGAGGAGTACTGGGACAAGAAGGAGAAGACCTTCACCCTCAACCTCGAGGACGAGATCATCCGCGGATGCCTCGTCACCCATGGCGGCCGCATCGTGAACGAAAAACTCAGCTCATAGCCATGGATACCAACGTCCTGTTTATCTTCATCCTCTCGGTTTTCGTGGGCTTCGAGGTCATCTCGAAGGTTCCCTCGATGCTGCACACGCCGCTCATGTCCGGCACGAACGCCATTCACGGCATCATCCTCTTCGGCGGCATCCTTGTGCTGGCCGGGGCGGACAGCCTGCTTGTCCAGGTGCTCGGTTTCGTCGCCGTGGTCTTCGGCTCTGCCAACGTGTTTGGCGGGTTCATGGTCACGGACCGCATGCTCCAGATGTTCCGAAAGAAAAAATCCCAATGAGTTCTCCCCTGGCTCTCGTCTTTATCGGCGCGTCCGTCCTCTTCATCCTCGGCATCAAGTTCCTGAGTTCGCCCAAGACGGCGCGGCTCGGCAACCTCGTCGCCGCGGCAGGAATGCTGGTCGCGCTCCTCGCCCTGCACAAGCCGGAGGGCGGCTCGGTCTGGCTCTCGGGGTGGAATACCAACTTCACCCTCATCATCGTCGGCATCGTGGTCGGCCTCGGCATCGGCGCGCTCGGCGCGTACTCGGTCAAGATGACCGCGATGCCCCAGATGGTCGCGCTGTTCAACGGGCTCGGCGGCGGAGCGGCGGCGCTGGTCGGCGGGCTGGAGTTCATGCACGGCACGCATGGCGGCCTCCCGGCCTTCATCGCGGGAGCAATGCTCTTCGCCACGCTCATCGGCTCGCTGTCCTTCTCCGGCAGCGCCATCGCCTACCTGAAGCTGGAGGGGAAATTTGAAAGGCCCCTCACCTTCCCGGGCCAGAATTTCGTGAATGGACTGATCCTCCTCGCGATCCTGACCCTCTGCGGCTGGCTGACCTTCAACTCAACCGGCAGCGCGGCCATCGCGATCCTCGCGGTCGTGGCCGTGCTCGCGCTCATCTTCGGCGTCGCCATGGTGATGCCGATCGGCGGCGCGGACATGCCGGTCGTGATCTCGCTGCTCAACTCCTTCACCGGTCTCGCGGTGGCGGCGGACGGCTTCGCCATCAACAACCTCGCCATGATCGTGGCGGGCACGCTGGTGGGGTCCTCCGGCACGCTCCTCACCCTGCTCATGTGCAAGGCGATGAACCGTCCCGTGACGAATGTGCTCTTCGGCGCGTTCGGCTCCGGCAGCGCCGCCAAGGGCGGCGGCGAAGGCGTCACCGGCACGATCAAGCCCATCCAGGCCGACGAGGCCGCCGTGCTCCTGGCCTACGCCCAGCGCGTGGTGGTCGTGCCCGGTTACGGCATGGCCGTGGCCCAGGCCCAGCATCAGGTGCGCGAGCTGAGCGATGAACTTGGCCAGCGAGGCGTGGAGGTGCAGTTTGCCATTCACCCCGTCGCCGGTCGCATGCCCGGCCACATGAACGTGCTGCTCGCCGAGGCCAACGTGCCCTACGATCAGCTCTGCGAAATGGAGGCGATCAATCCCTCCATGGATCGCGTCGACGTGTGCCTCGTCATCGGGGCCAACGACGTGGTGAACCCGGCCGCCCGCGAGGACAAGTCGAGCCCCATCTACGGCATGCCGATCATCGACGCCGATCATTCGAAGACGGTGATCGTGATGAAGCGCTCCATGGCGGCGGGCTTCGCCGGCATTGAGAACCACCTCTTCTACCGCGACAACACCCGCATGCTCTTCGGCGACGCCAAGGCCTCCCTCAACGAGCTCGTCACCGCCGTAAAGGCCAACTGACGCACCAGCTCGCCTTGGACGCAACATTGTTTACCATGAAAATCGAAAGTTGCATTTTCGATTTTCATGGTAAACTGCCGAGGTGATTCAAAGGAGCAAGCTGCGATCTGCATTAGGGGCCGCGTTGGGACGGTCCCGAATCGTGGCGGTGATCGGACCTCGCCAATGCGGAAAAACCACGCTCGCACGGGAGCTGGTAGACGTCGATTCCGCGAATTATTTCGACCTTGAGGACCCCTTAAGCCTGGTGCGTTTGGAGGAGCCCATGACGGCTCTTCGTCCGCTGGAGGGTCTGATCGTTATCGATGAGGTGCAGCGGCGACCGGATTTGTTTCCCGTCCTGCGTGTTCTGGCTGACCGGAGACCACTCCCGGCTAAGTTTCTCATCCTGGGAAGTGCTGCGCCCGAGTTATTGCGGCAGTCTTCGGAGTCGTTGGCTGGCCGGATCGAGTTTCTCTCCATGGGCGGGTTTGACCTTGAGGAGGTGGGGACGGCATCACTTTCGCGGCATTGGCTGCGAGGAGGTTTTCCTGAGTCCTTTCTGGCCGAGACCGAATCCGACAGCTTCATCTGGCGGAGGAATTTCATCACGACTCTTCTGGAGCGCGATCTGCCGCAATGGGGCATTTCCATTCCCGCGCTGACCCTGTTTCGTTTTTGGTCGATGCTGGCCCATTATCACGGCCAGATCTGGAATGCGGCGGAATTCGCCCGTTCGCTGGAGTTGAGCCAGCCTACCATCCGTCGTTATCTGGATATTCTCTCGGGAGCATTCATGGTGAGACAGCTTCCGGCCTGGCATGCGAATCTGAACAAGCGCCAGGTCAAGGCTCCCAAGGTCTACCTGCGCGATTCCGGGCTTCTGCATCAACTGCTGGGCATCCGCTCCGAAAAGGATCTTCTGATGTCGCCGAAATGCGGAGCCTCGTGGGAGGGTTATGTCATCGAGGAGGTGCTGAGATCGGTAGATCCTGATGAGGCATACTTTTGGGCGACCCATGGTGGGGCGGAAATGGACTTGGTTCTTCGTAAAGACGGGCGGCTATTCGGCGTCGAGTGCAAGCGGGTTGATGGACCGAGACTGACCCCATCAATGCAGACCGCGCTTGATGATCTCGAACTTGAGAGGATTGCCGTCGTCTATCCCGGCCCCAAGCGCTTTACGATAGTCAACAGGGTCGAGGCGGTCCCGGTGACGTCACTGGCCGCAGAACCGCTCTTTCCTTCCTGAGCCACGCTTTCGTAGATCAGGAAGGAATTCGAATAGTGTGAAACGATTACGCGCCGATGGCGCTGGTGAGTTCCCCGGCGATGCGGTCGGCGTGGGAGTTGATCACGTCCTGTTCGCGGCCTTCGATGAGGAGGCGGATTTTCGGCTCCGTGCCGGAGTAGCGCAGCAGGACGCGGCCCTTGCCATCGAGCGCCTTTTCGGCTTCGACGAGCAGTGATTGTACGCCGATCAGCTCCTCCAGCGGAGGTTTCACGCGCACCTTGAGGTTGCGCTGCGCCTGCGGGTATTTGCGGAGAACCTTCTTCAGCTCGCTCAACGGCTTGCCGGTTTCGATCATGATGCGCAGCACCTGCAGCGCGCTCACGATGCCGTCGCCCGTCGTGGCGAAGTCGCGGAAGATCATGTGGCCGCTCTGCTCGCCGCCGACATTGTAGCTCTCGCGCATCATCTCCTCGATGACGTAACGGTCGCCCACCTTGGTGCGCAGCACGCGCCCGCCGTGGGACTGGACGGTTTCATCGAGGCCGAAGTTGCTCATCACCGTGGCGACGAGTGTGTTGCCGACGAGACGGCCATGCTTGAGGAAATCCACTGCCGCGATGGCCATGATTTCGTCGCCATCGACGAGTTCGCCGTTCTCATCGCAGAGCAGCGCGCGGTCGGCGTCGCCATCGTGGGTGATGCCCACATGCGCGCCGGTTTCCTTCACGAGACGCTGAATCTCGGAGGGATGCGTGCTGCCGCAGTTTTCGTTGATGTTCGTGCCCGTCGGTTCGTTATGGGCAATGATCGAGTCGGCGCCGAGTTCGCGCAGAATCCACGGCGTGCTCTTGTAAGCCGCGCCGTTGGCGCAATCGACCGCGATCTTCAGCGACTCCAGCGTGAGACCGGCGGGGAAGCTGCGCTTGGCAAACTCCACATACCGGCCCAGCGCGTCATCGATGCGGCGGGCCTTGCCGATCTTGCCGGCGGTCGGTCGGATGTTCTCGATCTCGCCGCTGAAGACGAGCCGCTCGATCTGGGCCTCGACCTTGTCGTCGAGCTTGTACCCATCATGACGGAAGAACTTGATGCCATTATCCTCATACGGATTGTGCGAGGCGGAAAGCACGATGCCCGCGTCCGCCCGGAGCGAGCGCGTGATGTAGGCCACGCCGGGGGTCGGCAGCGGTCCGATCACCATCACATCCACGCCGAGCGACGTGATGCCGGCCACCATGGCGTTTTCCAGCATGTAGCCGGAGAGCCGGGTGTCCTTGCCGATGACGATGGTGGGTTTGGTGCCGGGCCGCGCCTGGTGGCGGGTCTGGCTGAAAATGTGGGCCGCCGCACGGCCCAGCTTGAGGGCGGTCTCGGCGGTTACGGGTTCGATATTCGCCACTCCGCGCACCCCATCGGTGCCGAAGAGCTTGCGTTGGTCACTCATGAATAAAAAAATTACCGCGAGCTGCGTGCGGATTGAGGTGCTTCCTCCCGCTCAGGACGCCAGGGGATTTTCTGGACGTTCTGCTGGATCAGATACCACAGAGCGGTCGCGAGCAGGACGCACGTGAGCTTGGGTTTCCAGTTTTTCAGGATTACTTCTTTGATCGTCATCGTGCAGGAGGAGCTGGCTAAGGCGGCGGCGGAACTTGTCCACGCTCAGGTTGCGCTCAAGGAGGCCGCTGTGACAAATGGAAACCTGACCGGTTTCCTCGGAAACGACAATCGCCACGGAGTCCGACTGCTCGCTGAGGCCGAGCGCTGCGCGGTGGCGGAGACCCAGGTTGCGGTCGAGATCCTCGCGCTGGGTGAGGGGAAAGATGCAGGCGGCGGCGACGACGCGGTCGTTGCGCACGACCAGGCCGCCGTCGTGCAGTACTGTCTTGGGCTGGAAAATCGTGAGGACGAGTTCCTTTGAGTAGTCGGCGTCGATCTGCACGCCCGTCTCGGTGAAGGGCTGCAACCCGATCTCGCGCTCCACTGCCAGCAGCGCGCCGAAGCCCTTGCTGGATAGCTCGAAGACGGTGTCCGTGATGTCCTCGATCGTCTCGCGTTTCTCAAAGGCCGAGGTGAAAAACGGATGACTCCCGAGGTCGGTCAACGCGCGCCGCAATTCCGGCTGGAAGATCACGACCAGCGCGATGGCCAGGAAGACGGACAGGCTGCGAATGATCCACCCGATGACCTCGAGGTTGAACACCTGCGAGATGAAGGTGAGCGTGAGGAAGATCAGCGCGAGGCCGATGAGAATGCGCGCGCCATGGGTGCCCCGCAGGTAGATGTAAATATAGTAAAGGACGATGGCGAGGATGCCGATCTCGAGCGGAGTCCTCCAGTGCTGCCCGACAAAGGAACCGATGGCCTCAAGCATGGAGTATCGCCTCCGTCATGCGCAGCGCCTCGCGGTGCGGTTTGGGTTCATGCACGCGGAAGATATGCGCTCCCGCCTCGCGGCAGAAACTCGTTACCGCCACGGCGGGCCAGGCGCGATCCGCCATCGCCGAGCTGCCGGTGATGCGGCCGAGGAAGGACTTGCGCGACACCCCGATGAGCACCGGGCGGTCGAGCTCGGCAAACCGGGCGGTTTCGCGCAGCAAAGCGAGATTGTGCTCCTGCGTTTTGCCGAAGCCAATTCCCGGGTCGATCGCCAGCCTTTCCGCCGCCATGCCGTAGCTTAGGGCGAGGGAAATGCGCTGTCTAAGAAATTCCCGCACCTCCGCGACAACATCTTCATAGTGCGGAGCCACTTGCATGGTGCGGGGCTCCCCCTGCATGTGCATGAGCACGATCCCGGCCCCGCTGCGCGCCGCCACCTCCGGCATGGCCGGGTCTCCGGTGAGGCCGGTGACATCGTTGATGATGTCGGCTCCCGCCTTCACCGCCTCCTCGGCGACGAGGGCCTTGGAGGTGTCGATGGAAATCAGGACTTCGCTCTCGGCGCGGATGGCTCGGATGACGGGACAGACGCGGCGGAGTTCCTCCTCGGCGGAGACGGGTTCCGAGCCGGGGCGGGTGGATTCCCCGCCCACATCGATGATGTCTGCGCCGTGGGCGATCAGCTCGCGGGCATGATCCAAAGCCGCCGCCGGGTCGAAGTAGCTCCCCCCGTCGGAGAACGAATCGGGCGTGACATTGAGCACGCCCATGATGAGTCCGTGGCGGGAGAGATCGGCAACGCCGCGGCGGTGCTGCCAGATCATTTCTTCTTCGCGGCCTTCTTCGTCTTTTGCACGCGGATCGAGGCGGAGCGCCCGTGGGCGTCGAGGCCCTCGATCTTGCTGAAGGTCTCGATGATCGGTACGGAGGCCTTGAGCGAAGGCTCGTCAAACATGACCACGCTCGTGCGGCGCTGGAACTGGTCGGCGGTCAGGCCCGCGAAGGACTTGCCCGCGCCGCCGGTCGGCAGTTCGTGGCTTGGTCCCGCCAGGAAATCGCCGCCCACCACGGGCGAAATGCCGCCCATGAAGATCGCGCCGGAGGAGTTGAGTTGCAGGGCAATTTCGCCCGGGCGCTTCGTCGCGATGGAGACGTGCTCGGAGGCAAACTCGTTGGCGAGGCGGATGGCTTCGTCGAGGTCCTTCGTCTGGATGAGCGTCGTATGGGCGAGGGCCTCGGCCAGTTGCTTCGGGCGCTGGGAGAGCTTCACCTGCGCATCGACCGCCTTGCCAACTTTCTCGATCAATTCGGCGTCATCGGTGAGCAGCACGGCGATGCTGCCGTGGCCGTGCTCGGATTGCGCCAGCAGGTCGGCGGCGATCCACTCGGGGTTCGCCCACTTGTCCGCGATGACGAGCACCTCGCTCGGCCCGGGCAGCAGATCGATGGCGGCCACGCCGAAAACCTGGCGCTTGGCCTCGACAACCCAGGAATTCCCGGGGCCGAAAATCTTCTGCACCGGACGGATTGTCTTGGTGCCGTAGGCCAGCGCGGCCACGGCCTGTGCTCCGCCCACCCGGTAAATCTCATGCGTCCCGCACGCGGCCAAAGCCGCCAGCAGGGCCGGGTGCACCTTGCCCTCCTTGTCGGCGGGGGTTACGGCGACGATCTCCGGCACGCCTGCGGCCTCGGCCAGCGCACAGGTCATGATCGCGCTGGAGACGAGCGGTGCCGTGCCGCCGGGGATATAAATACCCACGCGCGGGAAGGGGTCGAAACGCTCTCCGACCACGGCACCCTGCTTGTTTTTGGTGAACCAGCTCTTGCGCAGGCTTTTCTTCGCAAAGGTACGCACATTGGCGCGGGCGGCCTTGATGGCGTCGCGAGTCTCCTTGTTGATGCTCGCCTGCGCGGCCACGATCTCGGCCGGGGTGACGTAAAGCTGCCCGGCCTCAAGCTTGGGGCCGCCGAATTTCTCGGTGTATCGAATGAGGGCCGCGTCGCCCTCCGTCGCCACGGCGGCCACGACTTCCTCGACGGTGGCGCGAACGGCGGGATCGGGGATGGCGCGGCGGTTGAGCCGCTGGAGTGCCTGCGCGTAGCCCCGGTCTTTCGGACGGAAAATCTTCATCGCAAATACATACGAAACCCCCCGGCCTTCGCCAAGGATGTGTTACGGGTTTGCGCTTCCGCCCGGCTTATTTGTGGAGTTTGACCTCCGGCTTGAGGAGTTCCGGCGCGATGTCGCCGATGAACTTCTTGAGCATATCGAGCGTCTCCTCCTGGTTCTTGGCTCCGGGGACGAAACCATCGAGCACGTTGGCATTCACGATCACGTAGGCCCAGCGGTGATTCACATTGTGAAAGACGCGGTCCAGATCGGAACGCAGGATGCGCTGCCAATGATACGGGGTGGTGGAGTTCTTGCCGACGAACCAGTACAGGAAAAGTCCGGTGAGTTCCTTGCGCACGCCGGGCTGCACCTCGATGGGACGCGCGATGACGAGCTTCATCACCGGGAGCACCCGGCCATCGTCGAGCTTTACGTCGATCACCTCGGCGCTTTTTTTCGTCCATCCCTGGCCGGGCAGGCAGACCTCGGGGCGGTGGATGCTTCGCTTCTCACCGCCGGAGAGCACGATCTGGCAGTTAACCTCCTCGCCCTTGAAGTTCTTGTAGCTCATCCGGGCAAACTGCGTGTCCGGCGGCAGGATGGCCTTTTCCACCGGCGTGATCTCCATTGGCTTGCCGACGAAGCTGCCGACCGTATCGGGGAGCTTCATCACCACGCCGCCCTCGCTCGGGATGTTGATGTTGGGGGTATTCAGGCAGATGGCGATCACGATGCCGGTCAGCGCCAGCACGATGAAGGCGCGAATGCCCATGGCGATCGAACCCTTCACAGGGTCGTTTTCGAGAAAGGAAGAGCTGCTAGTATTCATCCTGGCGAGGTTTGCGCGATGCGGGTGCCTGATTTTTCGGAGCCGCCTGGGCCGGAGCGGCATGCCGCAAGGCTGCGAGCAAGCGATTCTTCAAGGCGACAAAGTCCTGGTTCAGCAACCAGCTCACCCCGAAAAGTCCTCCGAGGCCCACGGCAAAAACAATATAACCGGCAAGCTCGTGGAAGAATGACGGCTTCTCATTCGTTCCGATCGCGACCTCCGCGCCCATGGCCAGCGTGCCGATCGTCAGCATGAGGATGCGAATGAGGTTGGCGAAGACGGCCAGAGGAATCGACGAAAGAAAAAGAAGGCCCTGCCGGACGAGGCCCTTCTGGGTGAGATGGGCAAATAGAGCCGACACCATCATAAGGGCAAAGAGAGACCGGATGCCGCTGCAAGCCGCCGCGACGTCGACCGAGAAGCGCGCACCGATCGGGATGCCCGACACGGGATCGGACGCAGAAAGGATGGAACTGCCGCTCTTGACCGCTCCGATGCCGAGGATATTCAACGCATGCACGCTGGCCTCGGACATCACAAGTCTGAGGGGCAGCGCCAGCCAGTTATCGAGAAAGGGCAGGGGATAAATGAAGACGAGAAACGCCCAGGCAAAGGCCAGTGTCCACATCCATTGAAGTCCAAAAAACCACAGGATCAGGCCGGCGATGATGATCTGAAAACTGGCGTAGCCCAAGTAAACATTGTCGGCCTTGAATCCGACCCAGTAGAACAGCAGGCTCAGGATCACGACCGCGAGTCCCACCCAGGAGCCGCGGATCGGCAGCTCGGCGAGCCTCTTTCGCTGGACGTACACGAGAAAGCCGAAGGCGAAGGGAACCAGATAACAATGCTGCCAGTCTTTCTGCCCGTCGGCGCTGGTGGTCGAGTCCCAGATCCATTTCGCAAATTGCAGGATGTCGATGCGGGCGGAGCCGTACCCGGAGGCGAAATCGACCCAGGCAAATAGCACATACAGCACCGCTAGTGTGGTGAGGACCGCAATCGCGATTGGCGCGTAAGGTTTGTAACGGGAGAGAGTCACGCGGGAGAATATTTTGCCCGCCGGGGCAGGCCGCATAGACTTCGTTCAGACGGCGAGGGATTTCAAATCAATTCTACCGACGGATTCGCCATCTATTCAACTGGTTGTGCCGCCGATCTCGGACAGCGCTGAGATCACAGCCGACTCGCTCACACCCGCGAGGCAGACATAGGAGGGCATCTGGCAGCGATCGATGCAGGGATGGTAAGGGCAGGTATCCTTCCAGACGACCCGGTTGCGGTCTCCAAAGGGAGCGAACCACGCCGGGTTGCCCGAGCCAAAGATCGTGACGACCGGCTTGCCGAGGGCGGCGGCGAGATGGCCGGAGTAGGAATCATTGGCCAGCAGGCAGTCAACGTTGGAAAGCAGGTCCGCCAGCTCCCGATGCGATGGCGTTTCGACCACAGCCTGATCAGGTGCCTGCGGCATGGGGATTGTGGTGTCAGGCCCCTGAATGATGATCACCGGGAGACCGCGCGCAGCGAAGAAGTCCTGGAGGACAGCCACGTATCTCTTTACCGGCCAGCGCTTCGTCGGGAGGCGACCTCCGGCGTGAAGCGCCCAGACCGGTTTTCCCGTTGCCCGAGCCTTGGTGATGAGTGCTTGCGCTCCTGCAGGAAGGCTCGACGGTTTCCAGGGAAACCAGGGAGCTTTCAGCGGCAGGGAAAAGCCGAGCCGCTTGGCGAGCTGCACCCAATTCTCCAGATGGCGGCTTTCCGGATCGCGGAAGACATTTTCCGTGAGCAGGGGATCGCCGACGAAGAGAGCTGCAAATTCAAAGAGCTGTCCCGCCCAAAGCCTCCGCAACCGCCACGCGAGATGCGTTGCGTAGTAGTTTGCCTTGCTCGCAGGAAATCCGATCCGCCGCCGGGCCCGCGTCAGGCGAGCCGCGATATGCACGCGCGTATCGCTCCAGGCGCTGGCCGTCGCGTCTGGCTCCCACGCGCGGAGCTGGGTGCGGCACTGCTGCCAACGGGCTTTCCACCCCTCCGCCGCCTCAAAAATCTGCAAGCCGGGCAGGAACGTGCGCAGCATCCCCGCGGTGGACGGAGTAACATAGGCGGCGACGTCGTATTTTTCCGCCGCCTCGCGCAGGAACGGGATCGCCAGCACGGCATCACCGAGATGATGGAGTTCCAGGACGAGGAGTCGCGGTTTCATTTTCTCAGCCTGCCGATCAGGGCAAACATCCGGCGTTTTAACGTATAGTACCGCGCTCCGGCAACGCGCATCCAGAGCGCATCCCGGGCCGGGCGGCCATGAATCCCGTAGCGGGCCTGCATCCCGGCAGCCTCCGCCCAGGCGAGAGCGAGGGCGCGCGAGGTCTTGGCATCCGCGTGCAGCCGGCAGCTCGCCAGAGGCTCCGCGAGGTAATGCCAGACGGTATCCCCGCAGGTACGGAGCCAATACTCGTGGTCCATGCAGTATTGCAACGACGTATCGAATCCGCCATGCCGTTCGTACACCCGCCGCCGCCAGAAGACCGCCGGCTGGAGGAGGAAATTCCCCCGGCGAAGGCGCTCGACCGAGAACTCTCCCGCCCGCTTCAGCCGCTTCCATCCCGAGTCGGACTCCACAAAATACCCGTCCCCGTAGACGAAATCGGTGTCGGGATTCCTGGCAAAAATTTCGGCGACTCGCATCAGCACGCCGGATTCCAGAAAATCGTCCGCGCAGAGATACGCGAGGATATCGCCGGTTACACGCTCAAGGCCCTTGTTGATCGCGTCGGACTGGCCCCGGTCCGGCTCCGAGATCCACTGGGTGCCGGGCCGGCCTCTCAGGATGGAAAGAGTCTCATCCGTGCTGCCTCCGTCGATGATCCAATGCTCGGCATCCACCCCTTGCGAAGCCACGGAATCCAGGCACTCCGCGAGATACCGCCCTTGGTTCAGCGAGGGTGTGATGATGGAAAACCGCATGCCCGGCGTCAGGCTGCGGGAGCCGGTTTCGTGGCAGCCACTCCGAGCTCCTCAAAGAGCCTTTCATATTCGTCGACCACGTGATTCCAGTCAAAAGTCTCTTTGGCGCGGGTCATGGCTTTTCGGCCCAGCTCTGCACAATATGCGGGATGCTCTGTCAGGTAGGTGATCCTGGCGGCGAGGGAAGCCTCGGCATCTTCCGCATCGAATGGCTCGGCCGCATCGCCCACGACCTCCCGGGTCGCCAGGCAGTCCTTGTAGAGAATGGCCGCCCCCATGCCCATCTGGTCCAGCAGGACGAGGCGCGTGGCCTCGATCGAGGCAGGCATGACGAAGAATAGCGCGTTCTGGCTCAGCTCCAGATAGCTGTCGCCATAGCGCGCCCCGGTGAAGATCACGCGGTCGCTGGCGAGGCTTTTGAGATACTCCAGATGACTCTGCTCGTAGTTCGCTCCCCCGCAGATCACGAGCGGGATGTCCACATTGGTCCTGGCATACGCCCGGAGCAGCAGGTCGGCTTCGTTCTCCGGCGTGAGCCGGGAGACGAAGAGGAGGTACTTGCGAGGCTCGAGCTTCCAATGCTCCAGCTCTCCGCATTTCACCGGCTGGTCGCGGATGATGCAGCCGTAGCTCAGGTAAAGCGGGCGCGTCTTGTACTCGCGCTCGTAGCGGTAAACGATCTCGTGGTTGTCCGCGATGATGGCATCCGCCAGCATCGTCGCCCACCGCTCGCTCATGCGCAGCCACATCCGGGCAAAGGACCCCCACTTTTGGCGGCGAAAGTCTGCTCCATCGACGTTGATGATCACGGTCATCCCCGCCGCCCGCAGGATGCCGCCGATGATGGCATTGCCCACGCCGCAGAGATAAATGATGTCGTAGCGATGGAAAATCGCGTGAATGGCCGAGATGAACGTGTGCGCGATCGTGTCCAGCGTCTTTGTCGGGATGGTCGGCAAAGTGATCGTCACCATGCCGCGATAAATCTTCGTCGGAGCCTGGAAACGCGGGAAACGGTTGTACACCGTGACGGCATGGCCTTTCTCCGCCAGCCGCGCCCCGAGTTGCTCGACCACCACCTCAAAGCCGGAGTACCGCGCCGGGACGCCGCGCGAACCAAGAAAAGCCACCGAAGGCAGGGCCGTCCGCGGTTTGCCGCTCCATCGCTCGGGCAGTCCAAAGACCTTGTCGCGCGCCGTAAAATAGAGAAACAGGCTGTTGTACTTGAAATACCGCGCCCACAGGCGGCGGGGCTCCTGCACGAGGCGGTACAGCCATGTCAGGCCATTCTTCTGCATCCACTCCGGAGCGAAGGCCCGCCCGCCCCCGAGCAGCTCAAAGGCATCGCCGATCCCGAAAAATACACCGCGACTGTGGCGGTGGAGATTTTGCACGATCCAGCGCTCCTGGCGTTCTCCTCCGAGAGCCACCCAGATGAAATCCGCCCCGCTTTCCCGGATGCGGCGGGCAAACTCCTGCTCGTCATGCTCCGTCCATTGCCGAAACGGGGGGGAAAGTACGTCGGCGATGTCGATATCGGGCTGGATCTCCTTCGCCGCCGCCACCAGGCGCTCAAGGCACTCCGGCGTGCCGCCGAAAAAGAAGTGCTTCCACGGGGCAGGCGTATTCGCCAGCACATGGCGCATGAAATACGGGCCGTAAACGCGATCCTGGAGCCCGGCTCCCGCTGCGTTCAGGCTCCAGACCAGCGGAAAGCCATCGGGTACAATGAGGTCAAACCGCTGCATCACCCGGTGAAACCGCACGTCGTTGCGAGCGAGGGAAACGAGGTGGGTGTTGCAGGCCGATACCGCCGCCGGCCGCTCACCGCGAGCCAGCTCGATAACCCGGCGCAGTCCCGTCTCGTAATTCGCGCAATGCACGCGCGTACTCAGGATCGTGCGGCTGTCCAAGGGCGTATCCTGCTCAACCATGGCGGCTGCCGATCTCCCGGCGAAGGTTCTGGCCGATCGCTCCACCGGCCGGTTCTCCCCGCACGACCCCGCCCATCAGGCAGCGTGTCGCGTCGGTGATCTGCGTCCATCCCCAGCCGTATGTACGGAAAAATCGACGATAATTGCCCGGAAGATAACTGCGCATGTGACGACTGTGGGATGAGTGAAACGAGAGATAGCTGAGATTTTGCAGAAGAGAACAAAACTTCACATACCCTCCCCGCCTCGCTGCCTCGGCATCACCCGAGGGAATCGGCAAATGCGGCACCGCCGTGCGACAGGTGAAGACGAGTCCTCCCTCGCTGGCGAGCCGCATGGAATACTCCAGATCCTCGCCGAGCAGCCAGAAATCCCTCCGGTGCCCGCCTACCCGGTCATAAGCCCGCCGGGTCACCAGCAGGCACGCCCCGGTCGCCCAGCAGGCGGGATGCGGGGCATCACCGATCAGCAGCCGGGCATCGGCGGGCGTTCCAGCCTTTCGGATCATCCGGCGGAGATCGGGCTCCTCCGGTTCCGGGAACGCCCAGAGCGCTCCCTCCGTATCCGAGAGCAGCGGCGCGATCGCGCCCGCACCCTTGATGTCCCGCAAGAGAATCTCCAGGCAATCCGGCTCCGGCACCACATCGTCATCGAGATACCAGAGCGCCGAAACCGGCTCCCCAAAGTGCTCGATCGCCCTGGCCGCCGCATTGCTCCACCCCGCGCCGGGACCGGGATTCGAGGGATCTTCCCGCACCACAACCTCCAACCCGCTCGTTTCGCGAGCCAGCTTCACCACCGATCCATCCGGCGAATGATCCGAGATCACACAGCCGAGCAGCGGGACCGTCGAGCGCCCGAGGCACTCCAGCAGGCGCCTCAACTCCGGCAGGCGCCGGTAGGTCACCACCACCGCCACCACGCCTCGCGTCATCGCGCCCATTTCCAGTTCCGCAACGTCCAGTCCAGCGCCTCATGGATCGGGCGCAGCGGCAATCCCAGGGAAGCCAGCTTGGCGCTGCTCAACTGGCAGCTCGCCCGGCGCACGTGGGCGGAATCGGACAAAAACTCCGCCTCATCATGGAAGAAAACAAACTCCCTTTGTGTCAGCCCCGCCCGCCGTAGCGCCTCGGCCACCTCGCTCGTGCGAATCGCCCCCGGGTTCGTCACATTGTACGTCCCGCCGGGCAGCCCGCGCAGCAGCGTCTCGACGCTCACCGAGGCAAATTCCTGAAGCTGCGAGATCGTATTCGTCACCTCCAGCAGCCGCTCGTAGCGCATGATCTTCGTCAGGTAATTGCGCGGATGGTCAAACTCGTCGAACGGGATGCGCAACCGCCAGACGAGACAATTCGGATGATCGCGCAGCATGATCTCCGCCATCGCCTTCGTCCGGCTGTACCAGCTCGCATCCGGGTGGCCGAAAGGGAAATTTGGCGCATCCTCCTCGGTAAACGGCGTACCGTCCGGGCGGGTTCCCTGAAAGATGCACCCCGACGAAACATGGCCCCACGGAATGTTTCGCTCGCTCAGCACCTCGGCCAGGATGCCCGGCACCACGGTATTCTCCGTCAGGCAGCGCATCTTCTCGCGTTCCGTTGAGTCGATATTGGGCCGCCCGGTATACCCGATGGCATTGATGACGAAGCGGGGCTTCACCTCCGCCACGATCGCCGCGACCTGATCGCGATCCGCCGCATCCAGCACCTGACGCGAAGGCGCAAGCACCTCCAGCCCGCGCTCACTCAGAGCCCGGGCAAACGCCGCGCCGACATAACCGGAACCACCCAGCAGGAGGATCATCGCGCGCACATTAGTGGGACGAGCGAAAAAGGCCAATCTCTTCAGCCCAGGCCGACAGTTCCCGCCAAAGCCGTTCCGGTTCCAGCGTATCCATCGTCCCCATCGTGTAATGCGGTCTCGGTTTGCGCTCCAACCCCAGCATCCGAAGCTTCGGATTCCAGTGCAATCCTCGGAACGAGTGCCTCCAGACCGATTCCGCCGTCAGTTGCGGATAATCTCCTCGCTGATCCGGCACGATAATGAATTGCGGAATCTCCTGCCAACCAGCGACATACTTTGACCAGGAATCCACCGCGATCAGCGCATCCGCCTCCGAAACCATCCGGATCGCCTGCGGCAGCGAAAGCCCATCATGTACCACCGCCCCGCACCCAACCAGCACCGCCCCTCCCGGGTCCAGCACATGCAACCGGCACCCGTCATCCAGCCGCTCTGAAAATCTCCCCAAAATCTCCCGCCACCGCTCCGCCTCCCACCGCTTGCTCGGCAAACCAATCAAATGCGGCTGAACGACAATGTTGCGGTATTCCTTGGACCAGCTAGACGGCAACGCATCCTCCGGGAGCCACTGTAAGGGCGGAGCGAAGAGCTTGCGTCCCCCGCCCATAAACTCCAATCCCCTGCGCAGCCCCTTGCAAAAAACCTTGGTTCCTCGTGGAGCAGTTCCTTCGCAGAACTCCACACCGGGCCAGCGTCGTAACAAATCGGCGATGATATCAGCCGTCGGCACGCTCGCCTCGGGATGAAATTGACCCTTCACGGCTTGCCAATGCCAAACATGTATCTTTGCCCCATATCGCTTCTGCCACGTTTCAAGAGGCAAAAACGCCAGTTCTCTGAGGACATCACCAATTCCTCCCCAAGTCTGGATGTGCAGAAGAATATGTAGAATAAGCCGCAAAGTTCAGTGCAACTGATGACCGATCAAAGAAAGATAACGATCATGAATGCATGTCGGCCTGAGCCCAGGCGGCCGACACGGGCTGTCGAGCGTTTATTTCCCAACTGCAGTTCGACATTGAATATCTTGCCTTCGGGACTTTCCAGCCAGTGCTTGTACCAATCTTCGTCAGCTTCCTCCAGGAGATGTGAACCCACGATATCAGGAAGCTGAAATCCGATGATTTGATCGCGATCGAGCCCTGTGACAGAGCAAGTGGTCTCACTCACAGCTCGGATAACGCCGGAGGAATCCGATATGATCAATGGCAAGGGAATGGCCTCCAGGATTCGCAGGAGCTGATTGGTAACTTTGAGCAGCCGAGACCGATAGGCAGATGCGACCAGGGCGATGCATCCCGCCGTTGAAAAGGTGGTGATCCTGATCCAGTAGCGGTTCATCAGGCTTTCCGGCGCCACGGTGACATTCAAAGTTTGCCACAATCTGAAGAAAACAAACAGGCCCAGCGGGATGAGGCAAATCATCACGAGGCGCGGCGGGTACCGCAGGGCCAGAATAAACATGGCGCATACCCCGATTACCGGGGCGCAAGTCACCACGTTGATTGAGTCAACCAACGAAATGGTTCCAATCGCCGCCAGAGTGATGATGAGCGCGGATATCAATCCGGATTGCTTTTGATGGCTAATGATTGCTTTCAATTTAACGGATCGGGGTGGAATTATTTGATTTAAGAAATTCGGAGTTCAACCAGGCTAGTGCCCGTGAGGCATTGATGCGAACATCCCACTTCTCGGCGATGGCTCGGGAAGCATGGCTGAAGCGCTCCCGCATGGAGGAGTCTCTTATCATTCTGGAGAGATAATCCGAGAATTGCTCGGTATCTTCCGGGACTATGACATAGCCATTGACCCCTTCTTCGACGAGTACTTCGGATGCACCGCAGTGGCGACTGACAAGAACAGGAAGCCCGCAACTTGCCGCCTCATGTACGACAACGCCAAATGTATCGGACCTGCTGGGCAGAACAAAAAAGTCCGACTGCTGATAAGCCTCAATGAGCTGGTCCAGTCCGATAAATGCGGAAAAATGAATCTTCGATCCGATATTTAACTGGGAGGCCAGCTGGTGAAGTTCATGTGGACTGCCGGCGCCGAAGCAATGAAGGGTCCAGCTGTCGCGTTGCGCTGTCGGCAGTCCGGCAAGCGCCTTGAACAATAGGTCGTAGCCTTTTCGGGGAATGAAGTTTCCGACGACAATGATCCGGATTTTCTCCGATGGGACTCGTCTTGCTCCAGGAGTATAGACGGTCGTATTGATTGCGTGGGGGCAAAGAATATGCGGCTTGCCCAGGCGCTTGGCTTTCTTTGCCGCGGAGGGAGTAAGCGCGAGGATTCCGCTACAGAATCTGTTTGCAATCGAGTGTACGAATCTCTGCGAAAATGTCAGCCGTGGGTATGGCGGTTTATAATCTGGACCAATGTCCGTTGCAATCACCCAGGGTAGACGATGAATGGTGGCCCATATCGCGCCGAAAATCGAAAGCGGAGAATACTCGGTGATTAGCAGGATGCCCGGGGCATATCGCTCCAGAGCGTTAAAAAGCTCCCTTGTAGGAAAGATGGTGCGAAAGATGCGCCCCTTGGTCTTTGCGTTAACATAGACGTGATCTGCCCGGCGAAGGTTCATTAAGGTCACGTCCCATGGATTCACCCAATCGGTGCCTCTTTGACCGATAAATATCTTTACCGAAGTGCCATCTGTGGAATGCGTGAGATTGTCGTAAAAATCCCGCAAATAGGGAGCGAGACTTCTTACCACCACGCCTATACGGGTTTCGTCTTCGCTCGCAATGGGCGCTGGAGGCGCGAACAGCATTTTCGTGCGGCTGATTTTTGGAGCCTCAAGTGCGCCGATAATGCCATCGGCGAAGCATTGGGACATGCGCTCGATAGAATATTGCTCCGCTGCAGCCAGGGCATTCCTGGATAAATTGGTTATTTTTTCAGGAGCGTGGAAGAGAGCTATCGCTCGTTTTGCGTATTCCTCCACGTCTGGCCACGGTTTCACGATCACTCCATTAATGCCGTCCTGGAGGTAGGAGATTTCCGGGCTATGATAGGGATAATCCGTAGTGATCATGGGTACCCCAAGAGAGAACGAGTCCAAAACGACCAGACCGACCAAGCCCGGCATCAATAGCAGTTTGGAAATCATCCAGTAGGGGACTTTTTCCACGTCACTCTTTGGCCCGACGAAATGAATCCAGGGGTGCTTTCTGGCGGAGTCCTCAATGAAATCTGCCTCGGGGCCCTTGCCGATGACGATCAACTCAAAATCGGGAACGCTGGCGCGAATGAGTTCGCATGCTTCGATGAGAAATGGCAGGCGCTTTTCGCGATACAATCCTCCAGTAAAAACGCCGATATTTGTCGAACTGATGCCCAGCTTGGCCTTTAGTGCCGCCAGTTGATCCGGCGAGGTCCGCTGACGAGCGTCGGCGATCGAATGGGTGTCGATCGAGTTTTGAACCGAGGTGATGCGCGAAAGTGGAAACCCCAGGTTCTGAACGATCTTTACGCTCACGTCATTGTAAGCGAACCACCAATCACAAAATCGCGAGGCTCTCTTTTTGATTTCCTCACCGAGGATATTCGCATTTTCCGACTGGAAATTCCGCCCATGTCCCCAGAATGCAATCTTTTGCTTGTTGAAGAGACTTAGGATCTGAAGGACATAGTTTACGACGTACTTGGACTCTTGTTGTACGATGACCAGATCCGCCCCGCGGCAAAGCTTGAGGGCATTTTGCCAGGCAAAGTGCTTCCAGCGCCGCGTGGGAACCGGGATAGCCCAAGGTAAATGTCCCGCTAGCAAGCTGGCTGAGACATGAGGCGAGTAAACCAGATCAAGATGAATCCCCGCCGTCTCCAGCTGCGTATGTAAGAGATCAAAAAATTTCTCCCGGTAGTGGGGGAGATGTTCCTGGACGATAACGACGCGTGGCATGGGAGGTGAGCGGAACAACCTCGGGGCAAGGTATGAAAATCAGCAGGATCTAGCCAGCGATGTTTCGGGCCGGGAGGTACGGGAGATCAGCGCAGGCGGGCGATCCCTGCGGCGAGGATTTTCAGAGGCATCCATTCCGGAGGGCAGGGCAATTTCGCAATCATCGGATGCTGAAACAACCCGTACCGCGCCTTCAACGCGGAAATATCCCGCTTTTCCAGGGAACGAATGCAGCCTGCCAGGATATAACGATGAAGGAATCGCCCCAAGGCAACCTCCATTTCCCTGTCGGTCCATTTGGCGGACTTCTGGAATGAGGAGAGAAGATCGATCAAATACAGCATGAACTCGATGGCAAAAGTAGCACTTGTTCCTGCGGCTTCGTGGATGGTGTAGGCATTGGTAAACCTCGGCTGTTGAGAGATGCCGTATTTCGCGGCGAGTCTCAGCCAGACCGGCCAGTCGGGAATCACATCGCTTTTTTGAAAGCTTCCCACTGCAAGGTAGCTCTCCTTCGGTACCAGCATCGCCGGGAATCGTATGTAGGATGATTTTGAGAGAAGTATGCGGACTGCGTGTTCAGGAGAAAGGTAGCCTTTCCGTCGGGTGCCTTCTTTTCTCCGGAGGGAACCATCGAGATTCACTAACTGCGTGGCGAAAAGTACTGGCTCGGGCCGCTCCATCTGTTGGCGGGCAACTGCGAGTATCGAGCGCCCGGCACCGGGGAGCAAAAAGTCATCGTCGTGAACGAACTGGATGAAACGCCCATCAGCGGAGTCGATCAAGTCATTGAAGTTTCCTTGCTGTCCATAAGGCGTGGCGTGGGGGATGTAGCGGCAGCGTCCCTGCCATTGATTCTGAAATGCTCGCGTGAGCGTTTCATTGGAAGGCAAAGCGGAATCGTCGCCCACCAGCACCTCGAAGTTTGAATTGTCCCCATCCAGGGCGATCAAGAGTTTTGCCAGACAACGCACGAGTAGTTCCGGGCGTTTATAGGTGGGGATCGCAACTGAGATTATTGGCATGTGGAGATTCGGTGTAGGGTGCTATTTTCCAAGAAGGATTCGCAGAATCGGCGACACAAACTTTACGGGCCAGAGCGGGCCTTCATTCCGACGGGTGTAATCGAGCCATTCCCTCCAGGGTAAGCCCTTTGGAGATTGCAAAAGGCGCAATCGCGTGGAGCGACTCAAGCTGGGATCTCTCCAGGAGCCGCTTTCGGAATTTTCATTGCAGAATCCCAGAGGCTCTCCGGCTTGAATAATCTCAAAGCCTGCACGGCGCGCGGCAAACCCATAGTCGTAGTCTCCCATGGAGTGCGTGTAGGCTGAATGAAGAATGCCCAGCCGTTGATAGACATAGGAAGGGATGAGCGCGCAATTTGCATTGAAAGTATCGCAGGGAAGAGGTGTGCCATGGACAGGAACAGGCACGTATTTTCGATACTTGCCTCCGTAAATCAGTTTTTTGGTTTTGTTGTCCAGGATGGGAGCCACGGCGATCTTTCCCGAACTCGGCGGACCTACGATGGATAGGAGATTCTCCACCGCATGAGGGAGCAGAGTCGTATCGTCGTTTACGAGCAAAAAATAACCGGGGTTTGTCTTTGCCGCTGCCTGCCATGCGACGCGCATGCCGCCACACCAATACAGGTTGCCGTCGCCCCGAATGATCGAGGCCTGTGCCCATAAGGAGCGAACGGCTTCAGTCGTGCCATCATGGCTGTTGTCATCCACCAGGACGAGCTCCAGGCAAGCATTGTCCGGCAATCGCTGGTCTTGAAGGGACCGCAGACAGGAGAGCGTTAACTCCCGGCGGTTGAAGCAGGTCAAAAGGATCGCGATACGGGTATGCGATGAATCATTCACGACTGCGGGCGCTTTCGATGGTGAGTGTTTCTATCCGGCATTCCTTCTGCATCAGACGCAGAGGGTATCCGGGGATGCCTTTTTTTGCAATCATCAAGCAAATCTGCTTTGAGGGGAGCCATTCGAGTGGTCTGCTCCCCTTTGGAACCGATGAAAACTGGTGTGGGATGTTCCGGAAATGTAACACATCTGCTCTTGGAAAGGGAACGGGTGTTATATTTCGTGCTATTCCTAATAGATTAGGATTCTGGATCTCCATCCATGCCTGAGAATTGA
Organism: Spartobacteria bacterium LR76; assembly: GCA_003054655.1. GTDB lineage: Bacteria > Verrucomicrobiota > Verrucomicrobiia > Chthoniobacterales > Terrimicrobiaceae > Terrimicrobium. The sequence goes on along the minus strand of QAYZ01000013.1, from coordinate 555,080 downwards.
AGGAGAAGCAAATCGGCGGGCATTTCCGGGCGATGAATTTTCCGAAATGCATCGACGATTCTTTGCGCTTGCGTCACGCTGCTCCGCATGAGGTCTCTGCTCCATAAAGTCGCGAATCTTTGTGAAATCCTGCTTTTGCCGGGAGGATTGGCGCAGAAGATCAAGCACAGGGATTTTCATTGGAAAGATTACCGGATGTGCCTGCGTCTGCGCGGTTCTGGGGTGAAACCATCGACGATCTTCGATATCGGTGCAAATCGGGGACAGTTTGCCATCGGAGCGACCGGATTATTTCCCGAGGCCGACGTTCATTGTTTCGAGCCAGGATCAGTGGCTTTTTCCAAGCTGAAGGCCGAGTTTCAAGACAATCCCAGGGTCAAGGTACATAAAATCGCCTTGGGACGTTCGCCGGGGGTCACGACCCTGCGGGTGACGTCGCAGGATCAATCGAGTTCGATCCTGCCATTGCATGAAAATCACCGGGTAGCGTATCCCGAGATAGTGGAGTCTCGCTCCGAAGAGGTGGAAGTGTCCACGCTGACTAAAGAATGGGAGAAGCTCCAGCCTGCCAGCCCTGTGCTTTTGAAGATCGATACGCAGGGATTTGAAATGGCCGTGCTGGAAGGCGCAGAGGACGTTTTGCAAAAGATTCAGTGGGTCATTCTGGAAACCTGCACCCGACCGATGTATGAAGGGGAGGCCCTTTTTGGAGAAATCAACGAATGGCTGTCCCGAAGGGGATTTTTCTTCCGAGGCCCGGTCGAGATTCACTTCTCAGGAGAGAATCAGTTGTGTCAGTTTGATGCGCTTTTTGAGAGGCGCTGAACCGTCTTTGGCGGTCCTGCCGGTGGCGAGCGACCGCATGGTTCTTCTCGATTTCCATGCCTCTCGCCTTGCCTGTATCCTGTGATACTGGTTTGGTCTCGGCAGGTAACGCATGCATCAATGACAGTGGCTCCAGCGCTCTCTTTCAAGTCCCGCATGGTAGCTTTCCTGCGCCGGTGGAACTCCCGTCTGCAAATCGGCAGGCGCACCAGGCGGGTGAAGGTGCCGCTTCCTTTGGAGGCACCGGCTCGTGTTACCATCTTTGTTGCTGCCGGTATCGGAGATTTGGTAATAGCAACCTCCTTTCTCAAAGTCCTTTACGAGCGACGGGGTGAGCTGGATGTCACCTTGCTCTGCAACTCGCTCACGAGCGGCTTTGCCCGGGAACTCTTTCCCGACTGGGAAGTCTTGACAATTCCATATACGGCGCGGGGTCGCAGGATGGCAATCTGGCCCTTGCATAGTTCCATGCGACGTTTTTTGGAGGATCTACCGCAGGCCGATCTCCTCATCGACTTGAGAGGACTCCGTACCGTCCAGGATTCCGTCGCAGCTAGTTGGGTGCCTGCTCGATGGAAGATCGCAATGAAAAACCAATATGGAGTTTCCCAATATCGCCTTGCGGATGAACAGTCGATCTATGACGAGTTGATTCCTTTTTCTGAAACCCCTCTGGCAGTCGGCGTCTGTCGCGATATCGAAAATCATCGGCTTATCCTTAAGCGGTTGATCCCCTCAGACATTGACCCTCAAAAGGCGCTTCCTTCTCTTCCGGGTTGGTCTCCTTCGCCTGGGCAGATATGGGATCGATCCCAGGAGCATGAGCGTTATCTCGTCATCTGCCCGTTTTCTGGAGAATCGATCAAAGAATATCCGATGGAGGATCTCGCCGATGTCGCTGGCAGGATAGCCTGGAGACACGGACTCATTCCCTGCATTCTGGGCGGACCGGATTGCATCGAGCGGAGTCGGGCATTGGAAGGTCATCTGGGAAGATTCGGCGAATATCGCAATCTCACAGGGCGGCTCTCCTTGGCTGATTCCGCCTGGGTTCTGGAGCACTGCCGTGCGGTCCTGGCGGTGGATACCGGGCTGGCCCATATCGCTATCGCCTACCAGACTCCGACCGTCGCGATCCTCGGAGGAGGGCATTTCGGACATTTTGCTCCTTGGGGAGACCCGGGTTCGACCAGATGGCTCTACCGGGAGCTCCCCTGTTACAATTGTCACTGGTTTTGCCCCTACCCTGTCCCGAAATGCATCCACTCCGTTTTGAAAGTGGACATTGAAGACGCCTTGGAGCAGGTTTTGCTCGGTTGTCGCTAGACCACAGGAAACATTCGGTCGTCTATAATCTCTCCTCGATGAATCCTCAAATTCTGACCGCTCTGGGCGTGCTCGTCGGCATGGTGCTCGCCATCTTTGCGGGCCTGACCATCGGCGAAGGACGGATAATGGTTGGAGCGGCCTTGGTGGTCATTCCTCTGTTTTTTGCCATCTTGGCGGCCTCCAATTGGCAACCTGTTGCATTGGCGTTCTTCTGTTTGAGCCTGGGCGGAACGCTCCCTCTGGCAAAGAATCTGACTCCGTTCAACATTATCGCGATCATCACCTTCGTATGGTTCGTGATTGAATATGTGGTTTTTCAGAAGCGGCATCTTCGCATCTCGAATTACCCCATCTTTTGGCTACTTCTGAGTATCTGCGCGATTCTGATCATAAACTTCTTCCGGGGCGGGGGCGGCGTGCGTGCTCTGGGTGGAGAAACCTGGGGAGGGCGGCGATATTTTGAGGTCTATGTCGCGATGGCGTTTTATGTCGTGCTCACCTTGTGGAAGCCTGACATGAAGGCTCTCAACAAGATCCCGATTTTTGTTCTCCTGGCGGTCTTCTTCGATTTTGGAATATGGGCAGTCCAGTATCTGAAGCCGGGCTTGATCCCCTTGATTTATCCAGTGTATGCAGGGTTGCAGGCGTCCGATATCTATCTTGCCGATCCTGCGGCGGATCCGTCTGAAGGTGTTGAGCGCCTTTTCGGCATGCGAACTCTTGGCCTCGGTCTCGTCACATTTTGCGTGGCCGAGCATAACTTCAAGAACCTTCTTTCGCCGAAAAGTCTCTTTTACGTTTTCCTGATTGTTGCAGGCATCGGTATTACAGCCCTTGCGGGCTTTCGAAGCTACGTTGTGGTAGCAGTGTTCATAGCCGCCATGGGAGCCTTTTTCCGGTTGAAGAAACTCGCGATCATTCCGGCGATCGTTGCATGTCTGTTTGTTGGCATATTGGCGATTAGTCAAGGCACGTTGATCGATATGCCTTTGCAGGTGCAGCGGTCGATGAGTTTCCTGCCGGGAAATTGGGACCGGCAGGCGATGAGCGACGCGACGGGATCGACCGAGTGGAGGCAGGGTATCTGGAGGCTGTGGTATGATCGTTATTTTCCCGAGCATCCGATCATCGGCCGCGGGTGGAATATCAACCCGACGGACGCATTCGGAGCCAACCTGAGCGGTGTATTGATTTTCAATAAGGAGGACACCTGGATCTTTCATGCGGCCACGGGATCGCTTCACAATGGACCCCTCACTGCGGTGGATGCGGTGGGTATTCTCGGTACATTCCTCACGATAGCCGTTTCCATAGTTTCGCTGGCATATGTATGGGGAGGGGCCGGACGTATCGGATACGCCAATCTCCAACCCATTCACCGCTGGGTGATTATCAATCTTACTTCATGGCTGGCGATTTTTTGGGTGCTTGACGGGTTCTTTTACCGCTTCTTCCCGATCTATATCGTCTACTGCGGCTTGGCGGTGCTGGTATTTTCGATCCAGGGGAAGCCGAGTCGCAAACCGGATGAAGCAAGCGATGCTGCTGTGAGTGGAATCCCTCAGCCGATGCGTTCCAGACTGGAGGGCGTGTAATGGCGAGAACGGAAACATGTTCGATTTGTGGAGGGAAGGTTGCTTTTTGGGATCAGGGCCGGATCCTTCGCAAATACGATATCGCCTACTATCGCTGCGAGGAATGCGGGTTCATCCAGAGCGAGAATCCCTATTGGCTGTCGGAAGCCTATGCATCGGCAATCAATCGCAGCGACGTTGGCTACGTGAGTCGCAACTTCGGCTTTGGCCGTGCGGTGCGACTTCTTCTCGATCGTTGCTTCGATGCCAAGGGGCAGTTTCTGGACTATGGCGCCGGCTACGGGATGTTCGTGCGGCACATGCGGGACATGGGCTATGAGTTCTACGGGTACGATGCGCATTGCGTCAGCCTTTTTGCTCCCGACTTCCTGCGAGAAGCCCGATCGCCAGAGCGCTATGAACTCGTTACGGCTTTTGAGGTCTTCGAGCATCTTGTCGATCCCGTGGCAGACCTGCGCCGCATCTTTGACCTTACAGATTCGCTTCTCTTTTCGACGTTCCTCCTTCCCCGGCAGACGCCGAAGACGAATGAGTGGTGGTATTATGGGCTGGACCACGGGCAGCACGTGTCCTTCTACTCAGCGACCACGGTAAAGAAAATCGGCGAGATGTTGGGCTGCAACGCCTATCACCTGAATGATTCCTTGCACCTGTTGACACGGCGCAACTTGCATCCGCAGCTTCTGCGGCTATTGGGAAAGCGAAAGTTGCAAGGATTGTATGCCCTCTTTCCGCAGCGGCGCTCGCTCCTCCCCAAAGATCATGCTTTCGTGCTGGAGCTTCTAGAGACCCAGGAAGCCGCGAAGGTATCCCTGAGCTCGCACGAGCTTTAAATAACTCGGTGCAGGTCCGCAGGGCTGCGTCGTAAGGTTGCGAAGGGTATTGATGGCCCATCCCTTGAGTCGTTTCAACTTGCTGTAAAACAAGGGTGAGACCAGGCGATCATACGTCCCATACGAAATCATCATATCATTATTGATCTTTACCAGATAGCTCCACTTGCTCCGATGCACGGGGAGATGATGAGCAATGTGTATGGACGGAACATAAGCTGCTCCATAGCCCATTTGACCGACAAATGAATAGATGATCGCATCCTCGCAGCCGCCAAGGCTGCCTTTGGTGCGGGCCAGCTTCAATATATCATCACGCCCGCCAAACTCTTTGACGAAGGTCTGGGCTACTGATGTACGGATCAACATGCCGCCTCCGGGAGGACGTAACAGGCAAGTCGTTCCCGGCGGCCATATCGTTTCGCCAAATGTCGGTCCGAATCTTCCGGACTCCGTGACACTAAGGCAATAACGCCGACCAAAGTCCTGAATCCAGTCCGCAACATCCTGATCCCAGATCGCCGTTATTCTGGGGCAGATTCCGCCTATACCCTCATGTGCAGAGGCAAAATCTCGAAATGCCGTGATTGCATCGGCGGAGAGGCTGTTATCGTCGTCCAGCAGGAGAATCCATTGGGTTGCGCAGGAGAGAAAGCCTGTTCTCCGGGCATAGCCGAGCCCCGGGATTGGCTCATCAATGATATTTGACGGAAAAGGGAGGCTTGAGAGAGAGACTTGCAGGGCGGCAAGGTCCTCGGCGCTCATGCCATTATTAACGATGAGCACCCTGTCGGCGGTCTGCCATTGCTGGTTTCTTAATGAATTGATGAGAAATTCAAATGTCTCTGACCAGCGATTTGAGCAGATCAAGACGGTTAATGACGTGTCCGACATGTGTGAAAATGGATTCTCAAGGCTTGAGGAATCGACGGTACCCGAGGGATTTCAGGCGGAAGCTCTCCACGGTATAGAGGGGTGCTTTCACAGCAAGGAGTATCTGGCCCTTCCGAATAAAGTGGAGAGAATGAGCCATCGCGTGGCGAAGAAGAAAAAAAGCGCGTCCTTTCAGCGTATTAATCTGTGTAGTTCCGATATAAGCAAAATTTCGAATCAAAAGGTATGTCCCAAGTTTGCTGGCGGAGGTTCGGAAATAGGTTTTCCGCCCAAATAGATTCATCGTTCCGTAGGCGACCCTGTCCTGCGGATGAAAGAACGCGGCATCCCGAATGGCCGCGATGGGTCCGACAGCTCGTACGCGGCAAATGTACTCATATTCGTCTCCCCAGATGAAAAGCTCCCTCTTCGGCAGCCCTGCTTTTTCCACTACAGAACGATGCAGGAGAACTCCGTTGAATGGGTTAACATGGTCGGGAATTATCGGATCAGGCAGAGCATTGATTTCCTCCCGAAGAACGAGACTGCCAGCGGATGTAACGACGGGCCCGAAAGCCGTGCGAGAAGGCTCCTCCTCGGAATAAACGATGGGTGCGCGACAGAGTGCATCAGTCGGTGCGCTTAGTAGTGTCTGGAGGCAATTTTCAGAAGGAACGCCGTCGTCATCCATTAACCAAATCCATTCATAACCCATCGCAAGGGCTCGTTCGAGACCTCCGTGGAATCCGCCTGCGCTTCCCTCGTTTTTTTGATATAAGGTATGCAAGCTGGGCGTGGCTTCCAACCACGCCCGTGTTCCATCGGTCGAGTCATTGTCGACAATCAGAATATCAGCTTCAGCGCCTTTCTGGGTTTGGAGCGCGGATACGCAGCGTTTTAACAGTGCGAGGCGGTTGTGAGTTACAATTATCGCTAGAACGTTGCTAGACATCGAGGTATCTGGATTTTTGAATTAGCGTTAACCCGTGACGCAAGGTGTTTCCAGTATGTAAGTTAACTGTGGAAAATGAAGGGTGCTTTTCACGAATCCAATTTACGAATTTGCGCTCGTCCGGCTGGTGCGCTAGTTCAGTTTCGGATATCCATGTGCAATTTTCTTTCGCGATATGACGATTCTGGAGAGGTCCCAAATGCTTGCGAGACCAAGTTCCTGTATCATGGATGGCGACGATAGCCTCTTCGCTAAGATGAGGATGTAAAAGTTGCCATGTCTTTTGATTGAGCTCCAGGTCGTGGGCGGCATCGAGAAAGACGAAATCAACTAACTGGGAATCAAGGTCTTGTGGTGAAAATTCAGTCTGTGACTTTTTCAGAAACTTGAAATGTCCATAATCGCTAAAATATAGCTTTGCGTAGTGCTCGGCTTCGTCTGAGATGTCATAGCTCAAGAGGCGTCCCTCCGGAGCGATTGCAGCAAGGAAATTCAGGGCGCTGTCTCCACGGAGAAATCCAAATTCAACAACGAGCTTCGGTCGGACCACTCGGAGAAGGGCGAATAAAAACAAGGCTTCTTCCCTTTGAAGTGGGCCAATCGCCTGCTCCTCTTGATAGGAGTAGATATGGGAGAGACCCAGCGGTTTGGCTTTTCCTGTAAGCAGCAAATACAGGGCGCGCAGATTTCGAATACGAGAATTCTTGACCGACCATTGCCGAACGATTTCCTTAAAGCGATTCATTTTGATGTTTATGTGAAAGTTTCCATGATAATGCGAAACACATTGCAAAAAACAGCGCTTCCATCGCCAGGTTCGTGGCGGCGGCCCCAATTATTCCATATCTTGGAATTATAGTGAAATAAAGAGGGACTGCGATGGAGGCGGTGATTACCATTAATAATAGTAATCGCTTTTCACGTTGTAAAGCCAGGAGTCCCCAGGAGAAAATGCCCTCCACCAGTATCAGGCACTTAGCGGTTACAAGCAGAGTGAACGGAATGGCTGCGCCTGAAAATGCCGGGCCATAAAGTATGGGATAAAAAATCGGAGCCAGAATGAAAGAGGACAGCGATATCAAAGAACCCACGAGAAATAAGAGGAGGGCGATTTGAAGTTGGCGGTGCCAGAAGGGTTTGATGCCTTTCTTTTTCCATTCAATGAGACGAGGGTAAAGGAGTGTAGGGATAAGCAACAGAAACTGCTGAAGCGTGCCGACCAGGTTCGTTGCTGTTCTGTATAGACCCAAGTCCTCGGCAGAGGCGAGAATGCCGACGAGAGGCTGCTCCAGGCTGGTGTACAAGTAGGCAAACAGGCCGATTAAAAAGAGCCAGCGTCCTTCCCAAGCCAATCTGGCACCATCGGCAAGGAGTGAGAGTTTCGCTATCCGAGGGAGCCATCTATCATCGGCAGCCTTCCAGGCAAGAATGAAACCAAGGAACGAGGCGATCGAGATGACGACAATGTCTGAAAAGGCTGGTTGGTACGGGCGGAAAAATGTGAATGTCAGGACGGCGATTGCAACGGACGTAACGGCGGCTGATCGCGAGTTGGCCGGCATGTTCTCTTTTGCCATCAATAGCCATGACGCATTATTGGCATTTATCAGGTAATAGGGGATTCCAACCAAAATCCCCCAAAAGTATGGCGAATCCCTGAAAGCTGTCGCGGCGACTAGGAGTGCAATCAATGTGAAAACAATGGAGATCGATACTCTTAATGTTGTGTAGATCTCGATGAGATGTTGCTGTCGTTCAGGACTGCCTTGTTTGTACTCGCGAACCAAAAGAGCTTCGATACTTAGTGTAGTTAATAGGCTTGCCTGAGCCACTATCGACAAAACAAGGCCGGACTTGCCAAGGTTCTCCGGGCCCAGACAGCGAGCCGACCAGATCGCCGCGAAGAAGCTGATGCATTTGGTAAGGGCCTGCCATCCCATCATATGGGAGGCCTGCCGGAAGAGTCGGCTGGAGATGATCTTCGTAACCGCTGGTGGGAGATTCATGGTGCGGGCGGCCGGGGGAGACCCACATTGTCGCGAAATGCGAATTGCCGGGGCAGCGTCCGGGGGACGACCTGAAAGGCTGGCCCGAAAGGGGCGACCTGGGAGCGGAAGATATTGGATGCTATCACGACGTTTTCAAAGGCTTGCCCGGAGAACGCCGCCAAGGTGAGCAGGGCATTGGATTGCTGCAGGGAGACGGAGTTGCTGGTCACGATCGCATTGCGGAACGGGCGGACCGCGTTGGCGGACAAGCCGATGGCGGCTGTGACGAAATCGTCTGACGAGAGGATGTTGTTGGTGATGCTGACATCGGAGGCTCCATTATAGGCGTAGACCATGATGTCGCCGCGATGATTGGAGACGGTGTTGCCCGAGATCGTCGTGCCGATGGAGTTCTGGATGTCGATCATCCTGGCGCTACACTTGGTCAGGGTGTTGCTGGAGACAGTTGTATTAATGGCGGGAGTTTTTCCCCATATGCCGATGCCGGTCCGGCCGACGACTTTGCCAGTATCGTCCTGACCATTGTAGGTGTTGCCCGTTATGGAGATGTCGCTGGATTCCGCCGCTTCATATCCGCATATGGCAGCCTGCACGGTATTGCCTGAGGCGGTGCCATCCCTGGCGCATCCGAAGCTGATGCCGAGGTGCGATCCATAGACGTGATTTCCAATGACCGATGTGGTGGAGACGTCGTTGAAGACCTCGATCGCGACATACCCGGCATTGCGCAGAGTGTTACCTTCGATGAGATTGCCTTTCGCGGTGGTGCCGACGTGGTTGGTGGCGACTTTGATTCCCCGGCACGCTTCGGAGGTGTCTATGGTGGTGACGTGGTTGAAGAGGAACTTGTTGTCGTCAGGTGCGGAGCCGGCGTTTTCGAGTTCAATGGCGATAATGCCGGTGGATACTTTGGAAAACGAACTGTGCTCCACCAGGCAGCGGTCCGCCTGATCGACAAGGAGGAGGGCGGTGCCGGAGTAGTTGTTGAACTGGCAACGTTCGACGGTGATGTCCGGAGCGGCAATTTTTAGTAGGTACCGGGTTGGAGATGGTTCCGGGGGTTCATTCTTACGCTCGCCGTCGAAAGTGATGCCACTAACTCTGCTGCCTGGGCCGCGAAGAGTGATTCCCGGCGAGTGAGGGGTGGCGGTTCTGATGATGGCTCCGGGGTCGCCTTGCAGCGAGATATTGCGGGAGCGGACTTCGATCCCTTCTGGTGGAACGACGTAGACTCCAGGGCGCATCAAAAGTGTGTCGCCCGGGCGGCAGGCCTTAAGCGCGACGGCGAGGCTGGCAAACGGCCGGGAGGCATCGTAGGGTGAAAGGTGACGGCGATCGTCTGTGGCTGCGGGGAAAGCACCGTTGAGAATGATCTCTCTGGACGCTATGGCCCCGCTGCCGTTTCCAATTGGAACGCAGCCGGAGATTGCCAGGGTGGCTGTGCAGCCGATCAAAAGTAAATGCGAACAGGCTGCCCGCAGCGGGCGAGCAGCGAGGAATCGCGTTTGAACTTTTGAAAAGAACTTCTTCAAGACGGGGACTCTGTAAGAGTTTGTGACAGTCTAGATAGTGTAACGGGATTTCAGAGATTCAAATTCGGCCAGGGCCATGCCGATCACCTGATCCATGTTGTAGTATCTGTAAGTCGCGAGCCTGCCGACAAAACTGACGTCCATTTCTTTGTCGGCGAGGGCTGCGTACTGAGAGTAGACGGCCTTCGCATCCGGCGCAGGTATTGGGTAATACGGCTCTTTCCCCGGCCCGAAATCTTCAGGGTACTCGCGTACGATGGTGGTCTTTGGGTGCTCCTGGCCAGTCGCATGCTTGACCTCTACGATGCGGGTGAACTCATGATCGTTTGGATAGTTGACCTGAAGGGCGGGTTGCCAAAACTCGACATCGAATGTCTCGGGCTCGAATCGTAGGGAGCGATAGGGCAGCGGGCCGAATCGAAAATCGTAGAACTCATCGATCATGCCCGTGTAAATCATGTGTTTGTAGGACAGGGAGGGCGGCAGATCGCGGTAATCTGTGAGGAGCGAGACGTGAATGAGAGGATGGTCGACCATCCTTTTAAACATCTCCGTATAGCCCTCTTTTGGCAGGGCCTGGAACTTCTCCGAAAGGTAGCGATTGTCGCGATTTGTTCGAACAGGGATTCTACCGCACACGGAAGGGTCGAGATCCTTCGGATCACGTCGCCACTGCTTGCGGGTATAGTTCTTGAAGAATAGCTCGTAGAGCTTCCAGCCCACCTGCGAGACGATCACATCCTCGGAATTTTTTGGAACAGGAATATCAACCCTCCACGTCGCGAGTGTCGCTTCCATCTCCTCCGTGGTGGATGGTCGACCGAGCAATTGCTCGAAGGTGTTCAGGTTAATAGGGAATTGCCAATGCCTTCCTTCCGCCCAGGAGAGGATCTGATACTCTACGGGATGCCATTCCGTGAACTGGCTGAGGTAATCGATGATCCGATCGGAATTCGTCCGGAAATAGTGGGGGCCGTAAGTATGGGCTAATACCCCGTCGGAGTTTTTTCCATCATGCGAGTTGCCTCCGATGTGGTTGCGACGATCAACGATCAGGCAACGCTTTCCACATTGGGATGCGAGACGTTCGGCCAGGACGATGCCCGCGAAGCCGGCACCGACGATGAGATAGTCGATCTTTTCGGGAAGAGATGAGATATGCGAGGACATCTGATTTAGGTTATGCCCGCCGCCGATCTTGGTGATTCCGGGAAGAAGTCATGATGGCTGTGGGGTGGATGGTTCCTCCGCATGGCGGGGTTAATCGCGGAGGATGAATTTCTGAACGAGTGGTAATTTGGCTGCGCATCGCGCAACAAGATGCCAAGTCCTGCTGCAGGAGGTCTGAAGAATGTGCCATGCTAGGTGGCGGGCATTTTTCTGTTTGTGACTCCGCATAGGCTACGGGCAAGTTTTACGGAGGGAAGCTCAATCCATAGATGAAATATGACTCCAGCAAGAATGCTGACACATAGCGAAAGTATACCGATCCCGATCAGAACTGGCGGATGTGAGCTGAGGGCCGGAGGTAGCGTCTTGGAGAAAAGTGCATAAATGGCTGCAATGAGCGGAAGGTGGGTGAGATATATTGAATAAGAAGCATTACCAATTTTCTCAAATATCCTGAAATGGCCTCTCCATGATTTCTCTAATCCAATAAATGCGAATAGGAATGCCGCGCCGGGCAATCCATACATAATGAACCTGCGTAGGCTGTTGTTGTTTGGGTACACTCCTCCTGGAGGGGGGAAGTAAAAAGCGTAGATTAACAGTAAGACTCCAGCCAGCAAGATTGTATAGTGGACCTTATTCGGGAACTGAAGTGGCAATGTGCTGAAAAGTCCGACGAAATAACCTAGCAGAAAAGTTAGGCTGAACGGGCTGAGGCAGAGTTGGAGGAAGGGGCTGCTTCTTCCTGCATTATCGCCCAACCAGAAATTGACAAGGAGAATTATTCCGCCCCAAATGAGGCCGAATAGTATTCGTGTTCGGAATCCAAATAAGAGAGCGAAGGAAACTACGAAGTAAAAGTATAACTCATGGATGAGCGTCCATCCAACGCCGTGAAGGGGAGTGTAGTTTTGTGGAAGTAAGAGAAATGAACGTACAATGTCTACCTGATTATGATAGAAATTATTAAATAGATCTGGTCTCAAAATCCAAAGAGGTAAAAGGGCTAAAGAAACAATCCAATATGGCGGAAAGATGCGGGTAATACGATTCAGGATGAAGCGGCGGTAGTTTGTCCAGTCGCTGAGCGCTTTGGGCTGAATGTAAACCATGATAAATCCACTGATGGTGAAAAAGATATCGACGCCGGCATCACCTATCCTGAAGAAGTTAGGGGAAGCCCATCCGCGCCCGAAATTCTTTCCTTCCCAAAGATAAATGTGGTAAAATATAACAAATATCGCTGCGAGTCCTCGCAATATCTGAACATTGCAGATTTCCCCATGCGAGAATGTCGCGTGCATACTCGGATCCCTTGGTGAGAATTTCGGATTCATGCTGCAGAAGGAATCATGAGTGGTTAAGATAGGTTGGCTTGTTGTAACCCTGGGCCGAGTCGAGGGAGTGCGCTCAATATGACTCAGTAAGCTGCCGCCCGCGGTGAATTCTGAGAGAATACATCACCGATGGCTGATCGAATGTTTGGCTCCGCATGGCGTGGTTAATCGCGGAGGATGAATTTCTGAACGAGTGGCAACAGGAGCGTGGCGCGATGATGCCACCGCCCGAGCTTGGCGACGCGCGTCTGGGCGATTTTTCGCGTTTTGTCCGGCAGGGAGGAGATTCTTTCTTCCAGTGAGGAAAGCCGCTGCTGGCCGCGCCGGAGCCTCGGTACCAGCCGTTCGCGGAGAAAGCCGGAGAGGAGGTTTTTCAGTTCCAGCGAGGCACTGTACCGGTGGGACCGTTCGCCATCCGCACGCTCGCGAATCACGGCGCCAAACTCTTCCAAATGTCGCAGCCCCTGGCTGGCTGAGCCTTTGCTGATTTCCAGCTTGCAGGTCACCTCCTCCATGGTGAGGGCTACGGGCGAGGCGAAGAGCAAGCCGTAAATGGCGCCCAACGAAGCTGGCATTCCCAAGGCTTCGGCGAACTCGATGAAAATGCCGGTGAGCTCACGTTCATAGCCGGAGATGATTGTATCAATTTCCATGGCAGGTCCGCATGCCTAGCCGCATGCTAGGGGAAGCGTGGCCTACAATGCTGGAGAATTCAATTCATTTTGAACTGAAAACGAGATTGAGTGCGGAAGATTCAGTTTCGGGACTTCTGCTCGTAAATCGTCATGGCCGGGAGGCGGGATGTGACGGTAAATCCGCGAGATTGCAGAAGGGTTCGCAGATGGCCATTGGGGTCATAGATGTCTTCCTTGGAGAGGACGACCAAGTCAGCCGGGGGCAGCGCGGCAAGAAAAGAGGTGTCGCGGTTGTTAGCGACAAAGGCATGGCCGGGCCGCGTCGGCTCCACAATATCCACTCCGTAAAAACGACCGCTGGTTACATCCGCCGCCCACCATACGCAACGCCCGGACTCTACGGCGTGACGTGCGACTTTCGCAGCGTTCCGATAGTCATCCTTGGCGAAGCGAGTTCCGAACCGTAATTGCAGACAGGAAACCAAAAGCAGGAGCAGGAAGAGCGAGCCAACGGTTCGGAGCACTCTTGATGGGCTTTGGGAAAGGGAGCAGAGAAGAATTGCCAGGAGATAAAGCAAGAAGGGTGCAAGCGGCATCAGGTGTCTACCGAGTACGCGAAAATCCATCACGATCCCGGCTGCCAGAATGGCTAGGCCACCTGCCGCTGCCGCACAGACGACAAGAACCACTCTGCGCGGAACCTCCCTCGATCGCCGATTCGCGGCCAGCGAGCAGCCAAGAAATGCCGCGAGGCCGAGAGACAGTACGCCAAGCTGAAAGACATAGGGCTTCAGGGCCAGGATGCCGCTTTCGCGAAGGCTGTTGCGTCCGGGACCCATACCGGAAAAGCCTATGAGCTCGTACCAGCAAAACAGGATGGAGACGAGGTTGGTCTGCCCGGCGCTTGACGCTCTTGCGCCCATCTTGAGAGTCCACGCGTAGTAGCCGCCCAGTGCCAGCATCAACAGGAAGGCAAAGGCAATGACCAGTAAATGGGCCGGGCTGGAAATAATGCTCTGGAGACAGCGCCTGACCAGCCAGAGGAAGAGGACGGCGAAGAAAAAAACATAGACCACTCCGGTCAAGCTTGCGCTCGCCAGCAGGAGACTGCCCGCGCAGAAAAGGATGAGGTCCCCGAGGGAAAGGGCCTGCTCGTCGCTGCAGGTGTTCACGAGGGCGACAAACAGGAGTGTTGCCCCGCAAAACTGAAACATGTAGGGCCGCGCCTCGTCGAGATAGATCCAGACCATGGGCCAGAGACAAGCCAGCACAACGAATGCGAAGCGATGTCTCATTCGCTGCCGCAAGGCGAAAAGCACCGTTGCAATGGAACCTAGGAAAAATGGGATATTCATTGCGCGCAAGGCGAACTCGGAGGATCCGACCAGCTTCTCCCAAAGCCATATGCTGAACATGTACAGAGGCATTTGAAGGTCGGAACCCTTGTCCTGAATCATGATCGCCCAGAAGGACGCAAAGTTTTCCTGAATCGCCTTGAAGCCGCTGTTGCCCTCGTCGATCCAGAAAGACTGGCCGCTTGTGGCCAATAGGCTTACTCCGAAGGCAGCAAGCAGCATCAGCCATTTAGCGCGGTTCGTGAAGGAATCGCCGGCGGAGTTTCGGTATACGGGACCGGGAGAAGTGGTGCGCAAGATGGTCTCGAAGTTTTGACTGGAGTAAGTGTGAAACAGAGAAACAGCCAGTCAGTGAGTTACTTGCGAAGTGTTCCCCATTGGCCGAGCCCCATTACAATCTTGATCCGTTTCTCGCTGAAGTACGGAACCTTGTTGAGGTGGACAAGATTGCTGTGAGGACTGGTGCGTTTTTGATTCAAGCCAAGACCCTCGGTGATTTTTAGCACCCAATCGGTTTCTGGGATCGGTGTGGTGACCAGTACGACCCCTCCCGGAGCCAGCAGATCGTGGCACGCCTTGAAGCAATCAACATGCTCCACGATTTCAAAGGCCACGATGACGTCGAAGCTTTCTGCAGCCAGCCCAAGTGATTTCCACTGGTTGACGTCCCCGACGATGTCTGCGGGGGGAAAGAGATCGAGCGACGTATATCGCGTGATGCCCATCTCGCGGAGGGCGGGAGCCAGCCAGCCACTGCCCGAGCCGATTTCCAGCACGCGTTTCTCGGGAGAGAAGTATTCCTTGAAAAATTTGAGGCGTTTTTGCTGAGCCCATTTCTGGACCGGTCGTTTTGTAGTCATGCTAGCGGAGGCGGCTCAGTTCGAGGAGCATATCGATGCCCCATTGCGCAACTTGAGGGAGATTGATGCTATTGCTGCCACCCTGGCGGTCGCGGAAATGAATCGGCACGTATTCCCACCGGATGCCGGGAGTTTTCTTCAGGATGTAGGTCAAAGCAACATTGTGAATGTTGAAGGCCGTGGGGACACGCTTGAGGGCTCCGGCCAGCACCGATTTCCGCATGAGCCGGTAGGGAACATTGGGGTCGACCATGTCGGTTCTGCCTAAGAGTGTCGCGCCTATTTTGCAGATTTTGGACGTGAGCATGCGAGCGACGCCATCGTCGCGTTGTGTCCGAACACCAAATACGCAGTCTGCGGCTTGGGATTTTGCCCAGAATTCCTTGAAATATCCGGGATCGCATTGTCCGTCGGAGTCGATTTGCAGAATCCATTCCACTGACGAGGAGTCCACGGCGGTGTCGTAGCCCAGTCGGCAGCTTCGACCATGACCGCTGTTTGGTTTGTCGATTACGATGACCTGATGTGGCCGCTCTGCTTCGATCCGCCGAAGCGACGTCAGCGTGTCATCCTTTGAGCCATCGTTGACCAGAATAAACTGAAACCCGACGGTCTCAGCCTCCAGAGTGGCGATCCATTCTGCGAGGACGGCTTCGATATTGGCCGCCTCGTTGTAGATGGGCATGACGATTGCCAGCGGTTGGGTGAGCGCTGCGGTCGCCTCCGCGGGGTGGAGGGAGATTATCATTACAGGTGAGAGAGGATGTGAGCGTGAGCTAGGGTTCCTCGTTAGGGAATACGGGAATCGCTTGATTTGCCAAGGACGCAACTATGAACTTTTCGGAAAAATCGAGGGCTTCGCCGATGACGGTTTCCATATCCATGTAGCGATAGGTGGCCAGTCTCCCGAGGAAGGAGACGTCGGTGAGTGCGCTGGCGAGGTCACGATACTTTTTGAGCAGCTCTTTATCGGCAGCAAGGCGTTTGGGATAGTAGGGTGTATCCTCAGGGCCGGTTTCCTTGCTGTATTCGCGGACGACGATGGTACGCTCGTGTTTTTCCCATGGGGTAAAGTGTTTATGCTCGTGCACACGCGTCCACGGGATGGAGGGATCGGGGTAGTTGAGTACAGCCGTGCCTTGATAATCTCCCTCGGCCTCGAAGCGTTCAAACTGCATTGTGCGATAACCGAGCCTGCCTTTGCTGTAGTGGAAAAAGGCGTCGATCGGACCGGTGTAAAAACAGTGATCGTACTCGCCGCGCTGCCATTCGGCAGAGTGAAAGGCGGTGTTCAGGCGGACTTCGATGGAGGGATGATCAAGGATGCCTCGTACGATGTCGGTATAGCCGTTTTCCGGGATGCCTTGGAATTCCTTGTCGTAGTAGTTGTCGTCGTAATTGAAGCGAACCGGGAGTCGTTTGAGCACGGCAGCGGGGAGCTCACGGGGATCTGTGCCCCACTGTTTCTTGGTATACCCGTAGAAGAAGGTCTCATAGAGATCCCGCCCCAACATCTTGAGTGCCTGTTCCTCGAAGTTTTTCGGCTCCTCAATCGATGGGTCTCCCACGGTGGCGAGAAACTCCTGAGCTTCGTCCGGTCGGAAGGCCTTCTGGAAGAAGAGATTAATGGTAAAGAGGTTGATCGGCAGGGGGAAAACGCCGCGAGGAGTGACGGCTTTGACGCGGTTGATGAAGGGATGCATCTTCCCGAACCGGTTGACATACTCCCACACGGTTTTGTTGTTCGTATTGAAGATATGTGGTCCGTAATGATGTACCATTACATCGGTAGACGCGTCCCGGGAGGTATGACAGTTGCCGGCGATGTGGTCCCGGGCATCCACGACCAGAATCTCCGCAGAAAGCCGCTCGGCGAGCTGACGAGCCACTACTGCGCCGGAAAAACCGGCACCGACCACGAGATACTTACGGGATTTTGTCATTGATGGGAGAGAGTCAGCAAGTGTTCAACGATGATGTTGTATGTCCCAAGCGGTAAAGTTGTACGGTTGCAAGTAAGAAAGTCGTTTGAGGAACCCGAGCGACGGGAAAATCGGGGGCTGGGTAGCCTCAAGGTCTATCGCTCCTATGGGCTTCCACTCGCCTCCGAGCGACGCTCGGACGGCTTTTTCATCGATATACGGTGGGGCATTCCGCGACAGCAGGATTACAGTCGTAATGCTGGCGCGATCTTCCCCGGAGGCTTTAGACAGGTAAAATTGGGTAAATACCTTCCGAGCAATTGGTTTGGCGCTGAAATAAACCCCAGGATCGCAGAAAATGATGGAGCTCTGGGAAACGTGCTCGAGGCAGAAGCGATCGATCTGCGAGAGATCTCTCTGGTTATAGGTGTTCAAAAAGTAAACCAAATAAAGAGGGAATCCCACTGCTGCGACCGTCAAAAGTCCGCCTGTGGCCAGTTTGTCTATTCGACGCATGCGAGGCCAGGCCAGCGGGGCGGCTGACGAGATGCCGATCACGATGGGAAGGAGGGCAAAAAAGCAATAATACTGGGGAAACTTGCTGAGAAGAAAGAGGCCTGCCGCTACGAGGGGGGTTCCAATGGTTCCTAAAAAAAGAGCCTTTTTGACCGTGGGCGAGAGGTGACTGC
This sequence comes from Spartobacteria bacterium LR76, assembly GCA_003054655.1. Classification (GTDB taxonomy): domain Bacteria; phylum Verrucomicrobiota; class Verrucomicrobiia; order Chthoniobacterales; family Terrimicrobiaceae; genus Terrimicrobium. Next base: position 537,164 of record QAYZ01000013.1, on the reverse strand, counting down.
GGGACCGGACAAGAATGAAGAGTCCAAGCGCGGTGAGCGCCCAGAGAGCGGGATCTCGAAACCCATGCCATTGAGCTCGATTGGCTCCCAGACCAAAGGTGGATGTGAGAAAAACGGGGAGCACATCTTTCCAAGTATAGAGTGCGATGACAGCGGCGGTGCCCAAGAGTCCTCCCAGTACAAGGAAACTGCTAACCACCAGGCCCTTTCGTATATTGGCACCAATCGCCAACAGCGAATAAAGTGCAAACGCTGCCACCATTTGAAGCCCGGTCAGAGCGGCTGCGACGCCACAAAAGCCAACTGTCAAATAACAGGCGACTCGGGACTTAAGCGTCCACGCAAAAAAGTAGATACTCAAAATGAGGAGGCATAGACCTTCCGGTCGCGCGAACTGCGAGATCGACTGGGAATATAAGCCGCAGAGCCAGAGAAGGGTAAAAAGAACTGTCTGCCATGAGGTTGTAAGGATCTTTCCGCGCCTAAGCGCTTCGAGAATCAGGACTGTGCCAGTGAAAAACAATGCGAGGCTCAAGAGCCTCCCCTGAGCAAGCCCTGGCCCAAAGAGCATGAACCATCCGGAAGATATCAGGGCATGAAATGGCAGGTTGGCCGCAAAGAACTGATTTGCGGGTTGCCACCAGGCAGTCGAGTAGAAATGTCCCTCGGTTACGAGGTTGATGGCGGGGTCGAGATATCCAACTTCATCTCCGCTGATGGGGCGTAACCGGGAAATGTTCGTTGCGGTAAAAATACTCCAAATCGAGAGAATGAGATACGGAGTGCCCCACGCGAGAAGCGTACGGCTACTTGTTCGCCCGGCACGAGGGAGATTCATTTTACGGAAAAGGCAGGTATAGAGAATTCTGAAAGGATCTTCTACGAATTATAACTATTCAGAACGAGAGAGATATTTCTGGAGCGGCACGAGGTCTCTAGCGCAGGAATCGTCCTGTTCCGGGTTCGTACTCGCCAAGTTTGGGGCGAGTCGGATAGGTAGTGTCGCTTTCTCCTCCATGCGGGTTTTTGTCGCCATTTTATGTGCTCTGGCTGTTTGTCTTGGGCAGTATTTTACCGGATCGGGGTTGCGTCCGGCTTTGGCGTTTCCGAGTTATCTGGCTTTGGGGGTGGCTGGGCTTTTGAGTGTGCCGCTGGCTTGGAATCGGGCGTTTGCTTTGCCGCGTTGGGACTGTGTGGCTTTCGCGGGAGCTTTTGTGCTTTGGGCGTTTTTTCGGGAGGTGACTTCGCCCGAGCCGTGGATGGCGGGGGCTTTCTTCCGGCTGACGCTCGGGTGCTGGGTGATGTATCTGATCGTGGCTTCTGCGCTGGCGACTCCGGCGGCGCGGGTCTGGTTTCTGGTGGTTCTGATGGGGGTTGGACTCGTTCAAGCCGGGCTGGGGGCCGCTCAGTTTGGAGGTGTGCTGGGGCGGTGTCCTCAAGGATGGTTTTCGGAGTTTCATCGCTCGTATCTCGATGGTTCCCTGTTGCAGGCCGGGCAGCTCATGAGGCGGGCGTCGGGTCTGTACCAGAATGCCAATCATCTGGCCTGGTTTTTGAACGCGGTGGGTTTGTTCGGGATCGCCCTGGCGTGTCTGGGGCGGGGTCGGGCGTGGCAAAAGGTGGTTTACGCCTATGTGGGGGTGGCGTGCTCGGCGGCGGGTTTGTTGTGTTTGAGCCGGGGCGGTATCCTGGGATGGGTGGGGGGGGCGCTGGTGATCCTTGTCCTGGCGATTGTTGCGATTTTTGTCAGCGGCACTGGGCGGAGGTGGACGCTTACCGCTTTGTTGGTGGCTGCGGTGGTGATCCCGGCGGTCACGGTGAGCTTGTTTGCCAGTCAGTCCATCGAGGTGCAAACCCGTATGAATGTGCTGTTTGCAGATGCATACCGGCCTGAGATCTGGAAGACATCGCTCCGGCACCTTCAGGTGAATCCTCTTTCCGGCACCGGAGCGGGTACATTTGTAGAGTTCAGCAGGCGATTTCGTGACGGGGCCTCGACATACGATGACTATCAGGCGCACAATGACTGGCTGCAGGTCGCCGGGGAGTATGGGCTGGTCGGGTTTTCGCTCCTGCTCCTGGCTCTGGTGGTGCATCTGTACGCAGGCTGGCAGGGGTACCTGTCTGCTCTGAAAGCGAGGCTGGCGGTGGGGAGTCTGCCCCAGAGCAACTCTGCGGCATTGCTGATGGGGGCGATGGCTGTCGCGGTGACTTTTGCCGTGCATTCGCTCGTGGATTTCAATCTCCAGGTGGTTCCCAATGCTTTGCTGGCTGCGGCCGTTGCGGGAATCCTTGCGGGGTCGCGGCCGGATTACGTGGCGGGTGTGGCGAGACAGGCACCGAAGTCTGGACGGATCGCGTATTCCGTTTTGGTGGGGGTTTCCGCCCTGGGGCTTTTGACTGCTGTGTGGATATCGCGGGGAGAGCTTTGGGCGCTCATGGCGGAGAATGATCTGCTGGCAGGGCGTCAGGGTGAGGCGGACCGGAGTGCGGCCCTTGCTCTGAAATCCGCGCCGGACAATCCATGGGTGCAGACAGTCGGCGGTCGGGTGGCGGCAGCCGGGGCTGGTGCGCTCTCCGGGAGCGACCGGGCGGAAGAAAAACGCATCGCGACAGAGCATTTCCTGGAAGCCGTGGCGATTTCTTCCGGTGACCGAGTCCTGAGAAGCGCTCTTGTCTCCGCCTTGATGGTCGAGGGGAAGTGGGGCCTGGCGAGGACGGAAGTGATCCGGAGTATCGAAATGGATCCCTTGCGGGCGACAGGCTGGGAGCAGCTCGGGATGATCGCTCAACTGGAGGGGAATCTGCCCATGGCGGTGCGATATTATGGTGTCGCCTCGAGTCTGGCCGGGAGTTCCGTTGACTGGAAAAAATTGAAGGTGCTGCAGGATCGGGTGCGGGCGAGGGCGGCGGAGGCGAGGTAAGAAATGTTTGCCTAACCGGAAAGTTGCGCTACAACGCCCGCATGGTTTCTCAAAATGCTGCCTCCAGATTTGCAGCGCTGGCCGTGCTTGGGTATGCGCTTGGCTTGGTTGCTTCGCCCGCACTTGCTCAGGTGAGTTTTTATAGCGCTCCGCCTCCGGCTGATTTTGGCGGCGGGTTGGACAATGCGGTGGCCATTCCGACTTCCTTGAGTGAGGCGGAGGCTCCTGTTCCGGGTGAAGGTTCCGCCCCCTCTGGCAGCACATCGGACGGAAAGTCGGCGCTCGGGACGGGATTGTTTTCCAAGCTGCCGATCGAGTTCACCTTTGCTGTCCGCGAAGGTTACGATGACAACCTGTTCACCACGAAGAACAATACGGACAGCAGTTTCTACACAAACTGGGCTGCTGGAGCGTATTACACCTTTGGCACACCGCGCTTGCAGTTGCAGACGAGCCTGGGTGGCGGCATCACCTACTACTACACCCGACCGGGTGACAAGGTGGACTTCAATGGGAATTACAGCCTGAATGCGGTCTACCTCGCGACGCCTAAACTGACGCTCTCGATCAACTCGACCACGGCGTACCTCTCCCAGCCCGATACCAACATCGTCGGCGGTACGAACCGTCAGGATGGCGACTACATGTACTCCAATACGGTGCTCTCCGGCGCGTACCAATGGAGTGAGAAGTTCTCCACCGTGACGAGCTACAATTTCAATGTTATCTACTACATGGATAACAACTTGAACCAGAACCAAGGGCGCATCGACCAGACCCTCGGCCAGTCGGCCCGCTGGTTGCTTTTGCCCAAGACCACGCTGGTGGCGGAGTATCGGGCCAATCCGGTGACCTACTTCGATGCCGATCTCAACGTCTTCAACAATTTCTTCCTCGTGGGTTTCGATCAGGTCTTTAATCCGCGTTTCAAATGGTCTGCCCGTGGCGGTTTGCAGGTCGGATTTGACCAGAATCCTGATGACGGCGACTCGGTCTACGTCGGGCCGTACGGGGAGAGCACTCTGACTTACCAGTTCGGTCGCTCTTCATCGATTTCCTGGATGATGCGCTATGGGACGGAGGCGTCGGGCCTTAACAATGTGACTCAGCGCCAGACCTTCCGCACGGGCCTGAGTGTGGCGCATGCCTTCACGCGACGCATCTCGATGACTCTCGGGGTCAATTACCAGGCGAACTACTACGACCAGAACAACGTCATCACTTCCTACTACGAAAATGTCTTCGACGTTGCCGTGGGCGCTTCTTATCAGATCAACCGCCACTGGTCGCTTTCTGCAGGTTACCAGTTCACGGCCGATGTCGCTCCTGATGCCGAGTACCGGGAGTACACGCGTAATGTCGTGTATTTTGGGGCGAATCTGGCCTTTTAGTTGCCTCGCCGATTGATTTTACCCTGTCAGGCTGTAGCATAGCCTTCACCCCTTTTTGCCCCAATGAGTTTTGAGTCACCGGACAGCGGCGAAATCAAGCTGCATTTCCTTGATTATTGGAGGGTTATCCGTGTTCGGTTGCCTCTGATTATCCTTGTGTTGCTGCTGGTGGTCATCACTGCTGGCGTCGTTACCTACTTCATGCCGAAGCAGTATGCTTCGACTGTCACCATGCAGATCCGGCAAAACGACAAGGTTTTGCAGGTATTTGGCCAGGGTGGAGTTCAGGGTCTTGATCCACGCTTTTTGGCGACGCAGTTCGAGATCATTCAGCGGAAAGAGATCCTTTACCCTGTGATCGATGCCTTGGGTCTCGATCGGAAATGGGGCATGCCCAGCCGCGAGCAGGCGTATTTTCGCCTTGTTCGCATGATTAACATCCAGGAGATCCGCAACACCGAGTTGATTCACATCACGGTGTACAGCACGGATAACAAGGAGGCGATGGAGATCGCCAACCGTATCGCCGAGGAGTACCAGAAGCGGCGTCTTTCCGAGGAGAATGAGTTCCTCGGCAAATCACTCGCCCAGTTGCAGCAGGAGGTGGAGAAGCAGCAGGCGGTCGTGACAAAGCTCCAGGATACGATGACCAAGATCCGTCAGGAGACGGGTATCCAGGATCTGAATCCCGATACCGCCGACGGGGGCACGCAGTCGGAGAATTCCATCCTCCTGCAGGTGGAGCAGCAGGTCAGCCAGGAAAGTCTGCGCGTGGCGGCCCTCCGGGCAAAATACGATCAGGTTTCCAAGATGACGGATGAGCAGATCATGAGGTCCCTTACGACCTTGGAGATCGAGGATCCGACCATCACACAATTGTATCCGCAGTTTCAGGAGGCGGCTTCGGAAGAAGCCCGGATGTTGAATGCGGGCCTGGGGGTCAATCACCCCAATGTGAAGTCGTTGCGAGCGAAAAAGGAGGTCATGCAGCGGCAGCTAGCCGAGCAGACCGCCATCCTGCGCAAGACTCTGGAAACAAATCTGACGATCGCGGAGCAGGGGCTCACCAGCCTCCAGGAGAAACTCACAAAGGTTCGGGCAGACTGGCAGACGTCCAAGACCAGTTCGATCGGTTACTACGAGGCGAAAAACAACTGGCTCCAGGCCAGAAAAGTGCTTGAGGCAGCCCAGACCCGTCTGGCGACGGAAAAGATGGAGCAGACCATCCCGCAGAGTCCGACGACGATCTGGGAGACGGCGGAGATTTCGTTGGTTCCCGCCAAGCCCAATGTGGTGTTGAACATGGTGCTGGGTGTCATCGTGGGATTGGTCTTCGGCGTCGGACTGGCGTTCTTCATCGAGTATCTCGACACCAGTGTGAAGACGATGGAGGACGTGGAGTCCTTCCTGAAGGTGCCAGTGCTCGCCGTCATCCCCAAGGGCATCTCCCTGCTGGTCAATGAGACCAAGGAAAATGCGGACGCGGAGGCCTACCGCATCCTGCGGACGAATATCGAGTTTAACCGCAAAAACCCCGATGCGAACACCATCACCATGATCAGTGGCGGCGCGGGAGAGGGCAAGAGCACGACGATGTCGAATCTCGCGAGCATCTTTGCCTCCGGTGGTTACAGCACGCTGATCGTCGATGCCGACTTGCGGCGTCCCTCCCAGCATCGCATTTTTGGAGTCGAAAATGAGGTCGGCTTGACGGACTTCCTCACCACGGATGTGCATCTGGAAGAGGTGGTCAACCAGACCAAGATCGACAATCTTTTCCTCATGACGAGCGGCCGTCTGCCGGCAGACGCGGTGGGTATCCTGAACTCTCAGCGCATGGTGGACCTCATCGAAGAGGTGAAGCATCGCTTCGACATCGTGTTCTTCGATTCGCCGCCGATCCTGGGCGTGAGCGATGCCTCGGTGCTCTCCAGTGCGGTGGATCTCACGATCATCGTGGTGCAGCATCGTCGTTTCCCGCGTGCGATGCTCCAGCGCGTCAAGCAGGCTGTCCACAACGTCGGAGGCAACATCCTCGGCGTGGTGCTCAACAACGTCGATGTGCGGCACGACCAGCACTACCAGTACTACACGAGCTACTATAACTACTACTACCAGAAGCCCCAGCAGCAGAAGGCCGACAAGAAGCCGGCCAAGAAGGCGCCGGTTTCTGCCGTGCAGCAGCTCAATGGAGAGAAGGACCAGGAGGATACGTACTGATGAAGGCTTGGATTCTTTTGGCGATCGCTTTGGTGGCGGTGCAGGTCGGTTTCGCCCAGGACGTCGCTCTCCGCGAAGGCGATCAGATCGATATCCGTCTCGGCGGCGTGCCTGCGGATGAGATCTCTCAAGTCTCGGGAAACTACCAGGTCGACGGCAAAGGATACGTCAACATGCCTCATATCGGGCTGGTCAAGGCTGCTGGATTGACGCAGAGCCAGTTGCAGGAGTCGATCGAGGCGACGTACAAGAGCCAGCAGATTTATACGAATCCCACCATCACGGTGAACGTTCCGACGACGGCCCGGTTCGTGAATGTCGGCGGCGATGTGAAAGCGCCGCGCCGCGTCGAGTACACGCCCGACCTGACCGTCCTTGGCGCGATCAATGCGGCTGGCGGATTCACGGAATATGCGGATCAAGCCAAGGTGCGTCTGCTCCGTGGCGGCCAGGTGACGATCATCAATGTCAAAGACGTGCGGCGTGATCCTACAAAGGATCTCAAGCTCCGCCCGGGCGACACGATCGAGGTTCCCCAAGCTTGGTGGTAAGGAAGCTTCGGGCGTCCTGCGGCTGAGTGCCGCAGACCGGCCTCTCGCTCCACCTACCGGACCGTGTTGTCCAACAGGATGTCAGGGCTATGGCCAGGCGATTGCTTCAGCGCCGGTACGCGGTTCCGGGGCGAAGTGTTTTTGCGGGAGTGCTTGAAGACACGTGTCCGGAAACGGGTCTCATCGCATCCCCCTGTTCCTTGCTTGCGTCAACTCCCGTGCGTTCGGCGAACGAGGAGGAGCGGCGATGGACTATTTCAGAGTCTCCAGGATAGCCGGGATCTCGGAGAGAGACTCAATCGTGTAGTCGGGGATCGCGCTGTCGGGCTCCTCGCTGCCCTTGACTTTGATCCAGATGGATTTGACGCCGGCATTGTTGGCCCCGGCGATGTCGCGCTCGAGCGAATTGCCTACCATGACAGCCTCCGCCGGATCGACGCCGAGCTCTGAGAGCAGGCGGTGGAAGATTTCCGGCTTAGGCTTGCCGATGCCATGTTCGCCGCTGACGGCGATGGCTTGGAAATGGCTGCCGAGGCCGCTGGCCGCGATTTTTTCCCGCTGCAGATCCGGTGCGCCGTTGGTGAGCATGGCCAGTTTGTAGTTTGGAGCGAGGCGGGCGAGGGTTTCGCGAGCCTCGGGCATGAGGCGCTGGAGGAGGCGGCGTTCTTTGGAGAAGGTTTTTGCGAGATCGGCAGCGCCTTCCGGGTCCTCGATCAACTGCTCGCGGAGAGCAGCGTCAAAAACCTGTTCGCGGTAGGTGTGCGCCCAGTTGCGCAGAGCGGTGAGCTCCTCGCTGTCTCCCTCAAATTTTCCCCACAGGCACTCAAAGGCGCTGATGCCGATCGCCTTGCAATAGGGCTGACATGGACCCGCGGCCCAGAGGGTGCGGGCATGACGCATGGCATCGCGTTGGAAGCGTGCAGCATCGGCCCCGTGGCCGGTGGCGGCGGCGCGGGCGGTGGCGGTGAAGGCTTCGGACGATACGGCTTCATCCACCACGAGAGTGTCGTCGAGGTCGAATAGGAGAGCTTTCATGAGGTGATGAGAAACGGGTTGAGAATGGTCGCCAGCACGGCATGGTGCGTCTGGCCGCGCCTTTCGTGGCTGAGACCGGGGAAAAGTGCAAGCCCGGCGAGCAGGATGAGTCGACGAGCCTTTATTGGAGCCTCAGCAGAGGGGCTATTTTTTGTCGAGACGGAGGAGGAAGGCGGCGATTTTATCGGCCTTTGAGATGAGAGCCGAGGCCAGGATCAGGGTGGTCGCCGTGGCGAATAGGCCCTGCCACATGAGGAGGTTGAGCGGCTGCTTTGGGTTGGAATAGATCGTGATGCCGAGTGTCGTCGTGGTCGTAACGAACGGCACCAGGTACGTGGCCAGGAGATACAGGCCGAGGGTGCGGATCATGAGGACGGTCCAGTCGTGTTTGGTCATGAATAGGAAGTGCGGAAATACTAGACGCCTTGATCGTGGACACGCCCAATCCACGACCAGGGAATGGCTCCGTGGCTGAGGATCCAGTCGTTGAACTGCTTGAGCGTCCAGCCCTCTCCTCCGACGAAGCGGCGGTAGAGTTTCTCCACCTCGATGCGGCCGAGAAGATAGCTCATAGGGACGGTCGGGGAGCTGGTGTACCAGTTCACGTCGCCAGCGGCACGGGCGCGGGTGAAATGCACGCCATCCATCAGCATCTTGCAGGCGCCGTCAAAGCTCAGTGAGCCGTCGTGGAGGCCGCAGTCGATCACGATGCGGTGGGCGCGCCAGAGTGCGTCATGGATCTGGAGCAGACGGGCGACCGGGGTTTTCACCAGCTTGCGCTCCACCGCCATGCTCTCACACCACATTGTCCAGCCTTCGTAAAAGATGGAATGGGCCGACTGGCGGCGGATCTTGCTGGCTAGGCGGTTCTGGACGGCGAACTGAAGGTGATGGCCGGGGTAGCCCTCGTGGACGCTGGTGAGCTCCAGGCCGAAGTGCTGCTTGATCTCCGCCTGTTTGCGGGCGGGGCTTTTTTCCAGCAGGCTCAGGTCGTTGACCCAGAAGATGCCCTGCTGCTTCTTGGAAAATGGCGGCGGCGCGTTGTAGGCGGCGGTGGGAAAATGGTGACGGAGGAAGGCCGGAGTCGGCAGCACCTTGAGCGTTTCGCCCGGCGGCAGGCTGACGATGTCGAGCGAGCGAAGCTGCTCCTTCAGCGAGCTGGTGACCTCCTGATATTCTTCCAGGAGAGGACGCTCCGGGAGCCAGCCGCGGGCGGCGGCCTCGATGGCTTCCTGCGCGCTGCGGCGGCCGTATTTGGCGGCTTCCTGCTCAAGGAGGAGCTCCATGTGGGCCACGAGCCGCTCGCCGTTGGCGCGAGCCTCGGGCAGGGAGAAATCCAGGCCGAGCCGCTCGCGGATGAGGTACTCGAAATTGGCCCGCCCGATGGCATAGCCCCGAGCGTCGCCCTGTTTGCGGCGACCGATGGTCGAGGCGTAATCGGCGAAAGCCTTGCACGCCGAGGAGATGAGGCGGCGGGTCTTGGCCGGGTTCGTGGATTGGGCTGCGAGCGTTTCTTCGATCTCGCCAAGGAAGCTCACTGCGCCTTCGCAGGCTTTCCGGGCGAGCTGGGTCCAGAGCGGGACGGGCTGTTTCAGGCATCGGGCACCTGCGTCGAGGAAGTCGGGAATGGCCGCGAGGCGGGCCTCGATGGCTGGCAGGATCGAGGCGACCTTGTCGGCGTAGCGGACGAGCAGGTCGAAGATGGCATCCACCGCCGTGTCGCAATGCACCTGCGGGTTGTTGCGCCAGCGCTCGAGGTCGCGGGATTCCAGCAGTTCCGTGCGCAGCATGGAGACAAACGCCCGCCGGTCGAGCCAGTCGTCGCCGTGGAATGCGGCCTCGGGCAGGCCCTCGACGGCAGCGAGAGTTTTCTCCGCCAGCTTGATCTGGGCCTTGTGGGTGGCGACATCGTTGGCACCCATCTGATCATTGAACTTCTCCAGCCCCAGGCGGCTGGCTGCCTGGGGGAACCGTTGATAGGTCTCGGCAAAATAGGCTTCCGAGAGAGTCCGGAAATTTCGGACATGGGCGATGTCGACGGCGTGAAGGAACTTCATAGAAAAGATCAGGGCGCGGCTTTTTTTACGATGCGGCCTTCGTCATCCACGGGGCCGAGGGCGATGGCTTCCATCTGGTCGGCGAGAGTGCGCATCTGTTTGACCTCCGCCTCGGTGGGCGGCTGGCCGCCCTTGCTGGCGGCGAGGTCGCGCAGTTCGGTCAGCTTGGCGATGAGGGTGGAGACAAACTCGGTCTTCTTCAGGCGCGGATGGAGAGTGTTGAGCCGGTCGAGATAGTAATCCATGATCTCCGAGCGGCCGAGGATGCGGGCGCGGTCGGGATTGTAGTTGCGGGCGCAGCTATTGGCGGCGAGCTGGAAGCCGCGCAGCCAGCCGCCGAGGCTGATCATGTGGGCCATCTGCTCGTCCCGCAGATCGAGCATGGACTGCTCCACATCGCTCTGGGTGCGGACCAGTTCTTCGCGCATGCCCTGCCAGTCGCCTTTTCGGCTGTACTCGAGGAGGCTCTTGCTGCGCTTGGTCATTCCCTCGCCGATACCGAGGGCGCGGGACTGGCGGATGAGGGCGCGGCCGATATCCTGCACGTCGTCGGAGCGTTCCGCGATGGTGAGCATGAAGCCGTCGGCCACGAGCGCGCCAAAGTGCAGCGAGGTCTGGAGCCGGTTGTCGAAAAGCGCATCGCGGTTGTTTTGCGCGATGATGTCCAGAGGAGGCTGGAAGCTGCCGAGGTCCTTGAGGATGCTGGCGATGGATGGCGCGGTGATGTCGTTCACGCCGAGTTCGTCGCGCATGTACTCGTCGGAAGCAGCCTGCAATTCCTTGTCCGTCGGTTCCTGGGCACAGAGAAGACCGACGCTGCAGGCAAGGCTAAGAGCGAGAGCGCATTGGCGCGAAACCATACGGTTACCCGGTAATATCTGATTTTGGACCCAAGGCAAAGAACTTGTCGCGTCAGGTTTTCAGGGGGATAATCCCTATGTGATTATCGGGGTTCCCAAAGAAATCAAGGAACAGGAATTCCGCGTCGCGCTGGTGCCTTCCGGCGCGTACCAACTGGTGAAGCGCGGACACAGGGTGGTGGTGGAAACCAACGCGGGGGCTGGCATCGGGTTTCAGGATGCAGACTACCGGCAGGCGGGTGCCGAGATCGTGGCGACGCATGAGGAGGTCTTTGCCCGTGCCGACCTGATCGTGAAGGTGAAGGAGCCGCTGCCCTCGGAGTACGGCCTGCTGCGCAAGGGGCAGACGCTTTTCACCTACCTGCATCTCGCTGCCAGCAAGTCGCTTACAGAGGCTCTCCTGGCTACAGGCGCGACCTGCATCGCCTACGAGACGGTCGAGGTGAATCGCCGCCTGCCGCTGCTGGAACCCATGAGCGAGATCGCCGGGCGCATGTCGGTGCTGGTGGGCGGGTACTTTCTGGCCAAGCACAACGACGGCAAAGGCGTGCTCCTCGGCGGAGTCCCCGGTGTGCTGCCGGGCAGGGTGGTCGTGATTGGAGGCGGGACGAGTGGAGTGAATGCCGCCCGCATGGCGACGGGTCTCGGTGCGGATGTGACGATTTTGGAAGTCGATCTCGAGCGCATGAGGTTCCTCGACATCACGATGGGGCCGGCGCATACGCTGTTCTCCAGTGAGGCGAGCCTGATCGAGCTCCTCCCGACGGTGGATCTCCTCATCGGCGCGGTGCTCGTGCCGGGTGCCCGCGCTCCGAAATTGATCACCCGGGAGATGCTTCGCCTGATGAAGCCGGGCACCGTGCTCGTCGACATCGCCATCGACCAGGGCGGGTGCATCGAGACCTCCCGCCCGACGACGCATCATGATCCGGTCTTCATCGAGGAAGGGGTGGTGCATTATTGCGTCGCGAACATGCCCGGAGCCTATGCCCGTACGGCCACCCAGGCCCTGACGAATGCGACCTACCGATACATCGAGACCCTGGCGGAGTTTAGCCTCTCCGAGGCGGTGAACCGTCAGCCCGGCCTGCTGCATGGCATAGAGATCCAGGATGGAAAGCTCACGTGCAAAGCGGTGGCGGAGGCGCACGCGATCGCGTATGATCCCGTTTCTCTTACCCAATGACATTGCAGGATCAGATAACGGAAATCGGGCGCAAGGCTCGCGCAGCCTCCCGTGAACTCGCCAAGCTCTCTGCCGGTGCCAAGAACTCCGCGTTGAGAGGAATCGCCGACGCCTTGGTGGAGCGCGCTCCGGCCATTCTCGAGGCCAACGCGATCGATCTGGATCGGGCCGAGAAGAACGGCCTGAGCAAAGCCATGCTCGACCGCCTGCGCCTGAGCACGGAACGTATTGCCGCGATGGCGGAGGGCATTCGCAGCGTGGCGGAGCTGGATGATCCGGTCGGCAAGACGATTCATCACTGGACGCGCCCCAACGGTCTGCAAATCAACAAGGTGCGCACGCCCATCGGCGTGATCGGCATCATTTACGAGTCCCGCCCCAACGTGACGAGCGACGCGGCAGTTTTGTGCCTGAAGACCGGCAATGCCGTGATTCTCCGAGGAGGTTCCGAGGCTATCAACTCCAACCTCGCCATTGCCGAGGCCATGCAGGCTGGCGGCAGCGCCCACGGGTTGCCTGTGGACGCTGTGCAGCTCATTCCCACCACGGACCGCGAGGCGGTGCGCCTCATGGCGGAGATGGATCGCTACATTGATCTGATCGTGCCCCGGGGCGGTCATCAGCTCATCGAGACCGTGGTGAGCCATGCACGCATGCCCGTGATCAAGCACTACCATGGCGTCTGCCATGTCTACGTCGACCAGGATGCCGACCTCGACATGGCGACCGAGATCACGATCAACGGCAAGACCCAACGCCCCGGCGTGTGCAACGCCGTCGAGACGCTGCTGGTTCATCGCTCGGTGGCTCAGCCGTTCCTGGAAAAAGCCGGAGCGGAATTGATCGCCAAGGGCGTGGAGATTCGCGGTGACGAGGCGACCCGTGCCATCCTGAATGGAAAATCCCAGCCCGCGACCGAGGCGGACTGGACGGCGGAGTATCTCGATCTGATTATTTCCGTGAAGGTCGTCGACGATCTCGCCGAAGCCATCGAGCACATCGAAAAATACGGCTCGCACCACAGTGACGCCATCGTGACGAGCAATCCCGCTGCGGCGGAGAGATTCCTCAATGAGGTGGACTCGGCCACGGTCTACTGGAACGCCTCGACCCGATTCACTGATGGCGGGGAGTTTGGGTTTGGCGCCGAGATCGGCATCAGCACCGACAAGCTCCATGCTCGCGGGCCGATGGGCCTCGACGAACTGACGACCTACAAGTACGTGATCCGTGGCGACGGCCAGATCCGCAAATGAACGCGATCCGGGTATTTTATGAGGGCCGGGTGCAGGGTGTCGGATTCCGCTGGACCGCCCGGAAGATCGCCCAAGGCTACGATGTCACCGGCCTCGTGCGGAATCTTCCTGACGGCCGGGTCGAGTTGCAGGTGAGCGGAAACGACGAGGAAGTGAATGCCTTTTTGACCGACATCCGCGATAGTGTCCTGTCGGGACACATCACGACGGAGCAACGCGAAAAGATTGCCCTGCCCAACGCATTCAAAGGATTCCAGATCATCTCATGAGCACCCCCGCCGTACGAATCACCGGCCTCACCAAGTTGTATCCCGTCCATCTCCGCCGACAGAAGGTCGTGGCGGTCCGGGACTTGAATCTCGATGTGCCCGAGGGGCAGGTGTACGGCCTGCTCGGTCCGAATGGGTCCGGCAAGAGCACGACGCTGAAGATCCTGCTCGGCCTCGTCACGGCCACCCACGGCAAGACGGAGATTTTTGGCGAGGACAGCCGGGATTACCACAGCCACCGGGATGTCGGCTTCCTGCCCGAGAACCCGTACTTTTACAAATTCCTCACGGCCGAGGAGACGATCCGCTTTTACGGCAAGATCTGCGGTCTGGGAGGCAAGGCGTTGACCAGCAAGATCGGCGAGCTTTTGGAGCTGGTCGGTCTCGAGGATGCGCGCCACCGCCGGGTCGGAGGATTTTCCAAGGGTATGCTTCAGCGCATCGGCCTCGCTCAGGCGCTCGTGCAGGACCCCAGGCTCCTCGTGCTCGATGAACCCACCGCAGGCGTCGATCCGCTGGGTTCCCGGCAGATCCGCGACCTTATCCTGGAGATGAAGCGGCGCGGAAAGACGGTCCTCCTCACGTCCCACCTCCTCGAGCAGGTGCAGGAGGTCTGCGACCGGGTCGGGATCATGTCGCGAGGAGTGATGCTGCGCGAGGGAAGCCTCACGGACCTCATCACCGTCGGCGGACAAACTGAGTATCTGGTCGAGAACGCGCCCGATGGCTTGCAGGAAAAAATCGCCCGCCTCGTCGCGGAATCCGGTGCAAAGCTGGTGGAAACCCGCAAACCGCAGCGCACTTTGGAAAAAGTTTTCCTCGAGGCCATCGAGAACGCCCAGAAGTGAACTACTTCATCACCGGTACGGATACCGGAGTCGGCAAGACTTTTGTCACGGCCTTGCTCACGCGGGCCTTGCGGTCTGCTGGATTCGATACCGTGGCGCTCAAGCCGATCAGTTGTGGCGACCGCGAGGACGCGGAGGCCCTGCGCCATGCGATTGGAGGGGAACTGCCTCTCGATGCCATCAATCCGCTCTGGTTCGACGCCCCCGCCGCGCCGCTCGTGGCGGCTCGCGAGGAGCGGCGCGCCGTGGAGAAAGCCGACCTCCAGGGCTGGTACGCAGCTTTGCGCCAAAGCCGCAAATCGCTGCTGGTCGAGGGCGTGGGAGGGTGGCTGGCACCCGTGTCGGAGGGGCTGGGAGGAGCGGAGTTTGCCGCGATCTTTGAGCTGCCCGTGGTAGTCGTGGTGGCCAACCGGCTGGGATGTCTCAACCATGCCCTGCTCACCATCGAGAGCGTGCGAGCGCATGGCTTTACCTGCGCGGGGCTGATCATCAATCACCTCCAGCCGCCCCAGACGATTTCCAAACGCACAAATCCCGCCATCCTGCGTGAGCTGGCCGATGTGCCGGTGCTTTTCGAGATTCAGCCGGGCCAGCGCAGCCTGGATCTCGCCGTCGCCTGAGGCCGGAGCGGGCTAATCGCTCTGGCGGTCGATCCACTCGCCGATCTGGCGATCCGTATTCACCGCGCCCTGCCAGGGATCAAACTTCCGCCCCTGCGGCGTGGACACACATCCCGCCAGGAGAAAGGCAGCGATCAGAAGCAGGGCAGATCGGAGGAGCATAGACGTCGTAGACGGTATCCAACTGCGGAGCCTTGGGCAAGTTTCCGTCAGAGTAGATCGGCATGCCGGAGGTGATAGGCGGTAGGACGGGGTGAGATGGCTCTTCGGTGCTGGTCTCGGCGGCGAAGTGGTTTCCATTGGATTCCCCGACGGTCGGAGTGGGGATTTGGCGGGATCGGGACACCTTCTTCCTTGACGGAGTGGCCCCATTCCGCAAGTGCTAACGGACTTGCCCAAAGTCGATGAGACCTTGGGCGGGTTGCCTTTGCCCATGAGATTTTTCCGACATATTCCCTGTCTGGTGGCGGTTGCCATCCTGTTCGCGCTTGCCCCTGTCTTGCAGGCGCAGGAACAAACCGGTCCCATCATTCGAGAAATCGCTGTTGAGTATGTCGGTCCGCCGGCCATCAGCGAGCAGCGCGTGCGGGACAATCTGGCCACCAAGGTGGGTGAGCCGTACAGCGAGCGAGCGGTGGAAGCCGACATTCGCGCTCTTTATGCGACGGGCGGCGTGGCCAACGTGCGTATGTTTGCCGAGCCGGCGGCGGATGGCGTGAAGGTGACGGTGCTCCTGCAGGGGCGTCCGGTCATCGAGGAGGTCGTCATCGAGGGGGCGGAGCAGCTTTCCACGACCCGTGTGCGCCGGGAGGTATCCACCAAGGTCGGCGACGTGTTGAGCGAGGAAAAGCTGGAGGCCGACCGCCAGAAGATCCTCAAAATCTACGAGGACCGTTTCTATTCCGACGTGCAGGTGCAGTATCGCGTGCAGGAAATCGAAAACTCCAACCGCGTGCGCGTCATCTTCCAGATCACCGAGGGTCCGCGTCTCGTGGTGCGCCGCATCAACTTTATCGGCAATGACAGCGTCCTCCCGCGAGACCTGCTCAAGGTGATGAAGACGAAGACTTGGAACATTCTTTCGTTCTTCAACAAGAGCGGTCGTCTCCTCCCCGCCCAGATGGAAGAGGACAAGGTGGCGATCCGCACGCTGTACCAGAACCGCGGTTTTGCCGACGTGCAGGTGCTCGACTTTCAGACGGTGCCGCTGGAAAGCGATGGCGTGGAACTGAATATCACGGTCGTCGAGGGCATCCAGTATCGCGTGAACAATCTCAAGCTCGAGGGCGTGAACATCGTACCGACCGAGGACCTGAAAGCCCGCCTCTCGATGCAGAATGGCTCGCTCTTCACGCCAAAGGGCATGGGCGACGACCTCAAGCTCCTGCGTGATTTCTATGGCGCTCGCGGCTATGTCGACATGGTCGCGATGCCCGAGGTGCTGCCGGCCGGGCCGGGTGCGGTGGACGTGACCTACCGTATCGACGAGCAGTTCCAGAGCTACGTGAACCTCGTGAACATCCAGGGAAACACCCGGACGAAGGACCGCGTGATCCGTCGTGAAATGGCGGTGAAGCCGGGCGATGTCTTTGACACGACTCTGGTGGACGTGAGCCGCAAGCGGCTGGAGAACCTGAACTACTTCGAGAAAGTCGAGACCGTGCCGACCGAGACGATCGTGCCGGGCCGCAAGGATCTGAACGTGATCGTCAACGAGAAGCGCACGGGTTCGTTCAACTTCGGCGTGGGCTTCAGCACGACGGACAGCCTGGTTGGTTTCGCCGAGTTGCAGCAGAGCAATTTCGACCTCTTCAACTGGCCGACCTTCGTGGGTGGCGGTCAGCGCTTCCGCATTCGCGCCCAGTACGGTTTGCAGCGCAAAGACTTCGTCGTTTCGCTCACCGAGCCATGGTTCATGGGCTACAAGCTCTCGGTCGGCGGTGAGGCGTACTACCGCGAGGCGAACTTCCTTTCCTCGGTGTACAATCAGTCCAACTACGGCTTCGCCATCCAGGCGCGCAAGCAGCTATGGCGCGCCCTGGCGGGACGTCTCGAGTACCGCCTCGAGGGCATCGATATCTTCGACGTCGATGAGGACAACGTCGGCCAGTTCATTCAGGATTCCGCCGGGCTTTACACCCGCAGCGCCTTCACGGGCGGCCTGACGTGGGATACCCGCGACAGTCTGTTCCTGACGCGGCGCGGCGAGTTGATCGAGTTTACGACCTTCATCGCGGGCGGCGGACTGGGCGGTGATGTACAGGACTACGGCGTATCGATCGAGGCTTCCAAGTACTTCCTGCTGCCGTGGGACATCATCTTCACTGTGAAGGGCGAACTCGCGGTGGTGGATACCTGGGGCGGGTCGGAAGAGGTGCCCATCTTTGACCGCCTGTACCTGGGTGGCGCGAACAACCTGCGAGGCTTCAACTACCGCGAGGTCGGCCCGGTCGACCAGTACGACAACCCGATCGGCGGCCAATCCCTCGGCTACATGACGCTGGAGATGACCTTCCCGATCATGTCGCGTGTGCGCGGCGCGGTCTTTACGGACGCCGGTTTCGTGAATGCTGATGCGTATGATTTCAGCTCATCGAACGTGAATGCCGACATCGGTATCGGCCTGCGTCTCGATCTCCCGATCGGCCCGATCCGCGTTGATTACGGTTACCCGGTCATCCACGACGGGTGGAACGGCCCTCCGGGCAAGTTCAACTTCAACATCGGCTATCAGTTTTAATTTTGAACGTAGCCGCGCCCTTGGCGGTCGAATTTAATCTCCAATCAGTTAAAAACATCCTATGCGCAAACTCATCCTCTCCACCGTCCTGGCGACTGCCGCGATGTGCGTGGCTGCAAACTCCGCCAATGCCCAGATCAAGGTCGGCATCGTGGACATGAACACCGTCTTCACGTCCTACTACAAGACGAAGGACGCCGAGACGAAGATCAATGGCCAGCGTGCTGATGCCAAGAAGGAGCTCGACCAGCGTCTCGAGGGGCTGAAGAAGCTCATGGAGGACATCAACAAGCTCAACAAGGACATCGAGAAGCCCGAACTGAGCAAGGATGGGAAGGAAAAGGCCACCAAGGAACGCGATGAGAAGATCGCCGAGGCCCGTGACCTCGACCGCCAGATCGGCGAGTTTCGCCAGGGCAAGGAGAAGCAACTGCAGGATCAGTTCCTCCGCATGCGCAAAGACATCATCGACGACATCATGGCCGTGGTGAATGACAAGGTGAAGGCCGGCGGCTACGACATCGTGTTCGACAAGAGCGGTGCCAGCATGGGCCAGATCCCGATCGTGCTCTACTCGCGTGCCGACCTCGACTTCAGCAACGACATCATCACGACGCTGAACAAGAACGCTCCGAAACCCGGCTCGGCTGCTAACTAAAGCATGCCCTCGCTCACGCTCCGCGAAATCGCCGAGCGCCTGGGAGGCTGGGTTGCACCCGAGAATCAGGAGACGCTGATCACAAGCGCAGCGTCCCTGACGGATGCCGACGAGGGGGATCTTTCCTTCTACGGTAATCCCAAGTACCTCAAGGCATTGCGCAAGTCCCGTGCCACGGCCGTGCTCGTTCCGCATGGCTTTGGCGAGGAGATTCCCGCCATCCGCGTCTGGGTGGACCATCCGATGGAGGCGTTTACCCGCCTCCTGATGGAGTTTGCCCCGCAGCCGATCACCTTCCCTCCGGGAGTAGATCCCGGCGCTCAGGTGGCTCCCGACGCTCAGCTCGGTGAAGGGGTCCGGATCGAATCCGGCGTCGTGATCGAACCCGGAGTCCGCATCGGCGCTGGCACGATCATCCAGGCCAATGCCTACATCGGGCATGAGACGACGATCGGCGCGCAGTGTTTCATCCAGGCGAATGTCACGATCCGGGATCGCTGCCAGATCGGCGACCGGGTGATCCTCCAGCCGGGCGTGGTGATCGGATCAGATGGCTTTGGTTATGAATTCCGCGACGGTCGGCAGGTCAAGATCCCGCAGACCGGTATCGTCCAGATCGACAACGACGTCGAGATCGGTGCCAACAGCACGGTCGACCGGGCACGGTTTGGCCGGACCTGGATCCAGGAGGGCGTCAAAATCGACAACCTCGTCCAGATCGCTCACAACGTCATCATCGGCAAACACAGCATCATCTGCGCTCATGTCGGCATCTCCGGCAGCGTGCGGGTGGGCAGTAATGTCACACTCGCTGGCAAGGTGGGCGTGAATGGTCATATCGAGATCGGCGACGGGGCCATCGTCACGGCGATGGCCGGTATCACCAAGAGTGTACCGCCCAAGGAAATCCTCGTCGGTTTGCCTGCCAAGCCCATGCGCGAGTACAAGGAGAACTACGTCCTCCTGCACAACATCCGGAAGCTGTACGACCGGGTGAAGGCTCTCGAAGCTAAACAGGAATAGCCTTTTCCATCAGGCGGCTCGGTATCCCGCAGCCGCCTGATGGCTTTTCCCCGCTCAGCGGGAGAAGTGCAATGCCAGCCACACCGCATCGGAGGAAACGCTTTCCACCCGGTGCTTGCGATGGGCTGGAATCAACACGGCATCGCCGGGTCGGAGCGACTGGAGGGCACCATCGGCATAGGCCAGAGTGGCCTCTCCGCGCAGAAGGGTGACCCATTCCTCCTCGTTCTGGTCGTACCAGAAGCCGGGTGGGCTGCATTCGCCATGGGAAACGATGTGCTCGAGACGAAAGGTTTTTCCCTCCAGAATTGGGCGAAACTCCTCATTCGAGCCCGGGTTGCAAGGCAAGAGGTTATCTTTCATGCCGGGGTGTGCTCTCTGGAAAACCACTCGCCGAGCAGGGCATGGAGTTCCCTTCCTTCCATGACTTCGTAGCGGGAGGCGAAATGAGCCGCCGAGCGCACGTAGAGTTCCTTTGAGCCGGGAATGGCATTGTAGATGGAGAATTGACCCTGCGGAGGAACGGCGGGATCGAACAACGCCGGGCTGACAAAAGTGGGGATGCGAATATGGCGGGCGGCGGTGGCGGCGTCGAAATACGCGAGCACATCCATCACCTCCGGGCGGGAAAGCCAATACTCGCGCACAGCGGCACCGCTGCCAGCGCACGGCACTGTGACGCGAAGCGGGTGATTGCCGAAGCTGGGGATATCGAGGTGCGCCCGGTGAAAGCGAGGCTCCCAAGGAACCGCGAGCGCACCGATGCCTCCGCCGAAGCTGCCGCCCATGTAGCGGAGATCCTCCGCCGCGGAGGGAAACATCTCGATGAGAGCCGAGGCCGCCTGCCACGCATCGGCGACGCAGCCGCGGTGGACATAGGTTTCGCGGGACTCGATGCCGTGGACGACATGGCTGCCGGCCTCACCGGGAATATCGGCTTGGGCGGAACGATTGAAGCCGCGAGCGCATGGGAAAATGGCCGGGCCGAGCGGTGCAGGCAGATCAAAATCCGGCTCTCCGCGGCCGCCGTAACCGTGATAGACGACCCAGCCGCCGCGGTGCGTTGCGGATCTGGGCACGGTGATCCAGGCTCCGATGCGGACTCCATCGAGGGAATCATATTCCACCTCGTAGAGCCTGAACTCTGCTCGCGAGCTGGGTATCTCCCGCGACGTCAACCTCAGCGGGATAGCCCGTGTTTCAGCGTAGGTATCCCGCCAGAAATGGTGAAAATCGGCTGGTTCCTCCGGGAGCGGGGTGCTCAGCAGGGAGTCGAGATCGTAACCGTAGGTCGGGTCGAACGGGAACGGGTGTTCCAACTTCGGGGCCACTTTTTTCATGGAACCCTCAGTAAACGACCGATGACCAACGGGACGCAATGCCGGTGCACAAAAAAGCGCCGCGGGAGGGGAACTCCACGCGGCGCTTCTGCATGAGGCTTGGGATATTACGCGTCGAGCAGGGAGTTTGTCATGCCCAATGGGAATGGCGCGGGCTGCGCGCATTGATTCACGAGATCGACGTAACGCCGTTCGGTGAAGGATGTTTCAAAGGCGCTGATGACCTCGAGCGAGTGGAGCGCCAGGCGGGCGTCGCAGCGGTGCGGGCGGCCGGACTGGATGGCATGAGCCATGTCGGCTACGCCGATGCTGCGGGAGTTTTCCTGGTAGTCGAAGGTGAGGGGCATTTTCACCCAGCCCTCGAAGTTCTTGCGCAGCAGTTCCACCTCGCCGCCGAAGGTATTCGGGTCGGGAGCGATCACGCTGCCTTCCGTACCGTAGATCTCGATCGGGCTGTGCTTGCCGCCCACGACGTCGAAGCTCACGACGAGCGAAACCACCGCGCCGCTCTCGAAGAGCAGCGTGCCGGCGTAGTGTGTAGGCACCTCGGCGGGCAGGAACTTGCCGAACTGCTCCTTGCAGGTGGCGAGACGCTCCTCACGGGCCTTGCCATTGATGGCGCAGACGGACTTCACCGGGCCGAGCAGATGGATGAGCGCCGTGACGTAGTACGGACCCATGTCCATGAGCGGACCGGCTCCGCGCTGATAGAGGAAACCGGGATTCGGGTGCCAGCTCTCCGGACCCGAGGAAAGCATGAATGCCGTGCCGGCGAGCGGGCGACCGACGAGGCCGTCATCGATGAGTTTGCGGACGGTCTGATATCCGGCACCGAGGAAGGTATCGGGAGCACAGCCAACGCGGAGGCCGCGCTGGTCGGCTTCGGCGATGATGGAGCGGGCTTCCTCCAGGGTGACGCCGAGCGGTTTTTCGCTGTAGGCGTGTTTTCCGGCACGCAGGATGTCCAAGGTGACCTGGGCGTGCGCCTGCGGGATCGTGAGATTGATGACGATGTCGATCTCGGGATCAGCCAGCAATTCGGGGATCGTCAGCGCCTTGATGCCGAACTCTTCGGCGCGGGCCTGGGCGGTATCCGGGTTGAGATCGGCGCAGGCCTTGAGCTCCAGGATGCGGAAGAGCTGACATCCCTTGGCGTAGGCGCTGAAGATGTTGCCGCAACCGATGATGCCGACGCGCACGGGGCGCACATTATCGAGAAGAGATTTCATGAATGAAGTCAGGGGATTAGCGATTGCCAGCGGCGAGGCCGTTGCTGATGAGATAGCGGTAGCTCGACTCGACACACTCAAACATGTCGGTCTTGCTGTTGTCCTGCTCGACGACGAGCCACTGGGTGACGGCGGGATTCATCGCGCCGATGATGCCCTTGATGTCGTTCTTGCCAGAGCCGACGGGGAGCAGCGCGGCATCCTCGGCATTGAGCACCTCAAGCTGCGAGGTCTCTTCGTTGTAGCGGGACTCGGGGCGAATGAAGGGGCCGTCCTTGATGTGGAGGAGCGGCGAGCGGTCGCCGAAGCGGCGCACCATCTCGGCGGCGTCGTTTTCGCCGAAGTTGGCGGCCCAATAGGTGTCGAGTTCGAAGTGAACCTCAGGGCAAAGCTCGGCGAAGATGTCGTATTTGATGCGACCGTCGATCTTTTCAAACTCCCAGTTGTGGTTGTGCAGGGTGAGGGTGAGTCCGCCAGCCTTGAGCTTGGCATTGATCTCGGAAACCTCGTCCGCGGTGCGGCGGATGTCGTCGAGAGTGGCAAATTCCTTTGTGCCATAGCCGCCTGCGACCATGTCGACTCCGAGGATCCCGCAGGTGTCGATCACCTCCTGGGTATTGTCAATACGGGCCCAGGGGCTGTGGGTGGAGGAGACGACCATGCCGAGATCCTCGACATAGGCGCGGAAGTCCTTCGGGGTGAAGTTGAAGAAACCGGCGGGCTCCACGCCCTTGTAGCCGATCTCGGCGAGGCGGCGCAGGACGGCGGGGAAGTCTTTGGCGGCTTCGTCGCGGAGGGTGTAGAGCTGGACGGAAATGGGTTTGAGGGTATTCGACATAAGGAGGAGAAATTAACGATTTCTATGGATGTGATATGTCCTGCTAAAGGATTGACGCAGTATTGCACAGCGCTCCGAAGTCCGAAATTGACGATTTCTCTGATTTTTTTACAAAATCCCCATTTGATCGAAATGAAGATTTCCTCCCAGCGCCCGACCTCGGTTGAGGTGTCGTATTATGAGGCTCCGGCCGTGGATGAGGTGCGACCGTACCGGATTGAAACCGGATATCATCTGGTGGAGCTGGTCGTGGGCGGGGTGGTGCGTTTTGACGTCGGGAATCGGGAGCTGCGCCTCGGCGCAGGGGCGATGTTCTGGCATATCGAGGGGGAGGACACGATCTGCAAGACCTCTCCCGAGGCGCCTTACAAGTGCTATGTCTTCGATCTGGCCATCCCGACGGGCACTCCGCGTCCGGTGCCGCGCCTGTCTGTATTGCCCGATATTCAAAAAGCTGCGGAAATCGGGCGGGAGTTCCTCGTCGCATTTCACAGCGAGTCCGTCGATCGGAGCCTTCTGTGCGAAAGCGCGTGGACGCGGCTGCTCTGGGAGGCGCACCTGGCGGAAATAGGCAATACTGGTCCGGAGATCCCGCCGAGCATGCGTGCGGCGCTGGCATTCATTGAGGCGGGCTTCGCGAGTGCGGACCTCTCGGTGCGATCCATCGCGAGTGCGGCTGGACTGAGCGAAGCGCATCTGCATGCGCTTTTCCGGGCGCATTTCGGACAGACGCCGCATCAGTTTGTCCTGGCCCGGCGCATTCAGGAGGCCCGATACCGGCTGACCGGCACGAGGCAGACGATCAAGGCTGTGGCGGCGGAATGCGGGTTTGCCAACATCGAGACATTCTACCGGGTTTTCCAGCGCCAGCTCGGCACGACGCCGCAGAAGTATCGCGTGGCGCACGAAAGATTCTCCACGGGACGTTGACCTTGCGAGGCGATTTCCGTTTGACAAATCGCATGCTTGCAGGGATAGGGAGAACCATTGATGAGCGCTTGCCGCAAATTCGCCGCAGTTTTCTTTGCTGCCTTCTTCCTCCTTGTGGTGGCCGGGCAGGCGGCCCATGCTGCGGCGGAGCTGGTCTGCGCAGACGATCACGCGGTCGAGCATTGCGCGGATGCCGGTGAAAACGAAAGCTGCCCGGCAGAACACTCCGGCTGCCATGCCCATGTGCATCTTTCCCTGGCCCTGTCCGACACGGACTCGGCTCTCTATGTTGCATTGACTGCAGATCCCCTGCAGGTCTCGGATGAAGCTGCTCTCGACGCCCCGGTGCGCGAGATCGATCATCCGCCTCAATTGTCCTGAGTCCTCGCGGGCGCAGTGTGCCCGTGAGCATTTGAATCCCGAGGCGTTGCCTCGCGTCTGTGCATTTTCGCGCAGGCTTCATTCAACCGCCGAGCGCGTTGTTGCGCGCGGCCATCAGGACAACCATGAATACATCATATCTTTTCCAATTCCGGGCTCCGGGGATTGCGGCGCTTTTCGCGATCACAGGAGTATTCGCTCTTTTTACCAACAACGCATCCGCATGGACGGTGTTTCCCCATGCCAGCTCGCCACTGGTGATCGAGAGCCTGGGTGCCACAGCCAGCGAACTCGGGGGATTTCGTGCCGTGGAATCGAAGGACAAACTCTACGTCACCGGGAGCATCAGAAAGCGCCCCGGCAATACGCTTCTCAGTCACGTCGACGTCCAACTCGTCGATGCCCGGGGACGCGTCATCTCGGAGGTGCGGGAGCGAATCAGCTACCGGCATCCGAGTACAGGCAACGGCAAGATCGGGCGATCCCCCTTTGTCGCGAGCTTTCCGCTGGCCGAGGCGAGGCAGGCTTCGAAGATCATCGTGACCTACCATTCCGCAAGTCACGGGTCCTGAGGAAACTCCATGAGACAACTACGAGGGATGTGGGGATGTGTGGCGGTGCTGGTCGCAGTATCGGCCCATGCCCGGGATGGGACGGCGTTTACCGTGGACGCGCTGGTGACGAGCGCGCTGGCGAACAATGCGGAACTGAAAGCCTATGAGGCGGAGGTGCTGGCCGCCAAGGGCCAGCGCACCCAGGCGGGGTTTTTCCGGAACCCCGAGGTCACGGTCGAGATCGGCGGCCGGGAAGTGCGCGACTCGGAGAATATCCTCCAGGGAAGCGGAACGACCTTCAGCCTGACGGTCCTGCAAACGCTGGAGTTTCCCGGCAAGGGAACTCTGCGCAAGGCGATCGCGAACAAGAACGTCGAGATCGCCGAGCTCGGGCTGGAGCAATTCCGGCTGTCGCTGGCCGCGCAGGTCCGATTGCTGGCTTACGAGTATCTCGCCGCCGCATCGGCGGCCAAGGCGGCGGAGGCTGTGTACGAGCAATCGAAGACCGTGGCCGCGCAGATCGGCTCGGGCGGGGATTTCGGCGCGAGACTGCAGCTCGAGTCCCGTCTGGTGCAGGCGAGTCTGGTCGAGCTGGGGGCGCGGATCAAGGAGGCGTCCCTCCGCGCGGAGCAGGCTCGCACGAGGCTCAACGCCCTGCTCGGGCGTCCGCAAAGCCTGCCGATTCGCATTACCTCGTCCCTCACGCCACCCTCTGCGACCTTTGACCGTTCGGCGGTGGTCTTCGCCGTGCAGAACGGGAATCCACTTTTGCAGATCCGGCGCAAGGAGCTGGAGCGTTCCGCCCGCGAGCTGACGGCGACCCGGCTCGATATCGCGCCGGATTTTGCGATCGGTCCCTTCTTCAGTCGCGACGTGGCTGGCGATACCGAGCAGAACCTCGGCGGAGCGATCTCCGCCACGCTGCCGGTGTGGGATTGGAACATCGGCAATATTCAGAGCGCCAGGGCGCGGCTTGCCATGGCCGAGGCCTTGCGGGTGAAGGCTGAGCGCGATACCGAGGCGGAGGTGCTCAGCCTCATCCGGGCGTATGAACTTATCCGCCGGCAGTTGGCCATGATTCCGCAGGGATCGCTGAGTGACGTGGAGCAGGCCTCCGCGCTGGCGGAGACGCAGTTTCGTAACGGGTCCATCGGCGCGCAGCTCTATCTCGATGCGCAGACGGCCTACCTGAATTCGTTGCAGGCGTCCCAGGACGCTGTCCTGGACGCATGGAGAGCGGCGCTCGATATCGGCCTGCTGACCGGCGGCAAGCTGGAAACCAAGGAGGCTGGACGATGAGAAAGAAGGTATTTCTCGCAGTGGCTCTGGCGGCGGCATGGGCTACTTCCGGGTGCGGGCCGAAATCACCGGGCCATCGTGAAGGCGAGAGCGAGGAGGCGCACGGAGGGCATGATCACGGCGAATCCGCAGCCGACGGGGCGAAGTACTCCGACGGCAAGGGAATCCAGCTCATGGAGGAAACTGCGAAAGCCATAGGTCTCGTAACCGCCGAGGCGGAGGAGCGTGAACTGACCCCCGTGGTCTCCGTCGAGGCCCAGGTGTACCGTTCCGCCTCGGAGCGATCGAGGCCGGAGCGCGAGCATTCGGGATCGGCCTACGCAACGGCGTTCCTTCCGCCGCGGCTGGCGAGTTCGCTGAGAGCGGGTGATCCGGCCACGGTGCGCACGGGGACTGGAGAATTCTCCGCTCGTGTCTGGAAAATCGAGACCATATCGCGGGATGCAGTCAATAACGAGGAGGTGATCCTTGAGATTGCGGACAAGGACGCCGCATTGCGCGTCGGGGAGTTTGTCTCCGGGGCGGTGACCCGGTCCGGAGGCACCGCATCGGTCGTGGCCGTCCCGCGATCCTCCGTGCTGGAGACCGCGACGGGAAAGTTTGTCTTCGTCGAGAATGGCAGGTTCCTCCTGCGCACTCCCGTGACAACCGGAGCTGAATCGGCCGACTACATCGAGATCGCGGACGGCCTGTACTCCGGCGATGTCGTCGCCACCCATCCTGTGGAAACCCTTTATCTGATCGAGCTGCGCTCCACCAAGGGAGGCGGCCACTCGCACTAACCCAATGATCGAACGAATTATCGAGTATTCCCTGCGCCAGCGTGTCTTCGTGCTGCTCGGCGCAATCGCCTTGCTGGCAGCGGGCTTGTGGTCTGCCACGCGGCTGCCCATTGATGCCGTCCCGGACATCACCAACATCCAGGTCCAGATCAACAGCGAGGTCAAGGGCCTCGCGCCGGAGGAGATCGAGAAGCTGGTCACCTATCCGCTGGAGATGGAGATGTTTGGCATACCCGGCATGACCGAGATGCGGTCGCTGTCGAAGTTTGGCCTCTCCCAGTTGACGCTCGTCTTTGAGGAGGGGACGGACATCTATCGCGCCCGCCAGCTCGTGAGCGAGCGATTGCAAAATGCGGTCGACGACCTGCCCCGCAGTGTGTCGCCGAAACTCGCTCCCATCACGACGGGTTTAGGGGAAATTTACTACTACGTGGTCGACTACGCCCCGGACTACGACGGTGCGGACAAGCCGAAGACGCGGGCGGAGCAGTTGATGGAGCTGAAGCTGATCCACGACTTTGTAGTGAAGCCGCAACTGCGCAGTGTGCCAGGCATCGCGGAGGTGAATGCCTCCGGCGGCTATGAAAAGCAGATCGTCATCCTGCCAAAGCCCGAGAAGCTGCTCAGCAGCGGTGTCACCTTCAAGGAGCTTTCCGAGACGATCGGTGAGAACGTGGAGAATGCCGGCGGAAGTGTGATCCAGCTCGGCGGCGAGCAGATCGCCATCCGGTCCAGTGGCCGCGTGCAATCGGCGGAAGAGATCGGGAACATCCCGGTGAAGTTCCGTGCGGGAGCCGAACCGCTCCGCGTGAAAGACCTCGCCAATGTGGAGATCGGCAAGAACATCCGTACGGGATCAGCCACCTACAATGGCCGGGAGGCGGTGCTGGGTGCGGCGCTGATGCTTGCCGGGGAAAACAGCCGCATCATAGCCAAGCGAGTCGACGACAAGATCCGGGAGGTCCGCACAAAGCTGCCGCCGGGAGTGGAGATCACGACGGTCTATGACCGGACGACGCTCGTGGACAAGACCATTGCGACGGTGGAGCGCAATCTCTTCGAGGGCGCGATCCTGGTCGTCGTCGTACTCCTGCTCCTGCTGGGCAACTGGCGGGCGGCGCTGATTGTTTCAACGGCGATCCCCTTGTCGTTCCTCTTTGCCATCACGGGCATGGTGGAGACGCGGCTCTCGGGCAATCTCATGAGCCTGGGGGCGGTGGATTTCGGCCTGATCATTGATGGAGCCGTCGTGATGGTGGAGAACATCGTTCGGCGACTCGGTCTGCGCCAGCACGAGCTGGGCAGACTCTTGAGCAAGGAAGAGCGCATACACACCGTGCTCGCTGCGGCGAAGGAGGTCGGGAGGCCGACCTTCTTTGGTGTGCTCATCATCACGATCGTGTACATTCCGCTGCTTTCGCTCGTCGGCGTGGAGGGCAAGATGTTCAAGCCGATGGCGCTCACGGTCATCTATGCGCTGATCGGCGCGCTGATCCTGTCGCTCACGCTGATGCCGGTGCTCTGCTCCTACTTCCTGCGCGGCAGGATCAGCGAGGAGGACAACCGTGTTATCCATTTCCTCAAGCGGCTCTACGAACCGACCCTGCGCTGGGCCTTGCGGAGACGCGGGGTGGTGGTGAGCGGCGCGGTGGCGCTGTTTGTGCTGGCGCTGCTGATCTTCGGAAGGCTAGGGGCGGAGTTCATTCCGCAACTTGACGAGGGTTCCTTTGCGGCGCATATGATTCGCACGACGAGCATCGGGCTCGATGCCTCCATCGGCATGCAGGAGCGGGCGGAAAAGGTGCTGCGCGAGAAGTTCCCGGGCATTGCCTATACCTTCTCGCGCATCGGTACGGCGGAGGTGGCGACCGACCCGATGGGTGTGAATGTCGCCGATACCTATATCTTCTACAAACCGCTGGAGGACTGGCCCAAGGTTGATGGCAAGACCCTGACCAAGGATGATCTGGCTAATCGCTTAAGTGCCGAGCTCAGCGTGCAGGTGCCGGGGCAGGCGTATCTTTTCTCCCAACCGATCGAGATGCGCTTCAACGAGATCCTGGAAGGGACGCGCGCGGATATCGCGGTGAAGGTCTTTGGCGACGATTATGCCGAGATCGAGAGGATCGCCGGCGAGGTGCGCGAGATCCTGGAGAAGGTGCCGGGGGCGGCGGACGTGGAGTTTGACGCGCTGGGTAAGGCACCGCTTCTGGAGGTGACTCCGAACCGCGAGGCGATGGCGAAGTACAATGTCCATGCCAGCGAGATCAACGACGCGGTCGAGCATGCCCTGGCGGGCGGAGAACCCGGCACGGTGATCGACGGCAACCGGCGCTATCCCATCGTCGTGCGCATGCCGGAGAATCTCCGGGCCAGGATCGACGAGATGAAGAAGCTCCCGGTGCGGACCTCGGAAGGCGGACTGGTCACGCTCGGACAGGTTGCGAGTTTCTCGGTGGACGAGAAGGTCAATACCATAGCGCGTGAAATGGGCCAGCGCCGGGCTGCGATCATGGTCAATCTGCGCGGGCGCGATGTGGAGGGCTTCGTGCTGGAAGCGCAGAAGAAAGTCGCAGAGCAGGTCAGGCTGCCAACCGGGTACTCGGTGGAGTTTGGCGGGCAGTTCAAGAACCTGCAGGAGGCCCGGGCGCGGCTTGGGATCATCGTGCCGGTGGCGCTGGTGGTGATCTTCCTGCTCATCTTCATGGCATTCGGCAGCCTGCGGCAGGCGATGCTCATCTACACGGGCATCCCGCTGGCGGTGACGGGCGGCATCTTTGCGCTGTGGCTGCGGGGTATGCCCTTCAGCATCAGCGCGGGTGTCGGCTTTATTGCCTTGTCCGGCGTGGCGGTGCTCAACGGCCTGATGATGGTGAGCTATTACAACCAGCTCCGCGAGGCGGGGGAATCCCTGTTTGACGCAGTGGTGGTAGGTTCGCTCACGCGATTGCGGCCCGTGATGATGACCGCCATGGTCGCGAGCCTGGGCTTCCTGCCGATGGCGCTCGGGCATGGCGCGGGTGCGGAGGTGCAGCGGCCTCTCGCCACGGTCGTCATCGGCGGCATCATCAGCTCGACCTTCCTTACGCTGGTCGTGCTGCCGGTACTGTACCAGTTCTTCGAATCCCGCCTTGGCGGAGCCAATACCAAGGAGTCCTGAACATGAAACGACTTCTTATTCTTCTCGCCCTTGCGGGCAAGGTGTGCGGAGAGCCGCTTACTCCCGATCAGATGGCCGGAATCGCACGGAGTGATAACCCCGAGCTGAGATTTTATCAGGAGCAGGTGGCGGCGCTGCCCAAACCCTCGTGGGTGGAGGCTCCGGAAATCATGCAGCCGCTTGATTTTCCTTCGCAGCCGGTCTTCCGCCGGGCGGTGCTCGATCTGGATCGGGAGCTGGCAAAGCTGTACCTTGCGGAATTCCGCCATGTGCTGGAAAGCGAGGTGCGGCTTCGCGCGATCGAATACCAGGCGGCGGTGGAAACTGCGAGCGCTGCGGCAGATATCGCGCATCGTATCGGGGCGCTGGTCAAGATGCTCGAGGAGCGTCCGGCTGCCGGGGTGGAATCTTTGATTGAGCGACGCATCCTTGAGGGGGCGGCGCTGCCGTTTGTCCGTGAGGCGGCGGAGGCCAGGGTGCGCGCCGAGCATCTGCGCACCAGGCTCAACGGGCTGCTCGGGCGCAAGGGCGATACTCCGCTCGAGGTTTCCGGCGGGCTGATCCTCCCCGGGCAGAAGGCGGATAAAACCGCCGGGCGACCGTTGCTGCTCAAGATCCGCGAGGCGGAAATCGCGCGTGGTCTGGCGGGGGGCGGAGCCGTCGCGGAGATCGAGGCTTTTGTGGTGGGCGGGTGGTTTACTCGCGAAGGGTTGGGCGCAAACGAAGCCATCGGAGGCGTGATGCGGCCGGGGCCGACGTATGGAACGACTCCCGAGCAAACCCGGGCGCGCCTTGGCGATGATGCAGGGCGCAAGTGGGCGATCGAGATGGCCTGGCGACGTACGGCCTTGTCAGCGGCGCGAGAAGTGGTCGAGGCCATTCCTCCCACGCTGCTGCAGAACCTCCAGGCTGCGGCTGATCTGGCTGAGCGGCAATACCGTGTCGGCGCACTCGGTGTGAATCTGCTGGTGGAAATTCACCGCGAGTATCTTGAGGCGCTGCAAAGCCGCAACGCGTCGATCATCCAGGCCTGGCGCAATACGCTCGATCTCGACCTGCTCGACCTTCCATCTGACGAACCCCCCGAGGGGAAGGTGATCGTAAATCCCAGGAAATGACTGATCCCAACCAAAGCAACCCATCATTATGAAAACACTCCTGACATCAGCACTCGCCCTCCTTGTCCTTACCTCGGCATCAGCCGCCGGTGACGGCCACGACCACGGAAAGATCATTCCCGGCCCAAAAGGAGGAAGGATCGTCGAGGTCGAGGGCGGACACGCGGAATTCCTCGTCCAGCCCGACCGCAAAGTCGCCGTGATTTTTTACGGAGAAGACATGAAGGCCGTGAACCCTTCAGAGCAGGTCGTCACTTTGGTGGCGGAGGCTCCGTCGGGAAAAGAGAAACTCGAGTTTGAGAAAACGGCGGACCAGTTCGTTTCCAAGGCCGTTCTACCCGATGGCGATGGATATCGCATCGTCCTTCAGATCCGGGCCAGCGCTGGAGCGAAGCCGCAGAACTTCCGCATCGATTACCACACGGAGACGTGCGGGGGGTGCAGCCGTGCGGAATACGCCTGCATCTGCGCGGAAGAAAGTGGCGGTGGCCATGGCGGCCACGCCCACTAGGTTGCTTTGATAGAGAGACCTCGCTGGTATGGGCGGAGAGGTTCCGCCCTACCAGCGACGGTAATATCCGGCGTTGACGAACGGCCCCACCCGCACGCCTGCGACTCCGCCGACCGGCACGATGACGGGTGCCGGTACTACGGCAGGAGCGGGCACGACGACTGGTGCCGGCACGACTACCGTGGTTGAGGTGGCTGCCGGGGTCGGCGTCGGATTGACCACCACCGTCGTCGTCGTGACCACGGGGGCCGGCACGACCACAGGGGCGGGAACCACAACCGGAGCCGGGGCAACGTAGCCAGCGCTGAAGCCTCCCCCGTAGGAGCCGCCGTAGCTGGTGGTGCCATAGTGGTAGGTGGAGTATCCGCCGTAGTTTGGAGAGTGATATCCTGCGCTGTTCCAGCTTCCCGACCCGCCTGACGAGGTGGTGTAGCTTCCGGAGCCGGTATGCCAGCCATTGCCATACTGGCCGGAGCTCGTGCTGCTCGCGGAATAGGTTTGTCCGTCGCGGCTGGTATATGAGGTGGAGCCGGAGCGATTCCAGCTTCCATCGCTTCCGCTGACCGAGGAATCATGGCTCCAGGAGCCGCCGCCGGAGAAACTACCTGAGCCCGATCGGCAGGCTCCCCAGGCAAGGAGTTGGCCGGGCAGGGCTGCGCAGGAAAGGGCGACGATGGAGGCGAGGAGGACGTGCTTCTTCATGGCGTTATTTCTGGGTTGGATGAGTGAAAACGAGGGCGTCGGGCGCCTTCTGGTCCTTGGTCGCGGGATTGGCCGAGGAAACAGTGACCGAGCCATCCTTGTTGCGCGCCAGAGTTTGGGAAGAGGAGATCTTCGTTCCATTCCGGAGCGTGTGTACGGAGTCGAGAATCCAGGAGTCGCCCTGCTGTTTCCACTGGCTTTCGCCAAAACCGCCATCATCCTCGAAGTCCCAGGACCTCACCCCACCCGCCGATGCATCCCATGCGACCCACTGGATGCTGCCTGAGACCGGGGTGTTGTTGCTGAGGGTGGTGCGACGGATGATGAGAAAGTTGCCGTTTGGTCCCGGCTGAACGGAGAGGAGGATTTTTTCGCCCTGCTTGGTGACGGCCTGCCAGTCGCCGATCATCCAGCCGAGAGCGCCGAGTTCCGCGGAGCGATCCGATGAGGCGGCGGGGGTTTCCCGCACCGTGGCGAGGAACCATTTGCCATCCTTGCGGACGAAGAGATTGGAGTACCGGGCCACGCTGGGTGCGCCGCCGCGGGCAAAGGTGACGACGCTCACGCCATCCTCCACAGCGGTGTCGGGCGTGGGAAAGGAGAGGGCCTCGCTATCGATGCGCACCTGGGCGCCTTTGTTGGCGGCGAAGAAATCGGCGAAGAGCTTTGTGATCGCCTCGCGTCCCTTGTGGTGAACGCCGTCGAGGTCGACGTAGTCCGCGTTGGGCAGCCAGAAGGCGGAGACGGCCTTGGCATCGCCCTGGTTGAAGGCCTGGACGTATGCCTCTCCGATCGCAGCGATGGCGGCGCTATCGGAGGCATCGGCCGCAGGAAGGCGGAATGGCGTGAGGGAAGCCAGGAAGGCAAAGAGGAGCGTGCAGCGTTTCATGGATATGGGGTTAGGGGGCGGCGATCTGTGTGATCTTGGAACCAGTGAGGCCGAGTCCTGCCATCACGCCGGTCTGGTTGAAGACAAAGGCGTAGACATCCTGGGTGAGGGTGGTGGATGTGTAGCTCTTGGCGAAGCCCTTGTCGGCGACGACCACGCTCGGACCCGCTCCGATCTCGAAGCCCTCGGAGCGCTGGAGATAGTTCAGTGACTTCTCATTCATGAAGAAAAGGGCGTAGCCGTAGTCTTGCAAGCCAGCCTGAAGGCCGTAGGAGAGGGCGGTGGTATTATAAATACCGGCAGGGATGCCGTGGCGGAAAAGCACGCCATTTCCGGCGGCGGCTCCATAGATGAAACCTCCCTTGATCACACTGGGAAAGACGAGCACGGCGACTGCCTGGCGGCTCACATAAGCCGCCGACGGGTTTTGTGAGACAAGGGTCTGGAGCGCATTGCGAGCGTTGCTTTCCAGCATCTGCTTGCCGGGACCGCGTGATTGGAAGAACGCGCAGCCATTGAGGCCGAGCATAAGCGCGATCGTGGCGAGCGGAGTTCCGATACGGGGGAAGCAACGACGAAAATCAGTCATCATGGATCGGCGGGATAAATTCTGATCTCGGAATTATTACATCATTTCCATCCAAAAGCTATCCGATTTGCGCCAGCCAGTATGCCGTCAAGAGGGCATCTGAAACGCCCGCAAGCGGGCCTGGCTGCTCGGGCAGGTCAGGCTAAGTCAAAAGCCTGCCTGCTATGGCAAAGCAGGTGCCGCTGCCCGGCGATGGATGACTTTCTCCATGCGCCGTGACGCGTATGGTGGCTTACCGCCAGTTGAAACCGAGGGCCTCAAGCCAGGCGCGAGCCAGTGCGAGGTGGCCGACGTATCCGGGGTGGATGCGATCCCAGGCGATGGACATCGGGTGGGTGTGCTCGCAGAGCCGGTCAAAGGCGGCCTGCATGTCCACGAGGATGGCATCGTATTCGGCTGCCAGCTTGCGAACGATGGCTCCGTACTCGTCCATGCGGGCGCGCATGGGATCAGCGAGATTGGGTTCGATGAAGAAGGGTGTCGCTAGCACGAGTCCTTTGACTTGAGGCCTGGTCTTTTCCAGCAGCGAACGGTAGGTGGATTCGTACTCCTCAGGGAAAACTGCGTTTTCCGGCCGGAGGGGGATGTCAAACTGCCGCCAGACGTCGTTCACGCCGATGGCGATGGAGAGCCAGTCGGGTTGCAGATCGAGCACGTCGGATTGCCAGCGGGCGGCGAGATCGCGCACGGTGTTGCCGCTGGTGCCCCGATTGACCACCCGGTAGCGGCGTTCGGGATGCCAGACCTGGAGGCAGGCATTGATGAGGGCGACGTATCCGTTGCCGAAACCGGGGGCACCCCATGGAGTGCTCTCGCCAGACGGATCGCGCCCGGCGTCTGTGATGGAATCGCCAATGAGGACGATCTTGGACTTTTCAGGGATTTGCATTGGGATGAGATCGAGCTGGCAGGGTGTTAGGCTCTCCCCGCGAGCTTTCGGCTCGAATGCTTAGGATATGCTGGCGGAGGGCGCAATGACTTTTGAGGAAGACCGGGCGCAGAGAGATAATCCCTTGCAGATTGGCGGGTCTCAGGCAGGTGATCGTAAGTTGCGACGTGCAGAGAGTCCTCCGCGCGTCTTCAAGCTGCCTTGCTAGCCCTGTGCAGCGCTCTGGCTTTTACCCGGCCATGAGCGAGCGGCACACTCTTCTATTGCCTTGGCCGGTGTTCCTTCCTAAACATCCTTCCCCGTGGAGGGGGCGGCGCGTGGCAATGAGGGAAGCTATCGGGAGACCTATGGTCCCTCGGTCGATCTTGCCTGGACCCAGGCGGTCCAGAATTCTCAAGGCTCCGACGCGCGTCGCTGGAGGGGCCTGGAAAAGCTGCCGCTCTTCTGGCGGTTGCAGATTTGCGGCTGGCTGGGGTGGGCGGTGTGCTCGTCGCCCATCAATTTCACGATCTATACCGACATCGGCACAGCCTTTCTCATTACGTGCGTGAGGGAGTTCACGGGCTTCGCGCTGACGCTCGGGCTGCGGGAGATCTACCGCCGCACGCCGATCGGTCGCCTGGAGGTATGGGCCGCCGCTCCGCTCATCGTTTTGATCTGCGTGATGACGGCTGCTCTCGATATTTCCTCGCTGGTGGCATTGCAGAAAATGCTGCACCTCTCCGAGGAGGATTTCAGCAACTCGCATATGCTGGGACTCATCTTCTGCCTGCGAGCGCTGCTGTTTGTCTCCTGGAGCGGACTGTATCTTTCCTTTCGCGGGCTGCTGCAGACGCGGGAGCAGTCAGCCCTGCTCTTCCGGGCGGAGAAGCTGCGGCACGAGGCGGAACTCCAGATGCTGCGCTCGCAGACGAATCCGCATTTTCTTTTCAATGCCTTCAATACGATCCTGAGCGAGGGAAAGGGAAACCCCCGGGTGATCGAGCTGGTGAAGTCGCTCTCGGACTATCTGCGGTATTCCCTTTCCTGTCGCCATGAGGGATTTGTTTCGCTCGGAGCGGAGATCGATGCGATCGCGAGTTATCTGGAAGTAGAGAAGGCGCGGTTCGGCGGCGACCTCGTCCTCGAGATGAACGTGACGGAAACGGCCCGGTCGGCGGGAGTACCGGGCGTTATCATCCAGCCGCTTATCGAGAATGCCATCAAGTACGGGCGGGAAACCTGTCAGCCGCCGCTGAAGGTGCGGATCGCCGCCGAGACGGGGCCGCATGCGCTGAGGATCGAGGTGAGCAACACCGGGCGGTGGCTGCCGATTCGCAAGCCGCGCAAGAACCAGCCGTCCGGCTCCGGGTTGCAGAATCTCCGCCGCCGTCTGGAGGCGATCTATCCCGGTACGCACCGTTTTGAAATCGGAGAGCGTCACGGCGAGGTGGTGGCGCTGGTCGAGATCCAGATGAATCACGATTACGATAAGCGGTTGCAGGATTACGAGCTGCGCCAGAGGATGGAGCCATGATTTCCTGGAGAGCGTTGATCATTGATGATGAGACGCCTGCGCGGAACCATCTGCGCGAGCTGCTCCTGGCGCATCCGCAGGTGGAGATCGTCGGCGAGGCGAGCTGTGTGAGCGAGGCGGCGAAGCTGTGCCTGGAGCTGAGTCCATCATTGCTCTTTCTCGATCTGCAAATGCCGAGGGGGCTTGGGTTTGATCTGCTCCCGCTGATCAATCCCGTGCCTGAGATCATCTTTGTGACGGCATACAACGAATATGCCGTGCGGGCCTTTGAGGTGGGTGCGGTCGATTATCTTCTCAAGCCGATCTTCGCCGATCGGCTTGAGATTGCGCTGGCCCGGCTCGGCCATCATCAGCCGAAGACGGCGGAAAAGACCGTTTCGGCCCTCGATGAGGATTCGCCGATCTTTCTGCGCACCAGCAGCGGTCTGCGCGCCGTGCTGGTCCATCATGTCACCCATGTGATGGCCGATGGAAACTACACGACGCTCTGGCTGGAGAATGGCACGTCGCTTCTCGCTGATCGCACCATGCATGAGTGGGAGCATATTCTTCCAGCCACGCGGTTTGTCCGGCTCGACAGATCGCTGATGGTCAATACCAGCCACCTGAAGGAATTGACTATTATCTCGCGCGACCTTGCGCATTTATCGCTCACAGGCTGTGGCGAACCGATCAAGATCGGCCGCGCCGCACGGAGCAGATTGCGACAGTTGCAGCTTTTTCGCTGAGCAGATTTTGGCCGCACTTGCGGCTTTTCCCGATTCGCGGACAGCATTGCCCGATTCACGGAAACCTCACGTTAATCGCGAGGAGATGGCCCGCCTGCTGCTTTTTGGCATGCCAGCTTCCGGACGAGAGTCTGGTCGCTTCTCAACAACCAAAAAACAAAGGGAAACGAAACAATGCTAAAGATGAAATCATTGCGTGCACTGGCGGCCCTGACCGTCAGCACCATGACTGTCGGCTCGGCCTTCGCCGGCACCACCACGGCGCCGGCGCAGAAGGAAGTGGCACCGGTTGAAGAAGAGAAACCGGCCGTTACCGGCTGGGTGTCCTTTGACCTGAACAGCCACTTCATCTCGTATGGATCGGATGTGTGGGGCGGCGGCACCAGTTGGGGGCGAGGCGTCTTCAACCCCTCGGGCGAACTCACGTGGGCTTCGCCGATCAAGGGCCTGAGCGTGGTGGCCGGTACCTGGTGGGACGTTAATAATAACGCGCCCTCCACCATCGGCGGCTACCTCCAGGAAGTCGACGTATGGGCGGGTCTGTCCTATGGATACAAGGACTTCTCCGTCACCGTGCTCTACCAGGCATGGAACTACGGCGGCGAAACCGAGCAGATCCTCGACGTCGCGCTGAAGTACGCCAACAACAACTTCCTCAATCCCTCGCTGGTGATCCACAATCGCGTGGACCCCGGTGCGGCTGAAGGCGGTGGCGGAAAGAACGGAACCTTCTTCGTTCCTAACATTAGCTACAACTTCAATATCTGGAAGTTCACCATTACGCCTTCCGCGGCCCTCGGCCTTTGTACGGAAGACTTTCACGGCGGCGGCGGCGGCTATGCCTACACGGCCCTCGGGCTCAATGGCAGCGTGCCGATTCCGTATCTCCCGGGCAACTGGGAGCTCCACGGCGGCGTCACCTATTACAACACGAATGATGTTGTGATCCCGAACAACGTTGCGAACAACTTCGTAACCGGAAACATCGGCATCAAGCTATCCTTCTAGATCCACTTTAGGCAGCAGAGCCCGGGCTGGTCGCCAGGGTAGCGAACAAAACGGCATCGTTCGTGCTTCCAGGCCCGGGTTCCTGCACTGCCCAACGAGAAAATTCACTCACCATCAAAGAAATACTCACTATGAAACTCTCGCAAACACTTCAGGCCATGGCGGTCGGTGCGTCCCTTCTCGTCGGGACCATGGCACCGGTCCGTGCGGCCGAGGACACGGTCAAGGTCGGCGTCCTTCATTCTCTCAGCGGCACCATGGCGATCAGCGAAACCTCGCTGCGCGACGTGCTCCTTTTTGCCTTCGATGAAATCAATGCCAAGGGCGGTGTGCTCGGCAAAAAGATCGAGCCAGTCGTTGTGGACGGCGCGTCGAACTGGCCGCTCTTCGCGGAAAAGGCCAAACAGCTCCTGGAAGTCGACAAGGTCTCGGTGGTCTTTGGCTGCTGGACCTCGGTGAGCCGCAAGTCGGTGCTCCCGGTGTTCGAAAAGAACAACGGCCTGCTGTTCTACCCCGTGCAGTATGAGGGCGAGGAGCTCTCGAAGAACATCTTCTACACCGCCGAGGCGGTGAACCAGCAGGCCATCCCGGCGGTGGATTACCTCCTCGCTGATGGCCGCAAGAAATTCTACCTCATCGGCACGGACTACGTGTATCCGCAGACCACGAATCTCGTGCTGCTGGAGTATCTCCTGTCCAAGGGCGTGCCGATCGAGAACATCGGCGGCGGCCTGCGCAAGGACGAGGCTGGCAAGGTGATCTCCGCGGGCAAGTACACGCCCTTCGGGCACACCGACTACCAGCAGATCGTCGCTGAGATCAAACAGTTCGCCGCCACGGGCGACGCCTGTGTGATCAATACGATCAACGGTGACTCGAATGTGCCGTTCTTCAAGGAATTCGCCGCCTCCGGCCTCACGGCTGCCGACTGCCCGGTCGTTTCCATGAGCCTTTCGGAAGACGAACTCCGCAGCCTGCCCACGAAGGATCTCGTCGGCCATCTCGGCTGCTGGGCGTACTTCATGTCGATCGACTCCAAGGAAAACGCCGCTTTCAAGAAAAACTTCTTCGACTGGCTCAAGACCGCCAAGGTCCAGGGCATCGAGCGTACCAATCGCGTGACCTGCAGCCCGATGGTTCTTTCCTACGACGGCGTCTATCTCTGGAAGGCCGCGGTCGAAAAGGCGGGTTCCTTCGATGTCGACAAGGTGCGCGAGGTCCTCGAGTCCGGCAAGATCACCTTCGACGGCCCGAACGGCCTCAACACGGTGGAGAAAAATCACCACACGAAGAAGAATACCTACATCGGCGAGACCAAGGCCGACGGGCAGTTCAAGATCGTGGAAGAATTCAAACAGGTCTATCCCGAGCCGTTCCTCAAGGGAACGTTCGTAAAGGAGTAGCCTCTCATATTCGGTAGCTAGAATCGGGGAGGAGTTTGGGAGAGGATACCCGAACTCCTCCGCTGGCCGAGCACTGATCCTGCTTACAACCAACGAACTTTCATGATGCGACCATACGTCCAGCGTTCTCTTTTATTTCTCGCCGCAGTGGCGATGACCTTTGCCTCCCTCGTCCATGCGGACGAGTCGGAGACCGCGGCGCGCCAGAGCGCTGCCCGCGCCATCCTCGCTCCCGAGAGCGAGCAGGCGACGATCGTGCAGGACATGGCCGCAAACCCCTCGCCCGTCCTGGGTCCGATCTTTGAGGCCTGGCAGCGCAGCCAGGTCTATATCTACGAGGCTCCAGACGGAGCGCGTATTCCCTTTTTGCTCATGCCTGCGGATGGCTCCGCCGCCAAGGCAATGAGGATTGATAACGGCGAACCCCTCGTCGGTCCCGATGGTGCTCCGATCACGGTGGATGAGACGGTGATGAAGCCGGTGGAGACCTTTGCCAAGCTGCGCCGCGCCATGCGGTCCACCATGGACCTGCTGGCATTGGCTGATCCCGCTCCCGCCACCCGCCAGAGCGCCATTCTCAAGCTCGGCATGAAGCAGTCGCCGGAGGCGCTTCCCATTCTCAATGCCCGCCTGGCCAAAGAACAGGACAAGGCGGTCAAAAACGGCATCCTCGACTCCATAGCCCTTATCAATCTCGCCTCGCCTGATCCGCAACTGCAAATCGATGCGCTGAATCAGCTAAAGAAATCGAATTCCATACCGAGCCGAGAGCTTGTCGCCAAGATGGCGGCGGATGAAAGCCTCTCTCCGAAGGTGCGGGCCGCTGCGGTGTCGACGCTCAAGGCCATCGATAATCATCTCTTCTGGGTCGACTTCTTTGGCACCATGTTCCGTGGCGTGAGCCTGGGCTCGGTGCTCCTCGTCGTCGCGCTGGGCCTGGCCATCACCTTTGGCCTCATGGGGGTGATCAACATGGCCCACGGCGAGATCATGGTGGTGGGCGGATATGCGACCTATCTCGTGCAGTGCATTTTTGGCTCGGGCGTGGCGCTCGCGCCCTTTGGGATCAGCGTGAACCTCCCAGGCTTCGGCTTCGATCCAAACTCGGGGATTTATCAAAGCTACTTCCTTTTCGCGCTGCCGGTGGCCTTTCTCAGCGCTGCGGCGGTGGGTGTCCTGCTGGAGCGCGGAGTCATTCAGTTTCTCTATCGCCGTCCGCTGGAGTCGCTGCTCGCGACGTGGGGCGTTTCGCTGGTCATGCAGCAGCTCTTCCGCCTGATCTTTGGACCAGCCAATGCGCCGGTTTACTCCCCGGCCTGGCTGCTGGGCAGCTTTTCCGTGGGTGATGTCATCATGAACTACAACCGCGTGTTTGTGATCATCTTCGCGGTGGCCATCGTGGTGGGGACCTCTCTCCTGCTGGCCAAGACGCCGGTAGGTCTGCTCATCCGTGCGGTGATGCAGGATCGCACCACGGCTGCGTGCA
The DNA here is from genome assembly GCA_003054655.1 of Spartobacteria bacterium LR76. Classification (GTDB taxonomy): domain Bacteria; phylum Verrucomicrobiota; class Verrucomicrobiia; order Chthoniobacterales; family Terrimicrobiaceae; genus Terrimicrobium. The sequence goes on along the minus strand of QAYZ01000013.1, from coordinate 496,174 downwards.
TGGGCGTGCGGACGCGCAAGGTCAATACTCTCACGTTTGCCTTCGGGTCCGGTCTGGCGGGACTCGCGGGAGCCTTCCTTTCGCAGATCGGCAACATCGGGCCGAGCACGGGCCAGACGTATATCGTCGATTCCTTCATGGTCGTGGTCGTGGGTGGTATCGGCAATCTCATCGGCACGGTGATCTCCGCGCTCGGTATCGGCACGGTCGACCAGATTCTCCAAACGAGCCTGCGAAACCCTGTCATCGGAAAGGTGCTTGTCCTGGTTGGCATCATCCTCTTTCTCCAGTGGAAGCCATCGGGCCTTTTCGCCACCAAGGGACGCGGACTGGAGAACTAACGTCATGAAACAGGAAGTTTCCAAAAAAGAGGTGCTCATCGGAGCGATTGTCGCGCTGTTTCTCATCGCGGTGATTCCGGGCCTGAACGCCTTCACCCCGGCGGGGAGTTCGCTCCATGTGAGCGATTTCAATATCAACCTGTGGGGGCAGTATCTTTGCCTCGCCATCGTGGCGGTGAGCATCGACATGCTCTGGGGCTACACAGGATTGCTGAGCCTCGGCCAGATGCTCTTCTTCTCACTCGGAGGCTATGCGCTCGGCATGCACCTCATGCTGATGATCGGCAAGCTCGGTCAATACAAGAGCGACCTGCCGGACTTCATGGTCTTCCTCGGGTATACGAAGCTCCCCGCGCACTGGGAGCCGTTTGCGCACTTTTGGTTTTCCGCCCTGGCGGTGCTCTGGGTGCCGGGCGTGGTGGCGTTCATTTTTGGTTACCTCGCCTTTCGTTCCCGCATTCGTGGAGTCTATTTCTCGATCCTGACCCAGGCGCTGACCTATGCGGCATGTCTCCTTTTCTTCCGCAATGAGCTGACGCTTGGCGGTAACAATGGATTTACCGACTTCAAAACCCTGCTGGGCTTTGACCTGGGTGCTCCGGGCACTCAACGGGGACTTTATATCGCGTCGGCGGTCGCCCTGGTGCTGGTGTATGCTCTGTGCCGGTGGCTGACCCTGACGAAATTCGGCAAGGTCCAAAGGGCGATTCGCGACAGTGAAAACCGGGTGCTTTTCTCCGGCTACGCGGCGGCGAACTTCAAGCTCTTCGTTTTCGTTCTCGCGGGAATGATCGCCGGACTGGCGGGTGCTCTTTACGTGCCGCAGGTCGGTATCATCAACCCCAGCCAGATGGAGCCGGCGAAATCGCTGGAGGCTATCGTATGGGTGGCGGTGGGCGGTCGGGCATCGCTCATCGGGCCGATCATCGGAGCCATCGGCGTGAATGGCCTGAAGAGCTGGGCCAGCCAGGCTTTCCCGGCGTACTGGCCGATCTTCCTCGGGGCGATGTTTGTGGTGGTCGTGCTCTTCATGCCGCGTGGCGTGGTCGGCTTGCCCGCGCAGATCCAGGAAGCGTGGCGACGACATAAGCGGGCCAAGGAAGCTGCCGCCGAAGCCGCAGCCACCGCAACCCAGGTGCCAAAGGATTCCCAGTCATGAGCAAGCAGTTCCTACTCGCCGCGGAAGGCGTCACAAAGAGCTTCGATGGGTTCAAGGCCATCAACGACCTGAACTTTTACCTCGATAAGGGAGAGCTGCGGACGATCATCGGGCCGAATGGTGCGGGCAAGAGCACGTTCCTCGACCTGATCACGGGCCGCACTCGTCCCGACACCGGCACGATCGAGTACAAGGGTACGCCGCTGACAAAGTTGAGGGAATACGAGATCTACCGGCTCGGCATCGGGCGGAAATTCCAGACGCCGAGCGTGTATAGCGACCATACGGTTTTTGAAAATATCCTCCTGGGTCTGGAAGGAAGCCGGAGCGTGTGGCCGTCGATTTTCAGCCGCATCAAGCCGGAGCAAAGAGAGCGTATTTACGAGGTGCTCAAGACCATCGGGCTGGCGGACAAGGCGGAGTTGAAGGCAGGTACGCTGGCCCACGGGCAGAAGCAGTGGCTGGAAATCGGGATGCTGCTCGCCCAGAACGCCGAGCTTCTCCTCGTCGACGAACCGGCCGCAGGCATGACGGACGAGGAAACCGCCAAGACCGGCGAGCTCCTCCTCAGCCTCGCGGGAAAACACACGATCATCGTCATCGAGCACGACATGGTTTTTGTCCGGCAGCTCGGCAGCAAGGTGACCGTGCTCCACCAGGGCCATGTCCTCTGCGATGGCTCTCTCGACCAGGTGCAGGCCGATGAGCGCGTCATCGAAGTCTATCTCGGCCGTAAAAAGAAACACTAGGTATGCTCTCGATCAAAAATCTCTGCGTCTCTCTCGACGGGTCCCTCATCCTGCGCGATGTCAGCATCGAAGTGCCGGAGAATCAGGTGTTCTGCCTCATGGGGCGCAATGGCGTCGGCAAGACGACCACGCTGAAAAGCATCGTCGGCATTCATCGCCCGACCAGTGGCAGCATTATCTTCAAGGGGAAGGATATTTCCCAGATGCCTGCCGAGGATCGCGCGAGGTTGGGTATTGGCTATGTCCCGCAGGGGCGCGGAATCTTTCCGCATCTCACGGTGGAGGAGAATCTTTTCATCGGAGCGATCGCCCAGGGCAAGAAGCCGGGGCGCTCGCTGGAGCGCATTTATTCGCTCTTCCCGATCCTGAAGGATTTTCTCTCGCGCAAGGGCGGCATGCTCTCGGGCGGCCAGCAGCAGCAGCTCTCCATCGCGCGGGCTTTGCTCACGGAGCCGGACTTGCTGATTCTCGACGAGCCGACGGAGGGCATCCAGCCCAACATCATCGACCAGATCGGAGACGCCCTGAAGCTCCTGCGCCGAGGCGGCCATCACAATGAGCCCGGTCTCATGGCCGAGGCGGTGCAGTTGCTCAAGAAACTGCGCGACGAGACCGGCTACCCCGAGCCTGCGCTGATCGAGAAGCTGAGCGATGACATTAATGAAATGCGGCGCGTGGGGGCGGAGCGCAATGCCGCGGCCTTTACCGAGCTGTCCAGGACTTTTGAACTGATCCGCCAGAAGGGCCCGCATGAGGGCAACCTGCTCGGCGAGGAGATCGCCGCTGCCCTCGACCAGCTCCACAGCGAGAAATCGATGACGATCCTGTTGGTGGAGCAGTACCTCGATTTTTGCAAGGAACTCGCCGACAACTTCGCCATCCTCGACCGGGGAAGCGTGGTGGCTGGCGGGTCGGTGAAAGAACTCACTGATGAAGTTGTCAGGGAGCATCTCACCGTATGATGATGTCGTATGCACCTGAGTCCTCGTGAGACGGAAAAACTCATGATCGTGGTCGCTGCCGACCTGGCCCGTCGGCGGCAGAAGCGTGGGTTGAAGCTGAACTATCCTGAAGCCATCGCCATCCTCACGTACGAGATCCTGGAAGGGGCTCGCGATGGGAGGTCGGTGGCGGAACTGATGAGCTTTGGCACGACCATCCTGAAGCGCGAGGACGTGATGGAGGGAGTGCCGGAGATGATCGCCGAGGTACAGGCCGAGGCCACGTTCCCGGATGGCACGAAACTTGTTACGGTTCACAATCCCATCCGATGATCCCCGGCGAAATCATTCTTTCCGAAGACGGTCACCACGAGGCCAATGAAGGCCTGGAGTGGAAAACGATCATCGTCACCCACCGGGGCGACCGGCCTGTGCAGGTCGGCAGTCATTTTCATTTCTACGAGGTAAACAGCCTTCTCGACTTTGATCGCGAGGCCGCGCGAGGATTCCGCCTGCGTATTCCCTCCGGCACGGCGGTGCGGTTCGAGCCGGGCGATACGCGTGAGGTGGAACTCGTGGCCCTTGCCGGAAAGCGTGAAGTTTATGGACTCAATGGAAAGGTGAACGGACCGCTATGAGACTCACCCGGGAGCTTTATGCGGAGATGTTTGGCCCCACGGTCGGGGATCAGGTGCGGCTGGCGGATACCGAACTGTTCATTCAGGTCGAGCGTGACCTGATCGCGGAGAATGGCGGCTATGGCGGCGAGGTGAAGTTTGGTGGAGGAAAGGTGATCCGTGATGGCATGGGACAGTCGCCGCTGGCGCTCGATCATGAGTGTCTCGATCTGGTCATCACGAATGCCCTCGTCCTCGATCCCGTACAGGGCGTGATCAAAGCCGATATCGGTGTGAAGCATGGGCGTATCGTGGGCATCGGCCACGCGGGAAATCCGCTCATTCAGGACGGCATCACGATGGTGATCGGCGCGGCGACGGATGTGATCGCAGGCGAGGGGTGCATCGTCACGGCGGGAGGGATCGATTCACACATTCACTTTATTTGCCCCCAGCAGATCGAGCATGCCGTGGCGGCGGGAACGACCACCCTCCTCGGTGGCGGCACCGGGCCGACCCATGGCACCTATGCGACCACCGTCACGCCCGGACAGTGGAATATTCATCGCATGCTGGAGGCTGCGGATGAGTACCCGGTCAATATCGGTTATCTCGGCAAGGGCAACTGCTCGACCCCCGGCCCGTTGCGCGAGCAAATCCTCGCGGGAGCCATCGGATTGAAGCTGCACGAGGATTGGGGCACAACCCCGGCGGCTATTGACTGCTGCCTCGGTGTGGCGGACGAACTCGATGTGCAGGTGGCGATTCACACCGACACCCTGAACGAAGCCGGTTTCGTCGAGGATACGCTACGGGCATTCAAGGGGCGGGCGATTCACACTTATCACTCCGAGGGCGCGGGGGGAGGCCATGCGCCGGATATCATTCGTGTGTGCGGCGAGGCTAATGTCCTGCCGTCCTCCACCAACCCGACGCGGCCTTATACGGTCAACACCATCGACGAGCATCTCGACATGCTCATGGTGTGCCACCACCTTGACTCAAACATCCCGGAGGATGTCGCCTTTGCGGAATCGCGCATCCGTGGGGAAACGATCGCAGCGGAGGACTTGCTGCACGACCTGGGAGCGTTTTCCATGATGTCGAGCGACAGTCAGGCGATGGGGCGTATCGGCGAAACCATCACGCGCACGTGGCAGACTGCGCACAAGATGAAGGCGCAGTTTGGCAAGCTCGCAGCCAGCGCTGCGGGAGCAGCTCACGCGGCGGCGGATAATTTCCGCGCCCTGCGCTACATCGCGAAGTACACGATCAATCCCGCCATCACGCATGGCATCGCGCATGAGGTCGGGTCGATCGAGGTCGGCAAGCTGGCGGATCTCGTGGTGTGGAAACCGGCCTTCTTCGGCGTGAAGCCCGAGGTCGTGCTCAAGGGCGGCCTCATTGCCTATGCCAACATGGGCGATCCCAATGCGTCTATTCCCACGCCGCAGCCGATGTTTTACCGTCCGCAGTTTGCCGCTCATGGCCGGGCGCGGCTGGCCACCTCGGTGACGTTCGTGAGTCAGGCGTCGCTCGACGAGGGGCTGGCTGGTGCGGTGCGCGTCGGCAAGCGGCTCGTGCCGGTGCGCAATACGCGCAAGATCACCAAGCGCGACCTGCTCTGGAACGACGCGATGCCCCGCATCGAGGTCGATCCAGAGACGTATACGGTGAAGGCCGACGGCGTGGAACTGCGCTGCGCGCCTGCGGAGGTCTTGCCGATGGCGCAGAGATACTTTTTGTTTTGAGTATGGAGATCGTTCGTCATCACTTGCATGTTCATCGGTCGGAAGCAGACCGCATCGTTCCCATCCCGGTGGATCGGGAAGTCCTCGCCAAGCGCCGCTGGCGAGCCATCGCGGGCGATGGGCGGGAGTTTGGCTTTGATCTTGAGCATCTTCTCTCCCACGGTGATTTCGTTCTGCGCGAGGAGGGCATCCTTTATGCGATCCGCCAGCGTGAGGAACCGGTCTTTGAGATTCCACTCGGCTATATCCCTGCGGACGCTGCGCGCGTGGCATGGCAGCTCGGCAATCTGCATTTCCCGATCCAGATTGCGGACGAGGTGATTCGCGTGGCGGCGGATGCGGCGGTCCGGCAGATGCTGGATCGCGAGCAGATTCCGTATTTTGAGTCGCTCGCCGTCTTCTGTCCCGTGACAGCCGGGGCGGCGCATCATCACCACCATCATGATTGAACTGGAGCAGGCAGGCCTGGCCTTCCTACTTCAGACCTCTGATGCCACATTTCCGACGGGTTCGTATGCCCATTCGCTCGGCATGGAGGAGATGGTGCAGCAGGGACGCGTGCAGGACGAGGCGACGCTGCGGGATTTTCTGGAGGACCATGTGATTCCCGCCGCCGCCCGGGTCGATCTGCCACTCGTGGCGGAGGCACATCGTGCGGTGGGGCGTGATGACATCGAGGATCTTCTGGCCGTCGACCATCTTTCCGGCGTGCTGCGGCCTGCGAGGGAGTTGCGTGCGGCTAGTTTGCAAACCGGGCGGAGACGCCTCGCGATGCTCGCAGCGGTTTCCTCGCTTCCAATCATCCGGACATATCAAGACAGGGCGGCGATCGATCCGACCATCGGTCATCATGCCGCCGTCTGGGGAGCCGCATGCCGCGGTCTTCCAGTGAGAGCTGCGCTCACGGCATACCTTTATCAATCCCTCTCAAGCTATTGCGCCGCGGCTCCGAAGCTCATCCGCATCGGGCAGGAGGGCATTCAGCGTGTGCTCACGGCGGCGCTGGGCGGTGCGATGCCGACGGTGGAGGCGGCTCTCACTGTAGCTCGCGAAGACATCGGGTGGTTTGACCCTCTGGTCGATATCGCCTCGATGCGGCACGAGATTTCCGACGAACGACTTTTTATCTCATGAAAACTCTGCGTATCGGCATCGGCGGCCCGGTGGGATCGGGAAAAACCATGCTTGTCCTGCGGCTCTGCGAATGGATGCGGGACGAGTTCAACATGGCGGTGGTCACCAATGACATCTACACCCGCGAGGATGCGGAGTTCCTGGTGCGGAACCAGGCTCTCGAAGCCGACCGGGTCATGGGGGTCGAGACGGGCGGCTGCCCGCATACGGCGATCCGCGATGACACCAGCATGAACGACGCGGCGGTGGCGGAACTCCAGGCGCGCTTTCCGGGTCTTCAGCTCATCCTGATCGAGAGCGGCGGCGACAATCTCTCGGCCACGTTTTCGCCCGAGCTGGTCGATGTCTTCATCTACGTGATCGATGTCGCGCAGGGAGACAAGATCCCGCGCAAGGGCGGTCCTGCCATTCGCAAAAGCGACCTGCTTCTGATCAACAAGATCACCCTCGCTCCGCATGTGGGTGCCGACCTGGGGGTAATGGCGCGCGATGCGAAGATCATGCGCGGCGACAGGCCGTTTCTCTTTGCCGACCTGAAATCCGGCGAGGGTCGCGATGACCTGCTGGCCTGGCTGCGGCGCGAATACCTCTTCGTCTAGTTTCTCGTGACGGGGCATCTCGCGCTTGAATTGGTTTGCGGACCGAATGGCGTCACGCACATCGGCCGGCAGTCCTTTCATGCGCCCATGCACCTGAGCAAGCCGTACTGGGATGGCCGCCATCTCATCGTGCAGATGGTGAATTGCACGGCGGGTCTCCTCTCCGGCGACGTCATCGACATCTCCGTGCAGGCGCGGACGGGATCATCGGCGGTATTGACAAGCCCAAGCGCCCAGCGCGCCTTTCGCGTGCGGGATGGCGGACCGTTGGCGACAGTGAAGCAGACATTTCAGGTCGAGCCGGGCGCGTGGCTGGAGATATGCCCGGAAATTTTCATCCCGCACAAGGGATCGCGACTGCGGCAGGTGACGCGGATCGAAGCGGCCTCGGACGCCGAGACGCTCTTTATCGAATCGCTCGCGCCAGGGAGGGTCGGCTCTGCGGAGTCCTATGCGTTTGCCCGGCTGGAATGGGCCGCCGAGGTGTACGTGGACGGTCGGTTGCAGGTGCGCGAGCGGTATGACCTTTCCCCGGAGCAAAAGAATATCGGGACTCTCCGCCGGGTGTTTCCCGATGCCTACTATGCGTCGTGCTATCTGGTGACGCCACGGCTGGGCGCATTGACCGATTTCCGGACAAGGATGCGGGATTTCTCCACGTCCGATTTTATGATGGCCGCCAGCATCGTTGCTCCGAATGTCGCGGCAATTCGCCTGCTGTCGGCTGGCAGCATTGCCCTGCGACAGGGTATTCAGGCGGTGAGGGAATACTGCTACGAAGCGCTCGGGCGCAGACTGCCCGACTGGCGCAAGCTTTAGGGTTCCTCGTCGCCGCGTTTCAGTTCGCTGTCGTCGAAATCGGAGAGCTCCTCAAGATCCTCCGCCGTGATCGGGCTGGCGATGCGGTATTCTTCACCGAGCCAGCGGCCGAGATCGACCAGCTTGCACCGTTCGGAGCAGAAGGGCGCATACGGCTGGCTGAACCAGGGGCCCTTTTTTCCGCAGGTGGGGCAGGTGTTCTCTTTGGACATGGGGGTATTTACGGATCTCTTCCAAATTCCGTCAAGCGGCCCTGCCACCAGCCCGTCATTGATTCCTGTCCGACGGCCGCGCTATAAGCTTCTCCTGTGGCGCGCATCTCCCCAGTTTCCCCTCGCGGTGCATCGGCCGCCTTGCTGCCCGAGGTCTGGAGAAATCTCCATGTCTCCCTGATCTGGGCTTATCGCGGGCGCGTGGCGGAGGAGTTTCTCGATTTTTCCTCGGAGAGAGGCAACGTCACGGCCCGGCTGCTTTTCTCCGGGCGGATGACCGTTCGGCGGGAGAATTCGGTCAGCGTGGCTGAACCGGGCCAATGGGTGATCATGGGTAACGGGCCGAGCCATTTGAACTTCGAGCGTGGATCGGAGATCCTCTCCATCCACATTGATGCGCACTGGCATACCGGCCAGCAGGTGATTCCTGAGAGTGCGGTGGTCGTGGTGGACAGTCGGGGCGAACGGGAGTTTACCCGCTGCGGGCGTGCGCTGGAGGCATTTGTCCGGCGGCGTCTTCATGATCCGCAGTTCAGTCTCTTAAGCCAGTCGCTGGAGTTGACGGATTATCTCGACAGCCAAGCGGTTTTTTTTCCCTGGCTGAGCGCGTTTTTCCGTGTCCTGCAGGAGGCGGGAACGGCGCTTTTCCTTCCTGCGGCCCAGGACGACCGGATTACGCGGGTGCTGCACCTGCTCGGCGCGACGCCGCTGGATCAGCCTTATAATGAGGAGCGGCTGATGGCGGTTGCCGGGATGAGTCGGAGCCATCTCGATCGTCTCTTCCTTAAGCACACCGGACTCACCCCGCGGGGATTCGCCGAGCGGCGGCGGCAGGATTATGCCAGTCGCCGCCTGCGAGAGCCGGGTGTCGGTGCCAAGGTGGTCGCGCTGGAGCTGGGTTTCAAGCAGCTCTCGCACTTCTCGCGCTGGTTCAAGGCCGCGTCTGGACTCACCCCGCGCGACTACCAGGCGCAAAGCCCGCTCAAGCTGCTGACGTAGCGGGCTGGTACTCCGGCAGGTATCCGCCGTTTTCTCGCAGGATGTCGCGGAGGCGATCCGTATCGACAGCCCGCACGGAGCTGTCCTCCGCCAGGGCCAGGGCGGCGGCGGTTCCTGCTGCTTCGCCCATGGCGAGACAGACAGGCATCACGCGCACACTGCCCTGCACGATGCGGTCGGTCGAGATGCTGCGCCCGGCCACGAGCACATTGTCGAAGGAGACGGGAATCAGGCAGCGGTACGGAATGCCGTGCGACTCGCCGGGGCCGTAGCGGTTGAAGCGATTAATGGCCACCTCCCAATCCTTGTTTTTGGCCGCTTCCTCGCGGGTGAGATGGATGTCGATGAAGTACGCGTTGCGGCAAATCTCATCCGCGAATGTCCCACGCGAGATGTAGTCTTCGACCGTGAGGGTGTAGTCGCCGACGATACGACGGGTTTCCCGAGCGCCGACGAGGCTTCCGGTTTGTACGAGGTGGCAGTTGCCGAAGGCCTCAGGCTGGAACTCCTTTAGCGCATCGCGATAGGTGGCGGCGAGCTGGCGCCCGGCCATGATGGCACGGGAGACGGCGGCGGGATCGGTATTATCGATCTCGTAAATGTGGCCGGCATTGAAGCCGACGCAGCCCGGGCCGACGATGTTGTTGCAGAAATGCGTGTCCGGGATGAGCGGGTATTTTGCCATCATCTGGTCCATCAGGCTGGGTTGCCCATTGATGGACTTCCGGGTGTCTGGCATGCGGCGGTAGGCCTCCTCATTCACGTTGGCGAGGACGAAACAGATCGTGACGGGCTGCATGTTGCCGGTGACGGGTTCTCCCTTCTCAAATGCTCCGCCCGCAAAGGCGACTACGTCGGCGTCGCCCGAGGTGTCGATGAAGATGCGGGCGTCGACTTTGCTCAGCCCCTGCTTGTTCGCGATGGTGAGGCTTTTTACCGTGCGGCCCTCGACTTCCGCGCCGACGATGAAGGTGTCAAAGAGCACCGTCACGCCTGCCTCGGTGACGAGAGAGTCGTAAACGCGCTTGAGGTGCTCTGCGTCGATGGCGACCCAGTCCATCTGTTCGGCGGGGACATGTGGGGTGCCTTCCTTCGATAGCTGGAAAACCTCCGAAGCGAGGCCGCCGAAGATGATTCGCTGCTGATCGGAGAAGGGGCACCAGGCTGGAACAAGAGCCGACGTGCCCATGCCGCCGAGCGAGCAGGTGCGCTCGATCAGAAGGACGTTGCGGCCCTGGCGGGCGGCGGAAATGGCGGCGGTACATCCGGCGGGGCCGCCGCCAGCGACGACGACGTCCCATTGCTGCGAGGAGGGGGAGGAAGGCGGGAGACTCATGGCGAAACTATCAGCCTCTCTCCGCTTCCGGGCAACCGGGGTTGGTTATCCGGGATGTTCCAAAGGTTATCCCGATTGCTCATGGCGGGAGTCCTCCCCATGGAGGATCTGGTTATCTCGTGAGGCGAGTCAGGCGGCTTTGACGAACCACTCAGGGAAGGGGTCGGGGAAGTGTTTCCAGGCGGCAGGATCGAGAGTCATCTCGTGATCATCGAGCAGGCAGCCGCGGAGCGCCTCCATCATTTCCTCCCGGGGCATGTCCTGGCCGATGAAGACGAGCTCCTGCCGCCGGTCGCCAAAGGGCTGCTGCCACTCCTTGCGGATGGCGGCGAGGAACTCTTCCTCCTGCGGCCATTGGTCGAGCGGTGCGGATGCCCACCAGGTGCCCATCGGGCGATACTCTCCGCAGCCTCCCGCCTGCGACCAGGAGGCGACGACATCATGACGCGAGGCGAGCCAGAAGTAGCCTTTGGAACGCAGCAAGCCGGACCATTCGCCGTTGAGGAAGTTCCAAAAGCGCAGAGGGTGAAATGGTCGTCGGGCGCGGAAGACAAAGCTGCCGATGCCGTACTCCTCGGTCTCCGGGGTGTGCTCACCCTGGAGCTCCTTGATCCAGCCTGCCGAGCTTTGCGCTCGTTCCATGTCGAAGAGGCCTGTGTTCAGCACCTCGGCGAGCGGAATCTTGCCGCGCTCGGCTTCGATCACCCGCGCCCCCGGATTCAGCTTGCGCAGCATGGCGTTGAGTTCATTGCGCTGCTCCGGGGAGACGAGATCGGTTTTATTGAGAATGATCACGTCGGCAAACTCCACCTGATCGATAAAGAGATCGGCGATGGTGCGTTCGTCCTCCTCGCCGAGCGCGAGGTTGTGCTCGGCCAGCGTATCCGCCTGCTCGAATTGGGTGAGGAAATTCGCCGCATCCACCATCGTGACCATGGTGTCGAGCCGGGTGATGGATTGCAGGCTCTCGCCCGCCTCATCGGCGAAGGTGAAGGTCTGCGCGACTGGCAGCGGCTCGGAGATGCCGCTGGATTCGATGAGCAGGTAGTCGAAGCGGTCCTCCCGGGCGAGGCGGGAAACCTCCTTCAGCAGATCATCCCGCAGAGTGCAGCAGATGCAGCCATTGGACATCTCGACGAGCTTCTCCTCCGTACGGCTTAGCTCGGCCCCGCCGTCGCGCACGAGCGAGGCGTCGATGTTCACCTCGCTCATGTCATTGACGATCACCGCCACGCGCAGACCCTGGCGGTTGTTCAGGACATGGTTGAGGAGCGTGGTCTTGCCGGCTCCGAGGAAACCGGAGAGTACAGTGACGGGGAGTTTTTTAGGAAAGTTCATGGCAGTATGCAGTCCGAGGGTGCTTGAAAACGAGAGCGAAATATCAGATTTAAAACTGATACTTGACTCTCATTTGCCGTCAACAGAAATTCCGGCATGGCCTACAAAACCCGCCAGCGCGACGCTATCTGGCAAGTGATCGTATCCTCGGATCGACCGCTTACGCCCATGGACATTTGCGAGGAGGCGGGGAAGTCCGTGGAGAGCATCGGCATCGCCACGGTGTATCGTGCGCTCAAGCAGATGATCTCGGAAGGCCAGGTGCGGCACATCGACATCCCGGGTGTGCAGCCTCACTATGAAGCGGCTTCGCGCAGCCATCATCATTTCTTCCTTTGCGAGAGCTGCCAGCGGCTTTTTGATCTCGCGGGCTGCCTGCGCGGCATCTCCGGCTTGCTTCCGGATGGATTTCGCATGAAGCGGCACGAAATCGTCATCTACGGCGATTGCGAGAGCTGTGCGGGCAAGGCGTAGGCCTCCGGCGGTTCGGCTGCAGTTGACGGCGAGCATCGCGCTTCGGCACCCGCAAAGCCGTGCACTTTTCTCGTGAGCCATCCTGTGCTCTCCAGACCTTCTGTGACGCCGGGAGTCGAGGTGCGGAGAGATTTCCTTCGAGGGAATTTGATAATGAATATTGACAATCAATTATCAAATTAAGAAGAAGTGAGAACGAGTTATCAAATAACCCGCAATCTCATGAAAAAATACAAGCTGCCCCTGTTGTCCGGTCTCGTTGGAGCCGGAATGATTCTCTCCGCTGGAGTGTCTCAAGCCCAAGCTATCTACACCTCTGGTCATGGAGACCTTGGCGTTGAATACACGCCGGGCGAGACGGAGTTTGGAGCGCACTGGCATATTGGCTCAGGCGCGGTGGTTGATGGCGTGGCTTTGACGGAAGAGGAAGAGTTCGCGCCTGACGCTCTGGCCGCCCAACTCGGCACGCAGGCGGCGGTTTCGTCCTCAGCCGTGGCCTCGGCGCTCGGGGTTTCCACGGGAACGCAGGTCTATCGCACGGGAAATGCGGCCTATCCCCCGAATGTGGGATTTGGGCTTGAGGAGGTGGGTTCGGATTCCGAGTGGCTGGATGGAAGCATCACACTGACCCTGACCGCGTGGACCGGACCGGGATCGATTGCGGTCTCTCAGACGATTGCAAATGTCGGCACGTTTGTCTGGTTCTCCAGTGATGCATCAAAGACGCAGAACAGCAACGCGTGGGACTTCGGCGTGGGAGGACATCAGCATCTCGACTGGTGGTTCTCCGAGGCTGGGACTTACTCGGTGACCTTCACCTGGACCGGAACCTACATCGGTGGCGAATCGCCCGTCGATGTCAGCGGGTCCGGGACCTATGAATTTCAGGCCGTGCCCGAGCCGGGGACCTGGGTATTGCTCGGCGTGGCCTTGCTGATCGGAATGGCGGTTTATCGGCGGCGGGTGCTGCCGGTAAGTTGATCCACAGTGGAGAGGCCGGTCCGCACATCGTGTGCGGGCCGGTTTCCGGCTCACGGGCGAGGCGGCTCGTCGGGGGCTTCACTTTGGTGGAGTTACTCACGGTTGTCGGTGTAGTGGCGATCCTGTTTTGCCTCGCCGTACCCGTCATATCATCGGGCGCCATGGCGGCGAATCGCGCCAGGTGCGCCTCCAACCTGCGCCAGATCGGCCAGGCCATCCTGCTGTATGCCGGGGACCACGATGGTGTATTGCCTGTGACCTCCCATAGTACGGGAGATTCCCGCCTCAAGATCAACGGGAAGTGGCTGAGCTCGATCGAGTATAGCTGGATCTACCTGCTGGCCGACTATCTGGATAATGTCGATGAGGTGCGGGTGTGTCCGGCGGATGAGAGATCGCGCCAGCGGCAGATCCTTCAGATGAATGCGACGAGCTATCTCCTGAACGACATGGTATTTGATTCCGAGGTCTACGGACGTTTTCAAAACCTCCCGCATCCCTCGCGGCTCATGCTGGCCTTTATCAGCAACCGCCCGGTCAGCCGGACCTGGGATCACGCGCACTGTGCGAACTGGACGACCTGGCCGGCGCTGACGACGGATGTCGCTGTTGACCGGCATCGCACTGGCGAGCGCATCGGTTCGAGGCTCAATGGATCAGCCAATTACCTTTTTGCCGACGGTCATGTGCAGACCATGGAGGCGGCGGAGGTTAAAGGCATGCTCGATCGGGGAGAGCGTCCCTGGCTGCCCGGCGGCTAGATTCGCAGGATGTCCTCGAAGAGAGGCTCCCATGGCGTGAACCGGGCTCTGGCAAGTCCAGCCTCGATCTCCGCGGCGCTTTGCACATAGGGAGCCGCGACCAGCTCGTCGGAGCAATGCGTGAGCAGGCTGCGCACGGAATCTGGCGTTGATTCGACGTGAAATTGCAGGCCGAGACAGGTGCCGGGGATGTAGAATCCCTGTTCGGCGCAGGCTTCGCTCCGGGCGACACGGATTGCGCCGTTGGGCAGTTCAAACGTATCGCCGTGCCAATGGAGGACGGTGGGATTTCCGGCCAGAGTCGGAAACATCTGGCGGATCTCGTCTGTTGGCTCGACAGGGAACCAGCCGATCTCGCGCTGGGCATTCTGGAAAACTCGAGCGCCGAGCGCATCAGCGAGCAGTTGTGCGCCGAGGCATACGCCGAGGACAGGGATGCCGCGATCCACGCATTCGCGAAGGAAGCGTTTCTCTTTCACCAGCCATGGGTGGTCTCGATGCTGGTAGATGTTCATCGGGCCGCCCATCACGATGACGGCATGACAGGCCGGGGGATCGGGTAATTCTTGTTCGGAAACGAGAAATTTACGCAGAGCGACACCCTTGCCGGCCAGCCAGATTTCCATCCCGGCGGGTGCCTCAAAGGCGACATGTTGCAGGCAGGTGATTTCCATGGGGTGCGGATCAGGATTTTTTCGGAGGGGAGTCATTTTGCTCATGAGCGAGCTGGCCGAGAGTCTGCAAGGCGGTTTCCACGGCGGGAGACCATTCGATGGCGCAGTTGACTCGGATAAAATGGGAAAACTCCCCTGTGTGGGAAAAGATCGGACCCGGACAGATGCTGATGCCGTGATGCGATGCGGCGTCGCGGAGACGCAGCGAGTCGACACGCTCAGGCAGTTCCACCCACAGGAAATACCCGCCGCCGGGACGGCTCAAGGCGGTGCCCTGCGGGAACGAGCGGGCGATGGCGGCGGAGATGCGGCACATCTGGGTTTCCAGCATCTTGCGGAGGCCGCGCAGATGGCGGTCGAAGCCGCCGGAGCGGAGGTAGTCGGCTGCGGCCCGGGCTGTGACCTGCGGGGTGGTGATGCTGGAGACCAGCTTGAGCCGGTGGACATCCTCGGCATACCGGCCGCCCGCGACCCAGCCGATGCGCAGCCCGGGCGACAGGGTTTTTGACAAGGACCCGCACAGAAGGTTGTCCCCCGAGTTGCCGAAGGTTCTCAGAGGGCGGTGACGGGAATTGTCGAAACCGAGCTCGGCGTAAATGTCATCCTCGATGATCGGGATGCCGTGGCGGGCGGCGAGGTCGACCACCTTCTGGCGGCGCTCGTCGTCGAGACTGGCCCCGTGCGGATTGCCAAAGCTCGGGATAAGGATGCAGGTCGCGATCCGGTAGCGCGAGAGCGCCCGCTCGAAGGCGGCGATGTCCAGCCCCCGGTCGCAGGTGGATGGCACGCTGATCACTTTCATCCCGAGACTCTCGAGCATCTGGAGGATGCCGAAGAAGGTTGGTGATTCGACGAGCACGGTGTCGCCGGGATTGGCCACTGCACGCACGGCGAGATTAAGCGCATCCATGCAGCCTGTGGTGATGACGATCTCATCCGGGGACATGGTGCAGCCTGCAAGGGAAAGCCGGAGAGCGATTTCCTTGCGCAGGCCGAGGTCGGTCTCGCGGGAGCCATAGCGGCCAAACTCCGTGGCATATTGGCGGGCCGCCCGGCTGACGCATCGCGCGACCTCCGCCGTCGGCAAAAGGCTGGGATGAGGAATGCCCGCGCCGAGTGCGATGGTGCGGGGATTGTCAAAATCGCGGAACACCTGGGCAACGTGCTCGGAGACCTTCGGCCGTTGCGGGCGGGGGACCGCATGCGCGGGGGTGGGCAGCGGCAGATGCGGGCGGGAGTGTACATAAAATCCCGAGCGCGGCCGGGCAAAAATGAGGGAGCGGGCCTCCAGGTTGGTGAGAGCCTGGATGGCTGTGGCCGGGCTGATCCGCTCCATGCGGCACAGTTCCCGCACCGAGGGAATGCGATCGCCGGGCCCCAGCGCGCCGCCGGAGATCAGGGCCTCGAGCCGGGACTCCACCCGCTCGTAGGCAAACTGTTCACGCAAAGCCATGCGCAGAACCATAGCGCATGGCTATCGACCAATACAGAAACAGGTTGGAGAAAAACCAACCGGCACAGTTTCGCTGAGAGCCTTCTGTATCGATGAAGAATCCGCTGGGGTGTCTCTGCCGGGCCTCTCGTCTTTCTGGAACCATGGGCAGCATGAGATACACGCGCATCATCGGTCTGGCCCGGCGGGTGTGGGATGTGATGGAAGAAACATGGAGAGTGCAGCTCTGGCTCTGGGAAAACTACAGCGACAGCGTCCCGGGACGCAGGCCGCGCAGATGACCGGGTGAAGCTTTGATTTTGCGGGACTCTTGCCTCCCGGCATGGGATGCCCCAATAATCTCCGGCTCATGGCCCGTCCCGACACTGAATCGCGCCTGGCGCTCGAGTTGATCCGCCAGCGTCTGCTTCACGGAGATTACACCAGCCGCCTGCCGGGCGAGCGCCAACTTGCGGAGGAGCTGGGGCTGAGCCGCCCGACCGTGCGCAAGGCCATCACGCTATTGCTGGCGGAGGGCAGCTTGCTGCGTTCGGAAAGCGGTCGGCTGCAACTCCCAGACGGTGATGGCGATGGCGGTCGGCGCAAGGTAATCGCATTCCTGCACCGGGGATCCTCGGTCGATCGGGAGACGGCTCTCTGGCGGGCCGGTGTCTACGCCGCAGCGGAGAAGCGTGGTCTCACGGTGCGCTCCGTGGTTTATGAGCACGAAGACGATGCGCGGATCAGTGCGGCCCTGGCGCGCTATGATGGGGTCTTTCTTTTGCTGCATTCGAGTAATGAGGTGACCCCGCGTCTGATGAAACGCATCCAGGAAACCGATACGCGGGTGGTGGGGTTGGATCAGGATTGCTCTTCGCTCGGTCTGCGCTCGGTGATCGTGTTTCCGAGCGGATCGATATCGAAGCTGCTCGATCATCTTCGCCAACTGGGGCATCGCAGGATCAGTTGCATCAATGTGCAGGAGGGCAATCCGGTGATCTCGTCCCGTATCGCAGCATGGCGGACGTATGTTGACCGTCACGGGATCGATGGGGAGCTGTGTTCCGTGGAGGATGGGGCGACTCTCGACCAGGCCTTTCGCGTGGTCGGCGAGCGCGTCCGTGCGGGTTGGCTGCACAGCGGGGCGGTCCTCTGCATCACCTTGCAGGCGGCGATTGGCACCATGCGAGCCCTGTATGAGATGGGCCTGCGCATCGGAAAAGATGTGTCGGTCTGTGTCATCAATGATGAGGGGATGGGTCCCTACCTCGTTCCCTCCCTTACCTCGCTGCAAATGCCCGACCGGCAGAGATACGTGCAAAAGGCGGTCGACTGGATGGCCGGGCTGACTGAGTGGAAGACCCCCTCTCTGGTCGAGCCGCGCGAGGCGCGACTATTCATCGGCGAATCCACCGGTCCTTCGAAGCAATAGACGGGATTCCCGTTGACAGAGGAGTTAAAATACCGAAAATGGTAACAAAACAACTCCCGTGTTACCCAAGACATTTCTCTCCCAGTTGGTGCCGGCCAGGGTCGGCGAAGCCGTTCGCCGCGTCGAAAAGCAGATCTGGCGCGATCTTCCCGGTGAATGCCGGATTGAGCAGACGCAACCCTCGCTGACCTTTCGTACGGTCAAGGAGGTTCAGCCCGGGGATTTCCGACCGGTGCCCAAGGGGAGTTTCCATTGGGGGCCGAAGTACGCGCAGAGCTGGTTCCGGGTGACGCTGCCAGAGGTTGCCACGAACGAAACGATTTACTTCAACTGGCAGGATCAGGCCGAGGCAACCGCCTACATCGATGGCGTGCCCTATTCCGGTCTCGATATTGCGCATCAGCGGATTCCTCTGCCGGTCGGTACGCGGGAGTTTTGGATCGAGTCGGTCTGCATTCGCAGCGGAGTGTGGCTCACCGGAGAGGCAGCGCATCTCAACCAGGAGGGGAGCCTGTTTGTTGCGCCCAAGCTGGAGTCGCGCAATGACGCCGCCTGGGCGGTTTTCCATGATCTCAAGGTGATGCTGGAGCTCATGGAGACGGAGTTCTTTGAAAATCAGCCTGCCGCGCTCGGGCTGACCAAGCCGCTCACCAGCCCGGTGCGGTACTCGGCTCCGGCGTTCCGTGCCAGCAGGCTGCTTCGCCGCCTTTTTGAGCGTCTCGACCGTGCCGTGGACGTGCTGGATCATGAGGGACTCGACGCCATGGCCGGGGAGATGCGCAAGGTGTATGCGGAGTTTCCGGGTTCCGTCGACGCGGGCAAGGTGGTGCTCACCGGCCACGCGCATATCGATCTCGTCTGGCTCTGGCCGGAGCGGGTGGGGGAATTCAAGGCCGTGCACTCGTGGTCGACCCAGACTCGGCTGCTGGAGACGTACCCGGAGTTCCGTTTTGGCTATTCCCAGCCGGCCAGCTACGAGGCGGTTGGCCGCCGCTCTCCCGAGCTGCTGGATTGCGTGAAGGGGCTGATCAAGGCCCGGAGGTGGGACGCGGTCGGAGCTGCCTACGTCGAGGGAGACACCCAGATGCCCTGCGGCGAAGCCATCCTGCGCTGTCTGCGCATCGGGCAGGAGGAGTTTCGCGCGCTCAAGGGATCTCCGAGCGAGGTCTTCTGGCTCCCGGATGTCTTTGGCTACAGCGGTGCGATGCCGCAGTTGCTCAAGGGTCTCGGCGTGAAGAGCTTTTTCACCACGAAACTCTCGTGGAGCTCGATCAACCGGTTCCCGCACACGAGCTTTGTCTGGCAGGGGCTCGATGATTCTTCGATCACCGCGCACATCGTCCTGATCCATGACTACAACGAATGGGTCGACGTGAAGCGGCTGCGCGAGGACATGCTGCATCACCAGCAGTCGGCCGTGCATCCGGAGGTGCTGATCCCGACTGGTTACGGGGACGGCGGCGGAGGGCCGACCGAGACCATGATCGAGCGCGCCCGGCGCGTGGCGAATCTCGCAGGCATGCCTCAGGTCGAGTGGGGCAACATCGAGCCGTTCTTTGAAAGGCAGCGTGAGGTGAAGGCCGATCTGCCCGTGGTGAAGGGCGAGTTGCTGCTGGAGTTGCACCGGGGTGTTTTCACCACGCATGGGGAGCTGAAATATCAGTTCCGCCGGCTGGAAAGGGCTTTGCAGACGCTCGAGGCGGCGCATGTCGTGCGAGGGCTGGGGCCGATTGATTTGCACTACTGGAAACGCGCGAGCTTTTCCCATTTTCACGACTACATCCCGGGCAGCTCGATCTGGGAGGTGTACGCCGAGGCGATTCCCGAGCTTAGGCAGCTTGCCGACAAGGCCTATGGCGAGACCCTGGCTGCGCTGAATGCCGATGGCGAATCCTCGCCTGCCTGGTTCAACCCGCTGCCTCTCTCCCGCACCTGGATCGATGGCGACAAGTGCTACGAACTGGCTCCGCTCAGTGGCGCTCCGCTGGCCTCCCTGCCGCTTCGTGCCGCCAGCGCGCCTTCAGCCTCTCCGGCCTCGATCACGAGTGATCGTGTCGCGGCGAAGTTTTCCTCCGAGGGGTCGCTGGAGTCGCTCCACGTCGACGGGCGCAAGGTCGATGTGACCGCGCACAAACTGGTCGCGTATCCCGACCATCCGGCAGACTTTGAGGCCTGGGATGTCGACCGCGGCAGCATCGTCGTCGGCAACGAAGCGCGGCTCGTGGGCCAGCCGGAGATCACGATCGACGGTCTCGTGGCATCGGTTGCCTTCTCGTATGAGATTGCGGGTTCCAGCGCCATCACGGTGATTTACTCCGTACAAGCCGGCGAACCGGCCCTGCGCATCAGGTACGTGGTGGACTGGAATGACCCGATGTACTGGCTCAAGGCGATCTTTGTCAGTCAATACAACGGACGCGAGGCCCGGTACGGTGCGCCTTTTGGCAGCGTACTGCGCGGCCAGTGGCCCGGCTATCCTCGCGAGGAAGCGCTATGGGAGGTTCCCGCCAGCCGTTGGATGGTGGTGGCCGACGACGCGCAGAGCGAGGGGCTCGCGGTGCTCACCGAGTCGAAATACGGATTCACCACCCGCGAGGGGACGGTGGGCGTGAGCCTGCTGCGCAGCGCGCTGGTCACGGAGGCTTCGCACCATCCGCAGATCCGCCCGACGCCGGACCGCCCGGATTACTCCGATATGGGGCGCCAGACGATCGACGTGGCGCTGACCCGGTATGCGCCCGATCTGCCGACGCACGAGCAGCCTGCGGCTCTGGCCGATGTGCTTTTCACGCCGTGTGTCGCCTATCAGGGCGGCGCGGTGTCGGCGGGTTTCAATGGTTGCAAAGGGCTTTCCTCCGCCGTTCCTGCCTGGGCGGAACCGCTGGAAAAGGGCTGGGTGCTTCGTTTGCATGAAACCCTCGGTCGACGTGGCGCTCAGGTGCTGGCTTTGGCCGATGGGGCGAAAAGCCGCGAGGCGGACATGTACGGTCAGGCGACGGGAGCGGAGGGGGATGAACAGTCTTTCACTCCGTACCAGGTGCGTTCTGTCCTGATCGAAAGGTAAAGGTTACGTCGGGGTCGGCACGTCGTACGGCACGGAATCCTCGCGGAGCGAATTTGTCCCGAGGAATCCCGTGGCGACGGCCTGCCGGGCGTCGATCGGCGAGGCTCCCCGCGTCGTCCCGTCGGTGAGAAAGGAAAGGAAGTCCTCGATCATGAGGCGATCCGCGCCTCCATGGTGCCCCTCGAGTTGCGGCACCTCAAAGACCTCGTGTCCTGCAGCTTGATAGGAGACACGCTGGTTCCAGAGGTGGATCGTGGCGGGCTGGCCGGGCCGGGAGACATCTCCGTGATTTTCGATGCGCCCTTCCGTGCCGATGATCGTGTAGTTGCGATGGGCGTCGGGGCTGTAGTGGCACTGCATGTAGGAGGCCTGCACGCCATTGGCGAGTTGCAGGAGGAGCATGCTGTGGTCCTCGATGTCCACGACGGGGCTGACCCCCGTGTGGGAAAGCGGGGGCCACGCAGGCGGTTCCGAGCGTGTACATCCCGGCTCATCGGCCTGGCGGCGATCCGTGATCTTGTCGTAGACGCTGAGCTTCCCCATGCCGACCACCCGGCGGGTGTACGCTCCTCCGAGATGGTGGATGATGTCGATGTCGTGCGCACCCTTCTGGAGCAAAAGGCCGTGGGAGTTGGCGCGCTCGGAGTGCCAGTCCTTGAAATAGGCGTCGCCGCCGTAACTCACGAAATGGCGGCACCAGATGGCCTCCACGCGACCGATGCGGCCTTCCGCAATGAGCTGGTGCATGATCTGCACGGAGGGGAAAAAGCGCATGTTGTGCCCGACATAGAGGCGGGCTGCGGAACCGGCATGGGCCTTCAGGATGCGATCGCAATCCGCGATGGAGACAGCCATGGGCTTCTCGAGGAAGACGTGTTTGCCTGCCTGCAACGCGGCGCAGGCGTGCTCGGCATGCAGGTGATCCGGCGAGCAGACAAAGACCGCATCGATCGCGGGATCGGCCACGATGTCGCGATAGTCCGCCGTGAACGGCACCGGAGCGCCGGTCGTTTCCCGGTAAACATCCAGACCATCGGGCGATGTCCCGCAGATGGCAGACAGGGAAAACCCTCGCTCCGGCTGATGGGCGAGCAGCGAGATACGGCCCCGGTTGTGTGCTCCGATGACGGCGAGTTTCATGAATGCAGGAGACGGCAGTGTAGCGGACAGTCCAGCGCTAACCCATGAAAATCGCCCCGGTGACGAGGCAGCGCTATTCCGTAACGACCTCGATCCGCTGGTCGATCACCTCGCCGGTGAAGCGATCAATGGCCACATGGAGCCAATACCGGCGCTCGCTCTCAACGGTGAACTGGGATAGAGCCGTGGCGCTTGGTCCGTAGCGACCTGACTGCGCGACGAGGTCGATCATCAGATTCCAGGTGCGAGTCTGGGTGACATCGCCAAGCGCACGGACAAAGGCCTCGCGTCGCAGCTTGATATTCTGCGCGTCGTTGTTGAGGAAATTCCCGCTCGATGTGCCTCCGGTGGTGGGACTCAGGAAGGGGCTGACCACCGTGGCCAGTTCGCTCTTGTTGACGATCTTGTTGGTCGAGGTGAACCCGCTGATGGCCGTGGCGAGTTTCCCAGCCGTCGTGCTGTCCATCGAGATGCTGGCGACGGGGTCGATGACGGTGCCGACGAGCAACGCCTTGAGGACGTCCTGGTTGCGGGTGTTCAGGTTGACCTTGCCCGTGACGAAGGATTGGGTCGAGTCCTGAGCGCTGAAGATATCGAGCAGGGCGGAATCCGCGCTTTTCGAGGAAAACAGATCGAGGGTTTTCCATGGGCCATCGCGGAAGACAAAGCCCAGTTCGCCCACCGTGCGGAAGGGCCGGTTTAGTACCACAGGCTTGTCGATGTTACGTTCGAAGGGATTGCCGGTGGCTCCGTTGGCATCCACGAAAAGGCCGGAATCCGAGATGCGGCGCAGCCCGTCGTTGTCGACATAACTGGTCTCTGAGCTCGATCCGGACTGCGCGACCGTGTTGCTGTTCGTATCCGCGATGGCGGTGTTGCGTCCGTAGTTGTTACGGGCGAGCTGGGCCGGGAAGTAGTTGTCGCCGAAGATGGTCGGCTTGCGCTCTACCGCCGAGCTGCCTCCGCCCAATCCCTTGGGGAAGGCGGTGATATTGGATGCCGGCCAGAGAACCGTGCTTTGAGCAGCCGATGTGGCTGCGGCTCCGCCCCGGAGAAATGTCCAGACGTTGAACCGCGTGGAGCGGGGATCGTTGGAAGCAAAGATCGGAGAGCGATCCCAGGAGTAGTCATGGTCGATATGGACCTTGCCTCCGCTGCCTGGAGTACTCCAGGGATCGCCAGTCTCCGAATTCTGAACCACTCCGGTCGCCGAATCCACCGTCCACCCAGAGGGATAAGAGCCGCTAAGGTAGGAAATGAAGTTGGCGTAATATTTGCCATCACTCGTGCGCTGGACCGATGAGACGATGGGAAGGCTGGCGACCACATCGCGGAACCATGTCGTGTTGTCGTTGATGCCGGTGGCGTACTGATAGGGAATCCAGGCCCCGCCGGTGTCGATCGGGAGATAATATTCCATCACGGCATTGAAACCATTGCCTGCGGTGGAGGCTGCGTTGTAGCCGAGGTTGATCTTGACCGAGTTTACCTGACTGTTGCTGAGCGTACTGCTCGTACCGAGCTTGAAGGGGAAGTTTCTCAACCGCAGAGCGGCGGCATTTGTCGCCGCACTGGTCGAGCCCAGAGTGAACGCTTCGACCCAGACTCCGGAGGTCGAAGGCGAAGGGGTTGCCGACGTGGTACCGAGGCTGGTCGACGAAGTATCGACATGGGTCTGGAGCAGAGTGGCCGGGGTGCCGAAACTCGATGCAGCGGTACTGGTGAGTTCGAGGTATTGATTCCCCAGCGTGGAGATGAATCCCGGTTCGCTCCCGATGGTGTCTGGGAGGGCGCTGCTGTCGCCGTACAGGTTATAGACAGCAACCGATCCCGTGACGCGAATGCGCACCCGGGGCGGGGACGATACCGTCTGGTGGGGGTTCCAGAGGTTGAAAGTCAGGTACACTACGGCGTTGGCCGAGGTCTGGGTCGTCGTTTGTGTCCCGGGTTCCGCGCCGATGACTGGAGTGATGGAGGCGATGCCGGGCAGGCTCTCCACACCGCAGGCCAGCCAGGGGGCAGACCCCTGGGTGTACTCGATCACCGTCGGGTAGGAGTCGCTGTCTGCCTGATCAATGGCGGCGGCTCCCATCCGCAGGATTTGAAACATCGGGGGTGTCTGCTGGGCACTGGCATCGTACTCGGGGGTGCCGCTTCCCGCGCCCGCATTTCCATTGACACCCAGCGAACCCCGGAGAACGGCAGCCTGGAGGAGTTCGAAGAAATTCGGGGCGCGACCTTCCGAGGCGACTTCGTCCAGGGTCTTGATCCTGGTCTGCTTGGTCGTGCCCGATGAGCCTACGTACTTCCAGACCGGGGTGTTCGGATAGGCGGGATCGTCTGAGGTGCCCCAGATCAGGCCGAAGCAGGCCTGAACCACGGAGCCTGCCACACCGTTGGGCCCGTTTGGTCCCACCCACTTGAGGCGGGACAAGGGAAAACGCCTCTGGATGAGTTCGTCTCCCGGTTCCACGCCATATGTATAGGATGTTCCATCGGACTGGTAGTTCGTGATCGAGTACGTCGAGGTGAAGCGAACCCCGGGAAGAAAGCGGTTCGGGTTGGGATTGCTGGAGCTGAAAGGAGAGGAGTTCGAGATGGCGGCGTTGTTTTTGTACGCGTAGATGGCGGTATTGGAGCCGCCGAGCGAGGAGGCGTTGTAGGTGGGTCCCCAGCCTGGAGCATTGCGGTCGCGGGAGAAGGTGGTGAGATAGGGGAGCACGGTGTTTGTCAATCCGGCGATGCCTCCCTGCGCGGCCTTAATGAGATCCTGCCGGCTGAGAAAGGTATTGTCGCCCGGGTAGACCGTCCCCGCGGCGTTGGTGGCGAGGAAATTTGTCACGTAATCGACATAGGACAGTCTGCTGGCGGCGTTGCGCCACTGCACGAGATCGTCCTGATTGATCGCGTTGGTGGCGTTGGCGGGAGACACTCCGGCGAGCGCTCCCTTGATCTGCTCGAGCTGCGTGGGAGTGAGGGTCGAGGGGTAACCGGCGAGCGTGATGTCGAGCAGACCGCCGACATCATAGATGGCGTAGGCAAAACGACCGATGGCGTAGTTGGTATTCCCCGATGCGGGGTTGTTGGCGGTGTTGCCCGTCGTGCCGAAGGAAAGTCCGCTTCCGTTGGTGGCCCCCGCACGCGTCATGATGATCCAGTTGGGCGTGTTATTGGCATTGGTGAAGCTTCCCAGTTGCGGCAGGTTCCAGCGATTGGTGTCGACGTAGCGCCCGTTCTGAGAGGCGGTGGAGGTATTGACTGAAGAGGCGATCAGCTTGCCCGAGGCCAGTGAGCCGGTGAACGGCGCGGTGGTCGAACTGATCTTGACCAGATTGGTCATGGCCGAGTTTGTCCCCACGAACTGCGGCATGATGTTGGTGGAGGAGACATTGGTATAGAGCGGCTTCTGCGGATAGGTGGAGTCGGGGGCGGCATCCTTGCTCATCTCGTTCTGCAGCTCGGCCACGACGAGGCGCAGGCCGCCCTGGGCGACCTGCTCGGCGGAGAGCGCCTGGCTGTAGCTGAATGAGGCGGTGCGCTCCACCCGCATGGCGGCGACGAAGGCGACAAGGATGAGGCTTACGACGACGACCAGTGACAGCACCGTGATGAGGGCGACGCCGCGGGTGCGCCGGGACGGGTTGCTCCGGGGAAAGGAATCAGGGGAGGGAGACATAGCGTTCGAAAATCTTCAATCCGCTGGAGAGGGATTTTGGGTAGGCATCCCAGGCGAGGTCGTTTTTGAGATACTTCTCCCAGTCGGCTTTGATGCTGTTGGTGCCTGTGGCGCTGTTGGAAAAACCATTGCGCAGGGATTCGATCTTCTCCGCCTTTAGCAGTTTGAGGGACTTGTCATCCACGACGGCAAGGCCCACCGCGGCGACCTTTGGCCGGTTGGTGGCGACGTAATTCGTGGAGATCGAGCCATCGGGGTAGATGAACTGCACCTTGAAGCCGACTATGCCGGGAGCAGTATCGCGGGGAGTCGCTCCGAGCGGGGCGGCCGTGTTTCCAAAGGCCGGAGGCGCGGTGGACGCCCAGGTTTCGGCGAGATCCGCCCGCTGGAGCACTGTATTCGACGAAAGCCCCAGATCATACTGCACCCAGGAGAGATTGCGGGTCGGGGAGGCTCCCGAGTAGCCGGGGCGCTCGGTGTAGAAACCCACGGTTCCCGCAGGGAAGGCGGGGAGATCGGAGCGATAGACGCCCCCCTGGAGGTCGCGGGTGAGGAGATCCATCATTGCGCGGCCCTTGGTGAAATTATTTGCCCTGGCCTGGCCGGAGATCCACGTCTGGCTCGTGGCCGAGAGCATCTGGGCCAGCACGACCGAGATCAGGGCCAGGACGGTGATGGCGACGAGCAGCTCCACCAGGGTAAAGGCGGAGTGCGCGTGTTTTTCCCTACCGGGCATCACGGAGTTGTCAATACAATGGGACATAGGTAAGCGCCTCGTAACGGCCTGCCGCGTTGCTGATCGAGGCCTGGTAGGGCCAACTGAGCATGATGTAGACCTGGGCGAGCCGCGGTCCGGTCTGGGCATTTGTGCCGGCGCGGCAGACGATGCGGTAGGCCGCAGTGCCGTTGGTGCGTCCATCGAGGCCCACCAGGCCGCCGCCTGTGCCATAGATGTCGCGGTAGTTGGTCGTTAGCGCGTCGGCAGGGATGGCGAAGTTGCTGAGATTGGAACTGCTGGTCGGTGCCGCTAGCCGGGTCGCAAGGATCTGGGAGGCGAGATTGGCGGCCTGCACCTGCTCTTCGGATTCGCGACCGGAGCGAAGGCCGGTGCTGAACAATCCGATGAGCGCGACGAGGACAAAGGCGCAAATGCCCAGGGCGAGGACGACCTCAACCAGTGAGAAGGCTCGCGTGTGGTGTTTCATGATAGGTCAGGGGCGGAAGACGGCGGTCTGGCCGGTGAGCCCATTGACCCTCAGGACAGCGACGTTGTTTTCGTCTCCGGACTTGCCTCGAGTCGGGCGCAGGCCAAACTCGATCACGTCGATGACGTTTGATGAGACTCTCGCCTCGCCATTGGGGGTAAACAGGATGACGCGGGTGAAATCGGCCGTGCTCGACGTTCCCGGCAGCTTGATCCTGAAGGATGCGGTGTTATTCGCGGGAGAGTTGTTCATCGCTGAGGTGGCGGTCTTTCCGACGAGATCGGGGATGTCGCTCGATTTGAAAGTGCCAGCTTCCTCGAACCGGACCTGATCAAAGGTGCGGACCCTGTTGACGAGATCGATCTGGTCGTTGGGTACCGTGTTGTAGTTCGACCATGGGGAGGGATCTGTCCCGGTCTTGGAGGCGAGTACGGCCACGCTGAGCTCGTCGCCATTGGAACCGTTGGGATTCGGGCGCATGGCCACCCAGACGTAGGTGTTGCGGGAGATCGCGTACTGGCGGGCCTGCTCGAGCGTGCCGGACAACTCGATGAGAGCCTGGGTCATCTGGTTTCCCTTGGCCATCGAGGTCAGTGCGGGAATTGCCAAAGCCACCAGCACGCTCATGATCGCGATGACGACCAGTAACTCAACCAAGGTGAATCCGGGATTTCGTGGTCGCAGTATCATGGTGATGAAGTTACTGGGTAGGCTCTTTGTGGTTACAGTGTATTTACTTTGTTTTTGCAACTCCTTTTTTTGAATGCCTGCGGATCGGTGGTTTCTCTTCCGTTCCAGAAGCGGATGCGAGGAGAGAGATGGTGCAAGGGTGACAGGAGTTTCAACGCGCCGGGCAAAGATTAGTCGCGAGGAAATTTTCAGCCATGAGGCGCGAACCGGAGTTTCCTCCATGTTTTTCTTCCTCCTGTGAGGCTCTCCATCGCGGGCGGGAATGATACCGTGAGGGAAATGAAGACCCTTCACGAACCCGCCCGGGAGACGCCGGTGGCGGGTGAATTCGACCTCTGTGTGATCGGGGGTTCCTGCACAGGGGTGTTTGCGGCAGTGCGAGCGGCCCGGCTGGGTTTATCGGTCGCGATGGTCGAGCAGAGTTTCCTCCTGGGAGGAGTGGCGACCTTGGCGCAGGTCAATGAGTGGCACTCGCTGTACGATACCGCGGGAAGGCAGATCATCGGGGGGCTTACGGCGGATGTGCTGGATAAACTCAGGAGGCGCAACCTGGTACTGGAGACCAGGCGCGAGGGCCGCGGTCTGTGTGCCACTTTCAACAGCGCCGAGCTTGCGCTCGATCTCGACCGACTGGTGGTCGAGCACGGCATCCGGCTTTTCCTAAAGGCCTCCTGCGTCGCGGCGGTTGGCGAGGACGGAAAGGTGGATGCGGCGATCATCGAGGACAAATCGGGAAGGCGGGCGATAGCCGCACGATTCTTCATCGACGCCTCGGGCGACGGGGATCTCCTCCGGCAGGCGGGTTTCGGAGCCTGGAAAAACGAAACTTTGCAGCCAGTGAATTACCAGATGCTGGCTGCGGGACTCGATCGCATGATGGAGGGAACCGGGCGCGACATCTGGCAGCAGGTAAGACATCGGGCGGCGGATTATGGATACCCTCTGGCCAACGCGGTCCCCTGGATCAATCGCTTTCCCGCTCCGGCAGACCTGCGGAACATCTACGGGCCGCGCTTGAATGGCTATGATGCGTCCGATGCGGACCAGTTGACTGCGGCGGCCATGGAAGGCAGGCGCTGTCTGCGATCACTGCTCGACATGATCCGGGCGGAGCTGGGGCCGGATGTCGCGGCAGTCTCTCTGGCCCAGGCGCTCGGCGTGCGCGAGACGTGGCACGCCCGCTGCCTGCACCGGCTGCGGGCCGGGGAGCTCATGGACGGGACGGTATTCCCCGATACCATCGCGCAGGGCACCTATCCGGTGGATGTCCACTCGCCTGAGGGCACGGTGCTGCGGTTTCTCGATGGCCGCGAGCAGTTCATTGGCCGGGATGGCGTGGCGACCTGGCGGCGGTGGCGTGATGAGACGGCGGAAAGCCCCCGCTGCTATCATCTCCCGTATCGCAGCCTGGTGCCCGAGGGGGCGAGGAATCTCCTTGTCGCCGGGAGATTGATCGATGCCGACCGCGAGGCTTTCGGCGGAGTGCGGGTGATGGTCAATATGAACCAGACCGGGGAAGCGGCGGGAACGGCTGCATTTCTTGCTCTGCAGGGAGAGTGCGCGGCTGCGGAAGTCCCGACAGACCGGCTCAAACGCATGATGGTCGATGGGGGATCAGTGCTCTCTCTCGACGAAGCCTGAAACTGGAAACCCGGGCGGGGGATGCGATTCCCGGCCCGGGTTTTTCGCGGAATGATGTCGGGCCTAGAGCGCCCAGGTCTGGGTCTTGTAGTTGCCGAGCGGAACGCCCTGGGCCTTCACCTTGCGGGCGGCCTTGCCGTTGATTTCGACGGCAGCGACATCGGATGTCGTCGTCACGGTGAAGTCCGGAACGCCAGCTCCGTCGTGCAGGGTCTCCGTCGAGATGCGGAGGGTGTTGCGGCTCCGCTTGGCTTCGACGGCCACGCGGGTATAGGCACCCTTGGCATAGGCAAAGGAGAGGCCGTCATCAAACTCATACTCGGTGCCGGCGCTGCCAGTGCGGGAGAGGAAGACGTGGAAGTCGACCTTGCTGCCATCGAAGGCGTTGTCCGCCGAAGCGAGGCGGGCGAGCGGGAGGATCGAGGCGTCGCGGATGTAGAGCGGCGTGTTTTCGCGGTCGGCCTTCACGGTGATACGACGGTTGCCGTCGATCCACTGGCCCGTGGAAATGTCAAACCATCGGGTGCGGCCCGGCAGGACGACTTCCCGCTCGGCCTGCTTTTCCTGGACGAAGGGTGCCTGGAGGATCGAGGGGCCGACGAGGAACTGGTCGTCGATCTTGCCGAGGGGCAGCGCCTTGGAGTCCGCAAAGTCGTAGAAGAGCGGTCGCAGGATCGCCTCGCCCTCAAGCTCATTGCCGATGAAGAGCTGGTAAAGATAGGGGCGCAGGCGATAGCGCAGACGGACGTACTTGCGCAGTACCTTCAACACCGAGGAGCCAAACATCCATGGCTCCTGCTTGCGTGTGTCCTTCATGCTGTGGTTGCGCATGACGGGGAACAGGAACCCGGCCTTGTACCAGTCCTGAATCAGCTCGGGCGTTGTGTCGCCGCCGAAGCCAGCGGCGTCGGGGCCGTTGAACGGAATGCCGGAAAGGGCGAGATTCAGCGTGGTGGAGATGCAGCTTTTGAGATGGTGATAGTTGCTGTAGTTGTCACCAGTCCAGATGGCGGTGTGGCGTCCGGAACCTGTCGACCCGGAGCGGCAAAGCAGGAAGGGGCGCTGGTCAGGATGCGCCTTGAGAAAACCCTCGCGCGAGGCCTGTGCCATGCCAAAGGCATACTGGTTGTGATAGGTCTCGTGGCCTTTTTTGCCATGGTCGAAGCACATCTGCTCGTTATCGGCCGGCCCGGTAGACGGGTCGTTCATGTCGAGCCATGCGCCATGGATGCCGGGGCTGGCGAAGCTGGCGACTTCCTTCGACCACCATGCGCGAGCAGACGGAAGCGAGAAATCGGGGAACACGGTCTGCCCCGGCCAGACGAGACCGATGTACTCGAGACCCTGCGGGTTCTTGCAATAAGCGTCGGCTTTTCTGCCGCGCTCGTAGACGTCGTAGCCCTTTTCCCATTTCACGCCCGGGTCGATGATGGGAATGACCTTGCGGCCCTTGGCATTCAGCTTGGCGATCGCTGCCGAGGGATCGGGGAAATGCTTTTCGTCGAAAGTGAAGACGCGATAGCCGCGCATGTAGTCAATATCGAGCCAGAGACCGTCGGCTGGAATCTCGTGCTTGGTGAAATTGGCGTCGAGATCGAGGAGGTCGCGTGCCGATTCATATCCCCAGCGGCACTGGTGATAGCCGAGCGCCCAGGCCGGCGGACGCGGTGTGGTGCCCACGAGGTTTTGAAACTTGCGGGTCAGCTCCGGCAGGGTCGGCCCGACAAGGATGAAGAGATTGGGCTGGCCGGATTCCGCCCCGAGATGGATGCGACCATCGGGCATCGCCGTAAGCAACTCCTCAGCCAGAGCCTCTGCGCCGGCATCCACGTCCATCTGCTCGGCGATCGCCACCTTGAACCCGGTGGAAATGAACGTGGAATGCGGGTTGTCCAGCAGCAGGCCAATGTAGCGGTTGCGGCGGCGAATGATGAGATACGGGATGGAAACGTAGACGGGATCGGGGGCCGGTTTGCCATTGATGTAGGCCTCCGCGTTGAAGTCGCCCCAGACATCAGTATTCCAGAATTTCGTGGTCTTTTCCGAGTGTTCCAACCCGGTCCACTTTTCGCCCATACCGTAGAAGGCATCTCCCTTCTCCTTCACGAATTCGAAGATCGAAGCTTCACCGCACTGGCCGAACAAACGCTTGGGAGCTGACTCGAGCAGCACCTCGCCATCGGAGTCGCGCAGGACGAGGCGGTTGCTTTTGATTTCAAGCTTGGGGCCGCCCGTTGTGCTGTCGGGTTGAAAATTCAACTCCGCCTGTGAATCATTGACCTTCCACCCTTTGCCAGAGACGCCGAGGTGAAAGATGCCGCCTTGAGAGGCGCGGACTTTGAGATTGAACGAGCCGAGGCTGGTCTGGAGGTTTCCTTTGGAATCGGACGAGGCAAACTCGAAATTCGAAATATAGGGGTATTTATGGAAGTGCATGATCGAGAAAGTGTGTCTGGATAAAAGATAGCATAATTGCTATACTTTTAGTCAGGGCAATTTTCACTTAAAGGACCGCTTCGCCAAGAAGATATTACGGTTCATTGGGATTTCTCCTCGGCGGAACGGGAATTTTAGTGGGCGGGCTCGCCTGGAATCCAGAAGGTTGTCGTTTGGGTGATTGGCTCGGGAGTTCCCTCGAGGTCGAGGACGATGGTGGTCGCGATGGAGTCGGGCAGAGGCAGGGGGAGATTTCGCAAGATGATGCGCTCGGCATCCTGCTCGAACTCGATCGCTTCCCCGGTGGCGAGCCACTTAGCGGAAAGCACCTTGTTCTTCGGTTCCGCCCAGCAAAGGTCGGTGCCAGTGCTGTTGCGGAGGTGCAGGAAGACCTGGCTGCCACGCACGGTGACGCGCCCCCAGTTGTTCCAGGCAAAGGCGGAGCGGTCGGTATTGCGGATCGACTCGCGGTTGCGGCGGAGCCAGGCACCGGCCTCCTTCAGGATGACGGCGGATTCCTCCGGGATCGTTCCGTCCGGCTTTGGGCCGACATTGAGCAGGAGGTTGCCCCCGCCCGTGGCGGTCTCGCAGAGCATCTTGATGACTTCCTTGGCATTCTTCCACTGGGTGTCGCCAGCATGCCAGCCCCAGTTGTCATTCAGCGTCATACAGGCTTCCCACAAGGTGTCTTGCGCGGGCGGGCGTATGGCCTGCTCGCAGATCACGACATGCGAGGGAGCGCCATTTCGTTCGTTGATCAGGAGATGCGGCTGGATCTGGAGGAGATGTTCGTTGACCTCCGGGCTTTGCAGATTGTCCGGGATGCAGCCGTCGTACCAGAGGTAGTCGATCTTGCCGTAGTTGGTCATCAGCTCGACGAGCTGGGCGCGATAGTAGGCGATGAAGCGCTGGCGGGCCTCCTCGCTGGCCCAGTCGTTCACTCCGGGCCAGTCGCGGAAATACGCGCCCGGGTAGTCCGGGTGCGACCAGTCGGCGGGAGAATAGTACAGGCCGACCTTCAGGCCGGCAGAGCGAAACGCCTCGACGAACTCGCCGACGAGGTCGCGTTTCGGACCGAGGTGCCCGGCGTGGAAATCACTTTGCTGCGTGGGCCAAAGGGCGAACCCGTCATGATGCCGGGCGGTGAGCACCGCGTAGCCCATGCCCGCCTCTTTGGCGAGTTCCGCCCAGGCTTTCGGATTGTAGTTTTCCGCATGGAAATTCTCCACGTAAAGGCGCTGATAATCCTCCCGCGAGATGCGCTCGCGGTTGCGCACCCATTCGCCGCGGGCGGCGACTGCATATGCGCCCCAATGGATGAACATCCCGTAGCGGGATTCGTTGAACCAACTGAAGTGAGAAGGAGTTGTCGGGGATTTCATGGAGAGAGTCTGGTGTGCTTTTACGGCCTTTTCGGGCAGCGCGATAAGGGAGTGATCTATGGCGAAATCCCAAGGAATTGAAAAATAATTCGTGAACTTCTTATGAAATATCCCTCTTAGATACCGCCTGTCATGAGTGCCGAATCCTCCCTGCCCGCTTTCCCTGCCAATACTTATCGCGGTTATCGTCGCCACGATTTTCAGCTCGATGAAACCGCCGTCACTCTGATCGAGCCTCGCGATTCTGCGCCGGGACGACGCTGGGTCTGGAGGGCGGAATTTTTTGATGCCTTTCCCGCCTTTGATCTCGAAATGCTCGGGCGCGGATGGTGGCTGGCCTACATGAATGTCGGCAATACGTTCGGATGTCCTTCGGCGATGGACCGATTCGATCTTTTTTACGAAAAACTCACCGGCGAATACGGGTTTCATCGGCGTCCCGTGCTGGAGGGCCTGAGCCGAGGAGGGCTGTATGTTTACAACTGGGCGGCGCGGAACCCGGAGAAAGTCGGGCTGATCTATGCGGACAATCCGGTGTGCGATTTCAAAAGCTGGCCGGGCGGGCGCGGCTCGGGACCAGGGAGTGCGGAGGACTGGGCTGCTCTGTTGCGATGCTATGGATTTGCCACCGAGGACGAGGCGCTGTCCTGGAGGGGAAATCCGCTCGACCAGGTGGAGGCCATCGTGCGGGAGGGAATCCCGCTCGTGCATGTCTATGGGGATGCTGATGAGGTGGTGCCTTGGGATGAAAACACCGGGGCGATGATCGAGCGCGTCCGGACTCTCGGCGGTTCCATCCAGACCTTCCTCAAGCCGGGAGCCCTTCACCATCCTCACGGTCCAGAGAACCCGGAGGAACTGGCCGACTGGGTGATCGCCCGCGCCCGCGACTAGCGCCGGGCCGGGCAGGATGCGCCATCGCGCCAGGTTCCGGAGATGAGGGTGAGGCGGGGATTCTCCGGCAGGCCAGACTGGTTGTGCAGAATCTTTGAGGCGACGGTTTCCAGGGTCATGCGCCCCAGCTCCACATTGGGCTCGTCGACACCGGCGTAGAATGGCTCCGTGGGACGAACCAGACAGACGAGGGAGAGCTTGTCGGGGACTTTGATCTTCAGCGCATCCAGCCAGACCATCTCATGGCCGATGAGGGTGAGGAGTGCCTCGGGCCGCGTTTGCTTGAGCCATTTTAGAAAATCCTGCGATGAGGTGTCGTCGGGGTTTCCGTAAAAGACCGGCGTGCGCTGCCCTCCAAAATATTCGTGCTCGCACTGGGCGAAGCCTCCCAGCCATCGGGAGGGCTGGTCCGAGAGATTGTGCCGGGGCAGGCAAAGGCTGATTCTCCGGTAACCGCGGGCAATCAGGCTGCGATAGGCCAGCATTACGTTGGCATGGTGGTCGTGCGCCACCCGGTCTGTCGCGATCGGCCAGGAATAGCCGGTGGTCGCGCTGGCATAGCGCTCCCACTGGAAGGAAATCCTCTGTTTCAGGGACAGGAAGGGAGCGGTCAATATAATCGCCTTGATGCCGCGGGAGAAAAGGATCGAGTCGATGCGGCTCGGGGACATCTTTGGAGCGTGCAGGCAGAAAGTCTCCGTGTAAAAGCCCAGTTCGTCGGCGCGCTGGAGAATGCCCTGCCGGTACTCCTGGTAGACATGGAGGGTGGGCCAATCGTCCGGAGCGGCGGCATCGATCAGCAGGGCGACGCAGCTTCTATCCCGCAGGGGACGCCCCGCGCGGATCTGATTCATTAACGAGGAAACATAAGCATTGGGCCGGTAAGCCTGCTTTTCCACCTCCGCCTCGATCAGCGCCCTCGTCTCCGCCGGGATGGATCGGTCCCCGCGCAAGGCGCGCGAGACGGTGGATTGGTTGATCCCCAATGCCCTGGCGATGGCCCGTTGGTTAGGCATGCGTTACGCATCGTGATGCGTGATGCGCTGTTTGCCAAGTCCTTTGTTTGCCGGGAGACTCGCCCCATGCAGTTTCCCCTAACGCCTCCATATCGTTGCCGTTTGACGAAATCCCCAGTCGCGGCAGTGCTTAAGCCAGCTTCTCTGGCTGCATGCATCATTGCGCTAATGGCTCAATCCCTAAACGCCTCCTCAGTGACCTGGGATGGCGGAGGTGCCAACGCCCTGTGGGGAACGGCTAATAACTGGAATACGAACACCCTCCCGGCCAGCGTGGATGACATCACCTTTGGCTCAGCCTTCACCTCGGGCAGTCCGAGTCTTGGGGGTGTGGATTATGCGGTCAATTCCCTGACCTTTAATGGATCCACTGCGATATCGATCGTCAGCGGAACAGGGTCTCCGACCATTACCCTTACCTCGGGTTTGATAACGAAGACCACGACATCGGCCGTGACCATAGCGCCAAACATTCTTCTGGGCGCAGATGCAGTCTGGAGCAACACATCGACACCCACGGCCAATGCGCTCAAGGTGACAGGCAGCATTTCGGACGGAGCGGGATCATATGGATTGACCGTTACGGGAGGCGGGCACGTCTGGCTTTACGCGAGCAACAGCATCGATGGAGGGGTGACGGTTAACTCCGGCAACCTCGGCGTCTATAACAACGGGTCATTGGGAACTGGTACACTCAAGATCCAGGGTGCTTCAGCGGTTTTCTACACCGCAGACACGATCTCGAATGACATCGTGTTCAACAGTCCCACGGGCTTTACCGGCTTTTATTCCGGCTCCTACAAGTCGACGACAAACAACTTCTCGACGACCTTCACCGGCAGCATCACCGGAGCCATGAACAACCAGCAGCTCCGGGTGGGGGGCAATGCACGGACGTGGATATTTGGAACGATCAACCTCACGGGCATGCAGTCGCAGGGCCTCCAACTGGTGCCGGAAGAGGCATCGGGCAGTTCATCCTACATCTTTTCGTCCACCCCGACCCTGAGCAACGGTCGCATCCAGCTAGGAGCGACCTCGGCGGCGGGTGCTCAGGGTAATCTTTTGGTCAACACGGCCACGACGTTCAATGTGACCCGCATCACGCAGAACAGCGGCGGCGGCAAGGATACGATCGGCGGCATTCACACGTCCGGCACCGCAACATTCTCGCAGTCGGAGGGCATCCTGCTCAACGACGCGGCGGCCGGCCAGGTGAACCTGATCACGCTGAACGCGGGTGCGACCACGGATTTCGCCTCGCTGCTCGACGATGGCACGAACTCGGTGGGAGTGACGGTCAACGGCACCTTTCGGCAGGTCGATACGGCGGCGTCCGCAAATCAAAATGCGGCGGTTTACATGACCCAGGCTCCCACCGGAAAAGTGCGGCTGAGCAAATCGACCGGCAATACTTATGATGGAGGCACGGTGGTTTCCGCCGGGACGTTGCTCGTGGCTAATACGAGCGGGTCGGCGACCGGCACGGGCAGTGTGTCGGTGGAAAGCGGCGCCACCCTGGGCGGTACGGGTATCATTGCTCCCGGCGCTGCGGGAACGGTGCTGGTGAAATCCGGTGCCACCCTTGCACCGGGCGAGGGCATCGGCCAGATCCGGTTCAACGGTGCTGGCACATCCGCCGCAGTGATTTCCCTCGAGTCCGGGGCGGCGTTTTCCTTCGATCTGGGCGCTCCGGGAACCAGCGATTCCGTGGCGATGTGGAACTACACCCTGGGCGATCTGGTGCTCAACGGCAATGTCGTCAATTTCACCAATCTCGGCGGGCTGACGGAGGGAACCTACACGCTCTTTTCCTTCTTCTCGGACAGCGGGACGACGCTCACCGCGAGCGGATTGTCCTCGGGGTTAACGATTGGCACCGGGCTTGAATCCTACAGCGGCAGTTACCTTGTTTACGGGCCTGATTCGATCAACCTGGTCGTGGCAGTGCCGGAGCCGTCCACTATTTGGCTGCTGGTTGCCGTGGGCGTGCTAGGTTTGTGCAAGATGAGGATGACGTCGGCCAGTAACGGACGGAGTCTCGCCTTCGGCTTTCGCAAGGTAAACGGCTTTACCCTTATGGAGGTGCTGGCCGCGGTGGCGGTGATCGCATTGCTTGCCGCGCTGATCCTGCCTGCGATGCAGAATCTCCGGCAGAAGGGATTTTCCATCCTTTGCCTCCAGAACCTTCGAACCCTGGCAGTTGCCTACAGTCAGTATCGGGCGGATCGCGACGGACTGCCCTTGCCGCGCGGCGTAACCTCGACCGATCCTGATTCGGAGAACGGCCATAACTTTTCCGGGATCAGCCTGCTGAGGCAGTACTATCAGGGAGGCGCGGGACCTTATGTTTTCACTTCCAAGGGGAAGTATATCGAGGTGAAGACTGAAAAGTGCCCGATGTCGGCCATCCGGAAGGAGACCACCACGGCAAACTATAACTTTATCGCGAAGGATAATTACCTGAGCTACACGGGAAATAATGCGGTCCGTATGGACCTGTATTTTTCCGATCACTCCAAGACCCCGTTGATGTGGGAAAGCTGGTCGATCAACTGGGGGTCCAATCCGTACATGCCCATGAGGCACTCCGGCAAGGTCAACATGGCCTTCCTCGACGGGCATGTGGAAAGCATCGCGGGCACGGATGGCCGACTTTACAAGGGATACATCGACTCCATCTACAAGACCGGAAATGTGGATGAAACCAAGCAGGGCAGCGGCATCGCTCTGGCCCGCGAAACTTATCCCTGAATTTCTCTTCAAATCTCAGCCTATTCCCTCTCATGAAAATCTCTCTTTCCTCCCTCCTCGCTGGAACCTTCGCCCTCGCAGTCCTCGCTGGAACCTCGCGGGCAGACACTCTCAAGATAGACTCTTTTGAAACCCAGCCGTTTCAATGGGTGGCGGCGATAGACCAGCCCGACCGGGTTCCGTTTACCAAGGAAACCGCTGCCGGAAAGATCAAGGAAGGCAATGCCTCTGCCCGCTGGTCGGTATCGCAGCGCCCATGGGCCATCATGAAGAACGCGCCGCTGGACTGGAGCCCCTACCAGGCACTCAGCCTCTGGATCTATGCCGACAAGGCTAATGGCCAGATCCTGAACTTCTGGGTCTATTCCGATAGTGAAGGGCAGTCCAAGGGGCAGAAGTATTATTTTCACAAGCTCGCAGTGGACTGGACGGGATGGAAGCAGGTCGTTCTGCCGCTCTCGGACTTTCACGCTGTGCGCGATCCCGCAGGTTGGGACAAGGTGACGGGATTCATGATCTCGGGCAAGGGCGGCGACGCCACACCGCTGGCAGACAGCGTGCTTTGGATCGACGATCTCAAGCTGGAGTCCCTGTGATCTCTCTCCTGCGAGGTGGTGCGGCTGTCGTGGCGGCCAGCCTGCTCCCGGCATCCGGCCTGTATGCCGCTGATGTGCTCAAGACAAGGGAGGATGGCGGCCCGAGCGTGTATACGGATGGCAAAGCCGCCGGCTCCGCCGCCGCACCGGTTGACAAGCTGGCCTTCCCCATCGGCCAGGCGGCGCGCATCGCCACCATTGGCGGCGGAGTGCGCGGGTTCGGGATGCTGGCGGAGTTTCCCGCAGGCGGACCCAAGCGCATCCTGGTGACCCGCCAGACGACAGTCTCTTCGCAGGAACCCTACCTGCCGACCGCCCTGGCGCGGGTCTTTGACCCGGCGGGCAACCTGGTCGCGGTGGAGGATTTCAGTGCGCAGGAGAGCGGCATGGAGACGCGCGGACTGCTGGTGCCGGAGGGCGCCGCCGGGATATGGCGTATTTCCTTTTCCGGAGGGAGACAGGGTGATCTTGTCGAGTTGCGGCTCCCGCCGACGGAGGCGTGGGGAGTGCGCGGCGAGATGGCCCTCGGCGTCTCCGCGACGACACCCCGGCCCGCTTATTTGTGGGTTCCGCCCTCATCGCGCAAGCTGCTTCTCGGGGTGGAGGCTGGTTCGCCCGCCGGTATCGCCCTTGAGTCCCGCGATGGGAAGCCTCTCGCCCGGGCGGAGGTCTTGAGCGGCGGACAGAGAAAGGGCCGCATCCTGCTCGATCCGGCCCCGGCCGGCCAGGTGGTGCGGGTCGTGCTGCCGCAGGGATTTGATGGAGCCATCGATTTTGAAGGCGCTCCGGGGCTGCTCTGCCCGACGCCTGAGATGGCGGAAAGGCTTCAGGGCGGCACGGTCGAGAGCCACGGAGTACGGGTGGCCGGTCCCTTGCAGGCGCGGGCTCGCGACTGGATGGTGGCGTCGGCCCCCACGCTGGACCAGGAGCCGCGTCTTAACTGGCCGACCGAGGTGCCTGCCGATCTGGCCTCGCCATCGGTGGAGGTGCTGCCCTTTGGCAAATACGGCGGCCTGAATGGCGTGATCAGCCTGATGCGCGCCCAGAATGAAAACCTCGATCCAGCGAAGCCCTACTTCGGCATTCCGGCACCCACGGGATTGCCCACGGATGGAAGCGAAGCGGAGTCGTGGATGAACTTCCTGCCGTTCCCGGGTCGGTTTCTCTCGCTCTATGACTCGGCGAGCTTTGCCGCGCTCCATGCCTTCCCGGGCAAGCTGAACGCGGCCTATCGCGATCCGCAGATTTTGAAGCGCGCCATCATGGCCGCGTTTTTCCACCTGTCCACCCTGCAGGGCGACGACCTGATCCGCGACGGCCGGATGATGGAACTGCCGTATCCGTTGACTCACACTTTCTTCATCTACGACGGACTGGCCCAGGCCTATCTGTCGGTCAAGGAAGCCCTGCCCGCCGACGCGGGAGAGATCTGGCGGCAGGGCCTCATGGCCATCGCGGACAAGGCCGCCGACCATCAGGCGTACGAATCCAACCAGTGGGCGCATGTTCTCAAGGCACATCTCGAAACGTATCTCGCGACCGGGGAGAAGAGGTTTCTGTCCTACTTTGAGCGAGGGATGAAGGCCTATCTCGGCGGCGCGTATGGACCGAACTCGAAGTTTGGCCAGCATCCGGCGGGATACTTCCTCGAGGAATATGGGCCGGATGGGAACTACGACCGGCTCAATCTCTACAGCCTCGTCGCCTGCTACAACCACTACAAGGCCATGCCAAGACGCGATGAGGCGCTGGCCGAGGCGATGAAACTGGGGATCGAAAAGAACCTCCGTTTCAAGTGCTTCTTCTGGCTCCCGCAGCCGGATGGCAGGCTGCACTCGCCTACGGCGTTGAACTGCCGCACCGCGGCGATGTTCTGCCTCAGCGGATATCCCGGAGAATTCATCTCCCGGGAGGATTTTCCCCTGGGCGCTTCACGCTACTACCTGGAGAAGGAGCCTGCGGAGGGCATCGGGGCGGCGGGTATTACCTCGTTCGTTGCCAATACGCCGGACTGGATCGCCCGCACGATCCGCCAGGGGGTGATCTGGGGCGGTGCGGAATTTGAAGGCGGCGGTCAATGGCTTCCCGCCCTGGCCCAGGCCTACGGCACCGGCGTCATCGCCCAGCCGGCGGCGCTTCCCTTCACGCAAAAGGACCAGACATGGCAGTTGCCGGGGCTGCTGGCGTGGAACCGCGGCGGGATTTACGGACTGGCTTTTTACGACGTCATCGGGGCGCAGCGCAAACTGGTCGGTCACTTCGGCGGGGGGCCGTCCGTGCTTTGGACTCCGGCGACGGGATCGTTTCTGGCCTCGATGCATCCGGTGGGCGACGCGGAGGCGGGCCATCTTCCCGCCTCGGCCAAGGAGATCACGCGGCCCGAGCAGCTCACCTACTCCTGTGTCTTTGGCAAATCGGACAAGGGAGCGTTCTTTGCCAGCGGTTCGGACCGGGCAAAAATCCAGGAAGGCGCGGAGGGGCGGGAGTTTTCCATCATCTCGCGCACAGGCTCGCCCATGCTGGCGGCGTTCACCTGGGACTACGCCTTTGTGGAGAACGGCCTCGATCTCTCGGTGACAGCGAAGACATTGACTGCTCCGCAGGAGTGCTTTGTGAACCTCCCGATTCTCACCCGCCTCGCTGCTGCTCGTGTGACGCTGGAAACGCCGCATCGCCTGGTGTTTGTCACCGACCAGGGAAGCGTCACTATAGAGTGGCCCGAGAGTGCGCCTGGGCGTCTTGAGGATTCCGTGTCTCCCTCGGTGAAGCGGCTCGTCGTTCCCGTCCAGCCGGGAGGAGGGCGGCTGACCTTTCGTATGCGGGTTTCCACACCAGTCAATCCATCATGAAACTTTGCACCATTGGCTGCGGAGGGCACTCGAGCGATGTTCATGGCCCGGCGCAGCAAAAGGCCGCCAGCGAGGGCGGCATTCACCTTGCCGCGTGTTGCGACCTGAATGAAGCGCTGGCGGAGACGTACCGGGCGAGATTCGGCTTCGAGCGGGCCTATACGGACATCCAGACCATGATCGACCGGGAGGCCCCGGATGCGATCTGCCTCATCGTGCCAACGTCCGTCACCTGTGATCTGGCAGTCGATGTCCTTCGCCAGGGCATTCCTTTGTTTTTGGAGAAGCCTCCCGGGCTTGGGACGGCGGAGCTCGATCGCATGCGGGCAGCGGCGGATGCCGGAAAGGTGCCGAACCAGGTGGCATTCAACCGGCGCTACATGCCCGTGGTCGTGCGGACGCATGACATCCTCGAGACTCATCTGCCGCCCGACGCCATCCAGCAGATCAATTACGAGATGACCCGGTTTGACCGGCGGGACGCGGATTTTTCGACGACCGCCATCCATGCCATCGATGCCGTGCGCTTCCTGGCGCGAAGCCCCTACCACGAGGTGCGAATCACTTATCGGGAAATGCCCTGGATGGGAGATGGGGTGGCGGCCTTCACCCTCGACGGCACCTGTGAGAGCGGCACGCAGGTGCGCCTCAACATTCAGCCCATCGCGGGCAAGACGAGCGAGGGAGCCTGCATTCACGCGGCGGAGCACACGCTGCGCCTCAGCCTTCTCGGCGCGGATGGACGCCAGTTTCAGGGCTACCTGGAGCACTGGCGGAAAGATCGGCTGGCGGAGCGCTTCCAGGCGACAGGAGACCTCATCGAGCGCAACGGGACCTACGGCGAGTTCGCGGCGTTTCTCGACGCCGTGCGTGAAGGCTTTACGCCCGCGCCCGGTCTGGATGATTGCCGTCAGCAAATGGCATTGATGGAGGCATTGCGCCGCCGCTTGCCTCGGGTCGATTTCACGGAGACAAGACGCGGTTCGCTCGATCAGGAGTTGATCGTGTCGAGGTTGTCCTAAGGCTGCTTTCCCTCGCTGCGGGGAAGGAGTCGGTGACATTTCGAGGATTGGCTCTTTCCAAGAATGAGTTTTTTGGGAAAGAACGGCTCATGGTATCGGTTCCCAAGAAGGTTCACGCCGTCTATTCCCAGGTGAAGGGAGAGATTGTTTCCGGGAGATGGGAAACCGGGGCCAAGCTGCCCAAGGAAGCTGATCTTGCCCGAAAGTTCGGATGCAGTCTTGGTACGGTTGCCAAGGCGCTGGCCGTTCTCGCCCATGAGGGGCTGGTGGAGCGCCGGGCGCGGGCAGGGACTACGGTCACCTACGGGAAGGGAGTCCCGGCGGGAAATCTGCTGGATGCGTATGCTTTCATTTATCCCAGCGACCAGCACGAGGGTGTGTGGCGCACGGTAAAGGGGTTTCAGGATGCAGCCACGCAAGCCGGGCGGCGTGTGGTAATGCTCTCCGCCGGGTCGGATTATCTGCGCGAAATGGAGATGATCGCCCGGCTCTCCGAGTT
This sequence comes from Spartobacteria bacterium LR76, assembly GCA_003054655.1. GTDB lineage: Bacteria > Verrucomicrobiota > Verrucomicrobiia > Chthoniobacterales > Terrimicrobiaceae > Terrimicrobium. The sequence goes on along the minus strand of QAYZ01000013.1, from coordinate 453,561 downwards.
TGATGTGCGAGGGGCGGTGCTTTTTCCCGTCATCCAGACACCGGAGGATCAGGTGGTGCTTTCCCGGTTGCTCGTGGAATCGCGATGTCCCATCGTTCTCGCCGGAGTGTACCTGCCTGGGCTGGGACGCGCGGCGGTGACGGCTGATGGCTTTCATGCCGGTTATACCATGACCCGCCATATGCTCTCGCGCGGGGCAGGGCGGGTTGGGTTCTTCTCCAACTACGCATGGGCGCCCTTCATGCGGGATCGCTATCAGGGCTACCGTTGGGCTCTGGAGGAGGCGGGTATCCCGGAGTCGGCAGATATCGTTTATCTCGATCCGGTGATGACCCCGAATTTCGAAGACCCCCTGGCCGAATCCCGGACGATGGCCCGGACTTATCTGGAACGGGTGCACGGCAAGGTCGATGCTGTTGTGTGTGCGGATGATTTTCTGGCTGCGGGCTGCATTGAGGCGGCGGAAGAGCGGGGATGGAAGGTGCCGCGGGATTTGCTGGTCTCCGGTATCGATGATTACAGTACGCTCCCTCAGGTTTCACGGGTCGAGTTGACGACGTATCATATCCCGTTTGAAGAGATGGGCAGCAGGGCGTTCCTCGTGCTGGATACCCTGCTGGGAAAAGATGCCGGCTCCGCCAGCGAGGTGCAGTTGCGCGGCGAGCTCGTCGTTCGCCAGAGCGCCTAGCCGGGAGTTTCATTTTCCCGGCTGTTCATAAGGGAGCGCTTGCGCGGCGCTGGATGACTCAATAGCTTCTGCGATAGCTGGCATGAGGAATCCGCTTCTCCCAAGGAGAAGCGGATGGTCGTTCCATGCACTTATATTTTCATGTCTTTATCCCACGTGCCGAAAATCCCGCTCGCTGACAAGCTGATTGCCTGGTTGTACCGATCCGGCCGTCCCGGCCTCGCGGCGACGCTCCTTTGGCAGACCAAAGGCTGTAATCTTTCATCTCTCATTCAGTGGCCGGATGCCAGCGGGATGACCTGGATGCTCAATCCCCACGTCGCTATCGACCGTGCGCTGCTGCTCACCGGGCGCCACGATCCCGAGATCTTCGACATCCTTTCGGCGGAGATCCGCCCGCATGATGTCGTCTGGGACATCGGCGCGAATATTGGCTGTCTGTCTCTCCCGCTGGTTCGCATGCACAAGACGGTGCGCCTTGTCGCCTTCGAACCCTCCCCGGCTGCGGCCCATCAGTTTACCCTGAATGCGGAGCTGAATGGGTTGAAGGCTGAACTGGTCACGACGCCGCTGGCCGACCGCCTGCGTGCGGAGTGCCTGCATATCAAGCTTTCGCGAAACTCCGGCCAGAACAGCCTTCGCCCGTGGGAGGAGGTCTCATATGACTTCAAGATTCATCTTCTGTGCGAGTCCGCCGCGAGCCTGATGGAGAAAGGCAATCTGCCTGAGCCGAATATCGTCAAACTCGACGTCGAGCAGTTTGAGGAGGAGGTTCTGCGCGGCATGGAGCCGATCCTGCGCGGCAGCAAACTGCGCCTCCTGATCTTTGAGTGCATGCGAAACAATTCTCCGCAGCGATTCCAGGCGATTTCCGATCTCCTGAGCGAATGCGGGTTTCGCGTCGACGAAATCCCTCCCGAACCGGGGAAACCCGTGGAGAATTTCGTCGCCCGCCGGACCGGGCTGGCTTGACGCTTTCTGGTCCCTACGCTCCGTCGGCAGTGGTTTCCCCCGAGGGGGTGCCTTTTGCGGCCGGGGTGGTCTGCTCAAAAGCAAAGCCGCCCATGAACTCGACTATGTCCTTGAGCGGGATCTCCATAACGCCCTTGCTTGCGGGATAGCCCGACTCGAGACCGGGCTGGCCTCGCGGCACATAGTCCTGGCCGTGGGGATCGCGGATGATGACGCTGTCGCTGCCAGCGTCGAAACCGAGCACGGCGTAAGCATGAAACGAGGAGATGCCGGGCACTTTGGAGCCTTTTGAGCCTGTACCGGCGGTGATGAGCCGGTGGGCGGCGGAGGTTTCCTTCAGCAGGGTCCGGAGCCGGTCGAGGAGGGCATCCTTCTCGGCGGGAGTCGTTTCCGGCTTGCGCCATGGTGAGCACGAGAAGCGCTTGATTTCGTTGCCAGTCAATACCTTCACCATCGTGCCAGCCGAGCCGGAGGTCGCCGCCACCAGCGGCGGATCCTTGAGCGATTTGTCTTCAATGCGCATCTGGCCCACGGCCTTTTCGTAAACCGTGCTCCAGTAACCTTGGTCGCCGGTGCCTGAGCTGATGGCGATCTCCCCATCGGTGGGCTCGGTGACATGGACGGTGCGATTGTCATTGAGCCGTACGGTGAAGCCATCCTTGTCGCGGGTGAACCGTGCAGCCACAGCGGCGGGATCGCGGTCGATCAGGGCAGCCATCGGAGCGAGGCAGAAGCACGAGCCGACCTTGCCCTGGCGGAAACCCTCCAGGCTGGGGGCGCCGCTGACAAAGAGCTGGCGGGGAGTTTTCCCGATCTTCCCGACATAGGCCATGTAGTAGCTGCCGAGCTTAGGCATGCCCAGGTCCTCATCGGTCGCAGGCGCGCTGGTATCGCCGGAGTCCTGTTTTACCAGAACATCCAGCGCAAAGGGCGGCTGCATCGGATGGGATTTGCTGCGCGCAGCCCGATAGATGGCAGCTACGGCGGCGGCCTCCTCGCCTCGCACTTCGGGATTGGCCAGCGCCCGGTTGATCTCTTCGATGGTGAGTGATCCATCATGGTCTGTGTCCCAGACGGGAAAGCCCTTTTGAATGACCTGGGCCAGGGGCTGCGGGTCGGCCAGGGCTGGCAGAATCGACAACGCCAGCAGGCCGGCCGCGACGCGGGTCAGGGCGGGACGTGGAGAGGTTCTCATTTGGTGGGAGCGGCCAGTCCGGGCACGCGCGGATCGCTTGCGCCGGAGAGCTTGCCGCCTGCTGTCTTGCGAATCATCTGTGTGCCGCCGAAGGGTTCGATTAACTCCACCTCATACCCGAGTCCCTTGAGCTTGCCGACCAGATCTGGCGGCGTGCTTTTCTCCATGCGGAGCTGGTCGGGCGACCATTGATGATGAAAGCGCGGCAGGGCGAGCGCGTCGGCGGGCGTCATGTCGTAATCGAGCGTGTAGAGGAGCGCGAGCAGGGTTTGCGTGATGATCGTCGGCCCTCCGGCCGCGCCGACCGCCATGACGACCTGACCGTCCTTTTCGACAATGGTCGGGCTCATGCTTGAGAGCGGACGCTTGCCGGGCGCGATGGCATTGGCTTCTCCGCCGATGAGCTTGAAGTGATTCGGCACGCCCGGAGCGATGGAAAAGTCGTCCATCTCGTTGTTCATCAGGATGCCCGTGCCGGGAATGACCACCTTCGATCCGAAGGCAGTGTTGATCGTCGCGGTGCAGGAGACCCAGTTGCCCTCGGCATCCGCTGTGACAAAATGCGTCGTGTGTTTCTCGAAGTAATTATTCTGCCAGTCCGGCGGCGTCCCATGATCGGGAACAGGCGTGACCTTGCCGGGTGTGACTTTGGCGGCGAGATCCTTCGCATAGGCCTTGTCGAAGAGGCCCTTGGGCACTTTGACAAAACCGGGATCGCCCAGCCAGTAGGTGCGATCGGCGAAGGCGAGCTTCATCACCTCGGTGAGGCGATTGATGAATTCCGGCGTGCCGGGCTTGACCTCCGCCGGGTCGAAGTTCTCGAGAATGTTCAGCATCTGCGCGACGTGGACGCCGCCCGAGCTTGGCGGGGGAAATCCCACGATCTGCCAGCCGTGGTAGCTCGTAATGAGAGGCTCGCGCAGCTTGATCTTGTACACGGCAAAGTCCTCGGCCGTGAGGATGCCGCCCGCCTCCTTCATGTAGGTCTGCGTGACCTGCGGAAAGGGGCGGGTATAAAACCACTCCGCGCCCTGCTCGGCGAGCTCGCGGTAGCTTTGGGCGAGATCCTTCTGGCGCAGAGTCTCCCCCTCCAGATAGGGCGAGCCGTCGGGCTTGAGAAAGATGGCCTTGGAGGCGGGAAAGAGCGCCAGCTCCGGCGCGGTGGCCTTGAGCTTGCGCGCATAAACGAGATCGATGGGGAAGCCGTCTTCGGCGCAGCGAATGCCGGCGCGAAAGGCTTCCTTCCAAGGCAGTCGGCCGAATTCCTTGATCGCATGGGCGTACGCGGCGATGGCACCCGGCACACCCGGGGCGAGCGGGCCGGTCTTGCTCAGGGATTCGTCGAGCTTGCCGCCGCGCACATACATGTCGCGCGTCGCGGCGAGCGGGGCGATCTCGCGGCCATCGATGCAGATGTTGCGCCCGTCCTTGAGGTGAATCAGGAGGAAGCACCCGCCGCCGATGCCGGAGTTGTGCCCGTCGACCACTCCGAGCGTGAGTGCTGCCGCGACCGCCGCATCGATGGCATTTCCACCATCTGTCATTGCATCGAGCGCCGCCCGCGTGGCGAGTGGCTGGACGGTCGCGGCATACCCTTCAACTCCTTCCGCATGGAGCGGCGCGACGGTGCAGGCGACCGCCGCGGACAACAGACAAATACGACGAAACATCAGCGTGATTTATTGGGCTTCCGGCCAGTTGGTTCTCCGGTCATCGGCCACGGCCTCCCGCTTGCCATCGGGCAGGAAGCGTACGGCATTGACTCCTCCGAAGTAGTAGGACTTGCGGCTCTTGGACTGGATGTCCCAGTGCGCCTCGCTGAGCTCTGCTCCAGTACCGGAGTCGAATCCCTCCTCGAGGTCGATCACGTTGGGCGGCTCGCTGGAGGAGCGGCGGCTGCGGGTGTGAAATCTCGGTTCGTCAATCGCGTCGGCGAGAGTCTGCTGGTAATCAAGCACGGCGCTCAGGACCTGATAGATGCCGGTGGGGATGCGCTGCGAGGCGGGCGAGCCCAGAGCCAGCAGCGGTTTGCCATTCTCCAGCACGATCGTCGGGGCCATCGTGCTGCGCGGGCGTTTGCCGGGCTGCACATAGTTGATGGCGCGCGCCGATGAGAAGCTGAAGTTGGACATGCAGTTGTTGAGCAGGATGCCCGTGCCAGGAGCGACGACGCCCGAACCAAAGTGATGGGCCAGCGACTGGGTGACGCAGGCGATGTTGCCGTCCTTGTCGACGACGATGAAATGCGTCGTGCTGCCGTTGGTCTCCTCGGAGACCGAACCCCGCGAGCTGGCGTCGGGGAAGGGGGAGCGCGGATCGGCCCCGGAGGCGCGTTTCCAGATGCTGGTATAGGTGGCTGGCTTGAGGATGCTGCCCGAGGTTTTTTCCGACTCGGGGGTATTGGCAAAGGCTCCCGCAACGATCGGGTAGATCTGCTGGAGGACGCGGGCGACGGAATCCACCCGCTCGCGGCTGAGCGGCTGGTCATGGGCCGCGGCCTTGTTTTGCTCGAGCGACTTGAGGGTGAGGAGGACGATTGCGCCGCCAGTGAGGGGGGCCGGGCTGCTGTAGATCACTTTCCCCGCATAATCGACCGAGAGCGGGGTGAGCTTGTTGGCGCGGTAGCTGGTAAAGTCCCGATCAGAGAACCATCCGCCGCCATTGAGCGAGGCTGCGATGAGCTGCTTCGCGGTTTCCCCGTGGTAGAACTCGCCCGGTCCGTCATTGGCGATGCGCTCGAGCGTTTTGGCCAGGTCGGGATTTTTAATGACATCTCCGGCGCTGGGGATGCGGTCGCCCGGCAGGTAGATCGAGCGCGCCTCGGGATCCTCCATGAGGAGGTCATATTTTTCACGATAGGCAGTGAGCTGCTTGGCGGGGACTGCGTAGCCTGCCCTGGCCACCTCCACGGCGGGCTCCACGCAGCTCTTCCACGGGAGCTTGCCCCAGGCTTCGTGCATCATGGCGATGCCAGCGACGAGACCGGGCACACACGCGCTGCGATAGCCCTTTTCGCGATCCTTCTGGGACAGCTTGAGCACGACGGGCATGTCCAGATCATCCGGCGCCTGATTCAAGGCCTCGATGCAATAGACCTTCTGCGTCTTTGCTTCGTAGTACAGAGCGATGAGCTTCCCACCCAATCCGGAGTTGAACGGCTCCGATACGCCCAGCGTGAACGAGACGGCCACGGCGGCGTCGGCGGCGGTGCCGCCTTCCTTGAGGATCTGAATTCCCGCCTTCGTCGATTCCTCACTGCCGGAGACGATCACGCCCTCACGGGACTCGACCCGGATCGAGGCCTCGGCAGCCTGGATGAAGACAAGGGAACTCAGGAGGCACCCGAGGAGGGCCCCCCGCGAGGGGATGGATATGTGCATAACGACTTTAGTTTACAGATGGATACTCGCCGCTCTTTTTAAATTCGACGTGAGCATCAAAATAGACGTAGTGCCGGCCGCCCCAGGGCGTGCGGACGTCCTCGCCGAGCGAGTTGGACAGGCCGCCGGTGGTTGACGAGTTGTAGTTTTCGCCGTCGGCATTGGTGATCATCCAGATCTGGCTCAGCGGCTCCTCATCCTTGCCCTTGGGATCCTTGTCGGGGTCGAGGTTGGACTTGAGGCTCACGATCTTCTTGGGGTCGTAGGTGGTCGCCCCGGCGGTGCTGCTGCGGTTGCCGAAGAAATAGGTCGGCACCGAGGATTTTCCGCTGTTCACCACGTAGGCCACACCATACTGGTCGGCGCCATACCCGCAGACCGTTTTCCAGAGCTTGTCGTCCTTCGAGCAGTAGCCGGCATCGATGAGCACCGTGCTGAGATAATAGGTGCGCTTGGAATCCGTGGTGACCGTGCTGGGGATGGCCACGCCGCGATTGATGCGACCTGGCAGTACGCCATCGTGCTCGCCCGCGTAGGCTAATACCGCCTGGGCCTGCCCGCGCAGGTTGCTAATATCCCGGGCGCGCATCGAGTTGTCCTTGATCTTTGTCCATGCCGGCATGCATAGCGCGGCGAGCGTGCCGATGATGGCCACGGTGATCATCATCTCCATGAGGGAAAAGGCTCGCGCGGCGGGAAAGAGGTTCCGTCCGGTCATGCCGGGCGCTGCCGCGACGGTGCGGCTCGATTTGGAAAAAGTCCTTGGCTCCATGTTTTTCATAAAAATCGAAACTGGGGAGCATTCAGCATCTCTCATGCCAAACCTGTTGATTCCCCATGCAGTCGATAAACACGGACTGGACGCGACCCTGAAGGAAAAGGAATCTTGTTGTCAGTTTGTCCGCGGTGTTGTTGATTTGACAACATCATGGGTTCCGGGAAAAGCCGTCCGCAATCGAATGTCCTCATCGTCGACGACGTGCCGGATTTCCTCAAGGAGACGTCGGCTGTGCTCCGACCTCATTTTGGCGTTACCGTATGCTCGAGTCCGTTGCGCGGGCTGCGCCTGATCAAGCAGGGCGGCATCGACCTGCTGATCACGACTCTCGTCATGCGGGAACTCGATGGGCTGGAGGTGATCCGGCGGGTGCGGGGAAGCGGCAATGCCCTTCCTATTATTATGGTGACCGGCTTCGGCAATGAGAACACCGCCATCGAGGCCACCCGGGTGGGGGCCACGGATTACCTCACCAAGCCCGTCGAGCCGGAGGAGCTCATCGCCCGTGCGAGGCGGGCTCTTACCTATGCGGATGTGCAGGAGGAGGTCGATGAGCCCCTCGTGCTGAGTCAGGATACGACCATGCTGGAGGTCATCGAGGTTTGTCGCCGCGTCGCCCGCTCGCCCAGCCGGGTGCTGATCCTCGGGGAAACCGGCACGGGCAAGGAACTCTTTGCGCGCATGCTGCATGCCCGCAGCCAGCGGGCGAGGGAGCCCTTTGTCGATGTGAACTGCGCCGCCATCCCGCCCAATCTCCTTGAGAGCGAGCTCTTTGGCCATGAGCGCGGAGCCTTTACTGGAGCCACCGAGCGGCGTGTAGGCCGTTTTGAGGAGGCCGGGGAGGGAACGCTCTTCCTCGATGAAATCGGGGAGCTTGGCATCGCCATGCAATCCAAGCTCCTGAGGGTGCTCCAGACCGGCGATTTCTCCCGGGTGGGCGGTTCCCGCAACCTTCGCTCGCAGGCGCGGGTCATCGCGGCGACGAACCGCGACTTGAGCCAGGAGGTGCAGGCCGGGCGCTTCCGGGCGGATCTTTATTACCGATTGAATGTCGTCACCCTGGAGGTGCCGCCGTTGCGCCAGCGCTTCGGGGACATTCCCATTCTGGTCCGTCACTTCAGCCGCAAGTTTGCCCAGCCTGGCCACGAGCCATTAGGATTCTCCAGCGAGGCCATGCAACGACTGTGCGCCTATGGATGGCCGGGAAACGTGCGGGAACTCGAGCACCTTATCGAGCGTCTTTCGGTGTTGGTAACCAGGGGCGAGGTGCGGCTCTCGGACCTGCCAGCGCATTTCCAGGGCGTGACCGAGGCGGCTCCCGTCGCTCCCGCCCCGACGAATCGCCCGTATCACGAGGCGCTGCGGGAGTTTCAGCGTACGTATTTCCAGAATCTCATCGCTGCCGCGCATGGCAATCTCGCCGCCGCCGCCCGCCAGGCGGGCATGGATCGCTCGCAGTTCTTCCGCAAGGTCCAGAGCCTGCATCTTATTACTGGCAGCTAGTAATTAACGGGTCGTTAACCCCCCGCTAATAAAAAAACGACAGTGCCTGTATGATTAGGCATAAGGGAATCACCCCTATGCCGTGGGGGTGGTGCGTTGATAATTTATCAACAGAATTGTGGTATTGAGGGCAAAGGTTAATCTGGTTAACCAATTTGTACATTTCTAATATGCTGATTTCAAGCGTCTTGAGTGGATGTTTTCTCCATTTTGATTTTTCGCAAAAATCGGTTGGCATGAAAAATGTTAAAAGATCGGCATGGATTTTATTAGGGTCGGCGCAAAAATGGCAGTGCTCCTTTGGGGGGCGATGCTAGTTAATGCGTCCGCCGCATTTACCATCCAGGACATCACGCTCATTCAGTTCAAGCTGCCGAAGAAGACGGCATTTGTGACGTCCAAGGGCACGAGCGACTCCTGCCCGGGAATATTTGTGGTTGTCCGTGCGAGCGACGGGACGCGGAGTATCACCTCGGTGGGGGAGGTGCTTCCGCGTGCGCTCGTGACCAATGAGACGTCGAAGGATGCGTGGAGCGGCGCTCAGGCCTTCCGCTCCGTCCTGCTCGATCAGTCGCTCTCCGGGGACTCGCTTGCGAGCGATCGCGAGACGGTGGGCCGGTGGATGAATGATCTCTTTGCCATCGCGGCGGAACAGAAGCTCACCACGCAGTCGCCTCCGGGGAAGGAACGTCAGTTGCGTGCGACGTTGTGTGGCTTTGACATGGCGCTGCTGGATTTGGTTGGCCAGATCTATGGCGTCTCCATCGCGGCGGTGCTGGGCGGAGCGGTACGCAAGGAGGTTGCGATCTCCGCGACGACCTTCAGTGCGGATCTCGATGGCGACGAGCTTGAGGGCAAGGTCGACTCGATCGACGGTTCCTATCGCGCCGTGCGCATCAAGATCGGCCTCGACCTGGAGTCGGACCTGAAGAAGCTTCGTGCGGTGGCCGGCTCGCTCGTCGCCGAGGGACGCCAGCGCGAGATCTGGGTCGATGTGAATCAGGCATGGAAGGACGCGCCGCACGCGATCGACTATCTTTCCAAGGTTCGTGACGAACTCAAGGCCGCCGGGTTCACCTCGCGCTTCATCTGCGAGCAGCCGACGGCCGAAAGCGACATCGCCGCCATGGGGGAGGTCACGCGCCAGACTCGCGAGTGGGCGAAGACTGACCCCTTCCGCATCGTCATCATGGCCGACGAGTCCATGTGGGATGTCGAGGACGCCAGGAAGATCGTCGCGCTCGACGCCGCCGACGCGGTGAATATCAAGATCGTCAAGGCAGGCGGCCTCATCAAGTCGATGGAACTCGGGCAGTACCTCGCCTCCGCAGCTCCTGGGATCGAAGTTTATGTCGGCGGGCTCATCATGACCGACATCAGCGCCACGGCGAATCTCCAGCTCTGCATGGCGCTGCCTCGTCTGGACTACGCCACGGGTCCGCTCCCGCGCACGCATTCCTATCCCGCCCAGCCCGCCAGCGCGCCGCTGGCCTATACGCACGACCGCACGCTCGAGCTGCCCAACCAGCCCGGCCTCGGCACCGGCCTCGACCAGGTGGCCATCAAGCCTTTCGTAACCAAAACCTTCCCCGCGGAACAGATGCCATGAACCAGAAAATCAAAGTCGCCCAATTCGGCCTGGGTCCCATCGGACGCAGCTCCCTCAACCTGCTCGCTCAACGCCCCGCATTTGAAATCGTCGGCGGCATCGATATCGATCCGGCGCTCGTGGGCAAACCGGTCGCCGAGATTTGCAGCCTGCCGGAGATCGAGGCTGGTGTGGTGTATCCCTCCTTTGACGCGATGTACGAGGAGGTGCAGCCCGACGTGGTGCTGCACACCGCAGGTTCCCGCGCTGCGGTTTCCTTTGCCCAGTGCCGCCCCATTCTTGAGAAGGGTCTCACGGTGGTGTCCTCCTGCGAGGAACTGCTCTATCCCGCCTATCGCGCCCCCGAGGAGACGAAGGAATATGACGAGCTTTGCCGCAGCACCGGCGCGCGCATCCTCGGCACGGGCGTGAATCCTGGCTTCGTCCTCGACGTTCTGCCCGTCTGCCTCACCGGCGTGTGCCGCACGGTGACAGGCGTGTACGGCGAGCGCGTCGTGAATGCCTCGTATCGTCGCCAGCCGCTTCAGAAAAAAATCGGCAGCGGACTGCAACCGGATGAGTTCCGTGCGCTCTGGAACGAAGGCCGCGCGGGTCATGCCGGGTTCAAGGAATCGCTCCTCCTCATTGCTCACGCACTTGGCTGGAAGATGGAAAATCTCACCGAGACCCTTGAGCCCATGATCGCCGATCACGACATCAAGACGGCGCACTTCGAAGTCGCCACGGGACTCACCTGCGGCCTCCACCAGATCGTGAAGGCGGAGACTGCCGAAGGCTATGTCATCCATCTCGACCTGAAGATGTATCTCGACGCACTCGACCCCCACGATGCGGTGCGCCTCGAGAGCGACCCTCCGGTCGAGGCGTACCTGAAGGGTGGCGTCTTCGGGGACTCGGCGACCGTCGCCGCAGTCATCAATGCCGTACCACGCGTGCTCGCTGCGAGGCCGGGTGTCCTTCTCATGACGGACATCCCGCTCGCTGCCGGCGCGTCTCACACCTCACCGCTTCTGGCAGCCTAACCCGGAAGCGTTTCTCAACTCCACAACATCAACTGCTGCCTAACATGAAGAAAACCACAAAACTCTCGGCCATTCTTGGCCTGATTTCCCTGGGCTGTCTGCCAGATTCCCCTGCTGCTACGACAACCTGGGATGGAGGGGGAACTGATCCCGCCAACGCTGGCACTGGAACCGTTCTGCAAGTAGCCGGCAACTGGGTCGGTGATGTTGCTCCTACGGTGGGAGATGATCTCTACTTCTTAGGTCGGGTCGGCAATAATTCAGGTAATCTCTACCTGACTAATTCCTCTATGGCAGCAGATGCCACCTACCAGAGCTTGATTTTCGCCAACACAAACGAAGTTACCTTGGGTCCCAATAGTAGCCAGAGCGCGACTGCGGCAAGGGTTCTCACGCTGTCTGGAGAAAGCGCAGGAATAACTTTGTCCGGGACTGGCAATGTCGTGATCGGACGTGAGACCTATGGTGGAAGCCTCTCTCTAGCCATCCCGGGCGCGACGACATTTAATGTCGTGAATTCCGATGTCACCTTGACCATCAAAGATACGGTTCCTGTTACCGGCGTCGGTTCCATAGTGAAAACCGGTGCAGGGATCTTGCTGATGGGTGCGAACAATACCTTCTCGGGAGGGTTTACTCTCCTGGAAGGAACAGTCAAAACCAACCTCTCGGGAGCATCGGATCTGTCGGTCGGTCCGCTGGGTACCGGCACTGTGACGCTGAAGGGGGGGAACCTTCAGTCCGTATCTGATAACGCGCGCACCTATTATAACAATATTGTGATCGATGGTTCTGTTGCGTTTGGTACTGCGAGCGGCAATGGATCTGGAATACAGACTTTCTCCGATACCGCCGGAGGGTCAACCACGCTGGCCAGCGACTCGACACTAAACACCATCGCCGACGTGATCTGGGATCAGAATATCGCCGGAGCCAACAGTACGGCCTATCGCCTGACAAAAAGCGGTGCCGGAACGCTGACCTTGGCGGGAGCCAATACCTATATCGCTGGCTTTACCGTTACCGAAGGTATTCTGGAGTTCGGCGGTACCAGTACGATGGGAGGAACATCGGCGGGATCGGTGCCGGAATATGTAGCCGACTTCTTCACCATGGACGGAGGTACGATTCGGTTCACTTCCTCCGTGCTTTCGACTCCACTCACGGGCAATCGAGGCTTCATGCTTGGTGCCGGTGGCGGAACGATCGATGTGGCGTCTGGCGTCAACATGCGTGCAAATGGCCGCATCCGTGAATCCGTGGCAGGCGCATCGCTAATTAAAACGGGTGATGGTACCTTCATCATGGGGCAGGGAAGCAGCAACTACACCGGAACGACCACGGTCTCGGCGGGCAGCTTGCTCATTGAGTCTGACGCCTCGCTCACCAGCTCCAATGTCACAGTCGCCTCGGGCGCGACCTTCGGCGGTCTCGGCACAGTCGGAGGGTCGGTGACGGTGGACGGGACGCTCAGCCCCGGCTTTGCCTCTAGTCTCTCGGCCGCGGGCGCGCAGGCCGGTGTATTGACGATCTCCAATAGCCTCACGCTCTCTGCTACCTCGACTCTCGATCTGGGCATCAGTTCCTCGGGCTACGACAGCATCGCGGGCATTACCGACCTGTCTCTTGGTGGCGTGATCAAGGTGTCGTTCCTTGATGGGTACGTGCCGTCCGGGGTTGCCGTCTACAATATCCTCGACTGGTCCGGCACCTTGGTGGACAACGGATTCACCTTTGACTTCTCCGGGGCTCAACTTGCGGAGGGGCAATCCTGGGACACCTCGAGCTTCCTGACGGATGGAACGATCACGGTGGTTCCCGAGCCGAGCGTCGCCACCCTGCTCCTGCTCTCGATCGGCACGGTCCTCGTCCTGCGCCGCGTGCGCTCTGCCAAAAGCCTGAAAGCCTAAGTTGTTGTTGTAATGCGCAAGCCGTTCTTCCGCGTACCTCTCACGCACCAGATCCTGCTCGGCCTGTTGTTCGGCTGCTTGCTGGGCTGGGCGCTGCCAGCGGTTGGCATCCATCTCGAGGTCGTCCGCGATGTCTTCATCCGGCTGATCAAGTGCATGGTCGCGCCCCTCGTCTTTGGCACGATCGTGGTGGGTATCGCGGGAACGGGTGACATCAAGAAGGTGGGTCGCCTTGGGGTCAAGGCGATCGCCTATTTCGAAATCGCCACCACGGCGGCCTTGGCGATCGGGCTGTTGGCGGTGAACTTCCTCCAGCCCGGCCATGGCATCACGATCTCGGGCAACACGGGGGACCTCGGCTCCGTCGCCAATGCCAAGCCGCTCACCATCACGGAAACGATCCTGCATATGTTTCCGACGAGCGTGATCGACTCCATGGCCCGGGGCGACGTACTCCAGATCGTCACATTTTCCGTCATCTTCGCGCTGGCTCTTGCGGCGGCGGGCCCGGTCGGCAAGCCGGTGCTCGAGTTCTGCACGAGCCTGAACAACGTGATGTTCCGCTTTGCGGATCTTGTTATGAAGCTTGCTCCCGCCGGTGTGGCTGCCTCCATGGCCGTGACGGTGAGCCACCAGGGCATCGGGGTATTGCTCGGGCTGGGGAAGCTCGTGCTCGTGCTCTACCTCGCCCTGGCCGTCTTTATCATCTGTGTGCTCGGCACGGTCATCTGGATCGCAAGGGTTCCGCTCCTTCCCTTCATCCGGGCCGTGCGCGAGCCCTTCATGCTTGCCTTTGCCTCGGCCAGCAGCGAGGTGGCGCTGCCGAGGGCGCTGGAGAACATGACAAAGTTTGGCGTTCCTTCCAAGATCGCCGGATTCGTCCTCCCCGTCGGGTATACGTTCAACCTCGATGGCTCCACGCTCTATCTCGCGGTGGCCTCGGTCTTTATCGCCCAGGCGGCGGAGACGACCACGGGCATTCATTTCGGCCTCGGCCAGCAGCTCACGCTCATGATGGTGCTCATGCTCACGTCGAAGGGCGTGGCCGCCGTGCCGCGCGCGTCCATCGTGGTATTGACTGCGGCGCTGCATTCCTTCGGCCTGCCGCTGGAGGGCGCGGCGATGATCCTCGGCGTCGACGCCATCCTCGACATGGCGCGCACGTCGGTAAACCTCCTCGGCAACTGCCTGGCCACCGTCGCCGTGGCGCGCTGGGAGGGAGAGTTTGATGCCAGTCAGGCGCGGGCGCAGTTTGGCCCCCCGCAGCTCCAGCAGCCTGCCGAACCCGAGCCGGAACCCGCAGCCGCCCCGACCACTCCACCCATTAGCGAACTTACCTAAGCCATGAAACTGAACACCCGTTTCCTCACGACCGTGAAGGCCCTCGCCTTCGCCGCCCTCGCCTCCGCTGCGATGGCGCAGAACACCACGAAAAAAATCGCCCTCTACGACGATCTTGGCAGCGGCGGCGCGGGCATCCCGTCTGTCCAGATGATCCTGACCAAGGCCGGGATCAACCTCACCACGCTCACCGCCGAACAGATCCGCAACGGCGAACTGTCGAAATACGATGTCGTCATCTTCACCGGCGGCAGCGGAAGCAAGCAGGCCGAAGCGCTGCAGACCGCAGGCGTCGACGAGGTTCGCAAGTTTGTGCAGGCTGGCGGCGGCTATATCGGCATTTGCGCCGGGGCCTATCTCGCCTGCGACCGCTTTAGCTGGTCGGCCAAGATGCTCAACGCCCGCACCGTTTCGCAGAAGTGGAAGCGCGGCAAGGCCAACGTCGAGATCGAGCTGACCGACGAGGGCAAAAAGATCCTCGGCGACGTCGATGGCAAGATGCTCGTGAAATACGCCAACGGCCCGATCATCACCTCGGCGGATAACAAGGACATGCCCGAGTTCACCCCACTCGCGTACTTCCGTACCGAGGTGGCGGAGAATGACACACCGGTCGGCGTGATGGAAAACTCGCCCGCCGTCGTGGCCTCCACCTTTGGCAAGGGGAAGCTCATCACCTTCAGCCCGCACCCTGAGCAGACCGATGGCCTGCACGACCTCATCACCCATGCCGTCAACTGGGTCGCGACGCCGAGCGCCGATGTCGCCGGGGCGCAATAACCTTTCCCTCCGTACATGCGAGACTCTACAGCCCAAGTCCGTAGACAGGGCGTCCGGGTAGCCCCCCGGGCGCCCACCCTTTAACCCCCGCACGGGTTCCCGGCTTGCTGTCTCGGGGGAGTGCGGCCCCGGGACCCGTGCCACTTTAAAAAGAAACGCCGCAGTGCCAGAAACACTGCGGCGTTTTTTCGTTCCTTCCGCCTGCCCACCAGCAGGCGAACGGAGCGTGACGGTGTTTCCGGGATCGGGCGGTTGCGAGGACGAGAAAACTCCTCAGGAGATCGCCAGAGGAATGGCGATATTCCACGTTTCGGAGGCATTATAGAATCCGCCCGGGCCGTTTGCTGCGGCTGCGAAGAGGCAGACGGGCTGGCCGCTGTCGTCACAAAATACCTGGGGACGTTCCAGGCACCCGAGAGTGACGATCTTCCCGTCGTCAAACCATATGCGCCGGGAGTAGGCCTTGGCCGGCCGGGCGGGTTCCCAGTGCAATCCATCGGGGGAAAGAAAATGCGCACCTGCATGCACCTCTCCGGTGATGCCGCCTTTCATGTCCTTTGCCACCATCTCGTAGGATTCGCCGTTCCACCAGACAAAGGGATCCTCGACGAAATCCCCGGAGGGGAAGCGGAGGACTGGCTCGTCGTGGAGTCGGTAATATGGCCCCCGGAAAGTTTCGGCCCCGGCCACGCCAATGCGGAGGCCGTCCGGGGTGTTCGAGCGATAGTACAGGAGCACCCGGCCATCGGAGCGGATACACGGTGCGGGATTGGTCACGATGCTGCCGTCCCATTTGCCCGGTCGCGGGCGGAGGATCGGATCGGGCGAGGTCTGCCATGGTCCGTACGGAGACTGCGCGGTGGCGAGGCCGATGCAGATGCCGCCATAGCATTCCGCGGTTTGAGGAGTTTGGTCGTTGTCACTTGGGATTTGCCGCTCTCCCGTGTAGGTGGAGCCGATATAGAAGAGAAGATACGTGTCGCCGAAGCGGTGGATGGAGGGATTGTGCGCCATGCGGCCATCCCACGCACTGGGCAGCCCGGAGGGCAGCACTCTTTCCTGAAAATGATAGGGGCCGGTCACCGACTTTGAGACGGCGCGCACGATCTCCGACCCGAGGATATACCCGGTGAACATGGGCAGTTCCTTTGACCAGCGGGAGGCAAACATATGGTAAAGGCCGTCGCTCCCACGAATCACCGAGCCGCACCAGACCCAGTAGCCTTCCATGCGAAACCCTCCATCCATGGGTGCGGGCAGGATCCTTTCCGCAAATCCCCGTTTCCTGCTCCCTGCGTAAGGATCAGTCGAAACAATCGCCGGAGAGGAAATGATGGCAGCCATGATCTAATGGTAGGAAGGAGCTGGCCTCGTTCGACTTCGAGTTCATGCTTGCCGATGCATTAAGGAATTCTCCGTTTCCATATTGGAAGGGACTTCCCTGCACGGGGATTTTATGGGACGGGTTGCAGTGCCGCGTAAGCGTCCAGCTTGTCCGTGCGGATGGCGGCGCGAAGGCGCGGGTCGTAGTCGCGAGCGGTGTTGGCGACCATCGAGGCCAGGAGCCGGGCACCGGCTTCGCTGAAGTGAGTGCGATCTCCGGGCGCATAGAGGTACGCGCTGCCGGAGTCCCCGAGCTTTCCAAGGACGAGGCCGCTCGACGAATACAAGTCCACCAGGGGTACGGAAAGCTCGCTCGCCACGGCGGTCATGGAGTTGACGTAGGACTCCAGTTCCTTGCTTGGGTTTCCCTGTCCGTCGAACAGCCGCCTGTGCATGGGAGTGACGAGGATGACGGTTACACCCGCACGGCGGGCCTCATCGACAAATCGGCGGAGATTCTGCGCGTAGTCGCCGTCGGCTCGTGTGGACTCGGGCTTGTCGGCGGCATGGGAGTCGTTATGTCCGAACTGGATGAAGACAACGTCGGGCCGGGCATCCAGCGCCTCTTGCCACCGCGCGGTGGAGAGAAACGTTCTGGTACTGGCGCCGCAGAGAGCCAGATTGAGGACCTTCACCTCCGGGGAGAGAAATTCTCCCAGTTGCTGCCCCCAGCCGCGCATTGACTCATCCTGTTTATACTCGGCCACGGTGGAGTCGCCTACCACCGCAATGGTCAATGGTGCCGAGTGCAGGGTGCAGGCAGTGAGTAGCGCCAGGACGCACGCGCCTCGCTTTGCCCCGCTTGTTCTCGCGCCGTGGCTCATTTTTCGGGGGATTCCCGATGGGAAAAAGTCACGGTCACCTTTTGACCCGCGACGACCTTGATGGTCGCGGCGAAGGCGGAATTGTGCCAGACGCGGATGAAGTTGTATCCCGCAGCAGCGTCTCCATGGACCACGCGGGCGCGGCTGGCCTCCGTGATCGGCGTCGTATTGGTGCTCGGCACGTAGTATTTCCAACCCACCGGGACGTCGTTGGTGGTCGTTTCTTCAAAACTGCCGTTCACGATCTCGGCTCCGTCGATGGTGATCTCGTCAAAATCCACAAAGGCCGGGACAAGTTGATCCGGTGATTCCTCGGATTTGACGAGCGGCCCCCTCGCGAGGATGGAGACGACCCCGTCGGATTCCGGCAGGAAGGAGAAAGAGCTCTGGCGCCAGCCGGATGTATTGGGGAAAGTCCCCAGCAGGACGCGCGAGGCATTGGCTCCGGCCCATTTGGGAGATTTCAGCTCGCCGTCCGAGGCATCCACCGCGCTCACGTTGATGGACTCGCCGGAGACCATGACCAGGGCCTCGCTGGCGGTGGCTGCCCCGCGTGACGTGGAAGGCTGTGAAAGAACGATCAAGGAGAGCAGTGAGAGACGGAGGAGGAGTTTCATAAGCTATGGCGGGGTGATATTTCGGGCGAGGAGCTAGTGCGGAGAGAGGGGGAACTTTTTCGGATCGGCTCCGAATGGCCCGAAGGGGCCCGGAACCACGGGTCCTGGAGGAAATGGTTTTCCATAAAAGTCCGACCGTACCTCCGGCGCAGGCGAGACCTCGGGCAGCGGCGAGGAGGTTGAGAGTTCCAGGGCGAGAGGGTTCTCAGCGAGTGTAGCCGTCACGCTGCTGCCGGCATTTCCCTCGATTCTGCTGGGTGCGCCGGCGATGTGGTCGGGCTTTCCATTGGCGACTTCGAGATTGTTGATGACAGTGTGCGCACCGGCGACCAACTGCTCGCGGCCTTCCAACTGGCGCTCGGTTTTCTTCCCGAACAGGCAAAAGGCGCTCTCGGCGCTTTTCCCCACGAAGTTGTGTGCAAAGATGTTGCCCCGCGTGTCGTGCTCGTAGATGCCGTTGCCGGTCGAGTCCCATACGACATTGCGGTCGAAGAGCGTCGGGTCCATCGAGAGCTCGCAGAAGATGGCTCCATGATAGGAGTTGGTTCGCAGGATCACGTTTTGAGTGCAGCGGGAGAACCCGTTTTTCCAATCCATCCAGATGCCGGGTCCGCCGAGAGTGTCGGCGATGAGGTTGCGGCGAATCAGGCACCGCTGGTTGACGTGAGTCTTGATGGCCGCACTTTCCTGAAGGGTGGCTTCTACGTCGTGGTAGCAGTTTCTCAGCAGGACGTTGTCCTCGATCAGTAGCCCGAAGTCCCGGCTATCATGGGCTCCGAGTCCGGCGATCCCGCAGATTCCACAATCCGTTACCTGATTGCGGCGCACGATGTGATGGCCGACAGTCTGCCGGACCGCATCCGGTTGATGGCCGTGCATGGTTCCCAGGTCCACGCCGATTCCAT
This sequence comes from Spartobacteria bacterium LR76, assembly GCA_003054655.1. Lineage (GTDB taxonomy): Bacteria > Verrucomicrobiota > Verrucomicrobiia > Chthoniobacterales > Terrimicrobiaceae > Terrimicrobium. The sequence continues at coordinate 434,654 of QAYZ01000013.1, read as the reverse complement.
TGGACCAGCGGATGATGTTGTCCTCGATGATCCAGTGGTGGCCTGCTCCAGTGGAGACGGCTCCGAACTGGTAGAGCGGCCAGGGCCCGGCGGCGTGCTCAAAGACGAGTCCCTTCAGCCGGATAAATCCAAAGCTGGTTTGCGGATGGGACTGACTGCAGCGCGGGCATGGCTGCATGGGCGGGGCGAAAAGCGTCTCGCGATCCGTAAGCTCGTAATGACTGGTCCCTGGCTCGGCATCGTTGTGCGGATGGACATAGATCGCATTTTGCTTTCGGTCGACCCAGAATCTCCCGTCGGCTGAGCGGAGGTTCTCCATGGCCGCCTCCTGCCTGAGAGCGCGGCCATCCTGAAAAACCATCCCCCTGCTTAGGCTGAAAGGGGCCTTGCCACGGTGCTGCTCCATCCAGTCCTTGAAGATCGTCACGTTGGAGATGAGGAAGGGATTGTATCCGTGAAAATCCTCCTGCCCGAGAGAGGCTTTCCAAACCTGGTTTCCAGCCTCTGGCGCAGGCTCCCAGGGGCCGCGGAAGACACGGGACCCGCGGATCGCGACGTGTGCGCCGGGCGCGGCTTCGTAGCTGATCATATGGGCGGGATCGGAGCCGCCCCGGGCTGGAGCGACGGACTCACGATAGATGCCGTCCTTGATGATGACGCGCTCTCCAGGTTGAAGAACGGCCGCCGCCTTCCCGATGGTGGCAAAGGGTTTGTCCTCCGTGCCGGGGTTTTCATCGCTCGCAGCGGAGTTGCCCTGGTCGACGTAATAGGTCTTGCTGAAGGTCAGGGGCGCCTCGTTCTCCCAGGTCTTGAACTCCGATCCGTCGGGCAGCGAAACCACTGGGGAGAGGCTGCGCATGGGGAGGTTTGCTTCGTCGGCCCAAGCCGGGGTGCTAACGAGGAGAAGGCATAGTATGCCTGTATTTGCCAGGGTCATCTTTATCAGGAAGTCAGGGTTTTTGGGTGGCAGTCGCCTCGACATGAAAGTCGAAGAAGAGGCGGTTCCAGTGCGTCCCATGGACGGGTTTGGGAGACAGCCCCTCTCCGCCAATGTTGGAAGTCACGTCTGCATCCATGATCATCCATGTGGCGGAGGCCTTCACCTGCGAGCAGATCGCGGCGAGCTTGAACGGAGCGTCATTCATGTTGAGCCCTGCGGTGGCGGGGCGTCCCCAGGGGTTTGGCAGCATGCCTCCCGGCAGCGTGACGCCAGACAACTGATAGACTGGCGTGTAGGATCGGGCTTTCGTCCATTGGCTGGCGGGCAGCACGTTCCGGTACTTGAAGGCCGGGCAGATCATGGTTGGGCAGGTATGCGGGGTGGCATTTTCCTGCGCGGGGCAGTCCAGATAGGGAGCGAGATAAGTCGTCAGCGTATAAGGACCATTCAAAGCATAGGAGTACGTGGCGGGCATGTTGCCGTAGGCCGGGCCAGGAAGGCTACCGTCATGGTCCGAAACATAGAGCGAGACGGCGGTGCCGATCGCCCGGAGATTTGACACGCACCCGGCATTTTCCCCGGCCTTGCGGATGTTGCTTACACCGCCGGAGATCAAGGCGCAGAGGATCGCAAGGATGCAGATCGCTGCACAAAGCTCGACCAAGGTAAATGCCCGCCGGGAGGTATGCATGGCCTGAATAGCTATTGGGTCACTAATTCATGCGACCTTACAGACAAAAATGCTGCCTTTGAGCACTGGCAGTCTTTTGCAAAGCGCACCTCCGGCGGCAAATCGCGGCGAGCAAACCGGCGCCGCAACCGAGGAAAGCAAGGTTGGCAGGTTCCGGGACGAGGTCGGCTTGGCGCACGGACTCGATCTGAGCGAGGCTCAGGACGCCCGAGCCATCCGTCTGCGACCCGTACACGGAAATGTTGTCCAGATAGCCATCAAAGGGGCGGATGTTGGAGCTGAGCACGTTGCCCACGGCGAATCCTCCCGAGTTTGCCGAGGCTGTCCCCTGCGCGAGGGTTCGCGTAACGTTCAGGCTCGTCGCAGTGGAGGTGTTGCCAATGTAGAATTTGACATTGTTGGATGACAGGGTGCCGTCATAAGTCACGGCGAAGAAAACCCACGCTTCCGTTGCCGCATAGGTCGATGCTCCGCTGGATGCCACCGCCACTCCGTTGACGTTCAGGGCGAGAGCACCGGTCGAGCCGCTATACAGGCGGAAACCGTCGGTGGTGCCGCTTTGATTGTTAATCAGGAATGCGTTGTTGCCGATCGCTGTGGTGGATCCGGTCTTAAACCAACCCGTCAGAGTGAAGGATTGGAGACTGTTGATTGCGGAGATGTTTCCCGACTGAGCCCGGCCTCCTGTTCCGCCAGATCCCATGCCGGTCGATGCGGAGTTGTCAAAGGCGAGGTCGCCCGCATTCCCGGAGACACCTGATCCTGCCGCCCCGTGGAGATTGGTGAGAGTCCCGGCGGAGTCATAAAGATTCAGGCTGGTCGTGGTGCCTCCCGTGCTGGGTGCAGTGGTGCCGCCGCCTGTGACTTGATTGAAATCATAATCCAGGATCAGCGTCTGGGCGTGGAGATTGCCCTGCATAAGAGGCAGGCCTGTGGCGATGGCTAGCAGGAAGGTTTTGTGAAGGGTATTCATAAGGGGTGGTTGATCGCTCGATCTGTCGCAAGCTAGGCTCCTCCTCGTTGGACGTTCAAAAGAAATGCCGTGCTTGCCGATGCATGAATGCCCGCCAAACGGCGGAATCCTTTGCATTTCAGTCCTCCCGACTTACCATGGCGGCATCGTTGCCCCCTGAACCGTGCACCCTATGGAAATCCCCGACGATAGGCGTCCCTCCGCGCCCAGTATGGGTGACGTAGCCCGCCTGGCGGGCGTGCATCAGACCACGGTCTCGCGGGCCTTGCGCAATGACCCGCGCATCACACTCGCCGTGCGCGAGCGCGTGGAGGCGGCTGCTGCGCAACTTGGCTACCGCCCCAATCCCCTGCTGGCTGCATTAGGAACCATGCGGCGACGGCGGGCGACAGTCGCTTATCAGACCTGCCTGGCTTATATCATGCGCTCGGGACCGGCCAGGGCGATTCTGGATGCGCATCTCTCGGGGGCACGCCAGGCGGCGGAGCGACGGGGATTTCGGCTGGAGCCTTTTGTCATGGATGACGATCTGCGCGAGGGACGCCTCGACGGGATTCTCCAGGCCCGCAATATCCAGGGTGTCATCGTCGGGCCGCTCCCCGAAGCGCATGGAAATTTCACCCTCGACTGGAGCCGTCTTTGCACGGTGGTCATCGAGTATTCCTTTACCCAGCCAGCCTTTGACCGGGTGGTGACCGACAGCTACGCGACGATGAATATGGCTATAGCGGAGTGCCGCCGCCATGGCTTTTCGCGACTGGGAGTTGTCCTCGCGCAGGTCGTCGACGAGCGCAACGAAGGGCTGCTCTCCGCCGCCTACAGCCTCGCCCGGGAAAAGGACCGCCGCATCGCAGCGATTCCGCGCCTCATTCTTCCCGGGTGGCAGGAGGATGCCATGGAGAGCTGGATGCAGCGATGGCGGCCGGAGGTCATCATCTCTTCCAATACCCTGCTGCCGTCCATCCAGGACTATCTCCAGCGCAAGCGCATCCGGGTCCCGTCGCAGGTCGGATTGCTCAATCTCAATGTGGATTCCGACATGAACCTCTCCGGGGTTTGCCAGGATGCACCCGGCATCGGGGCGGCGGCGGTGAGGCTGGTCATCGAAAAGCTGAACCATAACGATTTTGGCATTCCGAAAAGCCGCGTCACCCTCCTGACCGAGGGCATGTGGCATGAGGGGAACACCCTCGCCCAAGCCTGAAGGGATGCACTCAGGGTTTCCGCTTTCAGTACCGGCGGTGCTCGCCTTACCAGTGCGCGATTAGTCATCGGCGTCCAAAAGTAAACGCCGCAGTGCCAGAAACACTGCGGCGTTTTTCGGTCCGGCCGCCTGCCCACCAGCAGGCGAACGGGACGTGACTACCGAGTCCGGATTTAAGCCCGGCGGCGACGAAATATAATCACGGCTCCGAGAGCGCCAGCCAGGAGCACCAGCGTCGAGGGCTCGGGAACGACGACCACTTGAAGGCCGCTCGAGAGGAAGTATGCGCTCTTGCCCGAGCCGAGGTCATAGGCATTGGCTTCGCCGACATTCGAAACATTGGAGAGGTTTACCGCGGCGAGGCCGTCGATGAGACTGTATGTGCCGTTGGCGGTCGAACTGTCGAGGCCGATGAGGCTTGCGACGCCAAAGCCGCTGCCAAATGTGACGCTCGCGCCATTGACCGTGAGGGCGTCGGTGAGGTTGAAGACAAACTTGCCGCCCGCCGAGATCGAAAGGCTGCTCGCGATCGTGCCCGTGCCGCCGATGGCTGCTCCCGAGGCGACCGTCACGGTGGCCGTGCTGGTGTTGGAGCCATTGATGAGCAGCGTGCCCGCGCTCACGGTCGTCGCGCCAGTGTAGGTATTGGCACCGCTGAGCGTGATCGTCCCCGCGCCGACTTTGGTAAAGGTGCGCCCGGCGCTGTTTTCCCCGATATTGCCGGAGAGCGTGATGGCTCCCGCGCCGCCGAGGCTGGTATTGCCGGTCAAGGTGACAGCTCCGCCATAGCTCGCCGCCGTTCCGCTGCTATTGATCAATGCGCCGCCGCTGCTGATGCCGGTTCCGGTGATGGACAGAGCCTCGGCTCCCACCGCCTGGCCATTGAGATCGAGCACCGCTCCATTGCTTACCGTCGTGCCGGCAGCCGTGCTGCCGAGAGCGTTGGCATGGCCGATGCGGAGCGTGCCGGCGCTCACCGTCACTGTGCCTGTGTAAGAGTTGTTGCCATTGAGCACGAGCAATCCGCCACCATCGTTGGAAACGACATTTCCCGAGGTGCTATAGTAGTTGGTTGAGCCTGCTTTTAGCACCGAGACGACCGATGGGCCATCAGAGATGCTGGCATTGATGATCTCCGTCGCTCCGGTGATGACCGATGTTTTTACGACTGTCGCTCCCGGAGGCGAGCCGGTCGCGACATTTGTGATCGAGCCGTTGAACGTCAGGGTCGTTCCCGCCGAGGAGTTGCCCAAGTTGACGGTGGCAGCGAGATTGATGTTGCGATCGGTGGTTTGATTCCCCGTGCCGATATAGTTCAGGAATCCGCCATTGCCAAAGGCCAGCGTGCCCGTGGTGGCGTTCGTGGCATTGCCCAGGGAACTGTTTCCCTCGCCGACATTCTTGATCGAGGTGTAACCGATGTAGCTGTCGTAACGCTGCCCCGCGCCGACGAGATTGGCGACGTAGGAGTTGTTATCATTAGTCAATACCATGGCCGTCGTGCCCGAGCTGCTGCCGTAGGAGGAGTATCTCGCAGTGAGCGATGCGCTGTTGCCGCCGCCCGTGATGAGCGAGTTTATCACCAGTACCGGAGCGGTCGTCCACTGGGACGTGACGTTGCTATTGGCCGTGGTGAGGATCTGGTGAGTTGCATTGCTCAGGTCGAGAGTGAGGTCGGAGCCGAGCGTGATCTTCGAGGCATTGGTGGAGGGCATGTAGATGTTGCCCGACAGCCCGAGCGTCGTTCCGCCTGCATTGCCATTGAGCGTGAGGATCTCTGAGGTGGAAAGTGTGGAGCCTTCGCCAAAATACAAGCTCTTCACGGCATAGGTGCCCGCCGTGCCCGCCGAGAGCGTGAGCCCTGCACCGGTGGTCGAGATGGTGGAAAGTTTCAGATCCGTGGACGAACTCCACGTCGGTGCGGCGAGATAGTTCGCCGAGTCGGTCCAGTCGGTGCCAGCCGTGCCGCTGGTCACGCCAGCGCCGTTCCAGACATTCTGGGCCTGGGCGGCCAGAGGAGTGAGTCCCAACGCCATGGCCATGGCGACCCGCTGCTTCGCAGCGGAGTGGATGAGGGATTGGAGGAGGTTTTTCATCGTGTCTGCTCTTTGGTGGGGGGTCTATAGACCCGTTTATTTGAGGGGAACAGGCACCCATCGGGGTGGCGAGGGACTTAAAATTCGCATTATAGGATAATAATGCGCCTGGTTGTCTCAAAGGGCTGCGCTCGCTGCCGCGTCCGCAATCCTCAAGAGATTCTCCTCAGCGATTGTGAGGAGACAGTTTCCTATAGTTCAAAAAAAACCGGAGCATCCCCACCCCGAGGATGCTCCGGTCGAGCAAGACTTGCGCGGCTTTTGCAGTCAGGCCGATTTGCGGCGGCGGAGGAGGAGAGTGGCGGTGAGGCCGAGGGCGAGGAGGGCGGTGGCGGCGGGCTCGGGGACGACCTGCAGGACGCCCGTGCCCTGGTCAAAGGCGTATTGTGTGCCGGAGTCGGTGAAGGTCCAGACGCCGCCGGACTGGACCGCCCCGGCATTGGCGATGGAAAAGCCCGCGAGATAGGATTCGCCGACGGAGGCGATGTCGATGATCGTCCAACTGTCGCCCAGTGCCGTGCCCGCGCTGGCGAGATCAAAGACGAAGTCGCCGTCGAGCGAGACGGTATTGATTCCCAGGCCGCTGATGCCCTTGCCGCTGGCGATCCCGTTGACATAGCCATCCGCACCGAGGGTGAAGGTGTAGGCGGAGCCGTCGGCGAGGCTGAGGGAGGCTCCGTCGGAGACGACGGTGGAGGTGCCGTGAAGCGAGCCGCCTGCGCTCAGGAGGAGCGTGCCCGCGGTGACCTGGGTGGTGCCGGTGTAGGTGTTCGCGGCAGAGAGGGCGAGGATGCCCGCGCCGGATTTCGCCAACCCTCCGTTGGTCGATGCTCCGGTGGCCCCGGCGAGAGTGAGGGTGGCGGCGGCGCTGGTGACCTCGATGGAGGCGGTCTTGCCGGAGTTGATGGTAAAGGCGCGGTCGCTGGCGGCGGTGGCCCCGGTGTAGCGCAGCGCGCCGCCATCGAAGACGAGGTTTGCCGCGTCGCTGGAGGCTCCGCCGAGGTTACTGGCGCTGCCGCCATTGGTGATCGAGCTGGTGGAAACGGTGCCGCCGCCAAAGGTGGTCACGCCCGTGTAGGTATTGGCCCCGGTGACGGTGATGACGTAGCTGCCGGTGTAGGAAATGCCGCCCGCGCCGGAGGTGACGCCGCCGCCGAGGGTGATGGCACCCGTGCCCGCGCCGTCAAAGGTGATGCCGCCCGTGTTGGTGATCGCTCCCGAGACGGTCGTGCTCGAGGTGCCGGAGTGCGTGATGGTGAGGGCGTCGGTGACGGTGAGCGCGTTGGCGAGCGTCATGCCCTGGGTGCTTTTATTCTGGAGCAGGATGGTCGGGGCGAGGTTGTTGCTATCCTTGACGAAGAGAAGGGCGCTGCCCTTGACGCCGAGAGTCTTGGTGGAACCGACGCCGGTTTGCATGACGAGCCGGTTCAGCGTGAAGGGGCCGAGGTCGTTGTTGGTCGCGGCGTTCTGCCCCGTGATGATGGAGATCGCCGTGTCCTGCCCGCTGGTCGGCACGACGCCGCCCGCCCAGGAGGCCGTGCTGCTCCAGTTGACCTGGTTGGCCACGTTGGTCCACGAGTAGGTCGTGGTCGCGGCGGAGGCGGGGATGGCGGCTGCGCCGAGAGCTGCGAGGGCGGCGAGGAGGCGCAGCCCGGAGCCGTGCTGGAGGAGTGCGGTGCGCATGGGGCGGGATGAGGATGGTGTTTGCATTAGTGGGGTGGGGAACTTTGAGAAAACCTTAGAGAGCGATGCTGTTAGCCATCAAGACGCTCGCGATTTTACGCGTAATATCTAATACAGAACCCGCGCTCCGTACGGCCCGTGACGTGCCGTCAGGCGCGGCGATCGAGATCGGCGGCGGTGACGACGTGCCGGAGCGGCTCCCCGGCCAGCAGGCGGGCGGCCTCCTCGATCATGTAGTCGGCCATGCGGCGGCACTCGAGATTCGTGCTCCCGGCGATGTGCGGGGTGAGGATGAGATTGGGCACGTCAAAGATGGGCGAGTCCGGCGGGGGCGGCTCGGGCGAGGTGACGTCGAGGAGGGCGAAGAGATCGGGGCGATTGCGCAGGGCGGCGAGGAGGCCCGGCTCATCCACGATCGCGCCGCGCGCCGTGTTGATAAAGGTGGCGTGCGGCTTCATCGACTCGATGTGTTGCTGGCGGATAAGGCGGTGGGTCTCGTCGATGAGCGGCGCGTGGCAGCTCACCACGTCGGAGCAGGCAAACAGCTCGTCGAGGCTGCGCAGCCCCACGCCGAGCCGCCGCGCCTCGGCCTCGCTTACATAAGGGTCGTAGGCGATGACATGCAGATCGTAGTGCTGCAGATACTCCGCAACGAGGCGGCCAATGGCTCCCAGAGAAATGAGCCCCACGGTGGATTGAAATACGCCGGGTGTGGGAATCTCAGGATGAGGAAATATCCGTGTCTGGCGGATTTGCAGGGCCATGGGCCAGACGGATTTCAGCGCGAGGACGATCTGGGCGACGGTGAACTCGGCCACCGGGACGGCATTTGCCGCGAGCGCGCTGGTGACGACGATGCCGCGCTCCCACAGGGCGTCGGTGGCGAAAGTTTTCACCGTCCCTGCGGCGTAAAAGATGGTGCGCAGCCGCGGAAAGGCGGCGAGGAACTCCTCCGTGGCCGGGGGCATCGACCAGGTGGAGAAGATCCACTCCACCTCGCGCGTGACGTCCGGGTGATCGCGCCAGCACTCCGGGGTAAGCAACTGCGGGTCAAGATCGGTCATGGCCGCGACAGCCGCGCGCTGATCGGGCCCATAAATGCGCTCAAAGAGCGACTCGGCTACCACAAAGGCGGCTCGGGGCCTTTGTGCAGGTCTCGGCATGGCGCTGGCCGCGACCGTGCTGCGAGTCGTGTCGGCGGGGAACGGAGAGGCAGTATTAAGCATAGGGAACGACCGCGGGGACGATTTCGTGATGGAACTCCCATAATGCAGCAATGGAGGCGCGTGCAACGGTCTCGCCATTATACGCGTAATATCATCCATCCCAAGGATTCGGTATTGACCGAGCCCATCGAGCGGAAAACCAGGGAGCGTATTACGTGTATAATGCCGCCTCGTTTGCGTGAGTCGTGAGCACTCGGTATAGACAGCGAAGATGAAAATCCTAGCAACCCCCCTGGGCGTCCTGCTGGCGACCGCGCTGATGATATCGGCGACGCCCGGCAGCACGCAGGCGCAATCAACAGGCGTGCAGAATCCCAAGTTTACCGGTGCCGCCGGAGAGATCCCCGACCAGTGGACGCCCTACCCCCCGGCATCCGGGGCGAACCAGAAAATCGAGATCGTCGCCGCGGGCGGCGTGAGCATGGTGGACCAGGATGAGGGCAACGGCCTCGGGCTGGCGCAGTGGGTGCCGGTGGTCCCGGGCGACCGTATCTCGGCGAAGCTCGTGGTGGAGGGCGAGGGCAGCATCACGCTGAACCTCCTCTTCACGCCGAATATCCCGGCCAAGGCGGCGATGATCGACCAGATCGCGATCAAGCGGGTCGCGGGCTACTTTTCTGCGGCGAAGCAAACCCCCCTCGTGGCGACGGTGCCCGATGGGGCGAAGTACATGCGTGTCTTTATCTACAGCCCGAAGCCCGGGAAGTGCAGCCTCGTGCTGAAGGAGATCGAGATAAAGCCCGCCGAGGGCGTTGCGACGGATTCCGCCGCCGCAGCCCCTGCGCCCGCGCCCGCCGCGTCTCCCGCCGCCCAGGCCTCGGGGCCGAGGGCATGGGGCACGGATTTCGCCGGGAATCCCGTCACCATGGCGCTCCAGGGCGCGCCCGAGACTCTGCCGCCGGGGAAAGTCTATACAATCGACTTCGAGCCGGGCGATTTCAGCCAGTGCCGGCTGCTGGAGGGCGGGAAGAAGTGGATCGTGGGCGCGCCGGACCCGGTGCGCGCGGGCAAGCACTCGATGAAGGTGATGATGACGCACGACCAGCACCGCACCGAGATCACCGGCCCGCGCAGCGAGCCTTACGGGGAGTACAAGTACGGCTGGAGCGTCTATCTCCCGGAGAACTTTGACGGGAAGACATTCTTCAGCATCGTGACGCAGTGGCACACCTGGGGCTCGGGCAAGGATTACCCGCCGGATGGCGGTCCGCCGACCTCGATCACCATCGCCGGGGACAAGTGGCTGCTGAAGATCCAGCACCAGGATGGCGAGCAGTTCAAGACCGCCAAGGAGTCGATTTCCTTCGGCAGCATCGAGGGCGACAAGGGCAAGTGGACGGATTTTTACCTCGAGGTGAACTGGCAGTCGGCGAAGAGCGGCGGCGGGTACTTCCGCCTGTGGAAAAACGGCGAGAAGGTGGTCGACTACACCGGGCCGACGTGGTTCGACGACAAGACGAAGGGGCCGTTCTTCAAAATGGGCAGCTACAAGGGTGGCGCCTCATGGCGGGGCGAAGAGCAGGGTACGATCATGTTCTTCGACGAGTTTCGCATGGGGGACAAGGACACCACGCGCGAGCAGATCGACCCAGGCAGGCAGAAGTCCTGAGGCGTCTGTCGCGTTGGGTGACGCCTCGCAGATGATCATGGCCTGCCTCCCATGCTGCCTGACCGCGGGGGGCGGGCCTTTGTATTCGACACGTAAAACTCACATCGGTAGGGTGGATGCTTCATGCATCCCTTCATGAAGCGTCGGTCGCTATGGCTGAGGGCCGCCGCGTCGCAGCCTGAACATTGATGAGCCATGCCGAAACCCGCTCCGACCATGAGAGAGATCGCCCGGGAGGCGGGTTGCAGCGTCATGACCGTCTCGCTGGCATTGCGCAACAGCCACCGCATCTCGGCGGATACCCGCCGACACGTGCAGGAGGTCGCCCGGCGGCTCGGCTATCGGCCAAATCCCATGGTCTCGGCCCTCATGACGCATCTCAGCACCTCGCGTCCCGTGGTGCATCAGGCGAATATCGCCTTCCTCGCCGCCCGCGAGGTGTGGAGGCAAAGCTGGGTCTCCGAGGAACTGTACGGCGGTGTGCGAGACAGGGCAGAGGAGTTGGGCTTCCTTGTCGACAAGATCTGGCTCGATGGCTCGGAGGGCTCGCCGGACCGGCTGCAAAAGATCCTGCGCTCGCGTAACATTCAGGGGGCGGTCGTCGCGCCGCTGCCGGAGACCGGAGTACTCGATGCCATCCATTGGGAGGACCTGAGTTCGGTGGCGATCGGTAATACCGTGATCTCGCCCCGTCTCCATCGCGTGACAAATCACCAGTACCACGGCATGCAGCTCATCCTGGAAACCCTGCGGGCCAAGGGCTACCGCCGCATCGGTCTTGCGCTGGAAACCTTTGTCGATGACAAGGTGGACCGCACCTGGTCCTCGGGGCTGACCGGATACCAGTTGCGGTGGCCGGTAAAGGAAAGGGTGCCCCCGCTCCTCGGGCTGATCTATCCCGATGACGTGCGCAAGTGGATGACGCGGCACCGGCCCGATGTCGTCATCGGTCTCGATCGCGCGCTCGACTCGCTGATGGAGCTGGGCATCGGCATTCCCGGTGACGTGGCGTTCGTGCATCTCAGCGTGCCGTACGTCGCCTTCCCGGAGATCGATGTATCCGGCCTCAATCAGCAATGGCGAGCAGCCGCCGCCGCAGCGGTCGACTCTGTCGTCGCCCAGCTCTATCGCAACGAGCGGGGGATTTCGCGGGAACCCAAGACGATCATGCTCGAAGGGGCATGGTACGAGGGGACGACGACGCCGGGACGCGAGAGCGTTCGTTGAAGCGCTCCAGGCTGCTCTCCCGGGGTCGCGGCGCGGCCTCGACGATACCGCCGTTTTCGGAAGCCTCACGGAGCGGCGGTGCGGGGGTATTGTTATACGAGTAAACCTGAGGCTCCCTTGAATCTATGCGCTCCCGGTCCTAAATGGGACTTACGCACGACATGAGATCTTCTATCATCCCAGGGTTCGACGGCTCAACTGCGGTGGAGCGCCCTTGGGAATCCCCACGGACGAGCCGTCTGGTTTTTGCCCTGGGACAGGAATCGCAGACCTGCTTCCGGCCGGGATTTGACCCGGCGCAATTTCCCGAGGTGGACGTGCGCTGGCTCACCATGGACGGACTCACGCTGGCGGATTGGGAGAGGGAACTGCGAGAGCTCAACCCCACCGTGCTCGTGACGGGCTGGCGGTCGCGCCGGGTGCCCGAGGATTACCTGCCCGCGGAAGAGTGCGCGCTGCGTTATGTCTGTCATCTCACGGGGTCCGTCCGCGAGGTGGTGCCGCGCGTCCTCATCGAGAGGGGGGTCGTCGTGACCAACTGGGGCAACGCCATCAGCCACACCATCGCCGAGCATGCGATGCTGCTCGTGCTGGCGTGCCTGCGCAGCATGCCGCAGTGGCCGCATTACATGGAGCAATGGACCCGCCGTCGCGTACTGGCCACCCGCAGCCTGCGAGGCAAGCGCGTGGGAGTGCATGGATTTGGCGCGATCGCCCGCGAGTTGATCGCGATGCTGCGGCCCTTTGGCGCGGAGGTGGTTGCGTTTTCGCATGGGGTGCCATCCGCCATGTATCACGAACATGCTGTGAGATCCTGTGACAGTCTGGAGACGCTTTTTTCCCGCAGCGACATCCTGGTGGAGTGCGAGGCTCTGAACTCCTGCACGCAGGGTGTCGTTGACGAACGCATGCTTCTGCTCCTGCCGCCGGGTGCGGTGTTTGTCAACGTCGGTCGCGGTCAGGTCGTCGACGAGGACGCGCTGGCGCGCGTGGCCCGCGAACGCGGTCTGCGGGTGGGACTCGACGTGTTTCGCGATGAGCCTCCCGCGATGGACTCTCCGCTGCGCACCCTGCCGGGAGCGATTCTTTCTCCACACATCGCCGGTCCCACGGAGGATGCCTTTGCGCTGCTCTGGGACTTTGCCATGAAAAACATTTCATCCTATCTGCAAGGGCTCCCTCTCCAGGGCGTCGTTACGGAGGAAATCTACGATCGCTCCACCTGAGGAGCACTCCTCGGACCCCCGCCATTTTACGGTTAATCCTAGCTCCATCTTGAGACTCGATTTCCGGTGAAATAGATTCTAGTTACTTAACTCTCCCCCCTCCCTCATGAACATCCGGTTCAAAGACAGCATTCGCGAGATACGCGCCTTCACGCTGGTCGAAACAGTCCTTGCGATCGGCATCGTGAGCTTTGCCTTCGTCGCCATCCTGGGGATGCTGCCCTGCGGTTTGCAGGTCTTTCGCAAGGCGATGGATACCTCGATGGAGGGGCAGATGGTGCAGCATATCGTGGGTCGCATCAGCCAGACGCCGTACGCGGAGATCTCGCAATACGAGGGCAACAGTTTCTGGTTTGACGATGCGGGAAACTTTGTTTCGGAACGGAGTCCCGGATGCATCTACTCCGCCAGCATCGCGATTACGCCGCAGCCAGTCCTGCCGGGCTCTGGGGGAAGGGCGGATGGAGGGCTGACTGGTGTGACGATCACCTTTCGTCGCATGGGCGAGGCCGCCACGGGAGCCTCGAAGACGTTTGTGACCTACATCGCGGCGAAGTCCCGCGTGGTGGCCAACTAACGGGCATTAGGCATAGTCAATAACGGATCCCGGCCATGCAGCCGGGCGAAAACGTGAGCCATTACCATCGTTTCCCACAGACCAGCAAAGCCGACGGATTCACCCTGGTGGAGCTGCTGGTCGCGTGCGCGGTACTGATGACGATCCTGGTGGTGATCTTCAATATCGTCAGCCAGACGAGCAATCTCTGGCGGAGCACCAGCTCGAAGATCACGGCCTTCCAGAGCGCGCGGGCGGCTTTCGAAGCGGTGACGCGCAACCTGAGCCAGGCGACCTTGAACCATTATATCGACTATTATGATGCCAACTGGAGGCACACCACGGCGGCCGGCGGGCAGGCCGCGAACTACGGGCGGTTTTCCGAGCTGGAGTTTGTCAGCGGCCCGGCGGCTGAGCTGCTCCCGTCGGCTTCCGGCAAGGTGACGCATGCCGTGTTTTTTCAGGCTCCGCTCGGGCGCACGGATGATGAAGATCTCCGCATCGAGTCCCCCGGGATGCTGAATGCCGCCGGGTACTTCGTCGAGTTTGGGCCGGCGTCGACGTATAGCCAGATCCCGAGATTTCTCCAGGGCCGGACGGCCTCGGATCACCCGGGGTTTCGGCTCATTGAGTGGGTGCAGCCTTCCGAAAAGCTGACGCTGTATGATTCCTCGTACAACGCAGGCCAGCAGTGGGCGTGGTTTCAGCAGGCGCTCGCGAGCCATCAGTATTGCCGGGTGATGGCGGAGAACATCATCGCCCTCGTCATCTTGCCAAGGGGTGCGGACAATGCCGCGTTGGGGATAAAGTATTCCTACGACTCCACGACGGCGACTTATGTGGAGGATCGCAGCTACCTGCTGCCGCCGCTGCTCCAGGTGACGATGGTAGCCATCGACGAGGACTCCGCGCAGCGCCTGCGTGATGTCTACGGCACGAGCCAGCCGCCGCTCGTTCCCGCCGGAGCGTTCCAGACCATCGCGAGCTATGACCACGACCTCGCGGAGCTCGAGTCCGTGCTGGCGGGCAACCGCGGCGGCCCGCGCCTGAACTACCGCGTCTTTTCCACCACGATCAGCACGAAGGAGGGTGGATGATGATGCGACCGCTTCCATCATTCTCGCGGCGGGGCATGGCCCTGGTCATCGTGCTTGGCGCGCTGGTGCTCATCACGCTGCTGTGCGTGGCCTTCCTTGCCAGTACGAACAAGGAGCTGAGCGCATCCAAGAGCTACGCCTCCGGCGTTTCGGCGCGGATCTATGCCGACGCCGCCGTCAATGTCGTGCTCGGCCAGCTCCGTGCCGCCACCACGGTGGACGATGCTTCGCAGACGTGGACCAGCCAGCCCGGGCTGCTGCGCACCTTTAACAACCAGGGAAAGCAGACGCAGGTTTTCAAGCTCTACAGCTCGGACAAGATGGTCGATGGTGCGGGTTTTTCCCTGATCTCCGGCAGCCAGCCCTCCGACGTGCCTGCCTGGTCCTCGTCGTCGAGCAAGGATCAGCTCCCCTGGAACGCCGCCCCCGGCGTCTACACCGACCTGAACTCTCCCGTCACCATCGACAAAAGGCCCAGCTATCCCATCCTGAACCCCGGCGGGCTGGATGCCGACACGCGCATCCAGGGTTTTGATGTCTCCCCAAACTACGCGCTGCCTGACAAGGACGATCTCGATGGAGACGGCGATACAACCGAGATCGGCCAGATCCCGATGCCGGTGCGGTGGATCTACGTGCTCAAGGATGGCAGCCTGGCTACGGCCTCCGGAGGCAAGACGGTGCGGCTCGTCCTGCCCAATGGGAACACCGTGCCGGATGGCAACCCGCCCGTGGCGCGCATCGCCTTCTGGACCGATGACGACACCTGCCGGCTGAATGTCAACACGGCCTCGGAGGGATCCTTCTGGACGCTCCCCGTCATCGCGGGCGCGGATGACTCGCTCAGTTCCGGACAAGTCAATGCTCGTGAATACCAGCGTTATCCCGGCCACCCGGCGACGACCTCGCTCAGCCCCGTGCTGGATTTCCTCACCACAAACAAATCCGACCTGAGCAATTTCATCTACTCGCTCACGCCGCGCGTCGCCGGCCGGGGTTCACAGGTCGGCACCCGCATGATCGGGTACAGCTTTCCCGTCCAGAACGACCAGGACCGGCTGTACGCCAGCGTCGATGAACTGCTCTTCCTGCCCAAGTACGACGGCGGGACCGGCCAGCGCTACCGGATGACGACGCAGAACATGAAGGCCCTCAAGGAGGGCGAGCTGGATTTCAAGTTCACCGGCAGCAGCAGACAGATGTCCGGGACGACGTACTCCTTCACCGATGACTTCCTCCTCGATCCCGAGCGCCTTGAGCTGGTCCGGTTCTTTCTCACCGTGGATAGCAATGCCCCGGAGATCAACCTCTTCGGCAAACCCCGCGTGAGCCTCTGGCCCGTCGACACGCGCCCGGACTACCAGAGCGCCTCCGATCGCCTGCTGGCCATGTGCGCGACGCTCGATGGCAGCGAATACTATTTCCAGCGGCAGAACCCGGCGAGCCGCACCGATGACTACGACAAGATCACCCGCAACCAGACGCTCCTCAGCTATCTCGACAGCCTCACGGCGACGCCGATCCCCGGCATCGGCGGCAGCTTTTCGTCGAAGTACCCTGTCGCCGACCGCGAGCAGCTTCTCACCTCGATCTTTGACTGGGTGCGCACCGTCAATCTCGCCTATCGCGACAAGCAGGGCGCAGTGAAGCCCTACGCCTGGCAGAACAATCCCGCAGCCAACGGCACGACGAATCCGCCCGGGCTGCCGGGCAGCGGCCAGGTGCTGCCCATCAAGATCAAGGCGACGAGCGGCTACGGGCGCTTCCCTACGCTGTCCAAGGGCGCGCTGGCCGTCATTCGTGAGGAGGAGCTGGTCGACAAGCCCATCCCCGGCCAGGTGACGGTGAAATACCGCGCCGTCTTTCTCATGGAGACCTTTGTGCCGATGATGGGGTTTGCCGGGTATGTCCCGGATTACCAGATCGCGGTGAATGGACTGGCGGGGGGATTCGAGGCCGTGACGGATGTGCCGACCATCACCGGGTCGACCATCGTCTCGCCGCTGTCCTTCGGCGACGGGACCATCGAGGTCAACGTGCCCGCCAATGTCGAGCCCTTCACTGGCCGAGCCTGGGGAGGCACGCAGGGGTACAATAATCTCTTCCTCTACAGCGATCCGGCAGCCAACTACCAGCTTTCGCCCCGCACCATCGGCTCGGGTGACAGCCTGAAGGGCTATCCCTTCGTCTCGGCGCAGTTTCAGGTGATCTATCCGAAGACGAACTCGTCCGGTGCCGACATCAAGGACACGATCCGCGTCGGGCTGCGGCCTTCCGGCGGAGGCAGCTCGCACATGGTCACGGTAAAGCTTCAGGACATGGGCGGCGACACGATCTCCTCCTACGATCTGTCGTTTCCAGGCTTTGGCCCGCTCGTGGGAGCCTTTCCGGGCGACGGTGATGCAGCGGCTGGCAATGCAAAGCTGGCTTCCTCGCTCCAGATCCGCGTCAACCAGCTCGCCGACGCCTGCAAGCTCATCGAGAAAGACTCAGGCGAAAGCTGGGCGATGAAAAAAATCGTCATCGGCGCCAACGACGTCATCCGCGGTCTTGAGCTGGAGCATGGAGACCTGCGCCTGCTGGCCCTTACCGGCACCGACACCACCAGCAAATTCATCCCCCACAAGGACTACACCAACACCGGCTTCCCCCAGGCGCACTCGCTCCTCGGCGCGTGCGGGCAATTCTGGTCCACATCGAATCTCGCCTTGAAGACACCGGCCAACGCGACACCGGCCACTACGGTAGCCGTCCGCCGCGGCACGCTGGTCAATGGCACGGCGACCGCCTTTTCCAGCGGCACGCCGCTGAACTATCTCCCGCAGGCTCCGAGCCAGATGACAAACGTGCCCGCGCCCGGAGACTTCACCACCAGCCTTGCCTCGGAGGGCGACGGGCCGGCCATCCTGAAGGCGGACGAGGGGAACTCCAGCCTCGAAGGGTTCAACTGGGGTCAGAGCGCCCGCATACCCTACCAGAACCAGCTCTTTCCCTGGGACGACAATCTCACCACGGCGTTTTCCCCGAACCGGCAGGTCGCCTCGGCGGTGCAGCTCGGCACGCTGCCCTCCCGTGCGGGCTCCGGCATCCCGTGGGAGACGCTGCTTTTCCGTCCCGACATCGCGCCGATGGCGCACCCTGGCGCTGCCTCCCCGGCCGATAGCGCGCTGCTCGATCTCTTCTGGATGCCTGTGGTCGATCCCTACCCGATCAGCCGGACCTTCTCCACCGCCGGAAAGGTCAACATGAACTGCCAGATCGCTCCCTTCACCTACGTTGAGCGGACCACCGCCCTCATGGGCGCCCTCAAATCGGTGCGCGTATTGGCTTTCCCCAAGGAACACGCCGGGTACTACAAGTGGTCCGGCTACACGGTGGACGCGTCGAAGAGCCGCTGGGCCATCTCGTACCTCTATGATGTCGACGCGAGCCAGACGCTGCTGTTTTTCAAGGAGCGCTTCGCCGACAGCGACCCGAGCCGGGATGTCTTTCAGTCGGCCTCGGAGATCTGCTCGATCCCGCTCGCGCCGAAACATAATGTCAACAGCGTGATCGGCACGGGGCATTCCGAGGACGCGCCGGAGCATCCCATCAGCTCCGTCAACATCGCCGGGGCCTCCGACGCCGGGGCGCTGCGCACGGCTATCAAGAGTTTCTGGGCCAGGAACACGCTCACCGGTGACAATGCATGGGAGGCACCCTACAACAACCTCTACCCGCGCCTGACCACCCAGTCGAATACCTACACCGTTTACGTGAAAGCCCAGACGATCCAGGTTGCGCCGGATATCTCGCTTGGCAGCATACCCGAGAGCCGCCTGCGGGTGACCGGAGAGTACCGCGGCTCTTTCGACGTCGAGCGCTATCTTGACTCGGCTGACACCTCGATCCCTGATTTTGCGCAGGCCGCGAATTTCTCGAAAACGATCTATCCTTACTATAAATTCCGGATCAGATCATCCCGTCAGTTTCTCCCCCAATGAACCGGCCAGGCTCCATTAGGAAAGTTCGCGACGCGGCCTTCTCTCTGGTCGAGCTGCTGACCGTGATCGCGATCATCGGCATCCTCGTTGCGGTCACCATTCCCTCGCTAAGCGGCCTCTCGTCCTCCACCGAGCTGAACATCTCGGGCGACCAGATGGTCGATACGCTGAACCTCGCCCGGCAGTCTGCCGTGAGCGCGAACCGCCCGGTCGAGGTGCGGTTTTACGAAGTGCCGCGCTCGACCGACGCGACGCTCGCTTATCGTGCCATCGGCATTTACCTCCTGGGAGACGACGGTCCGTCCCCGCTTGGGCGGCTGGCTTATCTTCAGAACAGCATCGTCATGTCCGAGACGGATGCATTTGGCACTTTGTTGAGCGAGCTGTCCGCGGGACAAACCAATCTCCCCGCCATCGACCGCAGCAAGCAATTCCACTACCGCTACTTTGTCTTCCGCCCCGATGGCAGCGCCAGCCTGCCGAGCCTCACGAAGCAGGGCGACACGTGGCACGTCATGCTTTACGACTCGCGCCGCCCGCCTGCCGGGCAGACGCCGCCGGATAATTTCGTCGCCGTGCAGTTGATCCCCGAGACGGGCCGAACGCGGACGTTTCAACCCAATAGCCGCTGACCTTTACGGGTAAACTTGCGGGGAATTTGCAGAGTGCCCCCTTATCTTCGATGACATATCCAACCCCTCCTCAACCCGTGCGCAAACTGACTCTCCTTTTCCTCCTGTGCCCCGGCATGCTCTTTGCCCAGGCCGCGCAGGTCGACCTCAAGAATGGGACGCTGCAGCTCGGGTTGGACGGTCTGCCCATTGACTGGAAGGCCTTTCCACCCCCCAACGGATCGGGAACGATCTTTGAAGCTGCTCCCGCTGGCGGGATTGTGATCATCGATGCCGACAAGGCCAATGGCGTCGGCGCGGGCCAGTGGGTCAGTGTTAATCCTGGCTATAAATATCGAGCCATCCTGGAGACCAAGGATGGAACAGGAGGGGTGTTTTTTTCCATGACATTCACCACCAAGATCCCGCCGAAAGCCGGCCAGATGCGTCAGTGCCAGGTGGGTGAAGCCCGCAAGTGGGTGGAGGCGGGAGAGACCGGAGTGCTCGAGGGCATCGCTCCGCTCGAGGCGACGAAGGCATGGATCTGGATCTACAGCCCCACCGCGGCCAGGACCGACGCGCACGTGGTGATCAAATCGGTGAAAGTGGAAGATCTCGGCGCGGTACCCGCAGAGCAGGTCCCTGCCGCCGTTGCGGCCCCGGAAAAGAAGTAATCGCGGGAGCGCGGTGGGAACGTCCTAGAGGCCCGGAGCAGTGGTGCCCTCCTCCCAGAAGCCCTCGAGCATGATGGTCTTCGGGCTCTCGGGCACACCGCGTTCGTTGCGGTAGATCTGCGCCACCACGGAGTCAACGGCGGCGGAGCCGATCATCTGCCAGTTCTGGTTCAGGCCGGAAAAACTCGGGTGGCTCTCGGAGGGTACGGACACACAGGCAAAGGCGATGTCCTCCGGCACGCGCATACCGAGTTCGCGCAGCCAGAAGTGCAGCCCGTCGTGACCCACCACCACATCCGGCTTGTGTTTGTCCAGCCAGGCTTTCAATGGCGCGGCTGTGAGATCGGCCAGGAAAACAGGCACCCGCTGCCGGGCCGGGATGCGCAGGTGATAGCCAGCCATGCAGGAGGACCAGTAATGGTTCACCTTGTCATCGACCAGTGGCTCGACCGCGAGGCCGATGCGCCTGTAGCCTTTTCGCTCGAGATTCTCGATCACGAGCTGCAGGCCCTGGTACTGGTGCGGCGTCACCTTGTGAAAATGCGGGCTGAGCACGGTATTGCCTAGCGCGGCGGCGCTCCAGTGGGAGCAGTCCATACCGTCGAGGTTGCCCGCCTGGCGCAGCGGGGCGAGGATGACGCCCTGGATGTTGCGCGAGCGCAGGACGTGCTCAAGGCGTCCCTTGCGCGGTCCGTGCTCCTGCAGCGAGAAGACATCGACGAGGAAGCCAAGCTCGCCCGCCCGTTTGATGATGCCGCGATGCGCCATCTCGATCATGCGGTGGGCGTTGAGCTTCTTGCTATCGTCGACGAGGAAGCCGAGGTTGGCCTGATAGGAGACCGGGCGCGATGAGCGGATGTGCGTCATCAGACTCGCCACCATCGGATTGGACCGGTAGCCCAGGCGCTCGGCGACTTCCTTCACCTTCTGCCGGGTGGCGGTCGAGATTCGCGGGTGATTGCGCAGGGCGAGGGAGACGGTCATCACGCTCACCCCCGCCTCGGCGGCGATGGTTTTCATCGTCGGCATCACTGCGCTCACCCCGTCATCGTTTCACCGATTATCTGGGTTTACAATAAACTTCAGCTTACTTGCCAGCCTGCTTGGCCGGGTCGACAGCATCGTGCGGGATGGACTTGTCACCCATGCGGAACTCGTCGAAGTACACGATCGCGCCGCTCTCCTCGCCTTTCCATGATCCGGCGCCTTTATAGATGCCCATCTTGAAGAACGGCCCGCTCGTCTTGTCTTCAAACCACGTCGGCCCTGTGTAGTCGACGACCAGCTTGCCGTCCTTCCACAGCTTCAGGTATCCGCCGCCGCTCTTGGGCGACTGCCAGTTGACCTCCATCACAAAATCCACCCAACGGCCGAGGTCGGGCTCGATCGGGCCGAAGTCGAAATGTTTCACGGCGGCGTTGTCCGTGTCGCCGTCCTGGTAACGCAGGAGGAGATCCCAGTTGCCCTTGGAAACGGTGAGGCAGGTCGGCGGGCCGGGAGGGTTGATGACATACTCCTTGCCGCTGCCCCAGGTATGCCACTGCGTGATGATGCTGAACCACGAGTTGCCGTCGAATTCCTTCGGCAGGTAAATGCTCCAGCCGTACTTGAACTCCCCGTAGGGCTGGCTGCGCGGCCCGGTCACCTCCGTGCGGTGCTGGTCGTGCGTGAGCATCACCTTCATCGCATGCTGGCCGGAGCGCACCGGGTCGGGCGCGCTGACGACCTCCTTCTTGCCGCCCTCCTGGAGACGCACCTGCGAGAAGTCGCCGGTCTCGAAGTCGATCTTCGCCACCGTCCCCGGCTGGATCATGCTGTCAGGATGGTCCCGGCCATGATCGTTGCGCGGCTTGGGCGTGGGACCGGCGGCTGCGGCGGACGGAATGGGCGTTGGTGCGGGGCCGGAGCCGGTTTTCTTCAGCGAAACGGATTTTACGGTGACATCGCACTTCCCGATCTTCGGGCAATACAGCATGAGCCGGGCCTTGGTGGCTCCGGCTGGCGCGACGGCCTTGAGCTCCGTCACGCCATCCTTGGCTGGCAGCGAAATCTTGGCTTCCCCGATCTTCACCTTGTTCATGTCTCCCTCGCGGGCGGGGATCTTCGGGACGAAGACCATCAGGAACATCACACTGCCCGTACCTTCCAGGTCGGCCTTGGCGGTGTATTCGTCTCCGGGATTCACATCGACCCACTGCGCGAGACCGAGGCCGACGCCCTCGCTGTTGTCGGTGAATTTCAGCGCACCGCCGTCGACCTTGATGATGGTCGTCGTGCCGTCGCCGCCGGGCGCGGGCTTCCATCCGTCGGGCAGTCCGTCGCCATCACCGTCCTTGAAATCAGGGTTGGTGAGCGGAACGTCCACCGCCTGCGCACGGGCGGAGCCGGGGGTCATTGCGATGCTGGCTGCCACTGATGCGGCCAGGAGGAATCTTAGGGAGGAGTGAACAATCATCAGCCGAGACTTACGGCATCCTTAACGCAGGAATCCAATGGCTCATAGGTTTATCAGTAAACCGG
Source organism: Spartobacteria bacterium LR76 (assembly GCA_003054655.1). Lineage (GTDB taxonomy): Bacteria > Verrucomicrobiota > Verrucomicrobiia > Chthoniobacterales > Terrimicrobiaceae > Terrimicrobium. Next base: position 412,338 of record QAYZ01000013.1, on the reverse strand, counting down.
GATCAGGTTTCCGGGTTTACGACTAAACCTTTGGACATGTTGTCGACCAGTCGCGCAGGGCTTTTGCTTTTTGAAAACCAACCAAGAAAGGCTCCCCGTGGAAATTCACCTCCCCACCCACAAAGTCCTCTGCTCGGCATCCCTGCTGCTAGCCTCGCTCGCTGCCGGTCATGCCCAGTCTACCTGGGACTACAGCGCAACCCCGGACAAAAATTGGTCGACCGTGACGAACTGGTCCACCGATGCCAGCCCGGCCGGTACAGCCGTGATCTTTGGAAACACCGGCACAACGGCGAATTCCACCACGGTGGGAAACATCGTCGACACGAGCTTTACGGGGGCGAATGCGCTCTCCTCATTGCTCTACAACCAGTCAGCCACCTCCGCCACCGCCTGGCAGGTGACGCAGATCGGCTCGGGACAAACTCTCACGGTGAACGGAGCCTTCACCGTCGGCGGCTACACCAGCGGCAATAACTTCACGCAGACGGCATTCACCGGCGGAGGCGCCCTGAATATCAATGCCTCCTCCTCGAGCTTTCTCGTGTCGAATGGCTCCAACACCAGCGGAGGCACTGGCAATTTGCAGGCGAGGGCGGTCCTCGACCTTTCGGCGCTTTCCACCTTCACGGCGAATGTAAGCACCTTTGGCGTCGGCTCCGGAAACGGTGCGGGATACGGCACCTTGTACCTGGCCGATACCAGCACCATCACGGCCAGCACCTTTACGAGCGGCGGAAGCGCATCCATTTACAATGGCAACACCTCGAACACGATCTATCTCGGAACGACGACCACGCTGAATGTCGGGACGCTCTCCCTGGCGGGAACCCGCACCTTTGGGCAGGTGAAGTTTCGCCCGGCTTCGTCGGGCGGGGCGAATTCCTCCGCGGTGACCGGAGGAACTCTCAAGATCCGTGGCGCGGATGGCGTGAGCGGGGCGGCCATGCTGGTCGGAGGATGGACGGGAGCTTTTGCAGCCAATGGGAGCAGCGTGGTCGACCTGACCGGAGGGACCGTCGACGCGAAGGTGACGACCCTGAAGGTCGGTACGACAACTACGAACAACAATGCGAACTCGGTCTCGGCCACCCTCACTGTTGATGGCTCGGCCAGCGTGTTCAATGCATCTGGACAGGTTACCGTGGGAGAAACGACAGGCGGCACAAATGGTACGCTGAGCGGCATCCTCAATGTCACGGGCGGGGCATCCTTCACGGCGGATTCCATCCTCCTTGGCAATCAGACGGCCGGGGCGATCGCGACGAATGGTACTTTCCGAGTCTCCGGGGCGAATACCTCGGTAACGGTGAACAACAACCTCACGACAGGGTCTCGCTCCGGTACGGCGGCGGTCAGCGCCACCGTGGAGGTGAGCGCCGGTACGCTGCTCATCGGCGGAAATCTTGCCGAGGGCAGTGGCGCCGCCAACGTAAACTCGACGGTGAATCTCAGCGGCGGCACCATCGATCTCACGCATGGCAATATCTCCGTGGACACTTTCAGCTTCACCGGCGGTGCCTTGAAGAACGTGGCCTCCTTTTCGGCGGCGACCACCGGCGGGCTGAGCCTGCTCAACAGCTCCTCGCTGGAGTTTGGCATCGATCCCAGCTTCACCACGCTGAATCTCACCGGCCTGCTCAGCCTGAGCGGCACGTCGAATCTCCAACTGAGCCTCGCCGATGGATTTGCGCCCGGCGCGAGCTTCGTTCTGGTGAGCAATGATGCCGCCGAGGCGATCAGCGGCATCTTCGGCACGATCAATGGCGCGGCCGTCGGAGTGGGCAATACATTTTTCCTCACCAATGATCAGGGTTCCTTCCAGTATGAGCTGTCCTACACGGGAGGCGACGGCAATGACCTCGTCATCACCGCCGTACCGGAACCCGCGACCTGCCTGCTCGCGGGTGTCGGTCTCGTCGGTCTGCTCTGGCGAGGTCGGTCGGTCCGTGCTGCAAGGCTTTCACCCTGAAGCCTTGGGACCGGTTCGCACCGCGCCCGTCGCGCTTGCTACCTCGGAGGATGCTGGCGGTAGGGAAATCCGATCAGGCCGGGGCGGTTTACGTGTATACTCCGCAGGCCATTGCGGGGGGTGGGTCGGTGTTGCAGGGTTGAACTTGCCGCGCACCAAATCTCTCGCCTCCCCAGATCATGTCCACACTCTCTCCCGCGCCAGTTGTCAAAGCCTCGCCTGAGGCCGTGCCTCCCAGGAAGACCTGGCGGGTGGGTACGCTGGTCTATACCTCCGGCGGCTTGGTCGCGCTTTTCAGCTTTCTGATCTTTGGCGACTTCGCGCTCTCCATGCGGGATCGCTCGGTCTCGCCGATCGTTCACTGGTATCTCAACCATCTCCAGGTCCCGAACTATCTTTACGCGATCCTGCTGAGTTCCTTCCCCGCAGCCCTCGCCCTCATCCTTTGCCCGATCATCAGCTTCAAGTCGGATCGGCTGCGTTCCCGCTGGGGGCGGCGCATCCCGTTTCTCATCATTACGACCCCGCTGGCTGCGGCAGGAATGATCGGCCTGGGACTCACTCCTCATATCGCACAGTGGGTGCACAGCCATTTTCCCGACCAGAGCGAGCTGCTTGTCACGCTGGTGTGCTTTGGCGTGTTCTGGGCGCTCTTTGAGTTTGCCGCCATCGCAGGGAGCGCGGTCTTTGGAGGGCTGATCAATGACGTGGTGCCCAGGGAGATGGTGGGCCGGTTCTTTGGCTTGTTCCGAGCCATCAGCCTCATCGACGGGATGATCTTCAACTACTGGCTGATGGGCAAGGTGCCCGACCACTTCACCCTCATCATGGTGATCGTCGGAGTTTATTATGGCGTCGCCTTCACCTGGGTGTGCCTCAAGGTCAAGGAGGGCGAGTATCCGCCTCCAGCGCCGATTGTCGTTCCGGAGCCGGGGGCAGCAGACGGAAGAAGGTTCCTGGCGAATCTCCGCGGCAGTTTCGCGACCTACTTCCGCGAATGTTTTACCAACTCCTACTACATCTCCATCTTTGTCATGATGATGGTGGCGGGGCTTTCCTTCGGGCCAGTCAACACCTTCGCCATTCCCTACGCGGCCAGCCTCGGCATCTCGATGGATACCTATGGGAAATTCCTCGCGCTGACCTTTTGCATCTCGCTCGTGCTGGCCTATCCCCTGGGCTGGCTGGCCGACCTGCTCCACCCCCTACGCCTCGCTATTGGCGTGCTCGTCTTGTATGTGCTGGTCACGGGCTGGGGCATGTTCTTTGCAAAGTCTGCGGGAGCCTTTCTCTTTGCCTGGGTGGCGCATGGGGTCATTTCCGGGTGTTACTTCACGAGCGCGGCCTCACTCGGCCAGCGGCTCTACCCCCATTCGCGCTTTGCCCAGTTTGCCTCGGCCGCGACCATCGTGGGGGCGCTCGTCGGCATGGCCTACACCCCTGCGGTCGGTTTGTTGATCGACCAGACGGGCCGGGCATATCGGTACACCTTTGTCATCGGCTGCCTCACGGCCACGGTCGCGCTGGTCTGTGCGGGTTTGGTTTACGTGAAATTCCGGAAGCTCGGAGGTCCGAAAGACTACACCGCTCCCGAGTAGCGGGAGGCCTCTTGCAGGCCTCGGAGGCTTCGCCTCTGGCCGGGCGGTGGTCGGGAAAAGGCACATTTGGGAGCGGATATTGATTAACGCTCACCCCGTCTTCTCCACTAAAGTGACTGGTCAGCCGCCCTGCCGCTGAAGCCCGAGAGATGGACTCCTCCCCTACCGCACCCCCCGATACGAAAACCTGGAAAGTTGGTACGCTGACCTATACGAAGGCGGGCCTCGTCGGCCTGTTTGCCTGGCTGCTCTGGGGAGACTTCTGCTTCACCATCATGGAGCAGGTCATTCCGAGCATCATGCCGCTGAAGTTCAAGGAGCTCGGGGCCAGCAACACCCTCATGGCCCTGGTCATGACCAGCGTGCCGAGCCTGCTCAGCACGGTTTTCAACCCGATCATCAGTTTCCGGAGCGATCGCACCCGGACCAAGTGGGGGCGGCGTATTCCCTATCTCCTTGGTACGGTGCCGTTTCTCAGTCTCGCCCTGCTGGCGCTGGGAGTGCAGGGACCGGTCGGGGGGTGGATTCAGTCAATCGCCAGCTCCTGGTTCTCCGGCCTGTCGCTGCCGACGGTGCTGCTGATCTACATCTGCTTCTTCCTGCTGATCTTCAATTTCTTCAACATCTTCGTCAGTTGCATCTTCTGGTATTTCTTCAACGATGTGGTGCCGGAGAAGCTCATGGCGCGATTCGTCTCCTGGTTCCGCATCGTTAATGCCGGGGCCAGCACGCTCTACAACTGGTTCATCTTCAAGCACGCCGAGACGCACTTCCTGGAGATTTTCGTTGGTGCGGCCGTGCTCTACCTCATTGGGTTCGGACTCATGTGCCTGATGGTGAAGGAGGGGAAGTACGCTCCGCCGCCAGAGAATATCGGGAACAAGAAAGGCGCGGTGGCCTCCGTGAAGACCTATTTCACCGAGTGCATGACCATCCGCCACTACTGGTATCTTTATCTCACGACCTTCGGCGGAGCGATATCGGGAAGCGCCGCTCTGTATACCATCTTTCAGCAGAAATACCTTGGCCTGGATCTCGAGCATATCGGCAAGCTGAGCGCGATTAATAACATCTCGTACATCGTCTGGATTGCCATTCTGGGATTCCTGGCCGACCGGTATCACCCTCTGCGCATTACGATCATTGGCAAGATCGCCGCGCTTTGCCTGGCTCCGCTGGGGTTGATCTGGCTGTTCTGGAGGCCCTCCGCCGAGGTGGTATTCTACTTCTACGCCGTGCTGGGAATGGTGGGAACGACGGCGATTGGCGCCTTGCAGGCCATTGTGGAGATCCCCTTGCTCATGCGCATCTTTCCTCGTGCGCAGTATGGGCAGTTCTGCTCTGCACGAGCGATGTGCGGCAGCTTTTTCGGCATCACCGCCGGCGCGACGACGGGCGTGGTCCTGGATCATCTGTATGGAAAGTTTGGCGAGCGCGTTTATCTTTTCCTTCCGTTCTGGAGCATCATCGGACTCTCGATCACGATTGTCTGCCTCTTCCTGCTCTATCGGAGCTGGCAGCGATACGGCGGGTTCGACCACTACGTCGCTCCGATTCCCGGCCACCAGAAGGACAAGCCGCCACAGAAAAGCTGCCCGGTCGAGGTTTCCTGAGTCAGCTCAGAGTAAACCTCGCGGCTGTGCCGCCCTGGGAATCCGGAGCGATCCAGGCCTGGAACTCACCAGGCTCGGGGCCATACGTGCCATCCCGGTGGTGAAAGGCGAGGTCGTCCGGCCTGAGCAGGAAGCTGGCTATGCGTGATTCCCCGGCTGCCAGCGAGATTTTTTGGAAGGCCTTGAGCTCCTTCACCGGGCGGGTGACGCTGCCCGCGAGGTCGCGGACATAAAGCTGCACGACCTCTGTGATGGCACGGCTGCCTATATTGGTGATCTGTGCGGTGATGTGGAAGGAATCGCCCTCGACTGTCGCCTCCGTCGGCCCATACGAGATGGAGGAATAGCTGAGTCCGAAGCCAAAGGGAAACTGCGGCGTGGTTTCCGCATCGAGATAGCACGAGCAAAAGCCCACCGGGTCAAGCGGAGTACCCATCGGCATCTTGCGCTCGACCTCGATGGGCGGGCGGCCGGTGTTCTTGTGATTGTAGTAGAGCGGGATTTGTCCGACCGTCCGCGGAAATGTCACGGGCAGCTTCCCCGATGGCGCATGATCTCCGAATAAAAGATCGGCTATCGCCGGGCCGCCCATCGTGCCGGGATGCCATGCCACCAGCAGCGCCGGGATGTTTTCCGCGACCCATGGGATGGTCAACGGCCGGCCGGTGATCAACACGACGACCACCGGTTTGCCGAGAGCATGAATCTTTTTCACGAGGTCGAGGTGATGTGCCGGGAGATCCAGGAAGGCCCGGCAGTGGGACTCTCCACTGAGTCGCTCGCCTTCGCCGAGGAAAAGCACCGCTGCGTCGGACGAGGAGGTTGCCTCGATCGCGGCATCGTCCGCCTCGCGGCTCTGTGCCGGCTCGTCGGCAAGGGCGCGGACGTAACGAACCTCGGTAGCTTCCCCGACGGCATCCCGAATCGCCGCCAGCGGGGTGCGAATATCGGGCAGATGGCGGTCAAAGGACCAGCAGCCGATCTGGTCAGCCGGGCTGTCAGCCAGCGCTCCGATCACGGCGAGGGAACGCATGGACTTGCCAAGCGGGAGCAGGTCGGCATCGTTCTTCAGCAGCACGCAGCTCTCGCGGGCCAGTCGCCGGGCGAGAGCGAGGTCATCCTCTCTGGCGGCAAAGGGCGCTTGAGGGACTGCCGGCATCGCATTTTCAAAAAGCCCGAGGCGGAACTTGATGCGCAGGATGGCGCGGACGGCATCGTCGATGCGTGCCTGCGGAATCTCGCCGCTGGCGACAAGTGACTCGAGGTGATCGAGGTAGCAGGTGCTCTCCATCTCCATGTCGACACCGGCGAGAGTTCCCTCCCTCGCGGCCTCGCGCGCATCCGCGCAAAAACCGTGCACGATCATTTCCAGGATGGAGGTCCAGTCGCTGACGACGAAACCATCGAACTTCCATTCCTCCCGCAGGATCTGGCGCAGGGTAAAGGCATTGCCGCTGGCGGGCACGCCGTCGATCTCGTTGAAGCCCGCCATGAGCGTCGAGACCCCGGCATCGACGCAGGCCTTGAAAGGCTTCAGGTACACATCGCGCAGCGTTCGCTCCGGGATGTCGGCGGTATTGTAGTCGCGTCCGCCCTCGGTCGCGCCATAGCCGACAAAGTGCTTTGCGCAGGCGGCGATGGAGTCGGGGTGCGAGAGGTCCTCGCCCTGGTATCCGCGCACCATGGCCGCGCCCATTGCGCTGGCGAGCACGGGGTCCTCGCCTGCTCCCTCTGCGATGCGGCCCCAACGCGGGTCGCGCGCGATGTCGACCATCGGGCTGAAGGTCCAGCGAACGCCGGTCGGGGCGACTTCCCGGGCCGCTGCTCGGGCCGCCTTTTCCACGAGATCCGTATTCCAGGACGCCGCCTGTCCCAGCGGAATGGGGAAGATGGTGCGAAACCCATGAATCACATCGCGCCCGATGAGGAGCGGGATGCCGAGGCGCGACTCCTCGATGCTCACGCGTTGAAACTCGGCGACCTTTTCCACGTCGGCCTCGTTGAAAAGACTTCCGATGAGGCCCTGGCGCACGAGATCCTTGTTGGCGTCGCTGGTTGAGTGGGTCTGGACCATCTGCCCGATTTTTTCGCGCAGGGTCATTTGGGAAAGGAGATGCTGGATGCGGTTTTCGATGGTCATGAATCAGGCAATACGAAGGCGCAGGGCGTCGTGGTTCTTTTCGGCGAGCAGGGCCTGCGCATAACGCGCAAAGTGTCCCCGCAGGTCATGGGTGTAGGATTGAAGGATGCTGCGGCCGGTGGCTTTGGGATCGCCCGAGAGGAGCAGCCCCATGGCGAGGTAGACCTCCCGCAGTGACAGATTGCGCGGACTGGTCTCGATGAGATTGTCCGTGGCCCGGCTTTGCAGTGCTGCAAGGTCGGTGATGGAGTGACCGGCCATACCCGGCCTGCGGAGCAGCTCCTCCAGCGCTCGGGCGAGTGTCGGATGGGGCATCATCGCCGAGGCGAGAGCTGCGGCCCGGCAATGGGAGAACGCAGCGTTCTCATCGAGCGTGTGGATCTTGAGTTCGATGGCGTCGACAGCGATGGAGGCACGGGTTTTCCCGAGAGCGATAAGGACGGAGTCCAGCCAGCTCATGCTCGCGCCAAACTGCCCCATGCCCTGGTAATCCCATCCCTCGTCCCATGGCGTGGCTCGTACGATGGCCGCCAGAGCGGGCGCGGCCACCGGGTCGCCCATCATGCCGAGAATCCGTGCCGCATCGGGGCGTCGACCTTCGTCGGAGTGCAGGATTTCCGTGAGATGCGCCCGGGTCTCCTCCGGGTGGGCTAGCAGGATCGCGATGTTTTTCAGATCCCGCCAATCTCCGGCGAGAGCCTGCTCCAGAGCGGCGGTATCGAGCGGAAAGGAATCTTCCTGCTCCAGGTTTACCGGCTCGATGATGCCGATCGCGACAAGCTTGCGCTGGAGCGCGCGAATGTCGAGGTGACGGGGGGATATGCCGGTCCGGGCGCATTCCGCAACCGCCAGCCCGGCGGCGAAACCTTGGTTTTGCACGTCGGCTTGCATGCGCAGCAGGGGCAGGGCGTCGCGATGGGCGCTCATTCCCAGCCCGGTGACGAGCACGCCGTCGATCCCCCGAGGCACCATACAGCGGTACGGCACCTGCGCCGACATCGGATCGTGGCCCGGAGCGACCATCATGAACATGGGGTGCACCGTGAAGCCATGCGTATCGAAATTGCTGCGTGCAATGTACACGGTATCCGGGAACGTGCGCCCGGCGAGAATGTCCAGTGGTGAAATCTCGATCTCGCCGATGATCTGGCGGCGCTCTCGGGAACTCACGATGGACACCGTGTCGAAGGCGTCGGGATACTTGGCCCGGGCCTCGACAAAGGCGCTCGTGACGCCGACGGGATCGGTGTCGTCGATGAAGGTGTGGTCGGAGTTTTGATACTGCGAGGTCAAGGTCCTGCGAGGCGATAGCCCGGTGCCTTGGACGGCGAGGTGCTCTCCGCCGATGAGGCGGCAGGGTGCCCCGGCTGCCGCTGCGACGTCGGAATCTCCCGTAGCATCCACCACGGCCCGGGTGCGAACGAGCCCGCTCCCAAAGGGCGTGGAAACGAGCAGTCCGTCGATCTGCGGTCCGGTCATCTTCACTCCGAAGGCGAACGAGCCGAGCCACGCGTCGCCGCACGCATCGCGGAGGAGGCGCTGGTAGACCCGCGACTTGACCTCGGGACTCCAGCCCGAACCTCCCTTGCTGCGGCTCCAGGCATCGTATTGGCTGACCTCCCGATCCAGCTCCGAGGTGAATCCCGTGCGGTTGCCAAACCAGTAGGCGCTGATGAGGCCGAGCGTGCCGACGCCGCCGAGTCCGTGCTGGGTTTCCAGGACCAGGGTGGATGCGCCAGACCGGGCGGCGGCGATTCCGGCCGGCGCTCCGCCTGTACCTCCACCGGAGACGACGACATCGTACTCCCCGAGGACGGGAAAACTCCATTCCGGAAAATCAAGAGTTCCATGATCCGTGCGCAGGAAGACTGGGGCAAACTGGTAGTGTCCGCTCGCATCGCCGCCAGTCTGCGCGTGAAAGGCTTCTCCGGCTGCTCGCGGTCTGACCTGGGCGGCTAGTTTCCGGCCGAGCTGGCGGGCGAAGGGAATCCAAGCGCCTGGATTCGCACATTCTCCAACGCCTTTTGCAGAGACGGGGAGCAGGCTGTTTAGCAGCCACAGACCGGAGGCGGACTGGAGATCCTCCTCGCTGAGATCTGCGAGGCGGCCCCGGGGAGCGCCGATTGCCGGTGTCACCATGCGGGACGGCGGACGGACCAGGAGGTCGGCGGTGAGGAGAATCGCCTCATCTACGAGGAGCGCGCGGGCCGCGTGTTCCTCGAGCATGGGGTTCTCTCCGAGAGCGGCAGCATCGAGGGAAAGCTGGAACGCACGGCAGGTCATTTCTCCGCCGCCCTTCTCGGAAGGAAAAGTGAACGCGGGCATGAGTTCGGTGAGTTCTCCGGGCCATGCGGAGGGGCGGTCCCTGGCGAGAACCGTCCACTCGACGAGCGATGTGGTGCCTGTACGTTCCTGAACCGGAAGGCTCGCGAGCCGGGCGACGATGCCATGTTCCGACGCATCGAGAATGGCCCGGCACGTCACAGCGAGGAGGGCGGAGCGGATGGCCAGGATCGCGCCGCCGATCTCCCCCGACTCGTCTCGCAGGATCGCGATGGGGCGGCTTTGGAAAAGGAAAGGGATGCCTGCCGCCAGCAAGGCTCCTTCCAGGGAGCGCTTGATCGCGCCGGGCCGGGCGGGCGCTGATCCGGCGAAGGCGGCTTGCAGCAAGGGGTCCGCAGCGGTCCAGTCACCCGGCCAGAGCCGCAATGTTCCGGCAAAGTCACTGCCGACATAAGGCAGGTCGCTGATCAGCATGGCGGAGGTTCCAGCTTGCTGCATCTCGATCGATGCGGCGACGGCGGCAGTCGATGAGCCGACGACGAGGACATCGACATCGCGATAAAGGGCTACGGAAAGTGAAGGCATGGAGAGGACCGCCAGAGGTCTGTGGCGCTTCACTATAGGATGGCGGAGGCGGGCGGCGTTAACCGGAAGCCGACCTCGCATGTGCTATTTCCTGATGACGGCGGGCTCGCCGCCGGACGGAGGAAAGTCAGAAATCAACACATCGGTAAACAGGAGACTGCTCACCCGGTTGCCAGCTTTGCGCTACCGTGACCGTGAAATCTCAACCCCCGTCTGCATCCCCATTCTTTGCTTCCGATGAAGATATCTGCCTTTGCTCTGCTTGCACTCACATTTTCCGGCATCCCCCTGTGGGCAGATGCACCGGATCTTCTGGAGAATGCGAAGTCTGATCCAACTTCGCTCAAGGAACAGAAATCCGCAGTCACTCCTCCGGGGGAGGACGGGGTGATACGGGTGGAGTACGGAGCCGACAAAGGATTTCCCGGCGTGCATCTGGCCGCTCCGCCGGAGGGGTGGGATCTTTCCGGCTTTACGGGAGTCGAGGCGGAGATCGTCAATGAAGGAGCGACCGCGAAATCCATCGCCTTGCGCATCGACAACAAAGGCGGCAGCAACTTCAGCAACACCGAGTCGGTGAAGCTCGGCCCCGGCGAAACCAAGAAGGTCCGGGTGCGGTTTGGCTATTCCTACGGAGGAAATCCCTCCTACCAGCTCGACCCCTCCGCGATCGTCGCACTTCTGGTCTTTGTCGGCAAACCGACTGATGGCGGAGCATTTGTCATCAAGAGCATTACCCCCTTCAAGGAGGAGGGTGCTCCATCGCCGGCGGCCGCAGCCCGACCGGCGGCGACTGGCGCGGAGGCCACGACCTCGCCAAGCATCGGCGGGGAATTGCTCGATCCCGCCAAGGGCACGGCAGGCTTCAGGTTTTCCCACGCCGACGGTTCGGTGGAGGGAGGCAGGATCAAGGCGACCTTCTCCACTGGCGTGGACTACCCGGCCGTGCATTTCCCGATCCCGGCTGGCGGATGGAATCTCTCGGCCTTTGGCGGCGTGGAGGTCACCGCGACAAACACCTCGAGCACACCGGTCACCGCCGTTCTGCGGGTCGACAATCCCGGGGACTCGAAGCAAAGTCCCTGGAACTCGCAGAGCATGAAAATCGCCCCCGGAGCGACCCAGACGATCCAGGTGGTGTTTGGAAAAACCAACGGCCAGCCAGGGTATCCTTTGGATGCCAAGAGGGTCTCGGCCATCCAGGTTTTCCTCGCCAAACCCAAGGAGGGAATCACTCTGCTCCTCGGCAACCTCAAGGCCTACGGCAGTCCCGGGGCCGTCGCAGGCAAGTCTACGCTCACCGCGCCCGCAGATCGCGATATTCCGGTCACTCCTCCCGACTGGCTGGGCAAGCGCCCGCCGGTGGAGGGCGACTGGACGCTGACGTTTGAAGACAACTTCGATGGCGCCTCGCTCGACAGTTCAAAATGGGAGGCCAGCAACAGCCACTTCAGCAAGTTTTTCTATTACCAGAAGGAGAAGGCGCGAGTTGAGAATGGCGTGTTGAAGCTGGGCGCGGAGAAGAAGGAGGTCGAGGGGCGCGAGTACATTTCCGGCCAGGTGACCGGCTTTGGCAAATGGGCGCAGAGCTACGGATACTTCGAGGCGCGGGTGAAGCTCCCCACCACGCGTGGTTTCTGGCCCGCCTTCTGGCTCATGCCGGATCGCGATGTAAACGGTCCGACCGATCAACAGTCGATTTGGAATCGCAACTCGACCAAATGGGGAGGGATGGAGTTCGACATTCTCGAGCACCTGAGCGAATGGGGGCCGGGCCGCCACAATATCGCCGTGCACTGGGATGGCTATGGCGACCAGCATCAGGCCTGGGGGGATGCCAATGTTTACTATGGCCCCACGCCCGATGGCTGGCATGTCTTTGGCATGCTCTGGGAGCCGGGCAAGCTCACGTGGTACATTGACGGCAAGAAGACTGCGGAGTGGGAAAATCCGCGGGTCGGCTCCGTTCCCGGCCATCTCCTGCTCAGCCTGCAACTTGGCGGCTGGGCGACAAAGGATATCGATCTTTCGAAAATCGGCGAAACTTTCGATATTGATTATGTCAAAGTCTGGCAGCGCACGGACCTCGCCGAGGCTGCAAAGAACGTCGATCTCAGCATCCCAGCCAAAAAGTAGTCTATGAAGTTCCTCCTCCTCATCCCCGCCCTGTGTCTCCCCTCCCTGCTTCTGGGGGAAAGCACCATGCCCGCTCCGACCACGGAGGCTCCCTTGCGCCCTGTGATCGACCTTGCCCCGCCCGGCGTCGAGAAGCTCTTGCAGCCGAGCCATGCCTCCCAGGTCCAGGTGCAGCCGGCCATGGGCGGAAAGGGTATTGACATCTCCATTGCCGCCGGGCCTGCGGGCTTTCCCGGCGTGCGTATCGTCCCTCCGAACGGGGCCTTTGATCTGTCCGGCGCGGGATTTGTCGAGTCTCGGATCACGAATACCGGCTCCATTATTATCAATGCCACGGTCCGCATCGATTCCGGGGAGAATAACGCGAGTGGCTCGACCTACCTGAAACCAGGGGAAACGGGAACGGCCCGGGCATACTTTGCTTCGCCCGGCAGGGGCTCCAATCCGCTCGACCCGGCCAGGATCACGCAGATCCTGATCTTCGTCGGGAAGAACGAGACGACGGCGCGGGCATTCCGCATCGAGTCTCTCATGGCGGGAGGCCGCGAGGGAGACACGGTCCCGATCAATCCCAATACCGTCCGGGTCAAGCCGCAGAATGGCGTGATCTTTTCTCCCGCCGTGCCGATCTCGGCCGGTTCCCAACTGACCGGTCGCAATGGAGCAAAGGCAGAGGTAACGAGCGCCAGGACGATCCGCGTGGATTTCACCGGCAAGCCAGATGAAAGCGTGCAACTGAAGCCTGTGAAGGGATATTGGGACCTCGGGGATTTTCTTCAGGTGACGGTGAAGGTGAAGAACGCTGGCTCTCACCCGGCGTCGCTCACGGCGCAGCTTTCCAGCCAGGCCGACAAGTCGGAGATAGCGACTCCGGACAAGCCGATCGCTCCCGGCGAAACCGTGGATCTGGTGGTTCCCTTTATCCCTGGCACTCCCTTCAAGATCGTCTCGGTTCCCGAGCAAAACCAGTTGGAAGGCAAGAAGAGCTGGGGCCTGGAGCCGACTCCGGGAGCCCGGTATTTCAGCCACCAGACGAATGGGCTGATCCTCTCCCCGGCAGCCGGGCAGGCCCCCTCATCCTTCGAGGTGCTGGCTGTCACTGCGGGCATGCCCGAGGGAGACCCGCGCCCGGAATGGCTGGGTCAGCGTCCTCCGGTGGAAGGCGAATGGGTGAAGACATTTGAGGACAGCTTCGATGGCACGACCCTCGATGAATCCAAGTGGAACGTGTATTCTGACAACCACTGGGACAAGCGCGTTGGTTTCTCGAAGCAAAACGTCCTCATCGGCGACGGCCTCGCGCGCCTGCGCATTGAAAAGCGGGCGGGTTTTCATAACGACGACCCGAACGCCCGGGCGACGGAGTTTGCGACCGGGTGGCTCGACACTTATGGCAAGTGGCGGCAGACCTATGGCTACTACGAGGTGCGGGTGAAATTGCCGACTGCGCCGAGCATGTTTCCCGCCTTCTGGCTTATGCCGCAGCGTGGCCCGGCCGAGTGGCCGAGGTATCGCCAGGCGAGCACGAAGGATGGCGGGATGGAGTTTGATGTTTTCGAGGGTCAGTCGATGTGGGGGCCGTATCGGACGACCTTTGGCGTCCACTGGGACGACTACGTGAAGTACCATAAGAGCGCCGGCACCTCGTCCCACTACAACCGCCCCGACAAGGATGGCTACCTGACGATCGGCATGCTCTGGCTGCCGGGCCATATCTCGGTGTATTCCCAAGGCCGGCTCCAGGGGAGCTGGGATTCTCCGCGGGTCGGCTCTGTCCCCTCCTTCCTGATCTTTGACATGCTGCCCGGGGGATTTGAATACGACCCGCTCGACCCGGCCAAGCTCCCGGCCGACCTTCAGATCGATTATGTGCGCGTATGGCAGCGCAAGGACCTCATGGAGGCTGGCAGGAACTAGGGAATTTTGAAAAGCGGACCGGCGGGACACTCTTCCGCCGGTCCGTAATATTTAGCGAACTACACTCCCGAGCATGGCCTCGGCGATGCCCGTGCTCTGGTGATCACCGTCGACGATGCCAAACTGGCCCTTGTAGTCCCAGTTGGCCCAGCCAATACCGTACTCCTCGAAGACCGAGATGATGTCGCGATACCAGGCTTCGCGCACTGGCATGGGGGCGTAGTTTACCACGCCAAATTCACCGCAATAAAGCGGGCAGCCGGTTTTGCGCGAGACCTCGACGGCCCCGGCGAAATCGGCCACCATGTTTGCGCGGGTGAACGGTTTGTTGAGTTCCGAAAAATCCAGCGCGCCGAATTTTGTCGGCTCAGGCGGGCGAACCAGGGGCAGGTGTTCGTCGGCGATGGGCCTGCCAGGGTATTGGATGGGGCCGTCATACATGCGCCCCTCCTGGCTCCATCCTGCCCGGTGATGGGTGACGAGCATCGGATGGTAGTAGTGAAACGTGAGGATCGTGTCGCTCGTGTCCGGCAGGTCGAGCTCGTGCAGGGTGAAGACCGAGTTCCAGCGGTTTGAGCCGATGAGAATGGTGCGCCTGGGTTCGCGTTCGCGCACGAGGCGCATGGCCGCAGCCGCGACGCGGTTCCAGTCCGCAGGGTTGTCGGCCACTGGCTCGTTCAGGAGCTCGTAGGCGAGCACTTCTGTGGGGCGCGAGGCAAACCGTGAGGATAGCTGATGCCACATCCTGGCAAAGTGCGCCTCTTCGGCGGGATCGGTGAAGAGCTTCGGCTCCGTCATCTGCCCGAAGGAATGCCCGCGTAGGATGTGCAGGTCGAGGATCACCCCGAGACCCTCCGCCGCCGCCCAGTCGATGGCATTATCGAGAAGGTCGAAGGCTTCGTTCTCCTGCCGCCCCTGTTCGTCCCACATCTGCTCCTCGTCGATGGGCAGGCGGATGTGATCGAAGCCGAAGTCGGCGATGATGCGGATGTCCTCCGGCGTGAACCACTCGCGGCGTTCCGCTCCGCGACGGTCGCTTTGGCTGAGCCAGTGGGAGATATTGGTGCCTCGGAGGCAGGGATGGGTTTTCATTTTTGAAAGCGGTAGGAATAGATGTCCGCATTGGTCTGGCGGATGGAATCGATGAACTCCTGGTGGGGCGTATCGGTGATGCTCACAATGCCGATGCCTGCATTCTCACCATCCATGGAGCGGCCCGTGGCGGGCTGGTCGGCATATTGGAACCAGTGCGCGCCGACGAACTTCGGATGATCGAGCGCGCTCCAGACGTAGGTCTCGTAGCTCCCGCCCCGCGAAGCCTGGTCGGCGGCGGCAAATAGCCCCGTGTCGAAAACTCCGCGGTCCGTGGAGCCGAAGTGAAACTCACCGATGAGCACGGGCTTGTTGTATGCATCGAGGATCGCCCATTCGCTCGCGCTCAGCTTCTCCCGGTAGATGTTGAAGGAAAGCACATCGCAGTACTTTGCCGCAGCGGCTAGCACCTCGGGCGAATATCCTGCAAACCGGCACCCGAGGTAGAGGTGATTGGGGTCGGCTTTCTTGATGGCTTCGCTGACCGTGCGGAAATATTTCTCGGCGTACAGCGAGAGGAAGGCGGATAAGTTCGCAAGCACGGCGCCCTTCAGCTTGTCCTGCAGAGATACCGGGGCATCGAGCACGTTCCAGTCGGCAAATGTGGTGCCCCACGCTGAGTTCAAAGCGCCGATATCCGTGTATTTCTCCCGCAGTTGCTTGAGCAGGGCCTGTTTCGCAGGCGAGTCCGCTGTCGTCGCCTTGAGAGCGCCCAGCGCGAGGCCGTAGTGATTGGCCGGATCGTTCTTGTAAAATCCCCACGCTTCCTCATTGCCGACGAAGTAGCCAATACAAAACGGATCGTCCTTGGCGCGCGCGGCCTGGGCCTCGACAGCGGATGCCACATCTGCGGCGAACCGGGGATCGAAGGGATCGTCCATGCCGCGGACATAGCCCGTCCCCCAGGTGACGCGAGGATGTTTGTTCGCGGGCCAGATGGTCAGGGTATAAGGCACGCGCCCGTTGCCGATGCTCTCCCACGAGGAAAACGCCGCGATGGTATTGAAGCCCCAGGAAAGCAGACGCGTGTAGGAGCGCTCGAGCCAGGGTTTGATGTAGGGCTGGCCATACTTTCGGATCAGATTGGCCTTGAGGAAATCCTCTCCGCCTTCGGTACGGGCCGCGTTGAGCGCCGGATCATCTGTCGGCAGTCCGTTGAAGAGTTCCTCGCGCCCCTTGATCGTGGTCTCATCCGTGGTGCCGACGCAGGTCGGGCCAAAGGAGAGGAACAGCCGTCCCTCGGGATCGACGAAGGCCCATTTGCCATCGTATTCGGCCACCCGGAAAAACCCGGTGGCGTCGAGCTTAGGGCCTGCGGCCCAGCCGCCGTAAATGTCTCGATCCTTCGGCGCGGGGTGGGCGGCGATGTCGCGATCTTCTACCGCGAGCTGCGCGGCGAAGTCGGTATCAGCCGTGACCTTGCCCGGCCAGGTTTCCCGGGTGTACTGGCCGTATTTGTCGACCAGGTTGGAGAAGTCCTCCTTGTGCCCCGGCACGAGCCGGACGGTGTCGATTATGATCTCGCGATCCTCGGCGGGGAGATTGAGGAAGACCTGCCAGTTGACAATGTGGCCGAGATCGAAAGGCCCCTTGCCCGATGCTCCCACGCTGCGGAATGCCCCGAAGCCAGGCAGCGCCTTGACGCCCAGGGTCGAGGGATCCGTGCCAAAGGGTATGACAAACGTGGCCCGCTGGCCCCCGTCGATCGATCCGCGCCCGGTGCGGGAGTGGTTGCCGCCACCATCGGCCTGGTCGGAGCTGTCGATGCGGGTGTTGAAGGCGACGGTGTTGCGCCCGGGGTTGTACACGTCAAAGGCAAGCCCTCCGTAGCCGCGAAAATCCTGCGGCGGATCGAAGGTAAAGGCCACCGAGGGGTATGCCGCCGGGGTGTGAAAAGTCAGCCGGAGCGCTTTGCTCCCATCGGTCGCCCCGTCGGTCGTCGGGGCATATTCGGCATGCTTTGTCGTGATGCCAGGCCGGTCGCCCTCGAAACTGTCGAGGGAGCGAGTGTCGGTTTTAAGCACATCCTGGGCGTGGAGCGCCGCGGGAATGCACCAGAGGGCTAGATATCGGAGGGACATGGAGAGGCAGGGTTCATCATGCCGGAAAGCGCCTGCGACGTGTTAGCCGCGGGCCGATCTTTCATGTGTTTTTTTCCGACGCGGACTAATGTATCGACTAATACCCTAGCGGAGGGCGGCGGCGTCCGCCTGGAGCCGGCGCAGGAGGTCCTGCCGTTGCTTCACCTTCTGGAGGGCGGCGGCAAAAGCGGGCGGGAGGGTTGCGCTGCCGGTCGGAGCCTCCCCGAAGCGATAAACGTAGAGAGCCCCATCCGACGTATAACCCAGGGGCAGCCCGGTCTGGGCGTCGACCCAGGCCTCGGCCGCGACGAGGTCCTGACCGTCCACCTTGCCTCGGAGGACGTAGTGATAGGCCGGTACGGTCTTGTTGAAGAGGGTCACGGCGTCATAGTACTTTTTATCCACCCAGTTGAGACCGGGGTAGCCGGGAGATTTCACGGGATTTCCCACGAGGCGAAAGATCTCCGTCTGGTCATACCCTTCCTCGAGAGCGGCGAAGGATTGGATGACGACCTTTTCCGGGCGCGATGAGGCGGCGGACAGCACCTGCCCCTGGAAATACCACACCTCCTCCCTCTGCCCGCTGGCATAGGTGATGAGGTCGCGCTTGAACTCTCCATTGCGAAACGAATCGATGCTGGTCACGAGGGATTTTGGCTGAGGCGGCGCGGATTCCTTTTTCTCGGTCGAAGGGATCTCCTGCGTCGTGATCGTCCAGCTCGCCTTTTCGGCCACCGGCTTGACGAATGGCGCATGCGGCGGCGGGAAACTCGCCAGATTCGGGCCGGGAGGGGCGGCACCCGCGATCGTCGCACCCAGGAACATGCCGACAAGACCAATCAAGATTTTCATTCTGTCACTGCCTCCAGTTTTTGATCCAGCACCTCGCCGGTGAAGCGGTCGATGGCGACATGGAGCCAGTACCGTCGCTCGCTTTCGACGATGAATTTATCGAGCGTATTCGCGGCGGGGCCATAGCGTCCGGCTTGGGCGATGATATCGATCATGAGGTTCCAGGTGCGTGTCTGCGTCGTATCAGTCAATGCGCGCACAAAGGCCTCGCGTCTCAGCTTGAGGTTCTGATTATCGAGTGATGTGAAGTTTGTACTCAGCGTGGAGCCTGTTGTGGGGCTCAGGAACGGGCTGACCACGTTGGCGAGGTCGCTCTTGTTGACGATCCTGTTTGTCGAGGTGAATTGCGTGATAGTTGCGGCCAGCGTGGCGGCCTCCGTCGCGGAGAGCGTGGTATTGGTCACAGGATCGATCATGGTTTCCGTGAACAGCGCCTTCAGGACATTGGCATTGCGGGTGTTCAGGTTGACGCGACCGGAGACGACACGCTCGGTGGAGTCCTGCACGGTAAATATATCGAGGAGGGCGGAGTCGGCGCTCTTCGAGGAGAAAAAGTCTGCGGTGCGCCAGGGATTGTCCCGGAAGACATAGCCTATTTCACCGACCGAGCGGAAGGGGCGGTTCAGGATGACGGGTTTGTCGAGGGTTCGCTCGAAGGGATTTCCGGTCGTAGCGTTGGCATCGCCGAAGAGTCCTGAGTCCGCAGTCCGCCGCAGACCATCGTTGTCGGTGTAGCTGGTGTCCGACCCGCTGCCCGTGCGCGTGACGGTGTTGCTGGTGGAGGAGATCGCTGTGTCGCTGCCGTAGTTGTTCCGGGCGAGCTGGGCGGGGAAATACGAGGTTCCAAAGACAGTCGGTTTCAGTTGGACGTAGTTACTGTCGCCGCCGAAGCCTTTCTCAAACAGCGTTGCAATGTTGGTTGAAGACCACAGGATCATTTTTTGCGTCGCGGAGATCGAGAGCGGTCCCGAGCGCGTAAACATCCAGGTGTTAAGTCGCGTAGAGCGGGGATCATTGGAGGCATACATCAACGACCGGTCCCATGTGTTGTTATAAGTCAAATAGACGATTCCCGTCCCAGCGGGGGTGCCCCAAGGGTCATTGGCGACCGAATGATACACGGCGCCGGAGGATGCATTTGTCGTCCATCCAGCCGGATATGCACCGCCCAGATAGGCAATAAAGTTTGCGTAATATTTTCCATCGGTGCGGGCGTTTGCTGAGACGATGTAGAAGTTGCCGCCGAGAGAGTTGAACCACGTGAGGTTGTTGTTCATACCGGTGGCAAATTGATAGGGAATCCATGATCCGGAGGGTGCCCTGAACTCCATGACGGCGTTGAACGGGCTAACGCTATCGTATCCCAGCGCCACCTTTGTACTTTGATAGCGGTCGGTGGTGATGGCGCTGTTGAGGCCAAGTTTGTACGGAAAATCATGCAGTCGGAGAGTGGCGATATTTGTCGTCAGGCTGGCCCCGAGGGGCAGAGCCTCCACCCACTCGCCCTTGTCAAAATCCGAAGGTGTGGTAGAGATCGGCTTGGTTCCCTGGAGATCCGAAACCATGAGGGTGGATGGCGTGGTGAATCCGGTCCGTGCCGCCACGCTGAGTTCGATGGCTTCATCGAGGTCGGCAGAGAATCCAGGTTCTGACTTGGAGCCGAGCGTGGAGGTTAGGATGGCAGGATCGCCGTGCATGTTATAGACCCCCACCGAGCCCCGCACGCGGATGCGGAGTTCGGGTATGCTGGCTGGCGTCGTGCGGTGCGGGTTCCAGAGGTTGAAGGAAAGATAGACTGCGGCTGTGGCGCTGGTTTCCCCCTCGGTTTGCGGCGACGAGTTGGGTACGCCGAGGACCGGGGTGACGGAGATGATCCCGGGGAGGCTCTCCACGCCGCAGGCCTGCCATGGGCTGCCGCTTTGCTGGTACTCGATCACAGTGGGAAAGGAATCCGCATCCGCCTGGTCGATGGCGGCAGCTCCCATCCGCAGGATCTGAAAGGCCGGGAAGCTCTGATGAATGCTCATGTTGTAGGTAGTGCCGCTCGTGACGCCGGCGTTGCCATTCACCCCGAGCGATCCGCGGAGGATGGCGGCCTGGAGCAGCTCGAAGAAATTGGGTGCGCGCCCCTCGCTCGCCACCTGGTCGAGAGTCTTGATCGTCGATTTGGCCGTCAGCTCCTCGTATTTCCAGACGTTGACCCCGGGAAGGTTCGGGTCTGCCGACGGTCCCCAGGAGAGGCCGAAGCAGGCCCGGATGGCGGTCACAGACGCCCCGGTGGGACCATTGGGCCCCACCCAGGCGAGGCGGGCCAGCGGAAAACGGCGCTGCACGACGGCGTCTCCAGGTTGCACCTGGTATGTATAAGCTGCTCCTGTGCTATTGTAGTCGGTAATGGTATAGGCAGATCCATAGCGCACTCCCGGCAGGAGGCGGTTCGGATTGCGATTCACAGCGGTGAAAGGCGAGGAGGTGGAAATACCGGCATTGTTTCGATAGGCGTATGACGCTGAGTTGGTGCCGCCGAGATCAGTGGCATTGAACATCGGACCCCAACTGGGCGCGTTGCGGTCGCGCGAAAAGGTGGTGAGGTTGGGCAGGGCGTTGGTCGTCAGTCCGGCGACCGCGTCCTTTGCCGCCTTGATCAGGTCCTGGCGGCTGAGAAAGGTATTGTCCCCCGGATAGACCGTCTGTCCCGAGTTGGTGGCAAGGAAGTTTGTGACATACTGGACATAGCCCGACCGGCTCGCGGCGTTGCGCCAGGCAGTCAGCTTTTGCACGTCGATGGCGAGGTTGGTGTCGCTCAGCGATGTGCCGGGGAGTAAGCCCTTGATCTGCTGGATATCTGAGGGGGGCAGGGAGGAGGGATATCCGGCCTGGGTGATATCGAGCAGGCCCCCGGTGTCATAGATGGCATAGGCAAAGCGTCCGATGACGAAATTCGTGTTGCCCGGAGATGCGTTGTTCAGGGTGTTGCCGGTCGTTCCGAAGCCGCCGCTGCTGCCATCCGTGACGCCCGAGCGGGTCATAAGGATCCAGTTTGGCGTGCTGTTGGTACCGGGAAATCTGCCCAGCTCAGGCAGGTTCCAGCGGTTGGTGCCGACGAACCGCCCGTTCTGTGCGGTGATGGATGTATTGACTTTAGTAGCGATGAGCTGGCCGGAGGATAGCGCGCCGGTGTAGGGAGGAGTCGTGGTGCTGATCTTGATCAGATTGGGCATGTCCGCATTCGTCCCCACGTACTGAGGCATGATGTTGGTGGCGGTGACGTTCGTGTAGACCGGCTTCCGTGGATAGTCGAGGAGCGGTGCGGCGTCCTTGCCCATTTCGTACTGGAGCTCTGCTATGATCCGGCGCAGGCCGCCCTGGCCGATCTGCTCGGCCGAGATGGACTGGCCGTAGCTGTACGATGCCGTGCGCTCGATGCGCATCGCCGCCACAAAGGCGACCAGGATGAGACACACGATCACCACCAGGGACAGCACGGTGATGAGCGCTACGCCCCGGGTGCGGAGGTCCGGAGTGCTGCGCGGGAACCGGTCAGGGGAGCGAGACATAACGTTCAAAAATCTTGAGTCCGCTCGCCAGGCTCTTTGGGTATGCGCTCCAGTCGAGATCGCTTCGCAGGTACTTCTCCCAGTCGGATTTCACGCTGTTGGTGCCGGAGGCATGGGAGGAGAAGCCTTTGCGCAGCGCAGCGATATCCTCGGAGTTGAGAGCGAGGAGTTCCAGCGTCTTGTCGTCAACCACGGCGATCCCCACGGAGACAGCCTTGGGCCGGTTGGTCGCGACGTAGGTTGTCGACATCGAACCGTCTGCGTAGACGAACTGGATCTGGAATCCGACGATCCCCGGTGCGGTATCGCGGGCTACCGCGCCCGTCGGGGCATTGCTCTCGCCGAAGGCGGGTGTCCCAGTCGCGTTCCATGCCTGTGCCAGGTCCGCACGCTGGAGGACTGTGTTGGTCGAGGGGCCGAGATCATACTGCACCCAGGACAGGTTGCGCGTGAGCGAGGCATTGCCCCCGAATCCCGGCCGCTCGGTGAAGAATGCGACCGTTTGGTTGGGAAAGGCCGGCAGATCCCTGCGGTATACGCCGCCCTGCAGGTCGCGGGTCAGCAGATCCATCATTGCACGGCCTTTCGTGAAATTGTTCACCTTGGCCTGCCCGGTGATCCAGGTCTGGCTGGTCGCCGAGAGCATCTGCGCGAGGACCACGGAGATCAGCGCCAGCACCGCGGTGGCCACCAGGAGCTCGATGAGCGTGAAGCCTCCGCGGTCCGGCTTGCGATGGAGGGGTGTGTCAATACAATGTGACATAGGAGGAGATCTCGTATCGTCCGGCGGCATTGGACAGAGCGGCCTGGTATGGCCAGCTTAGCATGAGATACACCCGGGCGAGCCGGGGTCCCGTCTCAGAGTCGGTTCCCGCCCGGCAGACGATGCGATACGCAGGGGTGCTGTTGGTTCGCCCGTCCAACCCGACCAACCCGCCGCCGGAGGGAGAGATGTCGGCAAAGGCATTGGTCAGGGCTGCGGCCGGGATGGCAAAGCTGGTGAGGTTGGTGTCGCTGGGCGCGGCGATGCGGGTGGCGAGGATCTGCGATGCGAGATTGGCGGCCTGCACCTGTTCCTCAGACTCCCTCCCGGCCCGCAGCCCGGTGCTGAACAAACCGAGCAGGGCGACCAGGACAAAGGCGCAGATGCCGAGAGCCAACACCACCTCGACCAATGAAAAACCCCGCATCAGGTGCTTTTTCATTTTCAGGGGCGGTATACCGCAGTCTGGCCCGTGAGTCCGTTGACGCGCAGCACGGCGACATTGCTGGCATCCCCGGTCTTGCCCCGGGTCGGATGCAGGCCAAACTCGATGACGTCGATGACGCTCGAGGAGACTCGGGCCTCGCCGGTGGGGGTGAATTGGATGACGCGGTCGAAATCGACCAGGGAGGCGGCGCCGGGGAGCTTGATCCGGAAGACGGCTGTATTATCCGATGGCGTATTGGCGATCGAGGTCGTGCTCTTGCCGTCCAGTCTCGGGATATCGCTCTTGGTGTATTTTCCGGCCTCCTCAAAGCGCATTTGGTCAAAGGTGCGGGGGCGCGTGATCAGGTCGATCTCGTCGTTGGGCACGGTGCCGTAGTTTGACCACGGCAGGGGATCGGTGCCGGACTTTGAGGCGAGAACCACCATGCTGAGTTCGTCTCCGTTGGGGCCGTCGGGATTGGGGCGCAGGGCCACCCAGACGTAGGTGTTGCGGGAAATGGCATGCTGGCGCGCCTGGTCCAGGGTGCCGGAGAGTTCGATGAGCGATTGAGTCATCTGGCTGCCTTTGGCCATGGAGCTCAGGGCGGGTGCGGCGAGGGAGACGAGGACGCTCATCACGGCGATCACCGTCAGGAGCTCCACCAGGGTGAAGCCGCGGCCTTGTTTGCGAGCGGTGGTTTTCATGAGGGGCTTTTTGTTTTTACTCTGCACGAGGCGCCATCTGCCCCTTCCGGTCCGGATTTTTCGAGTGCTTGGGCTCGGAGATTCGGGTTGGCCGGGGGATTGCCTAATGCTAGGAAACTGCGAATCCACTGTAATCTGCGGCCTGGACGGACGGTAGTCGGATGCCGATTCCCATTATGTCGTTTTCCGATTGGGCATGAGCGGATAAAGGCTGAGGTATTCAGGAAACAGGCGCTTCCCGGGCAGATGGGTGCCAACCCGTGGCAAAAAAAGGGGGATCATCAAATATACCGTTTCCGCGAGCCGTGTGCAACCTGCTCTCATTTTTCTCCGGTTGCGGGCTTGCCGAACAGAGCCGGACCGTTTTCCAGGAAAGGCCCGGTTTCGGCTGGAGAGCGACATGAAATGACACATCTGGCGTCGGGATGAGACTCACGCTTTGAGACGCTTTGGGGGCAGGATGCGTCGAGTCCACCCACCTCACCATGAACCGAAGTCTCAAATCCCTCGCCGCATCCCTCCTCGGTATTTACCTTGCTGCTGGCTACGCTCAGGCTGCCGCCATCGTCGATTTTACCACGACGGAGGGCTATGCAAATGGCGTCCTTAATAACCAGCCCGGCAC
Organism: Spartobacteria bacterium LR76; assembly: GCA_003054655.1. Lineage (GTDB taxonomy): Bacteria > Verrucomicrobiota > Verrucomicrobiia > Chthoniobacterales > Terrimicrobiaceae > Terrimicrobium. The sequence goes on along the minus strand of QAYZ01000013.1, from coordinate 387,993 downwards.
CTCGGGAACATGGAAGACGACGACAGGCGCTTCATATGCCGAGTTTCAAGTGAACACCTCCGATGGGGGGTCCGTCGCGCTGAGTACCACTGCAAATTCAAAGATCGCGGGCTATTCGTCGCAGGTTTCTTTCCTTTCGAGCGGACCCGTGACGATGTCGATGGAGTTTCAATTTAATCAATCTTCGTCCACTGCTGCCGGTGCCACCAGCGCCTTTGGACTCGGGTTTTCCGCAGGCCAGTCCTCGGCATTACGAGGCACGTCGGCGGTCTATCTGGGGCGTTCAGCCGGTACCGACAGCTACCGCCTGGCGGCGTTCAGCGCCGGCTCTCTGACCGTTACCGGCGCGCAGCTAGGTCTCGACTCGGCTTCATCCGATACCCTCTCGGATGTGATCCGGATGACCATCACTCTCAATGCGGTGAACTCAACCACCTGGAGCGGCACCGCGACGTTGTACAACGTGACGACCGGCGCGCAGATCGTCACCTATTCGAAAAACGACATTTCGGCGGGTGATCTTTCCACCGCATTGTACGGTGGAATGTTGCTTGGCGGCACCATGTCGACCTCCGGACTCTCAAGTGTCTCGGTGTTGAATTACACGACGACGGTTCCGGAGCCTGGCACCTGTGTCCTGCTCGGGCTGGGACTGGGTGCCATGACGGTCTATGTCCGTCGTCGGAAGGGTTTGATCTCCCGCTAGCCTGACCGAAGAGGGAGGGATAAGCCCCTGATGAATTCCGCTTGCGGGTTCATCAGGGTTCTTGCGTTTGTCGCGTCGGGACTTTGCCCAGGGCTTCCTTTTGATACTGCCCGGGTGTCTTTCCCGTGACGCGCCGGAAAACCTTGCTGAAATGAACGCGATCGGAGAACCCTGCCTGGTCTGCGGCCATGCCGATGTCGATCTTGGGGTTCTCCAGCAGCAGCTTGGCGCGCTCGATGCGGGTGTGCTGGATGTAGACGCTGAGATCAGTGCCGGTATGCTGTTTGAATTTCCGGCTGAGAAAATCCGGATGGCAGCGCAGGTGAGCGGCCAGGTCTTTCACGATCAGCGGCTCGTCGATGTGCGAGGTGATGAAATGCATCGCTTCCTTCACCACGTAGGGAGAGGACTCCGGATCGTCATAGGGGAATCTCTGAGATCGGCGGCGATAAAGATCAGGGCGCACACCCGCAGCCTCGCAAAAATACTCGGCAAGACGGACCACCGTCTTCAGGGTTTCCCGGTGCCGGGGGATGGAAGATGGCTCGATCACCGCGATCCCGCCCAGTTCCTTCAGGTAGGTGTCGGGGTCGATGCCAAAGCGTGTGCAATGACGGCGAATGCGGCGGCGGGATGCGCCTTCCTTGCCCTTCACCAGCACGGAGCCGTAGTAGAAAACGCCAAGCATCCAGCCCCGGAAGATCAGCGGTTCGGCCATGTCAAACAGACCGAGATGACAGTATCCGGAGATGCCTTCGCGTCGCTGATGCACGAGACGGTTTACTGCGGCCTTGTTGCGGATGCAGTGCTTTCGGCCATGGGCTTCGGATTTGATAAACTCACAAAAATCGCATGAGTGCGTGAGATGCAGCCAGTCGAGCTTCATCTGCGGGACGTCCTCGTGCCAGCCCGTACTCCAGCCGGTGAAGTCATCGAAACTCATATGCAGTCCGGTCTCCTGCTCGAAGGCGGCCATGACGGCCTGGATCAACGGAACCTTCTCAAGAAGCGGCTCTGGCGATGCTGGAGGGAGGGAGGTGGAGGCAGTCATCGGAAGACGACACAAGACGAATCGGCATGAGACTAACGACTTAAGATCAAAGCATACAATATCCCTTTTATCAACCGGCAAAGCCGGATCTTTGCTCAGAGCCATGCCTAACTATTCCGAGACTTTCTCTCATCTGGCAGATGATCTGCCCTCCATTACTTCATCTCAGGGAGCATCGCCGGTCCGGCGATTGGCGGACCGCGACGTGCCGCTCGATGATTCCTGGGATGTCATCGTCGTCGGCGGCGGACCCTCGGGCTCGGCTGCTGCAACCGCAGCCGCCCGCGAGGGCGCGCGGACGCTCCTGATAGAATCCACCGCCTGCCTCGGAGGGTCGGGCACGAGTGCGCTGGTGCCTGCGTGGACGCCGTTCTCGGACCAGGAACGGATCATCTACTGCGGCATCGCGGAGAAAGTCTTTGCCACGGCCAAGGAAGGCATGGCGCATGTGAAAGATGAGGATCTCGATTGGGTCCCGATCGACGCCGAGCGGCTGAAGCGCGTGTACGATCAGATCGTGACGGAGTCCGGTGCGCAGATTCTCTTCCAGACTGTCCTGGCCGGAGTGGAGACAGATGACGATGGCCGCGTCACCTCCATCCTGGCGGCAAACAAGAAGGGGCTGACCGCTTTCCAGGCGGCTGTCTATGTGGACTGCAGCGGCGACGCGGATCTTTGCGCGTGGGCGGGTGCGGACTTCCAAAAGGGCGACAGCCTTGGCCAGATGCAGCCCGGCACGCTTTGCTTCACTCTTTCGAACGTCGACGAAAACGCCTACTTGAGCGGACCCGATCTGGGATGGTGGAATCCCGAAAGCCCCATCCACGCCATCATCGCCTCAGGCCGCTACCCGGAGATCCCCGACAAGCATATGTGCCACAATCTTGTCGGACCCGGCACCGTTGGGTTCAATGCCGGTCACGTGTGGGATGTCGACAATACCGATCCCTGGACCATTTCCCGCGGTATTATCAAGGGGCGCAGACTCGCGCTCGCCTATCGCAACGCCCTGGCCGAGTTCCATGCCTCCGCCTTCGGCAATGCCTTCCTCGTGGCCACCGGCTCCGTGCTGGGCATTCGCGAGACGCGCCGCATCGTCGGAGACTACGTTTTGCGGGCGGAGGACTATCTGGAGCGCCGCGGCTTTGAGGATGAAATCTGCCGCAACTGCTACTTCATCGACATGCATCTCACCAAGGAGGAGGCCAGGAGCAAAGGAGAGCTGGAGGCCGCCCTGCGCTTTGATCGGTACATGAAGGGCGAGTCCCACGGCATACCCTATCGGTGTCTCACTCCGCTCGGACTCAAAAATGTCCTGGTAGCCGGGCGCTCGATCTCCTGTGACCGCGCCGTGCAGGGCAGCGTGCGCATCATGCCCGTCTGCCTGGCCACCGGCGAAGCTGCGGGCATGGCCGCCGTGCATGCCAGCCGCCTGCCGCAGGTGGATGTGCATGCCGTCGATACGGAGCGGCTGCGTTCGCGTCTCCGGGAGATGGGAGCGTACCTCCCGGAGGCAGCCGCCGGGGTGCTAGTCAATATATAGCGGGCTTTCGGCGCGGCTTAGCGCTCCATCAAGATATCCCGGAAGGTGAAGGTGTTGTTGCTTTGCCCGAGTCCGGCGAAGCCCAGCACGCAATGGCTGGCGGTCTGCTTGACGGCAAACTTGATCGCGAAGTCGCCCCAGTCCTGGTTCACCAGGATATCCTTGCGCAGCAAGACCTGCTGCGGGGCATCCTGCGGATGAATGAAGACGATCACTTTGCCCGGCTCCTCCGCCCTGGCCTGGAAACGGATGGTGTAATCCTGCCCGGCTTCCAAACCGCCAAACGTGCGGTACGCACGGGCATCCCCTGGCGAACCTGATTCAGCCGCCACGCCGGCCACGGCCACCTGCAAGACGGTTTTACCCTCTTCGGTGATCACGGATGCCGATACACCCAAGCCGGGGGCATGTTTTGTCCTCCATGCAGCCTCTCCTTCCTCCAGCCAGTCATTGCTGATCTGCTCTGCGGACAGGCAGGACAGAGAAAGTACGGCCATGATGAGGATGACGATGGGGCGGCGTTTGTTCATGATGGGAGGGGTGCTTGCTTCAGGCGGCAGCTTGGGCGCCGGTCTCAACCGACCGCTGCACCGTTGCTGCGAATCACTTCCGCATACCACGATCCGGAATCCTTCAGCGTGCGCTGGAGGGTTTGATAGTCGATGTGGATCAGTCCAAACCGGTGCTTGTACCCCTCGCCCCATTCAAAGTTATCCATGAGCGACCAGTGAAAATACCCCTCCACCCGAACGCCATCGGCTATGGCCCGGCGGAGCTGGCGCAGATACCTGGCGAGAAAGTCAATACGACCTGCGTCGTGCACCCTCCCGTCGCCGGCCACCCAGTCGGCATGGGACAGGCCGTTTTCGGTGATGATGATCGGGAGCTTGTAACGCTCGTGGAGAAACTTTGGCGTCCAGTACAGCGCGTCCGGGGTGACGGCCCACATGAAGTGCGTGTGCGGATATCCGGCCGGGAGCTTTGCTGCGACGGGCTGTCCGTCCGGCCCGGCTTTTACGAGGCCATTGCTGTAGACATTGCAGCCATAGAAATCCAGCGGCTGGCAGATGGTCTGCATCTCCTCTTCGGTGAATTTCGGTACGGCCTGTCCGTATGCCTTCAGCCCTGCCTCCGGATAGTGGCCGAGCACGACAGGGTCGGCCCACCAGGTGGAGTTCCAGACGCTGTCCGTATGCACCTCGGCCATGGCAGCCATGGCTGCGGCCTGGTCTGCCAGGGAATCCGTGGCGGGAGAATATCCCGCTCCCACGGGAGCCCAGCCGATTTTTGCGGGGGCTTTTGTCTCGGCTCGGATCGCCTGAGTCGCGAGTCCATGGGCGATCAGGCAGTGATGGGCGGCCAGCAACGTTTCGCGGAGCCCGACCTTCAGGCCTGGCGCATGTTGTGCGCCTGTGAAATACCCGAGTCCGATGAAGCACTGCGGCTCGTTCAAGGTGATCCAGTGGCGGATGCGGTCGGAGAATCGGCCCGCCACGACCGCGGCATAGTCGGCAAACCACTTCGGAGCGTCCGGGTTCAGCCATCCTCCGCGGAGGAAGAGCTGATACGGGAGATCCCAATGGTAAAGCGTCGCCCAGGGCGTGATGCCAGCCTCCAGCAGGGCATCCACCAGGCGATCGTAAAAATCGAGCCCCTTCGCATTGATGGCTCCCGCGCCATCGGGAATGATGCGCGGCCACGCGAAGCTGAAGCGGTACGCTTGCAGACCGATCTGCCGCATGAGCGCGACATCCTCGGGATAGCGGTGATAGTGATCGCAGGCGACATCGCCGGTATGTCCCTCCCAGACTTTGCCGTCGTGGGAGAACATATCCCAGATCGATGGACCTTTGCCGTCGGCGTTCCACCCGCCTTCGATCTGATAGGAGGCGGTCGCCGCGCCCCAGGTGAAACCTGCCGGAAATTGAAGAGAGGATGACGTATTCAAGCCCGGGAAGAATACTCCAATCCCGCCATGCGGCGTAAGTTCCCCTCCCGACGAAAGGAGTGCTTTTTCCTGACTTTTGAGCAGATGCAGCTCCTGCTCGGTGAGCGCCTCGGCACGGCATGGCGCGGTGGTTGCGAGCAGGCTGTCTGGAGACATGCTGCCCGAGTGACCGCCACGACGGAACGGTACTCGCCGCCGCCGAGTGGTGGCTGCAGATTGATCGGCCCTAATCGAGCAACTGCACCGAGGCTTTCCCTCCGGCCACGCAGAGGCTTTCCAGCCGCAGTTCCTGGCCTTTGGCAAGATCCGGTGAAATCTCGACCATATGCTCGATGGCGGGGTCGAGTCCCTCGGCGATGATCTGCACGAGGCGCATGTTGCCATCGGCACACACTGCGGAGTATTTCTTTGGTTCGCGGTCGTCGATCTTGACCACATAGCTGCCGGATATCTTCGTCTGTTCGCCGAAAAGCATCAGGTCGCTGCCCTGTACGCGGAAGCGCAGCGGCCTGGCTCCCGGAGCAGCGATGGCGAGCGAGTCCATCCAGCGGGAACACACAAAGTCATGGGCGACGGCATTGCGATGAGGCTTGCCCTTGGCCCATCCCTCGGGCAGCGAGGGCTGGGCGGCCAGCACGAAACGCGTCACTGTCATATACGTGTCGGCATGGATCATCTTTTCCGGCACCGCGCACTTGGCGGATCTGGCGACGCCCTCCTGGTAGGCGGCCCAGGCGGCATCCGCGTAAAGGGCATATCCGGCATCACCGGGATGCGTCTGGTCCTCCGGCAGATCCCAGAGCAAATCCGGCGTCGTCTTTCTAGCGGCCACGCACGACTGAGCGAGTGCTACCGCATCTGCGATGGGCAATCCATAGGCGGCGGCGATTTCCTTGTGCCGGGCATCGAGGGGACGGGATGGCGGGTTGGCTTCCACATCCTTTTTGGCGGGCAGGATGACCGCCACCATGGCTGCCCCCGATTTAACAATACGGCGGACCAGTCCCTCATACGAGGCCAGGCGATGAGGGCTCGGCTCGACATAGGGGTTGTCGTTGATGGTGTAGTCGAGAAAGACAAGGTCGGGCTTGTACGCGAGGACGTCGCGCTCCAGGCGAAAGGAGGCGAGCTGCGATCCGGTGCCGCCGATTGCTGCATCGTGAAACTGGAAATGCGCTTTCGGGTAGGCTTCCTCCAGCCTGCGCTGAACGATGGCGCGATAGGACGTTTGTTGCGGATTCGTCGACTGTGCGCCCCATGTCAGGCTGCCTCCCAGGAAGACGACGCGCAGGGTGTCGCCCGCCTTGGCCTTCTGGTCAAAAGTGGCAAATTCAGGCGAAGGCGCGGCGGTGGCATATGAGGTCATGGCGAGGAGGAGTGAGAAAAATAGGGAGAGGCTCTTCATGAGTTCGATGCGCGCATTCGGATGACTGTCTGCGCGGACATTCTTTTCACACCAGTCGATGGTTCAGGTAAAGCGGGATGACTCGGCAGAGGGAGGCTTTCGTCTCTCAGTCAGGGAGAAATTGACGGGGCGAAAATCTACGACTATATTAATCGTCTTATGAATTCATGCCCATCCGGTATGAAGAAGATCCGAAAGCCAGACGCAGTCGCCGGATCGCGACGCCGTCGATGTTGATCTGGCTCTCGACCGCCGGACTTCGGCGGCAAGCGAACCTTTACCCGCTGCCCTGAGCGGTCTATGCTTTCCTCTCCGCTTTCTCGCGGGATGCACTGACCGCGACCGGGATCGGAATACTTTATTTCTGCCATTTTAGTACGTTTTGTCCTCGAAACCCGCCACCACCCGCAATCGCGCCGACCACGGTACCCATGGCGCAGAATCTTCAGCAGCTCCTGCTGGAGAACACCTGCCCGGGCGCGTCTCGACCTTCTTCTTTCAATCGACAGAGCCATTTGACCTTCGCTGTGGAGATCGCCTCGAGGAGTTCACCCTCGCTTACGAAACCTACGGCACCCTGAACGCCGACCGGTCCAATGCCGTCCTCATCTTCCATGCCATGACCGGCAGCCAGCATGCCGCGGGATTCAATCCCTCCGTGCCGGGCCTAGATGGACGCTGGACCGAGGAGATGTTTGGTGGCTGGTGGGATAACTTCATCGGTCCCGGCCTGGCCATTGATACGGACAAGTATTTCGTCGTTTGCGCGAACTACCTCGGGGGCTGCTACGGATCGACCGGCCCGGCCTCGCCTCGCCAACCGGGCGGCGAACGCTGGGGGGCGGATTTCCCGCCGATCCGCATTTCCGATATCGTGGATTCCCAGATGCGGCTCCTGGATCATCTCGGCATCCAGACCCTGCATGCCGCCGTCGGCGCGTCCATCGGGGGATTCCTCACCCTGAGCCTCGCCACGCGGTATCCCGAGCGCGTGCGGACTGTAGTTCCCATCGCCACGGGACCGGGCACGACGATGCTCCAGCGGCTGATGAATTTCGAGCAGATCGCCGCCATCGAGCAGGACCCGGACTTTGCTGGTGGCCACTACACCACCCAGCCTGTGCGCGGCCTGGCCTCGGCCCGGCGCACGGCGCACAAGACCTTCGTCTCCCTTCAGCACCTCCGTGAGCGTGCACGGGGCGAGGTCGTGGTGAATGCGCTGCCTTTCGGCTGGTACCAGATCAATCATCCGGTGGAGTCGTACATGTTTCACCAGGGGGAGAAATTTGCCGCCCGCTTCGATGCGAACTCTTATCTGCGCATCCTCGATGCCTGGCAGTGGTTCGACCTCGTGGCCGAGGGCCATGCGAGTTCCTACAAGGAGCTGTTCTCCCGCTGCCGCGCCCAGCGTTACCTCGTTTTCAGCATCGACTCCGACGGTTCCTTTGAACCCGCCGAGCAAGGCCGTCTCGTCCACCACCTCGAGGCGGCGGAGGTTCCCGTGACCTGGATCAGCGTGCATTCCAGCAAAGGGCACGACGCCTTCCTGCTGGAACCCGCTCTCTTCACCCCGCACCTCTCGCACATCCTCGCGGGCAAGGATTGAGGGAAAAGCAAACGGCGCTCCCCGTGAACCGGGAAGCGCCGCGCAAGGCTGGACAGGATGCGTCGTTAGGCTTGGGAAGCCGTCAGCGCCTGATCAATATCGGCAAGGATGTCCTCGATATCCTCGATGCCGACGGAGAGGCGGATGTAATCCGGCGAAACACCTGTCTCGGTCTGCTCATCGACGGTGAGCTGGGAGTGCGTGGTTGAGGCCGGATGAATCACGAGACTCTTGGCGTCGCCGATATTGGCGAGGTGCGAGAAGAGCTTCACCGCGTTGATGAACTTCTTGCCTGCCTCAAGCCCGCCCTTGATGCCGAAGCCGACGATGCCGCCATAGCCCTTGGTCAGGTACTTTGAGGCGACTGCGTGGCTCGGGTGCTCCGGTCGGCCGGGGTAATTGACCCAGGAGACGAGCGGATGTTCCGCAAGGTGGTTGGCCACCGCCAGCGCGTTCTGCGAATGCCTTTCCTGGCGCAGGGGCAGGGTCTCGAGACCTTGCAGCAGCAGGAAGGAACTCAGCGGACTCAGCGCCGGGCCAATGTCGCGCAGCAACTGCACGCGCACCTTGATGATGAAGGCCACATTGCCCATGCCCGGCAGGTTGCCAAAGACTTCCCAGAACTTCAGGCCATGATAGCTCGGATCGGGTTCCGTGAATTCTGCGAACTTGCCGTTGCCCCAGTTAAAGTTGCCGCCGTCGACGATCACTCCGCCGATGGTGGTGCCGTGACCGCCGATGTATTTTGTTGCGGAAGCCACCACGACATTCGCTCCATGGTCGATCGGACGCACGAGGCCGACGCCCACCGTATTGTCGACGACGAAGGGAATTCCCGCCTCCCTGGCAATGGCGGCGAGAGCTTCAAAATCCGGCACGTCGAGCTTCGGATTACCGATCGTCTCTGCGTAGAGCGCGCGGGTTTTCGGCGTGATGGCCTGCCGGATTGCCTCCGGATTGCCGGAATCCACGAACTTCACCGTGCGGCCGAGTTTCGGCAGCGTGTAGTGAAAGAGCTGGTAGGTGCCGCCGTACAGGTTGTTGGCGGAGACGATCTCGTCGCCAACTTCCGTGATGGCGAGCAGGGCCAGAGTCTGCGCGGCCTGGCCCGAGGCGACAGCCAGTGCCCCCGTGCCACCCTCGATCGCCGCGATCCGCTGCTCGAAGACATCCGTCGTCGGATTGTTGATGCGGGTGTAGATGTTTCCAAACTCCTTGAGGGCAAAGAGATTTGCGGCATGCTCTGCGTCTTTGAAGACATAGGAGCTCGTCTGGTAAATGGGCACTGCGCGGGCGCCCGTGGTGGGATCGGGCTGCTGTCCGGCATGCAGCGCCACGGTGTGGATATTTTTAAGACTCATGAGAGGTAAACGATGGGAGTGGTCGGGTTCTGATTAAGGGAGTTTGCCGACTTAGAATTCGTACTTGAGGGTGAAGCCCCACACGCCATTGGCGACGTTGTTGGCCACGGTCCCAAAGTAGCCGTATCCTCCGGCGACGGTAAAGTGTTTGTTCACCACCCAGGCCAGGTCGACGGTCCACCAGTCACCGGATTTTCCGATCAGACCCGGAATCGGCGTGTAGGAATTCGGCTGCTGCCGGTATTCGCCGGCGAGGATGAGCCAGTCCGTCAGGAAAATGGCTACATTTCCCTCGAACAGGAAGCTGTACTCATTGGAAAAGCCGAGGAATCCAAGCTCCTGCGCCCGGGTGGCGCGACCGCCGACATTGATCAGGACCGGGCGCGGCAGGAAGGTGATGAGCTTGCTGGCGTAGAGGGTGAAGTCCACGCCATTGTTCCCGGAGAGTCCGGCCTGATCGAGCGCGCCGCCGAGGTCATCGTTGATCTCGCTGATGCCCGCGTTGTACTTGTAATGAACGCCGAAGGTCAGCGCCGGAAGCCACTTTTGGTTGAACTCATTTTCTTTAAGGAGCTGGAACCGGGCATTGAAATTATGCACCGCGACTGAGGTGTTCCCAATGCTGATTCCGGTAGCATTGCGGATGTCCGTCGGGAGGTTTCCCAGCGAGAGCCAGTTGAAGCCATAGCCGAGTTCGATTCGTTCCCAGGGACTCCATGTGACCGTGGCGGGAACCAGCGCCCAGCCATTTCCCAAGCTGATAAATCCCGATCCGATGGCCGGGCGCCCCACGGGTTCTCCGTTTCGCGGAGGATTCACAATGTAGGCCGACAGCGTGGTGAGGACGCCGCCATTGCCCTCGATTTCGTGCAGCGGCAGCGGGGGACCCTTTTCCGGTGTCACCGGAGGGTTCTTCGAGACGTCCTTGGAGGTGTCAATGGCGGTCCCAGCCAGCAAATGGGGGCTTGCGATCAATGATGTCGCGACGGCCAAGGCCCCAATTAAGGAGCGATACGAGCGGCGAGATACGAGATGTTCCTGGAGAGGGAACGTTCCTTTGGCGGTATGAGTTTGGGCTTTCATAACTAATAGCGACTTACTTGGTAGTTATTTGAAAGTAAATAGCGCTTTTTGAGAGCGTAACTGGGTTTAATGTCTTACTCCGTTGGATATGAGAGCCTTAAGAAATCTTCTGCGGAGGCGTTGACGTCGGAAATTTCACGGACATAGTAGAAATTTGCCAGCCCGCCTGTGAGAATTACCAACAAAACAGACTATGCGCTGAGAGCGCTTTTTGCCCTGGTGGCTCCGCCGGAGGAAAAGACGGTTTCGGCTCGCGAGATTGCCGAGAGGAGCAAGATTCCCCGCAAGTTTCTCGAGCAGATCATGCGCGAGCTCAAGGAGCAGGGTGTCGTGCAGAGCATTCCGGGCAAACATGGCGGATATCGGCTCGCCCGGCCAGCGGCGGAAATCTCTGTCGGCCAGGTGGTGCGACATTTTGACGGCCTTCACGGGCCTGCTCCATGTGCGTGCCTGGATTGTCGCGTCGAGACCTGTCCTCACGAGAGTGCGTGCCATTTTCGCTGGCTGTTTGTCGATATTCGGGATTATGCCGCACGTTTGCTGGACGGGGCGACGCTGGAATCAGTTTATCGGACGTCTGTTTCCGAACGCGGCAACGCTGTGCCTTAACCAGTCTTTCGATCTGCGGAAGGAGCTTTCCCCCAGAAGCTTTTGTAGGCCCGGGAAAAATCACCGGCATGGGCATAGCCGAGTTGCAGGGCGATTTCTTTGACCGAAAGAATGGGATTTTGCAGCGCCTGCCGGGCGGCCTGCATTCGAATCGCGAGAGCAGCCTCCCGCACAGAGATGCCCTTGCGTTTCTCGAACAACCGTTGCAGTGAGGCGGGCGAAATCTGGAGGTAATCGGAGAGCGCCCGCACTGGACGGAGTTCGCCAGGGTGATCCGCCAACCAGCGCCAGGCGAGCTGGAAGCGGGAGTCCTCTCCATCCAGCGAGGGAGCACGGGCGAGCAGGATATCCATGCGAGTGCGGATCGTTCCCAGAGCCTGGGCTGCCAGCTCCCCGCCGAGGGTCGCTTCCGATCGTGTCTCGCGGTTCAACTGGCCGAGGGTGCGAAGAGCCGCCGGGGAGAGTGAAATGGCGCGCCAGCCATGTTCGTTGTTTCCCAAGCCGGGGATCACTGGTGCGTCACGCCAGATCCAACTGAGGATCTTGCAGCGATTGCTCGCTTGCCCGCTCCACCCATAGGCGCACTCCGGAGAAACCAGCACCATCGTGCCATCTTGGATCGGTACTTCTGCGTGCTCCAATCTCAGGTGGACCGTACCCTCCACGACGACCTGATAGGTCCATCCATCATGCCGGGCGAGGGGGATCGGGTGACGTCCGTATTCCCGCCATCCCCAGGAAAGATAGTCCAGCCCCGCGTCGATGGTGGCTTTACTCGACCACCGGGGGCGGCCTGCCGGAGGGGGGTAGATGGCTTTGATCGTCACGATACGTAGACGATAGCAATATCAGTCATCTCTACCATAATGCTATCCCGATTTGTTTCCCGTGTCGGCAGGTCGGCTCAATAGTCCTGCATCATCGTATGCAAAAAGCCTCCCCGCTCTCCCTGACGAAATCCTTTGGTTTTGGCGACCGCCTCGGCGTGGCGACACCAGGCCATCTCGCCGCCGCCCTCGGCTATGACTTCGCCCCGATTTTCGCCCAGCAATCGATCCGCGAAATGGCGCGCACCCAGCGGACTCCGACCGAGGTCATGACCGCCGCCGAGACGGCGCTGCAAGCCGCCGGGTTCAATGGCGCATGGGGTGCGGATGCCGACCACCTCAAGACCCCCGAGGACGTGCAGGTCACCGCTGCCGCAGGGTTCACGTTTTTCACCATCGACCCGTCCTCCTACGTCAACAATCGGGCCGATACGATGTCGGCGAGCCAGTTGGAGCCGCTGGCCGCGCAGATCGAGCGCGAGGACATCTTTCACCCGTCCGATTACCTCGGGAAGACTTTTGAATTCGGCTCGCAATCCCTGACCTTCTCGCCCGAGACGCTCACCCGCACGGCGGTCAAATACGGGCGCGCCATCGCGCACAGCGCCAACATGGCGGCGGAGATCCGCTCCCATCGCTCCGATGCCGATATCGAGATATCGGTCGATGAGACGGATTTTGCGACCACACCGCACGAGCATCTTTTCGTCGGTCTGGAGCTGAAGCGTCGCGGTGTGGTTGTGACCGGACTTGCTCCCCGTTTCGTGGGCGATTTTGAGAAGGGTATTGACTACAAGGGCGACCTCGCCGAGTTCGAGCGCCAGCTCGTCCTGCACCGCCAGATCGCCGAGCTGTGCGGCCCCTATAAGATCAGTATCCACAGCGGGTCGGATAAATTCACCGTCTATCCCATCATCGGCCGTGTCTGCGGCGACCTGCTGCATGTGAAGACCGCCGGCACGAGCTACCTCGAGGCCCTGCGCGCCGTGCTGCGGGTTGATCCCGTCCTTTTCTCCGAGATTGCGGCGTATTCGCACACGCGGTTCTCCACCGACCGCGCCAGCTATCACATCTCGACCACCGACGCCGAGGTGCAGGCCCTGGAGGGTTCCGCCCAGCAGGACTGGGAGGAGCTTTATCTCGATCTGCGGCCCGGCCGGCAGTTGCTGCACGTGACCTTTGGCTCCGTGCTCACGGTGGGCCGCCGTCCGGACGGGCAGACCTTCCGAGAGGCCATCCTCGACCGCCTGACCAAAAACGCCGCCCTGCACGAGGAACTGCTCGAGAGGCACTTCCGCAAGCACCTCTCGCTGCTCTGCCAGGGATAGGTCAGGTCGCGCCAAAGACGCTCGCTGACCGTAGCGAGCGTCGGTAGGCCGCAGGCGTGGCATTCAGCCGCTGCGCGAATGCCTTGGAGAAGTGGAAGCGATCGGAGAAGCCCAGCGCCTCCGCGATATCCTCGATGCTTCGCTCCGTGCAGGTCAGCATCTCCGCGGATGAGGCAATGCGGCGATCCATCACATATTGCGTCGGTGTCATTCCCAGCGCTCCGCGAAACGTGCGGATGAAGTGGCTCGTGCTCATCCCGCAAAGGCGCGCCAGCTCTTTATTGCGGATCGGCTCGGCGAGATGATCGGTGATGAAGTCCAGCGCGGGCTTGAACCGTCCCGACCCCGCCGCCCAGGCGAAACAGTTCCGGCCCTCCGGCGAGGTTTCGAGTGCCAGCGCCATGGAGGAGTAAACCAGGGCATGGGCATGAGCGAGGACCAGCCAGGGCGGGGCCTTCTCATGCATCAGGGCCTTTTCCCAACGAGTGCAGATGTGGCGGAGTTCGCCGGTCAACGGCAGCGCCAGCATGCGGGAAAAGTGAGTCCGATGAAGTCCTGACGGAAAATTTTGAAATTCAAAATGGATGTAATTTTGAACTGCTGGCGAAGCCACGCCCGTCGAGAAGCGCAGCCATGCGGGGATGAGATAGAGCATCCCGGGCTGGAGCGGGATACGGGCATCTCCCATGGTAATGAATCCGCCACGCTCTTTATTTACATAGAGGCGCCAGTAGGGGGAGCAGAGATCGAAGCTCCAGTCGTCCGCGAGGAGCGCTCTGCGGGTTAAGAGGACCTTGAGAGTCAGGTTACGGAAAAAGGCCTCGTCCTCCGTTGAGAGCGGTGAGCCGATGTCCATGGCGCGAATTTACATATCGTTGCCAGCTTTAGCCATACCAATCCCGCAGGCGTTTGCGCTACGTTTGCTCCATGAGTTTTTCGACCTTCCCCTCGAGGGCGCGCCAGGTTCACCTCGATTTCCATACCAGCCCCTTCATTCCCGCCGTGGGTTCGGCGTTCGACGCGGAGGAGTTTGGCCGGGTGATCGAGGAGGCGAGGGTCGATAGCATGACGCTTTTCGCCAAGTGCCACCACGGGCATCTCTATTACGACACGGAGCACCCTGCCCGGCATCCGAGCATGGGGGAGGGGCTGCTGGAAAAGCAGATCGAGGCTCTGCACAGCCGCAACATCAAGTGTCCGATCTACCTCAGTGTCCAGTGCGACGAATACGCCGCCAACACCCACCCGGAGTGGCGCGCCGTCAATCCCGACGGCAGCTTCGTCGGCCAGAAACCTCTTGGTAATGACTCGTTCACCTGGCGGATTCTCGACATGTCGAGCCCTTACCTGGAGTACCTCGAGGCGCAGACCGAGGAGGTGATGAAGAAATTCGCTCCGGTCGACGGGCTGTTTTTCGACATGTGCTGGGATCAGGTGAGTGTGTCCAAATGGGCCATCGCCGGCATGCAGCGTGAGAATCTCGATCCGGCCAGTCCCGCCGACCGCGCCCTCTACGCCAACCGCGTGACGCAGCGCTACATGGAGCGTCTGACTGCGGTGGCCGCGAAGTACCAGCAGGACGTGCCGATCTGGTTCAACAGCCGCCCGATTTCCAATGCGAGCAGGGAGAGACAGTTCCTCCGCCATATCGAGATCGAGGCGCTCCCGAGCGGCCAGTGGGGATACTCGTATTTCCCCATCTGGGTGCGCTATGCCAAGACGCTCGGCCTGCCCATGATCGGAATGACCGGGCGGTTTCACAAGAGCTGGGCCGACTTCGGCGGTCTGCGCACTCCGGCCTCGCTCCTGTACGATTGCGCCCAGGCGCTCGCTCACGGAGGCGGGTGCAGTGTAGGCGATCAGCTTCATCCCTCGGGCTCCATCGACCGCGGCGTTTACGACGTGATCGGCCAGGTCTACCGCCATGTGGAAAAGTGCGAGCCGTGGTGCCGCGATGTCGTGACGACCAGCGAAATCGCCATCCTGCTCAGCACTCCTGTTTCCGAGCGCAACGGCAACCAGTGTTTTGACGGAATCACCAAGGCGCTCAGCCAGCTTCGCTACCAGTTCGCCTTCATCGATCCCGATGCGGATTGGTCCTCTTACGCGGTTGTGATCGTGCCGGAGTCGCTGATCGTGACTCCTGAACTCGAACAACGCCTCGCGGCCTACATGGCGTCGGGCGGCAAGGTGATCCGTGACGGCCTGCCGGGTGAGGAATCTCCTTTCTCCGCCGTCTACCTGCGTTTCGATGCCGACAAGCGCGGTACGCTCGCTGACACGGTGCATGTCTTTTACGAACGCGGGAACCGCCTCGTTCCGCAGGCGGGAGATGACGTGCTCGCTCGTATCGTCGAACCCTACTTCGAGCGCGGTTGGGAGAAATTTTCCTCCCACGCGCAAACGCCGAACGTCCCGGAAACCTCGCCCTACGCTGCGGCGGTGGTGCGGGGCAATGAGGCGCTCTTCGCCCTGCCCGTCTTCCGCGCCTACTCGCTGCATGGCAATCTCCCCTGCCGCCAGCTCGTCGCCGCGGCGCTGCAAAGGTTATTTCCTGCTCCTGCCGTGCGCGTGAAAGGGCCGAGCTACGTGGAGGTTACTGTCGGCACACGCGGGAAGGAAACCATCCTGCATTTCCTGAGCTTCATCCCGCAGAAGCGCGCCGCCACCCAGGAGATGGTGGAAGACGCCGCCGCTGCCCGCAATCTCGAGATCGATGTCAAAGTCGACGGCCCGGTTGCCAGCGTGAAGCGGATCATCGACGGGGGCGAAATCCCGTTTACCGAGGAAAATGGCCGTGTCAGGTTCTCTCTCGACTGGCTCGAGGGTCACGAGATGGTCGTTATTTCCGGTCGATAGCAACAGAGGTTCAGCGAAGCGCCTCGTAGAGAATCTCCACGGGGTGCAGGGCCCGGCGTCCCGTGCCGTCGCGAATCTGATGACGGCACGACGTGCCGGGCGCGGCGACGAGAATCTCCGGCGGCAACGACCGCACGGCGGGAAAGAGCACCATCTCCCCAATCTGCATCGAGATGTCGTAGTGCTCGGCCTCGTAGCCGAATGCTCCGGCCATGCCGCAGCAGCCGGATGGGATCAGCTTCACCACATAGCCCTGCGGCAATTCCAGGGCGCGCACGACCGGATCGAGCGAGGAAAGCGCCTTTTGAAAGCAGTGACCGTGCAGGCGGATCTCGCGTCTCTCCGCGCGAAACGCCTCCGGCCCGATGCGCCCGGCATCAGCTTCACGCACGAGAAATTCCTCGATGAGATACGTGTGCCTGGACAGCGCCTTGGTTTGCTCTCGCTCCTCGTCGCCGACAAGGTCGATGTATTCATCGCGAAAGCTCAGGACCGCCGAGGGTTCAATGCCAACCAGCGGAGTCTCTGCGGAGATCAGCGGGGCGAGGCGGCGGATGTTGCCTCGTGCGATCTCCCGTGCCTCGCGCAGAAAGCCCTTCGACAACCGCGAGCGCCCGCTTTCCAGGTGATCCGGGATCACGACCTCGTAACCCAGCGCTTCGAGAAGCCGGATAGCCTTCTGCCCGATGGATGCGTCGTTGTATTCGGTGAATTCGTCGCAGAAAAAGTAAACCCGCCGGGTTTTCTTTGGCTGTTTGGCTCGCTGGCGATTCCAGCGCGACAGGGTGGTTTTCTCCAATAGCGGAATGCTGCGCGCCGGGTGGAATCCGGCGAGCCGATTGGCCGTGCGGCGCAGGGCGGGATTGCCAAAAATGGCGTTCCAAACTTGCGGCGCGAAAGAGGCAATACGACTGATGGCCGCAAACCCCGCCACCAGCCGCGAGCGAAGCGGTGCGCCGTGGGCGTCGTGATAGTGCTGGAGAAACTCGGCCTTCAGCTTCGCCATGTCGACATTGGCGGGACACTCGGATTTGCAAGCCTTGCAGGAGAGGCAGAGTTCCATTACCTCGCGCACTTCCTCATTGTCGAAGGGCTTGAGCGCGTCCCGGGGATGCAGCAGGGCCTCGCGCAGCACATTGGCGCGTCCGCGCGTGGAGTGCTTCTCCGATCGGGTCGCCATGTAGCTTGGGCACATCGCACCGCCCGCGAGCGGACCCTTGCGGCATTCCCCGGAGCCATTGCATTGCTCGACCGCCCGCACGATGCCGGGCGCGGAGGAAAAGTCAAAAACCGTTGCGTATTCCGGCGTGGGGTGATCGGGCGAGTGGCGCAGCGAGGCATCCATCGGCGGCGTGTCGATGATCTTGCCCGGATTCAGGATGCCGAGGGGATCAAAGACCGCCTTGGTCCGGCGCATGAACTCGTAGCATTCCGGGCCGACCATGAAGGGGATGAACTCCCCGCGCAGCCGCCCGTCGCCATGCTCGCCGCTGAGCGAGCCATTATATTTTTTCACCAGCGCGGCGATGTCCTCCGCCACGCTGCGGAACATCCGCTGGCCCTCCGGCGTCTTGAGGTCAAAGAGCGGGCGGGTATGAATCTCGCCGGTTCCCGCATGGGCATAGTAGACGCAGGCGATGCGGTATTTCTCCCGCATGATCGCATCAAACTCGGCAATGTACGCCGGCAAATCCCGCACATCGACAGCGGTGTCCTCCACGACCTCACGAGGCTTGGCATCGCCCGGGATGTTGCTGATCAGCGCCTGTCCGGCCCGGCGCAGCTCCCACACGCGCGCCTGGTCGCCGCCCAGCAGCACCGGATAATGATAACCCAGCCCGGCAAGCTTCAGGGAGGTAGTCAATTCGCTGAGCGATACCGCCGTGGCTTCCTCCGTATCGTGACGAATGTCGATGGCGAGCACCGCGCCGGGATCGCCCTCGACGAAAAAACGATTCTTCGCGTGCTCGATGTGGCGCTTCGTCGCCTCCAGCAGGTGCCGGTCGATCAGCTCGATGGCATACGGGTGATGCGGGAGCGCCAGCGTCACGGCGCGCAACGCCTCGTCCACGCTGGAGAAATGCGCGCAAAGCAGCGCGCTATGCGGCGGCGGCAGCGGACTGCACTCCAGCTCAAACTCGACGCCCACAAACAGCGTTCCCTCCGATCCCGCCAGTAGCTGGCACAGGTTGAAAGGCTTCTCGCTGGCCGGATCAAACACCCGCGCATCCATCAGCAGGTCGAGCGCATAGCCGGTGTTGCGCCGGGGAATCGAGGCCTTTGGGAAGTTCCTGCGAATCGTCTCCCGATTTCCCGCCGGCGAAAGCAGGTCGCGGCAATGCCGGTAAATCCGCGCCTCCAGCGAACTCTCCGGCCCCGCGCATTTGGCATGAAACTCCCCCTCGCTCAGCGGACCGAATCGCACCGGCGAGCCATCGCTGAGAAATCCCCGCACGGAAACAAGATGATCGCGAGTCGACCCGTAGACGATGGAGTTGGACCCGCACGAGTTGTTGCCCACCATGCCGCCGATCATGGCGCGGTTGGCCGTTGAGGTTTCCGGACCGAAGAAAATGCCGTAGGGCTGGAGGAGGGCGTTCAGTTCGTTGCGCACCACGCCGGGCTGCACGCGCACCCTCTGCCGGCTGGCATCCACCGCCACGATCTGGGTGAGATGTCTGCCAAGATCGACAACCAAACCTGATCCCACGACCTGCCCCGCGATGGATGTTCCCGCCGTACGGGGGATAAAGCCCATGCCATTCCGGGCACAGAAAAGCAGGAGCTTCCGCACGTCGGCCTCGCTTTTGGGAAAGGCGACCGCGAGGGGCGTTTCCAGGTACTCCGACGCATCGGTCGAGTAAAGCGTCCGCATGAGGCTGCCGGTTTCCAACGTGCCTTCCAACCGCGACGCCAGCGCGGCCAGTTCCGGCGCGAGGTTTGCTGCGGGGTTGGGCATGGGAGTTTTTCCATTGTCTCCCGGAGGCCCCGCCCCGCCAAGTCTCCATTCGCTTCCGCGAGGGAAACGCCACGGTTAACCCGTCCGGAATGAGGAAAATTCCCCGGCGCGAAACTCCACGGGACTTCTGCCCGTAAACTTCCGGAAGGCCGCGCTGAATGCGCTGGGATTCGAGTAGCCCACCTCCAACGCCACCTCGACCACCGAGCGAACTACCCGCTGATCCATCAGGAGCTGCATCGCCTTGGTCAGACGCGCCTGCTGGATGTAGCGCTCCGGGGAGAGGCCGAGCTCCGCGCGAAAATGCCGCCGCAAGGTGCGCTCGCTCACTCCGGCATGACGAGCCAGCGAGGAGGGAGAGGAGGTTTCCAATGTCTGCAACAAATGATCCACGGCCTTGCCGAGCCTCACCGAGCGAGGGCGACGCAGGGAAGGCTGCGCAGGCTCCTTCAGGGCTTGCACGCAGGTGTGATGCAGCAGGGTGAAAAGACTATTCCGGACAGTCGGTGGCATTTTCCCGGGAGCAGTCCCGGCCATCAGGAGCTCCCTTAGGAGGGAACTGGAGGGGAGAACCTGCAGCGACTCCACTGGCGAATGAAATTTCGCCGCAGGAAAAAACAGCGTGCAGGCCGGAGCATCACCGATTGTCGTCGCATGCCGCACCCCGGCGGGAATCCATGCCGCCTGCATCGCCGAGACCACATGCAAGGCGTCGGCAGTTTCGATCATCACCACCCCCGCCTGTGGAGAGAGCAACTGGTGCTTCGTGTGGCGGTGAAACGCATAGCGATGACGCACCATCTCATCGGCATAGCCAAAGGCCTCGAGGAGCGACCGCTCGATGCCAAACCTCGAAATCGCCCGCCGGGTTTCCTCTGCGCTCAATCGCTTCGTCACGAGGCGTAATTTTGCATGTGATGGCCGTAACACAATAGAGTTTGTCCGTATAGCGTGAGACGGCCAATCGAAAATCCGACAGATTGCCTTCATGAAATCCGACACCCATCAGGCCGAGATCATCCGGCAGTTTACCTTGCAGGCGGTTCCCTTTGCCCGGCATCAGGCGCACTCCGTGCAGGAGTCCTTCGACTTCATCCGCGATGCCGCCCGGCTGAACGGCACGCAATCCATCCTCGATGCAGGCTGCGGTCCGGGGCTGGTCTGCTGCGCGCTCGCTCCGCATTGCCGCGAGATCACGGGTGTCGATGTCACGCGGGCAATGATTGATGAGGCAGCACGTCGCGCGGCGGAGGCCGGTTTGAAAAACACCCGCTTCGTCGAAGGCGACATTGCCGCATTGCCTTTTGCTGACGGGGCCTTCGATGCAGCCGTGAGCCGCTACGTCTTTCACCATCTGGAAAATCCGCTCGCCGTCTTGCAGGAAATGGCGCGTATCACACGCCCCGGCGGACGTGTTGTCATCTGCGACGCCTCACCCGCCGCCGCGTGCCGGGACAACTACGACCGCTTCGAAAAACTGCGCGACCCTTCCCATACCTCGGCCTTGACCTTGGAAGAGCTGATCGCCCTCGGCGAGACTTTCGATCTGGGGGAGGCTTCCGTCCAGCGCTTCGGCCTGCCCATGGAGTTGGACTCGCTGGTCGATTCGTCCTTTCCTGCAGGCGAGCGCGACGAACTCCGTGCCATCATCCGCGGGGACATCGGTCGCAACGCATGTGGCTTCTCCGCCCGCGAGGAGGCCGACCGCTTGTTCATCACCTTCCCCATCACCGTGGCCGGATGGACGAAAGCTTAGGAAATCTCACGGCGGCTTGATCTCGACTTGGAAGCGCCGTTGTTCCTGGTGGTCCGAGCTTTCGATCGGCAGGAGACCCTATTCGGGAAAACTCGGGTGGTCGATTGCAGGCTCTGCTAAGCAGCCCTCGCTCCCTCGCAAATATCCGCGGCCAGCTCGCGTACGGTTTCCTCGCTTGTCGCCCATGAGCACATGAAGCGCGCTCCGCCGCCGATGAAGATGTAATAGCTCCAGCCGCGGCGCTTGAGGTGGTCGTGCACGCGCAGGGGCAGGCGTAGAAAGACGGCGTTGGCTTCGACGGGGAAGAGCAGTTCAACCTCGGGAGCTTCCTTGATCAGGTCAGCCAGCAGTGCGGCGCAATGATTGGCATGGGCCGAACCCTCCAGCCAGCTTCCATCCGGCAGCATCTTCGCCCAGGCCGCGGACATGAAGCGCATCTTCGACGCCAGTTGTCCCGCCTGTTTGCAGCGGTAATCGAATTCCTCCGCCAGCGTGCGGTTGAAAAACACCACCGCCTCGCTAAGGCCGAGTCCGGTCTTGGTTCCGCCAAAGCAAAGGACATCCACGCCGACCTGCCAGGTGAGCTGCGCGGGATTCACCCCGAGCGCGGCGATGGCATTGGCAAAGCGCGTTCCGTCCATGTGCACCTTGAGGCCATGGCTGTGGGCCAGCGCCGTCAGTTCGCGAATCTCTTCGGGCCGATAAAGCGTACCGAGTTCCGTGGGCGCGGAGAGCGAGAGGACATGCGGGCGCGGGTAGTGAATGTCGCGCCGCTTCATGATCAGGTGATCCACCGCATCGAGCGACAGCTTGCCATTCGGCCCGCCCGCGAGCAGGAGCTTTGTGCCATTGGAAAAGAACTCCGGCGCGCCGCATTCGTCCGTCTCCACATGCGCCGTCTCGTGGCAGATCACGCTATGGTACGACTGGCAGAGCGATGCCAGCGCGAGCGAATTTGCCGCCGTGCCGTTGAAGACAAAGAACACCTCGCAATCGATCTCAAAAATCTCGCGAAACGCATCAGCCGCCGCCTCCGTGTACTTGTCGTCGCCGTAGGAGGGAAGAAACCCCTCATTGGCCTCCGCCATCGCAGCCCAGGCCTTGGGGCTGATCCCGGACGTGTTGTCGCTGGCAAAATCCCATCGCCGCTCGTTCACGGCTGTCACTACGGAGCGCATTTCGGTAGTATTCCCGAGAACGATAATCGAGGCACGCGCAAACCGAATTCGCCTAGGGAGCTTTCATCGTTCAGCTCGCAAAATGTCCTTTTTTTTCTCGGGCAAGACCAAGGTTCAACGGTTCTTTCCGGATGGGTTCGCAGCAGGCGATATCAGGCCTTCTCACCTGGCTCGGTTTTCGCGGGGGCGCAATTTACCCGAACTGGAATGCGGCTCGCTTTTCATGTGACAATTTCCCAGGGGTGCGTCATCTTTTCGCCGGTTACTCAGCCGCCAAAGCTCCTATAGTTCAACGGATAGAACGGAGGTTTCCTAAACCTTAAATCTGGGTTCGATTCCCGGTGGGAGCACTTTTGCTCAAGAGCCGCCGAGAGTCCCCGGTCGCGGCCTTCCTACGGTTGAAACGCTCTCCAGCGACCGGAGTTTACCCCTGGAACCTTGTAGATTTCCTCTCCTCTGCAGGATTCCACATGGCCGTCGGCGAAAAGGAAGTTCATCCGGCTGCCGTGGTAGTAGGAACCATCCGGCTGCTTGGGCACATTGCTCTCCGCCAGCCATCCGGTGGACCAGGAATACGGGATCTTGTACTGGACATTGTCCCGGTGGAAGAACTCGCTCAGGAGCACTGTCCTCGATGGTCGTTCGATCTGGCCGGGACGGAGCGACATCGTTTCGCCATCCAGAGAGAATACCCCAAAACCCGGGGCGTTTTCCTTCTGGCCCGCTGCCGTGTACGATCTTGCGTCGGGGCGTTGGCGCTGGTCTTCCGGGCATCGCAGGACTTTCATCGGCCTTGAAGAGTCGTCCTGCCCCAGATACGCGACGAGGCGCTGATCCCACGTGCTCCCGGGAGGAAATGCCTGGTTCTCCGCGACGTATTGGGAAAACGCGATGCCGAGTTGATGCAGGTTCGACTGGCACATGGCGGAGCGCATCACTCTTTTCGCTTTGGCCGTGGCAGCCATCGCAAAAACGGCCAGTGCGCTGATGAGGCTGATGGCGGCCAGCAGTTCCACCATCGTAAAGCCGCAGCGGCCCTTTATATGCGGCCGAGGCTTCGCAGCCGGTGGCTGCGCTTTACTTGCGAAATCTCCACGATCGGAGGTTCGCGCCGACCAGGGTCGGCACAGACTCGGATCTCTCTTGTTCTGTCGCGGGGCGTTCATGGGGGTGACAGTTTTGCTGTCGGGGGGGAGTTCATTCCAAATTTCCCTATCGACTGCGTCGAGCAGAATGTTTGCGAGAACACAAGATATTGTAGCCGTCGGAACGTCTCCTTCCTGAATCGGTCTCCGGCGCTGATATCGGCCTTGGTGATACTGGAACCCCCCAAAGCCATTCCAGCACGCTCTGAATGGCGTATTTTGACCATTTGCAAAATCAGTTTCGTAGCGAAATACGCGCATTTTGTTCAAAAAAGCACATTTTAAAGAAAAACTTATAGTTTGCTTGACTGTGGAGAAGATTTTGAGGCATATACAACATCTCGTGCAGGCGATGGTATGAACACACAAGATGTAGTGCCCCCCAGATCTTTAACCACAGTCGATCCTGTAGCCTCCATGCGGGAGTATCTTGACCGCAGCGACTGGCGGGTGAATGCGAATGCCAACCAAGGGTTTTCCTTGGGCGGACTGGTTTTGAACGTCGCCGGCAAGCTGACGGCGAATTACTGGCTGGACCACGTTTATCCGCCGGATATCGGCCGGGCTCATCGTCGCGGAGACATTCATATCCACGATCTCGACATGCTCTCGGGCTATTGCGCCGGATGGTCGTTGCGTGCGCTGCTGGCAGAGGGTTTCAATGGTGTGGCCAACAAGGTCGAGTCGAGTCCGCCGAAGCACCTGCGCACCGCGCTCGGCCAGATGGTGAATTTCCTCGGTACGCTGCAAAACGAATGGGCTGGCGCCCAGGCGTTCAGCTCGGTCGATACCTACCTGGCGCCGTTCGTCCGGTGCGATGATCTCGACGAGGATACGGTGCGACAGAATCTTCAGGAGTTTGTCTTCAATCTCAACGTGCCTTCACGCTGGGGGACGCAGACTCCCTTTACGAATCTCACTTTTGACTGGGTGTGCCCCGAGGATCTACGCGACCAGCATCCGCTCATCGGCGGCAAGCCGGTGGATTTTGTCTACGGTGATCTGGCCAGGGAGATGCGAATGATCAATCGCGCCTTCCTTCAGGTCATGGCGACGGGCGATTCGCTCCAGCGTGCGTTCACCTTTCCGATTCCGACGTACAACATCACGTCCGATTTTCCGTGGGAGAGTGATACGGCCGATCTGCTCTGGGAGGTCACGGCCAAGTACGGCCTGCCGTATTTTCAGAATTTCCTCAACTCCGATCTCTCGCCCAGCATGGTGCGCTCGATGTGCTGCCGGTTGCAGCTCGACTTGCGCGAGTTGCTCAAGCGCGGCAATGGCCTCTTCGGCTCTGCCGAGCAGACGGGGTCCATCGGCGTCGTCACGATCAACATGGCGCGTCTCGGGTATCTCCATCCCGGGGATGAGAAGAAGCTTTTTGCCTCCATCGACGTCCTTGTCGACCTGGCTCGCGAGAGCCTCGAGATCAAGCGCCGCGTCGTGCAGGAGCAGATGGACAAGGGGCTGTACCCTTACACCCGACGCTACCTCGGCACGCTGCGCAATCACTTCTCCACCATCGGCATCAATGGCGTGAACGAGTGCATCCGCAACTTCACCCGCGACGCGGAGAGCATCGCGACCCCGGAAGGCAAGGCGCTGGCCATCCGCATCATGGATCACCTGCGGGAAAAGCTGACCGAGTGCCAGCAAAAGACCGGCCACCTGTACAACCTCGAGGCCACCCCGGCGGAGGGAACCACCTATCGCTTTGCCCGCGTCGATGCCGCCAACCATCCCGGCATCATCCAGGCCGGCACGCCCGAGGCTCCTTACTATACGAACTCGACCCAGCTCCCGGTTTACTCGACCGAGGACCCCTTCGAGGCGCTCGATCACCAGGAGGAACTCCAGGCGAAATACACAGGAGGCACCGTCTTTCACATGTACCTCGGCGAGCGGGTCTCCACCCCTCGCGCCTGCCGCGAACTCGTGAGGCGGGTGCTGACCAATTACCGCATTCCTTATCTCACCATCACGCCCACCTTCTCGATCTGCCCGACGCACGGGTACATCGCGGGTGAGCACAAATTCTGCCCAACCTGCGACGCCGAACGCCTTGCCGCCAAGCGCGCACGCTCCCGAGTCTCTCTATCCACATCCACACCATGAACAGCAACATCCAACTCGAAGATCACGAACGTCAACCGTGTGAAATCTGGACTCGCGTGATGGGGTATCACCGCCCTGTCTCCCAGTTTAACATCGGCAAACAGAGTGAGTATCGCGAACGCAGGCTCTTCCAGGAGCCGGCACCAACACATGAAACCCTTAAGCACGCCGCCTAATGTAGAAACCCTCCGCGTCGGCGGGATCGTACCTTTCTCGACCGTCGACTATCCCGGCTGGCTCAGCGCCGTCGTATTTTGTCAGGGCTGTCCCTGGCGCTGCCGCTACTGCCACAATGCCCACCTCCGTCGCTTCCGCAGCGGCACCGTCCCATGGGATCATGTGGTGGAATTCATGGACAAACGTCGCGGCCGTCTCGAGGCCATTGTCTTCAGTGGCGGTGAGCCTACCGCCCAACCCGGCATCGAGCATGCCTGCCGCACGGCCCGCGCCCTGGGCTTCCGGGTCGGCCTTCATACGGCCGGGGCTTTCCCCGAGCAACTGCGCCGTCTGATCCCGCTCATTGACTGGGTCGGTCTCGACGTGAAGGCACCTTTCGACGCCCGCTATGATGCGGTCACCGGTCGGAAAAATAGCTGGAAACCAGCGCGCCAGTCCCTGGACATTATCCTGTCCGCCGGGGTGCCTTACCAGCTCCGCACCACCGTCCATCGCGCTCTGCTCGACCAGGAGGCGCTCGACGACATCAGCTCCACGCTGGCACAGATCGGCACCCAGCCGACCCGCTGGCAGACCTTCCGCCCGCAAGGGTGCAAGGATGAGGAACTCGTAAATTGGGCGGGCGAACAGCCTGGCGGAGACTCCGCGGACGAACCCGTCGCCGAGGAGCATCTGCACGAAGACCACGAAGAGCCCGAGCTGGTGGAATAGACCGTCTCCGGCAGCGACTGCGGGCTAATCCCTCGCGTTGCTGATCACGCTCAGAAAACGAACCGGTGGTCCAAAGACGGCCACCGGTCCGTGGGCGATCATTCCGTCAAAATACAGGCTGTCGCCGGGATTCAGGCGATAGATGTCTTCGCCATGCCTGTAGTCCATCGCGCCCTCGATCATGAAGAGGAACTCCTGCCCGGGATGTCGGAAGATATTCTGCTTCGGGTCGATCTTCTCCGTCTCGATCGTCATCAGGTGCGGTTCGAAATCCTTTCCAAACGGCAGGTCAAAAGCCAGTGACTCGTAAACGTGGCCGATTTTTGACCCCCTGCCGGCAATGGTTCGCCGCGCATCCCTGGTGACCAGCACCGCGCGAGGCACTCCGCTGTCTTCGGAGAAGAGGTCCCCGGGCGCGACGCCCAAGGCGGCTGCGACTCTGGTGAGGGTGGAGACTGGCGAGGAAACTTTGCCATTCTCGATGCGCGACAACTGTCCTTTGGTCAGGCGGCATTGGGCGGCCATCTGGTCCAGGGTCACATTGCGGGACTCGCGCAAGGCCCGGATACGGCGCCCGATCCGCTGCTCCCAGCTTTCTTCCTCGGGACTTCTTACGACTTGGGACGAGGTGCTGCTCAAGATGTCGCCCGGTCTACCTCCTGGCGAGCGGCAGGGCGAGCACGAAACACACCGCCCGGCTTGACCAGCCGCCCGGAACCGAGCAACGTTCCCTCCCTTGAGCTCGTTTCACCATCTCGACTGGGATCTCACGTTTTTGGCCGACAACCCGACGGTACGGTCCAAGCGGTTTGGCATCCCGAAGGAAGCCAAGCAGGTCAGATACCCGATCCGCCTGCTGCGGTATTGGTTTGGCTATCACCTGCTGCGCGAGGAGGCGGAGCAGTCTCCCGGCACGCTGGATGTCGCCGAGATCGGAGTTCATACCGGGCAGATGCTGGAGTTTCTCAACTCCGTACCGAAACCGCCGCAATTCGCCAGTTGGACGGCTGTAGACGCTGTGATGCTCACGGAAAAGCTCCGCAAGGCGGGCTACACCGACTTCTTCGAGGCCAATCTCGAGGCACCAGATTTCGATCTCCCGAGGGATTACGACGTCGCCGTCCTTCTGCACATTCTTGAGCATCTCCATGATCCTGAGACGGCTCTGGTCAAGGTGGCTCAGCGCATCCGCCCCGGTGGAGCGCTTATCGGCGGTTTCCCGGTCGTGCCGCATCTCTTCGCTGCCACCCGGGAAAAGCAGGTGCGCAAGACTGCGGCTCCCATGGGGCACGTCAGCGTCTTTTCTCCGACTCGCGTCCGCCACATGGCGAAAAAAGCCGGGCTGGAGGTCGAGTTCATGTCCGGCGCGTTCTTCCTGCGCAGCAAGGGCAGCTCATTGGAGAATTCCGAGGCCTGGGCGCGATTCAACCTCATCTGGGGTGGAGCCTTCCCCGGCTGGCCAGGTGAGATTTACTGGAAGATGCGCAAGCCCCGCACGGCGGCCTAACGGTTTCTAGCTGTTGGATTTGCGCTGTTGATCGCGAATTGCTTCCAGTTCCAGCACAGCGTGCAAATCCCGGGGCCGCCCCATGGCGCGCTTGGCTTGGATGAGAACATCGATCGACAGGACATGCATGGACTGGCCGTCGATTTCCAGTATTTCGCTTGAGCCGAGGCAAGCCTTATAATCGCCGACGCCTTTGACCTCTCCGAGGCAATCAAGCTGCCCCCAGTCTGTAGTGAGAGAGAGGTTTTTCAGCCCTCCGCTCATCGCCTGATCCCTCGTGAAGGGAAGCTTGGCCGGAGTCATTCGATGTACCGGATGAAGTTTCTCCAGTGCGGTGTGGATGCGCACGAGGTTCTCGGCATCAAGAGCGCAAACGACATCGACATCGCGGGTCATCAACGCACTGCCGTGCATGATGACGCTCAATCCGCCGACAATGACGAATCGTAGTCATGAGCGGCCAGTCTACTGCTGAGGCGAGTGAGTTCTTGCACGTGAGCGGGCGAGTGCGGCTTGAAGCTCCAGGGCTTCGTTCAGGATGCGGTCATTTTGGCGCAGGCGCTCCTCCGGGGTGAGGGCGAGATTGGCTTCGAGCAGCGAGAGGTCGATGCCGTAGGCCTCGGCTCGCGCCGCCCAAAAAAGCTGGGTGAATCCAGAGCGGATTGCTAGCGTCGCCCGGATTGGGGGATGGGGACGCTGCTTCGATATCCGAGCTGTTCCGCTGCCCGCACGCAATTTCCACTTGCAGGCGGGCTACCCCGCCGCCACTTTGCCCCGCCCGTGATTCGTCTCCTCCTCGCATTTTTCGCCCTCATGCTTCCACTCCAGGCCGAGTGGAACGTCGTGATGTGCGATAATCGCCGGTACGTTTCCGTGCAGGACGTGGCGACTTTTTACCGGATGAATCTCCCGGTGAACCAGGGTGATAAATTCCGCATTTCCGCCCCTGGGCGCAGTATCGAGGGGCAGGCGAACAGCCGCGAGGTGCTGATCAATGGGGTGAAGTACGTGCTTTGCTTCCCCATCTTCAACCGTAGCGGCCAGATCCTCATCTCGGCCATGGATGTCGTGAAGATCATCGAGCCGATCATGCGGCCGCAGAAGATCCAGAATGCCACCGCCGTCCGCACGGTGATCCTCGATGCCGGCCATGGCGGACACGATAGCGGCGCTCGCGGTCCGTATGGTTCGGAAAAGGACGCCACGCTCGATGTCGTCCTGAGGGCCAGGAAACTCCTGCAGGACAATGGGTATCAGGTTCGCTGCACGCGCGTCACCGACACCTTCATCCCGCTGGAGGATCGTGCGAGCTTCGCCAGCAAGCAGCTCAACGCCATCTTTGTCAGCGTCCACTTCAACAAGAGCAACACAGGCGGGGGGACGGGCATCGAGACTTACTGCCTCGCTCCTCGGGGAGTGCCTTCGATGGATGAGGAAAGCCTGAGCTATTCCGATTTCAAACAATACCCGGGCCACGCACGCGACCCGGAGAATATCGCCCTCGCCACCACCGTGCATGCCGCCATGGTGCGCTCGCTGGGGTTGACAGATCGCGGCGTGAAGCGGGCGCGCTTCCTCGTGATCAAGAACATCACCATCCCCGGCATCCTCATCGAGGGCGGCTTCATGAGCGGCTCGCCGGATGCCAGGATGATCTCCACGCCGGACTATCGGCAAAAAATCGCCCAGTGCATCCTCGAGGGAGTGAACCGCTACAAGCAGGCCGTGGCCGGGCAGACGGTCTACCAGACGCCTTCGGCGATCGTTTCCGCCACAGACCCGACGTCTATACCCAATATCGACAAGGTCGGGGCCACGCCCACCCCGACGCCGCCACCAGTCGGGTCCAAGACCTCCATCGACGCCTCGGTCGTTCAGGCGCAGGAGTCTCTTCAGATGACGAAGCCGGGAAATTAAAGTTGGCCTCGGTGGCTGGCTGGATAGCGTGTAGCGGATGGATATTGAAGACCCGCGCGACCCGCGCCGAGACCCCATCGGCGTGTTCGACTCAGGCATCGGTGGCCTGACCGTGGCAGCCGCGCTGAAGACTCTGCTCCCCTCGGAGACAATTTTTTACATAGGGGACACGGCGCGAGTACCTTACGGCGGAAAGAGTCGCAAGACCATCGAGCGCTACGGCATCGAGATCGGCGGTCTCCTTCTGGCCGAACAGGCCAAGATGATCGTTGTGGCCTGCAATACCGCCTCGGCTCTCGCCGTGCCGCGCATGACCGACGTTTTCAAGGTCCCGATCCAGGGCGTGATCACTCCCGGAGCCGCGGCTGCGGTCGCCGCAACGAAGTCCGGTCGCATCGGCGTCATCGGTACGCGGGCGACGGTTTCCAGCGGAGCCTATGGCAAGGCCATTCATGCCATCGACCCCAAGGTCCGCGTCTTTAGCGAAGCCTGCCCGCTGCTGGTCCCGCTCATCGAGGAGGCCATGTTTGAGGACCCCATTACCGATCAGGTCCTGGAGCGCTATCTCGCTCCCTTGCTTGAGCAGGATATCGACACCCTCGTCCTGGGGTGTACCCATTATCCCCTCGCTCGCGAGGCCATCAGACGGGCCGCGGGACCGGGTGTGACCTTGGTCGATTCGGCAGAAAATTGCGCGCTCGCCGTGAAGACGCTCCTGGAGGAGCGGCAGCTCGGTGCGCCCGATGATCAACTGGGCCGCCTCGACGTGGCGCTCACCGATTCCACCGAGGGTTTCCTCCGCACGGCTCAGGATGCGTTGGATATTGAGATAGGCGACGTGCAGCTCCGTACGGTACAGGCCTCGGAGTAATCAGCGCGCTCGCAGAGTGTAGGCGCAGCGGGCATAGCCCTGCATCTCCGTACGGGTGAGCACGTTTTCGCAAACCTCTTGCAAGGCCCGGTCCTGGGCCGCTCTGGCAAAAAGCGTCATGGACGAGACGAGCTTCATCGCATCCGTTTGCCCGCCCATCAGATTCTCCAGCGAAGCGCCGGTCGCCAGATGCCTCTTTACGACAGCTGTGATTTCGATCAGTCGGGCACGGAGGATGGGATGTTCTGCATATCCCTGCGCTTCCTCGAGGTCGCGGATTCCATAAAGCTGCGCCATCGGCGATGTCCCCAGTCCTTTGAGCTGGGGAAAGATATACCAGATCCAATGGCTGCGCTTGCGCCCGGCGCGGAGCTCGGCCAGGGCTGCGGCGTAGCCGTTTGAAGGGCTGTCCTGGGCTTCAAGGAATCGGTCGATCGCTGGCATCGTTGGTGAGTGGTGAGAGGGGAATCGTAACTCCCGAGTTGCACTTTCCCGGAAATCTTCACATTCCAAGGTATGGTTCGCCACTTTTTACCGGCTGTTTTCCTGGTGTTGACGGGAGCGCTCGCCTGCGCCCAGGTCCCACAGGCTCCCGCCAAGCCGCTGACTCGCAATGTCGAACCCGGTCTGGAGCAGGCGGTAAAGTGGCGATGGATGCCGGTCCCCTCCGATGGTCCGGCCTGGGGCGAAACACCCCCGATGGCACCCCGCCCGGTGGCCACGCCCGTACAGGATATGTCGACGCCGACTCCGCAATCCACCTACGAGGTGAAGAAAGGCGACGTCCTGGTGGTGATTGCCCGTCGGTTCGGCCTCTCCGCCGTGCATCTCAAGAAGTTCAACAACCTGGAGACCGATATGATCCGCATCGGCCAGATCCTGAACATTCCGACTCCCGACCAGGCGCGGGCCATCGCGCCGCTCCCGGCAGACATCCAGAAAGCCAACGCCGCGAAGAAGGAGAAGAAGGACCCCGCCACCGAGCAGCGCGACACCTTGATCCTCCAGATCTTTCTCGACCGGGAGGGATTCTCTGCGGGACCCATCGACGGCAAACCCGACGCGACGCTGACCCGTGTCGCCGAGCTTTATCAGGCCAATCATCCCGATGCCTCCACGCCGGAGGCTCTTTTGCAGAAGGCCAGGTCCGTCGTCGGCAATGACATCTTTGGCCAATACACGCTGCGTCCCGAGGACTACGAGTTTATCATGACGCCCAAGGCCCAGCGCGTGGAGGCTGCTGCCCCGGTGGGAACAAAGCCGCGCACGACCACTGCGTACGATGCGCTGATCTCGGCTCCCATGCTGGCCTATCGCGGGCCATGGGAGTTTGTGGCCGAGCGGTTTCATTGTGATGAGGTCTTCCTGCGCAGCATCAACCCCGAGATCCAGACCGTGCCCCAGGCCGGGACGACCTTCCGGGTGCCGCGTGTGATGCCCTTTGCCATCGAGGGTGCCTTGCGTCAGCCACTCCAGCCTGCGCCCAACAGCGCGTACCCCGTCACCGCCGCCATCGAGGATCTGTCGCTGCTCAAGATCCGCCGGGGCGAGGAGCTCGTCGCCGTCGTTCCGGTGACCTCGGCCCGCCCCGGCCTGCGCGGGCGCGGGACATGGACGATCCTCAATGCCATCCCCCGTCCCCGCCTGGAGACCCGGCAGGAACCCACCGCCGCTGCGACTCCCGCGCCCAGGCTCTATGGTGCGCCTGAGACAGACCCCCAGCCTGCCCCGACGCCTTTGCTGGAACCCCAATACCTCGCCGCGGGTCCCAACAACCCCGCCGGGATCATCTGGATCAATCTCGCGAAGTCCGACAGCACCGAGCCGCTGCCCTATGGCCTCCACGGCACCAGCATTCCCGACCAGGTGAAGCAATACGACAGCATTGGCGGCTTTCGCATGGCCAACTGGAACATCGCCCGCGTCGCCCGGTTGCTGCCCGTCGGCACGTCGCTCGTCTGGACCCAGGCCGTCCCCGTTCCGGTTGCACCAGCCAATGGCTCCGGCACTGTCCCCGTCGCCCCGGCGCAGATCGTGACTCCCGCCGACCGGGCGGCTCAGGATGCTTTCGTTGTCCCGGAACCCTCCCCGGCCTCGGCCAATACCCCGCCGACGCTTTAGCTGCTAGATTTCGGGAGGTTGTTCCTGTGATGGGGAATATCATGGTTAAGGAATAGCGGTACGCCACGTTGCCGCGAAGCAACGTGCAAGCAGCCGCTCGGGCAAAAAATTCGCAACCCTGGTCAAATGGGGTAGGTTTTACGTACTAATCCCCATGAACGCTCATCCCCTGCATGCCCTCGGTGTGTCCGCGTTTCTTCTCGCGGCCTCCTTCGTACCCTCCCAGGCAACCCTGCTGGTCTACGAAGGCTTCAACTATACGACCGGCTCGACCTTGAACACCATCACGCCCAATGCCAGCACGGTCGGCCTCAACAAGACCACCGCGTACGCCGGGAATGGGGCCGCGAATTATACGGTGCAATCCGGCCTGACATTTGGCTCGCTGACCACTACGGGTGGCTCGATCACTTCCTCCGCCAGTGTGACTGCGGTGGGAGCCGCCAAGCTCTCGCTGAATACCTATGTGGGCACCCTTTGGTCGAGCTACCTGGTGAGCTTTTCCAGTATCTCCAATACCGCGGTGGGCAGCGGTGCCCTTACCCGCGTGGCGAACGATACCTCAAACAACGGCGAGCGCTTCAACTCCTATGCCGATTCGCGCATTCCCAGTGGATCGCCGACGACAAATCTGGGTATTGCCTACAACGCCGCAAGCAATATCACGGTCGGCACGACCTCCCTGTCGCTCGATACGACGTATATCCTCATCTCCAAATATACGAATGTCGGATTAGCCATTAACGCTGGGACGGGCACCGGAACCCTCTATGCGCTGAGCCTGAGCCAGTTCAACAGCTTCATCAGCGCCGGCGGCACGGAGTCCTGGCTGAACTCCGCCAGCATCGGGACAGGCGTGTCGGATGTCACCGGTCGCGTCTCCAGCACCAACAACGCCAGTAGCACCTACCTCTTTCAGAGTGGAGCCTACGCCCAGTTCGTCAACGTGAACGATGGCGTGACCTTCGATGAACTCCGCTACGGCAGCACCCTGACAGATGTCGTTCCCGTACCGGAACCCGGGACGCTGGGACTCGCCGCTCTCGGCGCGGGGACGGCCTTCCTCTTCCGTCGCAAAAACCGCTTCCCTACAAGGGCGGCTGTTTAGCGAAGTGTTCCGTATCCTTGATCAGGTACTCGAAAGATTTTCGCAATTCGGGCGAGATCGTCTGTTTTCCCCGCTCCAGCGCGGCTTCGGCAAGTTCGTAGGCGTCGGGGTCCTTGTCGCGGGATAGGGTTGAGAGAGCGAGGTACGCCGTTCTGAGCTCACTCGATCGGCTTTTTGCCACGAGCCAGTCACGAAGCGCTGGATCATCGAAACCGGTCATCAGTTCGAAAAATGCGTAGCAGTTGTCCGGCTGAGTACCCGCTGCGTAAAGCAGGAGCTCCTGGAAAGAGCGAAATCGGGAAAGCGGGCCGTCGTATTCAAAAGCCGGACAAAACTGCCCTTCTCCTTCCATGGGTGCTTGAAGGATGCCCGATTCGTTTTTCAAGAAGAGCAATGATGCGTGGTTATCGGTACACTCCCGGGAGAACCCATTGCGTACTCCTCCCATCATATCGGGGACGCTCATGACAAATGATCCGCTTTTGGATAAGCGATCAGCGCCCTTGAATGACTTGAGATCGCTGTATTCGATCACGAGAACCATTTGGCCCGGGGCGGATTCGCGCGCCGTCCATTTTGTCATCCGCACAGCGCAGACTATATCGGAGTTGTCCCACATCCATTTCCCCGAATGCATGTTGTAGGGGCGGCTGTGGGCGAGAGGTGATATCGCCAAAACCAAGAGGACCATGAGGATGGATGGAAACCTCATGCGCGAAACTTAGCAAAATGCGTTGCCTTGAGGAAGGTGTAAGGTTTCGTTCGCGCACCTCGAAAAAACCGAGATGCTGGCCTAAGCGTAGCGCGTGAAATTGGCGAACAGGGTGAGGACGATCAGCATTGCTCCGACTCCCATGGAGAGAAATGACAGCGTTTTGCTGAGCAGGGAGTGACTGGGCGCATCCGGCGGGATGACTTTGTAGCTTGACCCCATCCAAAGCTGGTCGCCGAGGAGCGAGGCGAGGCCTGCGCCGATCAAGGCGGCTCCGCCCATGGCGGGAAAAAGGAGGTCCGGGGCGAGCAAGGACAGATTGTGCCGACGCCCGGTGCTGGCAACGCCGATTACAGCACCAACTATGAGGCCTGCGAGATATTGCAGACTCCAGGCGAGCCAGTCGGCTTGGCGGGTTTTCTCCATGAAGGCGGAGAAAGGAAACGGAATCGCGGTTGCCGCGAAGGGCAGTGGTGTTGAAAAAGCCCTTCGCGAATTCGCTCTTCTAGGAGTTCAATACGGCGACGCACTCGATCTCGACGTCGAAGCCGAGGAGCTGCGCGCCGACCGTGGCGCGGGCGGGTTTGGACTCGCCGAAGTGTTTGCCGTAGACCTCGTTCATTTCCTTGAAGGTCTCCGGGTTCAGCTCGGAGAGGTAGACGCGGCAGCTCACGACATCGGCGAGCGTCGCGCCCGCCTGGGCGAGGACGTTGCGGATGTTGGTGATGACGATCTCGGTTTGTTCCGCGACCGTGCCGCGCTGGATCTTCCCGGCGGCGGCGTCAAATGGCACCATGCCGGAAACGAAGACGAATTTCCCCTCTCCGACAACACCGAGAGAGTAGGGACCAAGGGCGGGTGGCGAACCTGCGAAGGCTGCAATGGGTGATTTCATTTCGCCTTCTTTTTACCGCTTCCCGAGAGCAAGGCAACTTCGCTGGCCTTGAGCAAACGCCATTCTCCGCATTTCAGGCGGCCCATCTCGACGGGACCGATGCGGACGCGCATGAGGCGCTTCACC
The DNA here is from genome assembly GCA_003054655.1 of Spartobacteria bacterium LR76. Classification (GTDB taxonomy): domain Bacteria; phylum Verrucomicrobiota; class Verrucomicrobiia; order Chthoniobacterales; family Terrimicrobiaceae; genus Terrimicrobium. Next base: position 352,369 of record QAYZ01000013.1, on the reverse strand, counting down.
TCGTAGCCCATCTGGTAAAACATCAGGCGGATCTGGCGCTTGAGTCCCTGGCGCAGGATGACCTTGAGGTGCGTCGGGGCGATCACGTGCAGGCCCTCGACCTTGGCGCGGCCCTCCTCGGTCTGAAAGCCGCGGAGAAACTTGGGCTTCAGGGTGGAGTCGAAGGGCTTGTCGATCAGCACCTCGTACTCCTTGTCCACCTCATGGGCGGGGTGGGTCAAGCGCTGGGACAGGTTGCCGTCGTTCGTGAGCAGGATGAGACCTTCACTGTCCTTGTCGAGGCGACCGACATGAAAAAGCCGACCGAAATGGCCCGGGATAAGGTCAAAGATGGTCTTGCGGCCACGCTCGTCGGACCGCGTGCAGACATAGCCACGCGGTTTGTGGAGCAAGAGATAGACCTGGGGGGCGGATCGGGCGGCCTTGCCAGCGACGCGGACTTCGTCCTCTGGACTTACGGTCGTGGCAAGCTCGCGGACGAAGTGCCCGTTGATCGAGACCTTGCCATCGAGAATGAGCGCTTCGCAGGCTCGCCGGGAACCATAGCCCGCGGCGGCCAGAAAGCGGTTGAGTCGCATTGCGACCTATTCTTCAGGCTTGGTCTTGGGCAGACCGATCACGCGCTGGCCTTCGGTGAACTGGCCGCGCTTCTTGAGGAGCTCGACACGCTCAAAGCGCTTGAGCACACTGCGCTTGGCTTTGATAGCGCCTTGGCCCTTAAGGCTGGGATGTTGACTCATAGGGCGGGAAAGTTTCGTCGGAAATCCACGAAAAGCAACCGAAAATCGCTCTTTCCGGCGATTTAAGCCGAAACGTTCGTGGATTCCCTTGATTATGAACGACTAGACGAGGCCGAGTTTCATGCGGCCTTCCTCGCTGATCATGGATTGATTCCATGCCGGATCCCACACGAGCTCCACTTCGGCGTCTTCGATGCCGTCGAGAGCGAGGATTTTGTAACGGGCGTCCGAGGCGATCGCGGGACCCATGCCGCAACCGGGGGCCGTGAGGGTCATCTTGACCAGCACGGAGGCGCCGCCGGATTCCTTTTTGGTCACCTGACAGTCGTAAATCAGGCCCAGGTCGACGACGTTTACCGGGATTTCCGGGTCAAAGACGGTCTTGAGCTGATTCCAGACCGCCTCCTCCAAGGGGCCGCTGATGGCGACTTTCTCGCTGCCTTCCTTGGTCGGATCAAGGCCAAGGGCATCGGCGTCCTTGTACTCGATGCGGGCGAGGCCGCCGGGCGTGGCCACGGTGTAGGTGCCGCCGAGGGACTGGGTGATGATGACATTCATCCCGGCGGGCAGCACGATCGGGTGGCCGCTGGGGATCTGGATCGCGTCGCAATCGCGTGACAGGGTGATTTCTCGGTGGTCCATGGCTATTTCTTGAAAGTGATTTTCAGCCCGCTGGCTTTTTCCTGCAGGCTGTCGATGAGAGTGGGTGCCTGCTGGGGAGCAGGAGCGGCCGGTTTGGATTCCCCGGCCAGGGCGTCCTTGAGCGCGCCCTCGACGAGCTGGGCGCAGTGAATCTTCATCGGCGGGAGCGGCCCGAGCGGAGCGGAAAGATCCTCGCCGGAGAGCGAAAGCGCCTCGGTGGGCGTCTTGCCGCGGATCAGCTCCGTCGCCACGCTGGCGACCGCGATGGCTGTCTGGCAGCCGAAGGTCTGGAAGGTCGCTTTGTCGATGACTTTGCGGCCATTCTCTTCCTTGAACTTCACCCACATGCGCAGCATGTCGCCGCAGCCTTCGCTGCCGACAGTGCCCACGGCATCGGCGCCGGACATTTCGCCGACGTTCTGCGGGTTGCGGAGGGCTTCCTGGATTTTAGCTTCGAGATCGTCGCTCATTCGAGAGTGTAGCGGGGAAGGGTGGGGTCCACCTCGAGGCTCCAGGCGTCGATGCCGCCCCGGAGTCCCTTGACCGTGGTGAGGCCGTGACCGGCGAAATACGTGGTGGCGTCGAGCACCTTGCTGCCCTGGTGATCGATCAGGATGACCTGCCGTCCGGTGGCGACGGTGCCGAGGACTTCCTGCATCATCTCCTGGGTAAACTTGCGGGAACCCGCGATGTGCACGGCGTCGAACTCCTCCTGCGTGCGGATGTCGATGAAATCGGCCTCCCCCGCAGCGAGGATCTTTGCGGCATCGGAGGGCTCGACGAGGAGCTTTTTGTCCTCTTCCCATGCGAGGCGCACGTTTTCCAGCACCTGCTCGGGATCGAGACCGCCATTGCGCTCGCAAACCTGCGCCAGGGTCTCGTCGGGACGGAAGCCACAGCTCTGGCAGCCGCCGATGTGGTAGTGCCGGAAGAGAGCTCGTTGAGCCCCGGGGAACTCCATCAGGAGCTCCTGCATTGTCATGTCAGATTGCACTGCCATCCCCACAGCCTAGGCGGTTCGGCGGTGATTTCAACACGCGAGGACAAAGAACTCGCAATCGGACTAGCGCCCGCCCGGCATCCCGCTATGCTGCCGCGATGAAGTTTCGAGCGTTGGGCGAGGCCCGCTGGATTTTGGGCATTCTGGGCGTGTGCTGGATCGCGACGGTCCTGCTTTTCCCCGTCCTGTCCATCGTGGTGGCGCTGATGTTTCTTTTCTCGGTCTACTTCTTCCGCGACCCCGAGCGCCAGCCGCCCGCTGATCCTCAACTCGTAGTAGCCCCAGCCGATGGTCTCGTGGTTCAAGTGGAGGAACTCGATGAAGCCGAGCACCTGAATACCAAGGTGAAGCGCATCGGCATTTTCCTCTCCGTTTTCGATGTCCATGTGAACCGCAGCCCCATCGAGGGAGAGGTCATTCACTCCCAGGGGGCCAAGGGGCGTTTCGTAGACGCACGTAACCCCGCCTCGTCCCAGCTCAATGCCCGCCGCACGTGGGTTATCTCCGGGGCGCAGGGCACCGTCATTGTGAGGCAGATCACGGGTGCCATCGCCCGTCGTATCTGCCCGTGGAAAGCGGTCGGCGATCACCTTGAACGCGGGGAGCGTTTCGGTATGATCCGCTTCGGCTCCCGTACGGAAGTCGATCTGCCACTGGAGGCGGAAATCCTTGTTAAGAAGGGTGACCGGGTGAAGGGCGGCGAGACGGCGGTGGCCAGGTTGATCCACAAAGCCAAATGACATCGCCCCGGGAGCCCAAGGTGTACCTCCTGCCGAACCTGATGACGGCAGGAAACCTGTTTTGCGGATTTGCCGCGGTCCTGCGGCTCATCGAGGCGGCTCTCGTCCTGGACAATGGCGGCTCGGTCGTCGCCCAGTATCATCAGGCTATCCTCTTCATTCTCGGCGCGTGCGTCTTTGACCTCCTCGACGGCCGCCTGGCTCGCCTCGGGGGCAGCGAAAGCGCCTTTGGCCGGGAGTTTGATTCCATCGCGGACATTGTGTCCTTCGGCGTCGCCCCGGCGCTGATGGTCTATCAGATGGTGCTCCGCGATTTTGAGGGCAACATCGGCTGGCTCATCGCCTTCGTTTACCTGCTCTGCGGCGCGTTGCGTCTCGCGCGTTTCAACTGCTATGCCCAGGCCAAGCAGCCGAATGATCCGCCCTCCGATGAATTCGTCGGCTTCCCGATACCCGCCGCCGCCGGGCTCATCGCCTCGCTCACACTGTTCATGCTCTGGCTCCAGGAGGGGGAGCGTACGATCGGCCAGTGGAAGTACGCCCTCGCCGCACTCATGCTCTTCCTTTCCTTTATGATGTTCAGCCACGTGCGCTACCCGAGCTTCAAGGGTCTCGGCTGGCGCTCGCAGCGCTCCATCCCGCGCTTCCTGGTCATCATCGTGATCATCGTCTTCAGCGCCGTGAACTACCAGTGGATGCCCGCGCTGATGTTCGTTCTGTTCCTTATCTACGGCTTTGTGCGCCCCTTCATTTCCAAAGCCTGGAGGCGCGAGATCGAGGAGGACGAGGGGGACAATCCGGATGCCCCGGCTGGCAACGGGAAGTAAACCCTAAAACGCCACGCCGATGGCGAAGTTCCACGCGCCCTGCGCCTCGCCATTGCGGGGCGATGGGTTCAGGCCGTAGTCGAGCCGGATCGAGCCAATGGGCAGGTTGTACCGCAGTCCAGCGCCGATGGCATAGCGCATATCCTCCAGGCCGAAATTCGCCGCATCGGAAATGACGTTGCCCGCGTCGGTAAAGACCGCTCCGAACAAATCGCCGATGATCGGGAAGGTGTACTCCAGGTTGAAGACGGTGAAGGCTTCGCCGCCGAGCGGATATCCGTTCTTGTCGCGGGGGCCGAGGGTGTATTCCGAGAAGCTTCGCACTGTGGTTGCGCCGCCGTTGAAGAACCGTTCGTCGATGGGCAGCGCCTCATCGGTGAGCGAGGAAATGATCCCGCCGCGTGCTCCAATGGCGAGCGATGACCGTGCGGTGATTGGCACATAGTAGGAGAACCGCGCCACGCCGCGGATATAGGCGACGCTGCCCAGGCCGGTTGGCGCAAAATCCACCGCCGAGGTGAAGATGTATCCGCTGGTCGGCAGGGCCTTGTTGTTCCGGTAGTCCAGCGACTGGGTCAGGCCAATGGCAAAGAGCGGGTAGCTTTCCCTCCCGACCAGACTCTCCGGTGTGATCAGGATGTTGGATGTGCGGTTGTATTCCGCCAGGGCAAAGGCCGACACCTGCCAATGATCGGTGATGTCTTTCTTGATCGAGGGGCGGAAGCCGAGCTCGTTCTTGGTGAAACCCCGCATGTCCCGCGTGATCCCGTAGGCGCGCACCTCCAGCTCGTAGTCGGTCTCCAGGAACCAGGGGTCGGAGTATTTGATCTGCCCGTTGTAACCGCGCTGGTTGATTTCCGCCTCGACGGTCAGCGGGCGACCTGTGCCGAGGAGATTGCGGTCGGCATAGCTCAGGCTCACGATGCCGCCATCGTAGGTGGCGTAACCGACACCGATACCAAACTCGCGGGGCTTGGCCTCATCGACCGCCACGTCGAGCCGGAGCTGGTTGCCATTCACCGGAGTGGGCGTGATGCGGACATTGCGGAACAGTCCGGTATCGATCAGCTCGCGGAACCCGCGATCCACCCGCGCCGGGTCGTACGTCTGGCCGCTCAGGCTGGCGAGGCGGCGTTGAATGAACGCGGTCTTCACTCCGCTGTTGCCCGTCACCGCGACGCCATCGAAGAAATATTTGATGCCTGGCTGGAGCTGGATCGTGACGGGCACCACGCCGTCCTTGGCCTCCATCGGGTCGCCCTCGGCCCGCACCGTCGCGGTGAAATATCCGCGCTGGCGATAGTAATCCTCCAGCGCCCGCTCTGCGGCGAGGAGGCGGCCAGGGGTGAAGATGTTTTTCGTCTGCTCGGCCACGGCGGCGAGCAGGTCCTCGCGGGGGAAAACGAGCGGCCCGTCGAAGGTGATCGTCCCAAAGCGGTACTGGATGCCCTCGGTGATCTTGAGGGCAATGTTTGCGACTGTGCCATCGTCGCTGAGGTCTGGCTCGGGATCAGAAACCTCCGCATCGAGATAACCCTCTGCGGCATAAAGACGGCGAACGAGATCCGCTCCGGACCGGATATCGACATCCACGTACGGCAGGCGCAGGACGTCGCGGATGCGCGGGAAACGCTCGCGCGTGGGGCCGAGGAGATATTTCTCGATCGTCTCGGTGTCGTAGACGGTATTGCCTGTCACGGTGATCTCGCCCAGCCGCACGAGCGGACCCTGATCGACGCTGAGCCGGAGCCGCCATGGTCCGGTGATGGTGGCGGTCACCTCAGCATCGGCGTAGCCGTTTTTTCGATAAAACGATTCGAGGAAAAACCCCGCGTCGTAGGCATTGGGTTCATCCAGCCCGTATTTCTCGATCTCGCGCACCTGCCGGTCGATGCTTTCGCGTAACCGCCATTCGGGGAAGGCCGTGGCCCCGACAAATTCGACCTGCAATCTACCATTCACGCGGGGCCGGGATTCCTGCAAGGGCGGCAATTCGTCCGGCGCGGTCGGATGCTCGCGCTCCGGCGGCGCGTCGGTCTGCGCCATCGACCATCCTGCGCAGCCCAGCAGGACGCTTAGGAACAGGGAAAACGGCCGTCTCATTTGAATCTCAGCAGGTACTTCACCTGCCCCCGGAAGTTGCCGCCCACGTCGACGCCGCCGACGAGCGCCAGTTGTTCGCTCAAGGGTATCCGCAATCCAGCGCTCTGTTTGCCGGTCTTCGGGTCTGTCATGCCGACGTCGAACTGGATGCGGCTGAGAAAGCTGTCGTTGGCGGGCGGGCTGTTGCGGCGGAAGATGCTGTTATACGCCTTTTGGAAAAGCAGGATGGCGGCGCGCCCGGCCACAGCATTCGGGTCGCTGGTCAGCTCGCGTGTCGTCATGCCGGTGGCGATGAGCGAAACGATCTCCGACTGCGGTAGCGGCGGGTCGCTGGTGAAGATCGCGTTGGGCGACGTGATCGGACCCTGCACGGTGACCCTTACATTGTAATCGCGGATCGCCGAGGTTCCCCGGATGTCGAGTTGCGGGATGAACGGCTGCTCGGGCCGGAAAAAGACCGCGCTGTTGCCAATGTCGAGTCGGCTGAAAGGAAGCGAGGCGACCAGTTGGTCTATCCGCACGACGCCGTCCGCCCATGGCCGCAGCCCTGTGCCGCCCAGGCGGAGATCGACCGAGATTTTGCCATTGGCGAGGTTTCCCTGCACGAGGAACGGATCAGCCGTCCTGACTCGGACATCGAATGTCCAATCCCTCAGGGGCGGTCGCGGAAAGCTCACAATCGCAGGCTCTTCCGGCGGCTGGGGTGCGGGGCGACCCGGCAGGCCGATGGGCAGAATGTCGATATTCCGGAAGAACCGGCTGCGAGTGATCGCGACGTCGCCGGCGAGTCGTCCGGCATTGAGCGGGCCGGTGATACGGAGGTTGCTCGTGATGCGTGCGGTAACGTCGTCATTTTGCATCACGAGCGCGTTAACCGTCCCGATGCGCAGGTCGAGGGTGGGATTATCGAGCGGGGCGAAAAGCACATTGCCGCTGGCATTGAAAGAGCCTCCGGCGATTCCGCCCTGGCAGCGGGCCACGGTCATGCGGTTTCCGGCGAAGTTCAGCAGGAACGATGCGTCATTGACTGGTGGCAGGCTGGGGTCGGTGAAGCGAAGCGTGGAAAGATCCGCCGCCACGCTGCCGGAGAGGTCTGGCTGCGCGAATGTGCCCTCGACGCGGACATTGGCCTCGGCGGTTCCCCGGCTCTGGCGGATGGCGGGGACGAGGGCGCTCAGGACGGCCAGGGACGATCGCGGAAGGGAGACGCCGAGCTGGATGGGCGTCGAGGGGTCGATGGCGTTTTCCCTCCGGATCTTTACGAGATCGAGCGGCACGTCGCCGGTGATGCGTAGCGGCTGGATCAGGGGCTGGCGGAGTTCTCCGGTCAGGCCCAGCCGGTCATTGCGCACGGTGGCATTGAGGGTCAGATCGGCTGGGGCAAGATCGGGTGTTGCCTGCGAACGAACGCCGGTTGCGCGCAGAGCCAGATTTGCCTCCAGATCGTCGATGGTGCCGCGCCCGGTGATCGTCATATTGACAATTCCCCGTGCCGGGGCGGGATTCTGGCCGAGCTGGGTGAGGAGGCGCTGGAGATCGAGATTGTCGGTGCGGAGGTTCAGGGCGACGGGCTGATCATTCGGGATGAGCTGATCCGGGTTCTGAAGATGCGCGAGATCGAGCGGAAGGGAAAGGGTGCCGGTCAAGACCGTGAGCTGCTGCTGGCGAACGGCGAGATTTGTCACGCTCAGCACCTTGTCGCGCCACGCGAGGCCGAACTGCGCCGATGCCAGGCTGCTGGAGACACGGAAATCCGGGAGGTTGATCGTCTCCGGTGTGTAGGTGGCATTGAGCCTCGCGGCGAGGTCGTGCTGATCGGCGTATACGCCATTGGTCAGCTCCAGCGAGGCCTGGCCGGAATGCGCGGTTTTCGTTCCATTCCCCTGCCACTGCGCAGTCAGAGCGCCGCCAAGCTCCGGGGCGTCCGGGCCGAGCAGGGGGCGGAAAACTGCGAGGTTTCGTAGGGCGATATTGAGCTGACCGTGATAGGTAAAGGGATCAGTCAGATCCGCCTCGCCCTCCGCGGTGATCGTGTTGCGATCATCCACCACGAGCGAAAGCTGGCTGATGGTGGCATGGTTTTGCTGAACGGCGATCTTTGCATCCACCGAGCGAACCGGCACGCCTTGCGCCCGAATCTCCCGGCCCTCGATCGTGAGATCGCCGGAATAAACACCTTGGGCGATCTGCGCCTGCCCGTCTGCCTTTATCCGGCCCGCCAGTTCCGTTCCGCTCTCCGGCGCGACGAAGGCATTGAGCTGGGGCGCGTCGATGTGAAACTTGGCGCTGCCCGGCTGCGATGTCCACGAGGAGAGATCGTCGGGCAACATATACTCGCCCTCCAGTGCGACGCGGTTGCCGGATTTCTCCACCGTGAGCTGGGTGAGCCGCACGGCAGCGCCTTCGGTTTGGACCGCGAGCGCGATCTGGTCCGTGGAGTAGTCGCCCAGTTTGGTTGCGGCCACGCTGCCATCCAGAGAGGTCTTCGATCCGGCAAAAACCGGCCCTTCCGCCTGCAAATCCTTCTCCGCCGAGAAGGTGATATGACTCCCCAGCGCCTCGATATCTCCAGAGTTCACGCGGTCGGAATCCAGCTTGCCTACGATCTTTGCGAGATGACGATCGAGCGTGAACTCCGCATCCAGCTTCCCTGTGCCGGAGACGGGAGGCGCATCGCTCCAGAGGGAGGCGAGGTCGGGCAGGCTGGCAGCCAACACCCCTTGGGCCTTGGTCTCGATGAAGCCATCCAGCCTGGCGGGAAGAGCTGTCTCCGCATCGAGATGGATCGTATTTCCGGCACGAGCGTCGACCTTGGCCGAGACCTTCGCCCGGGCATTGGCAAGCTCCGCAGCGACCGTGACATTGCCCGCCTGAATCGTATCGGCAGTCACTCCAGCCAGCGCCACGTCCACCTTGCCGGTCCAGCTCCCGGGCTTCTCCGGCAGGCCATCGAAGGCGACATGCACGGTCGGTATTTCCGCCTGAATGGGAAGGGCGAGATTCAGATAGGCGCTGAGGACGTGCAGCGACAGCCCGGTCACATCGAGCCGGAGGTTCAGCTTGTTCGTGTCGTTCAGATCGTCGACTTTGGCGGCGAGCTTGGTTCGTCCCTGGAACAAGGTGCCTTCAAGTCCCAGCCCGAGCTGGTTCTCATCGAGCCGCGAGGCGTCGAGATTCAGCACATCGACGGCGATCTCCGGACCGACGACGAGGTTGCGCAGGAAGAGATTCCGGTCGCGGAAGGTTGTTTCCGCAGAAATATCCGTCCATCGGCGTACGCCGGGAATATCCAGCGTCTTGATCGCAAACGTCCCGGCGCGGTCTGGCAGCAGGGTGAAGGTGAAGCCCGCGAGTTCCGTATCGCCACCGGGGGCATGCGAGACGAAATTGACGTTCTCGATGCGCAGGATTTCCGGGAACAGGGCGGGGAACTTGAAGCGCTGCGGTTTTTCCTCCTTCTCGGGCGGCAGCGGCTCGCCGGGCGTGAGGCCGATGAAGGCGTCCTTGACCTCCACCGTTTTGAGCAAGGCCGGGAGTCCTTTGCGGAAAAGGCCCCAGAGGCTGTATTGCAGGCGGATCGTGCCGATCTCCAACTGATCAATGGGGCCGGGTTCCGTGGGCACGGCCTTGAGCTGGGTGACGTAGAGGCTTGAGAAAATCGACCCGCCAATGTCGTAGGTCAGGTCGAGGTGCTGCTGCTTGGCGGCGCGAACGATGAAATACCGCGACCCCTCAAAAATGATCGGTCGATGAAAGATCGCCAGCAGCAGGAACAGGGCGAGCAGCACGACGAGCACCCGGCGCAGCCAGCGGCGACGCGGCTTGCGAGCGGGTTTTTTTGTGGAGTCGGGTGCTGGCGTTTCGTCGGGCACGCTAGGCGGGCTGGGCCGGGTGGCGTTTCTCTTTGGGCGTCATCAGGTGCGTGCCAGCATGAGCGGTGCTCCGGATTTCCCCCATCAGGGAGTCTCCGCAGGGAGCGGTCAGGCGGCTAACCTCGCAGGGCTTCGATTTCTGCTGCGGCATCGGATGCCTTGAAGACCGCCGTGCCTGCGACGAAGACATCGGCTCCTGCCGCCCGGGCGATCTTGGCTGTGGCGGTGTTGATGCCGCCGTCGACCTCAATATGAAAATCCGCCAGCCCTTGGGCGCGCCATTCGGCGGCGGCCTGGACTTTCTCCATCGTCTCCGGGATGAACGGCTGGCCGCCGAACCCCGGGTTCACCGTCATGACGAGGAGGATGTCGAATTGCCCGATATATGGCACGACGGTCTCCAGAGGAGTCGGAGGGCTGATGGCCAGCCCGGCCAGACAGCCGGCGGCACGGATGCGGGAAAGGGTATGGGCCACATCGTGATCGGCCTCCACGTGAACCGTCACGGAATCCGCCAGCGGCGTGTACCGGTCGAGGTAGTGGTCCGGGCGCGTGATCATGAGATGGACGTCGATGTGCTTGTCCGTGTGTCGGGTGGCGGCTTCGACGAAAGCCGAGCCGAAGGAGATATTGTCGACGAAATGGCCGTCCATCACGTCGCAGTGAATCCAGTCGCCACCCGCCTCGGAGATGCGGGCGACTTCCTCGCCTAGGCGGGAAAAATCGGAGGCAAGAATCGAAGGTGCAATGATCGGGGTGCGGTCAGCCATGGGGATGTGATACTGTGCCGCGATGGATTTCGCCAGCGATGAGTTTTACATGGGGGAGGCCCTGCGCCTGGCCCGCAAGGCTTTTGCCGCCGAGGAGGTGCCGATCGGGGCCGTGATCGTGCGCGAGGGGCAGATCATTGCCCGGGCGTGGAATCAGGTGGAAATGCTGAAGGACGCCACCGCCCACGCCGAGATGCTGGCCATCACCCAGGCCGAGAGCGTGGTCGATGACTGGCGGCTCAATGATTGTGATCTGTACGTAACCAAGGAGCCATGTCCGATGTGCGCCGGGGCGCTGGTGCATGCCCGGCTGCGCCGGGTGATCTTTGGCTGCATCGATGGGAAAAGCGGCGGCGGGGGAGGGCTGTTCAACATCCTCCAGCATCCGCAGCTCAATCACCGCTGCGAGGTCCAAAGCGGGGTGCGCGGGGACGAGTGCGCGGGAATTCTTCGTGAGTTCTTCCAGATGCGGCGCGCCGCCGCCGAGCAAAGGGCCGGGGAAAACCTCGAACCCTAACCAACCCCTGGCCGTGGTCGTCGGGATGAAGGACAACCACGGCGATTCGGGCCGCGAAATTTTTCTGTCAGCGAACCTGCGCGAGCCAGTGGGACGCGCAGGCTCGGGTATGATCTTTTAAGTGTGGGCCAGTTCCTTCTCCGAGGCCGCCACGAGAGCGACTTCCTCTTCCGGCGCCTGGGCCACGAGCTTGTTGCGGCTGTAGAGCGCGAAGTAAAGCAAGGCCAGCACGAAGAATATGGCCGTGCCAATGACCGCCGGGCGGTTGCTTTCCACCGCGAGCGTCGCGGCGATGGCCAGCACGGAGAGGACGACTCCTACGATGGCTCCAGTCAGGCCCAACGGGCTCTTGTACGGGCGGGGCATGTTGGGTTTCTTGATCTTCAGCTTGATGTAGCAAAGCATCACGACCGTGTAGGAAATCACCGCGCCAAAGACCGACATGCTCAGCAGCGCCGCGCCCACCGTGGCGCTATACTGCTGGCAAAGCCACGCGATGATGAACCCGATCACGCCGCTCAGCAGCAGGGCTCGATGCGGGGTGTGGGTTTTCTTTCCTGTCACGGAGATCCAGCGCGGGTAGTACCCCGAGCGCGAGAGCGCAAAGAGCACGCGGCCTGCGGCATAGATCACGGTATGGAAGCTGGCGATGAGCCCGATGAGCGCGATGATCGTAAAGAGAGCTGTCGTGATCGACTCGCCGAAGATCGCCTTGAACCCATCGGAAAGCGGTGCAGCCGACGCTCCAATGGCAGCGGCTCCGCCTCCCACGCCGGAGTTCAGGATCAGCGTGGCAAAGGTCAGCACGATCAACGTACCGATGCCGTAGATCAGTGCCTTTGGCATGTTGGTTACGACCTCCTTGGTTTCTTCCGCGGCCAGCGGCAGTTGCTCAATGGCCAAATAAAACCAGATCGCGAACGGAATTGCGGCAAAAACGCCAAACCACCCCTTGGGCAGGAATGTGCTTTGTCCCGGATCGGCCGGGACATTCATCAAAAGCTCCGGCTTGAAGGAACCCGAGCCCAGGGCTGTGACGTAAAACGCAGCGAGCACGATCATAGCCAGCGCGGTGACGGCGAGACCGACCTTGAAGGTCAACTCGACCCCCACGATGTTGAGGATCAGAAACACGGCATAGAATCCACACCACCAGACCCAGAGCGGGACGGCGGGCAGAAGCTGCGACATGTAGCCTCCGATAAAGAAGACGATCGTGGCTGGGGTGAGGACGTATTCGATCGTATCGCTGATCCCGACGATCATTCCGCCCCAGGGGCCGAAGGCATTGCGCGCAAAGGAGTAAAACCCTCCCGCATGGGGGAGCGCCGCCGATAGCTCGGCGATGCTGAAGACCATGCAGACATACATGACCGTCATCAGCACCGTGGCGATGGCCAGCCCTCCGAAGCCTCCGGCCGCCAGGCCCAGGTTCCATCCTCCGAAATCGCCGGAGATCACAGCGCCCACTCCCAGGGCCCACAGCATGATCCAGCCTGCGCTTTTCTTCAGCTTTCTCTGCTCGAGATAGCTTGCATCCACATTCTCGTACCGCACTCCTGTCGGGGCTTCCGGTATCGCTCCACTCATATGATTTCCATTATAGGTTGATCGCCCAAGGATACGTCGTTCAGGCGAATGGTTAAGGTAACGAGTCCATTAGACGAGCATTAGCAATGCCAATGCTCGAAGGGCGGATGAAATAACAGCTGGGATTAGCAAATGAGATGGCATCTCAGCACGCAGGTGCTCCTTCCCAATGATCCATGGCACGGGAGGTGCTCGCTTGAAGAACCCGATGGCCTATCACTTGCAGCTGGGGAATTCGTCCTGGTCGTTCCGCGATCTCAAGACATTGATGGCCAAGGCGACGCCTTTGCGGTCAGGAGATCAGCTTGCCGGGGTGGCGGCGCTATCCATGGAAGAGCGGGTGGCGGCGCAGATGCGGCTCGCGGAGGTTCCTCTTCAGACCCTGCTCGATGAGCCGCTCATTCCGCCGGAGCAGGACGAGGTGACCCGGCTGATTCTGGAGACGCATGATACGGAGGCATTCCGTATCGTGTCGCATCTCACTGTGGGCGAGTTCCGCGAATGGCTGCTCGATTACGAAACCGATAGCGACATCCTCACGCAGGTTGCGCCGGGAATCACGCCGGAGATGGCGGCCGCGGTTTCCAAGGTGATGAGCAATCAGGATCTCATTCTCGCCGCGAGCAAGATGCGGGTCGTCACCAAATTTAGAAACACGGTGGGCTTGCCGGGCCGGCTCAGTGTGCGCTTGCAGCCGAATCACCCGACGGATGATCCCCAGGGCATCGCGGCGTCGATCCTCGACGGATTACTATATGCCTGCGGCGACGCCGTGATCGGGATCAACCCTGCCACCGACAACCCCGCCGCGTGCGCGTCGCTCATGCGGCTGATGGACCGCATCATTCAGGAATACGAGATTCCCACGCAGAGCTGCGTGCTCACGCATGTGACGACGACCATGCAGTGCATGGAGCGCGGCGAGCCGGTCGACCTCGTCTTTCAATCCATCGCGGGCACGGAGGGCGCGAATGCCAGCTTCGGCGTTACCTTGAACCTCCTGCGCGAAGCCCGCGAGATGGCGCTCGCGCTCGGGCGGGGGACAGTGGGCGACAACGTGATGTATTTTGAAACCGGGCAGGGCTCCGCGCTTTCGGCCAATGCCCATCACAATGTCGACCAGCAAACGCTGGAGGCGCGAGCGTACGCAGTGGCTCGCGAATTCCAGCCGCTGCTGGTTAATACCGTGGTCGGATTCATCGGCCCGGAATATCTCTACGACGGAAAGCAGATCATTCGCGCCGGCCTGGAGGATCACTTCTGCGGCAAGCTGCTCGGCGTGCCGATGGGCTGCGACATTTGCTACACGAACCACGCCGAGGCCGACCAGGACGACATGGATGTGCTGCTCACGCTGCTCGGCGTGGCCGGGTGCAATTTCATCATGGGCGTTCCCGGCGCGGACGACATCATGCTCAATTATCAATCGACCTCCTTTCACGACAGCCACTATCTCCGGCAGGTGCTCGGCAAGAAGCCCGCGCCGGAGTTTGAGGGCTGGCTGAAAAAGATGCAGATCTTCAGCGAGGAAAACCGGCTTCGCCAGATCGCCTCCTCCCACGCTTTGCTGCAAGCTCCGGAAGCCGCCCTGCCTGCCCATGGGAACCGCTGATTCCTGGCCGCACTTGCGGACACATACGGCGGCACGCATTGCTCTTGGCCGTGCGGGAGCGAGCCTGCCCACCACGCCGCTGCTCGATTTCAAACTCGCGCACGCGCGGGCGAAGGATGCGGTGTTGACGCACTTTGACCCGGAGCTGCTCGCCGCGCAGCTTCGCCCGCTCGATCCTGGTCTGCTGATCGTAGAGAGCGAGGCGCAGGATCGCGCGACGTATTTGCAGCGTCCCGATTATGGGCGGCGGCTTTCCGCGGAATCCGCCGAGATGCTCTCCTCCCGTGCGGCGATGCCCGGTCCGGATCTCGTGATTCTCGTTTCCGACGGGCTTTCCACCACGGCGGTGATGACGCAGGCGCTGCCGGTGCTGGCGGCCTTGCTGCCGATGTTTCGTGAGGCAGGCTGGACACTCGCACCGCTGCTGGTGGTGAAACACGGGCGGGTGGCGATTCAGGATCAGGCGGGGGCTTTGCTCCATGCTCGCCTGAGCCTGATCCTGCTCGGCGAGCGTCCCGGCCTGGGATCACCCGACAGCCTCGGAGCGTACTTCACCTACAATCCCGTGCCGGGCCGAAGCGACGCCGAGCGCAACTGCGTCTCCAATATCCGCCCGCAGGGACTTGAACCCGCACTGGCCGCCCGGAAGCTGTTCCATCTGCTGAGCGCCAGCCGTCACCTGAAACTCAGCGGTGTGAATCTCAAGGACGATGAGCCCTTGTTGGGTGGTGGTGCCGTTCCCGGCCTCACATAGCGTCAGGACAGGGCCGAGAGAAAGATCTGGCGCAGCCCGACCGGATCAGGGCCGAGCGGCAGGATGGCGGAGAATGGGCGGCGGATTTCCAGCCCCTTGATATTGGCGATGTCGAGCGAGGCGGTGGCCAGTTCCTGCGTGATGGCAATCTTGGAAACGCATCCGACGCCGAGGCCCGCCTCCACCGCGCGTTTGATCGCTTCCGTACTGGGCAGCTCTTGCACGATGTGACGCTTGCGCGGGTCGAGGCCCGCGGCATTGAGTGCGCTCTCGATATAGCGGCGGGTGCCGGACCCGTGCTCGCGGGAGATGATCGGATATTTTAATAACTCTTTCGGCGGTACTGGCCGGGATCGTGCCAGCGGATGGCCGACCGGTACGATAAAGACCAGCAGGTCATCAAAGAAGCGCCGCACGCGCAGGTCGCGCCGGCTGCATGGTCCCTCGATGAGGCCGAGGTCGATGCGCTGGCCGAGCAGGTGGGAGATCACGGCGTCGGTGTTTCCCTCCACGACCTCGATCTCCACCTCGGGGTGGCGTTTCTTGAAGGCGGTGAGCACGTTGGGCAGATAGTATTGCGTCACCGTCGTGCTGGCTCCGAGCCGCAGACGGCCGCGCAGGATGCTGTCGTCCTTGCGGATTTTTGCCATCACCTCGTCCTCCATCCACGCGACCTGCCGTGCATGCTCGAGAAGGACAACCCCCGCCTCGGTGAGCGACACGCCCGACCGGGACCGGGTGAGCAGTGTGGCTTGATAGGTTTCCTCCAGCATCTTGATGTGCCGGGTCACGGCGGGCTGCGAGATATTCAGCACGCGCGCCGCCGCGCTAATGCTCTGGTGCTCAGCCACCCGCGAAAAAACCTCCAGCCGATAGTCCATGGATTTCGATGTCTCATAACATGAAGTTATGGAATATTCAAAAGTGATATTACCTTTGATTATGAAATATCTCCTATGAAGGAGGCGTGAAATTTCGATGTCCTCACTTCCGGACAGGGGTGGTGCTCACGGCCCTGATCGCGGTGCTGGCTTTCAATCTGGCGCATCTTCCCGGGCTGGAGCACGTGGGAGCGCTCTCGCTGGCTCTTTTGATTGGCATCGCGGCGCGGGTTCTTCTTCATGTACCGGAGCATCAGTCGGTGGGCATTGGCTTCTCGGCCAAGCATCTCCTGCGCATCGGCATCGTGCTCCTCGGCGTGCGGTTGAACTTTGACCTCATCATGCACGCCGGCCCGCGCATCCTGATCCTGGCGGTGTCGGTCATCGTTACCGGCCTTTTATTCATCACCTGGTTGGGACGTCGCGCCGGTCTGCCGGGATTGCTCCCGGTGATCCTGGCGGTGGATAGCTCGATTTGCGGTGCCTCGGCTGTTGCAGCGACGGCTCCGGTCATCCGCGCCAAGGCCGAGGACATGGCTTTGGTGATCCCGCTTTGCAGCCTCATCGGAACGGGCGGTGTGCTCGCGCTCACTGCCATGCAGGGTATTCTGCATCTGGCTCCCTCGACCTATGGCGTGCTGGCGGGTTCGACTCTGCACGAGGTGGCTCAGGTCATGGCGGCGGCCTCGGCCGTGCCCAGCGCGCTCGAACCCGGAGCCGTGACCAAGCTCATGCGCGTGCTGCTGCTGGCTCCCACGGTGCTTTTGTTAGGATTTCTCTTTCCAGCTCCGCAGAATGCGGAGGGTGGCGTCGCCGGTCAGCGTGTCGTTTCGATCCTCAAGTCGATCTGGTTCGTCTTCGGATTTGTGCTGGTGGGTGTTCTCAATACGCTGCTGCTTCGCGTATTTCCCGGCCATGCGGGAGTACTCGAGGCGGTGGACCACCACGTTCTCACCGTGGCGACATTCCTCATGGGCATGGCCATGGCGGGGCTCGGCTTGCAGGTGGACTTTGCCGACCTGCGCCGGAACGGCCTGCGCACGGCGGGCGTGGCTCTCGCGGGCTGGCTCGTCCTCGTGGGCCTCGCCGCGATGGAGATTTACGTGATGAAACTCTAGCCGGGAACTGCTGCCGGGACTAGTTGAGCCCCTGGCAGGATTCTCCGGAGAGTTTCCACAGGCAGCTCAACACGCACAGCAGGTCGCCTTCATTGCAGGCCCGTTTGCAGTCCTGGCCCATGGATTTCTTCTCGGGACAGGACTTGCTCACGGCGCGGAAGGGGCTGCAGCGGGTGAGCTGGTGATACTTTCCGTCGCGGACGGCTTCCAGCTTCCGCTCGGAACCCTTCGGCCCCGGGGATTTCCAGTCTGCGCAGGGAAGCGTCCAGAACGACGCGTTATCCAGCTCCTTGAGCAGGGAGTTAAGCTGTTTCTTGCTAAGCTTGATCACTTTGCTGGAAACAAGATAGGTGCGCCTGGAGCCCGGGCCTTTGCTTTCGCTTTGGATTTCCTTCACAGTTAGCGAAGGAGATTCGCCGCCGGCCGAGATTTCGATGAGCACCGGAGATTGCGACGGACGGAGAACGGTCAGCCGGTAGATGTGGGCATCCTTGTTCGTTGCGGCGAGGGCGGGGAGATCTTTGCCGCCGAAGACATTCCCGGAGGCTGCCGCCGATGAGCGACCGCAGAGGCTTTGCCTGCCAAGCGCGCAATGGCTTAGCGCTCTGAGCGGGGAGGAGCTCTCTGCCGAAGTAATCCGCAATTCCCCATGGCGCGCCGGGTTGCGCTGTGCTATCGCACGGAAATGGGAAATGCGATTCGTGGCATGGCGCTGGCGATGGGAATGACGGTGGCTACGGCATCCGCCTGGGCGCAGGAAGCCAGTTACACTGTCCCGATTTACGTCACTGGAAACCATACTCCCACCAACTATCAGATCTATGTGAGCCAGAATGCGGATGGCAGTAATGCCGTCCCGTATCTTTTCGACACGGGCTCGCCGAACATGTTCACGGTTCAGGGGACCAATACAGGGATCACTCCCACCGATTCCTTTGCCTTCGGCGATGGAAATCCGGTCTACAGCTATTATGTCCAGGGCCAGAACCTGACCCTCACGACGAAAACCTCCACGCCGATCACCCCGGTGGTCTCAAATTTCAACACGGCCATGGTCGTCCAGATCAATGGAAACGAAGTTCCGAGCAATGTGCCGCTCGCGGACGGAACGTATGGAGATTTTGGAGCGGGTTTCTACGGCACGAGCACGCTGAGCACGCTGCTCACGGCCATTCCCCTGGGAAGCGGCTCCCACCTGGGCTATGTGGTAAACGTCGCCGGGATTTCCTCCGGCACCGGCTCTCTCACCATCGGCCTCACGCCAGAGACCATTTCCACCCTGACGAATGCGCCGGGAGCGATCCAGCTCCACATGAACCACTCGAATGATCAAATCCAGGGTCCGGATGGGCGTTTGATCACCGGCTATCTCAAGGGTGTCGCGGTGACCAGCGTCACGGTTCAGACATCCAGCGGCCCGGCTTCGCAGGATCTGGCCACGGTTTTCGATACGGGTGGGGGCCCCAACGGCGTGATTTATTACGGGAATAACAGCAATCCGCCGGATGCTTTTGCTGGCTACCTGCCCAATGGGTCTTTCACCCTTTCGGTCCCCGGTGGCGAGACGATCGAGTCGTGGAGCGGCAGCAGTCCCTGGGGCGGCTCGGTGGCGGTGATAGGGAATCAGGCGCCGAGCGAAAATCGGGTGAACTCCGGCGGCTATCTCTTCGAGAACTACATCGTCATGTATGATCTGGAATCGGCCGTGCTCACGCTGGTGCCGGTGCCGGAACCCTCGACCTGGGCTCTGCTGGCCTGTGCATTGCTGGTGGTGCTTCCCGTCGCATCGCGGAGAAAGCGGCGCTGAGCGCCTGCTAGAGCGAAATTTTCTTCCCGGGTTCCGGGATGAGCACTTCGGTCTCGGGGAGTTCCTTGTAGATTTTCAGCTCGAACCACTCGATGGCGGCCCGGTCGCCATGGACCAGGACGATCTTTTTGGGACGCAGGCCGACGGCGTAGTTCAACAGCGTCTCGCGAGAGGCATGGGCGCTGAAGTTAAACTCCTGGATATTGCACTGGAGCTTGATCGGCGGCTGCTTGGAGTCGAGGACGACCTCGTCGCCGGGATTGGCAGAGCGAATGCGACCGGCGGGCGATTCGGGGTCGGAATAGCCGACGAAAAACAGGCTCTGGTTGGGATCGCCGAGGATGCGTCGACAGAAGAGGTTGGAGAGGGTGTTCTCCGTCATCATGCCGCTGGAGAGCGCAAAGATGCACTTCTTGCGGGGGGCGATGGTGAAGACCTCGTTGCCCGAGAGGACGTAGGGAGCCATCTCCTGGAGGAGCTGGAGTTCCGGGTGGGCTCGCTGGGGGTCGTGGGAGAGGGCGTCGTAAATGTTGGTGAGCTTGGTGCTCAGGCCGCCGATATAGATCGGCACGGGGGCGAGAAGGCCGCGCAGGCGCATTCGCCACAGCATCGCGAGGAGCTCCTGGGTCTTGCCGAGGGCAAAGACGGGGATCGTTACGCTGCCGCCGCGATCAAAGGCCTCGCGGATCGAGCGAGCGAGGCGTTCCTCTTCTTTTGCCCGGGTGAAGCCGATCGGCGTCGGCGAGTCGCCCCGGGTGGTTTCCATGATGAGCGTATCCACGCCGCTCTCGGGGAAGTCTGCGCCCTGGATGAGGGTCTGGTTGTCGAAATTGACGTCGCCCGTGTAAAAAACCTTCTTCCCGTCGCAGCGGATCAGCACTCCGGCTGCCCCGAGGATGTGACCGGAGTTGTAAAACTCGATGGTCGGGTTGTCCTTCTCAGTGGCGCGCTCGCCCGTGAGAGTATAGCGCTGGTTGGGTTTGCAGGGAGCCCATTGCTGGCGGGAAAACTCGACCCCTCGGTGGGTGAAAAGCGGGTACTCGGTGAGGTTGTGCTCTTCGCGTTGCCGGAGCATCACGTTGACGGAGTTGTGCAGCATCACGTCGGCGATTTTCGCCGTGGACTCTGTCATCAGGACGCGGGCCTGGGGTTCGCGCCGGGTCAAAAAAGGCAGTGATCCGATGTGATCCTGATGGGCGTGGGAAACGATGATCGTCTGCACGGACCCCGCTGGCACCTGGGAATAATCCGGAGTGGCGCTCAGGCCCTCGTCCTTGGGGTGGAGGCCGGCATCGATGATCACCGACTGGCCCTTGATCTTTAAAAGGTAGGAGTTTGCACCGATTTCGACGCGTCGCGTGAGGTTGATCAACTCCATAAACAACGGTATGCCGGGAAACGCCCGGCTGGAAAAGAAATTCTCGCCTATCGCAACTTCCGATTTGGTGCTTTGTTCAATCTGCTGACATGCCCGCGACGAAATCCAGCGAAGCTTGGACTCCCTTGCTAGCGGCTCATCTGCTGAGTCGGGCAGGCTTTGGGGGATCGCCTGGGAGTATTTCCTCCCTTCACGCCATGGGCCGTGCAGGCGCCGTGGAGTACCTGCTGGCCGGGGACGAGGACACGGATATTTTTCCCCCTCCCGAGCTGACACCAGTGGCTGAAGCCTATTGGGCTTTTCGCCAGGCCAACATGATGGCCGAGGGAGAGGAGAAGCGGGAGATCCTGGGGGAACTTCGCCGCGCGCAGGACGAGCAGCTTCGCGCCGTGCGGGCCTGGTGGCTCCAGCGCATGCGCTACACACGGTATCCCCTGCGGGAAAAGATGACGCTTTTCTGGCATGGGCACTTTGCCGCCAGCTTCGATAAGGTAAACAGCGCCAATCTGATGTATCAGCAGAATGAGACGTTCCGCACGCATGCGCTGGGGAACTTCAATTCGCTGACCAAGGATGTCTCCCGCGATCCCGCGATGATGCGGTATCTCGATCTCAACCGCAGCGAGGCCAGGCGGCCCAACGAGAATTTTGCCCGCGAGCTGATGGAGCTTTTCACGCTGGGCGAAGGGGTGCGGTACACGGAGGCTGATGTGCGCGAGGCCGCCCGCGCTCTCACGGGCTATCGGATCACTCCGGCCTCCGGGGTCTTCCGCTATCAGCCCAAGGCTGCCGATCAAACCGGGAAAACCTTCCTTGGCCGCACCGGGAACTGGAATGGCGACGACGTGATCGACATCATCTGCGAGCAGCCCGAGTGTGCCACCTTCATTTCTCGAAAGATCTGGGTTTATCTCGCCGGGACTGAGCCTGGACCGGACCTGCATGCCCGGCTGGCCCGGCACTTCCAGGATTCCCGATACGAGCTCAAGCCGCTGCTGCGGGAGATCCTCCTCAGCCCGGAGTTTTATTTCCCGCAGGTCGTACGCCGTCAGGTGAAAAGCCCGGTGCAGTGGCTCGTGCAGATTTCCCAATCGCTGGAGGCACCGTTGCCGCCGCCGAACGCCTGCGAGTTCATGCTGCGCTCCATGGGGCAGGTGCTCTTCGCCCCGCCGAATGTCAAGGGCTGGGCGGGCGGACGCAGTTGGATCAACGGGTCTACCTACCTTCTGCGCTGCAATCTCGCCGGGACCATCGCCGGAGCGGATGACAAGCCGCTCGAAAAGTCCCGCGATGCCATCCCGGTGGAGTGGGGGCGTGTCGCCCCGGCGAGCATGAGGAAAAATCCCGAGGAGCTGTGCGATTCTCTCGCTTTTCGTTTACTCAATGTCCCGCTGGAACCCGCCGACCGCCAGAAGGTGGTGGCGTTCCTCATCAAGCGCGGACCCGAAATCAACGATGCCGCGGTGAGAGACTGCGCGCATCTCATCATGAGCACACCGGAGTTCCAACTCACATGAGCGACGAACAGACGTTACGCACCCGCAGGCAGTTCCTCCGCACCGGCGTATTGGGCGGCGCCATGGCCTGGACGCTTCCCGCCTTTATCGAAAAGACCTTCTTTGCCCTCGACGCCGCGGCGGCGGATTCCGCCGTGCAGGTGGCGACAGGCAAGGATGGCCCCATCCTGGTCATCCTCCAGATGGCGGGGGGCAACGACGGCCTGAACATGGTCGTGCCCTATGCCGACGACGCGTATTACCGCGCCCGCCCCAAGATCGGCATCGCGGCGGGCAATGTGCTCAAGGTCGACGACCACATCGGGCTGCATCCCAGGCTGAAAACCCTGCGCGGATTTTATGACGAGGGGCGTCTCGGCGTCATCCAGGGCGTCGGGTATCCCAACCCCAACCGCTCGCACTTTCGCTCGACCGACATCTGGCAGACGGCGACGGATTCCAGCAAGTTTGCCAACAAAGGCTGGCTGGCGAACTACTTCGACTCCTGCTGCAAGGGGGAAGACCCCGTCGTCGGGGTGTCGATCGGCTCGGAGACTCCGTTATCCTTTTCCGGCAGCGCCGGAGCCGGGATCACGCTTTCGCGGCCCGACCAGTTTCGCTTTATTTCCAACGATCCGGCGGCGGGAGAGGCCTTTGCCGACATGACGAGCTTCTCCGATAACTCCGGCGGCTCCGTTCAGTCGCTGTCGGGCGACAAGGCGCAGGGCGAGGGCAATACCCTGGATTTCGTGAGGCGCACGGCGCTGGACGCCCGCATCAGCTCCGATCGCATCCTGGAGATCACCCGCAAATCCAAGGCGCCGGTTCCCTATCCCGGCGGCCGCCTCGCGACCGATCTCAATCTCGTGGCCCGGCTCATCGCCGGGGGGCTGCCCACCCGGGTTTACTACGTCTCGCAGGGCGGGTATGACACGCACAGCGGGCAGCTTGGTTCGCACGACCGTCTCCTCGGGGAGCTGGACGCTTCTCTTGGTGCCTTTGTGGCTGATCTCAAGTCCCAGGGAAACCTTGATCGCGTAACGATCATGACCTTCAGCGAGTTCGGCCGCCGCGTGTCGGAAAATGCCAGCGGGGGGACCGACCACGGCGCGGCTGCTCCGATGTTTGTCCTGGGTGGAAAGGTGAAGGCCGGTTTGCACGGGACGCAGCCCAGCCTTACCGAACTCGGCGACGGCGACCTGATTTACACCGTGGATTTCCGCAGTGTCTACGCGACGATGCTCGACAACTGGCTCCATGCGCCCAGCGAGGCCGTGTTGGGGCGGAAGTTCCCGTCGCTGGGCTTTGTGTAGGCGCTTAACGCTGCCAGCCGGGCTTGTGGTCGAGGACCCAGCGGTAGTAGTCCGTGCGCTGGAGTTTCGAGGCGGCCGCCTCGTCGATCACGATCTTGGCCGTCGGGTGAAACTGCAGTACGGATGCCGGGACATTGGCTGTGACCGGCCCTTCGACTGTCGCGGCAATGGCGTCGGCCTTGCCCTGGCCGAAGGCGAGGAGAAAGATCTCCCGGGCTTCCATGATGGTGCCGACCCCCATGGTAAGGACATGGTGGGGGACATCTTCCGGACTGGAGAAGAAGCGGGCGTTGTCCTCCCGGGTGCGCGGGGTGAGCGTCTTGAGCCGGGTGCGCGATGAGAGGGAGGAGGAGGGTTCGTTGAATCCGATATGGCCGTCTCCGCCGATGCCGAGGAGCTGAAGGTCGATGCCATTGTAGGCCCTGATCTTGGCTTCGTAGTCCGCGCAGGCGGCGGGAACATCGGAGGCCAGCCCGCTGGGAATGAAGGTGCGGCCGGGGTTGAAATTCACATGCCGGAAGAGATTTTCCTGCATGAAGTGGTGGTAGGAGGCCGGGTGCTCCGGGGCCAGCCCGAGGTATTCGTCGAGATTGAAGGCTGCGGCGTGGGAAAAGTCCGCTTCGCCCCGCTGATGGAGCTGGATCAGCTCGCGGTAGACGCCGACGGGCGTGCTTCCGGTCGCGAGGCCGAGCACGGCGGCGGGTTTGGCGGCGAGGAGGGAGGCGATGCGACCGGCCACATAGCGGCAGGCGGCCTCGGGAGTGGGTTGGATGACGATTTCCACGGCTACAGTGAGAGGGCGTGACCGAGCTTGGTGCGGATGTCGGCTCGCAGCCTGTCGACAAAGCCGAGGGTGAAATCCAGCGGATCGAGCGAGTCGTCCGTGATGAGCGGGGTGAGATCGAGCGCGAGCGAGGCGCGGGAAACCGCATCGGCGGCATGGGAATTGCCAAAGGTGGCGTTGGCGCAAAGCCTGCCCACCGTCGCGAGGTCGTAGCGTTTCCCGCCCGCGATCTGGGAGTCAAAGATCCCGGCGAGGGCGGAAAAGAGATGTTCGCGCTGGCTCACGTCGAGGATGGTCTTTTCGGAATCGATCACCCAGTCGAGGCCGCGCCAGCCCTCGTAGCCGAGCAGTTGCCGGGGGCGTTTTCCCACCGGGAGGCTGCGCAGGGCCTTGAGTGTGGCGCTGAAGACCGCGAGATGCGTCTCGTGCTTATCAGCGGGATTGTGAGTGTAGACGACTTGCGGGCGAAGCTCGGCAACCAGCTCCGCGAGATCGCGGGCGAGCAGGGCGTTGCCGGTCGATTTCATCTGCTGCGAGCTGAAATCGAGCTGGGCCAGCAGGCGATATTCGCCAGTGACGGCGGCGGCGCGCTGTTCCCGCCGGCGGATGGCGCGCATTTCCTGATCCGACACATTGCCGTAGGGACCGGTACGGGAGCTGCCTGCGCCGTCCGTGCAGATGACCCCGGCGAAGGCGCGCCCGGGGACATGGTAGCAGCTCAGGATGCCGTGGAAGGCGTTGAACTCAAGGTCGTCCTGGTGCGCACCGATCCCGAGGTGGGAGACTCCTTCGGCGAGTACGGTGTCGAGCGGTTTGCCGTCGGGAATGAAGAGATCAGCGTAAGGTTGCGATAGGGTCAGGGCCATGCGAGGAGAGCGGCGAATCGTTTACCGGAATCTGTCAGGCGGGGCGAGGCGCCCGGCACGCCGGTGATGAGTCCCTTGGTGGTGTAGGTGTAGGCATCGCCGGTATCCTTTACCCACAAGGCAACGGGACCCTGGAGGGGCTGGTTGAGCGCCTCGACGCGAATTGGCACGCCGTGGCGGGTGAAGGTGATGGCCCATGCTTGGGGATTGGCGGGCTGGCCGGCGGCGAGCCAGGGGTAGTTGCGGATCAGGTCAAAGGTCGGCCTGGCGGGAATCCCGATCTTGAAGGCAGGTTCCTGGCTCGCGACGTGGCTGCGAATGTCGAGCGCCTCGCTCTGCTGCGAGGCGATGAGCACCCTGGCGGGGTCCATGCCCACGAGATTGAGGCCATTGTATAGCCCGTGCTTGTTGGGGCTGCCTGGGAAGTGCGCGGCATGCCAGCTATCGAAGTTTCGGCTCAACAGCATGCAGACCTCGAAATGGACATGCGCCCGCGGACGATCGATGCCTGCTCCAGTGAAGCCCATCTGGCCGATGACCTGCCCCTGGCCGACCGGCTGGCCCGGCTCCACGGAGATCGTCGAGAGGTGGGCGTAGAGGGTGTAAAAGGGCGAGCCGCCCCACTGGTGCTCGATCACGACATAGCGCCCGTAGTTGGAAGCGCCCGCCTCGCGGCTTACATGGACGATCTTGCCAGCGGCAGCCGCCTTGACCGGGTCGAGCGGATTCCCCGCCGCGTCGCGGGAGAGCGGCTTGATGTCGATCCCCTCATGGATCTGCGCATAGAGCACCTTGCCTCCCACGCGCACGGGACCGCGTACGTAGCCAAACTGTCCGCCCTGCCAGGGCTGGCTCTTCTGGCCCTCGAAGTCGCGGTTCACATACATGAAGAAATCCTGCGGCCGGCCATCGAGGATGGCCTGATTGGCCGTGGGGAAATCGACGAGCGGGGCCGCTCCGAGCGGCAGGATGGTCGCGAGCAGCAGGAGACAGGCGAGGCTCCGGGTCATTGGCTGATGACCTTCTGATTCTTTTTCTTGGCCTCCTCCTTCGCCTCGGCCGCCTTCTGGCGCTCGGATTCCTTCAGGAGCGTCGTCGCATTCTTCTTCTGCGTTTCGAATTCCTTTTCCCTCCCGATGATCGGGAATTTTGTCTGCAACTGCGTGATTTCCAGCGGGGTGAAGCCCGAGGGAACCATCAGCAGGCCGTCCTTGATTTTTTTGTCCACCTGCATGGCGGGTCCCACGCGGCCATTGATCAGCACCACGTCGAGGGTGTCGCGGGAGGCGGTGGTGTGCTGCTCCAGCTTGTTGGTCCCGTTCGCATCGAGCCGGAAGTACGCGCCGATCGAACTGGAGTTGTCCTGGGCCGGGAAGGGGTAGAACGCCACGACGTCCTTTTCAGAAACGATGGGGACTTTTTCGATGTAGATCTTTTTTTGCGGGTTGAAGAGCTGGATTTCCGCGACAAAGGCGTCCCCGGACTTTTGGTTTCCCTCCGCGTGGAGGCGTACCGTGACGAGGTATTTATCGGCGGCGATGAGAGGACTCAGGGAAAGGAGGAGGAGGCACAGGATGCGGCCCATAGCGGGATCATAATTCTGAACTCGGGATTTGCAACACGCGCGGCCCTACAGTAGCAAGAGACTTCTGATGAAAAGCCGTTACCTCGCCCTGATTGCCATCCTGCCCCTGGCCGCCCAGGCTCAGGACCTCACTCCGGCCGCGGACAAGGTGGCTGCCGAACAGGCTGCTGCGGCTTTTGCGGTGCGCCCGCTCGATGAAAGCAGCCCCTTCTTTGTTCAGCGCGAGCGCGCCAAGTTTGACCTCAGTCAGGCCGGGCAGGCCAGGGCGGCTGATGCCAATGTCGCCGTCTATCCCAGGGTGAAAAACAGTGAAAATGCCGCCTCCACGATGGTGACGCGGTTTTTCACCGATATGTTTTCCTCGATCCACATCGGTCGGCTGCGGCAGGAGCCGACCACCGAGACGCTGACGATCGAGCCGAAAAGCTTCTCCGTCGGCGACCGGCGCGAACTCGATACCACCTATGTGGTGCGTAACAACACGAACAAGCTTCTGCGCCTCGATTTTACGACCAGCCAGCGCCTCGAGATCATTACGCGCGATGCCGCAGGCAACGTGATTGACAAATGGTCCGACGACCGTGCTTTCAAGCCCCAGGAAGGCATCATCATCATCAACCCCAAGGAGCGCATCCAGTTTAACGAGACGGTTCCCACCCGTGATATGAAGCCTGCGGAACCCTACACGATCCAGGCGGATGTCGTCGGTTATCCCGACTACTCGGCCAATAAGATCGTGACGCCTTCACCCTAGACGCGATTTCCTCTTGACCTTGTTGGGAAATCGGCAATTTTGCCTCCCCTTACCCGCGTAAATATTTGTTGCCAAAGCGACAGACGAACACTACGCCTACCTACCAACTAAAAATCTGCCATGTCCGAAAAATCCATTGAAGAAAAAGTAAAAGACATCATCGTCGAGCAGCTGGGAGTGAATCCCGAGCAGGTTACCCCGAGCGCCTCGTTCATCGAAGACCTCGGTGCGGACTCCCTCGATACGGTCGAGCTCGTGATGGCTTTTGAGGAAGAGTTTGGCGTTGAAGTGCCG
This sequence comes from Spartobacteria bacterium LR76, assembly GCA_003054655.1. Taxonomy (GTDB): domain Bacteria; phylum Verrucomicrobiota; class Verrucomicrobiia; order Chthoniobacterales; family Terrimicrobiaceae; genus Terrimicrobium. The sequence continues at coordinate 324,926 of QAYZ01000013.1, read as the reverse complement.
GACGAGGACGCTGAGAAGCTCCAGAGCGTCGGCGACGTCATTAAGTACATCGAAGAGCGCAGCCAGAAATAGCGCGCGTCTTTCGTTTGTCGATTGACCTTTTGCGTCCCGAGCGCCTCGGCGTTTCGGGACGTTTTTTTTCCGGGCGACGCTTTGCCGTCCGGCTAGATTGAGCAGTTGCCTATGGCTGGACTCGTCATTCGTCCCCGCGCCCGCATCCTGCATGGCCACGACTGGGTTTACTCCAGCGAGGTCCTCAAGGTGTTTGGCAATCCCCTCGATGGGGATGTGATCTCCATCAAGGATGGCCGGGACAAGCTCCTGGGTACTGCCATCTACAACTCGAAGTCCCAGATCGTCGCGCGCCGGTATTCCCGCCGCCGCCAGGACCTCGATCTCGATTTTTTCGTCCGCCGCATCTCCCAGGCCGTCGAGTGGCGTGCAAATGCCGGATGCGATCCCATGTTGAGCCGCATCGTCTGGAGCGAGGCCGATGGCCTTCCCGGTGTGGTGGCCGATCGCTACGGTGATGTGATCGTGCTGCAGACCCTCACGCTGGGCATGGACCAGCGCAAGGACGTCATCGTGCAGGCGCTTGGCCAGTTGCCGGGCGTCACGACCATCCTTGAGCGCAACGATGCTCCCATCCGTTCGGCCGAGGGCTTGGAACTCGTCACCGGGGTGTTGCTGGGCGAGGACCCAGGTGAGCGCGAGGTCACCCTGCGCGGAGTGCGCTTCGGGGTGAATTTCCTCCATGGCCAGAAGACCGGCCTCTATCTCGACCAGGCCGACAACTACGCCGCCGTGGCCCGGCTCGCGCAGGGAAAGCGCGTGCTGGACTGCTTTTCCAACCAGGGCGGCTTCGCTCTGGCTTGCGCCTTGAATGGAGCCAGCGCGGTCACCGCAGTGGAGAGCGGCGCGGAAAGCGCCCGCCGCCTGCGGGAGAATGCCGCCCGCAACGGGGTGACCATCCAGACGCTGGAGGCCGACGTGTTCGAGATCCTCAAGGATGCGGAACGCGCCGATAGTCAATACGACCTGATCATTCTCGATCCGCCGTCCTTCACCAAGGCCCGGGCGAAGATCAAGGACGCCATCCGCGGTTACCACGATCTGCACCTGCGTGCGGCCCGGCTGCTCGCGCCTCATGGCCTCCTGGCCACCTTCTCGTGCTCGCACCATGTGTCGGCCGAGGAGTTTGAGGCCACCCTGGCGAGCGGCCTGGGTGATGCCCGGCGATCAGCCCGCGTGCTGGCCCGCCTGGGACAGGCCACGGATCATCCTGTTGTGCTCCACTTGCCCGAGACCCACTACCTGAAGGGGCTCATCGTGCAATTGATGCCTGGCAGGTAGTCGTTTCTGCTGGAATTTTCTCCGCATCGCCGTACTAGTGGTGCAAGCGTAAGCATTTATCTCATGCCATCGGATTTTACCAAGGACCCGGACCCTTACCTGGAATTGCAGGAATCACCGGAGGACCTGGGCGATGAGGTCCAGAAAACCAATACGGAACTCGAGAAGCTCAAGCGCCAGCTTGAGGACATCGAGAAGCAGAAGCAGCGGCTCGAGGAGCTGAAGCGGCGCCAGGACGAGCTGGAAAACGGTCGCATCGACATGGCCGACAAGCTCACGCGCTCCCTCGTGACCGTGCAGCGCGAGATCGAGGAATCCCAGAAGCGTCTCGAGCAGCTCAACCAGATCTTCAATTCCTTCACCCAGCATCTTCGCTACATCGAAGGCATCAACGCCAAGGCCTGGGGCACCAATGAGCTGCCCAAGGAGTTGAGCAAGGCATTGAGCGCCGTCGAGGACGCCCGGGCGGACTACGCCAAGGCGCTCCCAAAGATCGCACCTGACGTGCCGGTCGAGGCCGCTCCCGCAGCCACTGGCTACGAGGCCGAGTACGGCTATGCCGAGGAGCGAGGGTTCATTTACTGGCTCAAGAGCGGCGTGGCCTTCACGCTTCCTCTCTGGGTGTTGGGCATCGCGGGACTTCTCGTCTGGATCTGGTCGATTTCCGCGGGAACCCACTAAGATGGCCAAACCCACCGGATCGAAACGCACCCGGCTTTCCGCCGAGGAGCAACTACTCGAGCGCCAGCGTAATGAGATCGTGCGCCGCCAGGAGGAGCTTGAGCGCCGTCTCAAGCAGCTCCCCGTCGTCCTCGAGGCTCAGGAGCAGCAGAAGCGCGAGTTGACCGAGCGCCGGGCCAAGGAAGCCGCCCCGGCCATCTCTCCCTACATGGGGAGCAGCATGCGCCGACGCAATCGCACCAAGGGCCGCAGCCTGCGCACGCCATCGCGCGAGCGTTTCCTCGTCCGGTCCAAGACGATCCTGCTGCTTTTTATTCTCGCCGTGATTGTCTGGCTTCTCCTGCGCCAGATTCCTTCTGTCTAGAGGAGTGAACAAGGAAAGCATTGCAGCCTTGGGACGCACTGCGTAATTCTTTCGGGAATGTCATCCGCCCGCGGGAGAGAGACCGCCCCACGCACAGAGTATCTTAAGGCGTATCGCGTCATGCTGATGGCGCGAGTCCTCGAGGAGAAACTGTCCAGCCTGTATCGCGCCGGCCATATCAAGGGCGGCGTATTCCTTGGTCGCGGCCAGGAGGCGCTGAGTGTCTCCGTGGGCATCAATTTGCGCAAAGGCGACATTTACGCTCCGCTCATTCGCGATCAGGCCGGGCGCATGGCTTTTGGCGATACCGCTCTCGATACCCTGCGTACCTACCTGGGTTCGCAGTTGGGCTCGATGAAGGGTCGCGACGGCAACATCCATCGCGGGCGTCCCCGCGAGGGTTATTACGCGATGATCAGCCACCTCGGTGCGATGATCCCGACTGTCACCGGCGCTCTGCTCGCCCGGCGTTTCCGTGGGGAAACCGGGGTTGTCGGAGCCACCTGCATCGGCGATGGTGGCACCTCGACGGGGGCTTTTCATGAAGGTCTCAACGCGGCCGCGGTGGAGAAGCTTCCCTTGATCATGGTCGTGGCGAACAACCAATACGCCTACTCGACCCCCAATAGCCGTCAGTACGCCTGTGCCGACCTGCTCGACAAGGCTGCTGGATATGGTGTGGCTGGTCATGATGTGGACGGCACGGATCTGGGTGCCTGTCTGGAAGTGCTGGGCAAGGCCGTCGCGGCGGCTCGCGCTGGCGGCGGGCCTCAACTGGTGGTCGGTCGTCTGTTGCGCCTGGTCGGTCATGGTGAGCACGATGACGCCAGCTATGTCGACCCGGCCCTGAAAGCCGCCCACGTCGGGCGCGACTGTCTCAAGGTGGCCGAGGAGTTTATCGTACAAAACGGCTGGGCCACGCCGGAAGAGATCGCCTCCTGGCGCACTGAAGCCAAATCGGAGATCGATGTCACGGCTGCCAAGGTTTTGCGCGAGCCAGCCCCCGATCCCAACGAAGAAGAGTGGACTGCGGTTTCCGACACCCGCCTCCAGGATAATTTTGCCGCATGATCACGTATCTCGACGCCATCCGCAGTGCCATGGATGAGGCCTTGGGCCGCGATCCACGCGTTTTTCTTTACGGCCAGGATATCGGAGCCTTCGGCGGCGCTTTCAAGGCGACCAAGGGGCTTGCCACCAAGTATCCGGGCCGGGTGATGGATGCGCCGCTCAGCGAGGATGCCATCGTCGGCATCGCCATCGGTGCGGCCATCGAGGGGATGCGGCCGATCGTGGAGATGCAGTTTGCCGATTTCTCGACCTGCGGGTTCAATCAGATCGTCAACCACGCGGCGACGCTTTTCTATCGTACCGAGGTCTCCTGCCCGATCGTCGTGCGCCTTCCCTCGGGAGGCAGTCCCGGCGGCGGCCCCTTTCACAGCCAGAGCATGGAGGGGATTTATGCTCAATATCCCGGCTTGGTCGTGATGACTCCCGGCACTGTGGAGGATGCCTACAGCATGCTGCTCGACGCCGTGACGATCGATGATCCGGTCATCTTCTGCGAACATAAGTTTCTCTATAACCACCTGAGATCCGAAGAGTTACCAAAGGAAACCACCCCGATCGGCAAAGCCCGCATCGTGCGGCATGGCCGTGATGTCACGGTGGTGACCTACAGCGCGATGGTTCATGAGTCCCTCGCCGCTGCGGACGAACTCCGCGAGGACGGCTACATGGTCGAGGTGGTGGACCTGCGCACGGTCAAGCCTCTCGACACCGATACCGTGCTGGCCTCTGTCGCCCGCACCGGGCGTCTGCTCTGTGTGAGCGAATCTTTCCCGTGGGGAGGAGTGTCTGCCGAGGTGATCGCCCGGGTGACGAGTGAGGGCTTCGGCCTGCTCGATGCCCCGCCGCAGCGACTGAGCGCGAAAGACACCCCCGTCCCGTATCACCCGAATCTCTGGTCGTCGCACCGCCCGACGGCGAACGCGATCGCGTCCGCGTTACGACGCCTGCTGGAAATGTAATTTTATGGCTCGCATTCCTTTGCTCATGCCCCAATTGGGCGAATCCATCGCCGAGGCAACCATCCTGCGTATTCTCTTTAAAGAAGGCGACGCGGTAGAGGCCGACCAGGATGTCATTGAGGTCGAGACCAACAAGGCCGTGATGGGAGTCACCTCGTCCTACACGGGGGTACTCTCGGAGATTTCCGCCGAGGAAGGCCAGAGTTATCCCGTGGGTGCCGTGCTCGGCTATATTGAGGTGAGCGACGAGGAAGCCCGCAGGCTGGGGCTGGAAGATGCTCCCGCCGAGGAGGAAAAAGTCACCCGCAAAAAAGAGGCCAAGCGTCCCGCCGCGCCTCCGGTGCCGCAGCAGGTGGAGCCGACTGTGCAAGGACTCCCCGTGCCCGCCCACGCAGGCGGAGCCAGCTATCTTTCGCCTCGCATGAAGGCGCGCATGACCGAACTCGGTCTGCATGCCGCAGATCTCGCCGGCATTGCCGGTCGGGGCGCGGGCGGTCGCGTGACCATCGAGGATCTGGAGCGCTTCCTGGAAGACCTGGAGCGCAACCGCATCACCCCGGCGTCATCCATGCGCGTGGCTGTCGCCGACGCCATGCGCCGCAGCGCCACCCGGCCTCTGGCTACCGTGGTGCTGCCTGTTCGCATGGATACGATGCTCGCGCATCGCCGCACCCAGGTGCCTCATAAGGCGGGTCCGGCCCTTTATGCCATGCGGGCACTGGCCGTCGCTCTTTCTGAAAATAGCGCCCCTGCGGGCCGCCTGATCGGCGACCGTATCGTGCATCCCCGCTCGATTGATATCGGTTTTGCGGTGGAAGCGGAGGACGGTGTGCTCGTTCCGGTCATTCGCAATGCCGACCAGTTCCGTCTCGTCGATCTCATTGACCGTTACAATCGTCTCGTGGACCTCGCTCGCCAGCGCCGTCTGCCAGCCGGAGAAACGGGCGGTTCCATTGCCACGGTGACGAATTACGGGGTATTCGGGCTGACGATCGCCACGCCGATTCCGCTGCCCGAGCAAACCCTGCTCCTCGGCATGGGTGCGGGCCAGACCGTACCGCATTGGGATCCTGCCAAGCGCGAGTTCGTACCCGTGACGGAGGCGGCCTTCACGCTGAGCTTTGACCATCGTGTGCTCGATGGCGGCGCTGCCGGGCGCTTGCTCCGCCGGGTGGCAGAGCTTCTCCATCATCCGGACGAGCTTTAGTCTCTGGCGGCTCGAGCCGCTGATGGTCAGTTAAAGTAACACGGTCGGGCCGCATTCTTGTGAAAGGCGTGCGCCCGGCGGATTTCCTCGGTCGAAACCCGGTCGCGATCCAGCGGGGGCAGGGCGTCGACCCGGAAAAACCCGATTTCCGTGCTTTCAATGCTCGTGCGCGCCTCGCCGCCGATGATCTGGCAGAGGAAGAAGATCTTGTAGATCGAGTGGGTATGGACGGGGAAGCCCGCCAGTTCCCGGTCGATGATCGAGGTGATCGCGACGGCTTTGACCTGATATCCGCTCTCCTCCAGAACCTCCTTCTCCACGTTTTGTGCCGGGGAGAGATTGACGTCGGCCCATCCTCCGGGCGTGGTCCAGAGTCCGGAGCTCGATTCCTTCACCAGCAGCACGGAATCTCCCCGGAAGGCGGCGCCCCGTACATCGACCTTGGGCGTGGGGTAGCCCGACTCCACGGGCCAGCGGAACCCGCTCCGCCCGATTTCCGCGGTCATGATTTCTCCCGCGATCTCGCGCAGACGGTTGAAGCGTTCGCGGTCGAAAGGATCTTTGGAGAAGGCAAGCCCCGCCTGTGAAATTGCGGCGAGTTCACGGGAGACCTCCAGGAGAGAGTGGGGAGCGGGCATGCGGTGCAGGATGCGGGATATTGCCGCGACGGGAGCGTCAATGCACGATAATTAGTATTTTGCCCGGTCCTGTTAGGAGTCTGTGCTGGCTCTGTCTGCCCCGTTTCCCGCGTTGTTAGCTAATGAAACCAGGTGCATGGCGCGGAAATATCGCGATGTCGCCGGGGGCGCGATGATTTCCGCCGGGGTGATATTGCCTGATCCATGCGGCTGCGCTGCGGGGTCGCGGAGATCAGGAGTCGCCGTCGGCCTGGTCGCCGTCGGCCCGGGGCTTTTCCTTGAAGACCAGCGAAGCCGCGATGGAGACGGACAGCAGGGCGGCGACGACGATGAGGGACTGCTCCGTTTTCAGCGCGAAAGACGTCCCCGAGAGCAGCATCTTGGTGCCGATGAAGACGAGGATGGCGGAGAGCCCGTAGTGCAGGAATCGGAAGAGCTTCAGGATGCCAGCCAGGGCGAAATAGAGGGCGCGCAGGCCGAGGATGGCGAAGACATTGGAGGTGAAAACGATGAATGGGTCGCGGGTCACCGCCAGTACGGCTGGTATGGAATCAACGGCGAAGATCAGATCCGTCGTCTCGATCGCCACGAGCACCACGCACAGGGGAGTCGCCATCAAACGGCCATCGACACGGTTGAAGAAATGGCTGCCCCGATAGCTCTGGTCGATGGGAACCAGACGGCGAAAGAGTTTCACCACCGGATTCTGGGTCGGGTCCTGGTCGTTCTTGTCATCGCCGATCATCTTGATGCCGCCGTAGATGAGGATGGCGGCGAAGATGTAGATGACCCAGTGAAACCGCTCGAGCAGCGCGATGCCGGCAAAGATCATGGCTGCGCGCATGCAGAGAGCGCCGAGGATGCCCCAGAAAAGGATGCGATGCTGGTACTGGGCTTCCACGCGGAAATACCGGAAGACCAGCGCAAAGACGAAGACATTGTCGATACTGAGCGCCACCTCGACGATGTAGGCGGTGAGAAACTCGATCGAGGCCTGGCCGCGATGCGCGGCGGAGCCGTAGTTGCCGATCCACCCCAGGTAGAGACCGAGGCAGAAGATGAGCGCCAGCGTGACGCGGAGAGCGGTGGACTGAAGCGCCTCGGAGAGTTTCAGCTCGTGGACTTTGCGCTGAAATAGCCCGAGATCGGCAGCCATCAATACGGCCACCACAGCCAGAAACAATACCCACCAGTACCAGTCAACAGACATTGAGTGATTCCCGGGAACCGGCCACCCGTTCCCAATGAGGGGTGGTGCATCGCGTAGGACTCGAACCTACAACCAAGAGATTAAGAGTCTCCTGCTCTACCATTGAGCTAGCGATGCATTGCAGATCGAAGGTGATGATCACCCCCGGCTCGTCGGCAAGGAGGGTGAGTATCGCAAAAAATTCCGCGAGATCAACCGGAAATTCGCGCAGAAGCTACAGCGCGCTGAACGACCTTCTCAAGTTCCTCGAGGTGAATGGGCTTGGCGAGGAAGTCATCCATGCCGGCGGCGAAGCAGGCGGTCCGGTCGGAGTCGGCGGAGTTTGCCGTCACGGCCGAGATGCGTACGGGGTGCAGCCCTTCCCGCGATTCGATGCCGCGGATCTGGCGGGTCGTCTCCAGGCCGTCCATCTCCGGCATCTGGATATCCATGAGAATGAGCTCGAATTTACCGCCCGTGAAGGCGGCGAGAGCCTGCTCGCCGGAGGACACCGCCTGGGCGACGCCGCCGAGTTTGTCGATCATGTGCAGCATGAGCTTGCGGTTGATCGGGTCATCGTCGACGACGAGGATCGTGGCCGGGTTGAGCTCGCTGGACGGGGAGAGCCGGGTGGGTGAGGCGGCCAGGGCCGGGAAATCCGGCGTGCGAATCGGGAGCGAGAAAAAGAAGTCGGAGCCCTTGCCGGGAGCCGTCTGGACGCTGATTTCGCCGCCCATGGTCTCGACGAGTCGTTTGCAGATGGAAAGCCCCAGCCCGGTGCCTCCGAATCGGCGGGTGAAGGAGGGGTCGACCTGGCTGAAGGGCTTGAAGAGCCGGTCGATCATCTCCGTGGGAACGCCGGGGCCGCTGTCCACGACATGGAAGGTGACCTTGTCCCCGGTGTCGGAAGGCGTCATCGCCACCTTGATGAGGATGAATCCCTCCTTGGTGAACTTCACGGCATTGCCGACGAGGTTGACCAGGATCTGGCGTATGCGGATATCGTCGCCGAGGATTTGCGCAGGGACGTCCTGCTCGACCTTGGTCACGAGTTCGATCGAGCGGTCGCTTGAGGCCAGGACAAAGAGCTGGCTGATCTGACGAACGATCTCGCGGATGTCCACCGGCACCCTCTTCATGTCGAGGGCCTCGTACTCCATGTGCGAGTAGTCCAGGATATCCTCGAGGATGCGCAGCAGGGCCTCGCCGCTCATGCGGAGCGTGGAGACGTAGTCGGACTGCTCGGTGTTGAGCGGCGTGCGTTCCAGCAGCGAGGCAAAGCCGAGCAGGCCGTTCATCGGAGTGCGAATCTCATGCCCCATCAGGGCGAGGAACTGGCTCTTGGCGCGGTTGGCGATCTCCGCCGCGTCCTTGGCCTGCTGCATCTCGTGGACGGTGAGCTTTTGCTGGGTGATGTCGGAGAGGGTGAGCACCACGCCGTCGTTGAGCTTTACCACGGTGATGCGGAACCAAACCCGGCCCAACGGGCCAGCCTCGGAAGAGTGTTCCATCTCGTAGCGGCTGCCGCTCATCGTGACGTGAACACACCGGCCAAAGAAGTCCGGCGAGAAGGAAAGGGGGAACTCGGTGGGACTCCAGGGATGCTCCCTGGCCACGATGGCATTGCGCAGGATGCTTTCCGCAGCCGGGTTGTAGAAGGCGAGCCGGAAATCCTTAATGTCGCCGCGCGCATCGCGGATCGCCTCGCCGGCGACGATGCCGTCCAGGGAGGAATCGGTGATGCTTTGCAGGAGCGCCCGGGTCTGCTCGCGGCCGCGGGCGGCATCCCGGTGCTGCTCGCGGGCGGTCACCAGGACATACGTCGTAGGAACCAGCAGTCCGACGCTTCCAGCGACGATCCACCAGAGCAGGGATGTTGATTCGTGGCGTCTTTGCTCGATGGTTTCCGGTCGCAGCCAGCTCAGGATCTTCCAGCTTTGCGGGTTTCGTAGCGAGGACTGTCCGTCGGATTGGCCGATCCGGATCGTGTCGTAGGAGAAGAATCCCTGGTCATTGGTCGAGAGCGATCCGGTGAGCGGCAGGCTGGCGTAGTTCCATTGCTGGCTTCCCACCCGTGGCGGGGCGCTCAGGTCGTCTTCGTTGCCGATCCAGCGCCCCGTGGAGTCGGCGAGATAGGTCGTGCCATTCCAGCGGGCATCTTCCGAAGAGATGCGCTTGAGGATGCGGTCGATCGGGTAATCCAGGACGATGAAAGCCTCGGGTGCTCCTGCGTTGCTGCCGTAGATGGGAGAGCCGACTCGCACCACCCCGGGTTGTCTCTGGTTATCGACGCTGGCGGGATGAATGCCGAGGAAGATGGCTTTTTCCGGAGTGGCGTTTTCGAGGAGCTCGGGCAGCCAGGGTTCGCTGGCGGCGGTGAGGTCGTTATCCCGCGAGACATCCTCGAAGGTGTACGCCCCGTTGCCATGCGGGACGCGCTTGATGTGGAGAATGCGTTCGCCCGAGGGCTTTACGATCTGCAACTGGTCAAAGGTGCCGCGGGAACGGAGGAAGGCCAGGTGCCGATCCCTCAGCGGGCTGCGTGTGAGAGTGGTTTCGTTCGGGCTGTGCTGAAATTGATCCGCAGAGATGTAGGCGAGGAGATTGGCGTTCGATGCCAGGTCATCCAACATGGACTGGACCAGGTACTTCTGCTCGCGGACGACCTTTTCCTGCTCGGCGAGGAGGCGACGTTCCGTATCCAGCGATGTGCGGTAATGGACAAGCCAGCCGAGGGCGAGAATCAGCCCGGCTACTGCAAATGAAGACGCCAACGCCTTGAGGGAAGAGGCGGCGCCTTCATGCTGACTCCCAACGCGCAGCATTTGACCTCTGTTCATAGCGGGTTATGCAACGTTGATCAACAAATTCATTTATCAGAATATCGTTCGCCAGAAGGAAAATACGAAAACTTCTTGACCGTCTGGAAACCCGCCGCAATCTTTTCCCCGATTCTTATCGAGAGTGGCGGAGGGACTGGCCCGACGATGCCACGGCAACCGCTTCCAGCCGAGCAGAGCATTCAAGCTCTCCGAGGCGGGAAGGCCCAGGTGCCAAATCCTGCTCTGGTGCGCAAGCGCCGGGGAAAAGATGAGGATGCGACAGTCAAAATGGCCCTTGGGGAAAATTGTCGTCGTCTCTCGTCACTACGCTCGGTGGGAAGACAATGACAATGAACGAAGACAGACCTTTCTTTTCCAACCTGAAATGCCGTGAGTGCGGTCGCCTTTACCCGAAGGAGGCCATCCACATCTGTGAGTTCGACTTCGGCCCGCTCGAGGCGGCCTACGATTACGACGCCATCCGCTCCAGCATCAGCCGCGAGCGTATTGCTTCCCGACCGCAGACGATGTGGCGGTATCGCGAGTTTCTCCCCATCGACGGCTCTCCCACGGTGGGTGCGCAGGTGGGCTTCACCCCGCTGGTGAAGGCCGACCGCCTTGCCGCTGCGCTCGGCGTGAAGGAGCTTTACATCAAGAACGACACGGTGAATTACCCGACCCTTTCCTTCAAGGATCGCGTTGTCTCCGTGGCGCTGAGCCGCGCCCGCGAGCTGGGCTTCAAGGTTGTGGCCTGCGCCTCCACGGGCAACCTGGCCAACTCCGTCGCCGCCAATGCCGCCGCCGCCGGGCTGCGCAGTTATGTCCTGATCCCGGCCGACCTCGAGCAGAGCAAGGTGCTCGGTTCGCTGGTTTACGGCACGAATGTCATCGGCATTCACGGCCCCTACGACCAGGTGAACCGCCTTTGCTCCGAGATCGCGGGCAAGTACGGCTGGGGTTTTGTGAATGTGAACCTCCGGCCCTACTACGCCGAGGGATCGAAGACGATGGGCTTTGAGATCGCCGAGCAACTCGGCTGGAAGCTCCCGCGCCACACGGTCGTCCCGATGGCCAGCGGATCGCTCCTGACCAAGATTCACAAGGCCTACAAGGAGTTCATCCACACCGGCATCATCGAGGACCAGCCGTTCACCATTCACGGTGCGCAGGCCAGCGGATGCTCGCCCATCAGCGAGGCGATGAAGAAGCAGGTCGAGATCGTCAAGCCGGTGCCGAAGCCGGAGACCATCGTGAAGTCCCTCGCCATCGGCACCCCGGCGGACGGCTACTACGCCATCCGCACGATGAAGGACACCGGCGGCAGCGCCGAGGACGTGTCCGACGCCGAGGTGATCGAGGGCATCCGTCTCCTCGCCGAGTACGCCGGCATCTTTGCCGAGACGGCTGGCGGCGTGACGGTCGCCAGCGCCCGCAAGCTCATCGAAAGCGGCAAGATCCCGCGGGATGAAAGCATTGTCCTGTGTATCACCGGCCATGGCCTGAAAACCGCCGAGGCCGTGCAGGGCAAATGCGGCGAACCCCGCCTCATCAAGCCCAGCCTCCGCGAGTTTGAAGCGCTCGTGGCCGACGAAGTGGCTGCCGCAGCCAACTAATTTTTCCTTACTACCATGCCAATCCAAGTCCGTATTCCCACACCCCTGCGCAAGCTGACCGGCGAAAACGAGGTCGTCGAAGCAGAGGGCGCAACCGTTTCCGAAATCTTCAAGAGCCTCGAGACGACCTATCCCGGTCTCGGCGAGCGCATCCTCGACGAGCAGGGTGCCGTCCGCCGCTTCGTCAATGTCTACCTCAACGAGGACGACATCCGTTTCCTCAATGAACTGGCCACGCCGGTCAAGGAAGGCGACGAGATCAGCATCGTTCCGGCCATCGCCGGGGGCTAGCCGCAAAATGTGTCATCTTCGCGGCATGCCGAGTTTTTCTCTCGGTGTGCCGCGAGTCCTCTGTGTAAAACCTTCGTCATGACTCTCAGCGACGAACAGAAATCCGCCATCTCCCAATGGATCGAGGGAGGCGCGAGCCTTTCCGAAATCCAAAAACGGCTGAAGGAGGAGTTTCAGATTTCCCTGACCTATCTGGAAACCCGTCTGCTCGCCGACGATCTCAAGCTCGCTTTCAAGGAGCCTGAGCCCGGACCTGCGGTGGATCAGCCATTGCCGCCACCGGAGCCGGAGACTCCCGCCGAGGCCCCCGGCAAGGTCCATGTCACCATCGACCAGATCACCCGCCCGGGTTCCGTCATCAGCGGTCGCGTGACGTTCTCCGACGGTGAAAAGGCCGAGTGGTATCTCGACCAGATGGGCCGCCTGGGACTCAATGCCTCGACGCCCGGCTATCGTCCCTCGCAGGATGATGTGATGAGCTTCCAGATGGAGCTTGAGAAAGCCGCGCGCGGATCGGGTCTGTAAAAGCGGGCGTATTTCGCCCTCCGCCATCAACTTATCGTTGCCCGGAAGCGTTCTTCCGGGCAAAGAATCGGACATGGACCCGGTTTCCCTCGGTTTGCCCCATCGCGATCCGTTTGTCTTTGTCGATCGCGTCGTGGACTTGCAGCCTGGGGAATCTGCGCGAGGCGAGAAGGTTTTTTCGCCCGACGATCCGATGTTTCGCGGTCATTTTCCCGGCGATCCGCTGGTCCCTGGCGTCATTCTCACTGAGGCGCTCGCCCAGATGGCGGGAATCGCCGGAGGCGGCGACGGGCGGCGCTTTTTACTCTCGGCTATTCGCTCGATGAAATTTCCCTCCGGCGCGCGGCCGGAGCAGCTCGTTGATCTCCAGGCCCGGCGCACGGGGGCGATGGGAGGACTGTGGATGTTTGATGTTTCCGCAAGGGTGGGGGAGACAGTGGTTGCCGAGGGGCAGGTTGTCCTGAACGAGGTGACGGCATGACGGACCCGCTTTTTGCCATTTCCATTGCCGTGGTGGCGCTCTTTGCCGGGTTGATCGGCTCCCTGATCGGCCTGGGCGGGGGCGTCATTATCACGCCGCTGCTGGTGCTCGGTTTCGGGATCGACATCCGCTACGCGATGGGAGCAGCGCTGGTGTCGGTAATCGCCACCTCATCCGGAGCGGCGGCAGCCTATTTGCGCGATGGCATTTCCAACATGCGTATCGGCCTCTCCCTTTGTGTGGCGACGACGATCGGAGCGGTCGGGGGAGCCATGGCGGCGACGGTCCTGCCGCAGAATGCGCTGGCCATCATTTTCGGCGTGGCCCTCCTTGCCACGGTCGCGCTCTCTCTGGGCAACAAAAAGCCCAAGGCGCAGTCGGAGGACAAATCCGACCCCCTGGCGGTGAAGCTCAATCTGCCTGGCTCATTTCCCACGCCGCAGGGGATGCAAAAATACACCGTGCATCGGTTCATCCCCGGCTTCCTCATGATGGGCGTTGCGGGAATCCTCTCCGGCCTGCTCGGCATCGGCTCCGGCGCGTTCAAGGTGGTGGCGATGGACCAGATCATGCGCATCCCCTTCAAGGTCACGACGGCGACGAGCAATTTCATGATCGGCGTCACCGCCGCCGCGAGCGTGGGCATCTATCTGAAGCGAGGGTATCTCGATCCGGCGCTGGTGGCCCCCGTGTCGCTCGGCGTGCTGGTCGGGGCTTTTCTTGGGGCGCGATTGCTGGCTGTCGCTCCGGTGCGAATCCTCAAGGCAATCTTTCTTGTGATGGTGTCGCTCATCGCCGTGCAGATGATCCTGCGCGGCAGCGGAGTTTCCCTATGACCGACGAAAAAATCCAGAGCCTCCTTGCCCGCGTGATGGTCGGAGGAGTCCTTGTTTCGGGCATTATCATTCTCGGCGGGCTGACATGGTATCTCGCCACGCATATCGGCGTACCGCCGGGCGATCATGTTTTCAGCGGCGAGCCGAAGTATTTTGACACCTTTGGGGGAATGATCCGCCGGGCGTTCTCCTGGCATGAGTTTGGCGAGCGGCGCAGCATCATCATGGTCGGCATCGTCCTCCTCCTGCTGAACCCCATCGTGCGGGTGGCGCTGGCGGTTGCCGGATTTTTTGCCCAGAGGGATTGGCAATATTGCGCCATCAGCGCCCTTGTCTTCGCGGTGCTGGTGTTTAGTTTCTTTGCGTGAGCAGTTCGACGTCTCTCGGTTTGTCGGCCCCGCTGAAAATCGCGGCCTTCCGCAATCTCTGGATGGCGAACATCGTTTCCAACGTCGGCACGCTCATGCAGTCCGTCGGCGCGGCCTGGCTGATGACGTCGCTGACTTCGTCGACGACGCTGGTGGGATTGGTCCAGACGGCCTCCACGCTACCAGTTTTTCTCGTCGGTTTCCTCGCCGGGGTATTGGCCGATACGGTGGAGCGCAAGCGGCTCCTCTTTTGGTCGCAACTCTGGATGCTCGCTGTGGCGCTCGCGCTGGCGGTTATCACGTGGATGGGGCTCATCACACCGTGGGTCCTGCTCGGCCTGACCTTCGCCCTCGGTTTCGGGGCCGCCATCAGTCTCCCGGCCTGGCAGGCGACCGTGCAGGACATGGTGCCGAGGGAATCCGTCCCGGCGGCAGTGTCGCTCAATAGCATCGCCTTCAACGTGGCGCGGGCCGTCGGACCGGCCATCGGGGGCGTCCTCGTGGCGGCGACGGGTGCAGCGAGCGCGTTTTTCGTCAATGCCGTATCGTTCGTTGCCGTGATCGGGGCGGTGACGACCTGGAAACCTGCCGCCCGGCAAAAGTCGCGCCTCAGCGAGGATATGTTCGGCGCGCTGCGGGCCGGTTTTCGCTACCTGATCCACTCCAGGCGACTGCAAAGTCCGATCATTCGCGCGTCGGCGTTCAATTTCTTCGCCTCGGTCGTCTGGCCATTGGGGCCGCTTTACGCCCGGGATGTGCTGCATACCACGGCCAGCGGATACGGCCTCCTGCTCGCATTTTTCGGGACAGGTTCCATTGTCTCGGCGCTCCTCGTGCCGCGGTTGCGCAGCGTGATGCAGCTCGAGCGCATCCTGACGGTTGGGTCGATCATTTCAGCCGGTGCTCTGATCGGGCTGGCCTTTGCTCATGAGTTCTGGGTGGCGGCGGCGGCGATTTTCTTTGCTGGAACGGCCTGGGTCGGGGTGCTGGTGAATTTCAATGTCGCGACCCAAACCGCCGTACCGGCCTGGGTGCGGGGCCGGGCGCTTTCCTTTTATCTCCTCGCCTTCCAAGGGGTGCTGGCGCTGGGCGGTTTGCTCTGGGGCAGCCTCGCGGGGCATATCGGCATCGCTCCGTGCTTCACCGTCGCGGCGGTGGGTCTGATCGTCGGGCTGATTCTGACCCGGTATTTCCCGATCAGCCTCAATGAGGATGTTGACCTGCGGCCTTCGATGCACTGGCCGGAGGTGCACGATACCATTGACCTCGATGTCGAGGACGGCCCGGTGCTCGTCCTGGTGGAATTTCAGATCGCGCCGGAGAAGGCTGAAGCCTTCCGCGAGACCATGCGATGCATGCGCGAGCTGCGCATGCGCAATGGTGCGCACCGTTGGCGGCTTTATCAGGACATCAAGGATCCGCAGCGCTTCGTGGAGCTTTTCCGGGTCGATTCCTGGGGCGAGCACCTCCGGCAGCACGAGCGGCTGACCGTGACCGATCTCGAGGTGCAGACCGCGGCGCTGGCCTTCCATGAGGGTCCGGAGAAACCGCGCGTCCATCATTACCTCAATGTCGAGGGATGAAACTCGTCGGGAAAGTGACTTTTTCTTGCCGAACGAAGGCCGCGCACCGATACCTTTTCCGAGTCAAACGGGCTGTCCGGGCGAAAAATAACTACGATGAGTTCAACAGCAACTGAAGTTCCAATGCTGAACGTGCAGGTGGATGGGGAGTGGAAACAATTCCCCAAAGGCACGCGCTTGATTGACGCGTGCATGAAGAGCGGGAGCTATGTCCCGCATTACTGCTATCATCCGAAGCTCAGTACGCCCGGCAACTGCCGCATGTGTCTCGTCGAAATGGGCATGCCCAAGATGACCCCGGATCGCAAGCCGATCCTCGGTCCCGATGGCCGCCCCGAGATCGGCTGGAGCCCGCGTCCCGCCATTTCCTGCGCCACCGAGGTGAGCGAGGGCATGGCTGTCCGCACCGCCTCCCCGCTCGTCGAGGAATGCCGCAAGGGCGTGATGGAGTTTCTGCTCATCAACCACCCGCTCGACTGCCCGATTTGCGACCAGGCCGGTGAGTGCCGCCTGCAGGAGTTTTCCGTTGAGTACGGCAAGAGCGACAGCCGCTTTGTCGAGGAGAAGGTCAAAAAGCCCAAGCGCCAGGACATCGGGCCGCGCATCGTCCTCGACGACGAGCGCTGCATCATGTGCTCGCGCTGCATCCGCTTCATGCAGGAAGTGGCCAAGGACGACGTGCTCGGCTTCGTCAATCGCGGCAGCTACACGACCGTCACCGTTTACCCCGGGCGCACGCTCGACAACAACTACTCGCTCAACACCGTCGACATCTGCCCCGTCGGCGCGCTGACCTCGAAGGACTTCCGGTTCAGCATGCGCGTCTGGTTCCTTCGCGAGACCAAGTCGATCGACGTCAACTGCGGTCTCGGCACGAACATCCTCATCGGCAGCCGAGAAAACACGATCTACCGCATCACCCCGCGTGAGAACGAAGCGGTGAACTCGTGCTGGATGCCCGACAGCCACCGCCTGAATTTCCATTACGTCAACAGTCCCGAGCGTCTGACCGAGCCGACCGTGAAGGGTCGCCAGTCGACGACGTGGAAGGAGGCCATCCAGGCCGCCGCCGACCTGATCAAGAAGGACCCGGCCACGACCGCGATCATCGCCTCGGCCCGCATGACGAACGAAGAGCTCTTCCTCACCCGCCGGTTTGCCCAGGCGGTCGGAGTGGAGAAGTTCGACGTGCTGCCGCGCCCGCAGAAGGGTGACGGATTCCTCATTTCCGAAGACGGCAACCCGAACACCTCGGGCGCAAAGCTCCTCGGACTCGCCACCGGCAAGCTTTCCGAGATCGCCGCAGGCGTCGCCAACGGCTCGATCAAGACGCTCGTCGTCCTCGGCGAAGATGCCACCGACTGCGGCATCTCCGAAGCCGATCTCGCCAAGCTCGATGCCCTGGTCGCCACCGGCATCCTTGGCACCAAGACCACCGCCGCCGCCAAGATCGTCCTCCCGACGGCCTCGTGGGCGGAAAAGCGCGGGTCGATGATCAACATCAAGGGCCGCCTCCAGCGCCTCAACCAGGCCATTCCTTCGCCGGGCAAGGCTCGCGACGACTGGGAGGTTCTGCGTGACCTCACGCAGGCCGTCGGCGGCTCCAACGGCATTTACACCATCGACGAAGTCTTCAAGCAGCTCGCCGCGGAGGTCGCGCCCCTGAACGGCCTGAGCCTCTCGAAGATCGGCGACCTCGGTGTCCAGCTCACTTTGCCATCATGAACCTGTCCGCCCTAGCGATGCAGCCCGAGATTTTTCTCGCCTGGACATCGATCATCAAAACTCTCGTCATCGTCTTCGGAATCGTCCTTCCGATCGTTTCGCTCACGGTGTTCGCGGAACGAAAGGTCTGCGCCTTCATCCAGGATCGCGTCGGCCCGAACCGCGTGGGTCTCCCGACCACGATCCTCGGCTTCAAGAAGGACATCCGCCTGCTGGGCCTCGGCCAGATGATCGCCGACCCGATCAAGCTGCTCCTCAAGGAGAACTTCATCCCCAACAGCGTCAACAAGTTCTACTACTACATCGCTCCCAAGCTGGCGATGATCCCGGCGCTCCTCGTGCTCGCCGTGCTGCCCTTTGGCCCGAATGTGTTCTTTGGCGACATCAAGGTCCCGCTCATGGTGGCCAATGTCGATATCGGCATCCTCTGGGTATTTGCGATTTCCTCGCTGGGTGTGTACGGCATCGTGCTCGCCGGCTGGGCCTCGAACTCGAAGTACCCCTTCCTCGGCGGCATCCGCTCAAGCTCGCAGATGATCTCCTACGAACTCGCGCTCGGTCTTTCCGTCATCCCGGTCTTCCTCATTGTCGGTACGCTGAACATGCAGGAAATCGTGGTGTGGCAGCGTGAAAACGGCTGGATGGTTGCTCCGTTCTGGCCCAAGGGCTTCAGCCTCGAGCAGCTTCTCCATGGCGATTTTGCCGCAATCGGAGCGTCCTTTGCTGCCGGATTCTCCGTCCAGCGCCTGCTGATCTGGGTGCCGATGCTGATCTCGTTCATCGTTTTCCTTATCGCGATGTTTGCGGAAACCAACCGCGTGCCGTTTGACCTTCCCGAGGCCGAGCAGGAACTCGTCGGTGGTTACCACACCGAGTATTCTTCCATGGGCTTCGCGCTCTTCTTCCTCGGTGAATATGCCGCGATGGCGGCTGGTTCCGGGGTGATCGTCACACTGTTCCTCGGTGGTTGGAGCCTGCCCTTCATCCCGGATGGCAGCGCCACGTCGTTCTTCGGCATCCCGTTCATTCCCGCCTGGGGTGCGAGCCTCCTCTGGGGTCTGATCGGCATGACCATTTTCCTCGCGAAGATCGCCGCCATGCTCTTCCTTTTCATCTGGGTCCGCTGGACGCTCCCGCGTTTCCGCTATGACCAGTTGATGAAGCTCGGCTGGTACTTCTTCTTCGAGCTGGCGCTGGTGAATATTTTCATTACTGCGCTCATCCTCGCCCTTGTAAAGTTCTAGGGCGTCATTTGACCCTCTCGTGTTAGGATGGCGGCGGTGCACAGCGCTCCCGCCATCTTTGAAAAGTCCTTCCGCGAACACGACCGCCATTGTGTTATCGCGGCGGGCATGAGCCTGATCGGGGCGTGGTTTAGCTGGCTCCTTTTCGGGACGGTGTACTGCGGAGCGGTCGTTCTTTTCGAGACCGTCCGCACGGGAAATCCGGATCTTCAGCGGGTCTCCAGTGCCTATTGGGTGGCGGGAGCCGGGGGTGCCCTGATCCTGTTTGTCTGGGCTTCGATCGATCGCTTTCGCCGTCTGTATCAACCTCCGCCGGATCGCACGATCATCGGGTGGCATCTATTTGCCGATGTTCTCCTCTGGCCGCCCAGGCTGACCTATGCCGTGGCGGATAATATGGATCTGAGGACTCGTGCGGACGCGCGGATGATCGGCGAGGCCTGGCGGCTTCTTGAGGTGATCGTCCGGCGCGAGCGAGCGCCGCGGTCGGTGCTGGCGTATGATTTTCCCGACGAAATCCTCCTCGGCAAACTGCTGCGGGCGCTCCAGCTTACCGGCTGGATCGACCTCTATCGCGGTGAGGAGGATTGGTATTATCGCATCCGGACCGACGCGGAGAATACCCTGCGTTCGATGAACGCGCCGGAGCAGGATTAGCGGGCGGCGACGGGTTCCTCAGGCTTGGTGCCGGATTTCGATCCGGAGGATGTGCGGAGCGTGCGATTTCTGGCGAACGCGGTGGCGACGAAGACGAGTTCCGCGGCGACAAAGGCGAGCGCCCAGCCAAAGCCTCCGGTGCCAAACCCATAGCTGTGCAGGCCGACGCCGAGGACGAAATTCACCCCGTACCATGCCATCAGGACGGCGAGGAAGGAAATCACCGAGCCAACCGCCATGCCGAAGCCACCCCAATACCCGGCGATGCGCCCGTGGAGCACGATGAGGTAGCCGAGCAGGGTGATGAGCGCCCAGGTTTCCTTGGGGTCCCAATCCCAAAAGCGGCCCCATGAGTAGTTGGCCCATACGCCGCCGAGGATGGTTCCGGTGGCGAGAAGGAGCACGCCAACCTGGAGGGTGCGGTACAGGTAGTTGTAAAGCGGCGAGGCGGGTTTTTTGCCAGCGAGGATCTGGATGAGCGCGATGTGAGCGATGCCAAGAGCGAGGGCAAAAGCTGCATAGCTGAGCGTGATGCTCAGCACATGCGTGGTGAGCCAGAAGTTATTGCGCAGGACGGCGGTGAGCGGGTTGATCGCCGGGCTGAGGGCAATCGTCTGGGTGTCGGCGAGGATGAGCGAGACCACTGCGACCGGGATCGCACCGAGGAGAAAGTACCGGCTGCGATAAATCGCCTCGAAAACAAGGGCGAACAGCACGGTGCCAAAGGCCACCCAGAGGATCGACTCGTACATGTTCGTCACGGGAGCGCGTCCGGCGATGAGGACACGGGCGGCGAATCCACCGATCTGCAAAAGGAGGCCTGCCACCGCCAGGGTCCAACTGATCTTATAAGCGAGGGAAAATCGGAAAGAGAGGCTCAAGGCGAGGCCTGCGCCGAGGTAGAGAATCCAGGCCCAGCGGAACGGGTGGAGCTTTTGATAGATCAGCTCCAGATTGATCCGCCATGCGGGTGGCTGGAGGGCGGGTTCCACCGCTGCCCATTGGGTTTTCAGCTTCAGGCTTTCCGCACGGAAGGCATCGGCGTCGTTGCGGGTCAAGGCATCGCGAAGTGCCGGGACCTGATCGGCGGAAACGGCGAACCAGGGGGATTCTCCGCCGCGGGGATTGGCGACGAAGCGAAAGGCCGATCCGTTGACGAGCGATTCAAACTCGGCGAGCTGCATGCCGACATCCGACGCTTCCTTGGGCAGGCCGGTGAGGCGCGGGGAGCCGGGTTTCATGCGCAGGCTCTGCGCTTCGCTGAGGAGTTGGCGCAGTTGCGGGTTGGCTTCGAGATCCCGATAGGCGAAGAGCTTCTGCATCGGATCGAGGCCGATGGCCTTCTTCAGGTCGCGATTGTTGATCAGGATGAGGGGTCTGGATTCCCAGCCTGCCGGATTGAGCCAGAGCGTCGTCACCAGCTCCTGGGCGGACCACTTGCGGCCGTCGACCGTGACCGCAGTCTTGCCCGAGAGAGCGAGCGTCGTCTCCTGGGCAAAAACGAGATATGGTTTTTTGCGGCCCTGTTCCTGGATGGGAACGCCCTCCAGCACAGAAAAATCCGCCGCCGCGCAGGCGGTGACACCGAGGAGGAGAGCGAGGACGGATCGGAGCATCGGCCGAAAAGGTTGCCCGGCCAAGCCCGGAGCGCAAGCAAAAGCCGACCTGTCAGGGCTGGCCGATTTTACGGTCCTCGGCGATCAATCGGGCGTAGGTCTCCGATGGACGGTCGCCGAGTTGGTCGATCAGGCTTCGCTCGGCATTGCGCGTGAAATCCACGGTGAAGAGGCCGAAGCGGGGCGTAAACGTACCCCACTCGTAATTGTCGGTGATGGACCAGTGGAGATAGCCGATGAGAGGAACCCTATCCTCGCGCAGCCGCCGCACCTGCCCGACGTGGGCGCGGAGGAATTCGCTCCGGGTGAGCCGGTCGCGACGCGGGCTGTGGACGCTGTTGTCGTATTTTCGCCGCAGGGCCATGCCGTTTTCCGCGATGAGGATCGGGCGCTGGTATTCCCGCGCGTAAAAATCGCAGAAAAAGTGCATTCCCTCGGGCAGGACGTGCCAGTCCCACCACTTGCGCGACAGGCTGTCCATCATCTTGCCGTGGACGCTCTTGCTCTTGAACTCCAGGTCGGCAAACGAAGGGGGTCGGAAGAGATGACCGGTGAAGGGGTCATAATAGTCCAGCCCGAGGTAATCCAGCACTCTGGAGCGCTTCGATGCCGCCAAGGTATCCAGAAAATACTGGAAGGCGTCGGCAATCGCGTGCTTGGGGGCCAGCCAGTTGACGAGGAGGTGGATAAATCGGCCCAGCCACACAAACGGGTCGGTCTGGAAAGGCAGATTGGCCTTCAGCATGGCGTGATGAAGGTCATTTGATCCCTTGCGCAGGTAGGCCTGGAGATCCTTGGCGACGACTCCGCGCTCCCGGGAAACGAGCAGATCCAGGAGCATCATCTCCGACCAGTACACATCGCTGCAAAAGGTGTTCATCGTCACCTGGGGCGAGCCCCATCCGCTCTCCTCGTAAATATCGTGGATCGCGTTGTAGGCTCGGACATGGGCGGCCAGGAGGCGGTTGTAGGCCATGATCCCCACGGCCATGCCCGCCTTGCCGCCGCCAGGGAAATGACGGTTCATGTACGTGTTGAGGACGAGCATGTTGGGCTCGTTCAAAGTCACGTAGTAGGTGATCGGCTTCTGGCCGTGCTCGGAGACGAGCTTGTCGTTGATATGCCTCACGGCGACGGCGACGAACTGCTCGAACAGCGGCGGGGTATCGTCGTCGAGCCAGGCATCCAGACCCAGCCAGGCCGGGTGAGTGAAATGCTGGAGCGTGACCACTGGCTCCATGCCGTATTTGCGGCAGGAGGCGATCATGGCGGCGTAGTGATCGAGCGCGACGTAATCGAAGGGAGGCGGTGACGATTTCTCGAGGGTCTGCGAGGGCTGTACGCGCGGCCATTCCACGCTGAGCCGGAAGGCATTCAGCCCCATCTGGCGGCATCGCTCGTAATCCTCCTCATACCGATGCCAGAAATCCGCCGCGTTGCCGGTGCGCATCACGCGCCCGGCGGCTTCGGAGGGAGCCCAGTTATTCTGCGGTTCTCCCGGGGAGTTGTAACCGCCCTCGCACTGATACCCTGAACTGGCTACGCCCCAGAGGAACGGCTTTTCCGTCATGACTGCTCTTCGATGCGCTTGCGCAGAGCCTTCTCGCGGAGGCGGGAAATGATGGCCGGTTTGCGCGGTGGGCTGTCGAGAACGATGGAGGCGATTTCCTTGGCGGCCTCCGGCCGGCCAAGCCTGCGGGCGTTGTCCCCCATGGCGGCGATGCGCACGGGGTCCTCAAGCAGGCGCTTGAGTTTGTGATTGAGCACGGTGACCTCGGTGCATTTCACCGCGGCTCCCGCCTCCAGGAGGACGTCGGCATTGCGCTCCTCCTGGCCTCCGATCGGGTCGAGGATGACCATGGGAAGGCCGCGGGCGAGCGCCTCGGCGGTGGTGAGTCCGCCGGGTTTGCTCAGGAGCAGGGTGGCAGCGCCCATGAGGTCGGGCATTTCCTTGGTGTAGCCGAGGATGCGGAACTGGGCCTCGCGCCCGGCCACGAGCTCCTCGATATCCCTTTTCAAATCCTGGTTCTTTCCGCAGACGATGATGGCTTGAAATGGGGTGTCCAGCGCCAGGAGTCGCCGCACCACGGCCAGCGCGGGACTGAGGCCGAGCGCGCCGCCGGCAATCAGCAGGGTCGGCAGCTCGGGGTTCAGTCCATGGCGTTTCAGGACAGCAGGAGCGTCCACCGGCTCGGCAAAAGGCGGCTCGACGGGGATGCCGGTGACGTGGATGCGGTCACCGGGGAGGCCGAGGCCTTCCATGTGAATCTTGTCCTCCTCCTGGGCGACGAAATACCAGTGAAACGCGCGTGTGATCCAGAAGGCGTGGAAATGGAAATCCGTCACGACGATGCCCAGCTCGGCATCGAGCCGGCCCGCGCCGATGAGGTAGGAAAGCACCCCGGCAGGCATGAAGTGGGTGCAAATGATCGAGTCGGGATTGAACTCGCGGACGAGGTTGATCAGCGGCAGAGCCTGCGGCAGGTCGAGGGCGAGGCGGCCCTTGTCGGAAACCCACGGATCGTCGCTCGATTCATACCACCAGCCGAGGAACTCCGGGAGGAGAGCAGAGAGCCGCTTGTACAGCGAGGAGTACAGTTGCTTGTGCAGGACGTTGGTATGATCGAGGGAATCGTCGACGAGCACCTCCTCGACATCCTCCCTCGCGCGGAACGCCTTGGCCAGTGCGTCGGCCGCTTTGACATGACCCGACCCCACGGAGGCCGAGAGAATGAGGATACGCTTCTTCTTCTTGCTCACGAGATTGTCATGGGGAAAGTACCACGGCTCGGGGGGCGTGGCTCGTTCTTTTCTTTCAGGGGGAAAGATGGCCTGCGGGTCAGGTTCCCACCGGTTCCATGCGATAAAGGCCCGAGGTGATCGTCCAGGCATCCTCCAAGCTCATGCGCTTCTCCTCGTGGCCGTAGCCCCAGGAGTCGGAATAGAG
Organism: Spartobacteria bacterium LR76; assembly: GCA_003054655.1. Classification (GTDB taxonomy): domain Bacteria; phylum Verrucomicrobiota; class Verrucomicrobiia; order Chthoniobacterales; family Terrimicrobiaceae; genus Terrimicrobium. The sequence goes on along the minus strand of QAYZ01000013.1, from coordinate 300,756 downwards.
GATTTCATTCTTTTTCGGATCGTAGCCGATGATGAGACGCATGTGGCCCCCCGCGTACTGCGGGATGTTTTTCTCCGGGACCAGGCCCAGATTGACCGACCAGAGAAGCGGGATGCCCTCGTCGATGCTGCGGGCGATCTCGCGCTGGAACTTGCCAAAATCCGTGGTCTTTTTCAGCCGGGCCTCGCGATAGACCTTGGGATCCACCTTTGAGAGGAGTTCCTGCACATCGATGATGTTGCCCGTGCGCAGCTCGTCGGCTTTGGCCTTCTTGGCCTCGCGGTTGTAGTCCTTGATGATGCCGAGGATCTCGTTGATGTCCCAGGAGTAGATGGCCTTGATCTTCACCCCGAGGCGCGAGGTGAGCTTGCGGAGGGAGTTGACCATGGCGCTGACGCTCGTGCCTTCCTGGGCGTCGCTGTTGGCGATCTGGGCGAGTTCGTCCTGATTGACCTCCGCTCCGTAGTAGCGCATGACGCGCTCTGTGGTTGCCACGACGCAGTAGCCCTTTTCTCCCTGGTCGACCATGGGTATGCCGGTGAGGCGGACGGTGCCGTCCGGCAGACGCTCGACCTTTTCCCTGCCCACGAATTTTTTCACCGCTTCACGATTCGCGTAGCTCGACGGAGTCGCCGCGCCGATGGCACGCTGCTCCTTGACCGCCGGGACGACGGTCAGGCGGATAAACTCCGCCCGGTACATCCCGGTCGACATGTCCTTGCCGCCGCTCCACTCCAGAGTGTACAGGGTCTCGGGCGTGCTCCAGATGAGCCCCTCCGTGCGTACGGCGCTGCCAACAGCGCGTCCGCGCTCGACGGGTTGGACTTTGGTGATGGATGACAGATCATCCGAGATGGCCTTGACCTTCTCCTCGAAGGCCCGCTTGTTGACGTCGCCGGAGTTTCCGCGGCTGTAATAGAGAAGGATGAGCGCGGCCACCTTGCCCTCTTTCAGCCGGATGAGCGTCTCCGAGACGGTCTGCGAACCGACCTTCAGCGCAGGAGATACGGAGCGGGCCTCGGATTTTTCCGCGGACGTCCACTCAAAGCGAAGTGCCTCCAGGTAGGGGAGGAGCTCTTCCTGCGTCCTGGTCCATGGGCCGGGAGGAACGATCAGGTCCTGGAAATTCGTACCGGGGGCCGGAGCGGTGGGAAGCGTCTGCTGGCTCACCGGGACTTCCTGGGCGAGAGCCAGGCTGACACTGGCGGCCAAAAACGCGAAGAGGAGGGCCTTCATGGGCCTTTTCTATCGTTAAAAAATGGCTACGGTGTCCAGCACGCATGCAAACATTGGTAATAGGACACAAGAACCCGGACATGGACGCCATCTGTTCGGCTATTGGATATGCGGAGCTCAAAAGGGCCGAGGGACTTGAGAATGTCGTCGCCGCCCGCTGCGGCAATACGAACCAGCGGATTGATTTCGCCCTGGGGAAATTTGGATTTGAAGCGCCGCTCTTCGTCAGCAGCGTGCTGCCGCGCGTCGAGGACGTGATGGAGCGGGATGTCGTCTATGCCGGGCGTGATGAGCCGGTTTATGATGCGCTGACCCGCATCGGGGACAATCGCTTCCGCGGGCTGCCCGTGGTCGACAAAGATCAGCGCTGCGTCGGGCTGATCTCCAGCTACAAGATCAGCCGGTATCTCTTCCCGCATCGTGACCAGGCCAGCGCGACGCGCCAGGTGCATGCCTCGCTCAAGGATATAGTCGATACCATCTTTGGCACCGTGCTGGCAGGCCCGGCCGACAACGAGATCCTCGATCTCGTGCTCGTCGTCGCGGCGATGCAGACGGATTCCTTCGAGCGGCGCCTTGAGGATCTCGAGCACGGCCGCACGGTGCTGATCGTCGGTGATCGGCGCAACATCCAGCGCATCGCCATCGAGGCGGGGGTGCACGCCCTCGTCGTCACTGGCAGCCGGCAGGTGGACGAGGGAATACTGGAGCTGGCTCGAGCCAACAAGACCGTCGTGATCAGTTCGCCTCACGACACTGCGACCACCGTGCTGCTGGCCCGGAGCGCCGTGCGTGCCGGACAGATGGTTTATACGGATTTTCACACTCTCACACCGGAGCTTCCTCTGGAGGAGGCCGAGCGAGAGATCGCCATGCTGGCGCAATTCGCCTTTCCGGTGGTCGATGGGGACAAGCGACTCATCGGCATCATCTCCAAGAGCGATTTCCTCAAACCCGTTCCGCGCCAGTTGATCCTTGTGGATCACAACGAATTGACGCAGGCCGTGGAGGGTGCGGATAGAGTGCCGATTATCGAGATTCTCGACCACCACCGTATTGGTACGGCACCCACCGAGGCACCGATTTTATTCATGAATCGTCCGGTGGGTTCCACCTCGACGATCGTGAGCACGCTCTTCCAGCAGGCTGGACGCGAGATTCCGAAAAATCTCGCAGGCCTGCTCATGTGCGGCCTCATCTCCGATACTCTCAATCTCACCTCGCCGACCACGACGGATGTGGATCGCCGCATCATGGCTGACCTGTCGCGCCTGAGCGGGATCAATCCTGCGGACTTGGCGGCGGAGATCTTCTCCGTCGGCTCGCCGCTGCTGACCATGACGGCCAGACAGGCGATCAATGCAGACTGCAAGGAGTACGAGGAGCGCGGCAAGACCTTCACCGTCGCGCAGATCGAGGAACTAAGCTTCGCTCTGTTCGAGGAAAAGAAGGACGAACTCCTGCACGAACTCGAAACCTCGCGCCAGGAGAACAAATACACCTTTTGTGCCCTGCTCGTGACCGATGTGAACACGCAAAACTCGATCCTTCTCGTCTGCGGGGAGAAGTGGTTCACCAAGCTGGTCGACTATCCCGAGGTGAGCGAGAATGCCTGGAAGCTCGACGGTGTCGTTTCGCGCAAGAAGCAGCTCCTGCCTTATTTGACTGGTCTGCTGGCTCGCGGGAGCTGAGAGGATAGGTGAATCGGAGGCAGCCGCATACGCAGGCGGCTGCGATTCCTCACAGAGAGAGACCGGGAGAGCCGGTGCCTTGCCTCCCGGCAAGGTTGGCACGGTCGATGCTTGTTAGGATTCTCCGATGATCCACGCAAATTGCAGGGTGCGGCTGACGGCGGACGATTTCGCGTTCATCGTCAGGGTATTGTCTCAGAACGAGAGCGACCGGGTGTCGCTGGTCAGGCTGCTGACGGATGAGGATACGCGCGACGCGATCCTCGACCACGATCTGCTGGCCAAGGCGATCCTGGATTCCCCGGAGCGATTGCCGATTTCGCCGCAACTGCTCTTTTATGTTCTCTGCCGCCGCGTGCTGCGCGACAGCAAGGTGCGAAGTCGCGACACGTCGGATTTTATCGCCTCGCTGCTCGATGGCTTCATGCGCACGGCGCGGCTGGACTCGCCCGAGGAGCTCGGCCAGCAAAGCATGCGCTACATCAGCGACATGCTCCAGGCGCTCAGCAAGGCCGGGACGCGCGAGGCTTTCCTGCTCCGCTCGCACATTGCGAACTACGCGCTCTTCGTCAGCGGCATCTTTGCCGAGAATGTCGAGCAGCGCCGTCGCAAAGGCGCGCCGGATATTTCCTTTTACGAGCAGATGGGGCGGATGAACTACCGCGCAGCCGCGGAGTATCGCGAGGCGAAGAAGTTCAACCTCCAGTCCATCTATGAGGAACTCTCCGACGGGTTTCACGATGTGAGGCTGGCCCTGAACGATCTCGCCTCGAGGCTGCTGCACTTTGACACGCCACGCCTGCCCATCATTGCGACGCCGTGACGACGCTCTTTAGCGACATCCAGCGCTTGTTCGAGAGGACGTATGCCAGCCTCGGGGTGAACCTCGAGGAGTGCCTCATCGACAAGCGCCGCTGCCGGCAGCTTTCCGCCCTGGCGGGAGCGCAGGCGGCGGAGTTGAGCATGCTGGCGCGGACGTTTCTAAGAGCGGCGGACGGGCAGTTGCGCGTGGGGATCTATTATTCCGCGTGGCTGATCGAACAGCTTGAGAAACATGACCCCCGGCAGGGCTTGAGCGACGAGAATATCGGCCCGCTCATTTCCTTCGTGGAGGAGATCAATCATGCGCTGCATGCGGGGTTGCAGTTCCAGCGCGGAGGGCTGCCGAGTCAGGATGAATCCTATGCGCGCAACCTGGAACTCCAGGCGAGTGTCGATACCTATCTCGTGCTGCTGCTTTTCGTGGCCTTCTTCCGCAAGCCGGGCCGGGTGACCCGGGCCGACCGTCGCTGGCTGCGGTTTCATATGTTTCACGGGCAGCAGGAGCGGCGATATCGCGATCCGGCGATTCGTGCCCGCTATCTGGAAACGACATTGCTGGCCAAGCGCTACACGACATTCCTCGAAAGCCTCGCGACTTCACGGCGGGTCGAGGAGATACGCATCTTTCACGCTCTGGACTATTCCGCGAAGCGGGAGCACATCCTGGCTCTGCCCGATCGGCAGCCGCAACCGGAGGACGCGCCCAAGGAGACCACCTAAAAAAGAAAACGCCGTCTCCGCGTGGGGGCGAAGACGGCGCTTGGAAGAGTGATGTGTTACGGGATTACAGCGCGGCCTCGTAGTTCTTGGCGGCGACGTCCCAGTTCACGACGTTCCAGAAAGCCTTGAGGTAATCCGCACGGCGGTTCTGGTAGTTCAGGTAGTAGGCGTGTTCCCACACGTCGACTCCGATGACCGGCTTGCCTTCGACACCTGCGACGGCCTTGCCGTTGAGCGGGGTGTCCTGGTTGGCGGTCGAGACGACCTCGAGTTCGCCATTGTTCACGACGAGCCAGGCCCATCCGCTGCCGAAGCGGCCGAGACCGGCGGCCTCAAATTTGGCTTTGAACTCATCGAAGCTTCCGAACTTTTTCTCGATCGCCTCGGCGAGAGCTCCCGTCGGAGCCGTGGCGCCGCCCGGGGTGATGAGCTTCCAGAAGAAGGAGTGGTTGGCGTGTCCGCCGCCGTTGTTGCGCACAGCGCCGCGGATCGACTCCGGCACGGAGGCGAGGTCGGCGATGAGTTCCTCAACCGGCTTGCCAGCCAGCTCGGGAGCGCTTTCGAGCGCCTTGTTGAGGTTCGCTACGTACGTTGCGTGATGCTTCCCATGGTGGATTTCGTTGGTCTTGCCGTCGATGTTGGGTTCGAGGGCGTTGGCCGGGAAGGGCAGTGGTGGAAGTTCGTATGCCATAGTATTGTACGGGTTCGTCGACAAAGTAAGTCGCGGATGTGTCATTGCAAAGGGAAACCCTGACGAAATTTTTCACCGCGAAGCAGATGGAAGAGTGAAATGTCACAAGTCCGTCACGTCGGGCGGCTTGCCAAGAGACGGTCGGGGCTGGTAAGGGCGTGCAAAGCTTGAAAACGCCCGAGTTTTTACCTGATGCAAGGCCGCAGCGCTCGATGCTGGCGGACGTGATCGTCGTGTGCTTGCTGGGCGGTTTGCTGGTGGCGATTCTCACTGTGGGACGCGAGTGGCATGCGCCGTACCGGGCGGAGACGCAGATCGACCTTTCGATCTCGAAGCTGCCTCTCTACACCCTCTACTCGCTGGCGCGCGGTTGGGTGGCGATGGGTTTTTCTCTCGTTTTTGCCATACTGTATGCCACCTGGGCGTACTACGATGCGCGGGCGCGGACGGTGCTGCTCCCGGTCCTCGACATCCTGCAAAGCATCCCGGTGCTCGGGTTCATGCCGGGGCTGGTGCTGGCGCTGGTGGCGCTTTTTCCGACGAGCAACTTTGGCCTGGAGCTGGCCTGCGTGCTCATGATCTTCACCGCGCAGGTGTGGAACATGGTTTTCAGCTATTACGATTCCCTCAAGGCCATCCCGCCCGAGCTTCGCCAGATGGGGGCGATTTGCAAATTCAACCCGGTGAAGCGGTTTCTTAACATCGAACTTCCCTTTGCGGCGCAGGGACTCATTTACAACTGCATGGTCTCGATGGCGGGCGGGTGGTTCTTTCTTACCATCAACGAGGCTTTCACGCTGGGGAACAAGGATTTTCAGCTCCCCGGTCTCGGATCCTACATGAGCGTGGCAATCGCCAAGGGGGATGTGACCGCGCAGATCGCGGCCGTGGTGGCGATGGGAGTGATGATTATTGCAGTAGATAGGCTGATCTGGTGGCCGCTGGTGATCTGGTCGCGAAAGTTCAAGCTCGAGGACACGGCAAGCGGCCCGATGGAGACGACACTCGTCCAGCGCATGCTGGCCAGGTCCCACATCCTCACCACCGCCGCCGAAATGCCGGTGCATCTCGGCAAGCGGTTGCTGGATTTTTTACCCCGCCCGGCGATGCATAAGGCGAAGCTGGAGAATCCCTCGCGGGCCGAGGAAATCCCGGAGCCGCACGCCCGGGCGATGCGTGTCGGGTCGCGAGTCTTTTATGGCGGACTCATGACGGTCATCCTCGGGATTGGCGGATATGGGCTGTATGTGCTTGCGGGCATCCTTGCCGAGATCGACCTGCATGAGTGGACGTACATCCTGGCCGCCACTCTGGCGACGTTTCTCCGGGTGCTGGCGGCGCTGGTCATCAGTTCGCTGTGGACTATTCCTGTCGGCGTCTGGATCGGGCTGAATCCCCGCGTCTCCCGTTTCCTCCAGCCGGTCATCCAGTTTGCCGCGTCATTCCCGGCACCGATGCTGTATCCCCTCGTCCTTGGTGCGATTCTCGCGATCGGAGGTTCGCTACAGTGGGGCGCGGTGGTGCTGATGATGCTCGGCGCGCAGTGGTACATCCTGTTCAACGTGGCCGCTGGCGCGCAGGCCATCCCGGCTGACATGGTGGCCTGTGCGGATGTCTTCAAGATCAACGGGCTGGCCCGCTGGAAAAAATTCATCCTGCCCGCGATCTTTCCCTCGCTCGTAACCGGCTGGATCACGTCGGCGGGCGGCGCGTGGAACGCCAGCATCGTGGCGGAGTACGTGCAGCAGGGTGCGCACACCTACACGGCCTTTGGGCTGGGAGAGCTGATCAGCCAGGCGACCAATGCGGGGCACTTCGATGTGCTGGCGGGCGGTGTCGTGGTGATGGCCGTGACCGTGGTTTTGATCAACCGGACATTCTGGAAGCGCATGCAGCGCGTGGGAGACACTTATTGCCGATTTGGAGGATGATGACATGGAACCGCTGATTTCACTGGAAGGAGTCTGGCTCGAGTACCCGGGCGAAAAGCGCGCTCCGGCGGCAACCATTCTCAAGAACATCAATCTGGAGGTGGCGGAGAACGACATCATCGCACTGCTCGGCCCCTCCGGCTGCGGCAAGAGCACGCTGATTCGCCTGATCGCCGGGCTGATCGAGCCGACCAAGGGCGCGGTAAAGTTTCACGGCAAGGAAGTGCGCGGCGTGTGTCCGGGCGTGGCGATGGTGTTTCAAAATTTTGCGCTCTTTCCCTGGCTGACCGTCAGCGGCAATGTGCGTCTGCCTCTCAAGGAGGCCGGACTCGAGGAAGCGGAGATCGCCCAACGGGTCGAGCGCTCGCTCGGGATGGTCGGTCTTTCCGGTTACGACAATGTCTATCCGCGCGAACTCTCCGGCGGCATGAAACAGCGCGTCGGCATCGCCCGCGCCCTCGCGGTGAACCCCGAGGTGCTCTGCATGGACGAGCCATTCAGCGCGCTTGATGTGCTGACGGCGGAGTCCCTGCGGGACGAACTCGCCCGGCTTTGCGCGGACCCGAAGAACCCCCTGCGCACCATGATCTCGGTGACGCACAACATCGAGGAGGCGGTCTATCTGGCCAAGCGCATCATTGTCCTGGCAGCTCATCCGGGCCGCGTGGCTCTCGACATGCCGAATCCGCTGCCGTATCCGCGCGATCCCGAGTCGCCGGAGTTTCGTGCGGCCATGGAGAAGATCCATGCCATCCTGACCCATACCGAAATGCCGGATACCGGCCATACGCCGGAGGGCGAGCGCGGAGAGGACGGGCACATCCGGCTGACTCCCATCGTGGCAGGTGTGACGATCGGCGAACTGCTCGGCCTCATCTCCATGTGTGAGCCGACCCCGGCCAATGTCTTCGACCTCGCGGAGGATCTGCGCGAGGAGTATGACTCGATGATCAAGGTGATCCGTGCCGCCGAGGTGCTCGGGTTTGTCGCCACGCCGGATGACGAGGTGGTATTGACTCCCCTAGGCGAGGAGTTTCAGCGCGTGGACATGCAGGCTCGTAAGGAGATCTTCACCCGGCAGGTCAAGGCTCTGCCATTCTATGCCAAGATCCACGACCTGATCGCGCCGCGTGAAAACAGGGAAATCGAGATGGAGGACCTCTTGGATACTCTCCATGCGTGGTATCCGCATGACAAGATCGAGCCGCTGGTTCGCTCGATCGTGAGCTGGGGACGCTATGCGAACCTCATCGAGTACGACTCTGCCGGAAAGATCCTGCGGTTGAAGGAATAGACTGGGATTAATTTTCCCGGATGTACGCCGCCCAGTCCGGCGGGTAGGGGAGTTCCTCGATCCTGCTGGCGATGCGGCCCTCCGCGGCGGGGTCAAAGGTCGTGCTGGTGCCGTAGACCATGAGCAAGTCCTCGCTGCCCTCGGCGCGCAGCGCATGGGAGACGCCGGGAGGGATGACCACGGCGATGTTGTTGGTGCCCTTGCGGTCGTCGCCGTCGATGAAGAGGCGCATCACCCTCCGGGGCATCGAGTCGCGCTCGTCGCACAGAGTCAGGTCGAGCCGACCCTGGAGGAAATACATCACGTCCCACTGCTCCAGGTCGTAGCGGCGCAGGGAGTAGTCGGGCTCCTCTGCGAGAAACAGCTTCGCGAACCACTCGGGGGCCGTTGTTCCCTCCGGGATATGGGGCGGGTGAATGTGAAAACCTTTTGATGAACCGGCAAACATCTTGGCGGCGGCCCACTGCTTCGGCCAGAGGCCGATCTCGCCGAGACGCCCCTGACCTTCGCGGCCGAGTTCGGAAAACAGGCCGCGATGACGCTGCGGGTGAACGTGGCGGAAGATCAGCTCGACACCCGGAATCCAGGCTCCGGCTTCCTTGAGCACACGCTCGTTCGCGACGGCGGCTCCGGCTTCCAGTCCCTCCGTGGCGATGCGCTGCTCGACGGCGGGGGCGGAGTAGTTGCGGATGTCGAGCTTCTTGCGGGCTTCCGGTCGCAGGCCGCGCCAGAGGGAGTCGTCTTGCATGGGGCTATTCTTTCTCTCTCGCCACGGCGCGCAACACCTTTTCGTAGCCATCGACGGACCGGTCGACGCCGAAGCTGGCGGCGAGTTCTTTTGAGTGCAGCGACATGCGGGCTTTGAGGTCCGGGCCAGTGAGCAACCGGCGCAGCCTTTCCGCGAAGGCGGGAGCCTCCAGCGGGCACATGAAGCCGTTCTCGTCATCGGCGAGCACGTCGGCCAGGCCTCCAATGTTGGAACCGATGATGACGAGGCCATGGTGCAGGGCCTCGATTGCCGCCATCGGCAGTCCCTCGTGCAGCGAGGGAATGAAAAGCATCTCCGACTCCGCCATGGCGGCGTGGACGTTGGCGGCATCGAGCCAGCCGCGGAAGGTGATGCGGTCGGCGATACCTTTCTGCCGGGCGAGGTTCTCCATCGGCGCGCGGAGCGGTCCATCGCCGATGACGTCCAGCGTCCACGGGAGATCGCGGACGAGCGCGAGGCTTTCGATGGCGAGGAGGGGATTTTTTTGCACGCTCAGGCGGCCGACCATCAGGAGTTTGTTGGGGATTTTGTGGCTGCCCGTATGCGCGGGTGCGGCGATGCCGTTGAGGATCACGTGGGGATCGGCGGGGTAGGCGGCGCGGGCGAGTGCGCCCACATAGGAGCTGACCGCCGTCGTGGCGGCAGCCTTCCTCCAGATGATGCGGGCAAACGGGTCGACGATCTTGAAAAGATGCGAGGTTTGTTCCGGTACTCCGCCCGGCACGTCTCCGAGATGTGCCGTGAGCACGTAGGGGATGCGCGTGAGGGCGGAAACGGAGGTAGCCAATACCCCGGTGGGAACGGCAAAGTGTGCGTGGATCACATCGGGCTTCCACTCGCGGGCAATCTTCAGCGCGGGGAGGAAGCTCGTGGCGAGGTAGAGCGCCATCTCCGGCACGCTGCACGTGTCTTCCTTTTTGCGAAAGGACTCGGCGCGGTCGATGCGTACGCCGTCGCGTTGCTCGGTGGCGGGCAGGTGGCGCATGCCGGAGGTCTGGACGCGCACCTCGTGACCGCGTGCGGCGAGTCCGGTGGCGACCTGCGCGGCCACGCGGCCTCCTCCTCCTCCCACCGGGGGATACTCGTAGCAGAGAACGAGGATCTTCACGCGATGAGTCCGGCTCGCTGGCGGCGCGCCCGCCATTGTTCTGCCATGTACTGGCACCAGAGAAAGAGCCGCTCGTCGGATTTCCGGTTCAGATGCGCGCCGGCCTTGGACTGGGCGAAATGCGAAGGTTCGGTGATGGTGAGCTTGCCGGTGTGAAACCACGCGCTCATCGGCGTGCCAAAGCCCTTTTTCTTTCGGTAAATGATGTCTGCCGGGAGGAGCGGCTCCAGGGCTTTCTTCAGCAGATACTTCGTGACGCCGTCGCGGAGCTTGAAGCGATTGGGCAGGCGGCGGGCGAAGTTGGCCACCTCGAGGTCGAGGAACGGGCTGCGGGCCTCCAGGCCATGCATCATGCTGGCGCGGTCGACCTTGGCGAGGATGCCGTCCTGCATGTAGATCTCGGTGTAAAATTGCAGCGTTCGGTCGAGCAGCGTCTTCTGGCGGCAGGAATCCCACACCTCGATCGCCTCGGAGTACACGGTCTCCAGGTCGACGGGGCCGCCGAAGCAGCGCGAGAGTTCGCCCGGAGCGACCGCGCCGAGCCACGCGGCATTCCAGTACGGTGCAGGGTACTGCACGCCGCCGAGGCCGCGCTTGATCTTGAAGTCAAAGCTCAGGTTGTTGTGCGACACCGGCATGAGCGAGGCCAGCGCGGCGATGCCGTGATGCACGGGCTTCGGCACGAGGCGGGAATACCACTGCGCCTTGTTCAGTCCGCGGAAGGTTTCGTAGCCGGCAAAGAGCTCGTCGCCGCCGTCGCCGCCGAGAGCCACCGTGACATGGCGGCGGGTGAAGCGGCTGAGCAGCCACGTGGGGAGGAGGGAATTGTCCCCCTGCGGCTCGTCGAGTTTGTCCAGGATGAGCGGCAGCACCTCGATGGCCTTGTCGAGATCGAGCATCTCCAGCGAATGCGAGGTTTGCAGATGCTCGGCGGCGCGCCTGGCAAAGGCGGATTCGTCAAAGGTCGGCTCGGAAAAGCCTATGCTGAACGTCTTGAGCTGTCCCCGGTCGACATGGCGGCAGGCCAGGGCGGCGACGGCAGTGGAGTCGATACCGCCGCTCAGGAAGACACCCAGCGGCACGTCGGACATGAGGCGGCGCGCCACCGCGCCGTCGAGCAACCCGAGGAGTTCCTCGGCGAGTTCCTGCTCGGGGCGGGAGTTCCACGAGTCCTCTGGCTCCAGTTCAAACCTCCAGTAGCGCGAGACTTTGGGGGCTTCTCCCGCACGCACGAGCAGGTTGTGTCCGGCCGGGAGTTTCCAGATGCCCTCGATGATGGAGTGCGGAGCGGGAATCAGCGCGTAGGCGAAGAACTTTTGCAGAGCCAGCTTCGACTCATTGCGCGGTGACGACGGATGCTCCAGCAGGGCGGTCAGCTCGGAGGCAAAGGCAAACGTGCCTTGGTGGTGGAACCAATAGAGCGGCTTCTTGCCGAAGCGATCGCGGCTGATGAAGAGCTCGCGCCGGGTGTGGTCCCAGATCGCAAAGGCCCACATGCCATTGAGGCGCTCGACGAAGGCCGCACCATGCTCGCGATACCCGTGCAGAAGCACCTCGGTATCCGAATGATCCGTCTCGAAAACGCATCCCCGCTGCTGGAGTTCCACGCGTAGGGCGGCATGATTGTAGATCTCGCCGTTGAAGACGATGGAGAATTGACCGTCCGCGGTGTGCATCGGCTGCGCACCGCAGGCGAGGTCGACGATGCTCAGGCGGCGGTGGCCGAGATGCAATCCCTCGGCCTCGATCTGAAAAAGCCCCTCGGCATCCGGCCCGCGGTGGGCCAGGGCATTGGTCATCCTCTGGAGATCGGAACGGGTGCCCGGTCCGAGAAATCCCGCGATGCCGCACATGCTGTTAGCGGATGGCGGCGGATGCGACCGGCCTGCTTGCGTCGAACGGCACTTCGGTGATGGTGGCACCGGGCCTCACGTTGCGCGTGCTTCGGACGATGTAGATCGACTTGCCCTGCGATTCGTGGAAGGTGCGCGTGACCATCTCGGCCAGCAGGCCCATGAGCACGCAAATCACGCCCGTCATGAAGGAAAAGACCGCCATCATCGGCAGCGGCGTCGCGGTGAAATAATACCCGCGCGTGCGCATGTAAAACGTCCAGACCGTGAAGCCCAGCGAGGCGGCGAAGAACAGGATGCCCCAGAAGCCGAAAAGGTACATCGGCTTGAGCATGAACTTGTCCATGAACTTCACCGTCACCAGATCCATCAGCACCTTGACCACGCGCTCGAGGCCGTATTTTGAGGAGCCTGCCGTGCGGGCGTAGTGGTTGACCGGGATCTCCGTGATGCGCGCTCCATGCCACTTGGCATAGATGGGCAGAAAACGGTGCATCTCGCCGTAGAGGCGGACGTTCTTGATGACCTCGGCGCGATAGGCCTTCAGGGAACAGCCAAAATCGTGCAACTGCACCCCGGAGACGGCCGAGATGAGCTTGTTGGCCATGATGCTCGGGAGATTGCGCTGGAGGGCGTTGTCCTGCCGGTCCTTGCGCCAGCCGGAGCACACGTCATACCCCGCCTCGATCTGCTCGAGCATGCGCGGGATGTCGTGCGGGTCATTCTGGCCGTCGCCATCCATGGGGATGATCACGTCGCCCTCGGCGTAGTCGAATCCCGCCATCATGGCCGCCGTCTGGCCAAAATTGCGACGGAAGTGGATCACCTTCACCTGCGGGTATTCCGCCGCCAGACGATCCAGGATCTGGGCGCTGCGGTCGAGGCTGCCGTCGTTGACAAAGATGATTTCCCAAGGTTGTCCGTACGGGTCCATGACAGCCCGCACCTTTTCGAACAAGGGCTCGATCGAGCCTTCCTCGTTATAAATCGGAACGGTCAGCGAAATCATCAGCCGGGCAGCATCGGACCAAAATTTCCCGAGTGCCAGAAAAAAGCCGAGGTCCGAGGGGTTGAGTTTTCAATTTTTCTTGAAATGCCCCCTTCAATGTCGTTGCTAGCCCTCAATGGTCTCAGCCGCACAGAGTTTCCAGGAGTCCCCCGCCGCGAGGCTGGGAGCGGTGACTTGCCCATGACCGGAGCTCCCCAGTCGATGTGGACGAAACTTGCATCGAGGATCGGTCGACTGGATGCCCGGTCTGCCGCGGTCGCTGCCGATGCCTGGCTCGTGCGGCATGGCTGGCTCCTCGTGCTGGCGCTGGCGATTCTGTATTACGCGCAGTATTACCGCTCCGGGATGAACCTTAGCGGGGAAGGCGGCACGGCAGCGGTCATTGCCTTGCGGCTTCTCGAAGGGCAACGCCCCATAGCCGACACGTTTCTCGGGTACAACGTGATGTGGTTTTATCCGGTCGTGTGGCTCTTCAAGGTCGTTGGACCGAGCTACGTGGCGCTACGCATTTTCTTTTTTGCAATCTGTACCTGCTCAGGTCTGCTCGCGTTTTTCACGCTCCGACGGGCGACACGGCTCGGTGTGCTTTCGGTCGGGGTGGCGGCTCTGGTCGTTCTCATCCCGGGAATGATCTTTCGCAACTACATGCCGTTTCTCGGTTTGCTGAATATCTACCTGTTGCTGCAGGCCTACGTGTTTCAGCAGAAGTCCGTTGGTCGCCAGATCCTGTGGATGGTGAGTGCCGGGCTGGGGGTGGGGCTGACCTATCTGATACGCGTCGACCTGGGGCTTTTTTTCACCATTATCATGCTGGGGCTGGGGATTCTGGCACCCGTGATTCTCCCTGGAAAGGTGCTCCGTCTTGTGGGGCTCTCCTCGCTCGGGACGGTGCTGGCTCTCGCGGCAGCGGTGCTGCTGCATCTGCCGGTGTACCTCGACGCGCGGACCCGAGGGTTCGACCAGCAGTTCGTGGGGCAATATCTGAGTTGGTTCCATCTCGTCCGCACCGGGCTTTTCTCCGCGACCACCGGGGCTTCGGACGCCCCGGCAGGTGTCGCTCCCGCTCCGGGGGATGGCGGGGCGGTCTCTGAGCCTGCCCCGGAGGCAAGGCCGGATGCTCCCGAGCGCGCCATCGACCGCAGCTCGCTGCAGCGGCCTGCCATGAGCGATGCGTGGACGTTGCCTGTTTTTTATGACCGGGCATTTGCGGCCATCATTCACCTGCCTGTACTGGTGGCACCGCTTTTCGTCGGGATCTTTTCCGTGACGTTTCTTTCCGCCCTGCTTCGTCGGCAAAGGGAGGCCAGTGTGGACTATCTCACGGTGCTTACCGCGCTCGGCTGCTCGCTCACCCTGTTCCCGCAGTATTATTTCTTCCGGCCCGATACGCCGCATCTCAGCGAGTTCATGGCTCCCTTTCTCGTGGCATTGGCCCTCGCCGGGTGGTGCGCGGTGCGTCGCTTCCGCGCTGCAGGTGCAGTCGGGCTGGTGGTGATCGTGCTCGTCCTTAGCCTCTCGATCCTGGATGCGGGATTGTACGTTTACCATTCCTTCCCCAAGGAGTCAGCGGGAACCATCGCGGCGAAAAACAAGCGCCGCTACGAGTTTGTCGCCGAAAATGGCGTGCGCGTCTGGCTGAAGAAGAAGGAACTCGCCGAAATGCAGGGCGTGTACGACCTCCTGCGCACCCGGACAAAACCGGGAGAATACATCGTCTGCTACCCCTACGCGCCGACGATCAACTTTTTCGCCAACCGCCCCTCCTACGAGTACAACCTCTACATCGACAACGCGACAGCCGGGGCCGATTTCCACCAGGAAACCCTCGCCGAACTGGCGAAATATGCGCCAGCGGCCATCGTGATCGACAATCGGGAAATCAACAAAAACGACGCTTCGCAGTTCTCCCAATGGGCGGCGGATACCTACGAGTACATCCGGACCCATTATCACCTGGGAGGGACTTTCGGGCGGCAGGAGGTCTACCTGCGCGATGCCCCGGCAAAGCTTCCATGAGGTCGAAAAACTCCTCGGGAGCACGAGAAAACTCGCGAGCTTTCCTCTTGCCCGATGGGAAGTCGCCCGGTAGGCAACCGTGATGAATCGAGAGAATAAGCAGGCAAAACCATCCCTGGCAGGCCTGGCCAAAGCGGCCCCGGCTGGCATCGAATGGCTCGTCCTGGCCTATCTCCTTTTCTGCGCCTGGCAGGCCCGCGCACCGCTCGCGCCAGTACCCTTCGGCGACCCGGATACCTGGGGGTACATCAATCCCGCCCTCTCCTGGCTGAGCGGCGAAGGATTTCAGCAGACCAATGGGCGGGACTGGCTTTACCCGGGCCTGGTGACGGTGTTTCTCAAGACGACGGGCAGCTTTGCCGGGGTTTTTTACTGGCAGAAGGCACTCGGGTACATCGCGATCATCCTCATGGCCGTGACCTGGCGCATTTGGGTCTCGCTGTTTGATTTCTCTCCCTGGGTTCGGCTGGTTGTCACCCTGGCGGGGGCGTTTCCCATCTGGATGCAGGCGGTGAATCCGCAACTGATCTTCCTCGAGTCGGCCCTCCGACCGGAGTCTGTAATGCAGTTTTTTGGCTACGCGCAGTTGGCCTGCTTGCTGGCGTACTGCCGGTTTCGTTGGAAACGGCCGAACGAACTGCTCGCCATCACGACTGCGGCAGGAGTCCTCTTTTTCGCTTTTGCCTGCCTCCTGCTCAAGCCGAGCTGGCTATTCGCCTTCCTCGCGACGGTTGCACCTGTGTTCGTTGGCCTCTTCGGCAATGGGCTGTCTCTGCGAGCGAGAGTGGCGGGACCTCTGCTGGGAATGGTTCTCTGTGCGGTCTTTCTCTGGCTGCCGGCTCATCTCTGGTTCATCCAGGACAAGCGGTCGCTCACCTTTCTTCCCTCCACGCTGTTCACCATTCACTCACGGCTGATCGAGAAAAAGCTCACGGCTGATGCGGCGGCCATGCCCGATGGAGATCCGGAGAAAGCCCGGCTGGAGGCCCTCCTCACGGAACTGCGGAGCGAGATGCACATCGCCGAGACGATCCAGCACAATTACGAGAAGCTCGGCTTCAACCCCGACTATCTTTTCTACCGCTCCCATATCATGATCTCGCTCTACAACTATGCCGGAGCCGATCCCGAGAAGTTTCGCTCTTTCTGCATCAGGCTCTACCTCGCCACCGCGCTCAGTAATCCAGTCGGGATGACGAACAAGGTGCTGACCCAGATGAGCCATGTGCTCCTGCCTGCCGGGTCGACCTTTTATCGTGCCGATCTGGTCTGGAAAAAGGTCGCCAACTCGACGAAGAACTGCTTCGGGATGGATGTCGTCAGCGGCTATACGCCGCAGGTTCAGGAGATGTGCCGGGTTTATCTCGACCAGGCTGCAAGCCTGACCGATCACCTCCCGGAGTTACATCGGAGCAAGGTGGGACGAAACTGCTCGAAGCTGGTCACCAGACTCAATATCCCGACCATGGTTCTCTTCATCGCGGCATTCGTTCTGGTCCTGAACCGTCAGCCGCTGGCTCCTTATCGCCTGGCTGCCTGGGGAGCGATGATCCTTTTTGCGGCTCCCCTGGCCAATGCTCTCACGGTATCCCTCGTCCACGCCCTCGACATTCAGCGGTACCGGATCAGCCTCGGTGGATTCCTGCTCTTCGCCTTGACGGCGATGGCCGTGTTCGTCTTGGTTGTTGCCGCACATTATCTCCGCCCGGTGGCTTGGAAATATCTCCAGCCGCTCGTGAAGAGGTATCTCCCAACTCGTTCGTGATTCACCTTCCATGGCCAACATCCCGTCTCCAGCTTCGCCGTCCATAGCGGTCCTCGTTCCCTGCTACAACGAGGAGAAGACCGTCGCCAAGGTGGTCTCGGATTTCCAGCGCGTCCTGCCTGAGGCCACGATCTGGGTTTTTGACAATCGCAGCACGGATCGCACTTCTGAAGTGGCCCGCGCCGCTGGCGCTCAGGTGGTTTTTTCTCCCGAACAGGGCAAGGGCTGCGTCGTGCGGCACATGTTTTCCACGATCGAGGCCGACATCTACATCATGGTCGATGGAGACTCGACCTACTCGGCCGACTCCGCACCGGAACTCCTCAAGGCCTTTCACGAGCTCTCCGCCGACATGCTCGTCGGTAAGCGCTGCACGCCCAAGGAAGAGCTGTCCGGGGCCTACCGTCCCATGCACCAGCTCGGCAACCAGTTCGTCTGCTGGCTCATTCGCTCTGCCTTTCGCGCGCCGATCGAGGATGTTTTCAGCGGGTACCGTGTCTTCACCCGCAACTTCGTAAAAAGCATCCCGCTTTACGCCTCCGGATTCCAGATCGAGATCGAGATGACCCTGCAGGCGCTCTCCAAGGGCTACCGCGTCGCCGAGATCGACACGCCGTATGGATCTCGCCCGGAGGGGAGCTTTTCCAAGCTCAACACCTACCGCGATGGCGCGCTGGTCGTCTGGGCCTTTGCGCTCATCTGCCGCGACTATCGCCCTGGGCTGTTCTTTGGACTCGTCGCGGCGATCTTCCTGCTCTTGAGCCTCGTTGCTGGAGCTTGGCCGATCGTCGACTATGCGCTCTTTCGCTACGTATATCACGTCCCGCTGGCGCTCCTGGCGGTGGGCTTTGCCATCCTGGGCGCGCTCAGCCTCAGCATCAGCTTCATCTTGCAAACGCAGCTACGCTATCACAACGAGCTGCACGCGCTGATCCGGCGCACATCTCACCTGAAGTAGCGGCAGGCCGCGCACCACAGTTCCGCAAAGGCTACTCGTAGCTGCTCAGGCGGGCGTGGCGCCACGCCGGAGAGTCCCCGCGGACAAAGACCATCTCGGTGAGCCAGAGAGCATGGCTTTTCGGCGCACGGTTGAAATCCGTGAAATCAAACAGGCGGTAACCATGCGAACTCAGGAACGAGTAGATGGCGTGAAAGGAATTTTCCAGCTCCAGACAGCAGACGCCGCTCTCAACGAGAAACACCTCGGTCTTTCCCAGCAGGGTGGTAGCGCCCTGCAGCACGCGCAGGTCCAGCCCCTCCGCATCGATCTTCACCATCTCGGGAATACGGCCCTCCGATCGCACGATCTCATCGAGCGTCGTGATGGGGACGGCACGCTGGGGGATTCCCAGTCGGTCCGCCTCCATTTTCGTGAGGCGGAAGTTTGCGCTGTCGTCCCGGGACATCAGGGAAAGCTGCATCTCGCCGGCCTGCTCGCCGACCCCGGCGGTGATCCAGCGGATATTGCCTGATCCCAGTAGCTCCTCGGAGTACGTCTTGAGCTCGTCCTGAGGCTCGATGAGCAGATAGCTGGCCTCCGGGAAATACTGGAGCGCCGTCCGAGTCCACTTTCCATGGTTCGCGCCGACATCGACAATGAACTTTGGCGGGACGCTGATCTGCGCCCACGTCTCGAGAAATCCCTCCAGCGGCGAAAGCGTGCGTTTGGTAGAGTCAATACGACGCAGTTCGAAGCCAAGTTTCCGGAGTAATGATGCTGCCAAACGTCTTAACATGGTGTCCTCGGGTAATCCGACATCGTACATGCCATGTCCGGGATGCTGCAACAGGCAATGTGCTGCCGGGTCCGGATCCGCGTGTCCCGCCGGGCGGAATTTTTTTCGAGAACGTGCGCATATGGTATCTCCTTCTCCTCCTTCTCGCCAGCGTGCTCCCCGGTGCGGATGCATGAGATGCGCCTCCTGCTCCGGCATCACATTCAGGCGGATCGCCCGAGCCATATGACGATGGCGAAGCAAGAATGCGCTCAACGCCCGATCGCCATCTCTCTCGAATGCAGATCAGTCTTCCAAAAGGTGCAGGCAGGGACCGATGCGGGCGGCAGGCAGGCTGTCAGAGTACCCCTCGGAACTCCGACCGCCCCGAAGATGGCAGTAAAGCCCCCGCCTTTCGGACCGGCCGTCCGAGGCGACTTCACCGTGTAACGGGAACGTCCTCTCTACGGAGGATGATCCGGACTTCATTTTTTATTGAAATTATTGAAGCTCGGGAATAGTTCTCCACCCAAGGACATGCTGGAGAAACCCATCACCTTGCCAGAGGAAGCGGGCAAAGAGTTGTCAGAACTCGAGATCGAGGCTATCCAGATGTTTATCAACTTCCTGAAACTCATTGGGTTGCCGAAATCGGTCGGGGAGATCTACGGCTTGCTGTTTGTCGCCCCGAAGCCCCTGGCGATGGATGAGGTCATGAGCCGGTTGAATATCAGTCTCGGGGCCGCCAGCCAGGGACTCAAGCTCCTGCGCGGAGTGGGAGCGGTGAAAGCCACCTACGTCCCTGGAGACCGGCGGGATCATTACGTGGCCGATCTGGAGCTGAGCAGATTTGCCACCGCCTTCATCAAGGAAGAACTCCACCCCCGCATGGAGCGCGCCCTCGAGCGCATCCGCCGCATGGAGCAACTCTCCGCTGACATGACCCCCGAGCAGCGCAAAGCCACCATGATGAAAATCGAGCGGCTCAAGCACTGGCTCGAAAAGGGGAACAAGATGCTCCCCTGGATATTGAAGTTTCTTGTCCGATAAACCCGCTCCCTCGAGGAGCACTGTCTGTGCAGCAGACAAAACCAATCAAAGCAAAACAGAGCAAACGGTCCCGCCCGAAGACGGATGGCCAGGGGCGGCAGCATGCCCGGAAAATTTCGATTTAATGGATAGTCTCGTAAAAACACCCGGCATCTCCTCCGAGAAATGGGACAGAATCATTACAGCGAAGAGATCGTGGTTTGATTTGAACCTCGCCGACGTCTGGCGGTATCGCGACCTGATCTACCTCTTCTTCCGCCGGGATTTTGTTTCCACCTACAAGCAAACCGTGCTCGGCCCGGTGTGGTTCATCCTCCAGCCCTTGCTGACAACTCTCGCCTTTGCTCTCGTCTTCGGCCAGATCGCCAAGATGGGCACCTCCGGCGTGCCGCCCTTTATTTTCTACATGCCCGGCATCGTGATGTGGGGGCTCTTTTCCGCCTGCCTCATGCGCTGCTCCGGAGTTTTCTCCGCCAATGCGCAGATCTTTAGCAAGGTGTACTTCCCCCGGCTCACTGTCCCTATCGCATCGGTGTTCTCCGTGCTGGCGACGTTTGTCCTCCAGTTCCTGATGTTTCTGGCCTTTCTGCTGTTCTTTTACCTGCGCGGGAACGACATCCGCCCCGGCATCGATGTACTCACTTTCCCGCTCCTCGTCCTGCAAGTCTGCCTGATGGGCATCGGATTCGGCTGCATCGTCAGCTCGCTCACCACCCGCTACCGCGATCTCCAGATGGCCCTGAGCTTTGGCATGCAGCTCTGGATGTACGGGAGCTGCATTTTCTACTCCCGCTCGCAGATCGATGAAAGATATCGCTGGATCCTCGATTTCAACCCCGTGGCCCCGATCATCGAAGCCTTTCGCAATTCCTTCCTCGGAACCGGCTCGGTAAATTACCCCGAGCTAGGCATTCTGACCGTGGTCTCCTTCGTCATATTTGCCGTGGGAGTGGCGGTTTTCAACCAGGTCGAAAAAGACTTCGCCGACACCATCTAGAGGAGGCGACTGAAAGCGAATGTCTGAACTAATCCGCATCGAAAACGTCTCCAAGCGCTACCGCCTCGGCACCATCAACCGGGGCATGCTCGTCAAGGACCTCCAGAGCTGGTGGGCGCGCAAGAGAGGCAAGGAGGACCCGCATGCGGTCATCGGAGAGCATCAAAACCGGATCGAAAAAGGGAGCGAGTTCTGGGCGCTGCGGGATATCAACTTCAGCATTAATGCTGGCGATACCCTGGGCGTCATCGGCCGAAACGGTGCCGGCAAGTCCACGCTCCTGAAGATTCTCAGCCGCACAACCTCGCCGACCTCGGGAGTCATCAAGACGCGAGGCCGCATTTCCAGCCTGCTGGAGGTCGGCACGGGATTTCATCCGGAACTTACCGGACGCGAAAACGTTTTTCTCAATGGCGCCATCCTTGGCATGAGCCAAAAGGAAGTGCGTCGAAAATTTGACGAGATCGTGGAGTTTTCGGAGATTGCAGAATTCATCGACACACCGGTGAAGCGGTACTCGAGCGGCATGTATGTACGGTTGGCTTTCGCTGTCGCCGCTCACCTCGATCCCGAAGTGCTCATCGTCGACGAAGTGCTCGCTGTTGGTGATGCCAACTTCCAGCGCAAGTGTATCGGCAAGATGGGCAAGGTAGCCAAGGAGGGCCGCACGGTCATCCTCGTCAGCCACTCCATGGTGCTGGTCGAAAACCTCACCAAGAAATGCCTCTGGCTCCACGACGGCCAGATGCGCATGGCGGGGGAGAGCAAGGAAGTGGCCTCTGCCTATCTCAAGTATACGCAGAACCTGCAGATCGGCGTCGCCGAGGGGCTGCACGACTATCGTTTGAGGCGTGGAGACGGGCGCGTCCGGCTGGAAGATTTCAAGGTTATCGGCCCAAACGGAGAAATCGGCAACCAGCATCGGCGGGGAACGACAATACGGTTCCGTTCAAGAATCAGGGTCCTTCGCCGCTGCGAAGATCTCGCCATCTGCCTCTCTTTCAAGCTGGGACTCTCGGGAGAACATATCATGTCCACGCGCCGGTACAGGTTGAACGATGAGCCGTTGGCACCGGATACCGTTATCGAGTCAACCCTGGAGGTCGACACGACCGCTCTGCCCTCGGCGCTTTACGATCTCTATATCTGGCTGGGACCATCGGTGGAACAAACCGTTGATGAATACTACGACATTGTAGATGGCATGGTAACGCCGCTGCAAATTCACGAATTGGAAGACAGTACCCGGGGAGATCGTACGGAACTGAAGGCCAACATCCTCAGTGTGCAGGCGAGCTGATCCTAATGCCTTCCGGCAGTAATACCTCTTTTAGCGACTAATATTATGAATCTTGACGGTACATCGATCCTGGTCACCGGCGGCACCGGCTCTTTTGGAAAGCAGTTTATCAAAACGATCCTGCGCAACCATTCCGTACGCAGGATAATTGTCTTTTCCCGTGACGAGCTGAAGCAGTTCGAGATGTCGATGGATCCCGATTTTCAGTCGAACAAGATTCGATACTTTATCGGCGACGTCCGCGACGGGAGTCGACTGATGCATGCGATGGAGGATGTCGATTATGTGATACATGCCGCCGCGCTCAAGCAGGTGCCTGCCGCGGAGTACAATCCCTTTGAAGCGATCAAGACCAACGTCCTCGGTGCTCAAAATGTGATCGAGGCGGCGATTGCACGGGGAGTGAAGAAAGTGGTGGCGCTGAGCACCGACAAGGCTGCCGCTCCCATTAACTTGTACGGCGCGACCAAGCTGTGTTCCGACAAGCTGTTCGTTGCAGCAAACAACTTCCGCGGTAGACATGACATCAAGTTCTCCGTTGTTCGTTACGGAAACGTCATGGGCAGCCGGGGCAGTGTCATTCCGTTCTTTTTGGAGAAGCGGAAGAGCGGGGTACTGCCCATCACGGACGAGCGGATGACCCGTTTCAACATCACTCTGGAGGAAGGAGTTTCGCTGGTAATGCTGGCTTTGGAGAAGAGCTGGGGCGGTGAGATTTTTGTTCCGAAGATTCCCAGCTATCGCATTCTCGATGTTGCTGAAGCCATCTCACCCGGTTCCTCTCGAAACGTGGTCGGTATCCGCCCCGGGGAGAAGCTCCATGAAGAAATGATCACGGAGACGGATGGCCTCAACACGGTGGAATTCGACGGTTATTATGTGATCATCCCATCGACGCCCATATGGAATGTTGACGAATTCAAGAAGGAATTCGGCGGAGAATTGCGCGAGTATGGATTCAGCTATGCGAGCAATACCAACTCAGAATGGCTTTCCGTCAAGGAACTGCGTGAGTTAATCCGCGAGCATATTGATTCCGGATTCTCTCCGGCCTGAGTCTCTCTTCGGAAGCAGTAGACTTGCATGATTCCCTACGGTCGCCAGGAAATTCTTCAATCCGACATCGATGCGGTAGTCGGTGTTTTGCGGTCCGATTTTCTGACCCAGGGGCCGGCAGTGCCCGCTTTTGAGCAAGCAGTTGCTGTTTATTGCGGAGCGGCGCACGCGGTCGCCGTGAATAGTGCGACTTCGGCGCTGCACATCGCATGTCTTGCCTTGGGCCTGGGAAAGGGAGATCGACTTTGGACAAGTCCGATCACTTTTGTGGCGTCGGCCAACTGCGGGCTTTATTGCGGTGCGGAGGTTGATTTTGTGGACATCGATCCCGAGACTTTTAACCTCTGCCCTCAAGCACTTGAGCGAAAGCTCATCGAGGCTGAACGCGCAGGACGTCTGCCCAAAGTGGTCGTTCCCGTTCACCTCTGCGGCACCCCCTGTGATATGGCCGCGATCCATGCCCTCGGCCAGCGTTTTGGGTTTCGCGTTATTGAGGATGCCTCCCACGCGATCGGTGCCCGCGACGGACAGAACATTGTGGGGAGTTGTCGATACAGCGACATCACCGTATTCAGCTTTCATCCGGTCAAAATCGTTACGAGTGGTGAAGGCGGTGTGGCTGTAACAAACGACGGCACTCTGGCTCATCGCATGAGTCTCCTGCGGAGTCATGGCATCACCCGCGATCCCGGCGAAATGACTGCGGAATCGGAGGGGGCTTGGTACTATCAGCAGATTGATCTGGGATTCAATTACCGCATGACGGATATCCATGCTGCCCTGGGGCGCAGCCAGATGGAGCGTCTCGAAGCCTACGTCGCCCGACGGCATGAGTTGGTGGGAAGGTACCGTGAGGAGTTGAGCGGCTCGCCCGTGACATTCCAGAGAGTCCGGGCGGATCAATACCCTGCTTTTCACCTCTTCGTAATTCGCATCAAGGCGGAGAAGAAATCGCGCGCAGCAGTCTTTCAGTTCCTGCGGGAAAACGGAATCGGCGTGAATGTGCATTACATCCCCGTTCACCTGCAGCCATATTACAGGTCGATGGGGTTCAATCCCGGGGACTTTCCCGCAGCGGAATCCTACTATCGCGAAGCCATCAGTCTTCCTTTGTACCCCGGACTCAGAGACGAGGATCTGCGAAAAGTTGTTCAGTCTTTAAAAGAATGTCTGGCGCAGTGATATCGACGGCGCGCTTCGACCTGAAGCCGTTATCCGTCGCGAATGTGACGGAACGGTATGCTGGTTGGCTGCTCGATCCGGCTAGTCAACAGTATATCGTAGCGGCTTCTCGGTCCAGCCTTGAGCAGCTTCGCGACTACGTCGCTGAACGGAGTGGAAGGGACGATGTCTTGTTTCTCGGAATATTCATACGAGAAACCGGGGAACATATCGGGAATCTCAAATACGAACCAATTGACTATTCCAAACAAATCGCAGTGTGCGGCATACTTGTCGGCGAAGTGCAATGGCGCGGAAAGGGAGTGGCTGGAGAGGTGATCAGCGCTGGCAACCAGTGGCTGGCGAAGGATAGGAAGATTTCGAGAATCCTGCTTGGAGTGAGTCCTGATAATCTCGCGGCCCGGCGAGCTTATGAGAAAATCGGTTTTCTCCCATACGACAACGATGCGAATGGCAACCTGAAAATGGTTCTGGATCTTGATCCTGCGCGACGGCTGGCGATAGGGACGGTCCAATTCGGCATGGATTATGGGGTTAAGCGGGCGAGGAAATCTGATATTGAAGAGGTTCGCGATATTTTGAGGGAAGCATTCTCTCTAGGAATTGATACATTGGATACCGCGGCAGCCTATGGAGAGAGCGAGGCCGTGCTTGGTGCTATCGCCGCTGACGATTGGAAGGTCGTATCGAAGATCGGAGCAGTGCCTGATGACTGCTTGAATATTGAAGAGTGGATGGATCATCAGGTAAAGGCCTCCTTGGATCGGCTGCGTATACCGAGTCTGTATGGCCTGTTACTGCATGTGCCAGGTCAACTGCTTGGACCGCGTGGCCCGCAAATCTACCGTGCGCTCACCCGGGTAAAGGAGCTTGGCTTGGCAAAGAAGATCGGCATATCTATATATTCCCCTTCCGAGCTTGATGAGATTTTCCGCTGTTACGCCTTGGATCTTGTGCAGGCACCATTCAATATTATTGACCGAAGGTTGATTGAGTCCGGCTGGATGAAGAAACTGGTAGAGTCGGATGTCGAATTACATGTTCGTTCAGTTTTCCTGCAAGGTCTGTTACTGATGTCTTCCGCAGATCGACCGGCGAAATTTGGCCGATGGGCTTCCCTATGGTCAGCCTGGGATGAGTGGCTGTATCAGACCAAGCTTACGCCTTTGGCGGCGTGTTTGCGGTACGTTCTTTCTTTTCCTGAGATCTCCAGGGTGGTTGTCGGCATGGAAAGCCTTCGACAATTTCAGGAGATCTACGCGTCTGCAAGGGGGCAGGCGTTCACTGTTCCTTCGGAACTTCAAGCAAAGGATTTAGATTTGTTAAATCCCTATAAGTGGTCTGCTCTATGAAAGTATTGGCCATCCTTCAGGCTCGTATGGGTTCGGTCAGATTTCCGAACAAGGTCATGCATTCTCTTCAGGGAGTTCCCATGATCGAGCTGCTGCTGCTTCGTCTTTCCATGGCCCGTACGATTGACAAGATCGTGCTGGCGACATCCTCTGATCCGCGCAACCAACCATTGGTGGATCATGTGCATTCTCTGGGATACGAGACGTATCGGGGAAGCGAAACGGATGTGTTGGATCGATTTTACCAGGCCGCCAAAGTACAACAGCCGGAGTCGATTGTGCGGATTACCGGAGATTGTCCTCTAATAGATGCCGAACTGGTTGACACGGTTGTTCGTGCCTATCAGGAGCATGCGGTGGATTATGCAGCCAATATTCTTCCGCCGACATTTCCTGACGGTTTGGATTGCGAAGTCTTTTCCTTTAAGGCACTGGAAATAGCTGCGAAATCTGCGACAAAGCCCGCTCATCGTGAGCATGTCACTCCATTCTTGCGAGAGTCGGATCAGTTCACCAAGTTCAACGTCGCGGGAAAGATCGATTACTCGCACAAACGATGGACCGTTGATGAAAAGGAGGATCTTAAGGTCGTATCTGCCATTTTTGATCACTTTTCCCCACGGGTGGATTTTGGTTGGAGAGAAGTTATGAAGTTGAACGACGAAAATCCATCCGTCTTTGCGGCTAATAGTCATCTAGGTCGCAATCAGGGTGCTGATATGGGAATAGGCCAGAAGCTTTGGAAGAGAGCCAAAAAGGTTATTCCTGGAGGCAATATGTTGCTTTCAAAGAGGTCAGAGATGTTTCTGCCGGATCTTTGGCCGTCATATTTTAGCAAGGCCAAGGGTTGCAAGGTTTGGGATCTCGATGGACGAGAGTATATCGACATGTCCATTATGGGGGTTGGCACAAATGTACTAGGCTATGGGCATCCGGAGGTAGACGAAGCAGTGATAGAAACTGTTCATGCTGGCAACATGGCCACGCTGAACTGTCCTGAGGAAGTCTATCTGGCTGAGCGACTGATTGAGTTGCATCCATGGGCTGACATGGTGCGCTTTGCAAGATCAGGAGGAGAGGCCAATGCGATCGCAATTCGCATCGCCCGTGCATCTGCGGGGCGTGATAATGTTGCAATTTGCGGTTACCATGGATGGCATGATTGGTATCTCTCCGCCAATCTGGCGGATGATGCCAATCTCGATGGTCATCTGCTGCCGGGCCTGGAGCCGCGAGGCGTTCCGCGTAATCTCAAGGGTACGGTTTTTCCGTTTGCATACAACAGGTTTGACGAGCTTGAGACTCTGGTATCCCTGCATAATATCGGGGTTATAAAAATGGAAGTCTCAAGAAACTTTGGCCCGGAGGATGGGTTCCTGGAGAAAGTTCGCGAGTTGGCGACGAAGAAGAATATTGTCCTGATCTTCGACGAGTGTACATCTGGCTTTCGTGAAACATTCGGGGGGCTGCACAAAAAGTATGGTGTTGAACCTGATATTGCGATTTTCGGGAAGGCCTTGGGCAACGGATATGCAATCACCGCAGTGATCGGGCGTGAAGCGGTGATGGAGGCTGCTCAGGGAACTTTTATCAGCAGTACGTTCTGGACGGAGCGAATTGGTCCCACTGCGGCTCTAAAGACACTGGAGATCATGGAGCGGGAACGATCTTGGGAGGTTGTTACTGCAATCGGCCTAAGTATCCGTAAGCGCTGGCAAGCTCTTGCGGAGAGTTGCGGATTGACAATATTTCATTGGGGACTGCCTGCGCTCACCGGGTTCAGTTTCCAGAGTCCGAATGCACTTAAGTACAAGACTCTGATTACTCAGGAGATGCTGGCCCAGGGATTCCTTGCCAGCAATAGTGTCTATGCAAGTCTCGCTCACACGGCGGAGATAGTTGAGCAATATTTTGAAAAACTGCTCCCCGTTTTTCACCTTATTCAGGAATGTGAGAATGGTCGAAATGTTGACGATTTGCTCAAGGGGCAGATATGCCACTCGACCTTCGCTCGCCTTAACTGAAGGCTAAGGAATTGAGAATAGCCTTCCGTACAGATGTTTCGGTTCAGATTGGAAGCGGCCATTTTCAGCGCTGTTTGACCCTCGCGAACGCGCTTTTCAAACCAGGAATCGCGATCCGATTCTGTTGTCGGCACTTACCGCCGCAGTTGCACGCGAAATTGCAGCAGCGCGGCTATCAGGTACGCATTATCGATGCACCTTCAGAAGCGTCGACCGAACAGGGACCGCCTCATGCGGAGTGGTTGGGAACTAGCCAGTTGGCAGATGCCACATCGTGTAAAGAAGCTCTTTCTGATGGAGAGTGGGATCTATTGGTTGTCGACCATTATGCACTCGACGAGAGATGGGAGCGAGAGATGCGCTCATGCGTGAAGAAGATATTTGTCATCGATGATCTTGCTGATCGCGTGCATGATTGTGACTGGCTGCTGGATCAGAACTATTATCGAGATGCAGAATCGCGCTATGTGAATAAGGTTCCGGCACATTGCTGCTGCTTGATTGGTCCTCGATACGCATTGCTGAGAAAGGAGTTCATGGCGGCAAGAAATCAGGCTGCGCTGCGTGCTGGGCCAGTGAATAGGGTGCTTCTCTTTTTTGGCGGTGTCGATAAAGACAATCTTACTGGTCGTGCCCTGCATGTATTAGCCGCTATGCGATCTCGAAGCTTTCGGGTTGATGTTGTGATTGGCAACATGCATCCGTTTATCGATGAGATTAGGGAGTGTTGTTGTAGGCAGGGTTTTGATTGTCATATTCAGACTGATCGCATGGCAGTGTTGATGGCTCAGGCGGACATGGCAATCGGGGCCGGGGGGACCGCGGTGCTAGAGCGGTGGTGCCTGGGTCTGCCCACAATAGCCTTTGCGACTGCTGAAAATCAGATGCGTCAGGTTGGAGATGCAGCTCGGGAAGGTCTCTTATATGCCCCGGATGGACACGAGACCTTTGAGGAGACGCTTGAGAAGCATTTGCCTGCGCTTGTTGATAATATGCCATTGAGGGAGCATATGTCATTTCAAGCCATGGCGGTCGTTGATGGCTTGGGATTGTCGAGGGTTGCGGCCTTATTGGATGATGACGTTGTTCAAATCCGGCCCGCGTGCTTGTCAGATTCACGTGAGATTTTTGAGTGGCGTAATCATCCCGACATTCGAAGATTCTGTGGCGACCCCGGCGTGATTCCTTGGGAGATGCACGAACAATGGTTTAAGGGAATCCTGTCTTCCACAACGAGCGTCCTTTTGATCGGGTACCGGGAGATGGCTCCAGTTGGGGTGGTGCGATATGATTTCATCGACAGCGACGCCAGAGTTTCGATCTATTTGGTTCCAGGTCAGGAAAAAAAAGGGTTAGGCAGAAAGTTGCTGCTGCGGGCTGAGATTTGGCTGAAAAATCACCGTGGTGATATTCGAAAAATCCGAGCACGGATCATGGCCGGAAACGGGCGGTCACGGGCATTGTTTGAAGGGTCGGGATATCATGAGGAGAGTGCCAGTTTTTTGAAAGAGTTACAACCATGAGCAAAGAGGTCAAAATCGCGTCCCGTCTCGTTGGATCGAACAATGCCCCTTTCTGCATTGCGGAGATGTCCGGCAACCACAATCAATCTCTGGAGCGAGCTCTTCAAATTGTGGATGCGGCTGCAAATGCGGGGGCACATGCGATTAAGATCCAGACCTACACTGCGGACACCATGACCATGGATATCGATGATGAGCGGTTTCAGATATTGAACCCTCAGAGTCTATGGCATGGAAAGTCGCTCTACAGCCTGTATAAGGACGCATACACTCCCTGGGAATGGCATAAGCCTATCTTTGACCGCGCCTCAGAACTGGGTATGCTCGCATTCAGCTCTCCCTTCGATGAAAGTGCGGTTGATTTTCTCGAGAGCCTGAATGTCCCCTGTTATAAAATAGCATCTTTTGAAAACACCGATCACCGGCTTATCAGAAAAGCTGCATCAACCGGACGGCCGTTGATTATTTCCACAGGCATGGCAACGGTGGCCGAACTTGACGAGACTGTGCGGGTCGCAAGAGCGGCTGGATGCCGCGATCTGATTTTGCTCAAGTGCACTAGCACCTACCCTGCTTCCCCGGAGAATTCGAATCTGCGGACCATACCTCATCTCCGTGAATTGTTTGAATGTCAGGTAGGGCTTTCGGATCACACGATGGGGACGGGGGTGGCAACGGCGGCTGTCGTCTTTGGTGCGTCTGTCGTGGAGAAGCATCTCACGCTACGACGAGATGAAGGCGGGGTAGATTCAGCCTTTTCTCTGGAACCCGAGGAGTTCCGAACCTTGGTAGAGGAGACCGGTCGCGCCTGGCAGGCTCTTGGGCAGGTTTCATATGGGGCAACCCGCGCTGAGGAAAGCTCGCTGATGTTCCGAAGGTCCCTATTCATTTCTGCGGATGTGAAGAAAGGGGATGTGCTGTCGGAAAAGAATGTTAGGTGCATTCGCCCGGGCTACGGAATGGCTGTCAAAAACTGGGATATGGTGATCGGAAAAGTGGCGCAACGTGATATCAAAAAAGGTACGCCCTTGACCTGGGACTTGATCTAGTCGCATGAGACAACTTATTGTATTCTCTCTCAATGCGCACGTGATGCCGTTCGTTCGAACGGAGTTGCAGATAATGGATGTTCTGGCAGCGAGGCGTATTCCTGTGACGAGGTTGCGCGCGGCGGAGTGCACGTGCCGCTTGGTTGAGTGCGTTACCGAAAATGCTGACGGCACATTCCGATGCGAGCGATGCGTTTTGGAACAGGCTGTTGTTCGAAGAACAGCCTCGAATGCGCGAGAGGATAATCTCTCGAATTATGCGGATTTTGAGGATTATAGCCGTGCTGAGGAGTTAGTGAAAAATGATTCACTCGATGAACTTCTCGGCATATGTGTGGATGGTGTTCCGGTTGGGCGAATGTGTCTGTATGACATTGTCCTTGAACATAAAGTCAATGAGTACTCCATGCTTGGAGAGGGTGAAGTTTTTGGATCTTATAAGAGGCTGGTAAGAGCCGCGCTTATCCTCTCTTGGCGATTTGCTAGGTTTCTACAGCGGAATGAAGTTGCGGGATTGTTGACTTATAATTCAAACTATTCTTTGAATAATGTGATATCCAGCTTGGCACAAAAGGCTGGAATTCAGACGTATTCCATGCATGGAGGCCTCTCGCATCGGCGAGTTTGGGAGACGTTAATGTTCACATCTGGCGCGTTCTATTCGTTTTGGGGTGCCTGTGTGAAAAATTGGCAGAATGGTTTTTCGCGGCGTCTTCTAGATCGAGAGGAGGTTCTTGAGGTTGGCGAGCACTTCATGGAACTATTTGTGGGCAAGGCATCGCACGCCTACTCTGCGCCGGTTGATGAAGTTGACGTCGCTCCCTTGCTTCAGCGCGCGAGCCTTGGAGGAACCCGGAAAGTAATCGTTGCTGCCACGAGCAGTGCGGACGAGATTTTTGCTGCGGGTAGTGCGGGTATAGCGGATTTTTCCACAGACAAGTTTGTGTTCCCGAGCTTGATCGATTGGATCGAGTTTTTGATCGAGCATTTCCGAGCCAGGCCAGATCTTGCGCTTATCATCCGGGTTCATCCGCGCGAGTTTCCGAATAAGAGGGAGGGGGTGACTTCTGCGCAGGCGAAGAAACTATTAGCCGTATTGGACAAGGTGCCGGAGAATGTTTTCGTGAATTGGCCTAGTGAAAATATCAGCCTCTACCAGTTAATTGCAGAGGCCGATCTGGTCTTGTCTTGTTGGAGTTCAGCCTTGCTAGAGGCAAGTGCTTTCGGTTGTCCAATTGTGATGCCCGCAAATCCGGTAAATTCCTATTGGCCGATTGCTGATAAGTATTGTCTCGATGGCGATTCTTACTGGAAGGGAATCCTGGAAGCTCTGGATATGGACTGGACGCTGGAACGAGCTCGGCAGACGTTTCGTTGGATTTGGCTTTTGCAATTTGGAAGTACAATTTCTTTGAGAGGAAGGAAGCGGCGCAATGCAAGTTTATTTGAGTTGATCTGCGAGGCAGTTGGAAAAATAAAGCGGAGTCCGAGGCTCCACTGGCACTTTCGGAATGAGCTAGTTACTCATGACGCATTTCATGGGCAATATAATCAAATCGTAAGTCGTGCGAGTGACTTGGAGGGGGCGGATGTTCTGGTTGAAATCTTGACGGGAAATCCTCAATTAGCATCTGATAGTCGCGAAGTCCTGCGGCTTCAGGGCAAGCGTCATTACTCGATTGAAGAAAAATCCAAAAATAGTGAAGAAGCTGATGCGATGAATGAAATGCTTGCTAAATTTGCTGAACAGCTAGGTTTGATGAAAGGTGGAAGGCTGTTGGCAGGGGGTGGGAGGTTTAAGGAATTGGTGAAGCGGATATTGAGCAGTTATGGCGGGTCGCCCGAGGCCGGAATTTAATGTGATGTGACCCGTGTATATACTCCAGCTCCGATCGCTCTTTTCGCCTACAACCGTCCGCAGCATTTGCGGCGAACGGTTGAGGCGCTGGCGGCAAACGCTTTAGCTCCCGAATCCAAGCTGTTTGTTTTTCTGGATGGACCGAAGAATGATGGGGATAAAGCCATCAGCGCTGACATTCGTGCGTATGTGGCGTCGATTGGAGCTTTTCAGTCCGTGTCATTAGTTGAGCAGGAAAAGAACATCGGACTTGCAGCATCGATTATTGGCGGGGTTTCGAGAATGCTTGAGACTTATGAGTCGGTCATCGTGATGGAGGATGATATCGTCACCTCTCCGTTTTTCCTCCGGTACATGAATGATGCCATAAATATCTACCGAGATGATGAGGCTGTAGCCTGTATTCATGGGTTCGTTTATGAAATGAAGGGGCTCCCTGAGACGTTCTTCCTCAGAGGAGCGGATTGCTGGGGTTGGGCCACCTGGCAAAGGGCGTGGAGGGCTTTCGAGTCCGATGGGAATCGTTTATTGCGAGAGATTGAAGATCGTGGGCTACAGCACGAGTTTGATCTCGACGGTACAGTTCACTACACTCAGATGCTTCGCGAACAGATCGAGGGGCGAAATGATTCCTGGGCGATTCGGTGGCATGCATCTGCTTTCTTGAAAGGCATGCTGACCTTGCACCCCGGTCGCTCGCTTGTTCGAAATATCGGGCTCGATGGGAGTGGAACGCACTGTCATAATGTCCCGGCCCATCTTTTGGTCGATGCGAAGAGCCGTTCGGTGAATGTCGCGCGGCTTCCCTTGAAGGAAAACTTGCAGGCTAGAAACAGAATTGTTAGTTTTTTACGTCGTCAGTCGCGGTCGCGAGATTGCGCTGCAGGTGTTTTCTCCCGCGCGATCCGTCGTTTGCGCTCGGTTTTTTTCCTAAAGTAATGTCTCTGCGTGACGTTCCATCGTTCCGGGAGTACCTTAGGAAAGTTTACTCCGCATTGGTTAAGACTACAGACGAACGTGTACTGGATGTAGCTCCGGTGGAGCCGCCCGCTTTTTCAGGAAACTATCGTTCCTGGGAGGTAGCCGCAGCCGAGTGTGATGGGTACGATGCAGAGCAGATTTTTGCGAAGATCAAGGATGCAGCCCTCGCGGTTCGGGACAGACGAGCGGCTTTCGAACGCGACTCCATCCTGTTTGAAAAGCCGGAGCATCGGTGGGAGACGCTTGCGGCGCTGCTATGGCAGGCGGCAAAAGACAAGGGGGAACTTAGAGTGCTGGATTTTGGGGGATCGCTTGGAAGCGTCTACTTCCAGTCTCGTCCTTATCTGGCTGATCTTTCTTTGCTCCGGTGGGGGGTAGTGGAACAGCCTCATTACGTGGATTTCGGAAACAAGGAGTTGTCTTCCGCGAACCTGCAATTCTTTCGCGGGATCGACCAGGGCATTGAGGCGATCAAGCCCAATGCGGTCTTTTTTGGTGCCTCACTGCAATATGTCGAATCTCCATTCGATGTTCTCGACCGCCTCGTCTCCCAAGGGGTTTCGTCTGTAGTCTTTGACAAGCTGGCCTTGGTGGATCAGCCCGTAGACCGGTTGACGATTCAGCGTGTTCCTAAGCATGTTTACGAGGCTTCCTACCCGGCCTGGTTCTTTTCTGAGAACCGCTTTCTGAATCAGATGAAAAGCGCGGGGTACAGTTGTGTCTCGGAATGGAAGAACCTTGATCACTATCCGTTGGAAGGCGGAAAAACCTCCTTCAAGGGATTTCACTTTGTTAAACGCGATTAGGTAATTATGGGAAAGCT
The DNA here is from genome assembly GCA_003054655.1 of Spartobacteria bacterium LR76. Taxonomy (GTDB): domain Bacteria; phylum Verrucomicrobiota; class Verrucomicrobiia; order Chthoniobacterales; family Terrimicrobiaceae; genus Terrimicrobium. The sequence continues at coordinate 266,941 of QAYZ01000013.1, read as the reverse complement.
TGTCAATGTCGGTTGCGGCTGCCGTATCCATCCGGATTGGGTCAATCTTGATCTTCACGCCTCGGTGCCAGGTGTCATTGTTTGTGATCTGACTCGAGGCCTGCCATTGGCCGATGGCGAGGCCGAGGTTGTGTATTCAGCGGCTGTCTTGGAGCATGTGCGCCGTGAAAATGTGCCTGCATTCCTTGCGGAGTGTCGGCGTGTCTTGAAGCCGAAAGGGTACATTCGCCTTGCGGTGCCGGACTTTGAGCGACAAGCGAGGGTGTATCTTGAATGTATCGACCGTCTGGATCGCGGAGATGCGGCTGCTGACGCTGACCACGAGTGGATGATGGTGGAAATCTTCGATCAGATCGCGCGGGAACGTAGCGGTGGAGAAATGGGAGATTTGCTGGGGCGGCCCAATCTTCCAAATGAGCGTTTTATTGTCGATCGGATCGGGAAGGAGGGTTCGGATCTCATAAAGATATTGAAGGGATCCCGGCGCGGCCCCTCGTCGAAAACCTTTCTTGCAAATAAGGTTCCCTGGGGGCGATTGGGGCAGTTCCTGCTTAAAAAGTTGCTAAATAGCAAAGATATCGAAGACGACTTGCGGGCTTTGGAGATTGGGCGATTCCGCCTGCTCAGCGGCGAAGTGCACCAGTGGGCTTATGACCGCTACGAGATGATGCGGGTTTTGCGGGACGCCGGGTTCAGGTCCATCATGGCAAGAAATCACGGCGAGAGCGAAATCCCGAGATGGGCGCACTATCATCTGGAGGTTGATGAGGCAGGCGTGATTGAGAAACCCGATCTCATGGTGATCGAGGCGAGAAAAGCTTAAAGGAAGTTTTCATGAAAGCACTCATCAGTGGCGGGCTTGGCTTCATTGGCTCAAATCTGGCTCGGCGGCTTGTGGCCGAAGGGGCGACGGTTACTTTGATCGATAGTCTGGTGCCGGAGTATGGCGGGAACCTGTTCAATATCGATGGCATCGAGGATCGGGTGCGAGTCAATATCTCGGATGTGCGGGACCAGTACAGCCTCTGCCATTTGGTGAAGGGGCAGGATGTCTTGTTCAATCTGGCTGGGCAGACGAGCCACATGGACTCGATGGCTAGGCCGGAGATCGATCTCGATATCAACTGCAAGGCGCAGCTTTCGATTCTCGAGGCTTGCCGACATCATAATCCAAAGATTCGTGTCATTTTTGGCAGTACCCGGCAGATTTATGGGAAGCCGCGTTATCTGCCTGTCGACGAAAATCATCCGCTTGATCCGGTGGATGTCAATGGGGTCAATAAGCTAGCAGGCGAGCAGTACCATCTGCTTTACGGCAAGGTTTATGGCATAGCGACAACAGTGCTGAGATTGACCAACGTGGTTGGTCCTCGCATGCGGGTAAAGGATGCCCGCCAGACGTTTCTTGGTGTCTGGATTCGCAATTTGATCGATGGCAAGCCGATTGAGGTCTGGGGGGGAGAGCAGTTGCGCGACATCCTTGATGTTTCTGATTGTGTGGACGCACTTGTTCTTGCGGCGCGCTCGGACAAATCCGCAGGGCAGATTTATAATGTCGGCTCAAAGGATTCGATCAACCTGCTGGATCTCGGCAAGCTCCTGGTCGATGTGAACGGTGGCGGTGAGATCGTCGTGCGCGAGTACCCGCCTGATCGTAAAAGCATCGACATCGGCGACTACTATACAAATGCCGATAAAATCCAGGCCGACCTCGGCTGGACTCCCCGCTTGAGTCTGCGCGAAAGCCTGAGAGGCCTGCTCGATTACTATAGAAAGAATCTCTCCTCCTATGTCTGACCTGACTCCGGTCTTCCCCGCCAATCCTGCGGCCTCCTATCAAGCTCACCGGGAGGAAATTGACGCTGCGCTGAAAACCGCGCTCGGCGGAACAAATTATATCCTCGGCGAGCAAGTCAACGCTTTCGAGCGCGAGTATGCAGAGTGGATGGGCGGAGGGTATGCGGTCGGGCTTGCGAATGGCACCGACGCTGTCGAGCTCTGTCTGCGGGCATGCGGCGTACAGCCGGGTGATCTGGTTGGGATCCCGACTCACACGGCGGTGGCGACTGCGACCGCGGTGGTCCGGGCCGGTGCCAGACCAGTGTTTCTTGATATCAATCCCGAAACATATTTGCTGGATCTCGCGTCATTGGAAAAGGTGTTGGTCTCCGAGAGGAAACTGGCGGCTGTGGTGCCGGTGCACCTTTACGGACAGGCGGTTGACATGACGACGCTCATGGCCTGGGCGGAAATACATGGTTTCCAGGTGGTGGAGGACTGTTCGCAGGCTCACGGTGCTTTGTGGGACGGTTGCAAGGTTGGCACATTTGGTCATGCGGCGGCCTATAGCTGCTATCCCACCAAGAATCTGGGAGCCATCGGTGATGCCGGAGTGGCTTTTACGCTATCATTGGAGGTTGCCGAGCATATCTTGTCCCTTCGCCAATACGGGTGGCGTGAAAGGTACATCAGTTCCGAGGTGGGAATGAACTCCCGACTCGACGAGTTGCAAGCGGCCATTCTGAGAGTGAAGCTGCGTCATCTGGATGCGGATAACGCACGTCGTCGTGCTATTGCCAGTCAATACGATAGCGCCTTTTCTACCCTGGAGATCATGCGCCCGTCAGTGCATGAGGGGCACGTTTTTCATCAATACACGATCGGGACCGGGCGTCGCAATGATCTCAAAGCTTATCTCGCCGAGAGGCAGGTGGTGGCCGGGATTCTTTACCCGCAGCCGATTCATCGTCAGCCTGCCTATCTTGAGTACGTCGACGAAAGTACGGTCGACCTGAGCGCCTCGGAGGAGGCTTGCCGCACCTTGTTGTGTCTGCCGATGCATCCGCATCTCTCCGATGAGGAGGTGGCGCGAGTCATCGACGGGGTGGTCAGCTTTTTTGCATGAGGCATTTCTGCACGTACGCAGATCATCGGTTTCTTCCCCGGGCGCTTGCCCTGGTCGAGTCGCTGAGGAAAACCGGGGATCAATTTCGCCTCTGGTTTCTCTGTCTCAGTCCGGAGTGCCATGAACGGTTGGGGCGTTTGGGGGATGCCAATATCGAGGCGGTCAGCCTGGAGGAGCTGGAGGCTTTCGATCCTGCGCTGCTCGAGGTGAAGCCCGCACGCAGCCGCGCGGAGTATATATTCACGCTCACTGCAGCATGGATGGCATTCCTCTTTGAGCGGCATCTGCAGATTGATCTCCTTACCTACCTCGACGCAGACTTATATTTCTTTGGAAATTACGAAGGTGTGTTCGCGGAACTGGGTGACGCATCGATCGGGATCATCGAGCATCGGCACGCCCAGCCTGATTCGGCTCGTCTGCAATATGGGCGTTTCAACGTCGGCTGGGTCTCCATCCGCCGGGACGAGGAGGGGCTGAGCTGTGTGCGGCGGTGGCGCGAACAATGCATCGAGTGGTGCCATGATCGTGTCGAGGACGGAAAGTTCGGTGATCAGAAGTACCTGGACGAGTGGCCGGAGCGCTATAGCGGGGTGAAGATCATCGATCATCCTGGGGCGAATCTTGCGCCTTGGAATCTCGGGAGACATAAAGTGGGCGGCACTCGGGTCTGTCCCACGGCAGATGGGCGGCCGGTGCTCTTCTATCATTTTACCAATATGTGGCGACGGTTGCCGCGGTATGTGTGGACCGGATTGGGTGATTATGACATCGCCTCGTCTACCAAAAAAGCGGCCGCGAAGATTCTCTATAAGACCTATCTCGGTGCGATAAAGCGAGTGAATCGAAGACTCCAGCTCGCCGGGCTGTCTGGCATGGCTTTCAATTTTTCGCGCCATGATGCTCCGGAGAACCTGCCGAAAGGAATGTCGCTGAAACAGAGGTTCGAAGCCTGGCGTCGACTTGATATTCAGCGCAGGGCTGGCGAGCTTGTTTACTTCCCTGAATAGTCTGTGAACGATGATCTCAAGATCTCGGTAGTCACGCCGAACTACAATGGCGCTACCCGGCTGGCCCGGGCGCTGAACTCCGTCCTCGTGCAGGATTATTCCAACCTCGAGTACATCGTCGTTGACGGAGCAAGCACGGATGGAAGCCGAGGCATCCTGGAAAACTTCCGTGAACGACTGTCGCACCTGATCATAGAGCCTGATCATGGACAGTACGATGCGATCAATAAGGGATTTTCCCGATCCTCAGGCGAGATCCTGTGCTGGCTGAATAGTGATGATGTCTACTTGCCGTGGACGCTCCGCGTTGTCGCACGGATTTTCCGGGACTTCCCGGAAATCGAGTGGATATCGGGGATCCGAAGCGGGCTGCGGGACTATGCAGTGCAGGATGTCTCCAATCTTACACCGTTTCCGCGCGAGTTGCTTGCCGGGGGGGCATTTCATTCAGGCGGATTGGGTTGTGTGATGCAGGAGTGTTGTTTTTGGCGCCGCCGCCTTTTTGAGAAGGTAGGAGGCCTGGATACCCGCTGGAAACTCGCCGCGGACTTCGATCTGTGGACTCGATTTGCCCGGCATGCTGATCTCGTAGCCACGACTGCATTGCTCGGAGGATTTCATTACACCGGGGAGAACCGGTCTGCTCAACATGCCGAGGTTTATGCAGAGGAGGTTCGCCAGATTCGCTCTCAGCTTTCAGAAGACAAGGTGAGAGCGGGCGATTCGCTCATCCGACGTAAAAGCCATGCCGAGAAATTCTTCTTCAAGCGTCCCTGGTCGGTTCGACTCATTCACTCCTGGTTTTATCAGACGAACCATTTTGCTCCGGTGTTAATTTTTGACGCGGGCGCGGATCGTTATCGGAAGCGCGAGCAGAGGTATTCCATTACCTAACCCCAGTAAGTGAAAATCTCCATCATCACTCCCTGTCGTAATGCGGCGGGGTTGCTTGGCGAGACAATCGAGTCAATCGTCAACCAGACGGCAGTTCGTGATGGCTCCGTTGAGCTGGAGTATTGGATCATTGATGGAGCTTCCACGGATGGCACGGCGACGCTGGCCGCGAGCTATGCGGACCGTGGTGTCGGGTTTCGCTCGGAGCCGGACTCGGGAATGTATGATGCGTTGGCGAAAGGCTTGCAGTCCGCAACGGGCGATGTGGTGGCTTACTTGAACGCAGGCGATACCTACCATCCGCGAGCGTTTGAGATTCTGGCTGAGGTATTCACTCATCCCGGGGTGGACTGGGTGACGGGATACAGCGTGTTGCAGAATGAGCGCTCGCAGATCATCGCGTCGTGGAAGCCGCCGCGGTTTCGGAGGGAGTTTTTCGAGACAGGCGTTTATCTTGGTCCGCATCCGAGGCCCAGCGTCCAGCAGGAGTCGACCTTTTGGTCGGCGAAGCTGAATCGTTCCATAGACCTGGAAAAGCTGCGCCGGTTTCGTTTGGCAGGTGATTATTTTCTGTGGCACTCATTTGCATCGCAGGCACCGCTGCATTCGGTGTACTCGCATCTTGGCGCGTTCAGGATTCATCACGGCCAGCTCAGCACCGGCATTGAGGCGTATAACGACGAGGCGCGTTCTCTGGTGCGGCCGATGACCTTCCGGGAGAAGCTCACCGAATATTGGGAATACCGCTGCAATCCCGCGTTGAGGCGCTTTCTGTGGAACCAAATCCTCCCGCCGTCTCCTGCGCGGATTTTCGAGTACGACTGCGCCGAGGAGCGGTGGAAAGCACGCTGATATCTGTTTTGCCTGATCCTATGAAAAAGCCCGTTGTCTTCCAGTGGATTGAGCCATGCCGGAGCGAGCGTCTCCGTGTTGCGCAGGCGAAGCTCCTGGAGAGCATCGAGGCCTTCGGTCTGGATCCTGTCATCTTTCGTGCCGGGCCGGAGATGGTAAAGTTTGGCGAGATCCTGAAGCTTGGTCGCGAGAATTCCAATGGGCAGGGCTTCGTGTGGTGCAACTCGGACGTGATCATTACGCGCGATCCGTTCGATCTGCCGAATCCTGACATCGTTCACGGTTTTCACCGCCGCGAACTTCCGTCGCATGAGATCACCTACGGCGTGGACATGTACTACATCCCGAATGCCATCTGGGACAACCTGCTTACGCCTGACATGCCGGATCTCTGGTGCGGCGCGGCGACCATCGACTGGTGGCTTAGCCGCGCCTGCCAAAAGGCGGGCGTGTACGAAAATCACGTCGGGTATATTGATCATCCCTCGCATGAGCGTTCGCTCGCCAGTGCCGGGGGGGATCAGTATTTCAAGCACAACGTGAAACACTACAATGCCTGGGCGCGCCGCAACGGCATTGGTACGCTGGATACTTACATTGAACTGCCCGTACTCGGCATCTGGCAGAACTCCATCCGCTCGCTCTGGCGGAAACCCCGTTAAAACCTATCATGGCAACCGGTTCATCGATTCTCTCTTCCCTGCGGGAAAGGCTGTCGGGTCTATTGGGACGCGCGAAAGTGCCTCCTCGCGACCAGCGGCTCACGGCTGCTCTTGGCCATTACCTCGTCGGGCAGTTTATCGGCGGTGCATTGCGGGAGCGCAGACCGTTCCTGGCGAGTCGCCTTGGCTGGACGGAAAGCAACTGTATCGGGGCGTTTCAGGAGACTGGACGGGCGGATGAGGCGTTTTTGCAAAAAGTGTGGCTGCATAGCGGGGTGTATCCTGCGACGAGGGAGCAATTCGCCCGCTTTGCGGAGATTTACCTAAGCGCGTTGGAGCAGGCCGACCTGCTGGGTTTGATGAATGCCCCCTACGAGGCGGTGCACATTCGCAGTCGATGCCCGGAGGCTGCATTGACTGATCTCGGTTCACTTGAGCCGTATCTTGGTCCGGAACCCTGGTCGCGCCATCTGGCGGGGCTGGATGTTCTGGTGGTGCATCCGTTCACGGCTTCGATTGAGGATCAGTATCGCAATCGACGCGAAGCCATTTTTACGAATTCCGATGTTCTTCCTGCTTTTAACCTGAAGACTCTGCGACCGCCGCAGACGCTTGGCGGTAATAGTGAGGGGCATGGTTCATGGAGCGAGAGCTTTGATGCTTTGTCCCAGGCTGTCGCCTCGCAGACATTCGACGCAGCGATTGTGGGATGCGGAGCCTATGGGTTGCCGATTGGCGCAGTGATCAAGAAGCTGGGTAAACCGTGCATCCATCTCGGCGGGGCGACGCAGCTTCTCTTTGGCATCACGGGCACACGCTGGCGTGAACAGCCTGCCTTCCGCGCACTCCAGACTTCCGCCTGGCGCAGCCCGCTTGAGTCGGAGCGGCCGGCGAATTGGAACAAGATCGAGAACGGCTGTTATTGGTAATGCCTGTTCCGTTCGATTACCTCGATCGCATTCGTCAGGAGTACGTCAACGCTGACCGCTTTATCGCGCTCTGTGATCACGTTTTCTGGCAGGATAGCTTTGGCGAGAGTGAGCCCGACGCGCGATTCGCAGGAGGACAGACGGTCTTTTGCAAGATCGACCGGATCTGGGAATGCTTCGGTCGCCTCGTCCGAACGAATCGACGGGTGGTACTGGTCACAGGCCAGGGAGACTATCCGATCGATGCAAAACGCCTCGGGGAGGCTCCTGCAAACGTCCATGCATGGTTCGGCAGCAATGCGCTTGTCGAGGATGTGCGGGTTCACCCGCTTCCCCTGGGGCTGGGAGCTCAGGATAGTCCGGTCACCTTGAGGGCAGGCGACATCGCGGCCGGGCTCGAGGATGATCGGCCCAGAGAGAAATGGCTCTACGTGAATTTCCGACCTGATACGAATCCCCAGATCCGGCAGCCGGTTTATGCGCGGTTTCGAGAGTTGGCTGATGAAGACTGGGTCACTTTTCAGCCGCCAGCGGGGCATGGAGACAATGATGCGTATCTCGATGCGTTGCTCACCCATCGTTTTGTGCTGAGTCCTCCCGGAAATGGTATTGACACCCACCGTATGTGGGAGGCGCTCTACGCAGGTGCAATCCCTGTCGTGCTGAGGTCTCCGGCGATGCGGGCTTTCACCGAGCTGCCGATCCTTTTCGTCGACGACTACGCGGAGGTTACGCCTGATCGGCTGCGCCAGGAGGAGACACGAATCCGGAATGCCTCCTGGAATCTCGATGCGCTTTTTCTGCCCTATTGGCGGGATCAGGTGCTTTCTGCCCGCGGCGCGGTCAGCGAGCGGCCCCGAGTGAGTGCGCTTGAGTGGCTGCCGTCGTTTGGTCGGGCGTTTGCCCGTCGTTTCCTAAAGAAAAAATGAAGCCTGCGCCTCTGATCTTCATTCACTACGGTGACGCGCCGTATCTTTCCAATGTTCTGCGCACGGCCCGGCTCACAAATCCGGAAAAGCGCATCGTGCTGCTTGGAGATGCGGCCAACCGAAAATACACGCAGGGCGTAGCTGATTTTGTTTCGTTCGAGGATCTGGCATTTGGCCAGGATCTCGCACTTTTCGAAAAGGTCTTTCAGCCGATCCAGGGATCGCGCCATCGTTTCAATAAACTGAATGGCACCGACTACTGGCTCCGCTTCGTTTTTCGTCGCTGGTTTCTGATGGCGAATTTCCTGGAGCGCGATGGCGTCGATGCTTTTTGGACGTTCGATTCCGACACGCTGGTGCTGGCACCGCTGGCCCCGCGCGAAGCGCGGCTCGCGGCCTACGATTGTACGGAGCAGTGCCGAGGCGAATGCCTGAATGGCTTTGTCTCATCATCCCGCATCGCGCGTGATTTCGTGCGGATGATTAACGTGCTCTTCCAAGATGAGGCTTACCTTCAGGCGCAGCGTGAACGCCTCGAGACTCACCTAGGCCTGGCCTTCAACGAAATGGATGCCTACCGCGAGTTTCGCGCCCGGGCGGGCATTCGATCCGTCGGTCTTTCCGAGCCGCACGATGGCGAGGTTTTTGACGATGCCCTGGCTTTCGCGGAGGACTACGAAGAAAACCCGACGAAGCTCGTTGGGCGCACGACCGTGAAGCGACTCTGGACCGGGCCGCATGGCGGAGTTTTTGCGCGGCTCAAGACCGGGCAGGGCGTCCGCCTCCTCTCGGCCAATATGAGCTGGATGCCACTGTATCTTTACCGTCGGCTGAGCTTGATGGCGGCCTCGCCGCAGGCCGAAATTTCGATCAAGCCCAGCACTTACAGTCCTCTCCTGTCGATTTCCTATGACGAGCCGATGACCGAGGCCGCGTTGCGCCGACTGCGGTTGAAGCTTGCGCCCGTCGAAAAAATCGCCTCCCAATTCCTACGCCGTTTTAAACCGTGTCCCTGACTCAAAAAATTCGCAAAGTTCTCAAGAAGCCCCGCCGGGTCATCACCCTTAAACCGGAGGGGCGCAATCGCGGTGTCGTGGCGCTTTCCTACATCACCTGGCCTTTTGTGGATGGCATCGACATCCCGAAGGCCATGGGGCACACGAACCCCTTCGAGTGCGTCACCATGGCCGAGAGCTTTCGCAAGGAGGGTTTTGAGGTGCAGGTGGTGGATCACGATAATCTCGACTACGAGCCGCCGACGAATTGCCGTGTGGCCGTGGATATTCACTCCAACCTGGAACGCTGGCATCCCCACCTGCCGAAAGATTGCGTGCGCGTGCTGCATGCCACCGGTTCGCACTGGCTGGGCTGGAATCACGCGGAGCTTACGCGTCTCTGTGCCATCCGTGATCGCAAGGGCATCGCTCTCGTGCCGCGCCGCAATGTGCCGCCATCGCGCGGCTCGGAGGTGGCCAATCAGATCTCCATCCTGGGCAATCAATACACCATCGACAGCTTCAAATTCGCAGGCAAGCCGATCACGCGCGTGCCGCTTTCCTCCGCCGTGGAGCATCCCTGGCTGGAAGGGCGGGATTTCGAGCAAAGCCGTCGAAAGTTCCTCTGGCTCGGCAGCTACGGCATGGTGCACAAGGGGCTCGATCTCGCGCTCGATGCCTTCGCCGACATGCCCGACCTGGAGCTGACCGTCTGCGGCCGCCCGGAGAAGGAGGACGACTTTTACCGTCTCTATCATCGCGAGCTGCGTGAGCTGCCCAACATCCGCCACGCGGGCTGGATGGACATGACCTCTCCGGCTTTCGTCGAGATTGCTCGCACGCATGGCGCGATCATCTATCCATCTTCGGCGGAGGGTGGGGCAGGAAGCGTCCTGCACGCGATGCACGCGGGGATGGTGCCGATCACGACCTGGGAATCCTCGGTCGACCTCGGCGACTTTGGGGTGCCCATTGCACGAGGTGACGTGGATTCGGTGAAAGCCGCCGCTCGCGCATTTGCCTCTCTCCCGGCGGCAGAGGTAGCCCATCGCGCCCGCGCTTCGTACGATCATGTACGCAGCGCCCACACCCGACCACTCTTTGCGACAAACTACCGCGCCTTTGCCAAGAAGATCACTGCTGCGCTGTGAAGCTCTCGCAAAAATTCTGGAAACGGTTGTCGGATCTCTACGACTCCACGCTTTGCCAGCCGAAAGAGGTGGCGAAGCAAGGCCATGCGCCCGTGAAGCCGTTTGACGGGAAGAAGATCACCGTCGGTATCCCGCACTACAATCGCGGCAGCCGCATCCACCGTCCACTGCGCAATCTCCTTAATGATCCGCGTGTCGGTGAGGTGGTCATCTGCGACGATGCCTCGTCGGCTGAGGAGTTTTCTGCGCTTCAGCGCAATGTGCGCTCGCTCGATCCGCAGGGGAAAGTACGCATCGTGCGGCACGAAAAGAACCTGGGAGCGATGGCTAACAAGCTCTCGTGCGTCGAGAACGCCTCCTCCGAGTGGCTCATCATCCTCGATTCGGACAATACGATCTTTCGCAACTACCTCGATGCTGTTTACGCCCTGCCGGAATGGGACCCGCAGGTCATTTACTCGCCATCATGGGCGTTTCCTTATTTTCCCTTCAAGCGCCTCATCGGAGAACGGCTGGACTTCGATCGCGTCGTGGAGCTTTGCCAGGATAGTACGCTCAAACGTGTCTACTACCTCAACGACGGCAACTATTTCGTGAACCGCAAGGCTTACCTCGAGGCTATCGGCTGTCTCGCTGAGCTCAAACACGACGTGGCCGATGTAATGGTCGCCAATTATCTTTGGCTTTCGTTGGGAAACCGCCTGCAAGTCCTACCCAAGGCACACTATTTTCACCGCATCGACGCCTCGAGCTTCTGGGTGCGGACGCAGGAGGAATCCCGGCGGCGCGTTTTTGAGCTTTTTGACCTGCTGGAGAGCAACACACGTTGGACTCCCGATCTGCTGGAGCGATTCCGGCAATCCGCGAGCCAGGAGAAATGAAGTTGATGTTTCCCGGCTTGTCAGCAGAGTGGATTTTGATACTGGAGCAGAACTATGGCCATCGGATCGAAGATTGAGACACGCGGACATATCGTAGGTTTCCGCGAGGAGATCCAGGCGGCATCCGGCAAATCGGCGGATGACTTTTTCACGTGGTTCGACAGCGCGGCGGATGCCGACGCTTCATTCGTGCGTGGTCAGTGGGACTTCTCCCTTCATATCGCACCATTTATCGCGAAGTACGTTCCCCAGCCCGAGACGAAAACGATCCTCGAGATCGGTTACGGAGGCGGGCGAATCCTGGCTTCGGCGGCCCGGTCGTTTCGAGGCGCGGTAGGCGTCGATATTCACGATGAGGCCGACCGGGTCAAAGAAGAACTCGCCGCACGCGGTGTGCGTAACATCGAGTTGTTCAAATGCGACGGTGCGACGTGGCCCTGTCCGGGCGCCAGCGTGGATGCCGTCTACACCTTCATCGTCCTCCAGCACGTCGAGAAGATCGCGATCTGGAAATCCTGCATCCAGGAGACCGCCCGCGTGCTCAAGCCGGGCGGAGTCGCCATGCTGTACTTTGGTCGCTGGGCTCCGGTTTCGCTGAATCGCGCCCTGCCGCTCGCCTACTGGGCCGAGCGCCTGACCGAGCGGTTTTTCCTCCCGCAGGGGTACAAGGAACTCAAGGCTCACGTCAACGATACCAATCTCCACGTGACGCTCTCCTTTGCCCGCAAGGCGCTTCGCGAGGCGGGTTTTCGCGTGCTGGACACCACGGTGTCGCGCAAGAAGGTGCCGGACGGGCTGCATCAGTTCGGCTCTCAGCACGGGCTCCTCGTCCAAAAAATCTAGGCTTTTCGTGTGACGGCCGAGTGCCGTCGTTGTCATGTCATCCGTTAGTATCGTCATTGCCTCGTACAACTCGGCGGAGTATCTCCCGGCCACGTTGGCGAGTTGTTTGAACCAGGTCGTTTCTGCCAGTGAGGTCATCGTTATCGATGACGGCAGCACGGACGATACGCCGGCGGTTTGCGCGGGATTTGGGGAGTCGATCACTTATCGCCGGGTGGAAAATGGCGGCGTCTCGGCCGCCCGGAATCTCGGGGCAAAGCTCGCGACTTCCGATTGGATTCTCTTCCTCGATTCCGACGATGTGCTCCTCCAGACGGCAATCTCTTCCCTGCTGGGTCGTTCCGGGCAGGTTCCTTCCGCCGGTGTGGTTTATGGCATGGTGCTCCAGCGCATGGAGCCGCCGCAGGAGCCGCGCCTGAGCGGATTCGACTATTGTGCAGGCGATCCACCGCTCCCTGCGCAGCGCAATCTTTATCGCTGTGCCATCATCACGCCCGGCTCCGCCATTGTGCGCCGCGAGGTTCACCAGAGGGTGGGGGGATTTGTTTCCGGGTACGAGCCAATGGAGGATCGCGACTACTGGATCAAGTGCGGCTTGCTGGAACCCGTCGCCTTTTGCGATACCGCCGTCCTCGACAAGACATGGCGGCCTGCCTCGGCCGGAACCCAGGATGCCAAGCGCATCTACCGCAGCCTGCTTTCCCAGGTCGAGCTGCGCAAATGGTGCGCGGAGCGCGGTATCGACTTCTCCTGGGCGCCGGACAATGCAGGATTCGCGCGCGAGGCGGTCCGGCAGGCGCTGTTCTGGAAGACCCCGGCCATCATGCCTCCGCTCCTGCGCAAATCGGCGGAGCTGGGCTACCGGGGGCTCTGGTACTACCGGGCGCAGCTCGATCTCTTGAAGGCGCGCTTCTCGGGTGGCATCCCGCCGGAACCCGCATGGCTCAACACACCCATCGGTATTCGCTGACGTGCCGTATTTTTCCGTCATCACTCCGTCCTTCAACCAGGGCGCTTACATCGGCGAATGCGTGCGCTCCGTGCTTGCGCAGAACGACGCCGATTTCGAGCATCTTGTTTTTGATAACTGTTCGACCGATGAGACTGCCGCGGTGCTGGCAGGTTTCCCGCACTTGCGGGTGACGCGGGAAAAAGATCGCGGCCAGTCCGACGCGGTGAATCGGGGCTTTCAGGCGGCGACAGGTGAGATCCTCTGCTGGCTGAATTCTGACGATGCCTACCCGCCGGGGGTCTTTGCCCGGCTGCGGGAGGTTTTTGCCGATCCGTCGGTGCAGGTGGTTTTCGGTGATGTTACCCAGATCGCCTACGATGGGTCGGCTCCGCTGCGAGTCGAGGGAAGATTTGACCGGCGCGAGGACATGGTGCGCTGGTGGCGCAGCGATGTGCGCTTGCACCAGCCAGCGATTTTTTTCCGGTCGTCCGTGCAGCGCGCCACAGGGCTGCTCCGCGAGGACCTGCATCTCGTGATGGATTACGAATACTGGTGGCGCATGTCGGAAAAGTTTGCCTTCCATTATGTCCCCGAGGTGCTCGCCATTCAGCACCGTCAGCCGGAGTCCAAGACCATCCTCGACTGGCAGGGCGTCTTTGCCGAACGCGAGAGGGTCTTTTCGCCATTTTACAGCCTGGTCGACGGCGGAAACCGGCGGGCCTTTGATCAGGAACGTCACCGCGGACTGGCCGAGCGCTATCTCGGCGAGGCCTATCACAACGCCGCCAGCCATCCGCAGGCAGCCATCCGGGCCTTCGTTCGTTCCTTGAAGGAAGCGCCTTCGTATGGTTTACACGCACGTTCACTCGGTTTGTTGCGCCGCCTGGATTGGCGGCGGCTTTTGAGTTCCACGAAATGAAAATACTTCTTATCGGCGGCGCCGGATTCATCGGCTCACACACGGCCCTGCGGCTGCTGCGCGAAGGACACGAGCCTGTTGTCCTCGATTCCCTCGATCCGCAAATTCACGGAACCGATCTCGGCACCTCAGCCACCTTTGGCCTGCTGAATGGTCGCGTGCCGGTCATCTGCGGGGATACCCGTGATCGCGGTGCGGTGGAAAGAGCGGTCCGCGATGTCGAGGCGATCTACTACTTCCCGGCAGGAACCGGCACCGGTCAGTCGATGTACCAGATCGAGCGATATACGGATATCAATGCCCGTGGCGCGGCGGTTTTCGGCGAGGTGCTCGGGGAACATAAGGCGCACATCCGCAAGGTCATTGTCAGCTCCACCCGGGCCATCTACGGAGAGGGCGCGGCGATCTGCCCGGAGCATGGGAGGGTTTACCCGGATTCCCGCAAACTGGCGGATCTCGAGGCGGGTATTTTTGAAACGAAGTGCCCGATCTGTGGCGCGCCGATGGAGCCCTCGGCTTCGCTGGAATCCGATCCCGCACGCCCCAGCTCGATCTACGGCATCACGAAGCTCGCCCAGGAGCAGATCGTTTCCAACGTCTGCCAGTCCCACGGCATCCCGGCGGTCGTCTTCCGCTACCAGAATGTCTACGGCCCCGGACAGTCGCTGAACAACGCCTACACCGGCATCCTGTCCATCTTCACCCAGCTCCTGCTCGCCGGGCGCGAGATCAATCTTTTCGAGGACAGCCTGCCGAGCCGCGACTTTGTCTTCATCGACGATCTGGTGGAGTACAACGTCCGGGCGCTTTCGCTGGAATCCGACGGACTGGAGGTCTTCAACCTCGGCTCCGGGGTTCGCAGCACGCTGGTCGACCTTGTCGAGGCGCTTGCCGCCGCGCTGGGGGTGGAGTTGAAATATTTCATCTCCGGCCAGTTCCGCGTGGGCGACATCCGCCACGCCGCTGCCGACCTGACGCGCCTGACCGCTGGCCTGGGGGCGCATGAGTTTCTCTCCCTGTGCGACGGCGTGAAGCAGTTCACCGATTGGGTAGGGCGTCCGGGCGAGCAGATCACGGAGGCGAACCGCCGATTTGACCATTCTCTCAACGAAATGGCCGCCGCCGGGTTGCTTCGCTCCAGCCGCAAATGAGCGACCTCTGTATTCTCGTCTCCGTCTACCACCCGTACAAATGGGTGGCCGATTTCACACACCGCTTCATGGACCGGTTCTGGCCGGACCATCCGCCGCTCTTTTTTTGTGGGTTGACCTCGGAGGAGGCGGGCGAGTTGCCTCACATTCCCTGCCGGGATAAGGAACTGCCCCGCAGTTGGGCAAAGTTCGTGCGCGATGCCTGCGAGGATCTCGCCGCCCAAGGGTACAAGAAGTGCTACTTCCTCCTCGAGGACCATCCGCCGCTCGCCCCCTGCCATGTGGGACATCTGAATGAGACTCTGCCCGAGCTCCTCGACGTCATGGGCGCGGCCTACATCGGCCTCATGGGATGGGACAATCGGCGCTTCCTCGCTCGTGGCCCAGTGCTGGCCAATGGCCTCATGCACCTGACGGAGCGCGAATCGCCGCGATTCCACCTCCATCCCTCGCTTTTCCGCCTCGATGTCCTCACGGGCTGCCTGGATTTGCTCCTCCAGCAGAAAAACCAGACGCCCTGGGGGTTTGAGAAGACCTGCGACAAGGCCGACAATTCGCTTCCCGAAGAATGGAAGCAGGCATGCTATCAGATTCGCGGTGAGGATCTTGCACTGTATCCCTCCGTCGGAATGGGGAGGCTCCTGCGCACCGTTGAGCGGAAGTTTTACCACCGCGCCATGAGCCTCGTGCCGATCTCGCAGAAGCTCGGGCTGGGCATGGCCGTCTGGGACGCGCTGGGCTACGACGACTTTTTTTACAACGGGCCGTACCCGATGTTTTATGCGGGTGTGATGTCGCGTGGAAAGGTTAACCCCTTCCTGCTCAAGTACCTTGAGCGGCACAAGTCCGATCCATTTCTCCAGGAACTCATTGCCGCCTCCAAGGCGCAGGGAGCTGCCTGAAGGCTTTGTTTTCTCTCAATCTCCACCTCCCGGGCTGCATTCCCCTCGGGCCAAAGTTGCCATTGGCAAATTTCGGCCTAAACTGCGGCCCCGGAATGCGGTTCCGCCGCACAACCAAGTAACTCGTAATGGCATACTTTCGTGAAATTTTCCGCCCTCGGCTGAAGCCGGCATTCTGGGCAAAAACCTTCCTGCATCTCGTGACGCCCGGAGGCTACGGCTACATTCGCGAACTCCGCAGCCGTCAGGACGCCTCCTACAATCATGAGCGCGACAAGCACGAGGTGCGGCACAAGCACCACGGCCAGGGCGGCTGGAAAGCCGAAAAGGACGAGACCGGTCTGCTCAAGCGCGACTACGCCAGCTACGAGGAGTATCTCACCCACCAGAAGCTGAAGCTCGACGAGATGGTGAAGATCAAGGGCGGGTTCAGCAATTTCGACATCTTCGACTACCGCCTGAAGTTTTACGTACGTTTCCGCCAGTTGCTCACGCTCCTGCCCTCGGACGCGAAAATTCTCTGCTGCGGTGCCCGTCAGGGCACGGAGGTCGAGGTGCTCCGCGATCTCGGATTCACCAACGCCATCGGCATCGACCTGAATCCCGGCGACGGCAATCCCCTCGTGCGCCCCGGCGACATGATGAATCTCGACTTCCCGGACAACTCGCTTGACCTGCTTTACACGAACTGCGTCGACCACGCTTTTGACCTCGAGAAGATGATCGCCGAGCACTCTCGCGTGCTGAAGCCCAATGGCTACCTGCTCTACGACATCGGTGTGAACATGGAGGAGGGCGGCGGCCCCTTTGAGGCGATCTCCTGGGATCGCACGGAGGATATCGTGATCCGCCTGCTCCGCACCTTCCGTGAGGTCGTGCGCATCGAACGCGAGAAACAATGGCTGTGGGTCCTGCTCCGCAGCAAGATTGCTTGAGCGGCCCCCGCATCGTCGGCGTCGTCCTCGTTCACAATGAGGATGTCTTCGTGGAGCGGGCCGTGCGCAATGCCGCCCCGTTCTGCGATCATATCCTGCTGATGGATCACGGATCGACCGACGCGACTGTGCCGATCCTCAAGCGGCTGGCGAAAGAACTGCCCTCGGCGGAATTTCACCGCCTCTCGCATCCGCGCGAATCGCATGAGCTGATCGCCGGGCTTGCTGGACAGGATACGTGGATCTTCGCCGTGGATGGTGATGAGATTTACGACACGACGGGGCTGCTCCACCTGCGTGAACGGATCAATGCCGGGGAGTTTGCCCGCACCTGGATGATCCTTGGCAATGTGCTCAATGTCACCTCGCTGGCGCCGGATTACCGTTCGGCCAGCGGGCATCTCGCTCCACCGTGCCGTAGCATGACAAAGCTGTACAACTTCGCAGCGATCAGTTCCTGGAGCGGCGATGCACCGGAGCGTCTGCACGGCGGAGAGGTGGTTTTCCGACCCGGCTTTACCAACTCGGATCGCCGGATGCTGCATGACGAGGAGGCCTGGGAGGAAAGCGATTTTCGTTGCCTCCATATGTGCTTCCTGTCACGCAGTTCCAAGGAATCGGGTGACGCTGCGACGCGTGAAAACATCATGGAAAAATACGGAAATTCCTGGCAGCGCGTGATTCGAGCCGTGCGGCGGTTGGTCGGACTGCCGGTGACGAATTGGAAGGATTCCCGCTACCGCCGAGGCCCCGAGGTCACTGTGTCCACCACCGCGTTTTTCCCGACAGAGTCATGATCTTTTTCCGCAAAAAGCCCATCGCCACCGTCGCCTTCAATCTCGCGCCGCGTCGCACGGCGTTTGGCGGGGGCAATCAATGGCTCAACCAGCTCTCGCAGTACCTGAAACGCTGCGGGTACGATGTGGTCTACCAGATCACGCCCGACGTCGATTGCGTGATGGGCACTCATGCGGGCCTGAGTGGCAAGCTCACGATCTCCTATGACGATGTGGTCTGGGCCAAGCGCCGCAACCCGCGTCTCAAGTGCGTCCAGCGCATCAATGACAACGATGTGCGCAAGGGCACGAACCAGATGGACGCCCGCCTCGCGGAAGCCAATACCGCCTCCGATCACACGGTCTTCGTCTCCGAGTGGCTGCGCGACCATCACGCCGCAAAGTGGTTTTCCCAGGATCGTCCGCACACGGTCATCACAAACGGGGCCGATCCCGCTGTCTTTCATCCTTTTGGCTCGCCCGTCTGGCAGCCCGGCCATCCTCTCCGGCTGGTGACGCATCACTGGTCGGATAACATGGCCAAGGGTTTCGACATCTATCAGGAGGTCGACCACCTCATCGCCAGCGGCGACCTCAAGGGGGTCGAGCTTTGGGTCATCGGCCGCTGGCCGAAACAGATCACGTGGAAAAAGGCCCGCACCTTTCCGCCCTGTACAGGGGAGAAGCTGGCAGGCCTCCTGCGCCAGTGTCACGTGGGTATCACAGCCTCGCGATACGAGCCGGGTGCCATGCACCCGGTCGAGGCGATGCAATGCGGTCTCCCTCTCTTTTATCACCGTGATGGCGGAGGCACGGTGGAGCTGGGACAGCGATTCGGTGTGGAGCTTACCGAGAATCTCCCGGAGTCCATCGACGCGCTCAAGGACCGTTATCACGACCTGCGGGCCAGGGTTCTCCGCGAGGCTCCGGCGGGCGACCGCATGTGCGCCGCCTATCGCCAGATCATCCAGTCTCTCATCAATCAGTGAGTACACTGTGGCATGTCCATTTTACCGGCGGCGAGAAAGTCGCCTGGGCGCTCGATGAAGACCTGAGGGTCGCACGCGAGGCCATGGAGGGGCATGTCGTTCCCACCTCGCCTGCGGCTGCGCGCATCATTCACTCCGCCTACTGGCCGCGTCTCCTCGATTTCGGCGAGCGCGCGGTGCGGGGGAAAAAACTCATCTGTTTCGCGGACAACCCCCCGGTCTATTCGCTGACCCAGCCGGAGTTCTCCCAGGCGGCGGCCCGGGTGGACCTCTGGATCGCGCGCACCCGCGAGGCGGAGTCGCAGTTTCGCATGCTCGGGCTCCCGGTCGTGCGCGCGCCCTACACGGTCGACGCCACCATCTTCCGCCCGCTGGAAAATGACGGCGGACTTCGCCGCGAGCTGGGCATCGACAAGAATGCCTTCGTGATCGGGAATTTCCATCGCGACACCGAGGGCACCGACCTGCGTCGTCTGAAACGCCAGAAGGGTGCTGACATTCTCTTCGATATCGCCAAGGAACTCTACCAGCGGCTTCCAAATCTCGTCGTTCTTCTCGCTGGTCCGCGCCGTCATTGGTTGCGTCGCCGCCTGACGGCGGCAGGCATTCCGTTCCGCTTTCACGGTCGCATCGGCCCGAATGATCAGGATGATTACGATCACAACATCCTGCCTCGCAGGGAGCTCAACCGGCTCTATCAGGCGCTCGATGTCACGGTGGTGCCCTCGCGCTGGGAGGGCGGGCCGCATTCGCTCCTTGAGGCTTTGTTCGCCGGGCAGGCGGTGATTAGCACGCCGGTCGGTATTGCCCGGGATATCCTGCCTTCGGAGATGATGTTCCGTACGGTGGACGAGGCCGTGCGCATTCTGGAGAATCACGCAAGGACGGGTTCGCTCAGGGAGCCAGCATTTCTCGCCAGCCGCCGGGCGGATCGGGAAAATTCCACCTCGGCCTTGAGCGAGGCGCTGGTGGCGATTTATCAGGAGCTTCCCCGTGGTCCCGAGCGCCCGATGGCTCGGCTTTCCAGTGCCGTCGCATCATCCATCTTCCGTGTGCGTCGCCAACTCGGCCAGCGCCGGATCGTCTTTCCGCCGAATGCGCAGTCGGCCATGACCGACCGCATCATCGCGCAGGTGCAGAATCGCCATGGCACACCCTCGCTATCGGCAGAGACGCCGCTGGCTGTACATGATCCTGCGAAAGACGAGCAGATCCTGCTCGGTGCAGCTTTGTTTTGTCAGGGGCGATGAAAAAGGCGCTGTGTTTCAAACAGGGCAGCTTCTCGTTTGTGAACGAGAGCATTGCCCGCACCCTGCCGCCCGCGCTGCCGGGATATGAATTCCGCTGGCTCGACATCATCGATGATATCGCCCGGCGTCGTCCGGCAACCTATCTGGCCGGATTGATCGAGGCCACACTGCGTTATCCGCAGCCGATTTTTCGATATCGGTTTTCGCCGCAGGCCTTTCTGCCGCGTACGGTGGTTTTTCTCCGCATGTTCGAGCATTGGGTCTCTACCAGCTCTGAGTTTTCGGACGCGGCGTTTTCCTTTCAAACCCAGTCGGTCTTTCGCGCCATTCGCCCCGGTGTTCCCCACTTCGGCTACACCGACCACACGCATCTGGCCAACGCACGTTACGGCAAGGGGCGCAAGCTTCAGCCGATGACGCCGAAGTGGCTCGCAATGGAGCGTTCGCTCTATGCGGATTCCCGTGTGACCTTTACCACTGGGGAATTCGCCGCCCGCTCTGTAATAGAGGATTACAACATCCCGTCCAGCCGGGTGGAGTGCGTGCATTCGGGGATCAATATCGCTTTTCCCGAGCTGTTGCCGCCCAAGGTAAATCTCCATCCCCGCATCGTTTTCGTAGGCGTGGAGTGGGAGCGGAAAGGCGGCCCGGAGATGATGGAAGCCTTTCGGAAGATCACTCAAGAGTTTCCACAGACTGAGTTGCATATCGTCGGTTGTGATCCCGGCCTGAGCATGGATCGCGTGGTCATTCACGGCCGTATCCCGCGTGAGCAGGTGGGCGCACATCTCGCCCAGGCCGATATTTTTCTCATGCCCAGCCGATCCGAGCCGAGCGCGGTGGCTGTCGTCGAGGCGGCGGCGTACGGGCTGCCCGTTGTCACCACCTCCGTGGGGGCCAACGCCGAGCGTGTCCTGGAGGGGGAAAGCGGCTTTCTGGTTCCGCCGCGCACGCCCGAAGCGATCGCCGGAGCGCTGCGCAAGCTGCTTTCCGATGCCGCCTTGCGCCTGCGATTCGGGGAGAGAGGCAGGGCCTTGGTCAAAGAGCATTTCTTGTGGGAAACCGTGGCGGAAAAAATCGCCCGCCGCATCCGATCCGAGCTATCCGCATGAGCATCCCCTGGCAGATCGCCGCCGCCATCCGGGGCGTGCTGGATCTCCCCGAGAGGTCGCGTTTTCGCAAGCAGCGATCAGATATTTCTCTCGCCTCGCCGGGCCAGCCGATTTTGTCCTTTGGCGGAGTGCTGGAGCGTCGCGAGTTTCTCCACGGCGGAGCGATCAAGCTCCTTCATCTCCGTGACGCCTTCCCATCGAATGCCAAGACGTTCAACATCCTGTACCTCGTCAGCAGCGCCCAGCCGCCTTTTGCCCGCGACCTTTGGGAGATCTGCCATCGCAAGGGAATCAAGCTCGTCTGGAACCAAAACGGCGTCGCCTATCGCGGATGGGCGGGGGCGGAGGCCGAGCGGTTCAATGGCCCGATGCGCTGGCTGCGGGATCGTGCGGACTACGTCGTTTATCAATCCGGGTTTTGCCGCACGGCCTCCGATGAATTCCTCGGTCCGGCGAATCGTCCCGCGAGCATCCTTTTCAATCCAGTCGATCTGGAGAAATTTTCTCCCGGTCCGGAGCCGATTCCCGCTGCGCCTCTCCGATTGCTCTCCCTCGGGACCCACAGCTACCCCGACCGGGTGCTCTCCGCCGTCCAGTGCCTGTCGGTCTTGAGAAAGGACGGCATCGAGTCGACGCTGACGATCGCCGGAAAAATGGAATGGCCCGGAGCCGCCGACCAGGTACGCGCCGAGATTCAGAAGCTCGGCTTGGAGAATGAGATCCGCCTGCTGCCTGCTTTCACTCAGGATGAAGCGGTGGCGCTTTATCGCGGTCATCATATCGTCCTTCACCCGAAGTACCTCGATCCATGCCCCACGGTCGTCATCGAGTCCCTCGCCTGCGGGTTGCCTGTGGTGGGCTCCGCCAGCGGCGGTCTGCCGGAGATGGTGCCCGCGAATTGCGGAGCGCTTATTCCCGTTCCCCTTGTCTGGGATCGCATGATTACGCCGTCTGCGGCGGAGTGGGCTGCAGCGGTGAAGAAAGTGATTCCGCACCTTTCCGATTTTTCCCAGGCGGCCCGGCAACATGCCGTCCAGCAGTTCCATGCGGATTCCTGGCTCGCAGAGCATCGGCGTATTTTCGAAAATCTCCTTCCATGAGCACGCCGGCGGTCACAGTCCTCATGACGGTTTACAATGCGCGGTCCTACCTTGATGCGGGGATTCGCAGTATTCTCGGGCAGACCTTTCGAGACCTGGAGTTTCTCATTATCGACGATGGTTCGACGGATGGCGGGCAGGAGATTTTAAAGTCCTGGGCCGCAAAGGATTCCCGTATTCGCCTTATTCTCAATCCGGCCAACCAGGGTCAGACTGTCTGCCTGAACCAGGGCATTGCCGAGGCGCGCGCTCCCTGGATCGCCCGGCAGGATGCCGATGATCTGCCGCATCCGCAGCGGTTGGAACTCCAGATGGCCGAGCTGCATCGCCGCCCTGAGCTGGTCGTCCTTGGTACGAATGGATGGCTCATCACCGAGGACGGCGCATTTTGCGGCCTGATCAATGCCCCCTGCGGCGAGGAGTCTGTGCGCTGGTTCGCCCTGTACGACAACCCGTTCATCCACGCATCGGTCTGCTTCCGGCGTGATGCCGCTTTGGCCGCCGGGAGGTATGATCCGCATTTCCGCATCACGCAGGACTACGATCTCTGGCTGAAGCTGCTGAAGATCGGCCCCGGCGACAATCTCCCGCAGCGCCTGATTTCCTATCGGGTGGTCCAATCCTCCCTCTCGCACCAGAAGGCCGAGGCCACCGCGGCGGAGGCGATGGAAGCAAATCGCCGTGCCTTCGCGCTCTGGGGATTGGAATCCTGCGCCACCCGGAGCAATCTCGCCCTCATCAGCCAGCTTCGCGACGGATTTGCACCCGGCAAACGTTCCGAATTCTGGGCATTGCACCATGAACTCGACAAAGCGCGTCCCGTCGCTGCGGGTGAGCGTGCCGAGGCCAAATGCCTCCTTCACTGGAAGGCGGCTGGAACTTTGGGTGCCTCTCCCGCGATGGCGCAGGAAATGACCGCGAGCCTTCGCGCTCAACCGGACTTGTTTTTCAGCCTGTTGCGGGATCGAATGCTGGGGCCACGATGAAAAGCCTTTTTCAGGACTGGGATGTGAATGTGGGAAACCCGAAGGGGCGCGCCGTGCTCGTTTTTTGGCGACTCTGCCGCGCCATTCGCGCCCTGCCGGGCGGGCTGTGGCTGCTGGGTTCGCCAATCCTGCTCCTCTATGTCGTAGGTGTGGAGTGGATCATGGGGATCGAGCTTGGCTACTCGACACGCATCGGCACGCGGCTGCGGCTTTACCATGCCAGCGGACTCGTGGTGCATCCCGAGGCCGTGATCGGCGACGACTGCACCCTGCGCCAGGGCGTGACCATCGGCTATCGGCAAGCCGGGGAGGGTGTTCCGGTCCTCGGCAACAATGTGGAGATCGGCTGCGGAGCGATTCTGCTCGGGCCGATCCGGGTGGGCGATGGCGCAAAGATCGGAGCCGGGGCCGTGGTCATTAAAGACGTGCCTGCCGGTGCGGTGGCGGCAGGGAATCCCGCGAAGGTCATTCGAGCCCAACAGGCGTGAAGTTCCTTTTTCTTTCCAGTTACGCCCACCTCGTGCTCGACCCGGCCTCGACCCGGGTCTCCGGCGGAGCGGAGCTGCAGGTCGCCCTTCTGGCGCGCGAGCTCGCAGCTCGCGGCTATGAAACGGTGATCGCTGCGGGTGATATCGGGCAGCCGGACGGGCAGGTTTTCCAAGGAGTGAAAATCCGCAATGGCGGGAAGTTCCAGACTGGAGGCCTCGCCGACAGCCTCACTGCTCTTCCCCGGGTGGCGCGGATCCTTCGCGAGGAACGCCCCGACCATGTGCTCGTGCTGGGCTGGACGGCCTGGCTCTTCATCCTTTGGGCGCTACGGCCGGTTTTTGGATTCCAGCTCCACTTTATCTGCGGCCTCGATACCGAGGTGAATGGTGGTTTCCGGCGAGACAATCCCGTACGCGGCGGACTCTTCGAGTTCGGCATGCGCCACTGCGACCAACGTTTCGCCATGACGAAGCTGCAAGAGCGGCTCTTTCTCGAGCAGGGCATGCCCTGCGCCCTGTACCGAAATCTGATCCTGCCCCGGGCCGAGCCCCGTACGGCGGAAAAGACCGTCGATTTTCTCTGGGTCGCCCGGTGCCAGCCGATCAAGCAGCCGCACATCTTTCTCGATCTGGTCGAGGCAATGCCCGAGGCCAGCTTTGAGATGATCTGTCC
Organism: Spartobacteria bacterium LR76; assembly: GCA_003054655.1. Taxonomy (GTDB): domain Bacteria; phylum Verrucomicrobiota; class Verrucomicrobiia; order Chthoniobacterales; family Terrimicrobiaceae; genus Terrimicrobium. The sequence goes on along the minus strand of QAYZ01000013.1, from coordinate 242,657 downwards.
GTGCGAAGACGCGGCGCTCTTTGAGTCCGTGCGGGTACGGGCTGAGACGCTACCCAATTTGATTTTCCACAATGGCGTCCCCTATCGCGAGGTGCAGGCCCATTACGACCGGGCGCGGGTGTTTGTGAACACCTCCACCTGGGAGGGCTGGCCGAACAGCTTTATCCAGTCGGGCCTCGCCTCCACGGCGCTGCTTTCGCTCATCGTCCGCCCGGATACGCTCTTCGAGGATTTTCAGCTCGGAGCCTGCACCGATGGCGACCGCGAGCGATTCCTTGCTCTCGCCCGCGAGTGGTTTGCCGACCGGACTGCAACGGATGCCATGGGGCGCGAGGCCGAGCGTTTCGTGCGTGAGCTTCATGACAATACGAAGGAAACCGATGCCTTTCTCGCCGGGCTTCCGGCGGCGAAACGATGATCAAGGTTCTCCACGTCATCGACCATCTGGGCTCGGGCGGAGCGCAAACCGTGCTGCTCAACCTGCTGAAATTTCGCAATCAGCAGGACTTTTCCTACACCGTGGCCTGTCTGCACGGGAAAGGCGGCGTCGCTGCCGAGCTGGAGGCTATTGGTGTGCCGGTGGTTTCACTTTCGCCGGGGAAACTGCCGCCCCTTTATGTGCCGAATCTGGCTGGGTTGCTCTTGAAAGAGCGGTTCGACATTGTGCATTGCCACCTCTTCGGAGCGAATTGGCTGGCTCGCCCGATTGCCGCGCTTTGCGGGCAGAAAACGATCTTTGCCCACGATCACTGCAACGACGCCCTCCGCGAGCGGCTGGGGCCGTTTCTCATCGACCGCCTGACGAACCTGCTCTCGTGCAAGATCCTGGCGGTCTCCCGCTCCACCCGAGAATTTCTCCTCCGCCAGGAGGGGATTTCCGACGAGGTGGTCGAGTATTTTACCAACGGCGTGGATGTCGACGCCTTCGGGCCGCCCTCGCGGGAGGCCCGTGCCGGTTTTCGAGTCCGCTGGGGACTGAAGCCGGAGGATTTCGTCGTCGGCGGCATCGGTCGGCTCGTGCCGCAGAAGGACTTTACCACCTTTCTCCGTGCCGCTGCATTGGTCGTGGAAAAATCGCCAGAGGCGCGTTTTGTCATCTTTGGCGAGGGGCCGGAGGAGGCTGAGTTGAAAGCCCTCGCCGTACGCTTGGGCCTGGAGGAACGGGTCCAATTCGCCGGATATGTCGGCGACCGGCAGGCGGTTTACGGAGCCATCGACCTGCTGCTCCTCACCTCCCGCTATGAGGGAACTCCCATGGTTTTGCTGGAGGCCATGGCGGCCGGAGTTCCGATTTGTGCCACCGGAGTTGATGGAACGGCGGAAATTCTGACTTCGGGAGAGACGGCATTGCTCTTCCCTCCCGCCGATCCGCAGGCGGCGGCGGAGGCTATTCTTGAGATGCAAAATCAGCCAGTCGCGCAGAAATTGAGCCTCGCCGCCCGGGTGCGTGCGCAGGCGGATTTCTCCGCCAAATCCCTCTGCCTCAGGCTGGAAGATCTGTACCGGAAGACGCTCCCGGTTGCGCCGAACGGATAAGCCTCCTTGCGTAGTCGATAGGGAATAACTAAGGTCGCCCGCGATGTTTCCCAAGGGCGGCCTCTTTTTGTATCTGCGACAGACCAGCGCACGGCTGGTGCTGCTCGGCGCTGCCGTGATCCTGTCCGGCTGCGCAGCTACCCAGACCTACACTCCCGAGACGGCTCCGGAATATGTCATGATCCGGGATTTCACTCCGTTTTACCGGCTGGGTCCCATGCAGGGACGGCCTGATGCCTCGCTCCCTTCCGGTACGCGAGTGAAGCTCCTCCGGCAGGAAATGGGTTTCAGCCTCGTTCAACTTTCCGACAATCGGAGCGGATACGTTGCCAATGAAAACATGGTCCCGGCCCCGCCGCTTCCTCCCTCTGCGACGGTTTCCGACTCTTCCGATTCCCCCTCCAAGCCCGGCAAGAAGCGCCGCAACGTGCCGGACAGTCCGCGCTACACTGGCGAACAGCTCAACGATATCCCGATGCCCGAGCCGAACACACCGGCTCCCGACCTGAATATCGCTCCTGAGGACGTGGCCGCACCGGCTCCCACTCCAACGCCTCCGGCGGAAAAGCCGAAATTCCGGTATTAAACTTCTTGTGCCGGGGCCGATCGCGGGGCATTCCGTGAAGGCCTAGCACCTGATGTCCGACCCCGTACGCTTTCAACATTTCGAGGTTTTACGCCGTGACGACGGTTCGCTGTTCGAACTCGGCCGCGGCGCGATGGGTATTACGTACAAGGCGTTTGATACCAATCTGCGTTGCTTCGTCGCCCTCAAGGTCATCAATGGCACGTACCTGAACAGCGACATCGCACGGCAGAGATTCCTGCGCGAGGCCCGGGCCGCCGCCGCCCTGCGCCACCCGAATGTGGCCACCGTCTTTCACCTCGGCAACGAGGAGGATAATTACTTCTACGCCATGGAGTTCATCGACGGGGAAACCGTCGAGGCCTTCATGAAACGCGAGGGCGCGGTGCCGCCTGTGATGGCGCTGGAGATTGCCTTGCAGGTCTGCCGTGCGCTGTCGGCCGCCGAGAAGCAGGGCCTCGTTCATCGCGATATCAAGCCGTCGAATCTCATGCTCATCTGGGAGGATGACACGGAGTTCACGGTCAAGGTCATCGACTTCGGCCTCGCCAAGAACTCCAGCAAGGAGGACGGCGAGGATGCCGCCACGCTCACGGCGGGCGGATTCCTCGGCACGCCGCACTTCGCCAGTCCCGAGCAGTTGGACGAGCGGGAGATCGACGTGCGCTCGGACATTTATTCCCTCGGGGTCACGCTCTGGTACATGCTGGCGGGAAAGACGCCGTTCAGCGGTTCGCTCGCCCAGGTGATGAGCCAGCATCTGCATCGGGACCCGCCGTTTCAGTCGCTCGACGGGCAGATCCCGCCGGTGGTCGGATTGCTCAAGCACATGATGGCCAAGGCCCCGGAGGATCGCCCGGCCACGCCCGCCGCCCTGCGCAAAGAGATCGAGGAGTGTCTCGCGGCCCTGCGGCAGTCTGGAGCCGCGTCTGTTCCCTCCGCCAGTGCGGATGCGGAGTCCTTTGAAACCGTCGTCCTGCCCGAGCCCATCGCCGAGGCGGAAACTCTCGCCTCCGGGCAGTTGCTCGCCGGACGTTTTCGGCTCATCGCCGAGACCGTGGCCTCGGATCATGGCCGATTGTTCAAGGCCGACAGCCTGGAGGATGGCAAGACTGTGGCAGTGCTCATCCTGCACTCGGAGAAATTTGCCACCTCGCAGGCCTTCACCCAGCTTGAGCAGGAGATTGAAACCCTCCAGCGCCTGCGCGCTCCGGCTCTGCAAAAAATCCTTTCGCTGGAGCGTACCGACTACCACAGCTTCATCGTGCTGGAATGGGTTGAGGGGCCGACCTTGCTCGACCTGCTGCGCGCCCGGCGTGTCCTGCCGGTGCCCGAGGCGGTGCGGCTGCTCGCGCCGCTGGCGGAGGCTTTTGACTCCATCGCGGAGGCGGGACTGAATTGCCCGGACATCGCCGCCCATGAGGTGACTCTGGCTGGTGGGGATGTCTCGACCCCGGTGACGGGCTGGACCACGTGCCACCCGCGTTTCCTCGGCCTGAGCCAGATGGGGGCGTCAAACCTGCCCTCCGACGCCACGATGGTGGCGACATCTTACGCGCTGATGAAGGCAGCGGGCGCGTTCGCCGGGAATCCCCGCAATGCCTTCGTTTACGCCGTGGCCACGCTCGCCTTTGAAATGCTTGGCGGGGTGAGGGGAGGGTCGTCGATTGGTACGTTCGTTCCCATCGCGGGACTCTCCGAGGATGGCAACAACGCGCTGCGCCAGGCGCTCGACCCTGCGAAGGGTTTTGCGACGGCAGCCGAGTTTGTCACATGCCTGTCCGAGGCCAGATCGACCGTCACCGTGCCGCCGGCTCCGGTGGTCACGCCCATGGTTCCGCCTCTGGTTTCGGCAACGGATTCGCCCTCCCTCCCTGCGGCAGAGGAAAAGAAAAAGACCTCCCCGTTTCTCATCCTCGGCGTATCGGTTGGCGCGCTCGTCATCTTGGGAGTGATCGGAGCAGCCCTGGGACTGCGGAAAAGCGCCCCGGCGGATAAGCCTGCCGAGCCAGTGGTCGTCTCCGCCACGCCGACGCCGACGCCAGCTCCGGCAACACCCACGCCGCCCCCGGCCAATCAGCCCTACCTCGACGACATGGCCAAGGCGGATGCGCTGCTGCGCGAGGGTAACTTTCCCGGAGCCCTCGACGCCTATACGAAGATCGCTGCGCGTTATCCGGAGGAGAAAAAACCGCTCGACCAGCTCGATGTGGTGGCTGCGAGTCTACGTGCTCGGAAAGTTCCGCCTGGCGAGGTGGCTGCGCTGCGGCGCCCGCTTGAGGCGGCGGCGGAACTGAACGTACGCTCCGCCCAGATGGCCCTCGGCGAAATGCTGAGAGTGAGCGATCCGGCAGATGCGTTGAAATGGTTTATCGCGGCGGCGGAGCAGGACCAGACCGAGGCGATGGTCTATGCTGGCCAGATGCAGGCCAGCGGACAGGGAGTTTCCGCGCCGGACTTCGTCAGCGCCGCCAAGTGGTTCACCAAGGCTGCCGATGGACAGGATGCCGATGGCATGTACTTCCTCGCGGAGTGCTATCTCAGCCCCGACAGCTCAAAAGGAGTGTTCCGAAATCCGCAGCGAGCCTTTGAACTCCTCACCACTGCCGCCACGCTCAAGAATCACACCCGGGCGATGAATCTCCTCGGGGATATCTACAAAAAGGGCATTCCTGACGTGGTCGACGTTGATTACGCCAAGGCCTTTGAGTTCTTCAGCAAGGCCTCCGAGGGCGGATTGCTCGACGCCCAAGGCAACCTTGGCGTCCTCTACATCAACGGTCAGGGCGTGGAGAAAGATCCCGCCAAGGCTGCCGCCTTATTCAAGGACGGAGCGGAGCGCAAAAACCCGCTCTGCATGTACTTCTACGCCATGTGCCTGGAGGGGGGGATCGGCGTGGAAAAAAACGAGGCTGGGGCGCGCGAAATGTATCGTGCCGCGGCAAAACTGGGGAACGCCCAGGCGCAGAAGTGGTGCCGTGCCGATGGCACCACCTGGGACTGATCAGGGAGCCGTTGGGCAACCCATGATGCGAAAAGTGCAAAATTCGCATAGAGCATTCCTTGCAACCCGTGAAACGGGCTGGTAATCCGAGTCTCTTTTCCTCTTACCCGAATGAACATCCACGAATACCAAGCGCGTGAGCTTTTCGCCAAATTTGGCGTCGCGACCCAACCCGGAGCGGTTGCTTTTACTCCTGATGAAGCCGAAGCCGTTGCTTCGAAGCTCGGAGGAAAGATCGTCGTCAAGGCCCAGATCCACGCGGGCGGACGCGGCAAGGGGACGTTCAAGAATGGCTTCAAGGGCGGCGTGCATCTTTGCGACACCCCGGCCCAGGCCCGCGACCTCGCTTCCCAGATGCTCGGCCAGGTGCTCGTGACGCACCAGACCGGCCCCGAGGGCAAGGAAGTCGGCAAGGTTTTCGTCGGTGAAGCCGTCGACATCACGAAGGAACTGTATTTCGCCATTCTCCTCGACCGAGCCACCTCGGCCCCGGTCGTGATCGCCAGCACCGAAGGCGGCGTGGACATCGAGTCCGTCGCCGAGCACACCCCGGAGAAGATCATTCGCGTGGGAGTGAATCCGGCCCTCGGCCTCATGCCTTTCCAGAGCCGCAAGATCGCTGCGACGCTCGGCCTCACCGGCCCGCTCGCCAATCAGGCGGTCAAGCTGTTCGCCAATCTCTACAAGCTCTTCATCGATTGCGACTGTTCGATGGTCGAGATCAACCCGCTGGTCATCACGGCCAAGGGCGAACTCCTCGCGCTCGACGCGAAGTTCAACTTCGACGACAACGCGCTCTACCGTCAGCCCGCCATCGTGGCGATGCGCGACAAGAGCGAGGAAGACCCCCGCGAGGTGGCTGCCTCCGAGTACTCGCTGAATTACATCGGTCTCGATGGCAACATCGCCTGTCTCGTCAACGGTGCCGGTCTCGCCATGGCGACAATGGACATCATTCAATACGCGGGCGGCAAGCCGGCGAACTTCCTCGACGTCGGCGGCGGCGCGAGCAAGGACCAGGTTTCCGCAGCCTTCCGCATCATCCTCGGCGATGCCAACGTGAAGGGCATCCTCGTGAATATTTTCGGCGGCATCATGGACTGCAACATCATTGCCAACGGCATCGTGGAAGCAGCCCGCGAGACCAGCCTCAGCATCCCGCTCGTCGTTCGCCTGGAAGGCAACAACGTCGAGGCGGGCAAGAAGACGCTCGCGGAGAGCGGTCTCGCCCTTATCACCGGCGACGACATCCTCGACGCCGCCCAGAAGGTTGTCGGCGCGGTCGCCAAGGCTGCCTGATAAACGAAAATGATCAAGGAAGTCGCATTCATCGGATACCCCGTCACGGACGTGGCCCGTGCGCGCGCCTTCTACGAGGGCTTTCTCGGGCTCAAGGTTCATTGCGCGGAAGAGATCAAGACCATGCCGGGCATCTGGTGGATCGAGTACGATGTCGCCGGTGTCACGGTCGCGATTTCCAATGCCTGGCCTCCATCAGGTCAAAGCGGACCTGGAGTGGCGTTTGAGGTCGATGATCTCGACGCATTTGCCGCCAAGGCCCGTGAAGCCGGAGTTCCCTTTGCTTTTGAGCCGATGGAGAGTCCGATCTGCCGATTTTTCGGCATCAAGCAGAACGACGGCATACGATATCACCATTCACCAGCGTTCCGCGCATCACCCGGAACATTCCCATTCTTAACCCCACACCATGGCCATCCTCGTCAATCCCGACACCCGCATCCTCATCCAGGGCATCACTGGCAGCTTCGGCGCCAGGCACGCCCAGCTCAGCCTCGACTACGGCACGAAAGTCGTCGCAGGCGTCACCCCCGGTAAAGGCGGCCAGCTTTTCTCCAACGTCGTTCCGATCTTTGACACGGTCGACCAGGCCGTGAAGGAGACGGGCGCCACGGTTTCCGTCGTCTTCGTTCCGCCGCCGTTCGCGGCTGACGCGATCCTCGAAGGTGTCGACGCCGGTCTCGACCTCGTGGTCGCGATCACCGAGGGCATCCCGGTCAACGACATGGTGAAGGTGAAGCAGGCCATGCGCGGTTCCAAGACCCGCCTCATCGGGCCGAACTGTCCCGGCCTCGTCACTCCCGGTGAGGGAGAGAAATCCCACGGCGGCTGCCGCATCGGCATCGCTCCGGGTTACATTCACAAGAAGGGCAACGTGGGCGTTGTCTCGCGTTCCGGCACCCTTACGTACGAGGCGGTGTGGCAGTTGACCACGCGCGGCTATGGCCAGAGCACCTGCGTCGGCATCGGCGGCGATCCGGTTAACGGCACCTCGCACACCGACGTGCTCAAGATGTTCAACGATGACCCGGAAACCGAGGCCATCATCATGATCGGCGAAATCGGCGGCACTGCTGAGGAAGAAGCCGCGGCATGGGCCAAGGAGTACTGCAAGAAGCCGATCGCGGCCTTCATCGCCGGGGCGACCGCGCCTCCGGGACGCCGCATGGGCCACGCAGGCGCCATTGTCTCCGGCGGAAAGGGCACGGCTGCGGCCAAGATCGCGGCGCTCGAGGACGCGGGTATTGCCGTTTCCCCGACCCCGGCCGAGATGGCCGACACGCTGATCCGCCACTGGGGCAAGTAATCCCCGGGCCAGTGCTTTTCAGGCGCGCTCGCACTCCGGTGTGAGCGCGCTTTTTTGTTCCCAGGAGGCCGGAGAAATGAGGGTTCGAAGGCATCCGCGAGGCGGGAAAAAAGCGTATAACTTTGCCCTCTTTTCCGCCTTTCGCAAGGATCAGGAAAACTTTGAGGAAAAATCGGTTACAGCGGCAGGTTTTGATTGGCGAACCGGGATGAGCGGGGCATACCGTTGGGGGAAACCCAATTCGCTTATGCCCGTTACAGCCAAAGGACTCGAAGGTATTATCGCCAACTCCACCCGCCTCAGCGATGTTCTCGGACAGGAGGGGGTGCTGATCTATTCGGGCTACAATATCAATGAGCTGGCTGGCAAAGCCACGTACGAGGAGGTCGTCTATCTCCTCTTCTACGGCGAGCTTCCGACCCAGGAAGAATTGGATGCGTTTTCGGCCAGTCTTCGTGCCGAGCGTGATCTGCCCGAGGGTGTGGTGACTTTCCTCAAGACGGCTCCCAAGGACGCCAATCCGATGGATGTCATGCGTACGGCCACCTCCATGCTGGGCCTCTACGACACCGAGGTGAGCGGGGACGATCGTGACAAGGCGGACTACCGCCGGGCCATCAGCATTACTGCCAAGATGGGTGTCATTGCCGCCTACTACCACCGCTCCCGGCAGGGACTCGATCTGCCCCCGGTGCGCAAGGATCTCGGCGAGGCGGCGCACTTCCTTTATCTCCTCAATGGCGAGACTCCGAGTGAGGACGCAGCCAAAACTCTCGACGTGGCCTACGTCCTCCATGCCGACCACGGCATGAATGCCTCGACCTTCAGCGCTCGCGTGACCATTGCGACCCTGAGCGATATTTACTCGGCCATCACCTCCGCCATCGGCACCCTCAAGGGACCGCTTCACGGCGGGGCCAATGAGGGCGTCATCCAGATGCTGCTGGAGATCGGCAGCGAGGACAAGGTGGATGCCTGGGTCGAGGAGCAGCTCGTCCAAAAGAAGAAGATCATGGGCATCGGACATCGCGTGTACAAGGTGCTCGATCCCCGTGCGCCGCACCTCCGCGCCATGGCCATCAAGCTGTGTGAGCAGCTCGGCGAGGGCAAGTGGATCCGCATGAGCGAGCGCATCGCCACGATCATGAAGGAGCGCAAGGGCCTCAACGCCAACGTCGATTTCTACTCGGCCACGGTCTACTACTCGCTCGGCATCCCGACCGACATGTTCACCCCGATTTTTGCCATTGCCCGCACCAGCGGCTGGACGGCTCACGTCCTCGAGCAGCTTGCGGACAACCGCCTCTACCGTCCGCTCAGCGAGTACGTGGGTCCGGCGGTGGGCAAGCAGTTTGTCCCGATCGAGCAGCGCTAGGCGCTTTTCTCAAGTTTTCAGGATTCGCGAAAGCGGCACGCGGCGAAAGTCGGTGCCGCTTTTTCCTGGGCGTCGAGGAGTCTTCTGATGTCTGCCAGCGGGTTTCCCGGAATTCGCTCCAGAACGCAGGGGTATGCCTGACCCGCTCATAAGGCATTTTCGGCCTTGGACTTTCGCCCTGTCTCCCTAGACTGGGGCCATGAATCCTTCGACGCTTTCGGACGATGATTTCTACCCCCTGATCGAGGCTCGTCACTGCGACCCGTTCAAGGTTCTCGGCATCCGGGAGTTGCAGGGAAGCTGGTTTGCCCGCGTGCTGCGTCCCGACGCCGCTGAGATCGTCGTGGTGGATGCGCAGGATTCCTCGCGCCGCTTTCCGCTGCAGAAAGTGCATGATTGCGGGTTCTTTGAATCCGTCCTGCGCGGAGTCGAGGGTCCCTTCGACTACTTCCTGGAGATGAAGAGCTATGCCGGGGTGACCTGGCGGGAGCGGGATGTCTATTCCTTTGGCCCGGTGCTCGGGGAGATGGACATCTATCTCTTCAACGAAGGAACGCACTACGAGGTCTATCGCAAGCTCGGTGCTCACATCATGGAGCTGGGCGGCGTGCGCGGGACGCATTTCGCCGTCTGGGCCCCGAATGCCCAGCGTGTCAGCGTGGTGGGGGATTTCAACAACTGGGATGGCCGTATTCATCCCATGCGCAAGCTCGTGCCGTCCGGCATCTGGGAGATCTTCCTGCCCAATGTGCAGGAGGGCGCGCATTACAAGTTTGAGATTCGCGGCCCTCAGGGCGAGGTGTTTTTGAAGACCGACCCGTTTGCGACCTTTGCCCAGCACGGCACGGAAACGGGCTGCATGGTGTACGACATCAATCGCTACACCTGGAGCGACTCCGAGTGGATGGAGGAGCGCCCGAAAAAGGACGTCTACAACTCGCCGATGAGCATCTACGAGGTGCATCTCGGCTCCTGGCAGCGCATCCCGGAGGATGGGAATCGCTATCTCAGCTATATCGAGCTCGGCGACCGGCTCATTCCCTATGTGAAGGAGATGGGCTTTACCCACATCGAGCTCATGCCGGTGATGGAGCATCCCTTTGATGGATCGTGGGGCTATCAGGTGGTGAACTATTACGCGCCGAGCAGCCGGTTTGGAAACCCGGACGAGTTCCGCAACTTCGTCGACCGCTGTCACCAGGCGGGAATCGGCGTCATCCTCGACTGGGTGCCCGGCCATTTTCCGAAGGACGCCCATGGCCTCGCCCGCTACGACGGCACCTGCCTTTACGAGCACGAGGACCCGCGCCTCGGCGAGCACATGGACTGGGGAACGCTCATTTTCAACTACGGTCGCAATGAGGTGAAAAACTTCCTCATCGGCAACGCGCTCTTCTGGCTCGACGAGTACCATCTCGACGGCCTGCGCGTCGATGCCGTGGCCTCGATGCTGTATCTGGACTATTCCCGCAAGCCCGGGGAATGGGTGCCCAACCGCCATGGCGGCCGCGAGAATCTCGAGGCGATCAGCTTCCTCCAGCATTTCAACTCCATCGCCTACGAGCGGTTCCCTGGGGTGATCACCATCGCGGAGGAGTCAACCTCCTGGCCGGGCGTCTCCAAGCCGACCTGGGAGGGCGGCCTGGGCTTTGGCTTCAAGTGGAACATGGGCTGGATGAACGACAGCCTGCGCTACATCGCACGCGACCCGATCCATCGGCGTTTTCACCAGGGGGATATTACCTTTTCCATGCTCTACGCCTTCCATGAGCACTTTGTCCTCGTGCTCAGCCATGACGAGGTGGTGCATGGCAAGGGGTCGCTTTTGAATAAAATGCCGGGCGACATGTGGCAAAAGTTTGCCAACGTGCGCATGTTCCTCGCCTGGATGTGGGGCCACCCGGGCAAGAAGCTCATCTTCCAGGGCATGGAGTTCGGCCAGTGGGCCGAGTGGTCGCATGAACGCAGTCTCGACTGGCACCTGACCGGCTTCTCGCTGCACGATGGTCTGCGCCGCCTGATCCAGCACATGAACTGGCTCTACCAGAATGAGCCGGCCCTTTCCGACCAGGATGATAGCTATGCGGGTTTCGAGTGGATCGATTTCAACGACGCGGACAACACCGTGTGGTCCTTCATCCGCAAGGCGCGCGATGGGAGTGAAATCGTCTTTGTTATCAATGCCACTCCGGTGGTGCGCGGAGCCTATCGCGTAGGGGTCAATCAGGCCGGTTGGTATGAGGAAGTCCTTAATACCGATGCAGAAACCTATGGGGGCAGCAATGTCGGCAACTATGGGGGACGTCAGTCGGAGGAATGGAGCTGGCAGGGCAAGCCCCGCTCCATCGCCGTGGACCTGCCTCCGCTGGGCGTTGTCGCCTTCAAGTACAAAGGCTGATTTCCCTCGGGAAACCATTGACAAATCGGGTTGTTGGGGTGAGCATAAATCATCACCCCAATGAAACGACTCCGTTCCTCCGCGTTCACGCTGATCGAGCTCCTCGTAGTTATCTCGATCATCGGTATCCTCGCAGCCCTCGCTCTGCCGGCCATCACCAGCGCTCTGACCAAGGGCCAGATGACCCAGACGCTGAGCAACATGAAGCAGCTCCACCTTGCCACCCAGCAGATGGCGCTCGACGCCACCACGACGGGTGACACCAATCTCGGTTGGCCTGGAGACGCTGGCTCCAACTTCACGGCTTGGGCTACGAACCTCATGGGCGGCAATTATCTTACGCCGAATGATCTGGCGAAGCTCCTTTCTGCTCCCGGTGTCATTGTTGCGCCTCCTTCATCCGTTAATAGTGCTCCAGCCAAGAGCGCCCTCGTTATTTATCAGGTAACGGAAAACAGTGATGGTGCCACGGTGTTCCTTTCCACTGCCAATTTTACTAATAGCGCCAGCGGTGGTACCGCTCCCGCGGCCACAGCCAAGCCCTACGGAAACAAGGGCTATGTGGTGTTCCGCAAGGCGGGTGATGGTGCGATTCTCCAGCCTCGTCAGGTTGGCAGCACCTATACCAACATCATTGGTCAGTTCACCAATGTGTTGTCGGGAACTCCGAGTGCCCAGTAAGGCCAAAGCAGCTAGCGAATATTTCAAAAGCCCCGCAGCGATGCGGGGCTTTTTTTTGCCCTGAAGGAGGACCGTTTTTGCGCTGGTAATTGCTAAATGGCTCGTTAAAGTATCCGGTTCACGTCAAATCTCATGAAGACAAAGAAAACCTCCTCCAAATCCCCGAAGGCCGCGCCGGATCGTGGCCAGCTCACTGACGGGGCCAGCATTCTCGTAAATTGCCTGGAGCGCGAGGGGGTCGACGTTATTTTTGCCTATCCCGGTGGAGCTTCCATGCCGATCCACCAGGCGCTGACCAAGTCCAAGAAGATCCGCGTGATCCTGCCCCGCCACGAGCAGGGGGGAGTGTTTGCCGCCGAGGGCTATGCTCGCGTGACGGGCAAGGCCGGTGTCTGTATGGCCACCTCCGGCCCGGGCGCGACGAATCTCATCACCGGTATTGCCGACGCCTACATGGACTCGGTGCCCCTCGTGGCCATCACCGGCCAGGTGAACCAGGATATGATCGGCCGCGGAGCCTTTCAGGAGACCGACATGTTTGGCCTCACGCTCCCGATCGTGAAGCACAGCTACCTCGTGTGGGATATCAACGATATCCCGCGCATCGTGAAGGAAGCCTTCCACATCGCGCAGAGCGGCCGTCCCGGCCCGGTGCTCATCGACATTCCGAAGAACATCCAGAACCAGCGCGCCCAGCCCATCTATCCGAAGGAAGTGGCTCTGCGCGGCTACAATCCCGTGGTGAAAGCCGATGACGTGGCCATCAACGAGATGATCGGTCTGATCCAGGGCGCCAAGAAGCCCGTGATCTACTGCGGTGGCGGTGTGATCACCGGCGAGGCCTCGAAGGAACTCCTTGAGTTCGCCGAGCGCACCCAGATCCCCGTGACGACCACCCTCATGGGTATCGGCTCCTTCCCGGAGACTCATCCACTTTCACTCAAGTGGCTCGGCATGCACGGCACCGTGTACGCCAACAACGCCGCCAACGAAGCCGACCTCCTCATCGCCATCGGCGTGCGTTTCGACGACCGCGTGACGGGCAAGGTCGAGAAATTCTGCGAGCACGGCACGATCATCCACATCGACATCGACAACTCCGAGCTGAACAAGAACAAGCTCGTGCGTCTGCCGATCCTGAGCGACCTGAAGTACGCCCTTTCCCGCGCCAACGGAATCCTCGAGAAGCAGGGTCTGAAGCGCGCCAAGTCCTTCACCCGCTACCCCGAGTGGTACAAGCTGATCGACGGCTGGAAGAAGAAGCACCCGCTTTCCTACAACGACACGCCCGACGCGATCCAGCCCCAGCACGTGATCAAGCTCCTCAACGAGCTGACCAAGGGTGAGGCCATCATCACCACGGGCGTGGGCCAGCACCAGATGTGGGCCGGCCAGTTCTACAACTACAGCGAGCCGCGCACCTTTGTGAGTTCCGCCGGTCTTGGTTCCATGGGCTTCGGCTACCCGGCCGCCCTCGGTGCCAAGGTGGCTCTGCCGCACAAGGAAGTCATCGACATCGATGGCGACGGATCGTTCCTGATGAACGTGCAGGAACTCGCCACCGCACACATCGAAGGCATCGCCGCCAAGGCCATCATTCTCAACAACCAGCACCTCGGCATGGTGGTGCAGTGGGAGGATCGCTTCTACTCCAGCAATCGCGGTCACACCTTCCTCGGTGACCCGCGCGATCTGAAGCGCATCTACCCCGATTATGTCGAGATCTGCAAGGGCTTCGGCGTGAAGTGCGAGCGCGTGCTTCACAAGAAAGACCTCCGCGCCGCCGTCCAGCGCATGCTCGATTCGAAGGAAGCCTACGTCCTCGACGTGATGACTCCCTACACCGAGCACGTGCTGCCGATGATCCCGGCCGGTGCCACCTACAAGGATATCATCACCGAGTAGGTTATCGTTTCTTTCGTCCGCCGGGGCCGAGCGCCCCGGCGACGATCTTGAGAGTTCGCGTCGCCTGCGGAAAGTCCGAGTGCACGCAAACGGTGTCGGCCGCGTTCCGGCTGACCAATCGCGCCTGTCGGTGCCGGTTTTTCCTGTGATCTTGCGGAACTGCCGCACCCTGTCGTCCAGGGTAAAAAGAAAGAACGTTGCGTCCTGATACACCGGATCGAAGCGATTCTCCCTGAAAGCCGCCAGCCGCTCCGGCGAGGGAATGCTGTGAATGCCTGGATGCGAGCCGACGCTGCCGCCCGCCTCGACCGTGGGGGTTCCCTGCCCGTCAGGTGCAGCCGGGAATCGGTGCGGTTTGGGAATCGGCTTCCGTGGCGATCCGCCGACCTGCGGCAAATAAGTTCTCGCCCGGCAGCTCGATCAAAATCCCGCCACCCGCAAGGAAGCAAGCGGGCCGCGACACGCTCCAATGCGAGGAGGCTGACGGAGCCGGAGAAGAGAGCGATGAGGGCGGAAGGCTCCCTGGGATTCGATGGCAAGGTCGTTCATGACGGCGAACCCCTGAAAAGATACAGGCCACCGCGACGAATGCCACGGTGGCCTGTTGTTCCCCCCAGAACAGTTTCCAAATTAGGCAATCGCTCCCAACACGCAAGGGAAATTCTAGAAATTTTTTACAGAGGCCGGATTTTTCAGCCAGCGCACGTCGTGGGAAAGCATGTTTTCCCCGTCAAAAACGAAGTATCCCTCGAACTCACCTCCCGCGATCACGCCAGGCAGCCAGTGGGCGTCGTCCGCCCACATTTCGTCGTAGGGGATGGCGTCGAGCGGAGTCCAGATCGGTAGGGCCTCGGGCGTTTCCATCGGTATGCCCCGGTAGTCGGGGGAGACAAAGACGCTGCAGGTGAGGCTGTAGCCGTCGAGGAACTGAAAATGCAGGCGGCCCCGCCACTCCGGGGAAAGCGGGGTGATGCGGAGCTCCTCGATGGTCTCTCGCACGGCGGCCTCCTCGGGTGTTTCGCCGGGCTCCAGCCGCCCGCCCGGGCCATTGATCTTCCCTGCGCCGAGTCCGCGCTTTTTGCGAATCAACAGGATCTGGCCGTCCTTGATGACAAAAAGCAATGTTGCCCGTTCCTTGGGCTCCCAGGTCGTCCAGTCCACATTCATCGTACCGGCCACCATACGGAGAGGCGCCGCTGGTGACAATGGCGGGAATTTCTTGTCATAAATTTCACGAATTGTTAGTGATAGCTCACCGTAATGAGCACGATCCATGTGCTGAAGAACGGGGAAAAATGGGGGCCGTACACCACGGAGGAACTCGAGGGTCACGTGGAGCAGGGGACTTTTACCCCCGAGGATCTCGTCTGGTGGGAAGGTCTTGAGGACTGGCAGCCCATGTCCTCTTTGTTTGAGGAAGAGGAACCGCCTGATTTCGAATGCGAGGGAGTGCGGGTTTTTGCCGATCGGGTGGAGATGGATGGCGTGAGCCTGCTGGCACCCCTGATCTTGCGAGCCTCCGTGCAGCGGCAGAGAACCCGCCGGGTGAAGCCCGTCATCGGGGCGGTCCTGGTCGGTGTGCTGGCTGTGTGCATAGCCTTGGTGCCGATCCCTCGTCAGAACCATACGGAGTGGATCATCTGGGGGCTGGTGCTCCTCGGTCTGGTGATCTGGTGTTTGCGGTTGCTGCACTCCGGGCTGGGCGGGGGAAAATCCCTTCTCATCGTGGACCTTGCCGATGGCAATGAGCGGATCCGGCAGGTGGATCCCGCCATCGCGCCCAGGCTCGAGGAAGCCCTCGGGCGGGTCATCCTGAATGGCCGCTCCGTCGTTCCGGAAGCCCCCGGCGGAGCGAGCTGAAGGACTTGAGCGCGGGAGCCGAGTCCGGCGTGTCTTTCGTCAAACTCTCTCGCGTCTTGCGCTTCCCAAAGGGCGGGAGCCGTAGTAGAAGGCCTCGCTCACATGATTGCTTTCCTGCCAATTCTGGCCGCTGCGGCGATTTCCACCGGTGGTTCCCCTGCGGAGCTCGCGATTGCCTTTGTCACCCTCTGCGTTCTCGAGGTCGTGCTCGGCATCGACAACATCATCTTCATCTCCATCCTGGCCTCGAAGCTGCCGAAGCACCAGCAGGCCAAGGCGCGTCTCATCGGCCTTTCGCTGGCGATGATCACCCGCGTGCTGCTGCTTCTGTCCATTTCCTGGATGGCAACGCTGGTGAAGCCGCTCTTCGAGGTATTCGGGCATGGTGTGACCGGGCGTGATCTCATTCTGATCCTCGGCGGTTTGTTCCTGGTCTGGAAGAGCACGCACGAAATTCATGCCAAGCTTGAGGGAGCCGAGGAGGAGCACTCCGTCGGCCGGGCGGTGGTGTCTTTTTCGACCACCATCGTCCAGATCGTCCTGATCGACATCGTCTTCTCGCTGGATTCCGTCATCACGGCGGTGGGAATGGTCAATAACATCCCGATCATGATCGCCGCGGTGATCGTGGCGGTGATCTTCATGATGTTTTGCTCCGGGCCGATCAGCGATTTCGTGGACCGCCACCCGACGATCAAGATGCTGGCGCTCAGCTTCCTCCTGCTCATTGGCGTGGCCTTGATCGCAGACGGATGCGGCCAGCATGTGCCGAAGGGCTACATTTATTTTGCCATGGGCTTCTCTGTCTTCGTGGAGTTTCTCAACATCCGCATGGGCCGGGGCAAGGAAAAGCCGGTCAAGCTGCATCAGCCGATCAGCGAGTAGCCCCGGCGGGTTTTGCATGCAGAGGCAGGGATTTAGGCTAAGTTAGTGCCATGAGCGAAGCTTCCGAAGACCAGGATCGCGGGATCGAAGTCAGGACCTATTTTGCCCGGGTACGCAACGCCCTGGTCGCGCGGGCGGATTTCGGAGAGCTGTATGCCAGCCTGTATCTGCACCAGATGGATGCAGGCATCCGCCTGGAGCCGGCCATGGACGACCTCTTGCGCGAGGCTCTGGCGTCGGTGACCCTGCACTGCGCCTCGCGTCCCTGGAAGGAGACGGTGGCGTGGACGGTGAACTTCCAGCACCCGCTGGCCAATGTCTTTGTCTCGGGCGACAATCGTCTCGGCACGGTGGTCGGCAACATCTTCACGGAGAATGTCCGGGAGACGGACAAGAATCTCTTTTACGCCGACGTGGTGACCGAGGATCAGCCGCAGCGGCGCAGCGTGGTGGAGTTTGAGGGAGGCAGCTTCTTCCGTGCGATGGAGAAGTTTTACGAGCAGAGCGAGCAGCGCGTGGTGCGGATATTTCCGTACGATGAGGAGGAGTTTGTCCTGATCGCGGCCCAGCCCGATTGCGATATCGAGTGGCTCAAGGGCCTCGACGCCGAGGCGGTGAAGACGCTCGACAAGGATGTCGAGCTGCGGTTGCTCGAGCAGAGGTATTACCGCTTTGCCTGCGGCTGCAACCAGGACCGAATGCTTGCGATGCTGGCACCGGTTATGCGGCACCAGCCGGAGGATTTATTTCAGGGCGAGGAGACGATCCGCGTGAGCTGCCCGCGCTGTGGAGCGAGGCATACGATCACGCGGGAGTCTCTCGAGGCCCGGATCGCGACCGAGAAGTCGTCTAGCTAGACGATTTCGTCGTGGAGCACTGCGACGACTGGGTCGGGCACTGCTGGGTCTTGGCCTTGCACTGGGTCTTGGAGACGCAGCACGAAGCGCCCTTGGCGGGACAGACGCCTTTTCCTGCGGGAGCCGGCTGCGGCTTGCTGGCGCAACCTCCGGCGAGGGCGACGATGGCGACCGATGCGGCGAGAGTGGTGAGGAAGTTCTTCATGACGTTCGTATTATAACGCGAGAAAACGCGTTTTCATGTTTTTTTGACCGACTTTTTCTTCGGTTTTGTCTTTTCCTCCCGGACCTGACGTTCTGCCTCCACCCAGTCGGAGTGTTCGTCTCCTGGCCAGCCATGGTGGCGGCGGCGTTCCGAGATGAAGTAAGCGCGGAGGCTGATCTCCTCGACCGAAATGACGACCTCGACCGGGGCGGTCTCTTTCTTCGGGCGGGGCGCAGCGGGGCGTTTCGGGCGGGCCTTGGGCTTGGGGGATTCCTCCGCGACGACAGCGGGCGTCGCTTCAGCCTTTGGCAGAGCCGCCGCCGGTTCTGCCTGTGCGGGAGCCGCGGCGGTGGCCTTCTTCGTTTTAGCCTTTTTAGGCTCCGGGGATTTTTCCTTCTTTTTCTCTTTTGACATATTCCCTCCGTTAACGAATCCGGTTTTCCTCGCGCGTGGGGGGAGTTGCAAAATAAATCTTCAAAAATTTCATGGCTAAAATACCTTGGAGCCATGGCCGCATTTCTTTTGAGATGGCTGGTGACGACGGTCGCGGTGCTCGCCGCGGCTCATGTTATCCCGGGTATTAGTTACGGAAACTGGGGTTCGCTGCTCGGTGCATCGCTCCTTCTGGGCATCATTAATGCCTTTGTGCGACCGGTGTTGCTGTTGCTCAGCATCCCCTGGATCATCATTACGATGGGGCTTTTCATTTTCGTCGTTAATGCCCTGTTGTTGATGATGGTGGCGGCGATGGTTCCCGCCTTTCGTGTGGATGGATTCTGGAGCGCGTTCTTTGGCTCGATCATCATCAGTCTCGTGAGCTGGGTGCTTAGTTCCTTCTTCCGCGGCAGTGACGGTCGTATCTACGCGATCACTCATCACTCCGCCCCGGCGGGCATGAAAAGAGCCAGCGCCCGGGTGATCAAATGACGTATTGCCTGAGCCTTCACTGTCGCGAAGGGCTGGTTTTTCTCTCGGATTCGCGCACCACGGCGGGCATCGACAATGTCACGCTGCATCCCAAGATGCGCATTTACGAGCGAGAGGGCGATCGCGTGCTGTGCATCCTGAGTTCCGGCAATCTCTCCATCACGCAATCCGTCTCGGCCTTCATCGACCGGGACATGGAGCGGGCGGCCGGGGAGGCCGGCGGCTGCTGCCTGATGAACCAGCACAATCTTTACGAGACCGCCCGCTATGTGGGGGAGCGCATCCGCGAGGTGCGCCGCCTGGATGCCGACGCGCTCCGGCAGGGCGGGCTGGACTTCAATATCAACCTCATCGTGGGCGGGCAGATCGGCTCCCAGCCGCCGGAGATCTACCAGGTTTATGCCGAGGGCAACGCCATCCACGCCAGCAGGGAGTCGCCCTTTCTCCAGATCGGAGAGTTGAAATACGGGAAGCCCATCCTCGACCGGGGCTTCACCTACGACACCCCGCTGCACGAGGCGGTGAAGTTTGGGCTGCTCTCGCTCGACTCGACGGCGAAGAGCAATCTCTCGGTCGGCACGCCCTTTGAGCTGTTTTGTTACCGTGCGGGCGACCTCCGGGTGAGCCACCGCATGGCGTTTCCGGACGATCATCCCTACTTGAAGGATTTGCGCAACCGGTGGCAGGATGGCTTGATTCAGCTTGTGCATGATATTCCGCCGCTAGACTGTCTGGTGCGATGAGTTTGTCTGATCCCATCCCCCCGCTTCGGACCAAGATTTGTGGCATCACGAATCTGGAGGACGCCCTTATGGTCGCCTCCTGTGGGGCCGATGCCCTGGGGTTTAACTTTTTCCCCCAGTCGAAGCGGTACATTGACCTTGCCGCTTCGCGGGGCTGGATCGCCCGGCTCGAGGGAAAAATCGACCGCGTCGCAGTGGTGGTCAATGCCGAGCCTGAGGAACTGGCGGTGATTCGCGAGAGCGGATGTTTTGAGTGGATTCAGTTCCATGGCGACGAAACTCCGGATTATTGCCGCAAGCACGGGGGGGAGCGCTGGATACGGGCCATTCGCGTCAAAGATCAACGGTCGCTCAGTCTGGCGAGCCGCTACGAGACCGCGTACATCCTCTTCGATGCCTGGTCCGAGACCGGCTACGGCGGCACGGGAGCCCGGCTGAACTGGGACATCGTGCGCGAATACGTCCTGGCCAGCAAGGAACGCCATATCATCCTGGCCGGGGGCCTGACCCCGCACAACATCCGCGATGCCGTGCGTATCGTACGCCCGCATGCGGTGGATGTCGCCAGCGGGGTGGAGCTCGAGCCGCGCCGGAAGAACGAGTACCTCGTGCGCGAGTTTATCCGCCTCGCCGCCACCGCCTGAGACAATTCGGCGCAGACGCTGGCTTGCCAACCCCCCGGGCGGGCTGCTTGGATGGCCTGCGTATGGGTAAATCTTACAAAATCGCCGTCCTTGCCGGTGATGGCATTGGCCCCGAGGTGATGGCGCAGGCCCTCCGTGTGTTGGCCGTGGTCGAGACGAAATTCTCGCTGAAATTTGAGTTTTTTGAACGTCTGGTCGGCGGAGCCGCCATCGATGGAGCGGGCAAGGCCCTGCCCGAGGAGACTCTCAAGACGTGTGAAGACTGCCAGGCCATCCTTTTCGGGTCTGTCGGCGGCCCCAAGTGGGAATCCTTACCCCCGGTCGAGCAGCCGGAGCGCGGCGCTCTGCTGCCCCTGCGCAAGCATTTCGGGCTTTTTGCCAATCTCCGCCCGGCGGTCTGCCTGCCGGAGCTGACCCATGCCTCCCCGCTGCACCCGACCATTGTCGAGGGAGGGTTTGACGTTCTCTGCGTGCGGGAACTCACCGGCGGCCTGTATTTCGGTGAGCCCAAGTACATTAAGCAGGAAGGCAATGAGCAGTTCGCCGTCGACACGATGGTGTACTGGGAGAGCGAGATCCGCCGCATCGCCAAGGTCGCCTTCGAGGCGGCGCGCCGCCGGAAATCCCACGTCACGTCGATCGACAAGGCCAACGTGCTCCAGAACGGCGTCCTCTGGCGTCGCGTGGTGGACGAGGTGAGCAAGGATTACCCCGATGTGACGCTCGACCACCTGTATGTCGACAACGCCGCCATGCAGCTCGTGCGCCGACCCAAGTTTTTTGACGTTGTCCTCGCCGAGAATCTCTTCGGAGACATCCTCAGCGACGAGATGGCCATGCTCACCGGTT
This sequence comes from Spartobacteria bacterium LR76, assembly GCA_003054655.1. Lineage (GTDB taxonomy): Bacteria > Verrucomicrobiota > Verrucomicrobiia > Chthoniobacterales > Terrimicrobiaceae > Terrimicrobium. Next base: position 221,597 of record QAYZ01000013.1, on the reverse strand, counting down.
CGCTGGGCATGCTCCCCAGCGCCAGCCTGGGAGAGACCATCGAGGGTTCCACCTCACGCTTCGGCATGTACGAGCCGAGCGGCGGTTCCGCTCCGGACATCGCAGGCAAGGGGATCGCCAACCCGATCGCCCAGATCCTTTCCGCCGCCATGCTGCTCCGTTTCTCCTGTGGGGAAGAGGTTGCGGCTGCCGCCATCGAGGCTGCGGTGAAGAAGGTGATCGCCGACGGATTGCGCACCGCCGACATCCATACCCCTGGCACCACGAAGGTGGATACGGCGGGAATGGGGCAGGCGATTGCAGATGCCATCGCGGTTGCGTAAGGAATGCCTTGACGCAGAACCTCCGCAACCCCAATTTTCGGCAACACTTACGGCGAGGGGTGTGCTCGGGCGATGAAAGCGCCCTGCGCCGTTGGCGTTCACCACTTTTTATATGTTTGATAACGTCCTCGGGTTTTTCTCCAATGACATCGGTATCGATCTCGGTACCGCCAACACCCTCGTTTACGTAAAGGACCACGGCATCGTTCTTCGGGAACCTTCCGTGGTTGCCGTCCAGCAGGGCACCAAAAAGGTGCTCGCGGTCGGTGACGAGGCCAAGCGCATGCTGGGCCGCACGCCCGGCAACATCGTAGCCATCCGTCCGCTCAAGGACGGTGTGATCGCGGATTTCGAGATCACGGAGGCCATGTTGCGCCATTTCATCAGCAAGGTGCACAACCGCCGCCGCATGGTCCGTCCCCGCGTGGTGATCGCTGTCCCCAGCGGCATCACGGAGGTCGAGAAACGTGCGGTGAAGGACTCCGCCACCCGTGCGGGTGCCCGTGAGGTTTACCTCATCGAGGAGCCCATGGCCGCAGCCATCGGCGTCGGCCTCCCGGTGCAGGATGCGGCGGGCAACATGATCATCGACATCGGCGGCGGCACCACCGAGGTGGCGCTCATCTCGCTCTCCGGCATCGTGTTCAGCCGCAGTGTCCGCGTGGCGGGCGATGAGCTCGATGAGTCGATCATCAACTACATGAAGCGGGCCTACAACCTCATGATCGGTGAGCGCACCGCCGAGGAGATCAAGATCAAGATCGGCTCCGCCTACAAGCTGGAGAAGGAGAACACCATGGAGGTGAAGGGCCGCGACCTCGTGGCTGGTCTCCCGAAAACCATCACCATTTCCTCGCAGGAAGTGCGCGAAGCGCTTCTGGAACCCATCTCGACGATCGTGGACTCCGTCCGCATCACGCTTGAGCGATGCCCTCCCGAGCTTTCGGCCGACCTTGTCGACCGCGGTCTCGTGCTCGCAGGCGGCGGCGCATTGCTGCGCGGCCTCGACCGTCTCCTCCAGGAGGAGACCGGCCTGCCCGTGCACGTCGCCGAGGACCCGCTCAGCGCGGTGGCCGAGGGAACAGGCAAGGCGCTGGAGGAGCTCCGCTTCCTTCGTGCGGTGGCTTCTCACGAGCACACGGGCTCCCATTCCGCCCACTAACGACCTCCTCGCTCCCGCGAGCGAACAGCCTGACATATCCCGGAAATTCGCCCGATGAATCGACTGCTTCTTGTTATCGTTTTCCTGATCGTGGCGGGAGCTGTGCTGCTCTCGACGCTCGGGTCCGATGCGATGCACAAGATGCAGTCCGGTTTCCTCGGCATCGTCGCCCCGTTCATCAAGACCGGCTCCGCCGTGCAGCGGCAGATCGGTGAAATGGGTTCCGGGTTGAAGAACCTCGATGAGCTGGAGGCCGAGTATAACCGGCTGACGGTGGAAAACCGGGAGCTGCGCACGGAGAATCAACTGCTCCGCGACATCGAGGCCGAGAACAACAAGCTGCGCCAGGCGCTCGAGTATCGCGAGCGCTCGGTCTTCAAGCTGCTCCCGGCCCGGGTCATTTCGCGCGACGGCTCGACGTGGTGGAGCACGATCAAGATCAACCGCGGTTTCGAGGATGGCGTCGAGGTCGATGAGCCTGTCTTGACTGATGCGGGCCTCGTCGGCAAGACCACCACGGTCGCCAAGAACGAGTCCATCGTGCTCCTCATCACCGACGAGACCTGCAAGGTCGCGGGCAAGGTGCAGGGCAGCCGGGAGCAGGGAATACTCTCCGGCATACGGGTGCAGCAAAGCGACACCCCCGGGCTGCTCCAGATGGATTTCCTTTCCAAGCAGGCCAACCTGCAGCCAGGCCAGAAGATTTACAGCGCCGGGGTAAGCAACGGCGTGTTCCCGTCGGGGATTCCCATCGGAGTCGTCAAAAGTTTCCAGGTGCGTGCGCTCGACGGGAGGGCCATCGTCGAACCCGCCGTGGATACTTCGATGGTCGAAGATGTCTTCGTAATCGTCGGAGCCAAATGAAGGACGTCCTGGGCGGCATCAGCTTCGCGATCTGCATCTTCCTGGCCCTCGTCGTCCAGGAGTTGATTCCCCCCATTCACATGCTCCTCGGGGCGCATGTGCTGCTGGTGCCCGCGCTATTTTGCCTGGCCGCCATTGCCTACTCCCCGTGGACGATGCTCTCGCTGGCGGTTTTCACCGGGTTCATCATGGATCTGATGAATCTCCACATCGTCGGGGGCCGGGTTGAAATCGCCCTCGGCTGGTCTATCGTCTACTTTGTGTTGCTGGGGCTTCTGTGTCATGGGTTTCAACCCGCTTTTCTCCGTGGCGGCTGGTGGATTCACACCTGCCTTTCCGTGGGGGGTACGTCGCTGTACCTGGCTTTGCAGTACGTGATGATCAGCTTCCGCCGGGAGGGGATCGTGCTCAATGAGATGGTCTTCTGGCGTATCATCGGGCCGGGGCTCATCGCCGCCGCCCTCGCGCCTCTGGTGTACCTGGCCTGGGAGTCCGTACGGCATTTCCTCCCGGGCGAGTATGGGCGCGGGGCTCGTTTTGGAGGTCGGGTATGAGGCGCACGGGATCAGCTCTGCGTTTTGTCTTTGTGGGTGCCATCATCGTGCTGGCGCTTTCTGCTCTCGTGGCGCGCCTGTGGATGGTCCAGATCGCCCACGGAGCGGAGTATACGGCCAAGACGGGGTCCACCTCGCGGGTGACGGTACGCATTCCCGCCGTGCGAGGAGAGATCCTGGATCGCAATGGCATCCCGCTGGTCCAGAACCGGGCCAGCTTCGACGTCGACTTTTACCTGCCCGACATGGTCTCGGCCTATCGTCGGACTCACAACAATCAGGTCCCCAAGGTGCGCTATCGCGGCACGGTGCGCAACATGCCCAAGGACATGGAGGAGGCCGACGTGGCGCGCATCGTCTCCGAGCAGATCATTCCCCGGCTGGAGGAGCTGGGCGTCGCTCAGGACTACAATGCCAAGCGCCTCCAGATCCACTTCCGCAACAAGAGCGAGATCCCGTTCAACTACATGCAGGATCTCGACTTCGAGAAGATGGCCGTGCTTTCCGAGAACAATCTCGGCCTCCCCGGGGTCAACGTGACCAAGAAGCCCGTGCGCCAGTATGTCTACGGCTCACTGGCCGCCCATTTGCTCGGTTACGTCGGCGCGCCCAACAACCTCGACAAGCTGCCCGACATCAACAAATACAAGTTTTACGAGCCGGATACCGAGGGCAAGGCCCAGATCGAACTGGCGATGAACGATTACCTCAAGGGTACGCCGGGGGTGAAGATCCTCCAGCGCGATGCCAAGGGCCAGATCATGCGCAATGATGTGGAGATCGTGGAGCCGAAGCAGGGTGCCAATGTGTACCTGACGATCGATGCGCGCATCCAGTACATCACAGAGAAGGCCCTGCGCGCCGTAGGCCGCGGTGCCGCCGTGGTGATCGATCCGAACAACGGCGACATCCTCGCGATGGCCTCCGTGCCATCCTACGATCCCAATAAATTCATCCCCTCCATCGCGGCGAAGGACTGGATCGAGCTGAACAAGGATGAGACCAATCCGATGCTCAACCGCGCCATCAGCGCGTATGCGCCAGGGTCCACCTACAAGGTGCCGATCGGTCTCGCCGGCCTCCGCGCGGGCGTGGGCGACAAGTCCTTCACCTGTTCCGGCGGCGTCACCTACGGCAATAAATACATGATGTGCTGGGTGACGTCGAGGCATCTGCCTCCGCATGGGACGTTGCGCCTGGCTGATGCGCTGAAGTACTCCTGCAATGCCTTTTTCTATCAGTACGGCAACGCTGCCGGCATCGACAACATCGTGGCCATGGGCAACATGCTCGGCCTCGGGCAAAAATCCGGCCTGCCGCTCTCGGGCGAGGCGCCGGGTGTCCTGCCGGGGCCGGAATATCTCGCCCAGATCAGCCCCAATGAGCGCTGGTCGAGCGGCTATACGGCCAATACCTCCATCGGCCAGGGCATGGTGCTGGCCTCGCCCATCCAGATGGCCATGATCGCTGCGACTGTGGCCAATGGCGGCATCTGTTTTTATCCCCGGCTCATCGACAAGGTTGTGGCCCAGGACGGACAGGTGGTCCTGCAGGAGCCTGCCCGGGTGCGCACCGACCTGATCAAGGACGGCGGACTGACCCGCGAGCAGATCGAGAAGGTCCGCCTCGGCATGGACAAGGTCGTCAATGAAGGCGGCGGTACGGCGGGCAAGGCCCGGATCAAAGGCGTCGAGGTCGCGGGCAAGACAGGCACCGCCCAGTTCTGGCGCAATGGCGTGAAGGACAACCACACGTGGTTCATCTGCTTCGCTCCCTACGAAGCGCCCAAGTACGCGGTCTGCGTGCTGGTGCAGGGCGCACAGTCCGGCGGCGGCGTGGCCGCTCCGATCGCGGCCAAGATCCTTGAGGACACCTTTGCCTTGGAGAAGACCCCGGAGACTCCGGCGGAACCCCCGGCCCCGGATGCTGCGCCGACCCCGGCGCCGCCGCCGCTGGTGGCATGGCTTGATCCGGCCGTGGGGAATTTCAATCACGTCGACAGCGTCGATTTCGGGCGGGACATCCCGGCCGCCACGACGGTCACGGCCGACCAGGACACCGGCACGGCGGACAATGCCTCGGGCGGCCAGGAAAGCCAGGTGGCCGCTGCGCCGAGCGTACGTGATGAAGCGGATGAAGGCGGCCGCGTGCGCAATCGCCAGAACGCCAAGCCCTCGGGTTTGGAAAAATTCTTCAATTTCTTCCGCGGAGGGGACAAAAAGAAAAAGGAATCAAATCCTTCCCCCAACCGCAGCAGATGAACTCCCCCCAGCCCCCCCTTATTACCCTTTTCTCCCACCGTGGAGACCAACCTCCGTTTTTTCATGATCGAAACAGTCAAAAGAATCTTGGGCCTAGGCAAGAAGAGCACCGGAATTAAACTCATCGTCAACTGCGAACGCCTTGAGAAGCGAGTCGCTCTCCTCGAGGACAACCGCCTTGAGGAACTGACCACGGAACGCGAATCCGACCGAAACATCGTCGGCGCGATCTACAAGGGCAAGGTGCGCAACATCGAGCCGGGCATCAAGGCGATGTTCGTCGATATCGGCTTCGAGAAAAACGCGTTCCTGCAATTCTGGGACGCCATCCCGGCGGCGCTCGACAGCGGCGTGGAAGCCGTGAGCCGCGGCGGCGGCAAGAACAACCAGAAGAAGCAGAAGATCACGCACAAGGACGTGCCGAACATCTACCCGGTCGGCTCGGACATCCTCGTGCAGGTGAAAAAGGGTCCCATCGGTACGAAGGGTCCCCGCATCACCACCGACGTGAGTCTGGCCGGCCGCTATCTCGTGCTCATGCCGTTCAATGAACAGTGCGGCATCTCGCGCAAGATCGACGACCCCAAGGAGCGCGAGCGCCTGCGCAAGATCCTCCAGGAGCTCGATATTCCGGAGGGCATGGGCGTCATCATGCGCACCGTGGGCCAGGGCCAGCGCGCCCGCTATTTCGTCCGCGATCTCAGCCTGCTTCTTGAGCAATGGGCGGAGATTCAGCGCGGCATGGAGGAGCTTCCGGCTCCGGCCTGCCTGTATGCCGAGAGCGACCTCATCGACCGTACCGTGCGCGATTTCCTCACCGACGATGTGGATTCCATCATGGTCGATGACCAGAAGGCCTTTGAGCGGATGCAGAATCTGGTCGGCCAGATCTCCAAGCGCGCCCGCAAGCGTGTGCAGCTCTACACGGGCACCCAGCCGATTTTCGATTGCTTCGGTGTCCAGTCCCAGATCGACGCGGCCTTTCATCGTCAAGTCTGGCTGCCGTGTGGCGGCTATATCGTGATCGACGAAACCGAGGCGCTCATCGCGGTCGACGTGAATACGGGCCGCAACAAGGGGTCGAAGGACATGGAGAAGACCATCCTCCAGACCAACCTCGAGGCGGCGGACGAGATTTGCCGCCAGATGCGCCTGCGCAACATCGGCGGCATCATCATTGCGGACTTCATCGACATGAAGAGCCGCAAGGACCAGCAGTCCGTCTACCAGCGCATCAAGGAGCGCCTGAAGCGCGACAAGGCCCGCACCCACGTGCTTCCGATCTCGCAGCTCGGCCTCATGGAGATGACCCGCCAGCGCGCGGCGGAAAGCCTCGCCAGCACGCAGTTCGTGCCGTGTCCGCATTGCGGCGGCAAGGGCTTGATCAAGAGTCCCATGACGATGAGCGTCGAGCTTCAGCGCACCCTGCATACCGTGATGCGGCAGAACCAGGAGAGCGTGCACGAGATCAAGGTCATCGTGCATCCCGACCTCCTCAACCGTCTGCGCAACGAAGACGAGGAACTTCTCGTCGACATCGAGCGCCGCTACGCCGGACGCCTCAGCTTCCGTGCCGATCCGACCTTCCACCCGGAGAAATTCATCATCACCAATGCCGTCACCGGCGCCGAGATCAAGCCGTAGCCGGGAGGAACGGTCTCATTTTTCCAGGACGGGCAGGCTTCGCGCCTGCCCGTTTTGTTTTCTGAAATAGCCATTGACCGGGGTCGTTTTCGGTTTAATAGTTCAAAAATACCGAACAATAGAATTAATCAATAAAACCCATGTCAAAACTCGACGGAAAAATCGCAGTGGTAACGGGCGGCAGCAGCGGAATCGGGCTCGCCATCGCACAGAAGTTTGTGGAAGAGGGCGCGTACGTCTTCATCACCGGCCGCAGGCAGGCGGAACTCGACAAGGCCGTGGCGGCCATCGGGAAGAACGTCACCGCCGTGCAGAGCGACGTCGCGAAGCTCGAGGACCTCGACCGCCTCTATGAGCGGGTGAAAGCCGAGAAAGGCGCGCTGGACATCATTGTCGCCAATGCGGGAATCGCCGAGTTTGCTCCTCTGGGCGAGATAACGGTCGAACACTACGACAAGATCTTCGACATCAATGTCCGGGGCGTTCTCTTCACCACGCAAAAGGCGCTGCCTCTGCTGCGGGATGGCGGGGCGATCGTGGTGGTGGCGTCCGTCGTACAGTACCTCGGCTTCCCCGGTGCGTCGGTGTATTCCGCCACCAAGGCGGCGGTGCGTTCGTTTGTCCGTACCTGGGCGGCGGAGTTGAAGGGCCGCGGCATCCGGGTCAACAGCCTCAGCCCCGGGCCGATCGACACGCCGATCCTCGATGGTCAGCACAAGAGCAAGGAGGAAGCCGACGCCACGAAGGCCGGCCTCGCCGAGATGACGCCCCTCGGCCGCCTGGGCCGCTCGGAGGAGATTGCCGCAGCGGCGCTGTTTCTCGCGTCGAGTGACAGCAGCTATTCCACCGGCATCGATCTGCTCTCCGACGGCGGAATGGCCGATATTTGATCAAACCCAAAAAGGGAAGAGCCGTCCGTTAACGCGGGCGGCTCTTTTCCGTGACGGCCTTCTTTTTGGGTTCGGACGGGACGTTTTGAACCGACTCGCCAACCTTGAGGCCGTAGGCGGCGAGGACGGCGCGAATTAGATCGCCAAACCGTTCCTTCAGATCGCCGCAGCGGCTGAAGTTGCGCAGCTCGACGCCCTTGCGCTCGCTGCGGATGAGGCCCGCCTCGCGCAGGATCTTGAAATGCTGCGAGAGCGTGGACTTTGGCAGCCTATGGCCCTCGAGGGTGAGGAAATTCGAGCACGTGGGTGCCTGCTCGGAACAGGAAATCTCCGAGTAGATCCGGGCCCGGATCGGGTCCGAGAGGGCATAGAGGATGCCCTCTGTCGAGATGTCCTCCTTCGAGGGATGGTACAGTGGTCTCATGGGCGGCGTGGTTTCACGCTACGACGAGGTGTGCCCATCGTCCATTAGTATGTAAACCATGAACTTCTGAACCAAGGAGGGATGGCTTAGCCCGGGATGGTATCGCCGAGCTTGCGGATGTACGGGAAGGTGTAGATTCCCGTACGGTGGCCGTCGGCCCAGGTCGGCTGAAAGCCATATCCGCCAATGACTTCCCAGCTCTGAAGATCAAAGCTGGAGGGTTGGTATTGGACGGTCGGGCGGATCACCTTGCCGGTGACATCCGGTTCGCCGCCGCAGGCTGCGCAGGGGCAGGCCCGGCGCAGAACCTCGGCCGGAATGTAGGTCTCGGTGCCATCGCTCCAGGCGAAAGCGATTTCACGACCAACTTTGTTGATAATTGTAGGCGTCAGGGGCTGGGACATGAATTTTTTAGTGGCGGGAGGTAACAACTACCGCTTTAGTGGTTATTTTCCAATGGATCATCTTGACCAACTCGAAGCGCAAAGCGTGTACATCCTTCGTGAAGCCTATCACAGCTTCTCGAACCTGTGTATGCCGTGGAGCATGGGCAAGGATTCCAACGTCCTGATCTGGCTCTCGAAGAAGGCCTTTTGCGGAAAGATTCCGTATCCGGTACTGCACATCGATACGACTTACGAATTTCCCGAAATGCTGGAGTTTCGTGAGTGGGCGCGCAAGGAGTATGACCTCGATTTGATCGTGAAGATCAATGAGGATGCCCGCGCTGGACGTGGATCCTACACACAATCAGTGGGTTACGAGACTCACGACCCGGTGACGGTGACCCATGAACTCAAGACCGTGGCCTTGCAGCAGGTGATGGCGGAGCGGAAATTTGACGCGCTCATCACTGGCATCCGCCGCGACGAGGACCCGACCCGTGCGAAGGAGCGCTATTTCTCGCCCCGCAATGCGGAGTTTGAGTGGGACTACAAGGATCAGCCGCCGGAGTTCTGGAACCAGTTCACCACCGCCATCGAGCCGGGCGAGCACATCCGTGTGCAGCCATTGCTCGACTGGGCCGAGGTGGACATCTGGCGCTACATCGAGCGCGAGAACATCCCGATCCCGACCATGTACTTCGCCCGCCCGGGTGAGGATGGAAAGAAGTACCGCTTCCGCTCCCTCGGCTGCTGGCCGATCACGAAGCCGGTGGAAAGCACCGCCTCCAATATCAGCGAAATCATCGCGGAACTCCTCGTCACCAAGACGAGCGAGCGCGCCGGTCGCGCCCAGGACCACCACGAGCGGAATGCGATGCAGAAACTGCGCGCAAAAGGATTCATGTGATGTCGGAAGTGGGAAGGCGGAAGTCGGAAGTTTCGCCTCGCAGTGAGTCTCCCGTGAAATCGGGCGGGCTCAAAAGCGTGGCGGATTTGCGAGATCGGACGTTTGAGTTTGCCGTGCGATGCATTCGTGCTGCGGAGGCTCTTCCGGTTTCGCGATCAGGTTCCGTCGTCTCTTCCCTGTTGATCCGGTGTTCCTCCTCGGTCGGAGCAAACTACCGGGCAGCGCGCCGGGCGCGCTCCTCTGCGGAGTTTGTTGCGAAGCTGGGGATCTGTGAAGAAGAGTGCGATGAAGTGATTTACTGGCTGCAACTTTCCAAAGCACTCGACCTCATCAAGCCCGCCAAACTTTCGGCCCTGGAAAAGGAAGCCGACGAAATCCTCTCCATCATTGTTGCCTCCATCAAAAGCAGCCGCAGCAAAAAGAAATAGTCTCCAGTGCAAACGACTCTCGAACCCACAAAAGTTCCGACTTCCGACATCTCACTTCCCACTTCGCAAAAGCTGCGCATCGTGATCGTGGGCCATGTCGACCATGGCAAATCCACGCTCATCGGACGTCTCTTTCACGACACCAACTCCCTGCCCGAGGGCAAGGTCGAGCAAATCCGCAAGGCCAGCGAACTCGAAGGCATGGAATTTGAGTTCGCCTTCCTGCTCGATGCTCTCCTCGAGGAGCAGGCGCAGAACATCACGATCGACACCACGCAGTTGCCGTTCCGCACGGAAAAGCGCGAGTACGTCATCATCGACGCGCCGGGCCACAAGGAGTTCCTGAAAAACATGGTCACCGGTGCGGCCAGCGCCGACGCCGCGATCCTGCTGATCGATGCCAATGAAGGCATCCAGGAGCAGTCGAAGCGCCACGCCTACCTGCTGTCGCTTCTCGGCATCCGCCAGATCGTCGTGGCGGTGAACAAGATGGACCTCGTCGGTTACCGGCAGGAGCGTTTTGAAAAGGTGCGCTCCGATTACACGGAGTTCCTCGGCAAGCTCGGCATTGTGCCGCAGCACTTCGTGCCGATGTCGGCCAAGCTTGGCCTGAACATCACGCAGGCCAGCCCGGAGCTCGCCTGGCACAAGGGGCCGGCGATTCTGGAAGCACTCGAGCAGTTCCAGATTTCCGCTCCGCCGGATGACCTTCCGCTGCGTTTCGTGCTGCAGGACATCTATCGTTTCGACGAGCGCCGCATCCTGGCGGGTCGCATCGAAACCGGTTCGCTCCAGGTCGGGCAGGAGATTGTTTTCTGGCCCGATGGCAAGAGCAGCCGGGTGAAGTCCATCGAGGAGTGGAACGCGCCGGAACCTCCGACGAGCGCCCTCGTGGGCGAGTCGGTCGCCATCACGCTGGAAGAGCAGATTTTCGTGGAGCGTGGCGACATCGGCAGTGCGCCGGACCACGGCCCCGCCGAGGGTCGCGAGATTCACGCCAGCCTCTTCTGGCTGCAAAATGATCCGCTGCCGCTCAATGTCCCCTTCACCCTGAAGCTCGGCACACAGAGTGTCGAGGCGCGCCTGGTGGAGATCACGCGCGTGCTGGATTCCTCCACGCTGGAGCCGCTCGCGGGCAATCCCGGTATCATTCACAAGAACGAAGTGGCCGACGTGCGCATCCGCGCTCGCAAGCCGATCGCCTTTGACCGCCACGACCGCATCAGCGAAACCGGGCGTTTCGTCATTGTCACCGGCAAGCGCATCGGCGGCGGCGGCATCATCCGCGAGGCGGAGTACCAGGACGAGAAGCGTCTCGCCGGGGCGGCGGAGAACCTTACTTGGACGGTCAGTCCGGTCACCCGCGAGTCGCGCGCCGAGAATTTCGGCCATCGCGGAGCCGTGCTCTGGCTTACCGGCCTGTCGGGTTCCGGCAAGTCGACGCTCGCCACCGGCCTGGAGTATCACCTCCATCGCCGCGGCATCTTCAGCTACATCCTCGATGGCGATAATCTCCGTCACGGCCTCTGCGCGAATCTCGGATTTTCCGCCGAGGATCGCTCGGAGAACATTCGCCGCGCCGGGGAAACCGCCCGCCTCATGGCCGAGGCCGGTCTGGTGGTCATTTGCTCGCTGATCTCGCCCTTCCGGGCCGATCGCGACAATGTCCGCAAGATCTGCCAGCGTGACGGAATCCCGTTTGCCGAGGTCTTCATCAACGCCCCGCTCGACGTGTGCGAAGCCCGCGATCCGCGCGGCCTGTACAAGAAGGCGCGTGCCGGCGAGATCAAGGAGTTCACCGGCATCACGTCGCCGTACGAGGCCCCGCTCGCTCCCGAGCTGGAACTCCGCACCGCCGAACACACGCTGGACAACACCCTGCTCGACCTGACGCACTTTGCCGTCGAGCTCTCCCGCATCCCCGAGCCTCAGATCGCTGAGGAGTTGGCACGCGGCGCGGGCATCTAGTTCACTGACAGGGCGGAATCGAAGATCGGGAAAATCCGTTCCCGTTCTTTGATTTTCCGTCCGTTTGGTGTTCTGTGCGGGTACGTGGTATCTCGACCTGAACTTCTCGCCCCGGCTGGAGACTGGGAATGTGTGCGCGCGGCGGTCGCCAATGGGGCGGACGCCGTCTACTTCGGCATGCCCCGGTTCAATGCCCGCATGCGGGCGGAGAATTTCGGCGCGGACGACCTGCCGAAAGTCGTCGCCTTCCTGCATGCCCATGGCGTGAAGGCCTATGTGGCCCTCAATGTCCTGATCTTTACCAGCGAGCTTCCCGATGCGGTCGAGGAACTGCGCCAGCTCAATGACGCCGGAGTCGATGCCGTCATCATCCAGGATGTCGGACTGGCCGAGATCGCGCGACGGATGTTCCCGGGCCTGCGCGTTCATGCCTCCACCCAGATGACCGTCACCTCGCCCGAGGGCGTGCGGTTTGCCGAGGAACTCGGGGCGAAACAAGTCGTGCTCTCGCGGGAATTATCGCTGCGCGAGCTCGCGAAGTTTGAAACCGGGACGCCGCTGGAGGTTTTTGTCCACGGTGCGCTTTGCGTGGCCTACTCCGGCCAGTGCCTGACCAGCGAATCACTCGGCCAGCGCAGCGCAAATCGCGGCGAGTGCGCGCAAGCCTGCCGCATGCCTTACCAGATGGTGGTGGATGGCATCGTGCGCGACCTCGGCGACAAGCGGTATCTCCTTTCGCCGCAGGACCTCGCGGCGGTGCGCGAGATTCCCGAGCTGATCCGGCTCGGGGTGAAGAGCTTCAAGATCGAAGGTCGCCTCAAGACCCCGGAGTACGTCGCCGCCGTGACCTCGGTGTACCGCAAGGCCATCGACGCCGCGCTGGAGGGCGAGAATGCCGAGCCCTCCGCCGACGACTGGTACCGCATGGAGATGACGTTTTCGCGCGGGCTTTTCAGCGGCTGGATGCATGGCGTGAATCACCAGCAGCTCGTGCGTGCGGATTACGGCAAGAAGCGCGGGCCATACGCGGGCCGGGTTTCGCGGGTGGGGCGCAACTTTGTCGAAATCGACAGTCAGCTTGAGCTGAAGCCGGGCGACGGTATTGTCTTCGAGCATGCCGCCGACACGAACGACGAACAGGGCGGGCGCATCTACGAGGTGCGGAACGGGCAATACTATTTCCGCCACGGCGCGCTGAATTTCTCGCGGCTATCTCCCGGCACTCGGGTCTGGAAAACGGACGACCCGGCGCTGGAGGCGGAGCTTCGCGCCACTTTCAAATCCCGCATCGAGCCGCGCTCCACGGGGAAGACGCCGCTCAACCTGCGCTTCACCGGCGCGCCCGGCCAGTCGTTGGAGGTCACGGCGACCGAGGGAAATGCCGAGATCGTTTTGCGCTCTGGGATGCTCTTGCAGGAAAGCCGCAAGGTGGCCCTCGGTGAGGAGCAACTGCGCGACATTTTCGGCAGGCTCAATGAAACGCCCTACACCCTGGGCGAGGTCGCGGTGGATTTTGCGGCTCCGGTCTTTCTGCCCAGTAGCGAACTCAATCGACTCAAGGCGGCCATTGTTCAGCAGTTGGAGACTACCGACCGCGCGGATCGCGAGCCCTCGGGCGTCACGCTTGAGCAGGTGCTCTCCGACATTCCGCCTGCGAGCAAGATCGAGGCAGTGCCTTCGCTGGCCGTGCTGTGCCGCGACATGGCGCAGATTGAGGCGGCGCTGGAGGATGGGGTGCGAACCATTTACGTCGATTTTGAGGACATTCGCCGGTACAAGGACGCCGTGGCTGCCGCACCGGGGGCGGAGATTTTCCTCGCGACTCCGCGTATTCAAAAGGCGGGCGAGGAGGGGTTCTTCAAGCTGATCGAAAAGGCGGAACCGACCGGGGTGCTGATCCGCAACGTCGGGGCCATCGCGCACTTCCGCGACAGTTCGCTGCGCAAGGTCGGAGATTTTTCGCTCAATGTCGCCAACCCGCTGAGCGCTGCGGTTTTCAAGCGCCACGGGCTGGAGCGCGTCACGATCTCCTACGATCTCGCCATCTCGCAGGTATTGGCTCTTCTTCGCGCTGCGCCGCCAGAGTGGTTCGAACTGACGCTGCACCAGCACATGCCCATGTTTCACATGGAGCACTGCGTGTTTGCCGCGTTTCTTTCCAAGGGCAGTTCGTTCCTGGATTGCGGGAGGCCGTGCGAAAAACATCGCGTTCATCTGCGCGACCGCGTGGGCATCGAGCATCCGCTACGCGCGGATGTGGGCTGCCGCAACACGCTCTTCAACGCCACGCCGCAGACCGGAGCGGCTCATTACGCGGAGCTTCGCGCCGCCGGGCTGGCCCGGTTCCGTATCGAACTGCTGGAGGAATCTCCGGCGGAAACCCGCCGCGTTCTCGCCGCGTATCGCGAGTTGCTGGAGGGCCGCGCCACCGGGGCGGAACTCTGGCGCGAACTCAAGGCCCAGTCCCAGCTCGGCGTCACGTCAGGCACCTTGTCGAATGCACGCAGTCATCTTTGAAACCCTGGCGCCTCTGGTGCTGATCATCGCCCTGGGTACGGTCCTCGCGAAGATCAAGTTTCTCGGTCATGACTTCATGAACGACCTGAACAAGCTGGCGTTCTGGGTCGCGCTGCCCGCGCTGCTTTTCACCTCGGCCTCGCATGCGATCGAGCCGGGCGGCCAGTTGATCCGGCTCATGGGCGTGCTCTGGGGGGCGACGATTCTCATCATGGTCATCGCCTGGCTGCTGGCGATTCCGCTCGGCATCCCGCACATCTACCGGGGGACGTTTTCGCAATCCGCCTTTCGGGGAAACTCCGCCTACATCGCACTGCCGGTGCTGGCCTACAGCGTCGCGACGCAGCCTTTTCCTGGATCGAAAGCCATGATGGCGACGGCGGTGATCGCGATGATCCTGCTCATGGCGTCGTACAACATTTTTGCCGTGATCGTGCTCCAGGTCAGCCGCCATGAGGGCAGGGTGCACTGGATGCAACTGGCGAAACCCATCCTGCGCAATCCGCTTTTGCTCGCAGGCATCCTGGGCATTCTGGTGCCGATTCTCGACGTGCCGATCCCGGGCGTGGTTGACCGGGCGTTCAAGGCGCTCGGCGACGCGGCGGTGCCGCTCGCGCTGCTGTGCATCGGCGGTTCCCTAGCGCACGCGTCGTTTCAAGGGAAGCGCTCCGCCATCGTGGCGGCGGCGCTGCTCAAGGTCGTCGTGCTCCCGATCATTGTCTATGCGATGTGCCGGGTGCTCGGCTTGGGCCTGCCCGAGCAGCGTATCGCCATGGTACTCGCGGCTGCCCCCACAGCGGCGGCGGCCTTTGTCATGGCCAAGGAAATGGGCGGCGATCCGACGCTGGCGTCGGGTTCCATCGCCCTGAGCACGATTCTATCCGCCGCGAGTCTGGCGGTGGCGCTTTACGTCACGAGTTAATACTCGCGGTTCAGCAGGTAGTCGGCGAGCTCGTGGAGCCGGTCGGCTTTGCGGATCGGGTCGAGCGCCTTGTGCGCGGCGCTGGTCAGGCGTTTGGCTTCCGCCCGGGCGGCTTTGAGGCCGATGAGGGATGGGTACGTGGTCTTCTTCGCCGCGACGTCCTTGCCTGCGCTTTTGCCCAGCTTTTCGCTGGTCTGCGTGATGTCGAGGATGTCGTCGATGACCTGAAAGGCGAGGCCGAGGTTCTTGCCGAATTCCGTCAGCGCGAGCACGGCCTTGGGCGTGGCGTTGGCGCTCATGCCGCCGAGGCGCAGGCTCACGACGATCATCGCAGCAGTTTTGCCCTCGTGGATGAACCGCAGTTCCGAGCGGGTGGATTTCTTGCCCTCCGCCTCGAGGTCGGCCACCTGACCGGCGATGAGGTAGAGACTTCCGGCTGCTCCGGAGAGTTCCAGAATGTAGTCGCGGATCTTGTAGCGCGGCGTCTCTTTCGCCTGGGCGAGAATGTCGAAAGCCTGGGTCACGAGTGCGTCGCCTGTCAGGACGGCGATGCCTTCGCCGAAGACCTTGTGTGAGGTCGGGCGGCCCCGGCGGAAATCGTCGTCGTCCATGCAGGGCAGGTCATCGTGAATGAGCGAGTAGGTGTGCACGCACTCGACCGCACAGGCGGCATGCAGGGCATCCTCGATTTCCCCTCCGCAGGCCTCGGCGGCGGCGAGAGTAAGAATGGGCCGCATGCGCTTGCCCCCGGCGAAGATGCTGTAGCGCATCGCCTTGTGCAGGGTCGCGGGTTTGGTCGTCGCGCGCGGGAGGAAGCGGTTCAATGCGGCATCGACCGTCTTGGAGCGATCGAGCAGATACGTGTCCAGGCTCATTGGCGGCAGATGATGCACCGGATCGAATTTCTTGGGAAGCATCGCTTGCATGTCGGGGGCAGGCAGGCATCATCTCCTCCCGCAATGTCTAAAATTCGTCTCGGCATTCTCGGCTCCGGAAAGGGTTCCAACTTCCGGGCCATCCTTGAAGCCATCCAGGCCGGTCAGATCGACGCCGAGGTGGCGGTCGTGCTCTCCGATGTCCCGGGGGCGGGCATTTTGCAATATGCCGCCGAGGCCGGATTGCGCGCCGAGGAGATCGTCGAGCCGAAGTTCCGCACCCGCCTTTCCCCCGAGGTGGAGGAGGGGCTCGTCCGTACGC
Organism: Spartobacteria bacterium LR76; assembly: GCA_003054655.1. Classification (GTDB taxonomy): domain Bacteria; phylum Verrucomicrobiota; class Verrucomicrobiia; order Chthoniobacterales; family Terrimicrobiaceae; genus Terrimicrobium. The sequence continues at coordinate 205,150 of QAYZ01000013.1, read as the reverse complement.
TGAAGGATGCCGGGGTCGACCTCGTGGTGCTCGCGGGCTACATGCGCATGGTCAAGTCGACCACGCTCGACGCCTTCCCGCGCCGCGTCATCAATATCCACCCATCGCTTTTGCCGAAATTCCCCGGGCTTGAGGCCTGGAAGCAGGCGCTGGAGGCGGGGGAGTCCGTCACCGGCTGCACCGTGCATTACGTCGACTCGGGCATGGATACCGGCGAGATCATCGCGCAGGAAAGCGTTCCCGTGTTGCCTGACGATACGGCGGCCTCCCTCCATGCCCGCATCCAGGTGGCCGAGCATCATCTTTACCCCGCCATCGTCAAACGCTTCGCCGACGGAGAACTGCCATGAGCCGTTTCCGGTTTTTTGATCTCAATCCCGAGCAGCAGGACGCGGCGAGCCATGAGCATGGTCCGCTCCTGATCCTGGCCGGGGCCGGAACCGGGAAAACCCGTACCATTACCGCGCGCATCGCGTGGCTGATTTCGCAAGGTGTCGATCCGGCGAAAATCATGGCCGTGACCTTTACGAACAAGGCTGCGCGCGAAATGAAGGATCGTATCGCGGGCATGGTCGATCCCGACCAGGCCAAGGCGGTCACGGCCTCGACCTTTCACGCTCTCTGCGTGCGCATCCTGCGCGGCGATGCAAATCGACTGGGGTACAAGAACAACTTCAGCATCTTTGACGAAGGCGACCAGACGGGCCTGATCAAGAAGGTCATCACCCGCGTCTGCGCGAAGGACGAGAAGATCGACCACAACCTCGCCAAGAGCCTCATCAGCAAGGCGAAGAACTCCGGCCTGAACGCCTCGACCGACGAGAACAGCCTCGCGGGAGCGGTTTATCGCCGTTACCAGGAGGAGCTTCATTCGCTCAATGCGATGGATTTCGACGACCTGCTCGTGCAAGCGGTGAAGCTCATGGAGGAGCATCCCGAGGTGCGCGACAAATGGCGCGAGCGCATCGAGCAGCTCATGGTCGACGAGTTTCAAGACACAAACGGTCTCCAGCTCCGCATGGTCGGTCTGCTGGCCAGCGGCGATCCGCCGAATGTCTGCGTGGTGGGCGACGACGACCAGAGCATCTATGGGTGGCGCGGCGCGGATGTGTCGAACATCCTCGAGTTTGAGCGGCATTTCCCGAATCCCAAGGTCATCCGCCTGGAGCAGAATTACCGCAGTACGAACGCCATCCTCGGCGCGGCCAACCGGCTCATTCGCAACAACCCGCGCCGCCGTGGCAAGAACCTCTGGAGTCCGCAGCAGGGCGGCGAGCCGGTGCGCATCATCGCCGTGCCGGATGACCGCAAGGAGGCGGAGTTTATTGTCGAGGAAATCGCGGCGCACCGCCGTAGCCAGAATCTCCCGTGGGAGCACTTTGCGATCATTTATCGGATGAACGCCCAGTCGCGCCTGCTGGAGGAGAACCTCCGCAAGCACAAGATCCCTTACCGCCTCGTGGGCGGGAAGAGCTTCTTCGAGCGGCGCGAGATCAAGGACATCATGGCGTACATGACGGCGCTCCTGAATCCCTCCGACGATCAGTCGCTGCTGCGCATCATCAATACGCCGCCGCGCGGTATCGGCGCGACGACGGTGGAGCTCGCGCTGGCGCACAGCGTGGAGCATCGGCAGAGTCTCTACGAGGCGCTGCGCCACGACTTGTTTCTGGAAACCTGCACGCGCAAGGCGGCGGATGCGATCAAGCGATTCACCGACGAGCTGGAGGAAACGCGCATCCGCGTTTCCACGCCGGGTGCGCCGATTGCCGAGATCATCTCCACGCTGCTCGAGAACTGCGACTACATGGAGGACATGAAGCGCACCTGCAAAACTCCCGACGAGGCGATGAATCGCGAGGAGAATGTGCGCGAGATGATTCGCGCTCTCGACGAGTACCAGAAGCGCGCCAAGGACGGCCTGCAAGGTTACCTCGACGAGGTGAGCCTCGACCGCGAGCGCGAGGAGGACAAGGCGGAGACCGCGCTCGGCGTCACGCTCATCACCATGCACGCGGCGAAGGGGCTGGAGTTCCCGCACGTCCATCTCATTGGCGTGGAGGATGGATTCCTCCCGCACGACCGATCCAAAGCCGAGGGTACGGTCGACGAAGAGCGGCGTCTTTTTTACGTCGGCATCACTCGGGCGATGAAATCGCTCATCATTACGTGGTGCCGGGCGCGGGTGAAATTCGGCAGTCCCATGCACTGCCTGCCGAGTCCCTTTCTGCAGGAGATCAAGGGCGAGCATGTCGAGGAGGAGACTTATGAGGAGATCATGAGCCGCCCGATGGGAGAGGAAGACATCATGGCGCAGTTTGCCAAGCTGCGCGCGCAGCTTTCCGGATAGGGCGTTTTCTGACAGAAATGCCCGTATGAAATTCGGAATTCTCGGAGCCATGCCGGAGGAGGTCGCGCTGATGGCGCGATCCATGACCGTGCATCATACGGTCGAGGCGGGCATGCGGACGTTTTACGTCGGAGAGTGGGTCGGCCAGGAGGTCGTGCTCGTGCTTTCCCGCGTGGGCAAGGTTTCCGCCGCCGTGACAACCATGCTCCTGCTGGAGCGATTCGGCGTGGATCATGTGATTTTCACCGGGGTGGCCGGCGGCATTCATCCGCGTCTGCGCGTGGGCGATGTGGTGATCGGCGATCGGCTCGTGCAGCACGACATGGACGCGAGTCCGCTGCCTGCTTTTGAGCGCTTTGAGATTCCGCTGCTGGGCAAGGTGTTCTTCGAGTCCGACCGCGAGATATTGTCCCGTGCCGTGGCGGCGGCGAAGCGCTACACGACTGAGTTTTTCCCGCAGGATGTCTCGGCGGAAAGTCGTGCGGCCTTTGGCATCGACACACCCGCCGTGTACGACGGCCTCATCGCCAGTGGCGACCAGTTTCTCGCCGATCCCGAGGTGACGGCGGAACTCCGCGCCGCGCTCCCCGGATTGCTCTGCGGTGAGATGGAAGGCGCGGCCGTGGCTCAGGTCTGCTACGAGATGGGCAACGTGCCCGCCACCGTGATCCGCGTGATTTCCGATCAGGCCGACCACTCGGCAGCGGTGGATTTCCTCCGCTTCGTCAACGAAGTCGCCGAGTATCTCACGGGCGGCATCGTGCGGGAATTGCTGGCGGGGTATTCGACCTAGATCGAAAGCGGACCCACGATCCGCAGTTTCGGGAAATACGGCAGGTAACCCCTGTCATCGGCGGACGATGCTCTTGGTCAGCCCAGAGCGATCACCGGGCTTTTCTTCGACTGGTGGATTGGGTCAGTTCTACCGGGCCGCGAAGTTCTTCCAGCAACGCGGGAACCGTTTTCCCCTGTAGCTCGGACTTGAGGCACCCCAGGACGTTGGCCTGGCGTTTGGATGTTGCCGCCGTTTTCATGCGAGTAATGCAGCTATGGTAAGACGGATAGTAAGGAAAACAAATCCTGCCAACCTTTGAAAAGCGGGTGCGTATGCCGTTGAAATTAACACCCTGATTGGGTATGATTTGCTGATGAGCACAGGACAAGGTTCCGCTGGCAACGTGATCGCAGCCCTCGCGAGTTTTTTCATTCCCGGGCTCGGGCAGCTCATTCAGGGGCGACCCCTCCGCGCGCTGCTCTTCTTTCTCGCGGCGGCGGCGCTGTGGGTCATCATGCTCGGCTGGATCATTCACATCTGGGCGATCATCGACGCGGCATTGTGGAAGGCCAAATCCTAGCGTAAGCTGAGGGTGCCATGAGCACCCTGGAGAATTACATCAACGGGCGCTTTGTTCCCGCCCGGGCCGGTCGCACGCGCGAATATCTCAATCCCGCCACCAACGAAGTCCTCGGGGTGGCGACGGAATCCGACGCCTCCGATGTCGAGGCAGCCATCGCGGCTGCGCGGCAGGCGTTTGACGATGGACCGTGGCCGACGACTCCGGCAGTGGAGCGTGCGACGCGGTTGTTCAAGCTGGCCGATCTGATCGAAGCGCACGCGGAGGAACTGGCGAAACTCGACACGCTGAACAACGGCAAGCCGTTGCGCGAAGCGCGATACGACGCGGCGGATGCGGTGGGGTGTTTCCGGTATTATGCGGGGCTGGCCACGAAACCGCAGGGTCAGACCTACGAGGTGGGCGATCCCAATATTGTCTCCGAGACCGTGCGCGAACCGATCGGCGTGTGCGGGCAGATCATTCCTTGGAATTACCCGCTGCTCATGGCCGCGTGGAAACTCGCGCCCGGCCTCGCGGCGGGGAATTGCTGCATCCTGAAACCATCGGAACTGACCCCGGCCTCGGCGGTGCGGCTCTTTGAGCTGATCGACGAAGTGGGATTCCCGCCGGGCGTGGCGCAGTTGGTTCTCGGGGCAGGCGATCCGGTGGGTGCAGTTTTGGCGGAAAGTCACGCGGTCGACAAAATCGCCTTCACCGGCGGAACGGCGACGGGGCGCAAGATCATGGCTGCCGCGACGGGCAACCTGAAAAAGATCTCCCTCGAGCTGGGTGGCAAAAGTCCGAACATTATCTTTGCCGATGCTGATCCCGACGCCGCGCTGGAGTATGCCATGTTTGGCATCTTCGCGGGGCAGGGAGAGGTGTGCAGCGCCGGGTCGCGGCTGATTCTGGAGCGAAGCATGGCCGAAACCTTTCTGCCTCGTCTGGCGGAAGCCTGCGGGCGCATCGTGGTGGGCGACGGTCTCGACGAGACGACCGAGATGGGGCCGCTCATCAGCCGGGCGCACCAGCGCAAGGTGCTGGATTACATCGCGGCAGGCCGGGCCGAGGGAGCGGAACTGCTGTGCGGCGGGGGAGTTTATGAGGACGAGCGGGCGAGGGGGAATTTCGTCCAGCCGACAGTCTTCACCCAGACCAAGCCCGGGATGAAAATCGTGCGCGAGGAAATCTTTGGCCCCGTGTTGGCGGTGCAGCTTTTCGATACGGAGGACGAGGCGGTGAAGCTCGCCAATGACACGATATACGGATTGGCCGGCGGGGTGTTCACTTCCGACAGTGCAAAGGCCCGGCGTGTGATCCGCCGCCTGCGGGCGGGAATCACCTGGATCAATACGTATCATCCCACCTTCAACGAGGCTCCCTGGGGCGGCTACAAGCAAAGCGGAATCGGGCGCGAACTCGGCACCTACGGGTACGAGGCTTACACGGAGGTGAAGCAGATCAATACAAACCTTGCGCCCGGGCGGCTGGGGTGGTTCAAAGGCATCTAGCAATCCCTCCCTGCATGACCATACTCGGCATCGACATCGGTGGGACCGGCATCAAAGGTGCGCCGGTCGACGTGGAAACTGGCGCATTACTCGAGGAGCGTTTCCGGCTCCCGACTCCGCAACCCGCCCTGCCCAACGCGGTGGCGGACGTGGTCGGCGAAGTTGCGAAGCATTTCAACTACTCGGGTCCAGCGGGTATTACCTTTCCTGCCGTGGTCAAAAACGGCGTCACCTACACGGCGGCCAATGTGCACGAGTCGTGGATCGGCACGGATGCGGGGAAACTTTTCTCCGAGCACATCGGCGGGCAGGCGACGGTGGTGAATGATGCGGATGCGGCGGGTATTGCGGAGATGCGCTTTGGTGCGGGCCGCGATCGCAATGGCGTCGTCATCATGCTCACGTTGGGAACGGGTATTGGCAGCGCCGTCTTTCTGGATGGAAAACTGCTGCCCAATACGGAGTTTGGCCATCTGAAGATTCGCGGAAAGGATGCCGAGAAGCGTGCCTCCGAGAAGGTGCGCGAGGACAAAAAGCTCTCCTGGAAGGAGTGGGCCGATCGGATCAGTGAATATCTCCAGGAGTTGGAGAAGCTGTTTTCCCCCGACCTCTTCATTATTGGCGGCGGCGTAAGCAAAAAGGCCGACAAGTTTCTTCCCCACATCACCACGCGCACGGAGGTGATCATCGTTCCGGCCCAGATGCGGAACGACGCGGGGATCATCGGGGCGGCTTATCTGGCTCGCGGCCAGATCGTGGACGCCCTGCCGACGCCATTGCAGGCAAATTCCTGAGATTCCTGCTGTTCTCCGGGGAAAAAACGGCTTTGTTAAAGCGCGATGTCTGAAGCGCCTCAAGGTACGATTTCTTTCTTCTTCACCGACATCGTCGGGAGCACGCGGCTTTGGGAGAAACACCCGAACCACATGGGCGCGGCGCTTGCCCGGCATAATGACATCATTCGCGGGATCGCGGAAAGCGGCGGCGGGTATGTTTTCAAGACGGTGGGGGATTCCTTCTGCGTCGCATTTCCCACACCGAGGCTCGCGCTGGAGGCGGCGGTGGCAGCCCAGGTGGCGCTGCTCGACGAGGACTGGTCGGCCGTCGGCACGCTGCTGGTTCGCATGGCGGTGCACACCGGCACGGCCGAGTGGCGCGATGGCGACTATTTTGGCGGAACGCTGAACCGCACTTCCCGCATCGAGGCCGCCGCGCATGGCGGGCAGATCCTGGTCTCGCAGGTGACGGTCGATCTGCTGGAAGACGAGAATCTCGACGTTACTTTCCGCCCGCTCGGCAGCCATCGGCTGCGCAATCTCGATCGGCCGGAGAATCTTTATCAGGTCATCGGCAACAATCTGCCGGACTCCTTCCCGCCGCCGAAGAGCATGGAGGTGCTCCCAAACAACCTGCCCGTACAGACGACCAGCTTCATCGGGCGAGAGAAGGAGATGGAGGAGATTCACCAGCTCCTGAATCGCACCTCGCTCCTGACCCTTACGGGTACGGGAGGCACGGGCAAGACGAGGCTGTCCATTGAGGTCGGGGCGAGTCTGATTCACGAGTTCCGCGACGGTGTGTGGCTGGCGGAGTTTGCGCAGATTTCCGATCCCGCGCGCATTGTGGAGGTGGTCGCGACCAGCCTGGGAGTGCGGGAAGACCCGGAGCGCACGCAGCGCGAGGCCCTCATCCGTTTTCTCCGGGGCAAGACGCTGCTGCTGATTCTCGACAACTGCGAGCATGTGCTGGCCGAGGCGGCGAAGCTGGCGGCGGAGCTGCTGAGTTCCGCGCCCAATCTCAAGATCATCGCCACGAGCCGCCATTCGCTCGGCATTCGGGGCGAGCAGACCTTTGCCGTGCCTCCGCTCGGGATGTTCGACGTGCGGCTCCAGGAGCTGACGGGTGCGGACGTGGTGGAGCGGCTGTCGCAATATGATGCGGTGAAGCTCTTCATCGAGCGCGCCATGGCGGTGAAGCCGGACTTTCGCGTGACGAATGAGAACGCCCCGGCTCTGGCCGAGGTGTGCAGCCGCCTGGATGGCATCCCGCTCGCCATCGAGCTCGCCGCCGCCCGCGTGCGCGTGCTCGATCTCGCCCAGATCGCGTCGCGGCTCAACGATCGCTTCCGCCTCCTGCGGGGGGGCAGTCGCACGGGGCTGCCGCATCAGCAGACTTTGCAGGCGCTGATCGACTGGAGCCACGATTTGCTTTCCGAGGAGGAGCGCATCGTCTTTCGCCGGATGGGGGCGTTTCTTCTGGGCCGCAGCCTCCGGGCTCTGGAGCAGGTCTGCTCCGGCGACGGGGTGGAGGAGTACGACATCCTCGACCTCCTCCAGCAGCTCGTCGACAAGTCGCTCGTCATGGTCGAGCGAGATGTGGCGGGTGAACTGCGCTACACCATGATCGAATCGGTCTGGCAGTACGCCAAGGAGAAGCTCAAGGAATCCGGCGAGGAAGTCGCCGTGAACAACCGGCACCTGAAATTCTTCCTCGAATATGCCGAGGAATTGCACCCGAAGTTTGAAGGTCCCGAGCAAAAGCACTGGCTCGACGCCGGGCAGGCCGATGCGTGGAATTTTCGCGCCGCCATGCGCTGGGCGGTTGAGTCCAGGCAGGCCGAGCTGGGCTTGCGCATGATGGCCTCGCTCTACCGGCTGGTCGAGGTGCGAGGCGATGTGCGGGAGGTTTACGATCTCCTCCTGAAGCTCCTGGCTGTCGACGAGGACGGTGATGGGAAGAAATATCGGGCCGATGCCGAGGTGGCAGCCGGCCGTCTGGCATGGGCTCTGGATCGGTATGGCGAATCCCGCAAGCACTACGCCGCAGCTCGGAAGATTTACGAGGCCCTCGGCGATGAAAATGGCATCGGTGTGGTGGAAATGCTCTCGGGTTTCATCAATCGCGGCGATCAGCACATCGCTGAGTCGGAGGCCAATTTCCAACTGGCCCTGGAGCTGGGGCGCAAGACTGGCAATCTTTATGTGATCGCGGCAGCCCAGAGCGGCCTCGGCAGCATCGCCCTGGATCGGGGCCAGCTCGAGGAAGCCCGGAAGCTCAAGGAGGAGAGCCTCGCCAATTATGAGGAACTCGGCGACCAGTGGATCGTCGGCCTGATCCTCTGGGGAGTCGCGTGGGTCGCTCGCGCGCAGGGAGATTACGCCCGGGCCAAGCAGGTCCTGGATCGCTGGACGGCCAATATCCGCGAGCTAGGCAACCAGTGGACGCTTCCGTACATTCTCGAGGAGTACGCCCAGGTGGCGGCCCGCACGGGCAAGCCCCTGCTGGCAGCCCGCATCATCGGGGCCGCCGATGCGCAGAGGGAGCACTTCAGCTCCTCCTTTTCCGCCAGCGAGGCCGAGGGCCATGCGGAACTCGTCGCCATCATACTGGCGGAGATCTCGGAGGAGGAGTGGAATGCGGCTCGCGAGGATGGGCGCCTGGCCACCCCTTGGGAGGTTTTGCGAGAAATCGACGAGCAGCTTTCATGAGTGCCGGGTATCCGGAACGCGCCAAGATCCCCCGCAGCGAGATCGAGCGCGCGCAGAGGCATCTTTTCCTTTGTCTCGGGCCGGATTGCTGCGATGCCGCGGCTTCCGCCCCATTGTGGGATTACCTCAAGGCCCGCTGCCGATCCCTCAAGATTCCGGTACTGCGCACCAAGGCGGCCTGCCTGAGGGTTTGCTCCGGCGGCCCATGGCTGGTGGTTTACCCGGAAGGAACCTGGTACGGGGAGCTGACCGAGGAACGCCTCGAGCGCATCCTGGTTGAGCACATCGATCAGGGGCGTCCGGTGGCGGAGTGGGTGGCGGCGGCGGCAAGGTTTTGCAGCGGAAACCCGCCTTCCAGCCCGCCCTGCGAAAAATGATTTCGACGAGACGGCGCGAGCGAGTATGGTTCAGGCCGTGGCTGCGATGGTGGAACTCCGCTCGGTAAGTAAGGTCTTCGGGAATTTCACCGCATTGCAGGAGGTCGGGTTTGAGATCAAGGAGGGCGAGTTCATGACCTTCCTGGGGCCTTCCGGCTGTGGCAAGACCACGTGCCTGCGCCTGATCAGCGGCTTCGACACGCCGACGAAGGGGCAGGTTTTCATCGGAGGCAAGGACGTGACCTTCGATCCGCCGTACCGCCGCGACGTGAATCAGGTTTTCCAAAGTTACGCCCTGTTTCCGCATCTCACCATCGCCGACAATATCGCGTTCGGCCTGCGGATGAAGAAAGTCCCCTCCGCCGAGATCAAGCGCCGGGTGGACAATGTGATCGGCATGACGGCGCTCGAGCAATTTATCCATCGCAAGCCTGCCCAGCTCTCCGGGGGGCAGCGCCAGCGCGTGGCCCTGGCGCGCGCGATCGTCTGCGAGCCCAAGGTGCTCCTGCTGGATGAACCGTTGAGCGCTCTGGATGCCAAGCTGCGCACGCAGATGCGGGTCGAGCTCAAGCAGCTCCAGAAGAAACTCGGCATCACCTTTATCTTTGTGACTCACGACCAGGAGGAGGCGCTCACCATGAGCGACCGGGTCGCCGTGCTCAATAACGGGAGCGTCGAGCAGATCGGCACGGTGAATGAGATTTACTACAAACCCGCCACCCGCTTTGTCGCCACCTTCATCGGAGAAACCAATATCATCGAGGCCACGGTGCTCGGACATGGTCCGCGTACGGTGCGGTGCCGGCTCGAGGGCGGGCTGGAGCTCGAAGTGGCAGGCTCCGGGCAGGCCCATGAGGGGAAAATCCTCCTCTCGCTGCGGCCCGAGAAGGTCCGCTTGTCCCGCAACAAGCCCGAGGGGCGCAATGTCTTCCCGGGCCGGATCTCCGCCGAGATCTTCAAGGGGGCCGTCGACGATATCACCCTCGTCGTGGAGGGTGGGCTGGAGCTGGGGGCGCTGCTGACCAATGATGGCCAGGAGGAATACGATTTTCACGAAGGCGAGAGCGTCTTCTGCCGCATCCAGCCTGAAGATATCAATATCGTCGCCAGTTGAGTGTCGCTTTTTGCGGCGCGGCGCACGATCTCTCCCGGTGTGACCTTCCTCTGGCCGAGGGGAGAGGAATTCCCTCCAGCGAGGGGTTATGTCCAAAGAGTGACAATCGGTGTGCGGATTTGTTCAAAAAGAATGCGAAAAAAGCTTTGACGGAGGGGCTGGGCCTTACTAAGACCTTGGCACATAACGTGCTGAAAGGCGTTAACCATGCTTTTTTGCATGAGTAGTCAGGGGTGAGCCGCAAGGCGCATTCGATGGCTGCAAAACCAAAAACAAAGGAGAACTACAAAATGAAACTAGCTACCAAGATTGTTGCTGCAGTCGGAATGGCAGCGATGCTGGCCAACCAGCCGCTCCTCGCCGGTGATGGCAAGACCTTCAAAGAAAAAGTGGTCGTCGAAGAAGAGCGCAAGTGGTGGGGTGCTTCCCTCAGCACTGGCTGGGACAGCCTCTACATGTTCCGCGGCGTCAACATCCTTCGCTTCGACAGCGATGGAACCAAGCAGTCCTACGGCTCGAGCCTCTACTGGACTGACCTCAACGCCACGTGGAATATCACAGATAACGATTTCCTCACCGTTGGCTCCTGGATGGCCTTTGGTCTGACCAAGAGCGTCTACAAGGAACTCGATGTGTACACCTCGTATACCCACAACTTCGGCAACCTCGCCGTCAGCTTCGGGTACACGTTCTACTACTACATCAGCTCCCAGCTCTATCAGAACGAGTTGAACGCCAAGGTTGCGTACACCTTCGAGCTGCCTGCTGGCATCACGATCACGCCGTCCTTGACCTACTACTTCAACGTTGGTCCTGACTTCCGTAACTTCGACTCCTGGACGGGCGCTGTGAACACGGCTTCCAGCTACCTCCTGGCTCGTATCGACGGTGCAGTACCGCTCTACAAGGACGTTCTGTCCCTGACCCCGTGGTTCGCCTTCGGCACCTCGTTCGACTACAACCCGCAGACTGCTGACAACGCCAATGGCTTCAGCTTCTACACGGGTGCCAACAACATCGAGTTGGGTCTCGGTCTGCCGATCAAGATCAACGACATGATCACCCTGTACGGCTACGGTGCCTACAGCTATCAGTGGGAAAGCCTCCTCGGCACCGAACCCAGCACGTTCTGGGGCGGCGCGAAGGTCACCTTCTCGTTCTAAGCTGATCAGTTAGCTGAACTTACCAAAAACCCTCTCCATCTCGGTGGAGAGGGTTTTTTTTGCCCTGAAATCGCGTGACTTGACGCGATGAATGCCGATAGTCACCTGCTATATGGAGGACGTCTTGCAGACCCTTGGGGTTGCCTTGGGGCTGGCCGCGCTGGCAGGGCTGAATCTCTATCTCACGGTCTTCGCCGCCGGACTGGCCATTCACTTCAGTTGGGTGGCATTACCCGCCCCCCTGCAAAGCCTTCACGTGCTCGGCGATCCCTGGGTGATCGTGGTGGCGGGCATTTTGTATTTTCTCGAGTTCTGGGCTGACAAGGTGCCGTGGATCGACTCGGCGAACGATACCGTCCATACGATCATCCGCCCGATCGGGGGAGCTTTGCTCGCAGTCCTGGCGCTCGGGGACGCGCATCCTACGGTAAAGGTGGTGGCGGCGCTGCTCGCGGGCGGGGTGGCTCTTTCCGCCCATGCAGCCAAGGCCGGGACGCGCCTGATTGCCAATACCTCGCCGGAACCCCTGTCCAATATCGCACTGAGCCTCGGTGAGGATGTCGTCGTGCTGGGCGGCCTGACGCTGGTGGCCTGGCATCCGATCGCTGCTCTCATCGCCACGGTGGCCGCGATCCTGGCTGTCTGGGTCTTGCTGCCGAGGCTGCTCCGCTCCATCCGGGCGACGGGCTGGCTGGCCTGGCGCAAGCTCAATGAGCCGGCGGAGGGCGCGGATGACGACAATATCTATAAGAAGATCCCCGGCCCCTGCGAACTGATGCTGCGGCGGGCTCATGCCTCGGCGGAGAGCTTTACCGTGGCGGTTCCATGCATCAGCGGGGGCGGACTGCGACTGCCGCGCAACGTGTTTGGCTGGTTGATTCGGTTCGAGGGGGGGAGATTGTTTTTCGTCGGGCCACGGAGATTCAGCCCGATCGTCGTGGAGATTCCGCTGGCAGGCCGCGATGTCTTGCGCGAATCCCGGTTTCTCTCGGAGCGTTTGTTGATCGGAGGCCCGTCGGCGACGCATGTTTTTCTTTTTGAACGCGGTCACCGGAGCCTGTGCGACCGGCTGGCCGAGACGTTAAAACCGATTCCGGTGGCGGAAGCCGAGCTGGTTCCGTAGTCCCTTGTTGTGCCGGTGGATTTCGAGCGTCCGTATCTCCTCTTCCTGATCCCGCTGGCTCTGGCGCTGGTGTGGTTCCTGCAAAGGAACTCGCTGGCGGCGTGGACGAAGCCGCAAAAGGCTCTCGCGACCTCGGTGCGCTGCACCATTCTTGCGCTCATCATCGTGGCGCTGGCCGGACCGGCCTACCGCGGGGCGACGCAGGACGCGGCGGTGGTGTTTTTGCGTGATGTCTCCGCCAGCGTGGACGAGGCCGGGCGCAAGGCGGCCTCCGCCTTTATCGAGCAGGCTGCGCGCGAGCATCCAAAGGATTCCGGCCAGGTCGATTTTGCGGCGGGGGCGGCGGTGGCGAGAGCCTATGGAAGCACCGATGAGGGTCGCGAGGTGACCGTGCCCAAAGACTCGACCGACCTGGCTTCCGCCCTGGAGTTTGCCCAGGCCTCGCTGCCGGCGGATCGTCCGGGGAGGATCGTTCTGCTCACAGACGGGGCAGTCAATTCCGGACGCCCGGCGGAAAGCGCGCTGGCGAGGTTGAAGGAGCGCGGGGTGGAGCTTGATGTCGTGCCGTTAATCCCGGAGACACGGCCGGATGCCGCGGTACTTTCCGTGACGGTGCCGCCTGCGGTGCGCGAAGGCGAGACCTTCGATGCGAAGGTGGCGATAAGCTCCGCCGGATCCGATGCCCGGGCGACGGTCCGGTTTTTCCAAAACCGCGTGCTGGTGGCGGAGGTTGAGAAAGAGCTGGCCCGGGGTGTGAGCGAGATAAGGATTCCCAATCTCCGCGCGGAAGCCGGCCTGGGATTGTACGAGGCGACGGTCACTCTCCCCGGCGATACCCGCCCGGAGAACAACCGGGGCCACATCGTGACCGTGCACGGAGGCGCGGCGCGGACGCTGCTGGTGGATCGCGATCCCGCTCAGCTTGAGGGGCTGGCCGGGGTGCTGAGAGCGAGCGGGTTCCAGGTCGAGGTGCGCCCGGCATCGGGTGTCCCGGCGACGCTGGAGGAACTGGAGGGCTTCGACCTCGTGATGCTGAGTGATGTGCCGGCGCAGGAGTTGAGCGACCAGCAGATGCGTGCCCTGGCCTCGTGGGTGAAGGATTTTGGCGGGGGATTTCTCATGGCGGGAGGTGAGGCGAGCTTCGGGGCGGGCGGGTATTTCCGCACCCCGGTGGCGGCGATGCTGCCCGTGCGCATCGAGCGCCAGGAGCGGGAGGAAACTCCCGTGGCCGCGCTGCTGGTCATTTTGGACCGGTCGGGGTCCATGTCCGCCATGGCGGGTGGGCAAACCAAGATGTCGCTGGCGAATGAGGGTGCGAGCCTGGCGCTTGAGGTGCTGCAGGCTCGGGATTTATTCGGAGTTTTCGCGGTGGATACCCGCGTCCAGCAGGTCGTGCCGCTGGCGAGCGCATCGGACAAGACGGGGGCGGCGCGCCGGATCGCGGGCATCACCTCGGGCGGCGGCGGCATCTACGTGTATACGTCGCTGGCGGAGGCCTTTCCCGTGCTGCGCGACGCGCAGGCCAAGATCAAGCACATCATCCTCTTTGCCGATGCCGCCGATGCGGAGGAAAAATCGGCGGGCGGGGAGGGCAATCCCTCGGTGGGCGGCGGATCGTCGCTCGATCTCGCCGCCGCCATGCTGGCGAATCGTATTACCCTCTCCGTGGTCGCCCTCGGCCGCGAGGAGGACAAGGACACGGCCTTCCTGCGCGACCTGGCGGCGAAGGGCGGCGGACGGTTTTATCTCACGGCGGATGCCACGACGCTGCCGAGGCTGTTCAGCCAGGAGACGATGCGCGCCACACAGTCGAGCCTGCGCGAGGACGCCTTCCTGGTGGTGCCGATGGGAGGCTCCGACGTGCTGCAGGGCATCCCGTGGTCCGAGGCGCCGCCGCTGCTTGGGTTGAATCTCTCCAGTGCGAAGCCCGGCGCGGATCTCCTGCTCGCGGCGGAATCCGGCGAGCCCGTCCTCGCCATCTGGCGCTACGGGCTGGGGCAGGCGGCGGCTTTCCTCAGTGATGCGAAACCCCGCTGGGCGGCCGAGTGGATGACGTGGCCGGGATACGGCAAGTTCTGGACTCAACTGGCCCGTCAGCTCGTGCGCCCGGATCGTCGCGACGACCTGAGCGCCGAGGTGGTGGAATCCGGCGACCGTCTCGCGGTGGATGTCTCGGCTGTGACCGGGGCGGGAACATTTCGTAACGGCTTGCCCGTCACCGTGACGGTGGCCGAGCAGGGCGGAGCGAGCCGGTCGCTTACCGCGCCGCAGGTGGCTCCGGGCCGCTACCGGGTGGAGTTTCCCAAGCCGGAGGCAGAGACCGCCGTCATCGCCGTTGGCGATGGTGCGGGACGACCCATCTCTCTAGCCTGGATGCGCGATGCCGGGAGGGAGTTTCTCCCTGTGGCCGATTCCCGGCCCTTTCTGGAAAAGCTCGCCCGGGACGGCGGGGGCATCTTTCAGCCGACACCCGAGCAGGTTTTCCGTCCGGCTGCGAAAGCCGCTTCGACGCGGCGCGACCTTTCGCCGTGGCTGCTGGCGGCGGCGCTGCTCCTCTGGCCGGTCGATATCTGGCTGAGGCGGCGGGACTGGACGTAAACGCCCGGTGGAGAAACATCTTGCGGCGATTTTCCCCTGCCCGCTAGGTTGCTTCGATGAAAGTACTGGTTACCGGCGGTGCCGGCTTTATTGGCTCCCATTTGGTTCGCAGGCTCCTGCGCGCCGGCCATGCCGCTGTGATCGTCGACAACTTCAACGACTACTACAACCCCGCCATCAAACGGTCGAATATCGCCGGGTTGGATGGTCACGTGGAGTTGATCGAGGCGAATATTGAGGACGCCGACCGCATGAAGCAGGTCGTGGTCGACGGGAAGTTTGACGCCATCGTGCACATCGCCGCGCGTGCGGGCGTGCGCCCATCGTTGGAGAATCCGCTCTCCTACCTCCAGACCAACGTCAACGGCACTTACAACATGCTCGAGGCTGCCAAGGCGGGCGGTGTGGGAAAGTTTCTATTTGCCTCCAGCTCATCGGTTTATGGTTTGGCGAAGACGGTTCCCTTCTCGGAGGACCTGCCGCTTCCCCAGACTCTCAGCCCCTATGCGGCGACGAAGCTCGCAGGCGAGCATCTGTGCGGAAATTTCTCCCACCTTTACGGCCTGGGCGTGGTCTGTCTGCGCTTTTTCACCGTCTACGGCCCGGGGCAACGTCCGGACCTCGCGATCCACAAGTTCACGGACCTCATTTACAACGACAAGCCGATCCCGAAGTACGGCGATGGCGGCACCCGCCGCGATTACACGTACATCGACGACATCATCCAGGGCGTGATGGGCGCGCTCGCCTACGACAAGACGAAGTTTGAGATCGTCAACCTCGGCGAGAGCGAGACGACGACCCTCTCCGAGCTGATCGAGGCGCTGGAGAAGTCCATCGGCAAGAAGGCCATCATCCAGCAGCTCCCCGAGCAGCAGGGCGACATGCCGCTGACCTGTGCGGACATTCGCAAGGCTCGCGCCCTGCTCGGCTACGACCCGAAGGTGAAGATTTCCGAAGGCATTCCCCGCTTCGTCGAGTGGTATGCCACCCAGCACGGAAAATGAGCGCCGTCGCCGACCTTCTCACCCAGCTCGTCCGTATCCCGAGCGTGAATCCCGAGGGAGACCCCGGGACGGATCGCACGGGAGAGGCGGAGTGTGCGAAGTTCATTGCGGACTTTCTGACCAATCTCGGGGCCGAGGTGCAACTGCCCGAGATCCTGCCGGGCAGGCCGAATGTCATCGGGCGTTTCCCATCCGATCGGCCGGGCAAGCCGCGTCTCCTTTTCGCACCGCACACGGATACCGTGAGCGTGCTCGGTATGACGATCGAGCCCTTCAGCGGCGAGCAGCGCGATGGCCGCATCTGGGGCCGGGGATCGAGCGATACCAAGGGGCCGATGGCCGCCATGCTCCAGGCCCTGAGCGACCTCAAGGATGTGCTTCCCACGCTGAGCCATGAAATCTGGTTCGCCGGGCTGATGAGCGAGGAGGCGGGCCAGCATGGGTCCATCTCGCTGGCCTCCTCGGAGACTTTTGATTTTGTCCTCGTCGGCGAGCCGACCAGCCTCGAGATTGTGCATACGCACAAAGGGTCGCGCCGCATTTTTCTCCATGCGACCGGAGTGGCCGTGCACAGCTCCACGCCGGATAAGGGCAAAAACGCCATCGAGCCGGTGCTCGAGGCGCTCGTCTTTCTCAAGGCGGAGTTTCACCGCCGATTCGGCGACCTGACCCACCCGATCCTCGGTCGCACGACCATGAGCATCGGAACGATCCGCGGCGGCAGCAAGGTCAACATCGTGCCCGAGGGCTGCGATGCCGCCGTCGACATCCGCACGCTGCCGGGGCAGGACATCGACGGGTTCATCGCCGACCTGAAGGCACGATTTCCCGAGGTGACATTCACCACGGCTGGAGCCGCGCCCTTGTGGACCGACCCCGAGAACGCTATCATCCAAAAACTTCGGGATTGCGGAGCCGGGCTCACGGGAGCCCCGTGGTTCTGCGACGCCGCGCCCTTCTCGGAACGCGGCGTGCCAGCCGTGGCGCTCGGGCCGGGGTCCATCGCCCAGGCTCACACCGCCGACGAGTGGATCGCCATCGCCGACCTCGAAGCCGGACTCACCTTTTACAAAAACTTTCTCAACCAACTCGCATGAGCGAAAAAACCGCCGTCTCTCCCACCCGCCAGGAGGATTTTCCCGAATGGTACCAGCAGGTCATCCGCGCCGCCGACCTCGCTGAAAACTCCGAAGTGCGCGGATGCATGGTCATCAAGCCCTGGGGCTACGCCCTTTGGGAGCGCATGCAGGCCGTGCTCGATGGCATGTTCAAGGCCACGGGCCACCGCAATGCCTACTTCCCGCTCTTCATCCCGCTGAGCTATCTCGAGAAGGAAGCCGCGCACGTCGAGGGTTTCGCCAAGGAATGCGCCGTGGTCACGCACCACCGCCTCGAGGCCAAGGACGGCAAGCTCGTCCCCTCCGGCCAGCTCAGCGAACCGCTCATCGTGCGGCCGACCTCCGAGACGATCATCGGCGCGGCCTATGCCCGCTGGGTGAAATCCTGGCGCGACCTCCCGATCCTGCTCAACCAGTGGGCCAACGTCGTCCGCTGGGAAATGCGCCCGCGTCTCTTTCTCCGCACCGCCGAGTTTCTCTGGCAGGAGGGGCACACCGCCCACGAGACCAGCGAGGAAGCGGTCGAGGAGACGATGAAGATGCTGCGCGTCTACGAGACCTTTGCGCGCGATTACCTCGCCATCCCGGTCATCACGGGTGAGAAGAGCGAGAGCGAGCGCTTCCCCGGCGCGGTGCAGACGTATTGCATCGAGGCCATGGTGCAGGATCGCAAGGCCATCCAGGCCGGCACCTCGCACTTCCTCGGGCAGAATTTCTCCAAGGCCTCCGGCATTCAATTCCAGTCGCGCAGCGGTGCGGTGGAACATGCCTGGACGACGAGCTGGGGCGTGAGCACCCGACTCATCGGCACACTCATCATGGCGCACGGCGACGACGACGGCCTCATCCTCCCGCCACGCGTGGCTCCGGCCCATGTCGTGATCATTCCCATCACACCCAAGGAAGACACCCGCGCCGCCGTGCTCGAGGCGGCGGACAAGCTCGCCGCGCAGCTCCGCGAGGTCAGCTACCACGGCGTGCCCGTGCAGGTGGAGATCGACTCGCGCGACCTCGGCGGCGGCGTGAAGAACTGGGAGTGGATCAAGAAAGGCATCCCGATCCGCATCGAGATCGGCCCGCGCGACCTCGCGCAGGGTACGGTGGCGCTCTCCCGCCGCGACCGTCCGCACAAGGAAAAGGCGTTTCTGCCCAATGGCGACGTGCTTTCCGGCGTGACCGGCATCCTCGACGAAATCCAGGCCGAATTGCTCGCCCGCGCCACGGCTTTCCGCGATGCCAACCTGAAGGTCATCGAGAGCAAGGAGGACTTCTACAAGTTCTTCACCCCGGCGAACTCCGACAAGCCGGAGATTCACGGCGGCTTCGCCCTCGCGCATTGGAATGGCAGCGCGGCGGTCGAGGAGCAGATCAAGAACGACCTCAAGGTAACGATCCGGTGCATTCCGTTCTCGGATTCCCCCGAGGCCGGCACCTGTATCTTCACCGGCGAACCCAGCAAACAGCGGGTCGTCTGGGCCAAGTCTTACTAAGCCTTCTCAACGGGGCCGCTTCGAAGACCTCGGAGCGGCCTTTTTGCTTTTTTCGGGAGATCCTAAGTTTTGTCTTAAGAAAACTTTGCGTTTCGCGTTAACTCGGTTGACGTGAAAACGCCCCTCTTCTCCCTCCTCGGGCTGTTCGCGCTGCTGGCTTGCGCCACGGCAGCGCAACCGGCGCTTACGATTTATAATCAGAACTTCGCCGTCGTGCGCGACAGTATTTCGCTCGACCTGAAGCAGGGCGAAAATCAGGTCGTTTTCGATGGAGCGACGATGCAGGTGGAGCCGGACTCCGTGATCCTGCGCGACCCGGCGGGGAATCCGCTGCAAATCCTCGAGCAGAGTTATCGCAATGATCCCGTCAGTCAGGCCCTGCTGCTGTCGCTTTTCGAGGGGCAGGAGATTGATTTCTACATCGGGGAGATTTCCAAGCCCGACCGCATCGTGCGCGGGAAGATCATTCGCTCCGGGTATGTTGCGCACAACAGCCTCGCCATGCGGCGCTACGGCAACCAGTACGCCATGACCCAGATGGCCATGTCCAGCGAGAGCGGAGCGGGTGCGCCGATCATCCAGGTCGATGGCAAGATCCAGTTTGGCCTGCCGGGCAGGCCGGTCTTTCCATCGCTCGGGGACGACACCATCCTCAAGCCGCGTCTTTCCTGGGTCATCAACGCGCCCAAGGCGTTGAAGACGGAGGCCGAACTCGGCTACATCACGCGCGGCATGACGTGGGAGGCGAGCTACAACGTCGTGGCTCCCGAGAAAGGCAACGATCTCGACATTGTGGGCTGGGTGACGATGGACAACCAGACCGGGCGCGACTTCGCGGATGCGAAGATCAAGCTGATGGCGGGCGATGTGAGCAAGCTTACTCCGGATGAGCCGCAAGCTCGGCTCTTTGCAATGTCGGGTGCTCGCGAAAGACCTCGTAGCGATACGCAGGTCACCGAAAAAGCCTTCGACGAATACCACCTCTACACGCTGGAGCGCCCGGTGACCCTGCACGACCGCGAGACGAAGCAGGTCGAGTTCATCCGGGCCTCCGGGGTGAAGAGCGAAGTTATCTACGTTTACGACGGCGCAGTGATCGATTGGAACCGCTGGCGCGGCTACGACCGCAGCTCTCTGCGGCAGAACGAGGAGTTTGGCTCCGAGAGCAGCAGCAAGGTGTCGGTCATGCGGGAGTTCAAGAATACCAAGGAAAACGGCCTGGGTATTCCCTTGCCCAAGGGCAACGTGCGTTTCTACCGCGCGGACGGGAAGCAGCTCGAGTTCACAGGCGAGAACCAGATCGACCACACGCCGAAGGACGAGACGGTGCGCGTCTATACCGGCGATGCTTTCGATCTCGTGGGCGAGCGCAAGCGGACGAACTTCAAGGTGGATAACTCCAACGACTGGGCGGACGAGAGCTTCGAAATCACCGTGCGCAACCGCAAGACCGAGCCAGTGACGATTCGGGTCGTCGAGCACCTGATGCGCTGGAACAACTGGGAAATCACGGACAAGAGCATGCCATTCAAGAAGCTGAATTCCGACGAGATCGAGTTTCTCGTCGAGCTGAAGCCCGACGAAGAGCGCAAGATCACCTACACCGTTCACTACTCCTGGTAACTCCTATGAAATCCCCCTTGCTTGTGATCGCCGGCTGGTGCGCGTCGCTGGCGGCAGCGGTCTCCGCGCAGCCTGGTTTGACCATCTATAACCAGAACTTCGCCGTGGTGCGCGATCAGATCGCGCTCGACCTGAAACAGGGCGAGAACCAGGTGGTTTTTGACGGAGTGACGATGCAGGTCGAGCCGGATACCGTGATTCTGCGCGACCCGGCGGGGAATCCGCTCCAGATCCTCGAGCAGAGCTACCGCAACGATCCTTTGAGTCAGGGGCTGCTGCTGTCGCTGTTCGAGGGGAAGGAAATTGAATTTTCCATCCCGCAGCAGGTGAAGCCCGATCGCGTGGTGCGAGGAAAGATCATCCGCTCCGGCTACCAGCCGCCCGCCCAGCCAGGCCGAAACGCTGTGTCGGTCGCGGGCGAGCCCATCATCGAGGTCGAGGGAAAAATCCAGTTCGGCCTGCCCGGCCAGCCGATCTTTCCTTCGCTCGGGGATGACACCATCCTCAAGCCGCGTCTGTCCTGGGTCATCAACGCGCCCAAGGCGCTGAAGACGAACGCCGAGCTCGGCTACATCACACGCGGCATGACCTGGCAGGCCAGCTATAATGTCGTGGCTCCCGAGAAGGGCAACGATCTCGACATTGTGGGCTGGGTGACGATGGACAACCAGACGGGCCGCGACTTTGTCGATGCAAAGATCAAGCTCATGGCGGGCGATGTGAACAAGGTTCCTGTTTCCGATGGATTTATAAACTATGGCAGTCCTATCACCACCCCGACCGCATTTGAGAGCATTCCGCCTCCGACGGTGACAGAAAAGGTCTTCGACGAATATCACCTCTACTCGCTGGAGCGCCCCGCCACTCTGCATGACCGCGAGACCAAGCAGGTTGAGTTCATTCGTGCCACCGGTGTGAAGAGCGAGGTGATCTATGTGTACGACGGTGCCGTGATCGACTGGAGTCGCTGGCGGAGCTACAATCGAGCTTCTTTGCGGCAGAATGAGGAGTTTGGCTCCGAGAGCAGCAGCAAGGTATCGGTGATGAGGGAGTTCAAGAACACGAAGGAAAACGGCCTTGGTATTCCCTTGCCCAAGGGTCGTGTGCGTTTTTATCGCGCCGACGGGAAGCAGCTCGAGTTCACAGGCGAAAACCAGATCGACCACACGCCGAAGGACGAAACGGTGCGCGTCTACACGGGCGATGCCTTCGACCTCGTGGGCGAGCGCAAGCGGACCAGCTTCAAGGTTGATAACTCCAACGACTGGGCAAACGAGAGCTTTGAAATCACCCTGCGCAATCGCAAGACCGAGCCGGTGGCCATCCGGGTGGTCGAGCACCTGCTAAGGTGGAGGAACTGGGAGATTACGGACAAGAGCACAACCTACAAGAAGCTGAACTCCGACGAGATCGAGTTCCTTGTTGAGCTGAAGCCCGACGAAGAGCGCAAGATCACCTACACTGTTCATTATTCATGGTGAGGCGCATCGCGCTGGCGGCCGTACTGTTTTTACTCGGCCTTTACGGGGCGGGCGCAGCGGTTGGGCCGGCGCCGTTCCGGGTTCTTGGAATGGCACCGGACAACACGGGGCGGCTCTACGTTTACGGAGGACCCAGGTGTAGCCAACTGGCGGTGCTCGACGGAGAGCAATGGACTCCTCTGCCTCCGACCGGTCCTGGCGGGGCGGCGGTCGTTCAGGGAATCCTGGGGCTAAAAAACGGAGGGGTTGTCGTGCTGTGGGAGCTGAAGAAAGGAAAGTGGGCGGCCATGATCCTGAAGGATCTCGCGGTCGAGAAGGTGATTCCTTTTGACTGGCCTGAGGAGTCGCGTACGTCGATCAAGGTAGTGGAGGATTCCAATGAGGGCATCTGGCTGTGCAGGAATAGTCAATGGGTTGTCAAAGTGGAGCTGGAATCCGGGCGGGCGATTTCCTATGACGTCAAGCCGTTTTGCGAGACGCGAAATACGGGCTGGTATCCGTTCCATTTCTTCGAGGACAGTCGGGGTGGTCGATGGATCTGGGGCGACAACGGAAAGGACGGACGATTTGTTCCGTTGAAGGCGGATGGCGAAATGCTCGTCGGGATTTCCATGATCGACGAACCAAAGGACGATATTCTTGATGTGGTCAGAAAGGACGATGACTTCATCTGGCTGGTGGGAAGGAACCGGCTGTATGTGATGAATCTCGATTCCTATCGCGTGGAGGAGGTTCACGGCCCGGCTGGCAAGAGTTTCGGCAATCTCAACTCTCTGGTGGCCTATGGGAGCGGATGGCTGCTTTTTGATTGGCCGCATACCGGCAGGAGGGTGTGGGAACTGAATGCGGATCGGGAGTGGGTGCAAAGGGAGTTCCCTCCCGGAGGCTGGCCTTACGAAGCGCATTCCGATGACCGCAGGTATTGCCAGACCCCGGATGGAGCTTTTCTGCTGGCCAGGGATGGTGCGATCTTTTTCCCCTTTGGGAAGACGACAGCCGAGGTGATCGACTGGCGGCGCGGTTGGGCGATGGGTTCTGCCTGGGAGATCGTGCCGATCGCAAATGATCGCTTCTTTATTTTCGCCAAGGACGACAGATCGCCGGAGTTTGCTGTCGTGAATTCCAGGGAATTGCTGGAGGAGAAACCTGTGGCAGATGTGATGGACGTCCCGGCACGCAGCGCCTGGACGATCGATTCGCAAGACCGGGTATTCACCTTCTTCGAGGAGAGGGATTTGCTGTGTGTCTGGACCGGGGCGGAGTGGCGGAAGGTTCCGCTCCCGAGCGAACTCCGTTACCCTCATGATTACGAGGTGCTCCTCGATGCCCGTGAACGCATCTGGGTGATCCCTGGGTATAACGACTCAGAAGTGGTGGGTATCCTGAGTCCCAATCTGGAGGATTGGGACGTTTTGCCGGACCTCAAGGCGGCTTTGGTCAAGTACCGCGAAGAGTTGGGAACAGCGTTTCGAAATTCGTCGTTCATCAAGCCTGTCGTGGGAGGCAAGGGGTATGTTGCCTATCAGACTGCGGGTTCGTGGCTTAAACTCTGGGATGGCAAGAAGTGGAGGGGATGGGGGGCAGAACAGATAGCAGGCCGAACGGGCCGGGTTGCTCTCAGTCAGCCATTTTATTCACCCGAGGGGGATTTGTGCGTGATGATCAATCATCCGAAAACGACCTATCGCCTAGTTGATGCAAAATCATGGCAGCTCGAACCGAGAGCGCTGGCTGGTGAGGAGGTGTGGCCGGATCGAAGCGGATCGCCTCCGGGGCGCAAGGTGCCGGAGGGGTTTGAACCGCATGACATCGACGATCCTTATGTCTCGGAGGACAATCTTGGCCGCATCTGGGTGGCGGGAACGCAGCAGCTCTATGTCTTTCGCAATGGGAAGACCGTGCCTGTCTTTCGTGATGGCCGGGTGCATCCGTTTCTGGGTCGATGCCACATACGGGAGGTCCGGGTGGACAAAGCAGGCAATACGTGGATTCAGCGGGACTATGATCGTCCCGTCCGGGTGATGATTCCGAACCGAAACCCGACGCTCGACAAGGTGGCGCTCAAGCTCGACGACTGGGGCGGTCTCAAGCTGGAGACCGATTCAAGGAATGAGATCGAGTTCCGTCTCGATGAGGGGAAGTGGACATCGCTGAAATCTCCTGAACGCGTGATGGGTCACGTGTTTCAGGGAAAGCATGTCGTGGAGGTACGGTTTATCACTCCCGATCTGGAAGTAGTGGGGCCGACCCGTTTGGAGTGCGATTTCCCGATGCCCGTTGAGAAACAGTTCGCTCATTTCGCGGCGCGGTTTGCGACTGGCACCGACCGGGAAAGGGAGGAAGCGGTGACTCTTTTGAAACAGAAGCCAGCCGAGGCGCTGGCGGTGCTCAGGGAATGGAAACCGGAGTCGGAAACCGAAAAATGGTGGATCCAGGCGGCGGTGCAGGAGTGTGAGAGGGAGGCGGCGAAACGGCGGTGACGCGCCTTTGCGCTTGAGTGCCAAAATCTTTCAAGGCATTTTGAGGCACGTGCCTTACGCCGACCCCGAGAAACAAGCCGAGTACCATCGCAACTATTACCGCGAATACATGCGGAATCGTTATGCGACCGACGAGGAATTTCGCGAAGCCGAGAAGGCCCGCAAACGCGAGGCCTACCAGGCCAATCGCGAAAAGGTGATCGCCCGAGTGATTGCCGCCCGCGCCCGTCGCAAAGCCGCCCAGGCTGCCGCCGCCGCTGCGGCGGTGAAGTCGCCGCGCAAGGCGGAGTAGTTTTTCGCCGACGGCTCCGGTAAGGCCGGGTTCAGAGCAGGGAATCCCATGAAACCCCGGACGGAATCCGCCATTTTTCGGCTGGGCGGTTTGATTGTTTCCGCCACCGCCCTGGTGCTTTCCCTGCCTGCGCTGGGCGCGATGCTCCTGATCGTTCTGAATTTCCCGCCGCGTGCCGCAGGAGAATATCTCTGGATGGCGGTGACTGGCGGGGCATCGCTATGGACTTTGGTGGCGGGACTCGTCTTCCAGATTCACCCCAGGCGCTGGAGCTATATGCTGGTGATTTCTTCGCTCGTCCTCGTGCCCTGTGTGTGGGTGTATTGGGCGCTGGCCTTTCCGCCCAGGCTCCTTCATTGACCACAAAAAAGGCCGGTGTTTCCACCGGCCTTTTGGCGAGAAAGGGTTCTCTTACTGTACCGGCAGCCCGAGGCGCTCGGTGACCTTGCGACCGAGGTACTCGCGCAGCGGGGCGGACTCAAGGCGCTCGAGGAGCGACTGGAAGAAGCCGTTCACGATGAGGCGGCGGCCGTCCTCTTTGCGAATGCCGCGAGCCTGCATGTAGAACAACTCGTCCTCATTGATCTCGCCCGAGGTCGCGCCATGGGTGCAGCGCACGTCGTCGGCGAGGATCTCCAGGCCGGGCATGGAGTTGGCCTCGGACTCGTTGCTGAGAATGAGGTTGCGGACCTTCTGGTAGGCATCGGTGCGATGCGCTCCCTCCTCGACCTTGATGAGTCCGGCGAAGATCGACCGGGAGGCATTGTCGAGGGCATTGAGGTACAGCAGGTCGCTCGCCGCGCCCGGCGCGGCGTGATCCTGCAGGGTGCGCTGGTCGACGATGCGGGTGCCATCGAGCGGGTTGATCGAGAGCATCTCGCTGCGGGAACCCTCGCCATCGAGACGGCTGAGCGATTCCCCGCGCACGAAGCCGCCGCCGAAGTTCAGGCTGAGGGCAGAACTCGTGGCGTCGCGGGCGACGATGGTCGAGTTGATGTGAAAGGCGAGCGAGGTGGGCGACCAGTTCTGGACTGCGACGTAATTGAGCTTTGCTCCGCGCTCCAGATGCAGGTCATTGACGCCGCAGGCGAAGGCCCGCTGGTTGTCGGAACTCTGGAAGTAATCCAGCACGGTCACCTTGCTGTTCTCACCGCAGATGATGAGGGTGTGAGGAAATACCGAGGCGTTTTCGCCTTCGACCCAGTGAAACACCTCGATGGGCAGGGCCACCTCGACATTGGCCGGCACGTAGATGAAAGTGCCCCCGGTGACGCGCGCCTTGTGCAGGGCGGCGTACTTGTGGGAGCCGAGCTCGACGGGCTGGGCCATGAAGTAGCGGCGGAAGATCTCCGCATGATCGCGGGCGGCGACATCGAGCGGGGCGACTACCACCCCGGCTGGAAGGCTGGCGGTGTCGGCGTGCAGCAGGGCGTTGTTGCCAAAGACCAGCTTTGCGGCGGTCTGTTCCACTCCGCGCGAGGAGTTGATCAGGCGGCCTTCGCTTTCCACGGGCTTCGCCTCGACAAAGGCGTCGAGGTTGAGCGCGGAGAGGTCGGAGTAGCGCCAGGCCTCGTCGCGGCGGGTGGGCGCGGGCGTGTTTTCGTAGTCCTTCAGCGCCGCAGCCTGAAGCTCGGCCAGCCACGCTGGCGTGGTTGTTTCGATCGTATTGTCGTCCAAGGTCGTGCTCATCCTACCGATCCCTCCATCTCCAGGTCGATCAAACGCTTCAACTCGACCGAGTATTCCATCGGGAACTGCTGGACGAGGTCGTTGACGAATCCATTGACCGCGAGGCTCATGGCCGCGCCCTCGGAGATTCCACGCTGCTGCATGTAGAAAATCTGCTCTTCACTGATCTGGCTCACACTGGCCTCGTGCTGGCAGGAGTTGCCCTGGCCGCGCACGGTGATCGACGGATAGGTGTCCGTACGGCTGTGCGAGTTGATGAGGAGCGCGTCGCACTCGGTGTTGTTTTTGCAACCCTTGAGGTGCTTTGGCACGTGAACGAGGCCGCGATAGGTGGCCCGGCCGGTGCCGACGCTGATCGACTTCGAAACGATGTTGCTCGTGGTCTCGTCGGCGGCGTGAATCATCTTCGCGCCGGTATCCTGGTGCTGGCCGTCGCTGGCGAGCGCGATCGAGATGACCTCGCCGCGCGCCTTGCGGCCCTTCATCACCACGCCGGGATATTTCATCGTGAGGCGGGAGCCGATGTTGCAATCGATCCACTTGATCTCGGCCTCTTCGTGGGCGAGACCGCGCTTGGTCACGAGGTTGAAGACGTTCGGGCTCCAGTTCTGCACGGTCACGTACTGGATCTTGGCGCCCTTCATGGCGACGAGCTCGACGACCGCGCTGTGGAGCGTGGAGGTCTCAAACTTCGGCGCGGTGCAGCCTTCCATGTACATCACCTCGCTGCCCTCGTCGGCGATGATGAGCGTGCGCTCAAACTGGCCGAAGCTCTCCGCGTTGATGCGGAAGTAGGCCTGCAGCGGGTGCTTCACCTTCACGCCCGGCGGGACGTAGATGAACGAGCCGCCGGAGAAGACTGCGCTGTTGAGCGCGCTGAATTTGTTGTCGCCGGTCGGGATGACCTTGCCGAACCACTTGCGGAAAATCTCCGGGTGCTTGTGCAGGCCCTCGGTCGAGCCGACGAAGATCACGCCCTGCTCGCCCACTGCGGCCTTGATGTTTGAGTAAGCCGCCTCGCTGTCGAACTGCGCCTCGACGCCCGCAAGGAACTTCCGCTCCTGCTCCGGGATGCCGAGCCGTTCAAAGGTCTGCTTCATTTCATCCGGCACATCGTCCCAGGAGCGCTTCGGCTGGGTGCCCTGCGAGAGGTAGTAGCGGATGTTGTTGAAGATGATGTTGTCGAGATCCTTGCTCGCCCAGTTGGTCGGCATCGGCTTCTCGAGGAACTTGCGGTAGGCCTCGTGCCGGAACTCGCGAATCCACTCCGGGTCGTTTTTGACGTCGGCGATGTAGTCGATCGTCTTGTCGGAAAGACCGGTGCCCGCATCGTACTCGTAATTGACATCGTAGCTGAAGTCACCGACCGAGCGGTCGATGGCGATGTCCGGTTTGGTATCAGTGCTCATGGTATGAGGCCTTGGCGGTTGGGGTTAGGCGGTGGCGAGGAGTTCCTTTTCGATCCAGTCGTAGCCCTCGGCTTCCAGCTTGAGGGCGAGATCCTTGCCGCCGCTGCGGACGATGCGTCCGTCGACCATTACGTGCACCACGTCGGGCACGATGTAGTTGAGCAGGCGCTGGTAGTGGGTGATGACGAGGAAACCGGTGTCGGGGCTGCGGAGCGTATTCACGCCCTCGGCCACGATCTTGAGCGCGTCGATGTCGAGGCCGCTATCCGTCTCATCGAGCACGGCGTAGGCGGGCTTGAGCATGGCGAGCTGGAGCACCTCGCAGCGCTTCTTTTCGCCGCCGGAGAAGCCATCATTGACCGAGCGGGAGGTGAAGGTGCGGGGCATCTTGAGCGCATCCATCTGCGCGTAGAGATTCTTGTAATACTCGACGGCCTCGAGTTCCTCGCCCTCGGGCAGGCGGGCCTGCAGGGCGGCGCGGATGAAGTTGGCGATGGTCACGCCGGGAATCTCCATCGGGTACTGGAAAGCGAGGAACAGCCCGGCGCGGGCGCGCTGGTCGGGCTCGAGACCGAAAAGGCTGCTGCCATCGAGGAGCACGTCGCCGCCCGTCACTTCATACGAGGGGTGGCCGGCCATCACCTTGGCGAGGGTGCTTTTGCCCGATCCGTTCTTTCCCATGATGGCGTGGACTTCGCCCTTCGGAATGGTGAGGTTCAGTCCCTTGAGGATTTCACGGTCGCCGATGTTGGCGTGCAGGTCTTTGATTTCGAGGCTCATAGTTGAAATTCAGGTGTTGCAGTTCGTACAGATTCCCCGGAGCGTGATGTCGCAGCGCTCCACGGTGAAGCCCGATGGCAGGTCCCACATCTGCTCGCGCTTTTCTCCCAGCGCGAACGGGACGTCGAAGACCTTCTTGCAGCGGTCGCAGACGAAATGCGCGTGTTCCTGCACATTCGGGCAGTAGCGGGTAGCCTCCCGCTCGACATTTACCTGCTTGGCCAGGCCGCAATCAACCAGCGTCTCCAGGCAGTTGTAGACTGTCGCGAGGGAAATGCTTGGCATTCTGGCCTTTGCGCGCAGAAAGACTTCCGTCGCCGTGGGGTGGTCGCGCTCGGAAAGGAGCACATCATAGACCTCCCGGCGTTGGGGCGTCAGGCGATGGCCATTATGGCTGATCGTCTCGTAGCGCTCGTTGCCAGCGGGTTTCATCATTGGAAAATTTACGACGGTCGCTTTTTCAATCAAGAATTATTCTAAATTGAGTCTCCATCTCACGGGGGTCAGTCTCAATAGTTGCGTTTTGGGAATTCGATGTCTTATTGACTGCCCTATGGTTAAGGGGTTGTTTGCTGCTGCCGTTGTCTTGTTTGTTGCCACAATCTCCGCTCGCGCGGAAACGCTTGTGGGGTATTGGGATCTGAATTCCACTCTGAACCGGAGCGCCGGGACGTCCGGCAGTTTGTCCGTCGTGGTGGCGAGCCTGGGTGTGGAGTACGTGGGCTGGGGCACGGGCACGGAGTTGAACGCGCTGTCCGGCTATGCGCCCGGTGCGTCGCTCCATTTTCTCAACCTCGCGACGGTGGTGGAGGTCGGCCACATCACGCTTTCCAACCTGGATTTTACGAATCTGGTGAATCCGGAAATTTCTTTTGCGGTGAAGAGCAATCCAGGGTTCCAGCTCGAGGATACCTTCACCATTGATTACTGGAACGGCTCGCAGTGGGTATCTTCCAATCTGCCCAAGCCGACGACTTCTTACTCGGTGATCTCCCACAAGTTCACCTTCGGGGAACTGGATGGACTCTCCAATGCGTCGATCCGTATCAGCTTTTCCACGGTGGTGGCGGTGGTGGATACGATGGATGTCGACAACATCCAGGTAAATGCGGTGCCGGAGCCCGGTACGCTCGCCCTGGCGGGGATGGGACTGGCGGCAGCCGTCGTTCTCTGGCGTCGCCGCCGCGAATAGCGATCGCCGCAGATTTCCGTTTGGCATCGGCGGGAACCAGTGAGACGTTCCGGCATGGATTTGCTGCTTCAAGACAAGCTGGTGCTGGTGACGGGGTCGACGGCGGGAATCGGGTTTGCGATAGCCGAGGTGTTTGCCGCCGAGGGGGCGCGGGTGATCGTCAATGGCCGCTCGGAGGAGCGTGTTGCCGCCGCGACGGCCGCGATCCTGAAGAAATACCCGCAGGCGCGCGTGGAATCCCTTGCGGCCGATCTGGCGACAGCGGGGGCTGCGGAGCAGACGATCCAGCGATTCCCAACAGTCGACGTGCTGGTCAATAATCTCGGCATCTACGGGCCGAAGAATTTTGAGGATATCACCGACGAGGACTGGCTCTCGATCATCGAGACAAATTTCCTGAGCGGCGTGCGTCTTTGCCGTCACTATCTGCCCGCGATGAAGAAGGCCAACTGGGGCCGCATCCTCTTTCTCGCCAGCGAGTCGGGGGTGAACATCCCGGTGGAGATGATTCACTATGGCGTGACCAAGACGATGCAGATCGCGCTGGCTCGCGGCCTGGCCGAGACGACGATCGGCACCGGGGTGACGGTGAACTCCGTCCTGCCCGGCCCGACGCGCTCGGAGGGTGTGGAGAAATTCATCGCCGACATGGCGGACA
Organism: Spartobacteria bacterium LR76; assembly: GCA_003054655.1. Lineage (GTDB taxonomy): Bacteria > Verrucomicrobiota > Verrucomicrobiia > Chthoniobacterales > Terrimicrobiaceae > Terrimicrobium. Next base: position 174,870 of record QAYZ01000013.1, on the reverse strand, counting down.
AGGAAGGCAAGACCGTGGGCGAGGTGGAGAAGGATTTCTTCGCGACGGTGCGGCCGAGTTCGCTCATCCAGCGCTTCGCCACCGTGCATGAGGTGGCGACCACGGTGGCCTATCTGGCCAGCCCGCTGGCGGCGGCGACGAATGGCGCAGCCGTGCGGGCGGAAGGCGGGATGGTGCGGTCGATTTTGTAGGCCGCGCCTGTTGCGGCCAAAGTTGGGGCTTGGCCCCGGATTCTTGGCGGGTTATATGGGGAAACTCCATGTCACCCGTCGAAGAAGCCGCCGCCATCCTCAAGCTGGCGGACAACGATACCCGGATGGCTTTTGATATCATTCAAAAGCAATTCGACGTCATGTATGGACGCGCCCAGTCGGTCGTCGGCATGGCGAGCATTATTGTGACAGTGACGGGCTTCTCCGGTCGGCTGATCGCCGGGACGAATGTGGCGGCGCAGATTTTTGTCATTGCGGGTCTGGCGGTGGCCTTGCTCGGAGCGGGCTGGGTGGTCTGGCGGGTGATGTTGATTGATTGGCTGACCGCGCATCTTTCCGAAGATCCGGTAGCATCGCTCGGGCGAATGGTGGCCACACGCAATGCCAAGACCCGGGCCGTGGCGGTCGGCGGCTGGCTCCTGCTGGCAGGCCTGACCCTCTATTTTGTGGCCATATCGATCATGCTGGCCAATCCCACCCCTCTCCAGGTTCCTGTGCGATAAAGCTGGAAGAGTCGTTATGGACGCTGTAAGTACCTCTCCCATAGGCGCTGAGATGCCTTTTGCCTCGCGGTGCCACCAGTTGGCTCCCATGGAAAAAGATTTACAAAGAGCCTGATCCTGTAACTTTATCTAATCCTTTTCATGCGTACGTTGGCGCGAGATTTATTTCAGAAATGCCGGGACTACAGGGATAGCGCCGACGCGAAAGCACAGGGCTTCTATCCGTACTTTCGCCAGATCGACGAGACGCACGGCAATTACGTGATGTGCGAAGGCGAGCGCAAGATCATGATCGGGTCGAACAACTACCTCGGCCTCGCTCAGGATGAGCGCGTGATCGAGGCGGCTTGTGAAGCCACCCGCGCCTACGGTGCAGGCTGCACCGGGTCACGGCTCCTGAACGGCACGATCCGCCTGCATTCCCAGTTGGAAGAGGCGCTGGCCGATTTCCTCCAGCGCGAGGCGGTCCTTCTTTTCTCGACCGGATTTTTTGCGAACCAGGGAGCCCTGGCGTCACTGACCGAGGATGGTGACGTGATTCTGTGCGACCGCGAGAATCACGCCAGCATCATCGATGGCTGTCAGTTTGCCCCGGCCAAGCTGGTGCCGTATCGCCACAACTCCGCATCGTCCCTGGGTAATCGCCTGAAGCGTCAGGCCCCCGAGGCGGGCAAGCTCGTCGTGATGGACGGTGTGTTCAGCATGTCGGGAGACATCGCCGACCTGCCGCCCCAGCTCGAGGTGGCCAAAAGCTACGGTGCCCGCGTGTATGTCGACGAGGCCCACTCGCTTGGTGTGCTCGGTCCGAAGGGCCGCGGCGTGGTGCATCATTTCGGCCTTAACGACGATGTCGACATCGTCATGGGTACTTTCTCAAAGTCGCTTGGTTCCATGGGCGGCTTCATCGCGGGCGACCGCCAGATGGTCGAGTTTCTCAAGCATCGCGCCCGGTGCCTGATCTTTACGGCCTCGCTCGCTCCCGCTGTTGCCGGCGGAGTGCTCAAGGCGCTCGAGATCATGCAGCAGGAGCCCGAGCGCATGGAGCAGCTCTGGCGCAATACGCACAAGATGCACGAGGGCTTCAAGCGCATCGGCTTCAAGATCGGCACCACGCAGACGCCCATCGTGCCGATCCTCATCGGCAGCGAGGCCAAGGCGTTCATGTTTACGCAGCGCCTTTTTGAGGAAGGCGTTTTTGCCACTCCGGCCATCTATCCGGCGGTGCGCTATGGCGAGGCCATCGTGCGCACGAGCTACATGGCGACCCATACGGATGACGACCTCGACCACGTGCTCGAGATCTTTGAGAAGCTGGCCAAGGAGCTTGGCACCTTCGACGATCCGGCCTATGTGGAACCCGGCCGTCGCCGCAATGTCTTCGATTTCCGTCTCGACGCCTCGGAAAACGGCTCGGAAGGAGCCGCAGAGGGGCAGAACGGATACCATCAGGCCACCAAGTAGACTCGTTTCGTCAGGTTCATGTCGGGGAGCATAGAGATCGTTCCATGTCGCACGGGCAGGGAGCGGCAGGCTTTTGAGGATGTCGCGGAACTGCTTCATCGAGAAAATCCGGCCTTCGTGCCCCCGTTCCCCGGCAGTGTTGCCAAGTATCTTTCGGAGAAATCCGCCTTCAGCAAACGCCACGGCGAGATCATTCCCTTCATCGCCCGGCGCGATGGGAAGCCGGTGGGACGTATCGCGGCGATCATCAACCGTTCGCACAACGCGTATTACAAAGACCGCACGGGATTCTTCGGATTCTTCGATTGCGAGAACAACTTTTCCACCGCGAAGGAGCTCTTCAAAAAGGTCGACGCCGTCCTGCGCGAGCGGGGATGCGATTCCGTGCGCGGCCCGTACAACCCGAGCATCAACGACGAGTGCGGGCTGCTGGTCGAGGGGTTCGATGTGCCGCCTTTCATCGGCCTGACCTGGAATCCTGCCTACTACGAGGCGCTCGTGAGGGATTCCGGTTACGACTCGGTGCGTGCCTCGCTCGGTTTCCATCTCCCCCTGGCCAAACTCGAGGTGCCGCAGCGCCTGAGTAAGATCGTCGACCGCCTCACGCGCCGCTCGCGTCTCAAGCTCCGCCCCATCCGGCTCAAGGAGCTCGAGGAGGAGCTCAAGATCGTGCTGGAGGTTTACAATTCCACGCTTGAGCGCAACTGGGGCTTTGTCCCCATCTCGATGGACGACCTGCTTTTTGCCGCCGACGATCTGCGTGCCATCGCGGACCCGGAGATGATTCTCATCGCCGAGCACGATGGGGAAAATGCCGGAGTCGGCCTGTCGCTGCCGAACATCAACGAGGTCCTCATTCAGCTCAAGAAGACCCCGCGCTGGCTGAGACCGCTTCATTTCCTCTGGCTGCTCAAGACCCGCCCGATTCGCTCGGGCCGCCAGGTGGTCTACGGTATCTCGCCGCGCTTTCGCGACAAGACCGGCCTGCACGGCTGGCTGCTGCGCGAGCAGTTTGCCTGCGCCAAGGCCCGCTATAGCCACGCCGAACTCGGCTGGATCGAGGAAAACAACACCGAGATCATAGAGAATTCCCTCATGCTTGGGGGGATTCCGTTGCGCAAGTGGCGGATTTTTGAGAAATCCCTCGGATGAACCTCCTGCTGACGGGAGCCACCGGCTTTGTCGGCCGCAACGCCCTTTTGCGCGCGCTTCCCGGCTATGGGAGGGTTTTTGCTCCGGTGCGCTCCGAGGCGAAACTGCGGAGCCAGTTGAGCGGCGAGGGAGTTGCGGCGGAAAATGTCGTCGCGCTCGGGGCTGATCCTGCGACGTGGGGCGAGGCCGCGCCCGACCATGCCATTCTCGGGGCGGGGGTGCTGTTTGCCCGCGACCGGCAGGAGTATTTTGAGACCAACGTCGACTGGAAGCTGCGCGTCATCGAGGCGCTGCCCGAGACATGCCGGATCGTGGTCCTGTCGTCGCAATCCGCAGGAGGCCCGACGCCGGAAAGCCGCGCCGCCCGGAGCGAGGACGACGCCGATGCGCCGATCACGTGGTATGGCGAGTCCAAGCTCGCGATGGAGCGGGCGATCCGGGAGAGGTTTCCGCATCGTCCCATCACGATTTTGCGCCCGCCGATGATTCTCGGCCCGCGCGACCAGGCGACGCTGCCGCTTTTCAAGATGGGTGCGGGATTGGTGCGCCTGAAGCCCGCGTGGCATACGAAGAGCTACAGCTTCATCGCCGTGCAGGATCTGGTGGAGGCCATCTTTCTCGCGCTGGCGGCGGATTCGCTGCCGGATCGCAGCCTGTACGTGGCTGCTCCCGAGCCGATCACAGACTGGCAGCTGATCGCCTCCGCCGTGCTGCCGGGCAAGACCGGCCTGACATTGCCTGTTCCTCAACCCGCCGTACGCCTGCTCTCCGCCGTGGTCGACGCGGTGCCGACGCTGCGAGCACAGACGCCGAGCCTTACGCGGGATCGCGCACGGGAAATCTGGCCGCCGCGCTGGGTGGTCGATGGCGGTCGCTTTGATCAATGGTCGGGCTGGTCGGCGAAGCGCGGGCTGGTCGAGACGATGCGGGAGACGGCGGATTTCTACCGGCGCACCGGGCAGTTGTGAAAAGGCTGCTGGTTGTCGCTGCGTTCCTTGGGGCTCTCGCGTTTGGAACGTGGTGGCTCCTGCGCCAGCAACGATCTGCGGCGGTCCTGCCGGCGAAGCCGCGCACGCTGGCCGACGCACTGCACGCCATCGAGCCGACGGTGGAGCCGCGGGTGCGGGCCTTCTGCAAACAGGCGGGGGTGGCGTATCCTCCCGAGCGGCTGATTTTCATCGCGTACAAGAACGAGCGCCGTATCGACCTTTTCGTGCCGCAAGACGGTAAGTATCGACTTGTCCACTCCTGGCCGGTTCTCGCCGCCAGCGGCGGACCGGGGCCGAAGCTCCGGGAGGGCGACCGGCAGGTGCCGGAGGGGTTTTATCGTTTCGAGCTGCTGAACCCGAACAGCCGCTTTCACCTTTCCCTGCGGGTCAACTATCCCAATGCCGAGGACATCGTGCGCGGCGCGGAGGAGGGCGTGCCGCCGCAGGATCTCGGCAGCGACATCATGGTGCATGGCGGCGCGATGTCCATCGGGTGCCTGGCCGTGGGCGATCCCGGAGTGGAGGAGATTTTCCTGCTGGTTTCGCGGGCGGAGTTGGACCGTACCGAATTGCTCATCGTCCCCGACGAGCACATGCAGACGGAAGACGAGCGTCCCTGGGTGCGGGACCTGTATGCCCGGCTCCGCTCCCGTTTGCAGGAGCTACGTTAGATCTTCACCGAGAACGTCTCTCCCGCCTGCACATCGGCGCAGAAGCTCGCGACGAGCTGGGCCATGGCCTCCAGATCCTCCAGGTCGATGACCTCCACGGGGGAGTGCATGTAGCGGTTGGGCAGGCCGAGGGAGATCGACGGGATGCCGCCCCGCTGGAGGAAGAAGGCATCGGCATCCGTGCCGGTATAGCGAGGGTTTGCCTCGTACTGCACGGGGATGCTTTCCTTCCTGGCGACGGCGATCATGCGCTCCACGAGGACAGGGTGGTTGGAGCTGCCGATGCTGATGACGGGACCCTTGCCGAGCCTGATGTCGCCGTGTTTTGCCTTGGAGCAGATCGGAATGTCGGTGGCGTGAGTCACGTCGATGACGATGGCGATGTCGGGGCGGATGCGATACCCGGCCATGGTCGCGCCGTAGAGGCCGTTCTCCTCCTGGATGGTCGAGAGGGCGATGACATTGGCGTTGAGTTTGCTCTCGTCTTCGGCCAGCAGGCGCAGGGCCTCGGCGGCGGTCCAGGTGCCGATGCGGTTGTCGCAGCCGCGGGCGGCGATGCGCTCGCCGAAGAGCTGGACGACGCCGTGATCCATGGTGATCGGGTTGCCCACGCGGACGAGTTCCTCGGCCTCGGCCTTGCTGCCAGCCCCGATGTCGATGAAGACCTCGTGAAACTCCGGCACCTTCTTGCGGTCATCCGGCTCCTGCATGTGAATCGCGAGGTGGCCGGTCACTCCGGGTACGGACCCATTGGGGCCATGAATGAGGACCGGGCGGCCGCGCAGCATGGCGCGGTCGACGCCGCCGATGCCCTTGAAATAGATGAAGCCCTCCTCGCCGATGTAGGAAACCATGAGGCCGAGCTCGTCGGAGTGTCCCGCCAGCACGATCTTCGGGTTCCCCGAGTCATTGAGGCCTGCATAGACGTTGCCGTAGGGGTCGCTATGCACCTTTTTGGCGAACTTGCCTACGTAGTCAGCCCACACTCGCTGGCCTTTGGTTTCAAAACCTGAGGGGGAAGGGGTGGTCAGCAGCTCCTTTAAAAAGGCGAGAGATTCGTGGCGCATGGCAATGAATTTTTCACATTTGGGTGTTCCACGGAAGCCTGAAGAAGGGCCGAAAATTGCGTAAATAGCCTTTTCTCAAAGCCTTAAAATCCTTCGTGAAAATGTGAATTTCTTGTGAAGAGGAGGGTGCTGGGAAAATTTCGCCAAACCACAATATATTGTGGTGTCTTTATTTTACCTCCCCCATATAGGGGATTTTTTATTGACGGCTCGGGAGGCAAAAGGCATGTTGCGCGTTACCGCTGGATGTCAGGGTCTACCGCTGGAAATGACGTGTCCGGCGCTTCCCCGACCCCGGACCACAACACCCTACTGCACTACCGAATGCCTACGACCACGATTACCCTTGGAGACCGTCAATTTGTTCTCGACCGCGATAAGGCGGAAGCCGCCTACGCAGCCAAGCGTGTGATCAATGGCCGGGACACGATGTTCTTCAACATCCTGCCGCTGCGTTACCAGTGGGCCTACGATCTGTACAAGACGATGAAGGCCAACCACTGGGAGCCGGAAGATATCCAGATGCAGAAGGACTGCGAGCAGTGGCGCGACGACACCGGCATCGCCGACATCGAGCGGTGGATCATCAAGATGGGCATCGGGTATTTCTCAGCGGCCGAGGGCATCGTGGGAGACAATATCCTCCACGTCATTCGCGAACTGGTGACCGCGCCCGAGCTGAAGCTCGTCCTGGGCCGCCACGCTCATGAGGAGAACATCCACGCGGATTCCCTCGTCTATATGATCAGCTCGCTGGGCATCAACCCGCACGAGTGCGAGTCGATGTTTGAGGATATCGACACGATCAAGGAGAAGACCGATTTTGTCGTCAACAACAGCCGCAAGCTCCGCCGCGACGTCGACCTGACCGTCACGGAGAACAAGCAGGCGCTGGCCAAGAACATGTTCCTCTTCGGCCAGTGCATGGAGGGCACCCAGTTCTACGGTCTCTTTGGCATGATCCTGGCGCTTTACCGCCAGAACAAGTTCCCGGGCATCGGCCAGATGTTCCGCTACACGATGCGCGATGAGTCCAACCACATCGAGCTCCTGCGCAAGCTGTTCATGGAGCTGGTGGACGAGAATCCGGACGTGTGGACGGAGGCCTTCCGCAACGACCTCCGTGCGACCATGGCCGAGGCCGTGCGCCTGGAGAAACAATTTATCGCCGATTGCCTGCCCGTGCAGGCGGTGGGTCTGACGAAGGAGGAATTCCTTACGTACATCGACTACATCGGCGACCGCCGCCTGGAAGGCGTCGGATTGCAGCCTCTCAATGGTCCGATCAACAACCCGCTCCCGTGGCTGGCCGAGTTGATGGACCTGAAGAAGGAGACCAACTTCTTCGAAGGCAAGGTGACGGAATACCAGAAGAAATCCGCCCTTGCGCCCGTTTCCGACGACGAGTTGTAAGCCGCCGTCTCCCCACAACACCGACCGACAACCGCCTCATCACGCGCCATGATCCGCCACATCTCGCTCGAAGAAGACCTCATTCTCAAACGTCTCGCCTCCACCCCCACCGACCAGAAGCCCGGCTTTGCCTGGCGCACTGTGCTCGGCGACTCGCTCTTTAGCGAGGCCCTGCCGGAGATCACGGTGACGCGTCATTCCGGGGAGGAAAAGCTCTTCAATCTCGCCGACGTCGCCGATGAGATCGGCTCCGCCCTCACGGACCTGCTCATCTCCCGTGAGGAGAAGGATATTTTCAACGAGCAGAACCGCGCGTTCGTGGCCAACGTGGCGCATTCCGTCTCGACCCGTCTGCTCGACCACATCCGCGAGGGCCATGCCCTCCGCCTCTCCGAGTACGATCTTTCGCTGCTCATCGAGAAAGCGCTCATCGAGAACGACGCTCACGACGTGGCCAAGAGCCTTGTCTTTAAGCGCTCGGCCGCCCGACCCTCCGACCGGCAGGGCGATGAGGACGCCGAGCCGATTTCCGTGCGCCTGATCCGCCGCAATGGCGCAGTCGTTCCGTGGAATGAAGCGAAGATCGAAATCGCCTGCCGCAAGGCGTTTCTCTCGGCCAAGGAAGACGCCGAGGCTGCGGGCAGGGTGGCCCGCGGGATCACGAATCGCATCCGCCGTGGCGACCAGGCGTTCATCCATATCGAGGATGTACAGGATATGGTCCAGGAGGAGCTGATGCGCCAGGGCTACTACAAGGTGGCCGAGAGCTATATCCTTTACCGCGCCCATCGCAGCAAGCTCCGCGAGGACGAGGTCCAGACCCCGGGCGACGAAGCCCAGCAGGAATCCCTCATCGTCGTTAAAAAGAAGGACGGGCAGAATGTCTTCTGGGACGGCAGCGAACTCAAGCGCCGCATCCAGTTTGCCATGATCGGCCTCACCCTCGACTACGACGAGGCCCGCATCGAGCGCGAACTCCGCCGTTCCATCGGCACGGAGATCACGGAGGAGGGACTGCGCAGCACGATCATTCTCAATGCCAAGTCGCTCATCGAGAAGGACGCCGACTTTACGAAATTCGCCGGTCGCATCCTCCTCTCCTACATCTACGAGGAGGTGCTCGACTGGAGCATCACCCGCGACGGCATGGAGGGGCTGAAGGAAGCTCACCGCAAGGCCTTCAAGAGCTACCTGCGCCATGGCGTGACCATCGAGCGCCTGAGTCCGAAGCTCCTCCAGTACAACCTCGACAAGCTGGCCGACGCGCTCGATCCCTCCGCCGACCTCGACTTTGAGTATCTCGGCATCCAGACCCTGTACGACCGTTATCTGATCGTCGACAAGACGCGCAAGCCGGCCCGGCGCCTTGAGACGCCGCAGTTCTTCTGGATGCGCGTGGCGATGGGTCTCTTCATCCAGGAGGAGAAGGACCGCGAGGACTGGGTGGTGCGCCTGTACAACCTGTACAAGTCCCGTCGTTTCTGCTCCAGCACGCCGACGCTTTTCAACTCCGGCACGCCGCACAGCCAGCTCTCCAGTTGCTACCTGTACAAGGTCGACGACAACATCGAGAGCATCATGATCCGCGGCATCGCCGAGAATGCTTTCCTCTCCAAGTGGGCGGGCGGCCTCGGTGGTTCCTGGACATCGGTGCGAGGCACCGGCGGCTACATCAAGGGCACGAACGGCGAGAGCCAGGGCGTGATCCCGTTCCTCAAGCTGCACAACGACCAGCTCGTGGCGGTGAACCAGGGCGGCAAGCGCCGCGGTTCCGGCTGCGCGTACCTGGAGTCGTGGCACAACGACATTCACGACTTCCTCCAGCTCCGCATCAACACGGGTGACGAGCGTCGCCGTACGCATGACCTGAATACGGCCAACTGGGTGCCCGACCTGTTCATGAAGCGCATGGAGTCCCGCGAGAACTGGACGCTCTTCCGCGCCAACGAGGTGCCGGATCTCCACGAGAGCTATGGCCAGAAGTTTGAGGAGCGCTACGCGCACTACGAGCAGCTTGCGAAGGAAGGCAAAATCTTCGGGCGCGAGGTTCCTGCGATTGATCTGTGGAAGGACATGCTCAAGGCGCTCTTCGAGACCGGGCATCCCTGGATCACCTTCAAGGACCCGTGCAACGTGCGCTCGCCGCAGGATCATGTCGGCGTCATCCACTCGTCGAATCTCTGCACCGAGATCACGCTCAACACGAGCGAAGAGGAGACCGCCGTCTGCAACCTGGGCTCCGTCATTCTCGATACCCACATCAAGGACAACGGCGAGCTCGACCTCGAGATGCTGCGCGAGACCATCACGGTCGCGGTGCGGGCTCTCGACAACGTGATCGACATCAACTTCTACCCGACCGAGGCCGCGAAGCGCTCCAACATGCGCCACCGCCCGATCGGCCTGGGCGTGATGGGACTGCAGAACGCGCTCTTCAAGCGCAACGTCAGCTTTGCCAGCAATGAAGCCGTCGAGTTCAACGACGAGTTCATGGAGGCCATCGCGTACTACGCCTACAGCGCGTCGAGCGACCTCGCCGCCGAGCGTGGCACGTACTCCAGCTATCGCGGATCGAAGTGGGATCGCGGTCTGTTGCCGCAGGACACCATCGAACTCCTCGAGCAGGAGCGCGGGGTGAAGATCGACGTACCGCGCGGCGGTCGTCTCGACTGGAAGCCCGTCCGCGAGAAAATCGCCAAACAGGGCATGCGCAACTCAAATGTCATCGCCATCGCCCCGACGGCGACGATCTCGAACATCACCGGCACCACGCCGTGCATCGAGCCCAACTACAAGAACCTCTACGCAAAATCGAACCTCTCGGGCGACTTCTCGGTGCTGAACCGCGAGCTCGTTCTTGACCTCAAGCGCGAAGGGTTGTGGAGTGAGGACATGGTCGATCAGCTCAAGTACTTCGACGGTGAGCTGAAGGACATTGCCGGTATCCCCGAGCATCTCAAGCAGAAGCACCTCACGGTCTTTTCGGTGGGCTTCAACTACATCATCGACGCGGCGGCTCGTCGCCAGAAGTGGATCGACCAATCCCAGTCGGTGAACCTGTTCCTGGCCGCGCCGGACATGAAGACCCTGAGCCACATGTACCGCAGGGCGTGGCATGTGGGATTGAAAACCACGTATTACTTGCGTACACTCCAGGCATCCAATATCGAGAAAGCGACGTTGCAGGTGAAGAAGGATGTGACCGGAGTGGCGGGCCGCAAGGAATACACCGCCGAGGAAAAAATGGTCTGCTCGATCGAAGCCATGCGAAATGGCGAGATCTGCGAGGCCTGCCAGTAACGGAAAAATTTAACAATTTGGTTAGGCAGCCAGCGGGGCGAAGGGATCACTCGATCCTTCGCCCCGCATGCCTTTTGGATATTCGAGCTTTCGAGTTTCGCCACAGAGCGGATGAAGTCAATCTGTGGCCGTTGCTCGGCGGCGGCGAGGGCCGATATGGCGCGGCGGTCGCTTGGGCAGTATGTATCCATACAGCCTCGTCGCAGCCGCCGCACCATATCGACCCCCGGCGCTCACCGATCTGCGGCCACATCTTTACTTAACCCGCTCCAGGGTACAGAATAGAGAGTCTTCCATGAGCAAAGTGACTTTTGACTCCATCCCCGACGCCATCGCCGAAATCCAAAAGGGCGGAATGGTCATCGTGACCGACGATGCCGATCGGGAAAACGAGGGCGACCTCGTCATCGCCGCGTCTCATGCGACGCCCGAGGCGATCAATTTCATGGTGCGCTTCGCCCGCGGGCTGGTTTGCGCCCCGATCACCGAGGAGCGGGCCAAGAAGCTCGGCCTCCAGCGCATGGTCGCCCACAATCGCGAGCTTTATAAGACGGATTTCACCGTGTCGGTCGATGCCGCCAAAGGCGTGACGACCGGTATCAGCGCCCAGGACCGCGCTCACACCGCCCGCCTGCTGGCGAGCGACGAGAGCGTGCCTAATGACCTCGTGCAGCCCGGTCACATTTTCCCGCTGCAGGCCCGCCCGGGAGGCGTGCTCCAGCGTGCCGGGCATACGGAGGCGGCGGTCGACCTCGCCCGTCTGGCGGGTCTCGATCCCTCGGGCGTGATCTGCGAGATCATGAATGAAGACGGCAGCATGGCGCGCCTGCCGGATCTCCTGAAATTCAAGGAGGAGCACAAGCTGCTGATCTGCTCCATCGAGGACCTGATCGCCTACCGCCGCAAGCAGGAGAAGCTGGTCGAGCGCGAGCAGACGGTTTTCATGCCGACGGACTTCGGCGATTTCGACCTCTATCTTTATCGGTCCAAGGTGGACAACGGCCACCACCTCGCCCTGGTCAAAGGGCAGATTTCCGCCGAGGAGCCGACGCTTGTCCGGGTGCATAGCGAGTGCCTGACGGGCGACGTCTTTGGCTCCCAGCGGTGCGATTGCGGCACGCAGTTGCACACGGCCCTGCAGCAGATCGAGGATGCGGGGTCCGGGGTGCTCGTGTACATGCGCCAGGAAGGGCGAGGCATCGGCCTCGGGCCGAAGATTCACGCCTACAAGCTCCAGGAGCAGGGACTCGACACCGTCGAGGCGAATGAGAAGCTCGGATTCCCGGCCGACCTGCGCGATTACGGCCTCGGCGCCCAGATCCTCGTGGATCTCGGGGTAAAAAAAATCCGTCTTCTCACCAACAACCCTCGCAAGGTGGTGGGGTTGGATGGGTACGGCCTTGAGATCGTCCAGCAGGTGCCGATTCGATCCGTGGCCAATCCGCACAACGAAAAGTACCTGGCGACCAAGAAGATCAAGCTGGGCCACCTCCTGTAACGGGGTGATAATCCGCTTGAGGCCGCCGCACTTTTCACAAACCATTTAGCACACATGTCATCCGCTCAACCGATTCGCCCCCGCATGGTGGGGAAAGCCACGTTTTCCTTTGCCCTGGTCGCCAGCCAGTACAATCAGGAGTACGTGCAGGGGCTGGTGACGCACGCCCACCAGGAGCTTAATGAACTCGAACCCGGCTGTACCGCCACGCTGGTGTGGGCGCCGGGTGCGTTTGAGATTCCCCTGCTGGTCAAGCTGGTGGCGGAAAAGAAGAAGTACAACGCCATCCTGGCTCTCGGGGTGGTGCTTCAGGGTGCCACGGCCCATGCCGACCTGATCGGTCGTGCGGTGACGGATTCCCTCCAGAGAATCTCCCTCGACTATTCCGTACCCGTGATCAACGAGGTGCTCCTCCTCCAGAACGAAGAACAGGCCCGCCAGCGTTGCCTGGAACTCGAACTCAATCGCGGCATCGAGGCCGCCCGTGCCGCCGTCTCCTCGGCCCGCACGGTCCGCGAAATCGTCTCCAAACTTTAATTTTTCATTCCCATGGGTGTCCGACGTGAAGGCCGCGAAGCGGCTGTGCAATATCTCTATCTCCGCGAAGTCAACGGAGAGTGCGACCTGGAAAGCTTCTACAAATTTCGCGGGCTGAGTCCGGCGGCGCGCCGATTCACCGGTGAGCTGGTGGCCGGGACGATGAAAGAGCAGGAGGGCATCGACGAAACCATCCGCAAGAGCGCGCAGAACTACGAGCTGAACCGCATCTCCGCCGTCGATCGCAACATCCTGCGCGTGGCCATCTACGAGATGCTGCACTGCCCGGATACGCCGCCCGTGGTGTCGATCAACGAAGGCATCGAGATCGCGAAAAAATACAGCACCGAGGAATCGGGCCGCTTCGTCAATGGCGTGCTCGACCAGGTGCGATCCAGCCTCGCTCGTCCCGCCCGTACAGCCGCGAACTGATGCCGCTGAAGTTCCTTCAGAAGTTTGTCGCCCAGTACAGCGCCGGGCCGGCGGACTGGGATGCCCTGGAAGAAGCGCTCCTGCGCGCAGACCTCGGCGTCTCCATGACGACGCACCTCCTCGAGGCGGTGCGCAAGCGCGGCCTCGACGTGAATGCCCAGACGGCGGCGGAGGTGTGCCGCGAGGAAATCCTCAAGGTGCTGCCTCCCGCCGGTCCTCCGCCGATGCCCCTGCCGGATCGCCCGAGCGTGGTGCTGGTGGTGGGAGTCAATGGCACGGGCAAGACCACCTCGTCGGCCAAGCTCGCACGCTGGTTCACCTCTGGCGGGTTCGGTTGCCTCCTCGTCGCGGCGGATACGTTTCGCGCTGCCGCCATCGAGCAGCTCGAAGCCTGGGGCAAGCGGCTCGACATCGAGGTGCTCAAGGGCCAGTACGGCGGAGACTCTGCTGCGCTTTGCTTCGACGCCTGGAACAGCGCCCATCGGCGCAAAATCCCCTACCTGATCTGCGACACCGCCGGTCGCCTGCACACCAAGAGCAACCTCATGCAGGAACTCTCCAAGGTGAAGCGCACCATCGGGAAACATGATCCCACCGCCCCTCGCGAGTGTCTGCTCGTGGTCGACGCCACCACGGGCTCAAACGCCATCGTGCAGGCGAAGGAATTTCATGAAGCCGTCGGCCTGACGGGCATCATCCTGACCAAGCTCGACGGCAGCGGAAAAGGCGGTGCCGCCGTTGCGATCCAGCACGAGCTCGGCATCCCGACGCGATTTATTGGCACCGGGGAAAAGCCCGAGGACTTCGCGGCCTTTGACCGCGAGACCTTCGTCAATACGATCCTTTAAGCCTGCCGTTAGTAGCCCCGGTAGTGGAGGCTGAGGAGGCGATAGCTGTTCGCGTCGCGCTCGGCGGTGTAGTAGTAGAGCGAGAGCGAGGTGGCATTCTGCGTCCACTGGTAGCCGATGAGAGTCTGGAGGACGTCGGATTCGCGGGTCTTCTGGCGGGCGACGACGCGGCCGATGCCGTACTTGCCCTCGATGTTGCGCCGGGTCTGGTCGAAGAAGTTGCCGTACTGGGTCGAGTCCCAGTTGGGGTCGCCGTAGTGCAGCTCGATCTCGTTGAGCGAGTCGTTATCGAAGTAAAACAGGGCGCGCTGGAGGAGCTTCTGCGGGATGCCCTCGACGACGAGGCAGAGGCGGCCCTGCACCTGCTTGCGCTCGACCACGGTGGCCTGGACGCGCTTCATGCTGTCCTCGAGACGCTGGGAGGATTCGCCCCAGGTGAAGTTGAAGGGCACCTTGATCTCCTCGACGGCGTGCACCGATCCGCAGGCCAGGAAGGCGGCGGCGAGGCACAGGGAAAGGATACGTCGGAGGCTGGTCATGGTGTTAAGCGGCGCAAATCTGCATCTTCTTTCAGGGAAGATCAATTTCCCCGGCATCAAAAGGCTCAATTTGATCCAATCCGCTGACGAGAAACTCGGCAACCACGGAGCCATCGCCTGCGAAAAGCTGGAGCTGGCTGGAGTCTGCGACCTTGCGGGCGACGAGGCGGGGGGCGGCGGCGGAGAAATCGCCCACCCGGAGGGTGCGCAGGTTGTTGATTTCAAGCCAGATGGCTCCGTGGTGGCTTATGGCTTTGACGTTGACCCGGCGACCGACGGGGGAAAGACCGGCAGGTGAGACGCGCGTTTCCACGGTATCCTGCTGCGGAGTGCTGCCTGCGTTGGCGACGAGTCGGCCATCGACGATGCCAAATCCCGCGCAGGGCGTGATGGATTTCTCGAGGAGGATCTTCCACGCGACCTCGCCGTTTTCCGCCTTCTTCTCCTGCCGGAGAACCCGGAACCGGGTGACGCCTGTGTCGCCGGCCTCGAGGATGGCGATTTCCTCACTGTCGGCGGAGGCCTGGATGCGGCGCACGGCGAAGCCATCGTAGTATTTCCTCAGGAATGTCCCGTCCAGGGCGAACTGGCCGACGGCCTCCCGGCCCGAGTCAATCTCCTGCCCGGTCAGCCAGATGGTGCTGTCCTTGCCGAAGGAGACGCTGGTGACGCGGAAGGGGACGTCGAGTTTCTGCCAGCGTTCGTTCTCGAGTTTCCACACGCCGAGCTGCTTCGACGTGCCGCCGAGGAGCTGGTGCTTCGGGCTGACGGCGAGGGACTGAAACTCCTCCGGAGCCTCGCTGGCGGCGACGGACTCGAGGGCGGGCAGGGAGCGGCGGACGAGAGATTTGCCCTCGGCGGAAAGGAGGGCGTCGTCCTCAATCGCGAGGGCGGCGGGCGCTGCGGAGATGGTCCGGGATTCGCCCGGGAGCGGAAATGCACTCAGGACACCCTCGCGGGCGACGATGACGGTCGAGGCGGTGGCAGCGATGCGGGAGGAGGCAAAGATCCCGGAAGGGCGCAGGATGCGCTCGGGCTGGAAAATGCTCTCCGGTCCGTCGGCCTGCGGGTCGAGGAGAGTCTGCCAGAGAAGGCCGCCCTCGCGGGCATACCGGGCGGCAAAGGGCTGCTCATCGGCCAGATTTCCCAGGAGGGCGAAGCTGTCCGGGGTCTGGGCAAAGTCGCTGATGCGGGCGATGCGCGGCGAGGTGTCGTCTGTCACCCAGTCGTTGAAATGGTAGGCGATGCCCTCCGATTTCACCTTGTCGGTGACGACGTAGCCCCGGATGAAGTACTTCCCGGCGGGCTGCGGGTTTCCGGCGTCGTCCTTGCCATCCCAGGAGGCGATGAGGCCGTTGAGGCCGATGGTGAAGTCCTGCTCCCTGGCCTCGGAGGCGAGCTGGCGGACGAGATTGCCCTTGGCATCAAAGACGCCAAGGCTGATCAACCCTTCATGCTCGGGCAGGGCGAAGGTGAATTTTTGGTCGTCGGCCTGCGCGGCGGCGAGGCCGAGAGCGACGAGGGCCGGGAGAAGGAGATGCTTCAAGCGTAGTAGCGCCAGTTGATATTGGGGAAAATATTATCCCGGGATTCGCAGGCCGCCAGCAGGGATTGATCGGGAGCTTTTTCGCCGAGGGTCTCGTAGAGCCGGGTGAATCGCAGGATGTGATCCTTGGTTCGTTTCTCGGCGTACTCGCGGGCGGTTCCGGTTTTCATCAGGAACGCCCAATCGCTGGATTGCGCGAGGAGGAGCTCCCGGGCCATCTGGGCGAGGATGCGCTCGCGGACCTTGGATTTCGTCCGGGCGTACTTGCGGGCGCTCTCCGTCATGCGGCGGGCGGCGGCGTGGAGGTGCGGGTAGATCCAGGAGTTCACCTGGTCGAGCCAGACCTCCCAGTACCCCTTGTTGCCCCAGCTTGAAGGCGAGGGGGCGACGATCTGGAGCGTGGGATGATCGGCCAGATACTGGCTCGGGGTGGCGAGGGTGAAGGCCTGCTGGTCGTAGACGGCCTTGCGCAGGACGAGATCGAGGAACTCCGGCCCCTCATACCACCAATGGCCGAAGAGCTCGGCATCGAAGGGGCTCAGGATGATGGGATCGACCGGGAGGATGGACCGGAGGTGATTCATCTGGTCGACCCGGCTCTGGACGAAGTGCCCGGCGTGGGAATCCGCCGCGCCCATGGCCCAGTCGCGCCGGTAGAGGTCCTTGTGCTCGCTGCCGGTGATGCGGTGGTACTTGATGCCGGTGAAGCGCCGGTGGCCCACCTCCGGGTAGACGCGGTGCAGGTACTCCTCGGGGAGATCCTTGCCGATGTCGCGGTAAAAATCCCGGTAGGCCGGGTCGCCGGGGTAGCCCTCGCGTGAGCTCCAGACCTGGCGGCTGGATTCCCGGTCGCGGGCAAACACGGCCGGCCCCGCCACCGTGTAGTAGGGCGAGAAAATGGCAAAGCGCGGGCGGGGTTCGCCGTACATGAGGCCGTGGGCATCGACGACGAACCAGCGGATGTTGGCCTCCTTGAGGACCTGATCGATGCCCGGGATGTAGCCGCACTCGGGCAGCCAGATGCCCACGGGATCGACGCCGAAGCACTCCCGGTGGTAATCGCGCCCGATGAAAATCTGCGCCCTCATGGCCTCCGGGTAGCTCTCCATGAGAGGGAGGAACCCATGGGTGGCGGCGCAGGTGATGATCTCGATCACGCCGTCGCGCTGCAATTCCGCAAAGGCGGCCACGATATCGCGCCCGATGTCGCGCAGGTAAAAGCTCTGCACCTCGAGGAAACGCGCATGGTAAAACCTCGCCAGTTCATTGAGCTGACCCTCGGCGGCGGTGCGCTCGATCTCCAGGCGCGACAGCTCCACGCCCCGGGCGATGTAGCGTTCCGTCCGGTCCTGGAGCAGCGGGTCTCGCAACATTGCGCACACGGTCGGCGTCATGGTCAGCGTGAGCCGGAAGGGGATCTTGTCGGCCACGAGTTTCCTAAAAACCTTCAGGAGAGGGACATAGGTCTCGACGACGGCCTCAAAGAGCCAGTCCTCTTCGTGAAACTCCTCGTGTTCGGGATGTCTCACAAACGGCAGGTGCGCATGTAGGAGAAGCGCGAGTGATCCCGGATGCATTCCAGCGCGGGAAGCTATCTGTGCGAGAAGCCGGGGACAAGAGTGATTTGCTGTTGCCGGGCGGGCTGCGATGGGTTCAACTTTGCGCTGTCTTGAAAAATCTCCCACCCATCGCATGCATCGCGACGCTGGCCTGCGTGTTGTCCCTTGGCTCTGCGATTGCCGAAGATCCCTCCCCCCAGCAGCTTGTCGATACCGCCATCTCCGAGTTTCAGGCGGGCAAATACGACCAGGCGCTCGAAAAGCTCAAGCAGGTCGAGAAGACCCAGCCCGACTCGGCCTTCCTGCAAAATCTGCTCGGAGCGGTCTATACCAAGAAGAAGGAGTACGCGAATGCGAAGGCGGCCTTCGACAAGGCGCTGGACATCGACTACACGTTCTTCCCCGCGCAGTTCAACGTGGGCGAGGTGCTTTTCCTGCAAAAGCAGTACCCGCAGGCGCTCGATCACTTTGAACGCATGCTGCGCGGCGCTCCGGACAACGAACTGCTCCAGTTCAAGGTGGCGCTCTGCCTGTTGCAGACCGGCCAGAAGGCCGAGGCGGAAAAGCTGGCCTCCCGCATGAAATACCCCGGCCAGGAGCCGGCGTGGTACTTCACCCAGGCCGCGCTCGCCATCACCAGCAAGGATTCCCGCAAGGCTTCGGAGAACCTCGCGGCGGCGAAGGAACTCTTCCCCGAAAAGACCAGTATTTACACCGAGACCTTCCAGGATCTCGGGTGGCAGACCAAATGACCTCGACCCTGAAGTCTCAGAAACAAAAGAAGAAGGAGCTTTCTCTCCTGCATCCCAAGGCGCGCGTGCTCGTAACCGGCGCCGGGGGATTCATCGGCAGCGCGATTGTCCATGCGCTCAATCAACGCGGCATCGAGCAGATCGTCGTGACGGATTTCCTCGGCGAGGATGAGAAATGGCGCAACCTCGCGCCGCTCGCCTTTGAGGATTATGTCCCGGCGGATCGCTTCCTCGACGGCATCACGAAAGATCCGGACTCCTTTGGCAAATTCTCCGCCTGCTTCCACCTGGGCGCGTGCTCGTCGACGACGGTGACCGACTCCGCCTACGTGATGGACAACAACTTTGGCTACACCAAGGCGCTGTGCCGTTGGGCGCTGGCCTCGGGCACGAGGTTTGTCTACGCCTCGTCCGCCGCGACGTATGGTGATGGATCGGCCGGGATGGATGATCGCACGGAGAACCTGCGGCCCTTCCGCCCGCTCAATCTCTACGGGTACTCGAAGCATCTCTTTGACCTCTGGGCGCAGCGCGAGGAGATCCTCTCCGAGATCGTCGGCATCAAGTACTTCAACGTCTTTGGCCCGAATGAGTACCACAAGGGCGACATGCGCAGCCTCGTGTGCAAGGCCTACGAGCAGATCGTCTCAACCGGCAAGATCCGCCTCTTCAAGAGCTACAAGCCGGAGTACGCAGACGGCTGCCAGATGCGCGATTTCGTCTACGTGAAGGATGCCGTGGCCATGACCCTGCACCTCGCGGAAAACGAGGATGCCGGAGGGTTGTTCAACGTGGGAGCGGGTGTCGCCCGCACCTGGGTGGACCTCGCCAGCTCGCTCTTTGCCGCCCTCGGCCTCCCGCCGCAGATCGAGTTCATCGAGATGCCCGAGAGCATCCGGCACCAGTATCAATACTACACCTGCGCCGACATCTCGAAGGTGCGCGAGGCGGGGTTCTCCGCGCCGACGACCACGCTGGAGGATGCGGTGCGGGATTACGCGGTGAATTACCTGCAACCCGGCAAACGTCTCGGTGACGAGGCGGCGGGCTGAGCAGGGGCATTCGCATGATCATGACGGCCCGGCACCCAGCGAAACGACGGTAGGAGGGAAGCATGTCCCCCGTCACTTCGCTGATTCTGGGCCTGGGGTTGTTTTTCCTCGGCCTGCGGCTGGTGGGGGACAATCTGCGGCTGCTGTGCAGCTCCAGCTTCCGGGACGTCATGAGGTCGTCCATCCACTCGCCCCTGGCGCGGGTGGGGGTGGGCCTCGCGGCGGGAGCGCTCATGCAGAGCGCCACGGCGGTGACGTTCATCCTGGTGAGCATGGTCGGCAGCGGGCTGATCTCGTCAGTCGCCGCGGGGTTGATCATCATCTGGTGCAATGTCGGGCTGACGGCGCTGGCCTTTGTCGCGACGCTGAATATCAGCGCCATCGTCGGCCTGGTGGTCGGAGCGGCCGGCATCGCGATGGGCATGCTGCGGAAGAGGCTGCCGCAGACAGTGGCGGGGGCGCTGCTCGGGCTGGGACTCATCCTGTACGGGTTGGAGCAGATGAGCGCGGGCGCGGCTCCGCTGAAGGAGGCGGATGTCTTTCGCGGCGCCCTGGAGCACGCGGTGTCCAATCCCGTCATGGCCTTTTTGGCGGGTATTGTCGCCGCCGCCGTCCTGCAGTCGAACAGCGGCGCGGTGATGCTGGTCATCACCTTTGCGGCCAGTGGGTTGATCGACCTGGAGCCGGCCATGCTGCTTATTTTTGGCACGAATCTCGGAGCCATCGGGCTGAGACTTTTTCTGGCGGCTGGCTTGAACCGCCCCTTGCTCCGCCTCGTACGGTTGGAGGATCTATTCTGCGTGGTCAGCGGCGTGCTGATGTTTGGACTCTTCCTGATCGAGCAGTGCGGAGTGCCTCTGGTGGGGGCGCTGGTGCGGTCGCTCCATCGGTCGATCGACGTGCAACTGGCGGTGGTGTTCCTGCTCTCCAACCTGGTGCCTGCCGCGGTGATGACCCCATTCATGGGCGTCTGGCGCGGGCTATTGGAAAAAATCTGGCCGGATAAATCTGCGGCAGACGATCCGTCGCGACCGATGTACATCCTGCCCCAGGCGCTGAACGATCCATCGACGGCGCTCGACCTCATGAGCAAGGAGTTGATCCGGCTGCTCAGCCACATCCCGGTGAAGCCGATCGAGGAGAGTGATGGGGAGAATCCGGACCCGGCGTTTCAGACCCTTTCGCTGGCGATTGAAACTTTCGCCGTTCAGTTGAGCGCCCGCTCGGTGTTGAATGAAAAGCAGGCAGCATTGCTGCACGGACTGCGGGCTGAGCTGAGCCTGATCCGTCACACGGAGGAGGCGGTGCGTCATTTTTGCCGGGGGTTGAAACCCGACGCGGCGGGAAAGCTCGACGAGACGCTGGCCGAGTTGCTGAAGGACGTGGTCGATGCCGCCTCATCGCGGGACGCGGCGAAGCTCGCGCAAGTGGAGGAGCGGTCGAAGTGGAAGGGAGAGTTCCTTAATCAGGTCTCCAATGGACATACCGAGGCTCTGGAGACGCTCGATGCGACAGCGGCCCATGAGGATTTCCGGATCGCGGTATGGACGCTCCACCGGCTCTCAAAGCTCATCACCCGCCTCGATGCGAATGGCGGCTAGGCGAATGCTCCGATAAACAGAAAAGGCATCCACCGGAGTGGATGCCTTCCTGCTTTGTGTGATTGTGCGGGAGTGTGTGTTTTAGAAAACCACGAGGGACTTGACCGTGTGAGGGGCAAGGACTTCGCGGCCTTTCAGGAATCCCAGCTCGATGAGGAACTGGGCTTGGACGACGTTGCCGCCGGCCTGCTCGACGAGCTTCGCCGCGGCTGCGGCGGTGCCTCCTGTGGCCAGGAGATCGTCGATGAGGGCGACACGTTCGCCCGGGCGAAAGGCATCGAGATGAACTTCGATGGCGGCTTCCGCGTACTCGAGTTTATAGGACAGACTGGCGGTCTTCCAGGGCAGCTTTCCCTTCTTGCGAATGGGGACGAAGCCGAGGCCGAGCCGGTCTGCGACGGTGGCACCGAAGAGGAATCCGCGTGCGTCGATGCCGGCGATCTTCTCGATTCCCTGTCCCTCGCAGTCGGCCACGAAGCGGTCGATGGCAAGGCGCAGGAGGCGGCCGTCGGCAAGGATCGGAGTGATGTCCTTGAAGACGATGCCCGGTTGCGGGAAATCCTGAATGTCGCGGATGGCCGCGCGAAGTTCGTCAACAGCCATGGTGCTAGTCACCGAAGGAAATGCCCACGGCGCGAGCGGCCGAGACGAGCTGGCTGTCTTCGGTCACGCGGCGCAGCTTGTGCACGGCATGCGAGATCGGCACGTCGAGGGTGAGGTAATTCTGGTAGCTCACCATGGTGCCAAACTTCTTCTCCTCGATGAGCTGCACGGCCTTCACGCCGAAGCGGGTGCCGAGGATGCGGTCGAGGGTGGTGGGAGCGCCGCCGCGCTGGAGGTGGCCCAGGATGCAGGTGCGCACTTCCTTGTCGGTGCGGTCTGCGATTTCCTTGCCGACGATGTCGCCGACGCCGCCGAGGCGGTGTTCCCCGCTGGCCACGGCATGACGGAGGGGCTTGCCATCCGGAGCCGCGCCTTCGGCCACGACGATCATCGTGCTCTTGGCACCTTCCTTTTCGCGGCGCAGGACTTCCTCCGCCACTTTCTCAACGGAGAAGGGAATCTCGGGAATGAGGATGACATCGGCACCACCGGCGAGGCCGCCGTGGAGGGCGATCCAGCCCGCGTTGCGGCCCATGACTTCCAGGACCATGACGCGCTTGTGGCTGGTGGCCGTGGTGTGCAGGCGGTCGAGCGCGTCGGCCACGCAGGCCACCGCGGAGTCGAAGCCAAAGGTCATCGCCGTGGCCTCCAGGTCGTTGTCGATCGTCTTGGGGACGCCGATGACCGGGATGTCGTTCTCGAAAAGCTGGAGCGCAGTCGAGAGCGAGCCGTCGCCGCCGATGCAGACGAGGGCGGTGAGGCCGAGGTTGTGAAAGGTCTGCTTGGCCTGGTCGATGATTTCCTGCGGGATGGCGGCCTTGTCACCGGCTCCGACCTTGGCGACGAAATGGCCGCGGTTGGTCGTTCCGAGGATCGTGCCACCGAGGTGCATGATTCCCGAGGTATTGCGACGGTCCAGCGTGAAATAGTCGCCGGGAGGGAGGAGCCCCTCGTATCCGTCGCGGAATCCAATTACTTCCCAATCCAGCTTGTCCGCTGCCCTGCAGACGCCCCGGATTACTGCATTAAGACCGGGGCAATCCCCGCCACTGGTCAGAACACCTATTCTTGTTTTCGGCATATTGTCTAAAGTGTCTGGGAGCTTTTGATCTTGCGGCCTTGCGCGGCCCACTGGTCGTAGGCGGCCCAGCCTTGCTTGATCAGGGCCAATCCTTCTCCGAAGCGATTGGTGGAGCCCAGAAGCACGACGATGATTCGGCGGGGGGTGACTTGAACGGTGTTTCCTTCGCGCTGCACCTCGGGGCGGCGTTCGGAGGAGAGGATGAGGCATTCCCCGGCCTTGGAGGTGCGACCGGTTTTCACACCGTCGATGTTCTCCTGGCCGAGGAGCTCGTTGGTGTTGCGGAGTTCGAAGGGGTTGTCGACGCCGGCGCGGAAGACGTGGACGACGCGGCTCTGCTGCGAGACGAAGAAGGGGAAGTCGGCTTCGCTGTAGGCGTAGCGGGTGAGGCGGGCCATGTCGGCGGCGGTCGAGAAGGGGAGCGACTCGGGGTTGCTGTCCAGCCCGCTGGGGTTGAGGAAGCGGGTGTGGTTCATGCCCAGCGTGCGGGCGAGGGCGTTCATGTGCGAGACAAAGTTGTCGATCGGCGGCAGCCCCTGGGTGTTGGGGAGGCGGGAGCCGACATGCTCGGCCAGCACGGTGGCGGCGACGTTGTCGGAGGCCATGAGGGCACAGTACAGGAGGTCGCGCAGGCTGAGCTGGTCGCCTTCCTGGAGGCCCACGGGATTGATGCCGCCGGAGGAAAGCGCCCGGGCCGAGACGGTGGCCATCTGGGTGAGGTCGGCTTTGGTCAACTGGGCCCAATCGAGCACGACCATGCCTGTCGCCACCTTGGTGAGGCTGGCGACCTGGCGTTTTTCGTCACGATTGTCTCCGGCGAGGATGCGGCCTGTCTGGTTGTCGACGATGATATAGCTCTGAGCGGCGAACAGAGAGCCGACGGAAAGCAGCAGGGCGCACAGCGGAGCGAGGCGCAAAATCTTCATAAGCAAATATCCGGTGCAGCCTATCGTCCAACCTCAAGAGTTCAATGCCATTTCTCCTTGGACCGCTCGGGAAGCAGCTTCCGAGCCATCCGCCGTTGATAATCTCGCGGGATTTCCTACCATTTGGTAAAATCCACGGAACATGCCGATATACGAATTCTACTCTCCGGATACGAATCGCATATACAGCTTCCTCGCCCGCAGCCTGAGCCTGCGGGAGGCGGTGCCGCGCTGCCCGGATGATCCGGCGGCGCGCATGGAGCGGATGGTTTCGCAGTTTGCGGTGACGGGAAAGGCCAAGGACCAGTCGACTGAACCCGGCCCCGAGATGATGGATGCCGGGATGGAGCAGGTGCTGGCCCGGATGGAGCGCGAGATGTCGACGCTCAACCCCGACAATCCCGATCCGCGCCAGCTCGGGCGCATGATGCGGCAGATGGCCGAGGCGACCGGGCAGAAGGTGCCCGAGGGCATGCGGGAAATGATCATGCGGCTGGAGCGCGGCGAGGACCCGGAGAAGCTGGAGCAGGAGTACGGGGACAACCTGGAGGATTTCGCCGGGGGCGAGGAGGGGGCGATGGGAGTGGAAAAAACACTCGCCCGCATCCGGCGGGGCCTGCCGTCCCGCGATCCGCAGCTTTACGAGATGCGGGAGTATCTTTCGGAGACTTGATCAGATCTACGCGGTCAACCCGGCCAGCCGGCGGGCGGTGGCGAGGGTGTCGATGTCGGCGACGGTTTTGTCGGGGCGGAGGCGCTTGATGCGGGGAAAGCGCAGGGCGAGGCCGCTGGCGTGGCGGTCGCTCGGCTGGATGGCGTCGAAGGCGACCTCGATGACGATGCGGGGATCGACCTCCAGGCGGTTGCCGGTGCGTGAGACCATCTGGGTGAGGAAAATCTCGGTGAGCTCCTCGATCTCGGTATCGGTGAGGCCGGAGTAGGCTTTGCCGATGGGCAGGAGCTGGCCGGAGGCCTCGTCGCGCACGGCAAAGGTGTAGTCGCTCAGGACATTGCTGCGCCGCCCGTGGCCGTACTCGACGGCGACGACGATGACGTCGAGGGTGGCAAATTCCTTTTTGAGCTTCAGCCAGGAGAGGCCGCGCCGACCCGGGGAGTAGATGCTCGTGGGGTCCTTGGCCATGAGGCCTTCATTACCGCGGGCGCGAGCGGCGCGGAAGGTCTCCTCGATCTCCCCGGCGGAGCGCGCGGTGTGGACCTCGGCGGCGAGGATGCCGTCGGTGAGCGGGAGTCTCTGGAGCAGGCTGCGGCGTTCGGTAAGAGGTTTTTTCAGGAGCGATCTGCCGTCGAGCTGGAGCAGGTCAAAGATCATGTAGGCGACGGGAATCTCGCCGCCGAGGAAGAGATCGGCCTCGCGGCGGCCGAGGCGCTTCTGGAGTTCGAAGAAACTGAGCGGCGTGCCATTTTCCCAGGCGAGGATCTCGCCGTCGAAGACAGCCTCGCGGCGCAGCCGGGCGGCGGCGGCGGCGACCTCGGGAAAGGTGTCGGTGATACGCTTGAGGTCGCGCGTGTAGATCTCGACGCGCTCCGGGGTGACGTGGATCTGGGCGCGGATGCCGTCGAGCTTGTCCTCCAGCCAGACGCGGCCGCTGCCGCCGAGGCGCTCCCAGATGGCTGCGGCATCCGGCTCGGGGCTGGCGAGCATGCACTTGATGGGCTGGAAGATGGTCAGTTCCGCCTGCTCGAGCCGCTTCTCGCTGGCGAGCGTGGCGGCGCGGCCGATGTCGCCGAGCAGCATGGCGGCCTCGCGCACATCGGCGGCATCGACCTCGAAGGCCGTGGCGACGGCTTCTTCAACCAGCCCTTCCTTCAGCCCGATGCGGAGGTCGCCGGTGAGGATGCGCACGAGATAGCCTCCCATGGTGGGCGGCATGCGGCGAAAGGCCCCGGTGAGGATCTCGGTCTTGGCGATCGGGCCGCGTGCGGCGTGCAGATCGAGGAGCAGGCTGTGGATTTCGCCGATGGCGGGATTTCCCTCGGCCGGGTGATGGGCCAGGGCCTCGGTGGCGGTGAGGCCCGCGTCATTGTGGCGGCGGGAGATGGCGCGCAGCTCCGCCATGGAGAGCTGGCTGGCGGCGCTGAGAGCGCGGTGGATGATCGACCAGCCGACATGGATCGGCTTTTCCTCGTGTGCCGGGAAGGCGCGCCCGGTCAGCCAGGTCGCGGCATGGGGGAGTTCATCGGCAGGCAGGGCGCGGAGATAGGTGGCGAGGAAGCGCACCTTGCGGAGCTTGCCCGTGGACTGGCGGATTCTCTCGCAGACGGAGCAAAAGCGCTCGAAGCCCTGAGTCGGGCGGTCGCGCAAGGGAACGGCCTGGGGAGCCTTGCGGCGGCGGGATTCCACGATGGAAAACTCCAGTTGGTTCGCGCCCGTGAGCGCCCAGGCGTCGAGGCCGCGGGCGCGCAGGTCGCGGGCAAACTCCTGGGCAAAGCCGTGTAGCGTGAGGACGCGGCGGGGCTGGACGGTCTCCACGAGCTGGATGAGGTCGTCGTAACCGGCGTGATCGGAGAGCGGAAAGGCGGCGTCGACCTGGAGGCGATAGCGGGAGGCGGCGTCGAGCGCCCAGCCCGTGAGGACGGCCACGCGGCGCTTTTTGATGCGGGTGAGCTGGCGCGAGCCGTTTGCGCTCGGCGGACAGATCAGGACGTGGCCGGAGACTTTCTCCGGATCGTACTTCTCGTAGGCGGGAAAGGTGATGCCAAACTCCTCGTAAACCTGTGCGACGGTATGGACCGATCCGTGCAGCATGATGGGGAGCCCGGCGCTGTGCAGAGCGGCGAGGATTTCCTGGGCCTTGCCGAGCGCGTAGCCGAGCAGGACGGGCGTCTCCTCATCCTCCAGCGCCTCGGTGCAGAACTTCAGCACGTCGGCGATGACCGTCTCGGCGGGAGGAAAGATGTAGTGCGGGAGGCCGTAGGTGGTCTCCATCACGAGGGTATCGGCCTGCGGAGCCTGGAAGACCTCCGACGACAGGCCCTTGCGGAGCTTGAAATCCCCCGTGTAGAGCAGCGACCCCTGGTCGTCCTCGTAAAAAACTGGGCCGAACCGAGCACGTGCCCGGCCGGGAAGAGCGTTGCCGCCCAGGGGCCGAAGACGCGCCGCTCGGTGAACGGCAGGATGTCCATCTGCCCGATGTCGCCGCCCATGCGGGCCTGCATCAGGCGGGCGGTGGGAGCGGTGCAGATGAGATGGCGGTGCCGGCCGGTGTGGTCGCTGTGGGCGTGGGAGACAAAGGCGCGGTCCCGGGGAGTCCATGGGTCCAGCCAGAGACCGGCAGCGGGCAGATGCAGCCCTTTGCGATATTCGATGGCGACCATGGATCAGCGAGCGAAGACCTAGCTCTGTCCTCGAGGATAGGACGGCTTGATCATCGCCGCCACCAGAAACCCGAGGCCGATGAGGATCAGGAAGATCGAAAGGAACTGCCCGCGAGTAAGGGAGCCGGTGAGCGGGGCGTCGGGCTCCCGAAAAAATTCCGCGATGCTGCGCAGAAGCGCGTAGCCGAAGAAAAAAATCGCCGTCAGCACGCCATTGGGGAGCCGGACCCTGGTGCGCAGCAGCCAGAGCACGGCGAAGAGCAGCGCGCCCTCCAGGAAGGCCTCGTAGAACTGGGAGGGATGCCGGGGCGAGAGGATGCCTGCGAGGGCGGCGCGGAGCGGCTCGGAGTCGCGCGAGGCCTCGATGATGGCATCGACGGAGTTCCACGCCGGGTTGATCGATGTGCTCTCCTGCAAGGCGAGGGCGACGGTTTCCGGCGGGGCGGTGTAGAGTTCCTTGGGGAACTGGACGGCCCAGGGAACATTGGTCACCCGCCCGTAGAGTTCGCCGTTGATGAAGTTGGCCAGGCGGCCAAGGAAGAGGCCGAGCGGAGCGGCGACGACGACGCTATCGGCGATATTGCGCCAGGAGATCCGCGAGCGCCACGAGTACCACCCGGTGTACAGCGTGAGGCCGATCATGCCGCCATGGGCGGACATGCCGCCATCCCATACGCGGAAGATCGAGACGGGATCGTGGATGAGGCCATCCCAGTTGTAAAAAAGCATGTAGCCGAGCCGACCGCCGAGGAGCACGCCAAAGATCGCGCCTCCGAGGATGAAGTCGGCCACCTTTGCCTCCGGGATGTCGCAGTACCCGCGGCGGGAGAGTGACTTGACGATGAGGATCCCGACGAAGAATGCTGCGACATAAGCCAGGCCATACCACCGGATCGCGATGGCGTCGGTGAAGCGGATCAGGAAAGGGCTCAGGTCGTGGACGTAATAGGCGAGCATAAAACCGGGCAGAACGATGGGAGAGCGTTGCCCGGAGCGCAACCCGGAAATGGTGTGGCGTGACAGGCTCGCGGATTGACAGCACGGGCGTGGAACGCGTTTACTCTGCCGAGTGAAATCTGCCCTCTACCTGTCTGGCGCGGTGGGCGCCCTCATTCTCACGACATCCTGCACCACCCTGGAAAATCGTCGCGATCTTTACTCGCCGCAGCCGGTCAATGGACCGTACACCCAGATGGTTCGCAACGGCCTCCCGACCCCGGCCCCCAAAAAAGGTGCCGTGACCACCGAGACGGCGGTCAGCGATTACAAGAACGTCGTCCGCTAGGGACGGCTACTGCATCATCTCCGGGCCGCCGACTTCCGGCGGTTTCGGAGGCTGGAGCTTGATCAGGATCTCGGTGATGGTGGGGTCCTGCTTGACCATGGCGTCGTGCATGGTCTTGCGGAAAGCCTCCGCCGCAGCGCGGCGATCCTCCGGCGTGGCTGCCGACTGCATGGCCTCGCGGGCCTTTGTCACGGCGGGATCTGCCTTGGCCTTGTCGCGCGCTGTGTCGAGACGCTGGCGTTCCTGAGGCGAGAGATTTTCCATTCCGGCTCCCTCGGGTCCGCGAGGAGGGCGAGGGCCCGGGCCTTTGTCGAAGCCGTTTTTCTTTACGATCTCGTCCAGGCCGGGATCGATCTGCTGCATCTTTTGGCGGACGGCGTTGAGAAACTCGTCACGTGCGTCGTCTGCCTTCTTGCGCAGTTCCTGGATCTTCGGGTCCTGCAGGGCTTTTTCGCGCACGTTCTCAAAGCGCATGCGCTCGTCCTCGGTCAGCTTGTCGAGGAAGCGCTTCATCATGCGCTCGCGGGGGAATTCGCGGGGTTGGTCCTGGTTTTTTCCGCCTGGTCGCGGTGCATCTGGCGGAGGGCCTGGCGGCTTCTGGTCCGACATGGCGGGAGCGGGGGCGGGCGACGGGCTGGCACCTTCCATCTGGGCGCGTGATGCGTGGGTGGCAAGGATCGTGCCGATCAGCGCGAGGATGACGGGACGGAGTTTCATGGCGATAAAGGTAAAACCCTCTGGCAAAGGTAAAGTTGCTGGAAAAGGCGTGCGGATCAAGTCGAGGAATGAGTCTCTGTGGAGGCCTGGGCGACGGGGAGGCGGACCTTGAATGTGGCGCCCTGCCCGGGGACGCTCTCGATGGAGACCTCTCCGCCATGGGCCAGGATGACGTGCTTGACGATCGAGAGTCCGAGGCCGGTGCCTCCGGCCACGCGGGAGCGATCTTTGTGCACGCGGTAGAAGCGCTCGAAGATATGCGGCTGGTCCTCGAGCGGGATGCCGGGGCCGTTGTCCTGGAAGGAGATGATGACGTCATCGCCCTCGCGGATCACGGAAATGGCGACCAGCACCTGGTCGGCGGTGCCGTAGCGCAGGGCGTTTTCCAGCAGGTTGGCAAAGACCTGGTCGAGATGGCGGGCGTCGCCCTCGAGGTAGGAAACCGCCTCGGGGCAGTCGATGGTGACCTGGGCGTTGCGCTCGGCGACGGCGGATTGGAGGCGGTGGAGGATTTTTTTGAAGACCTCGCGGAGATCGAGTGGGCGAAACTCCAGCATGGCGGAGCGGTGCTCCATCTTGGAAATCGTCATCAGGTCCTCGATCAGCAGCGTGAGGCGCTGACCGTTCTTGTACATGACCTTGAGGGACTTTTCGGCCATGGGCCTGTCGTCGAGAGCGCCGTCGAGCAGGGTCTCGATGTAGCCGTTGATGATGGCGAGCGGAGTGCGGAACTCGTGCGAGACATTGGCGACGAATTCGCGCCGGACGGACTCGAGGTTGCGCACCTTGGTGACATCGTGAAAGACGATGACGGCACCCGGCGGACGACCGTGACCGCGCGCGGTGAGGCCGCCGACATGGATGTCGAAGTGGGTGTTCCCTCCGAACGTGATGGAAATCTGGCGGCTCTCTCCGGAGGCGAGCGTCTGCTCGATGGCGTTTTGCAGATGGTGGCTGCGAAAGACCTCCATCACCGTGCGATTCACCGGCGACTGGCGCAGGTCAAACATGCGCTGGAGCGGGTCATTGCAGAGGCGGACGCGCAGGGAGCGATCGACGATGAGCACGCCCTCCACCATGCTGGAGAGAATGGCGCGCAGGCTGAAACCCTCATCGGCCACCTGCCGGTCGAGCTGCTGGAGCAGCTCGGAGATGCGGCGCACATGCGCGGCGATCTCGCGGAAAATCCCCAGCCGGGAGCGGAGCAGCACGGGGCGAAAGTCGTAGGCGGCGAGGCGCCGGAGGGACTCCCGCACCTCGTTGAACGGGGCGATGATCTGAAAGTAGACGTAGCTGGCCAGCAGGATGCCGACGGCTCCGCCGACGATGGCCCAGATCATTCGCCGGAGGCCTGCACGTTGAAGCGATACCCCTCGCCGCGCACCGTCTCGAGACGGGAGGCGTGGTCGCCCAGCTTCTCGCGGAGGCGGCGCATGTGGGTATCGACCGTGCGGGTGTCGATGGCATTCTGGTAACCCCAGACATCAAAGAGAAGGGATTCGCGGCTCTGGATGCGGCCGCGGCGGTCGATGAGCAGGGCCAGGAGCTTGAACTCGGTCGTGGTGAGGTCGAGGCGCTTCCCGTCGAGGCGGATCTCAAAGGCATTCTTGTCGACCTCAAAGGCGTCGATGGTGACGAGGTCGTTGCTCCGGCTGGAGCGCAGACGGCGGAGCAAAGCCTGGACGCGCAGGACCAGTTCCCTCGGGCTGAAGGGCTTGGTGACGTAATCGTCCGCTCCGAGTTCCAGACCGCCCACGCGCTCGTTGGGTTCGCTCTTGGCGGTGAGCATTACGATGGGCATCTGCTCGGTTTCGGGTTCGCGCTTGAGGGCTTTGCAGACGGCGAGGCCGTCCATGCGAGGGAGCATCAGGTCGAGGACGATGATGTCGGGCCGGTTCTTGCGGGCCATCTCCAGGCCTTCGACTCCGTCGTTGGCGATCATGACGCCAAACCCGGCGCGCGATAAATTATAGCGCAGCAAATCCACGACATCGGACTCATCTTCGACGACTAGAACCGTATCCTGCATGCAGACTGGGGTGATAGCTGGTGGCCCCCCCGGCTGGCAAGCCGATGCGGAAAAAAGATTCGGGCCACTCGCGATGAATGCTCAGAACAAAGGAAACTGAACCGCGGTGGCCCGAATTGCTGCCTTAACCATAGAGTTTGACCCCCATGGAGGCGTGATGTTCAAACTTTCTGAGATTTCTCAGAAAAAAATCTGCTACTGGGCGCTTTCCGGGAAGCGGAGGGGCTGGAACACCTGGGGTTCCTGGCTGTTGGGGTCCCAATAGACCTCGGAGACGCGCTTCCAGATGGCGGCGGGTTCCGCCTTGTAGAGAGTCTTCTCCTTCAGCTTCTTGCGGAGATTGGTGCGCAGTTCGTAGCTGGAGGCGTCGGGCGCGGCGTCGAGCTGCGGGATGCGGGTCGCGATGTGGTTCTGCGTGATCACCTGATAGTGGAGAAAAAAGTAGCTCCCCTGCGGGATGTCGCCCGGACCTTCATCGCAGCGCAGCGTGAGAAAAACGCTGGGACCCACGCGGGAGATCCACCCCTCGAAGCGCCACTTTTTCTTCGGCCCGGACTTTGGCTCGCTCTCGTACCAGACGGTATAGCGCGAGCCGGTGAGGGGAAGGATCGTGGCGCGATCGAGGTCGCCCTTGTCGTTGGTGTGTTCCCAAACGCCTAGGAGCCAGGTGTTTATGTCCTTGGATGGCGTGTCGGTGAGCGGATGGTCGTAAAAGCAGCCCGTGAGGACTGAACAAATGATGGCCATCAGCGCGGCCGCGCAGGAACGAGAAATCATAGCGTACGGGCGCCTGCTATAACCAAGTTCCCGACGGAATGACACTGTTTTTCGGCACGACCACGATGCCATCGCGGATGTAGAAGCCATCGCCGTCGTAATCCGCCGTCTTTCCAGCGGGGGAGATGACGACGTTGTCGCCGATGCGGGCGTTCTTGTCGATGATGGCATTCTCGATATGGGTGCCCTGGCCGATGCCGATGCGGGGATGGCCGTTGGCCGGGGACTCCGAGAGGTCGGACTCGTAGTAGTCCGCGCCCATGACGATGACATTCTTGAGCTTGCAGCCGGGATTGATGATCGACCGGATGCCGATGATGGCGCGGTCGATGGTCGAGTCGGTGATGACGCACCCGTCGGAGATCATGGCCTGGTCGATCTTGGTATTGCTGATCACGCTGGCCGGCAGGAAGCGGGGATGCGTGTAAACCGGAGCGCCCGGGATGTTGAAGCTGAACGAGGGGCTCGTCTCGGCGAGGTTGAGGTTGGCATCGAAGAACGCCTTGATCGTTCCGATGTCCTCCCAATAGCCCTGAAAGATGTAGGCGTTGACCTGATACTTCTCGATGGCGGCGGGGATGACGTGCTTGCCGAAGTCGACGAGGTCGTTGTCGAGGCACTCGATGAGGACCTTGCGGCTGAAGACGTAGATACCCATGGAGGCCTGGAAGAGCTCCTCAGTCTCGGGATGGCCGATGGAGCGGAGGAGGTCCGGCGGGATGCGCAGGCTGTCGAGGACGGCGGGATCCTTGGGTTTCTCGACGAACTCGATGACGCGGCGCTGCTCGTCGGTGTGCATGATGCCGAAGCCGGAGGCATCGGTGCGGTTCACCGGGATGGTGGCGAGCGTGATGTCGGCCTTGGTCTCGATGTGCTGGCGGAGCACGTCGCGGTAATCCATGCGGTAGAGCTGGTCGCCGCTGAGGATCACGAGGTAATCGGCCTGGCGCTCGAGGAAGTAGCGCATGTTTTGCCGTACGGCGTCGGCCGTGCCCTGGTACCAGCGGGAACCCTCCGGGGTCTGCTGGGCGGCGAGGATCTCGACGAAGCTGGGCGTGAAGTTGTCAAACTTGTAGCTCGCGTTGATGTGCCGGTGCAGCGACATGCTGTTGAACTGCGTGAGCACGTAGATGCTGCGCAGGCCGGAGTTCAGGCAGTTGCTGATCGGGATGTCGACCAGGCGGTACTTGCCACCGAGCGGGACCGCGGGCTTGGCGCGCTCCTTGGTGAGAGGGAAGAGTCGGGTGCCGGCACCGCCGCCCATGATGATGGCCAGGGTGCGATTAAGAGGGAGAAGGATGGGTCGTGCGCTCATCGCGAGAGAGGAAACGGGAATTGCATCTTGCCCGGCTGTGTGGCTCTTGTCACGATCCTAAAAAGTTATGTGCGGAATTGTTGGATACGTTGGCAAGGCTGAGGCGGTGCCCGTTCTTTTGGACGGCCTGCGCAGGTTGGAGTACCGTGGATACGATTCCGCCGGGGTGGCAACGCTCAACGGTCATGGCATCGAGGTCCGCAAATCGGTGGGCCGCATCGCGGAACTCGCCCGGGTCATCGGCGAGTCGCCGGTGCATGGCCGCATCGGCATCAGCCACACGCGCTGGGCCACGCATGGCGGGGTGACCAATGAGAACGCCCATCCGCACTACGACCAGAGCGGCAAGCTCGTCATCGTGCACAATGGCGTGATCGAGAATTACCAGACCCTCCGCGAACAGCTTGAGGAGCGGGGCCATGTTTTCAAATCCCAGACGGATACCGAGGTGCTGGCGCATCTCATCGGCGATGCCTTTGAGCGCAATGGCGACATCAGCCAGGCGGGACTCGTCACCGCAGTGCGCGAAGCCCTGCGGCAGGTGATCGGTACGTATGGCATCGGGGTCCTGCACACGGCGTTGCCCGGCGTGCTGGTGGGGGCGCGGCGGGGGAGTCCGCTGGTCGTCGGCATCGGCAAGGGCGAGCATTTCCTCGCCAGCGACGTGAGCGCGATCGTGGCGCATACCCGCGAGGCGGTGTACCTGAACGACTACGAGATCGTGGCTCTGCGCGAGGATGGGTTTGATATCTCCACGCTGGCCGGGTCGGACGTGAGCTTCCAGGTGAGCAAGGTCGAGTTCTCCGCCGAGGATGTCGACAAGGGGACGTACCCCCACTACATGCTCAAGGAGATCTACGAGCAGCCCAACTCCGTGCGCGACGCGATGCGCGGGCGTCTTTCGCCCGAGGAGGCGACGGCCAAGCTGGGCGGCCTGAACATGACGAACGCCGACCTGCGTTCCGTCGAGCGCATCATTCTTTGCGGCTGCGGCACGGCGTTTCACGCGGCGATGGTGGGCGAGTACCTTATCGAGTCGCTCGCACACATCCCGGTGGAGTGCGAGTTTGCCAGCGAGCTGCGCTATCGCAACCTGCCGACCGACCGCGACACGCTGGTTTTTGTCATCAGCCAGAGCGGCGAGACGGCGGATACGCTGGCGGCTCTGCGGGAGAGTCAGCGCAAGGGCCACCGTACGCTCGGCATCTGCAACAGCGTCGGAAGCACGATTGCCCGCGAAAGCGATGGCGGCGTCTATATGCACGCCGGGCCGGAGATCGGCGTGGCGGCGACGAAGTCCTTCACCTCCCAGCTCACCATCATGACGCTGCTGGCGACCCTGCTGGGTCGCATTCGTTACCTTAGCTATGCCGAGGGGCTGGAAATTCTCGCCAACCTCGAGCGCCTTCCAACTCTCGTTGCGCAGACTTTGGAACTCGACGCCCAGGTGGCCGCCATCGCGAAGAAATACGCGAAAGCGCCAAACTTCCTCTTCATGGGACGTCAGGCGAACTACCCGATCGCCCTGGAGGGTGCGCTCAAGCTCAAGGAAATCAGCTACATCGCCGCCTCGGGCTACCCGAGCGCCGAGCTGAAGCATGGGGTGATCGCCCTGGTCAACGAGGTGACGCCGTCGGTCTTCATCGCGCCGCGAGACGCGGTCTTTGAGAAGAACGTGAGCAATATCGAGGAGGTCAAGGCTCGCAAGGGTCCGGTGATCGCCATCGGCACGGAAGGCGCCGACCACCTCGACAAGGTGGCCGACGATGTCATCCGAATCCCGCAGTCGCCCGATTACCTCACCCCGATCCTCGCCTCGATCCCGCTCCAGTTGCTCGCCTACCACATCGCCGCCGAACTCGGCTGCGACGTCGACAAGCCGCGCAACCTCGCCAAGAGCGTGACGGTGGAGTAGGTGGCGAGTCATTATGGCGAGGGAAAAGGTCTTTGGATTAAGACCTTTTCCTGATAGCGGGAATATCGTTCGAGATCGACCATGCGAGCCTCGCTGATCCCCGCCGCATTGCTTAGTTTGATTTACTTTGGATGGAATGCTTCCACCCAGAGCTTCAAGGTCAATTATGGCTGGGCCCCCGACTGGGGGTATCTATTTCTGCAGTTGCTTTATTGGCCTGCGGTACTTTTGGCTTGGGGAGTTGGCATTTACGCCGTGATTCTCCTGTTTCGGCGATCAGGAAGAGGGGTTTCGATCCTTGCTCTGGTGCTGGCTCTTCCGATGATGGGATATTCATTGTACTACCCGGAGTATTCGACTTTAAAAAAGAGAAGCGCCGATGACTCGATGAGGGAGGAGTGGTTTCAAGGCTCCCAGTTGCTCAGTCACCTTTTGCAAAAATATGTGCGAGACCATCGCGAAAGCATCACGTGGGTGGGAGGGGATGAGCAGATCGATCCGAGCGGATTTATTGCCTATCTGAAGACATATCCGGAGCTGTTCTATTATTCCTACGAGCGGAAAAGAGGACGTATTCGGGTGAGCGATAAAGAGGTGCTGTCGCCATGGGGGGCTCCTTTGCTGTTTGGAGTCGATCGTGATGGAGACGGGTATTTGAATCTGGGCGGGAAAAAGACATCACTGAAAAGTGGATACGCTGACCCCTGGGCTGATGGGAATTTCAGCTATAAGGTGGGAGTAGGATGTGTGCCGACGACCATACCGGAAGCCATTTTTGAACCTGGTGCGACCTATGTTGGAGTTCTGGACGATGGCCAGTTTGCGCGACTCTACGACTATCGGGAAAGGCTCCTTGGAAATTAACTCGGGAATGAGACGGGAAATCGTGGTGCCAGCCCTGGGAAGCCATTTGGCTCAGTAGGTCTGAGTCGTAGCGGCACTGAGATTCGTGATGAAAATTCTGTTTCTCGCGATGAGTGGAGTGCGGGTACACGATCCCGCCTTGTTGGAACTCGGGCTTACGCTGCCGGGTTTTGTCGAGCGCAGCCGTGTCATCGCTTCGCTTCCGAGTCTCGGGCTTTTGACACTGGCCGGCCTGTGTCCAGAGGGAACGGAAGTCGTTTATCGCGAGATGGATGATGTGCCCTGTGAGGTGGCGGCAACGGAGATCGCGAAAGAGAATTTTGACCTGGTGGCGATATCCTCTCTCACAGCCCGCATCGAGGATGCTTACGATCTGGCGGAGAGGCTAAGGTCGGAGGGGGTGCGAGTGGTGTTGGGCGGGCTGCATGCGACCGCCATGCCCGAGGAAGCATCGAGGCATGTGGATGCTGTCGTTGTGGGGCAGGGTGAGCCGGTCTGGCAAACGCTGCTGGATGATCTGCGACGAGGGGCTCTCCAAAAGACGTACCATGCAGCTCGTGCGTCCAATGCTCTCTCCGACCCGCCTTTGCCTCGCTAC
Organism: Spartobacteria bacterium LR76; assembly: GCA_003054655.1. Taxonomy (GTDB): domain Bacteria; phylum Verrucomicrobiota; class Verrucomicrobiia; order Chthoniobacterales; family Terrimicrobiaceae; genus Terrimicrobium. The sequence goes on along the minus strand of QAYZ01000013.1, from coordinate 138,292 downwards.
GATCTGCTGGATATTGAAAGATACAACCGGTTGACCATTCAGACGGCCCGCGGTTGCCCGTGGCATTGCCACTTCTGCGCCGCCTCGCGACTGCTGAGCGATTACCGTAAGAAGTCCCTCGCCCATATCCGCCGGGATCTCGATGCCATCATGGAGATATGGCCCAAGCCCTTTCTGGAGCTCGCCGACGACAATACATTCGTCGACAAGGCGTGGTCGCGGGAGCTTGTCAAACTCCTGGGCTCTTATTCGATTCATTGGTTCACCGAAACCGACATTTCCGTGGCGGATGACCCGGCTTTGCTGGATGACCTCGCGGACTCCGGCTGTGCGCAGTTGTTGATTGGCCTGGAATCTGCGAGCCCGATAAGTCTTGGCGGAGTGGAACGGCGCGACTGGAAGCTCAGGCAGTTCGACCTCTACCGAGAGAAAATTGCTCGTATCCAGGATGCAGGCATTTCGGTAAACGGATGCTTCATTCTCGGTTTCGATCACGATGATGAATCCATCTTCGAAAGGACGTTGGAGTTTTCCGACGGATTGGGCCTCTCCGAGATGCAGATCACGCTGCTCACACCTTTTCCTGGTACGGACCTTCACCGTGCGCTCGATCGGGAGGGGCGTCTGCACCGGCCTGTAAACTGGCGGAAGTACACATTGTTTGATCTTAATTTCAGGCCCGCCCGTATGTCCGAGCGGCAACTGGAAGAAGGCTTCCGCTGGCTGATGTCGGAAGTATACACCCCCGCGCGTACGGCGCAGCGAAAAGCCAACCTGCGGGCGTGCCTGCGACACAGAAGACAATGATGCAAATGCAAGTTTCCGAATGGATCGCGGCCATGCGCCGGATGGGTCGGGTGGTGACGTTTCGCTTTGATTCCAGCGACATTGCAGCGTTTGGCGGCAGGGATCTGGCGCTTGGTCTGGTGGTAACCTGGATCGTCGGCATGGGACGCTATTGGGACGACGATCGAGCGCGGCTGCTCCAGCACCTCGGGGTGGGTTCTGTTATCTATGTCTTTGTTCTCGCTGCGGTTCTTTGGCTCACTGTGGCGGCGATCAAGGCGGGCGCGCCATCCTATTTTAGGTTTCTGACCTTTGTGACTTACACTGCGTTGCCAGCCATCTTTTACGCCATTCCCGTCGAGAAAGTTTTCGGGATGCGTACTGGTAACGAGATCAATCTGGCGTTTCTTGCCCTGGTGGCATTGTGGAGATTGTCGCTGTATGGGGTCTTTCTTTCACGGGTTGTCCGTCTCGGGTGGATGTCTCCCTTCGTCTTGCTTTTACCGATCGGTCTTATCGTCACGAGCCTTGTCCAGCTCAACCTGCATCATGTGGTTTTTGAAATCATGGGAGGGCTGCGGGATGCGGATCGTAGCGTGCACGACGCGAGCTACTTTATCCTTCTGTTGCTGACCGTCCTGAGCTTGCCGGTTACGGCGGTCTGTTTGATCGTCTGGCTTATCGCCGCGATCGGTCGAATTATTCGTTACTTCAGAAAACGATGAATACTTTCGACTTTCCCGCCGCTGAGAAATACCTCGCCAAGGCTGATCCGGTGATGCGCGGGTTGATCCGCGAATATGGGCGGTTGTCGATCGGGGCGGAGGAGCGGCGGCAGAGCCTGTTTGAGTCGCTGGCGCGGGCGATTGCGAACCAGCAGCTCAGCGGGCGCGTGGCGGATGTGATCCTCGGGCGCTTTGTGAAGTTGTTCCCGGGGAAGAAGTTCCCGGCGGCGAAGGATCTCGCGGAGGTGACGGACGAGGAGATTCGTGCGGCGGGGTTTTCGTGGGCCAAGATCGCGGCGTTGCGCGACCTCGCGGCCAAGGTGATCGACGGCACGGTGCCGACGACGGCAAAGATCCATAAGCTCACCGATGAGGAGATCATCGAGCGGCTTACGGCAGTGCGGGGCGTCGGGCAGTGGACGGTCGAGATGCTGCTCATTTTCAAGCTCGGGCGTCCCGACGTCCTGCCGGTGGACGACCTCGGCGTGCGGCAGGGATTCACCCGAGCCTACGGGCTGGCGGAGCCGGTGAAGCCCAGGGCGCTGAGGGAATACGGCAAGCGCTGGCAGCCGTATCGCACCGTGGTCACGCTGTATCTGTGGCGCGTGATGAAGGCTGCGGGCCAGGGCGGTGCTCCGGCGATTTAACGCGCCGGTTTGAGAAAAAATCTGCGTACCCCGGCGTGGACGGGTCGCCCGCCGGGCGATGGGGCGGGCAGGCTGGGTTGCGGGGATCTGAGCCGGGGGCGGTGAGCGCGCAAGCCGTTGGCTGAAAAGGACAAGCTATTCAGCCGAGTGTTCCTTGCGGGGGCTTGGTGCGAAAGGCGGATCGGTGATGATTAGAGTTCTGTGGAATTTGCAAGGGGGATTATCTAAGGTTTTTTAAGCTTAATTTTGGCGGCTCCCTTGACAAAGAAAAAGGCTGAGTAACTTCTCTTGAGTGCTATGTGTCGCCGGTACTCGCGATTCGTGGTGCTTGAACGAGTGGTGTTAGCGATAGTGGTGGGGGTATTGTGGTCCGGCTGTGCAGATCCTGCTTTTCAAGCCTATCAAGCCACTCCCATTTTTGGGAAGTCACGCGGCATTGTGCGCAATGGGAATATCTATCAATATCTCTTTCCGTATCGCGGCGGCCTGGTGACCTACGAGGGCTGGCGGGGCGGCATCTGGTCGATGGATGGAGGCCGCAGGCCGGTAGGCGCGACGCGTGCGATGGAACCCGGGCAGACGCCGTCGTTTCCGAATGGCTGTCTGGTCTACGCCTGCATGAGGGCGGAGGAAATGCGGCTGGGATGGCAGCCGGGCAGGCGCTCCCAGGTGATCGTGTATTACCGCAGAGATGGGTCAGGGCATGCGTTTGTCGTCTATGATCTGCATGGAGCGTCGTTCGGAGAGGATAACCTGGGGCGTCGGGTGAGGCTGCCGAGCTGGAAATCCCGCACGCGGGAGGAGGCCCTGCGGCTGGCGACTCTCTTTTGCCGGCTGTCTAAAGTGTGCGCGACCGCTTATCCCCGGGAGGCTTCATTCATCGGGATGTACTAAGGATCGCGCCCGGTGACACGGCGAACGGGCGGGCTTGTCTGGCTAATGCAACTGATTGCTTAGGTTAGGCGAGACCTGGGTTGTTCCGGGAATGAGGCGTTTTTGGCGGAGGGTATTTGAGGTTTGCAATCTGCGTGCGCTCTCGCTTATTTGCGGGGAACCTCACAGAGATGAAAAACCCACGGAAACCAGGGAAGGCTGCTGTACGGGCCGGCTCCCGCCCCCTCGCCAAAAACAAACACCTCCTCAAGTGGATCGACAAGATCGCTGCATTGACAAAACCCGACGCCATTCACTGGGTGGATGGCTCACAGGAAGAGTACGATGCGCTCTGCGACCAGCTCGTTGAGGCCGGAACCTTCACCCGCCTGAACCAGGAGAAATGGCCGGGCTGCTTTTACGCGAAGTCCGACCCGACCGATGTGGCCCGCGTGGAGGACCGCACATTCATCTGCTCGCTGTCCAAGGACAATGCCGGGCCGACGAACAACTGGGTGAACCCCTTTGAGATGCGCCGCACGCTGAAGGGGCTTTTCGATGGATGCATGAAGGGGCGCACGATGTATGTGCTGCCCTTCTCGATGGGGCCGATCGGCTCGCCCATGTCGCAGATCGGCGTGGAATTGACCGATTCCCCGTACGTGGTCGTCAATATGCGCATCATGGCGCGCATCGGGCTGGAGGTCTTCCGCGAGATCGACGCCAATAACAAGCGTGTCGTGCCGTGTGTCCACTCGGTCGGCGCTCCGCTCGCGCCCGGCCAGGCCGATGTGACGTGGCCGTGTAATAAGGAGAAGTACATCGTCCATTTCCCGGAAACCCGCGAGATCTGGAGCTACGGCTCGGGTTACGGCGGCAACGCGCTGCTGGGCAAGAAGTGCTTCGCCCTGCGCATTGCCTCCAACATGGCCCGCGACGAAGGCTGGATGGCCGAGCACATGCTCATTCTCGGCGTGGAGGCGCCGACTGGGGAAAAGACCTATGTGGCGGCGGCTTTCCCGAGCGCCTGCGGCAAGACGAACTTTGCCATGCTCATCCCGCCGAAGCATTTCCAGGATCAGGGTTGGAAGGTCTGGACGGTCGGCGATGATATTGCCTGGCTGAAGCCGGATGCCCATGGTCACCTGCGGGCGATCAATCCGGAAGCAGGCTTCTTCGGCGTAGCGCCGGGAACCTCCGCCAAGACGAATCCCAACGCCATGGCGTCGCTGTCCAAGAACACGATCTTTACCAACGTCGCGCTCACGCCGGATGGCGGAGTGTGGTGGGAGGGAATGACCGACGAGCCGCCGAAGTCCTGCCTCGACTGGCAGGGGAAGAAGTGGACGCCAGCCATCGGGGCCAAGAAGGGAACGAAGGCGGCGCACCCGAATGCGCGCTTCACCGCCCCGGCCTCGCAGTGCCCGTCGATCGATCCCGCGTGGGAAGATCCCGAGGGCGTACCGATCAGCGCCATTATCTTTGGCGGACGCCGCGCCACCACGATGCCGCTCATCTTTCAGGCCTTCAACTGGAGCGCCGGTGTCTATATCGGGGCGACGATGGGCTCCGAGATGACGGCGGCGGCCGCCGGGACGATCGGCAAGGTGCGCCGCGACCCGATGGCGATGCTGCCATTCTGTGGGTATCATATGGGCGATTACTTCCGCCACTGGATCAAGATGCAGCGCACGCTCAACGAGACGCCGCGTGTTTTTCACGTGAACTGGTTCCGCAAGGACAAGGACGGCAAGTTCCTCTGGCCCGGCTTTGGCGAAAACATGCGCGTCCTGCGCTGGGTCGTCGACCGCGCCCGCGGTCGCGGCATTGCCAAGGAGACCCCGCTCGGCTGGCAGCCTCGCTATGATGACCTCGACTGGGAGGGGCTGAAGTTCCCGAAGGAGAAGTTTGAGGAGCTTCAGGCCGTCGATCGCGGTGCCTGGCGGCAGGAAGTGCTGGGCCAGGAAGAGCTCTTCCTCGACCTGCACGACCACCTGCCGAAGGAGATGGTCTACGAGCGCGAGCTGCTGATCTGCCGTCTGTAGGATTGCAATAGATCCGCCAGTCCGGTAGATAAAGCCGGACTGGTCAGGATCTTACGCATCCAGCGAAAGAGCGGAACGGTGGCGGGAGAAGTTCGTCAACTTTTTCCTTGCGTCCCCGTGTTCCCTGCCTAGTATCTACCCTCCCTCGTCAAACCGAGGAGAAAAGAGGCTTGGCACCGGCCAGCTCTTCGTCTCACAGAGTTTCACCCGAGGAAACCGGATTACTCAATGCCCACTATTAATCAATTGGTCCGCAAAGGACGCAGCAAGGTGACTGTGAAGTCGAAGTCGCCGGCGCTCGTGAAGTGCCCGCAGCGTCGCGGCGTTTGCGTGCAGGTGATGACCCGCACGCCCAAGAAGCCCAATTCCGCCCTCCGCAAGGTCGCCAAGGTTCGTTTGACGAACGGGCAGGAAGTCATCGCCTACATTCCGGGCGAGGGACACAATCTTCAGGAACACTCGATCGTTCTCGTCCGTGGTGGACGTGTGAAGGATCTGCCGGGTGTTCGTTATCACATCGTTCGCGGTACGCTCGACAGCCTCGGGGTTGACGGTCGCCGTCGTGGACGTTCCAAGTACGGAGCCAAGCGCCCGAAACCCGGCCAGGAAGACGCCAAGGGTGCGAAGGGCAAGAAGAAATAGCACGCCATGTCACGTCGTCGCCGAGTCATTCACAAGGAAGTCAAGAAGGACGCCCGCTACGCCAGTCCGGTCGTAGCCCGTCTCATCAGCGCAGTCATGAACTGCGGCAAGAAGAGCATCGCCGAGCGCATCGTCTACACCGCGATCGACAAGTCCCGCGAGGGAACCGATACGGTCGACCCGCTCGAGACACTGCACAAGGCCATCGAAAATGCCAAGCCGCGCCTCGAGGTGAAGAGCCGCCGCGTGGGTGGTGCCACCTACCAGGTGCCGATGGAAGTGCCCGCCGATCGTCAGATCGCCCTCGCCATGCGCTGGTTGGTTACGTTCGCGAACAACCGCAAGGGTGTTCCGATGGAAAATGCTCTCGCTTACGAGCTCAAGGACGCTGCAGCCGGTCAAGGCAACGCGATCAAGAAGCGCGACGACATGCACAAGATGGCCCAGGCCAACCGTGCGTTCGCTCACTTCCGCTGGTAGTTCTCCAATCTCCAGTTGGTTTTAAAAAAGGGCGGCCTGAAAAGGTCGCCCTTTTTTTTGTGCCCGGATGACTTCGCGGGGAGATTGACGAATGAGAACCTCTTTCCTGTTGCTGGCCAATGGTGAAGGCCCGCAGGGGTTGACAGGCGGGGGCAGGGGGTGTTTGGTCGCTGGCATGAAACGGCTGCTTTCCATCCTGCTGCTCGCTGCCGCGACGGTGCGGGGGGCGGAGGTGGAGCTGGCGGCGCAGTGGATCGAGCTGCCCACGGCCTCGCCGCAGACGCGGGAGGTGACGTTTGATGAGCCGCGTGAATCCTTCGCGGTGCATGCGGCGGGCGGGGAGGTGTCGAAGTCGTTTTCGCAGCCGGTGAGCTATGAATTCCACCCGGTCGAGGTGGACTGGGTCTCGGTCCGCTACACGGGCGAGATGCGGGTGGAGAATGTGTGGGGCGACTCGTATTTGCAGGGCAATCTCGGCTGCTCGAATCGCGTGGCCTTTGACCTCGATGTGACGCGCATGGTTTCCAACGAATTGTCGCTGGAGACGGTGAATCGCTTCGCGGACCGGGGAACGTCGACGATCAATCGCGCGGAGTGGCGGACGAAGGGCAGGACGCCCGCCGGTCTCACCTACGGCGTGACAGGCGGCGTGGCTGCGCAGACGGATGCTGCGGGCGCGATGCTCAATACGCGCTACGCCCGGCTGGAGCTGGCGCAGGAGCTGCCCTTCGTCCCCGTGCGGCTGCGGGTCGCGCCGAGCATCAGCACTCAGGACACGGCGACCTCGGGGCAATCGCTCGCCGGGGTCGATGCGTCGATCACCATTCGCGCGGCGGCGCAGACCCGCGTGACCGTGGGGGCGGCGGAGACGGAGACTTACGATACGGATGAACTGGACAGCACGACCTATCGAGCGGTGTACGCCCAGGCGGAGCAAAAGCTGCTTCCCGACGCGGCGCTGAAACTGCGGGCCTCCTACGAGGATCGCGGCGCGGCCTCGCCGGAGAGCGGGCGCCTGTACGTGGGCATGGAGTCGACCTTTGCGCTGACGGATTCCATCCTCGGGGCCTTCCGCCTGCGGCACGGCCTCGGCACGATGATCTCGGGCGCGCAGAATCTCTCGGAGACCCTGCTGTCGTTTTCGCTGGGCGGGGGATTTTAAGATCGGCGCAGGCTGGCGCGAATCAGGAGACGAGGAACTCCAGGCGCGGGTCGGCGCGGGCGGGGTCGATCTCGACGATCTCGGTCTGCACGATGCCCTCGGCCACGAACGGGTCTGCGGAGAGGCGCGTCTCGAGTTCCTCCCGCGAAATCTGGTGGGCGAGGATCGCTCCGCCCTGGCCCGGCTCGATGCTGCCCGCGAGGAGGAACGCGCCGTCGGCAAAGCCGGCCTGCAGCCAGCGCTTGTGCTCCTCCATGTATTGACTGGCTCGGCTGCGGGCTTCGGTGAATCTCAGGAAGGCGATGAACATGCGGTTGTGGATTTACGGAAAGCTCAGGCGCGCCTCCGGCGCGAAGAGGGAGAGGCAGTACCATCGAGCCACGCGTGCAGGAGGCGCACCTCCTCGCGGAGGAAGGCCTCGTCGCGAAGGGCGCTGGCCAGCGTGGCAATGCCCTGGCTGCGGGCGAGGAGGTGGAGGGCGAGCGCGTCGGCCTCTTTTTTCAACCCGAGGGCGGCGAATTGGCTGCCGAGCCAGTCCTTGAAGAGCGTGAAGAGCGCGCTGGCGTGGCTGAGCGCGTGGTGCTCCAGCTTGGCCAGCTCCGCGCAGAGCGTGCCGACCGGGCAGCCGTGGAGCATGATCTTTGCGCGATTCGCGATGAGGATGTCGATGAAACTCTTGATGCGGTCCGCCGGGCCTTCGCCGCCCGCCTCCCAGCGCTCCAGCAGCGCGGCGGTGCGCGCCAGCCGCCGGTCGATCACGGCATCGAGGATGGCGTCCTTTGTCTGATAGTGAAACGTCACATTGCCCCGCGAAATGCCCACCGCCTCCGCGATGTCGGCAAAGGCCGTGTGCTCGTAGCCCCGCTCATAGAAAAGCCGGTCGGCCTCCTCAATGATCCGGTCGCGCGTGGATGTCGGCTTCATGCGTTGCGGGTTAGAACTAGGACGATTATCCTATTCTGTCAATACGCTCCTGCCGCCTCCCGGAAGTGGGGTAGGGGCGGCTCCCTGATATTTACGAGATAACCTGCTTTTTCCGTGTATTTGACGGTTCCCATTGCTAAGGCGGAGGGCGGTCACTCCACAGACTAATGAAAACCACCCGGCAGCTCCTTGTCGTTGCCATCTCGGGCTTCTGCGCCCTTGCTGGCAGGTCACTCCAGGCGCAACAGACCTCCTTTAGCGTCGCCACGGCGGCAGAGCTGGAGACGGCGCTCCATCAGGTTTATCTAAACAACGCGTCCAATCCCGCGCTGCAAAACACGATCACGCTCACGGCGAATATCTCCGCGACGAGCCAGATGGTGGTGAACGCGAATGTGACGATCGATGGCGGGTATTTTTCCATCGACATGAACAACTCCGACCGGGCGTTCTTCATTGCCGGCGGCACGGTATCGATCAGCAACCTGACCATCGCCAATGGCAACGCCACCGGCGGCAACGGCAGCCTGGGCGGCGGCGGTGGTGCGGGGTTGGGTGGAGCGATCTTTGTCGGCAGCGGGTCGTACTATGGCGGGGCGGATTCGTCGGGTACGGGGGCGCTCGCTGCGCAGGGACTCAGCGCGCCGGCGGTGACGCTCAAAGGGGTGACATTCTCCAATAACAAGGCCGTGGGCGGATCGGTGGGCTTCACTCTGGGCGACCAGTTTCTCAGCGGCGGCGGCGGCATGGGAGGCAATGCCTCCGGGGGCGGCGGCGATGGCGCGGGCGGTGGTGGCGGCGGATTTGGCAATGGAGCCGACGGCGCGGGCGGCACGGGAAACAACGGATCGGCGGGAGCCTTTGTCAATGTCAGCGCGGTCAACAGCACGAGCCTCTCTGCCGGAGGCGGCGGCAGCGGCGGTGATGGCAACGGCGGCTCTGGCGGCGCGGATGGCGGCGGCGGAGGTGGTGGCGGCAGCCCGAGTTTTACCTATCCCGGGACGGGTGGAGGCGGCGGTGTGGCTGGAGGCTATGGGCACTATGCCAATGACAATCCGCCAAACAGCGGCGGCAATGGCGGCTTCGGCGGAGGCGGCGGCTCCGGTGCGGGAGGGTATAGCGAATCGGGCGGCAATGGCGGTTTTGGCGGAGGCGGCGGCGCATCGTCCCAGAGCGGCGGCAATGGCGGTTTCGGCGGCGGCGGCGGAGCGTATGGTAGCGGCTCGGCCGGTACGGGCGGCTTTGGCGCAGCGAGCGCGGCGTCGAGCGGCGACACGGGCAATAACAGCTCGGGCGGAGGCGGCCTCGGCGCGGGCGGCGCAGTGTTTGTCATGGGGGGAGCGACCGTGACCGTGGAGGACGGCGGCTTCTCCGGCAACACGGTGACGGGGGGAGTCAGCTCGGGCAATGGCAACAACGGCTCGGCCTACGGCGCGGATCTCTTCCTCGGTGGAGATGCGACCTTCAAAGTCTCGTCCACCCTCTATGTCACGGCCCTCGGTGGAGCAGGCAACCTCAGCGATGCCAATGTCTCGAAGAATGCCGACGACGCCAACGCCCAGGGCGGCGTGACCAAGACCGGCGCGGGAAATCTCGTCATGATCGGGGACAACTACTACTCGGGCGCGACCACGATCAACTCCGGCACGGTCACCCTGGCCGCCGGAGCGGTCGAAAAAGGCACCAGCGTGGTGACGGTGGGGCAGGACTCGGGCGATCATGCGACGCTCGCCCTGGGCAGCAGTTCCCTGCTTCAGCTCAAGGGCTTCAACAGCAGCGATCACCAGGCCTCCACGGATGCCGCGGTGCAGGTCGCGCAGGAGCTCGGCTCGACCGGCCAGATCGTGATCGGGGCGGGACCCGGCACGAGCGGTGCGGATATCGGGGCGCGGGTCTTCAATGGCGGCGCGGGCACGGCATCCATCGCCTTCCAGCAAAACTTCGCGGCGGGTTCGTCGTCCAACACGACCTACGAGTTTTACACCACCCTCACCGGGAGCATGAACCTCGTGCAGAGCGGACCCGGCACCACGGTGCTCAATCCCCTCTATGGTGCGAATACGATGACCGGCGATGTCTCGATCACCAGCGGCACGCTCGCCACGGCGGGCAGCGTGGCGTCGCTCGGCTCGGTGGGCCAGATCACGATCGATGGCGGCAATCTCCAGCTCGGCCAGTCGGAGGGTATTGCCAACTCCGCCGCGCTGAACCAGGGCAGCGGCCGCGTCGTCATCGGCGCGAGCGCCATCCAGGAGACCATGGGCGCGTGGGTGGTGTCGGATGCGGCAGTGGTGGATTTTAACAACTTCGCCGCCGGGCTGACCTTTGCCTCGCTGGAGATCGACGGCACGCTGGCGATCTACAATTACCAGGGCGCATCGACGACACTCACGATCCTGAGCGGCTCGGCGGTGGGTGATCTCTCGCAGGTCGCCTTTTACTCCGACGAGGGCGCGACCTACCTCGGCTCCGGCGAGATCGTCGGCACATCGCTCCAGGTCGTGCCCGAGCCTGCGACGTTTCTGCTCGTGGGCCTCGGCGTGACGGCGCTCTGGCTCCGTCGCCGCCGGGCGTAGCCTGCGGGTCTCTGGTTGCGGGACTGGCTCCGCAAAAGGGCGGAGCCGGTGCCGGGTGACAGGCGATGAGTCGCTCGGCTGCGCCCTGGCGTCTCGGGGAGGGACCAGTCGATACGCGCTCCTTCATGGCTGGCGGATCTCGGGGGCGCGGCTTGCGGGCGACACCTGGCCGCTTTCTCGAAGCGCTCTCGCCTTGGCGGGGGCAAAAGCATGCTGGTTCCAGCGCGGTGGGCCTTGTACCATCGTCTGCCTATGGCAATGCGCTCCCTCCTGCTGGTCCTGGTGACCATTCTTTCCGCCGGGCAGGCTGCTTTCGCGGAGGATGCCGTGAACAAGCCGATCATTGCGCCAGTGGATCTCCTGCGCGATGTCAGCGAGGTGGAGATCTATGACCGGCTGGCCTGGGTCAAGGCGACCGATCTCCTCGATGCTCTCGGGCGCTTGAAGCCGGAGGGGGCGGACCAGTTGTATCTGGCGGCTCGCGAGATGGTGAGTCTGTCGGGCGAGCAATACATCGTGGGGATATTTCAGCGCCACGGATACAATATGGGAGGGCTGCCGCTGGTGATCGTTCTTTTTGATGACAGCTACCGTCCCATCGTATGGGGGAGGTTTGACGCGGCTGGCTCGGTGGCTTGGGCGACCGTGCTGCAGCCTTATGTCGACACGACGAGCGAGGCCGAGCTGGCGGTCATCATGGAGCCGGTGCGCGCTTTGAAGAACGAGCTGGTTTTCGGGAAGTACCTGATCTCGCGGAGCGGAATCAAACTCGTCGGCCAGGGCGGTCAATGGCCGCTGGCGGTCGAGAAAAAATAGGACGCCGGAGTAGCTGGCGCAGCCGCAAAGAGAGGCCGGGCTGCCCGCTGCGCCGGGCCGCGAAAGCGTGTGATGCTCTCGCGGCGGGGGTGGGGGAGCGGGAAATACAAGCTCGTCAGGAGTCGATCAAATGCCCCCCGGAAGGCCTGACGAGTGACAGGCAGGTATCCCCTTGCCCGATTACCAGGGAGACACCAAAACAACTCCGTCACCGCCGCGTCATGGAGCCACCTCCAGCGCATCAAAATAGACCTTGTCATTGGTGGAGCCGCTGGAATAAAGGCCCAGCGTGATCGAGGAGAGCGAAAAATCGGCAAGCGTGTCCGATACGGTCCCCGCCAACGCGCCATTAATGTAGAGCGATGCGGTCTTGGCGGTATTGTCAAAGTCCACCTCAAACATGTTCCATACGCCTGGCGTATAGGTATAGCCGGCGCCGGTGAAGCCAATGCCGGTGGATTTTCCCCCGTTGACTGAAAGCGTAAATTTCCCGACGCCTCCCTGAGTGCTTCGGGAAAGGTTGACCGTGCCGATATTGACCGTGAAAAAATTCGACCCCGCTCCATTGTTGGGATCTTCGCACGCCGCGAAGAAGACCGACCCCTTGGTGAGGGGGGAGGTGATGAAGCCTCCGGCGATCAGGTTGACTGTCGCGCGAGGGCGGACACCCATGGCGGTCTGAAGAAGATAGAGCGATTGGGTTCCGCCATCATTGTACGCCTGGGCGGCAGAGATCGTCGCAGTGCCTCCAGCGCCCGTCCCGTTCGCAGCCCAGGCGGTCGTGCCGACTGGCTGACCTCCGATGTTTGCGCCGGTCGTATAGGCCTCGAAGCTGTCGCTGAAGAGGAGATTCACAAATTCATAGGCACCAATGTCGAAGCCCGCCCCTTGAGGCCGGGGGAAACCGTCGATGTCTACTGCCGGAGCCAGCGTGGCGCTGCCGGCATCGATGAGCGGACTCCCGGCCACCGTATAGAAATTAAACCCACTGTAGTTCACAAAATAACCCGTATCGTAAGACGAGGTGACGATATTATGATCCAAGGTGGTGTTCGTGACATGCCATTGATTGATCTCGGCAGCCAGGTTGTTGCGAATGATGTTATCCGACGAGTAGACATTCGCATAAGGCCCGCCAGCCTTGTGCGCGGAAAGATAGATCTTTGAATAGGGGAAGGGAGTCGTGGCGCGCTTCAGCGGGTTGACCAGGACGGTGTTATTCACGATGCGGCAGTTGCGAGCGCCCACGAAGGAAATCCCGTAATCGTTGCCATTCACGACCAGATTGTTCTCTACGACCCAATTGTCGTACATCCCGTCAAAGCAGCCGATGCCATGCATGGTTCCCCCGTCTTCCGTGCTCAGTGGCTGGTCGGGGTCCGTCTGGCTGATGAAGATATTGCCCCGCAATGTGACGCCAGTGACGACGCCATTGCCCGCGACATTGTCTTCGCCAAGCGACCAGCTTTGAAAGCCGTCCCGATGGGTGGAGCCGCCGCTGTGATAGCAGTTTTTGACGGTGTTGTAATCGAATATGGAATTATCCGAACAGCCGACCATCGCATCACCGCAAAAGTTCTCAATGAGATTGCCGGACACCTGAGAGTCGGATGCCTGGACGGTTGCCGAAGATGTCCGCAACAGCGCGATCCCGCCGCCCACATTTCTCAGCGTGTTGTCCAGGATCACCGTATGGTCTGCGTACGATACGATGCCAGCGCCAGCCTTGCTGGCCCAATCTGTCGCGGTCCACCCGGTAATGTTCGACGCCGAGTAAATGAGACAGTTTTTCACCGTCATATAGTGACAACCAGGGAGGAAATAGACATATCGGCCTCCTTCACTCACGCCAGCCGTTTCCGGGCTGACCGTGAGGCCGGAAATCACCCAATGAGAAGCGGCATTATAGGAAGCGGTTATTTTCCTGACTGTCGGCGTGTGTCCGCTCTCCGCCTGGATCGTGACATCGCCAGAGTTGATTCCCTTGATCGAGGGAGAGCCGTGATGACCGGTGCGGAGATTGATAATATCGCCCGCGACGAATGTTTTGTTGGCGGCAAACACCGCCTCCAGAGTACTCCACGGGCTGGCGGAGGTGCCTGGATTTGCCATGTCGCCGGTCGCAGGGTCGCAATAATATGTGGCAGCATTGAGGGCCCCGCCGGCCAATAGGCAAAGCGAGAGCAGTCTTATGGTATTCATAGGGGGATGAGGGGTTGTCCCCCCCCTTCGCAATACTACCATGGGCTTTTTCGCTGGTGCAGCCATGGGGGAGGCGGAGGCAGATCTCCCATAAAAATTCGTGATCTGCCAACCCCCTGGACCTTCTATCTGTTGAAAGAGGTGTGTTCCGCAAAAAAAGGAACTGGCGAGACTGTTAAGGAGTTGCACGATGCCCGGAACGACCGCTGGCGATCGTCCTTTTTAGTGACGACTGTCGCCCGAACGTCTGGGGGAGGTTTGAGGCGGCTGGCTCGGTGGCTTGGGCGACCGTGCTGCAGCCTTATGTCGACACGACGAGCGAGGCCGTGCTGGCGGTCATCATGAAGACGGTGCGCGCTTTGAAGAACGAGCTGGTATTCGGGAAGTACCTGATCTCGCGGAGCGGAATCAAACTCGTCGGCCAGGGTCGTCGGTGGCCGCTGCCCGACGAGGAGAAGTAGGACGCCGCCGAAAGCGCTGCCGCTGCGGCGAGGAGACGCCTGCTGCGTCGTTGACGCCGCGAAAGCAGACGATGCTCCCGCGGCGGGTTGGAAGGATCAGGAAAAACAGCCAGCCTTACGGCAGGAGGCCGTCTTTTTGCATCTGGGCCTGCACCTTCTGCGCGGCGGAGAGGTGCTTGGCGAGGATGGGGGTGATCTTCTCGGCGAATTTCTTCATCTGCGGATTCGGGCAGGTCGAGGCGAAGGACTTCACCATGGCGAGGACCTGGGTGTGCCCGGCGACCATGGCGGGGATGTAGGTTTTGTCAAAGGCGGGGCCTTTGAGCGCGGAGAGCTTTTGCAGCGTGGCCTGGCTCGGGGCATCGAGCTGGGTGGGCAGCGGGATGCCGCACTCGGCGGCGACCTTGGCGAGACGGGCGTTGATCTCGGTGTGGCTGGCGACCATGTATGCGCCGAACTTCTTCGTGGCGGGCAGCGAGGCGTTGGTCTGGGCGACCTTGCCGAGCTGGATTTCCAGCAGGTCGACCATGGCGATCTTTTGGGCAAAGGCCGGGCACGTCATGGTGCCGGCGGGCATCTGGCCGCAACACGAGGCGGGCGCGGGGTTGGCTGCGGTGGCGAGGATGGGGGTGAGCGCGAGGAGCGCGGCAGGGAGGAGACGGGTGAGTTTCATGGTGAAGTGTGTGGGTGGAGGTTTCAGGAAAGGGGCAGGCCGTGGCCGATGGGGGAAAGACGGAGCGGGCGGCTGTGGCGCGGCTCGCGGGAGGGTCGGAGGTGAGAAGTCATGACTCCGGGGAGGATGCGTCTAGGAAAACACCCGCGGGCGTGGCAATGCAAGGCGAATACGCGACGCGTTACCCGCTGGAAAAACCCGCCTCTGGGGCGAGGCCTTGCCGTGTCGTCGGCGGGCAACCAGAGCGCCCGGGCAGCGTATTCATACGGCATCGCCGGACGGGCGGATGGTGCATTGACTACACCTGGGCAAACGCGAGGAGGTCGGCGGCGCGGAGGGGGCGGGAAAAGTGCCACCCCTGGCCGAGCGGGATGCCGAGCTGGCGCAGCAGCGCGGCCTGGGCCGGGCGCTCGATGCCCTCGGCGATGATCTCGATGCCGCGCTCGCGGGCCAGGAAGGCCACCTCCTCAATGACCGCGATGCTGCTGCTTTGCGGGCCGTCCTCGAGGCGGTCGATGAGGGACTTGTCGAGCTTCAGCACGTCGAAGGGGACGCGCTGGAGGATGGCGGCCCAGTGGTCGTTCACGCCCACATCGTCGAGGGCGAGGCGCACGAGGCGGCGGCGGCCCGTGCGTTGCGACAGGGCGGCGATGCCGATCTCGTCCGGTATCCCTCGCTCCGTCACCTCGAGCAGGATCTTTTCGGCGACCCGGCCCAGCCCCGCGCGGCGGCCCGCGTACTCCATGCCGCCGCGCCCGATGAGCTCGGGCGGGACATTGACCGCCACATGCACGTCCTCCGTGCGGAGCAACCAGTCGCCCAGCTCTGCGGCCACGGTCTCCAGCACCCAGTAGGTGAGCAGCCCGGCGACCGGAGTGCGCTCGATGACGGGGATGAACTCCAGCGGCGAAACCATCCGCCCGTCGCCTCGCCGCCAGCGGGTGAGCGCCTCCGCGCCGAGGCACACGCCATCGCGCAGCCGCACGGTCGGCATGTATTCCAGAAACATCTCCCTTTGCTCGATCCCCTCGCGGACCGTATCGACAGTGATCATGCTGCGCGTACTTTATCGCGCCGCACCTCCCGCGCCATGGGAATTTTCCCGCAAAGCCTCGCGCCCAGCCCGGCCTGCCTCCGCGTGAGACCGGCTGCTTGCCGGAGCGGCCAGCCGTGAGGATGAGTCATTACCCTACGGGGTGAAGAGCCAGTAGATGAGGCCGAACATCAGCGCATTGACGGCAAAGATCGCGCCAAAGGCGACCATGATGAAGGCCCTCTTGCTCACGCCCGGCTCCAGCACGGAGGTCTGCGGATTGGCCGGATCGTAGGCCACGGGGATGGCGGAGCCCTCGGGGTACTTGCTGTCGTAGTACTGGGCAAAGCTGCGGCTGGCCGAGGAACCCTTCAGCCCGTAGGCGATGAGGTTGCCGGTATACTCCGCGCCATCGACCGTGTACGAGTAGGTGACCTCGGGCTTGTAGGTCGTGCCGCCCTTGGAACCGCGCTGGCTCGTCACCGTCGAGGTGCGAATGATCCCCTGCGCCGAAGGCCACGCCGCGCTCTCCCGCGCCTGGAGCACCGTGCGCACGCCGAAGCCCGCGATGGTGGCCCCGGTGAGGAAAAAGATGGCAAGTATGATCGCGGCGGCAAAGTTCATGATGTGATGGTTTCGCTTATACATCATCGGCTCTGCAAAAGCGATCCTAACCTTAGGAAATCTGTCGAAAACCATGCTAATACGGCAACCCCCGCAAGTTTGCCGGGGACAAAAACCAGCCACCCCCATTCGCGTGAGACGGGGTGGTCGGGCTCGCCATGCCCCAACCATCCGCTCGCGGGAAAGAACCGCCCTCCGGTGTTTCCGAAAGGTTTTCCAAAAAAACCACCATCGAGAGCGAGCGGAAGAGAGGGTTCCCGCCCACCGCCGCCCGCAGCGGCGAACCGTGGAATCCCGCGCCGCCCGTACTCTCTCACTCCGGTTGGGTTCTGTTCGGTTCTGTTGGGTACGGTTCTGTAGCCCCGTTACATAACCGTTACGTAACCGTGACAACCGCGTTACGTAACGGTGACGTAACCGTTACATGGGCGTTACATCTGCGGAAGCGTCTCTGTCCCAGCCACATCCGGCGGCCCAAAAAACGCCCCTCGCCAGCCCGGAATGAGAGCGAGCGCCAAAAACCCGCGTTTTCTCACGCCGCCCGTGCGTCTCCCGCGTCCGCGCGAACTCTCTCTCGGTTGGGTTTGGTTCGGTACGGTTCTGTTGGGTTGGGTACTGTACTGTTCTGTGTAGCGTGACGTCACGGTGACGTCACCGTGACAGGGCGTGACATCCTGTGTGACAACAGCGTGACGTCACTGTGACAATC
Organism: Spartobacteria bacterium LR76; assembly: GCA_003054655.1. GTDB lineage: Bacteria > Verrucomicrobiota > Verrucomicrobiia > Chthoniobacterales > Terrimicrobiaceae > Terrimicrobium. Next base: position 120,914 of record QAYZ01000013.1, on the reverse strand, counting down.
GCGTGACATAACCGTGACATAACCGTGACATAACCGTGACATAACCGTGACATAACCGTGACGTCACAGTGACGTCACAGTGACAACAGCGTGACATGCGCGTGACAGGTCCGATCGAGCATCCCGGCAAAACCCAGGGACAGATTTTTACAAAAGGAAGCAAAGGAAATGAAGGGGAAGGCAGGAAGGCCGTTTACAGAGCCGAGCTTGCGAGACAGGCGGAGCCAACGTCACAAAGGGCGCTAAAGGGTTCGCCGCCGCTCGGCATTGCCGGGATGGGTAAACCTCCGCGCCTTCCGTGCCAGGGTTGGTGGCTGGCCGGATGAATGAGGGAAGGAGCGCATATCATTTTCGTGGCGCTACGAAAATGATCGTGCCAGCTCCCTCCGCCAACGCCCGCCATGCCACACCTCGGACATGGCATGTCCGATGCCTCGCGATGGGCTGGACGGCTCGCGGTTCCACCCGGTGGGTTTTGGTCTTCAGTCTTACGTAAGACTCTGATACTTTCAGCATTTTCCGCCGCTTCCCATGCTCCACCCGCAAGACCCGACGCTGCCTTGACGCCATGTTGATTATTTACACGACGGAGGATGGGCGGAGCCGCATTCAGCTCCGGGCGGAGGAGCAGACCGTGTGGCTCTCGCAGAGGGAGATGGCGGAGTTGTTTGACGTCAGCGCGGACAATGTGGGGCTGCACCTCAAGAATATCTTTGAGGACGGGGAGCTGAGCCGGGAGGCAACTACCGAGGAATCCTCGGTAGTTCAAATCGAGGGCCAGCGCGAGGTGCGGCGGTCGGTCACGCTTTACAACCTCGACGCCATCCTGGCGGTCGGCTACCGCGTGCGCTCGGTGCGCGGGGTGCAGTTCCGGCGCTGGGCGTCGACCGTGCTGAAGGAATACCTGCTCAAGGGCTTCGCCATGGACGACGAGCGGCTGAAAAACCCCGATGGCCGCCCCGATTACTTCGACGAGATGCTGGCCCGCATCCGCGACATCCGCGCCTCCGAGAAGCGCTTTTATCAAAAGGTGCGCGACCTCTTCACGCTCTGCTCGGATTACGACAAGACCGACGCCGCGACGAAGCTATTCTTTGCCACCGTGCAAAATCTCCTGCTCTTTGCCGTCACGGGCAAGACGGCGGCGGAGCTGGTCACCCAGCGGGCCAATCCCGCAGACCGCCACTTCGGCCTGCTGACGTGGAAAGGCGAGCGCGTGCGCAAGCAGGACATCCTCATCGCGAAGAACTACCTCACCGCCGACGAAATCGACACGCTCAACCGGCTCGTCGTCATCTTCCTGGAGACAGCGGAGCTGCGCGCCAAGAACCGGCAGGAGACGCGCATGAGCTTCTGGCGGGAAAACGTCGACCAGATCATCACCTCCAATGGCTTCCCGCTGCTGACGCATGCCGGATCAGTCAGCCAGCAGCAGATGGAGCAAAAGACCACCGCGTTCTATCTCGACTACGACCAGCGCCGCAAGGAGGAAGAAGCCGCCGCCGCCGACCGCCTCGACGAAGCCGACCTCCAGGAACTGGAAGCCAAACTCAAACGCCGCCGCTCCTGAGGAGCCGGGGGACAGGGTTTTGAAGATGGGCGTGACGGCTCGGGCCTCGGGGGGGAGGGCAAGCTGCGGAAATAAGGAGGGGTTCCTCGTGGTGCTGGAGTGGGGCGTTGTCTGACGAGGCTCGGAGCAGGATTTAGTTTAAATCGTTAAACGAATTAAAATCGGTATTGCGCTTTAATTCGTTTTAGCCTATTTGCTTCTCCATGCCAACCATCGAGATCAGTGAGGAAACTCTTGAGGCGCTTCGGTCGAGGGTGAAGGATTTCGGGGAATCGCCGGAGACGGTGATCCGGCGTCTGCTCGCTGCGGATGGGGCGGACCTTGGTGCAGAAGCTGCGTTCGAAAAGTCGGAAGTTTCCCCCAAGCTCCTGGAATTGATCGATTCAAGCGAGTTTGTCCAGTGCAACGGACGAGATCGATACCTTAAAGTCCTTAAGTTCCTGCACGACGAGAAGCGCATGGTGTTCGCCGTAAAGGCGTGTGGCTTGAAGTTTGGCAAACGGATTCAGATTGCCCGCACCAAGGAGGAAATCGATCAGAGTGGGAAGAGCACGTTTCCGGCCTTGATCCCGGATACGAAATTCTGGGTATTGACGAATCTTAGCAACAAGGCCAAGCGTGATGTCATTGTGGCCGTGATGGAGCGGCTAGAGTATCCGCTTGCTGATATACGTTATGCAGCGCAAGCAATACCGCAGAGCGCTTCAGAACGCCTCGTCGATGATCTGCTGAGGGGAAGAACATGAACCCACTGATCTACGAACGGCAGGTCTTTGTCTATCATGGGTGCGATGCGGCTGTGCGTGATCGGGTGATCCAGCGCGGCGAGGTGCTCCAGATGAGTCGCAATGATTATGACTGGCTCGGGCCGGGCATTTACTTCTGGGAGCATGGTCCGGAACGGGCCATGGAGTGGGCCAGGGAGCAAAAGAAGCGGGGAAAGATCGAGAAGCCAGCGGTGCTGGGAGCCGTGTTGAATCTCGGACAGTGTTTTGACCTGCTGGATGCGGCCAATACGGAAGTGCTATCCCGGGCGCATTCCGAGTTCTGCGAGTCGATGAAGGTCGTGGGGAGCGAGATTCCGAAAAACGAGCCGCTGCATTCGAAGGACCGTGACAATCTCCTGCGCCGTCTGGATTGCGCGGTGATCGACTGGATTCTGAATCGCCTCGAGAAGCGGTCCGGCGTGATGTATCACAGTGTGCGGGGTGTGTTTCAGGAGGGGGAGCTTGTTTACCCCGAATCAGGAATCCGCAGACGATCGCACATCCAGATCGCCGTGCGGCATCCGGCTTGCATCGTGGGTTATTTCCTGCCATCTTTCTGGCAAGATGCCCAAGGAAGCAACGAAACGACCTTTTGACGTGCGGCGTGCATGGCGCGAGGTGGAGAAGGAGCTTCAGGCCATGACGGACAGCGAACGTGTGCAGACGCTGGTGGATGCGGGCATTCTGACTCGCTCCGGGGCCGTGGCCAGGCCGTACAAGGGCGTTTTCAAGCTGCGGGCGAAGTAATCTTTCCGAAGGATAACGCGTTGTTTTTACGCGGGTTACATCCTTCGTGTCCGGGCATCGGCTTTGCGTGCCGTCGGTCTATGCCGGGAACGGTGAGCCGATTTGCCGGGTAGGCCGGGCGGTGGCTCCAGGGGCGGGGTTTTTGTCGGAATGGCGCGGGCGGGGGTGGGGTTCGCGGGGAAATGACGTCGAAAACGTCAAAAGGCGCTCTATTGACAGGGGGGCGGTGGCTCCGCATAGTGCTCCGCCCGTTCAATCCGGGATCGCCATGCAAAATATTCGAAATATCGCCATTATCGCCCACGTGGACCACGGTAAGACCACGCTGGTCGACCAGCTCCTTAAACAAGCGGGAACCTTCCGCGCCAACCAAAAGACCGACGAGCGCATGATGGACTCGATGGACTTGGAAAAGGAGAAAGGCATCACGATCCGTGCGAAGAACGCCGCTTTCCGCTGGCACGATTACCATGTGAACATCGTCGACACTCCCGGCCACGCCGACTTTGGCGGCGAGGTGGAGCGCATCATGAAGATGGTCGACGGCGTGCTGCTGGTGGTGGATTCCCACGACGGCCCGCAGGCCCAGACGAAGTTCGTGCTGCGCAAGGCGATGGAGAACGGCCTCAAGCCGATCGTGGTCATCAACAAGATCGACCGAGAGAACGCCCGTCCGCACAAGGTGCTCGACATGGTGTTTGAGCTTTTCATGGAACTCGAGGCGACGGACGAGCAGCTCGACTTTCCGCACATTTACGCCAGCGCCAAGGCGGGCTTCGCCAAGCGCGAGATCGACCACGAGAGCGACAACATGGAGCCGCTTTACGAGGCGATCGTGAAGCACATCCCGCCGCCGCCAAAGTCGGACAAGGATTACTTCCAGATGCTCGTGTCGAATCTCGACTACAGCGATTACCTGGGCCGTATCGCCTACGGGCGCATCATCAGCGGTTCCGTCAAGGTGGGCCAGAGCATCGTCTGTGTGCACAAGGACGGCCGCAAGGAGCGTGGCAATGTGACGGCGCTCTTCAGCCACGAGGGTCTGGAGAAGGTCCAGATCGAGAGCGCGAGCGAGGGCGACATCATCGGCCTCACGGGATTTGAGGAAGTTTTCATCGGCGAGACGCTGGTGGACAACGAGGAGCGCGAGGCGCTGCCCTTTGTCGACATCGACCCGCCGACCATCGCGATGAAGATCTGCGTGAACGACTCGCCGCTGGCGGGCCGTGAGGGCAAGCTGCTGACGGCGCGCCAGATCAAGGATCGCCTCGTCCGCGAGACGCGTACGAACGTGTCGATCATCGTCGCGGAGACGGAGACTGCCGGCCACTTTGACGTGAAGGCGCGTGGTGAGATGCAGATCGCGATTCTGGTCGAGCAGATGCGCCGCGAGGGCTTTGAGCTGCTCGTTTCGCGCCCCGAGGTTATCTTCCGCCGCGACGAGGCGGGCAACCTCCTCGAGCCGATGGAGACGCTTTACGTCGACGTGCCGCCGGACAACCTCGGCGACATCCTGCAGTCGCTCGCCAGCCGCAAGGCCGAGATCGTGAACATGCAGCACAACCCGCACAGCGTGCTCGTCGAGGCGACGATCCCGACCCGCGGATTGATCGGATTTGAAACCGACCTCGTGAACGTCACGAAGGGTCACGGCATCGCGAGCCACCTCTTCAAGGAATACGGTCCGCACAAGGGCGACATCCCGAGCCGCAACAACGGCGTGCTGGTCTCCATGGAAGGCGGCACGAGCACGGCCTACGCGCTGGACAGCATCCAGGAGCGCGGTCGCCTGTTCATCGGGCCCCAGGAGGAGATTTACGAGGGAATGATCGTGGGTGAAAACGCCCGCCCGGACGACATGCCGGTGAATCCCTGCAAGGCCAAGAAGCTCACCAACATGCGAAGCCAGGGTGACGGCAAGGGCATTCAGCTCGCCCCGCCGCTCGTGCTCTCGCTCGAGCGCTCCCTCGAGTACATCGCCCCCGACGAATACGTCGAGGCGACCCCGAAGAGCCTGCGCCTGCGCAAGAAGATCCTCGATGCCAACGCCCGCAAGCGTGCGCAGACGAAGGTCAACGTGGCTGAATAAGCCGCGTCTTTAGACAAATTCGAGAACGTCTTGTTGAGCGTCCCAGCCACCCGGCCGGGGCGCTCAATGCGTTTTTGGGAGTTGTCTCTTGAGAGGCCGGGAGTATTTTTCACCTTCGATTCTCCATGCGTCGCTGGCGCAATGGGAGAGCAGGAGACTCTTAATCTCTTGATTGTAGGGTCGAGTCCTACGCGACACATCACTACTCGCCCTATCTGGGTGGCCGATTTGTCAGGCCAACGCAGTGTTTGTCGAAATGACCTGCGAGCATGGTGCAAAAGGCCGATGGCGGATTCGCGCAGGAGGGAGGTTGCATGACGTTGGAGGCCGTCCGTGATGGCACTCGCCACAGCCGCTTCAGGAAGCGACTGCGCCGGGTTCAAGTCCGGGAGTTCTGAACTGTGTCAATAAATCTCGAATGGCTCGTATCGCGCAAGTGGTTAGCGTTTTTCCCATCGGCATCCTTTCGGGGGGAACGGTCTCTGGAGAATCCGGAAAGATGCCGTGTCACAGCCTTTATTCATGTTTACTATTTGCAATGTCGGATGCGGTCGTCACGCCCGGGGATACCATGGGCCATCCCAGAGAAAATATCAGCAGTCGCATCCCGGCACGGTGCTGGCCGCTTGCTGTGACAGCGATGAAGAAAGGGCGCGGGCTTATCGGGACGAGTTCGGTTTTGCCCGAAGCTATAAACGCATCGAGGAAATGCTGGAGCAGGAAAATCCGGATGCCGTCTGCATGGTGCTCCCGCCCGGGAACATCGTGGCGGCGGCTCCGGAGGTCATGCGGCGCAACATCCCGGTGCTGGTCGAAAAGCCTCCTGCCCTGACCGAACATGAGCTGGAGCAGCTCCTTGCCTGCCAGGCGTGCCATGGTGCGGGAGTGCAGGTGGCGTTCAATCGTCGCTATGCGCCGCTGATGGCCGAGGCCAGGCGCATCCTGGAAGAGCAGTTGCGACCGGAAGATGCCTTGCAGATCAATTATGAAATGATCCGCAACAACCGGCTGGACCCCGACTTCTCGACAACGGCCATTCATGCCATCGACGGAGCGCTCTTCCTGGCGCGCTCGCCCTACCGGCGTGCCGAGTTTCACTACCATGAACTGGCCAGCCTCGGACAAGGGGTGGCAGGGCTGTCGCTCACAGGCGAGTTTTGCTGCGGCACCCGGTTCCGTTGCAACTTTCAGCCGACTGCCGGCGCGACGTTTGAGCGGGTCGTCGTCCACGGCATGGATTTCACCTTGTCGGTCCACCTCCCGATGTGGGGAGGATTTGATTCACCCGGTTGTCTGCAGTACTGGCAGGACGACAAGCTGATACGGGAGATATCGGGTGCGGAATTGTGCCCGTCGGGAGCGGATTTTGAGCAGGCGGGATTTTATGCGGAGACCGAGGCGTTTCTCGACAACGTCCGCGCGGGGCAGCCGCTCGAGCCATCGCTGTATGAATGCCGCCAGCCAGTGATCCTGATGGAGGCGTTTCGGAATCGGGAGAAGTACTGGAGCAGCAGGCAGGAGTCAGTGCGGGCTGAGACCTTGCCGACAACCTGAGGTGCGGGTCGGCGGTCGGGATGCGATGCGTGCAGCGGGGCTATGGCGCGCTACGGGCATTCATCGCTGAGCCAGCCGCAGGAGATATTTGCCCCCTGCGGCCTGTGCCCTTTCATGGCATGGGACGTCAGAGTTCCGTGATGTCCAGCTTGCCAATGCTGATTTCGGGTGTGCCGGGACCCGCCTTGCGCACCGCCTTGAGGATGAGGAAGGGGCTGGCGTCCTGCCAGACTTCCTTGCTCAGGATATTTTTCCACCCGGTTTCCTGGATATCGCTGCCTTTGGCGTCCTCCACGGAGAGCCGGACCAAATGCTCATCCAGCTCGAGGGCGAGGGAACGGATGGGCAGCGCGACCTGGGTTTGCAGCAGGGTGCGATCGCCCTTTTCTCCGGTCTTCGTCATGCCGGGCATGGTGACGGCCACTTTCCCAGAACCGTCGATGCGGAGCTTGAGAAACGAGTCCGAGAGCTGCTCGGCGCTTTGGTTGCTGGCCAGGATCAGCATCAGAATAACGCCTTCCGGTTTCTCTCCGCCGGAGATGGCGATATCGGCGAGGGACAGCCGGATGGGTGTCCTTACGAAGTTCAGCTTATCGAGGGGGTTGCGAAGCCGGAGGCCCACGACGGAGTCCCGGCCCTCGTCCCATCCGTCCATTTTCCAGACAAGCCGCCCCTGGGAGGAGGAGGGAGCGAAGTTTGTGGGGATGACCCATTTTCCCGCATCGAGCGGGGCGGTGAAGGTTTCCTCGACCACAGCATCAAGCGCCAGGACAGGAGCTGAGCAGGAGGCGAGGACGACGGCGAGGAGGACTGGGAGTTTCATAGGTAAGGAAAACAGGGGATCAGGGCGTTTCCGCAACGGAAGGAACATCATGAGCCGGCACCGGCATTCGAGAAAGCCTGGAACGCCGGGCGGAGAGGACGAGCAGCAAACCGACACCGGCCACGAAGGATGCGCAAAAGGCCACGGCGACGCGGCCCCACAAGGGATTGGGAACCAGGAGCAGCAAATACATAAGGCCGCCCCAGAGCAGGGCCATGCGGCCGATACGAAGAGATTGCGCGGAGATGACCGAGGGGTCGCTGATCTCGTCAACTCCCAGGGGTCGCTCCATGTCATGAAAGAAATGGGCGATTTCCTCGGCCCGTTGGGCGGAGACTTTGCTGCCAGACACCCGTCCGCATCCCAGATACCAGGCCGACCCGACGAGGCTGCTGGTAAGGGCGATGACCGCATAGGAGTTTTCCCGCAGGCCGTCGAGCGCCGCTCCCCAGCCGAGCGAAGCGGCGAGCGTGCGCAGCGGAGCCAGCGACGGCAGCAAGCCAAAGAGCGCGCTGATGCCCAGACAGATGAGTACAGTGCTCCATGCGGCCCAGTCCGGGGCGCGCCGGGTGAGCAGGCACCAGATCATGGGGATCACGGCGGGGATGCCGAGCATCACGCTGGCATTCAACATGAGCTTGAGCACCCCGACGTCCTTCCATGTGCTGTAGAGAAGGGCGAGGAGGATAATGAGGAGGCCGAAAATGATGGTGGACGATCGCCCGGCCATCACGAGTTCCCTCTCACCGGCGCGGGGGCGCAGGATCGGACGATAGAATGACCGCACGAAGATGCCGGAGTTGCGATTGAGCCCGTGATCCATCGACGACATCGTGGCGGAGATCATCCCGGTCACCATGAGCCCGAGCAGGCCGGCGGGGAGGCACCGATGAGCCATCGCGACGTAGGCGCCTTCCGCGGGCTTGACCAACCCGGGCAGCATCGCCGCCATGTCCAGATCCAGAGCCCGGGCGACCAATGGAGGGACAAACCATATCAGCGAACCGAGGCCGAAGAGGACGCCCGCGAGGACTGCTGCCTTGCGCGCTTCGCGTCCAGTGCGTGCCGACAGATAACGAGTCGCTCCCAGCAGGGTATTCTGCGCGGCCACGCGCTCCAGCACTGTGGCGATCACCCAGAGGACGCCCATTCCCGCTGCGTGGGAGGCGGTGATGTCAAAGTGCGAGGGTGGAAGCTTGGCCAGCAGCCGGGAGGGCCCGCCCACTGCGAATAATGAGGAAACAAACACCACCAGCGTGATACCTATCAACATCAACGCCTGGAGAAAATCACTGGTGGCGACCGCCCAGGATCCGCCCACGGTGGAAACCAGCAAAACAACCATTCCCGCCACAAGGATCGTCACCCGCAGGTCAAATCCAAAGGCTGGCGCGCAAAAGATGGCCAATCCATAGAGAGTGATGGCGGAGCCCACGACCTGCAGCGGCAGTGTCATCCAGGTGAAAAACTGCTCATTCACCCGCCCGAGCCTTGCGCGCACGGCCTCCATCACCACCACCACACGCATCTGGCGGCACGGCGCGGCCAGCCAGAGCGCATTGAGAAAAAACGCCAGAGTGTTGGCAAAATACATCACCAGCACCACGATCCCAAACTCATACGCCAGCCCGGCCGCCCCGGTGAAAGTCCACGCGCTGAAGGAGGCCATGAACGCCGACGCTCCCACCAGCCACCAGGCCATCTCCCCACCCCCGCGGAAGTACTCGCTGCTGTCGTGGGAAAACCGCCGAAAGAGCCACCCCAGCCCCAGCAGAAGGACAAAATAAAGCGCGACTACAGCGTAATCATAAGTCGTTAGCATATCGATTCCCCCGAAGCGGCTCGGCGAAGCGCTCTGATTAGCGACGCGTTCTCCTGCGCCACAGGAAGGAGATCGCCCCCAGCGACAACATCCCGACGACCAAGCGGCTCGAGGCTGGCTCGGGCACCACGGAGGCGTAGGTGGAGCCAAAGTAGAAGTTTTCAAAGTTTACCGCCCCCACATTCACCGTGCCAGCCATGTTGAAGTTCGTAATGGTGCCCGAGAGATCGGCCGACATGGTGAGCGTCCAGACAGCCGGTTCCGATGACGGCACGGAGCCTGCCGCCGGGTACAGGGACATGGAGAATATATCCGCCGTGCCGGCGGCATTCAGCTCCATCTTGCAGAGGATGAGGTACTGCGCCGCATTCTCAAACGTCGTGCCGGTCGAGTAGATGTTGGCCGCGGAGTTGACGCTGTTGGCGGATCCTGCATTGGTTGTCGACAGGATGTTAAGGCCCTCCGAACTGTTTGTGCCGAAACGCACGAGCTCCTGGCCCGATGAGTTTGTCATGGATAGAAAGGAAACCACCTCATTGGATTGCGAGGGGTCGCTATCGACCCGCGAGAAGAGGATGCTATAATAGTAAGTCTGGGTTGATGTCGGGTTGAGATTGATCGTGGACGAGGGCGCGCGGCGTGCGGTCACATTGCCAGTGCCCGGCGTTAGTTGCAGGCTGGTGGAGGAGGTGGAGTAGCCATAGCCGCTGGGCGCGGTGAAGGCATTGCTCTGGATCGTCCCGGCGGCCCCGGCGCCTATCAAACTCCAGCTGCCTGACCAGCCAACGCCCCCGCTTTGGCCCGGCAGGGACGAGCCGCTAAGGTAATCAAATGGATCGTCGACAATCACAGAGGCCAGACCATGAACGGTCAGACCGGCTGTCGCTCCGACGAGAAGGCTGAGGGCACGAGCATGGCGGGTGAATAACATGAGTGGAGTCTTCATAGAGGGTGGAGGGGTTGATGTTGGGGAGATTCTTTCGCTTGCCACCGGCTTGAGTCAACGAGCTGGCAGCTAACACAGTTCACTAGCGGGACAATGGTCACGCGCTGCTGCATGCGGGGTTAGTTCACAGGGACAGGGGCGACATGCCAGTCGAAGTAAAGGGTCATGCGGACATCGCCGAGGACGGGCTGCCTGGGCAGCTGCCCGTACCGGGAGTAGTTCGATGGCATGAGCTGTTGATCAATGTCCTGGATGGCCCATGTCTTGGAAAGGGAGTAGTTGGAGAGGACGGCAAGTTTCACCGGCCTGGTATCGGTCGCCGGGGTGGTGCTGGAGTCGCGCTTGCCCCACGGAGAGTCGATGTTGGGGAGGCCGTCGGCGGTGATGCGGTCTGTCAGGAAATAGACGGGACTTTGCGGGCTTTGGCGGAGACGGGTGTTGGCGGGATTAGTCAATATTTTGGCGGTCTGCAAGGCGCCTGTCGGCGCCGGGATGCCGAGATAGCTCCAGAGCCGATAGCCGAGGGTGCGGTCGTCAAGCGTGGAATATGAGGCAAAGTTTCCCGACCAGAACGGGCCGGGGAGGTAGCCGTCGTTGTCGGCGGCGTAGAGCTGCATGGCGGAGCCGATGGCGCGGAGGCTGCTGATGGTGGCGGCGCGTTCGTAAGCATGGCGCGCGCGGCTCCAGGCGGGAATGGCAAGGGTGATAAGGATGCCGACGAGCGCGACGACCGAGATCATCTCAAGGAGAGAGAAGGCTGCCAGCGGTCGTGCGGGGGATGTTTCCGGTGCGTTCATGGCGTCTGACGTGTTGCGGCGCCCTCCAGCTCCCAGCGGTCCAGATTCATCCCGCTCGAGGGCCCGGCGATGCGGATCTCGTGCTCTCCCTCCGGCAGGGAAATCTCCAGCGGCCGGCCTGCGGCGTCGGTCAGTATGGACTCATCCCATCCGGATGTCGTGAGAGTCCAGTATTTTTCAGCACCCCAGCCCTTCGGCCCGGCTACGGTGATTTTTTCCGCCTGTGAGCCCGGGATGGAGCCGTCCACCAGGAGCGTAAAGGTCACACTGGGCTGCGCGACCGCGTAACGCAGCTTCACCCGATAGGTGCCTGCACGTGCGACATGCACTTTCCAGCCAACCGAGTGAGCCGGGGATTCCGTGCCGAATGATGTCAGGGCAGCGCCTGCGGAGGCGCTGGCGTCCTGCACCACCTTGGCAAGTCCGCGGGTTTGGATTGCAGCGTCCTCGCATTCCTGCCGCACGGTGATCTCGGAAGGAGCGGGTTCTTGAGGCAAAGGTTCTCGCACAGGCCAGGTCGCGACAGCCTTGCGCGGAGGAAACAGGGAGGCCAGGGACTTATCCAATGCTCGTGCATCGTCGCCGTCCCGGGCGATGAGATAGCGGCCCGGGCGTATGCCGTCGGCAGGCTGTCCCTCCGCAGTGAACAGATGGAGCCCCTCGGGCAGCACCATCTTGCCCGAGAACGGAGTACCCAAAGATAATAGCCAGCGACCATGCCCGGCTCCTTCCAGGATAAGATCAAAGGGCTCTGCGGATCGCAGTGAGAGCGGACCGCAGGCCATTTGCGTTGTTCCAACCGCTGCGACACTGGTGGGAGTGCCGGTCTCCAGGCGCCGCACCAGCGCGGCCTCCGCGGTGATCTTCATTTCCCCGCTCGCTATATCGCCTCGCGTCCGCAGCATCCACACCTCGTCGCGCCAGCCATCGCCCTTTATCTCCAGGTGGCTGCCTGTCGCGGTATCATCCCGGCGTGCGCTTAACCGGCCTGGAGACGTTCCGCCGCCAAAGACCGGCTGGAGCAAGGTGGAGAGCCGCACATCCGTCCCTGTGCTCTGGGAGGAATACGTGACGAGCCGGCTCGGCGAAACATCCAGTACCTTGGAGAGTGGCTTGTGCAGCGTAAAATCGCCAGCCTCCCCGACGAGCCGGATGGCGAGGCTCCCCCGGATGCCATCGACCAACAGATCCCGCCCGTTATTGCGCGCGTCCGGCGGCACCTGCGCCAGCCACTTGACGGTCTTGGGCGTCTTGGCGGAAACCTCATCAAAGACCAACATATAGTCGCCGCGGGCATGCAGCAGGCGACGCCGCGCTGCCTGCACATGGTAATAAGCATCCGTCAGATCCGTCTCAACCCAGAGCCAGGATGGACTGCTCACATAGCGATCCACCCGGCCGCGCGCCTCCGCGTCAAACCGCTGGTTGCGCCCATCGACGAGCAGCGTCGAGTGCGACTCCGTGGCCCCCGACAGGAAGGTCCAGCGCTTCCCGTTCTGGTCAAAGAAACCGTCCTTTCCCACGCCCAGTCCGTAACCCGAAGTCAGCAACAGCCATTCTCCGCCAAAATTCAGCGACAGCGACCCCGCATCGAGCTGGGTATGGTGATTGCGGTTCAGCCCCGATTTCAGCGACACCATGTAGTCGCCGTCTCCCCAGCCGCTGCGGGTCGTCACCACATCCCACAGGGTCGCATGATAATCACAGGCCACCGGAGGTACCGGCACGACGGCAGGATCATACCAGAGGACGGTCCAGGCGAGATTATCCGCGCCGCCCTGGGGAACAAACGGGAGATGGTCCGCGAGGTATTGACCTTTCCCATCACCATATTGAGCAGCCAGCCGGTAGAGAATGTGCTGCGGCCCATAGGCATCGAACCCCCGCGAATCACTCCACATGAGCACCCCGCCAAATCCTGGCGTGCTGCACCCCAGCCGATAAGCGATGGCGTTGCGAAACGCTGGCTCCTGGTAGATATCATCCGTTCCCGCAACCTTCCGCGTTCCCTCGACAAACTGCAGGATGAAAGACCGCCCATATCCCCAATAAGGCAGCCCCTCGTAGGAGCTCCCGTCCGGGTCGAGCAGCCGTGCGGCCTTTTGGAAGTTTAGCGATGCCGCCGCAAGCCATTCAGGCGCCTCGGCGATCTCCTCGTAAAATGCCAGTCCCGCCAGCCCCAGCCCGGCTACGCAGATGTGATTGTGATTCTGCGTATACCAATTGCTCCAGTAAATCCCGCCGTAAACGCCCTCCAGGAGCCGGTGGACACGCTTTTGTATCGTCTCCCGGATCATGCTTCGCTCCGCCTCCGAGAAGATGCCGCGATGCCAGTCATACACGATGGCAATTCCCCGCACGATGTGACCCGCCGCCAGATCCATGTCCGCCAGCTCGCCCTGCTTGCCCTCCCGCCCCCATGTCGGATAACGGCATGCTGTCAGCACCATCTCACGAAGCTTCGACAGATAGCCCTCGCGAGGGTCCACCTTGGCCGCCAGCGCCAGACACACCATTTCATTTCCCACGCCACGCTGCCATCCCTCCTCCAGAGCCGACAACAATGTGCGCCCCGGCGTCACCATCTCCTCGGGTGTACGATACTCCAGCACAGGCGACTCCGCGATCCGATCTGCGGCATCAAACAACAGCTTGCGGTACTCTGCTCCGATGCCCGTCAGAGTCCGGATGCTCTCTGCCTCGCGCTCCCACTCGCTTTCCAAATAAAACAGCCGCCCATGCCCTGCAGGAATTTTCGCCGCCCACGCGGGACCCGCTTTTTGCAGATACTCTAGCGCTTCCTCCCGTTTCACCGACGGCTCATCCGCCGCCAGCATCATATCCGCCGTCACAACAAGACTCCAAAGACAACATACATGCCTTATGGCAATAAGGAGCCGACGTACCTTCGGATCAATAACACAGGGATGGAAACAATGCATAAGGGTGGAACGCCTAACACTATTATCCCTATTGACTCGCGGAGCAAATCGACGATTACTGACACAGATGAGTAACAGCGGACGAGCCACTCAACTAGACGTAGCCAGACAAGCAGGTGTAGCCCGGTCCACGGTCTCGCTCGCCTTGAGAAATCATCCAAGCATTCCTCAGCAGACCCGGGACCGCATCCGTCGGATAGCTGACGAGCTAAAGTACGAACCCGACCCCATGCTTTCCGCGCTGGCCAGCTACCGGACACGACGACGCCCCAGGATTTACCAGGGCACCCTGGCTTGGCTCGTCAACAGCCAGCCGGCATTTCAGTGGAGCCAGGTTTCCATGTTCAAGCAGTATCACCTCGGTTGCCGCGAACAGGCGCAAACCCACGGATATCAGCTCGAGACTTTTGACCTCGCGGTCGAAGGCATGTCTCCGACCAAGGTCGCCCGCATCTTTCGCTCGCGTAATATCGAGGGAATCCTCCTGTGCCCCCAGCCGCAGCCGGGCACCAGGCTCGATTTCCCCTGGAGCGACTTTGCCATGGTGACCTTCGGATACTCGCTCGTCTCCCCGGCCCTCCATACCGCAGCACCGGCGCAATTCCGAGCCACTACGGAAACCATGCAGAAGATGCATGCTCTGGGCTATCGGAGGATCGGCTTCGTCCATTCCATGATCACCGACGCGCGGGCCGATCACAACTTTCTGGGCGGCTATCTCACCGAAAAACTCCTTAACGGAGGCGGCGTCGACATTCCGCCCCTGGACGAGGAAAATCTCACAGCCTCCTCGTTTCGCAAATGGTATCGAGCCCACAAGCCCGATGCCGTCATAACCGGCAATCCCCGCCTGCTAGGCATCATTGCCGAAGCCGGATACCGCGTTCCGGACGATCTCGGCGTGGGCTGCCCGAATGTCCCGGCACTCGATGGCAACATCTCTGGGATATTTGAAGATTCCTTTCACATAGGGGAGGCCGCCGTCAATTTCCTCGTCGGCATGCTTCATCAAGGCATAAGAGGCATCCCGCAAAAGCCGCATCATATCCTTGTCCCCGGAGTCTGGGTGCCAGGTGAAACGCTGACGTCCCAAATCCCTCCAAGAGACATGCCAGCTCGCGTGAAGAGGCCTGATGGCATCACGAGGTAGGATGGCTGCCGTCCCCTTCGTTTCCTTCGCTGCCTTTTGTTCAAAGGCTTGGAACGCGGGAGGGCACGGCTGCCCTCCCTGTAAACGCTGAACTACGAGGCGAGTTTTTTCTCGAGGATCTCGCCGACGAGGGCGGGGTTGGCCTGGCCTTTGGAGAGCTTCATGACCTGGCCCTTGATGGCGTTGATGGCGGCGAGTTTGCCGGCCTTGTACTCGGCGACGGCCTTGGCGCTGTTGGCAATGGCCTGGTCGCAAAGGGCCTCGATGGCGCCGGTGTCGCTGACCTGCTCCATGCCCTTTTCCTTCACGATGACGGCGGCTCCCTTGCCGGAGGTGAACATCTCGGCGAAGACTTCCTTGCCCTGGCGGGAGTTGATCTTGCCGTCGTCGATGAGGTTCACGAGTTCGTCGAGGGCCTCGGGGGCGACGGGACAGTCGGCGATGGACTTGCTGGCTCCGGCGAGGGCGCTCTGGAGGTCGTTGAGAATCCAGTTGGCGATGCTCTTGGGCTTCTTCGCGCCCTGGGCGGCGGTCTCGAAGTAGCGCGAGGTCGGCAGGTCGTTGGAAAGGACGGCGGCGTCGTATTCCGTGACGGCGTATTCGTTCACGTAACGGGCGCGCTTTTCCCACGGCAGCTCGGGCTTGCGGGAATTTGCATCCTCGATGAGGTGGGCGGTCTTGACCGGGAGGAGGTCGGGATCGGGGAAGTAGCGGTAATCGTGCGCGCTTTCCTTGATGCGCATGAGGGTGGTCTCGCCGCGCACGTCGTCCCAGCGGCGGGTCTCCTGCTGGAGCACCTCGCCACGCTCGAGGGCCTCGATCTGGCGCGGGATTTCAAAGAGGAGGGCGCGGCGGACGCCGGAGATGGAGTTGAGGTTTTTCAGCTCGATCTTGGTGCCCCACTGGTCGCTGGTGGACGGGCGCACGGAGACGTTCACGTCGCAACGGAGCTGGCCTTTTTCCATGTCGGCGTCGGAAATGCCGCCATAGATCATGACCTGCTGGAGGACGGTGAGGTAGGCAAAGGCCTCTTCGGCGCTGGCGATGTCGGGTTCGCTGACGATCTCGACGAGCGGGGTGCCGGCGCGGTTGTAGTCGATGCCGGTGGAGCTTTCCATGTGGAAGCTCTTGGCGACGTCCTCCTCGAGGTGGATGCGGGTGAGGCGGATCTTCTTGTCCTTGGTCGCGATGTTCTTCTGGACGTCCTTCGGGTAGGCGAGGTCGTGGAGCGGGACGGCGCCGCCGAGGCAGAGGGGCAGATCGTACTGGCTGATCTGGTAGTTCTTCGGCATGTCCGGGTAGAAGTAGTTTTTGCGGTCAAACTTGCAGGTGACCGGGGTTTCGCACCCGAGCATGAGTCCCGCGAGGGCGGTGAGGCGGAGGGCTTCCTCGTTCATGACGGGGAGCGCGCCGGGGAGGCCGAGGCAGACGGGGCAGACGTTGGTATTCGGCTCGGCGCCGTACTCGACCGCGCAGGAGCAGAACATCTTGGTGCGGGTCTTGAGCTGAACGTGAACCTCGAGGCCGATGGTGGCGATGTAGTCGGGCATGGGAAAAATGGGTTACTTCTTCTTCGTGGCGGTAGTCGGTGAGGGTGCCGGAGAGGGGGAGGGTTTTTCCAGCGCGAAATTCATGGCGGCGCGAAGATCGACCTTGGCGAGCTGCTCGGCGAAGGCGGGGTCCTGGACGGCGGCGATGAGGGTTTTGTTGGAAATGAGGGCGGCGAGGTCGCGGCGCTGGGCGGCGTCGATGACGGTCGGGTCGCCGAGGGCGGCGGCAAACTTGGGGTTCTGGATGACGCGCTGGATCTCCGGATACTGGAGAAAGCGAGCCATGATCTCGGGATCGGTCGAGATACGGGTGAGCTCGGAGAGGAGCTGATAGGCGTCTGCGGGGATGGGGTCGGTGGCGGAGAGGAGCTTCCCGGCGGGGCCCATCTCGAGGGATTCCTTGGTGTTGGCCAGGGCGGCGAGGAGGCCGGAGGGCGTGGGCTGGGGTTGCGCGCCGACGACACGGGGGCCGACATGCGGGCTGGCGGTGTGGACGGGAGGCGCTGCGGCCTGGCTCTTCAGTGTGGACTCGGCAAAGGTGCCGAAGGTGCGAATGATCGAGACGCCGCCCCAGACGACGAGCAGACCGAGGACGAGACCGCAGACGCCGCCGCCGAGGCCCCAGAGGACGCGGAAGAGAAAGGTGCGCTGGTGTTCCGTGCGCTTGAAGAGCACCGCGCCGAGGATCCAGATGGCGACGAAGACGATGAAGCCGACCGCGAGGCCCACGAGCGCCCCGGTGGCGAGGCCGGTCAGGGAATCCGTCCCGCCAAAAAGGGACGCAGCGACGCGCCCGGCGACGAGGCCAAACATGGTGGATGCGAGGATGGCGCAGAGGTTCAGCCCGGCCCGGACCAGCCCCGCCCGCCAGCCGCGCCAGAACTCAAAGGCGAGAAACAGCGCGGCGATACCGAGGAGGATGGCCTGGAGATTGGGCGAACCCTGGATCATTCCCGGGGAAGGACGTCCTGCGCGTGCTGCCGGAGCAGATGGTCGACGAGGACGAGAGCCGTCATGGCCTCCACCATGGGAACGGCGCGCGGGAGCACGCAGGGATCGTGGCGGCCGCGCGCGGCGAGGCTGGCGTTTTCGCCCGTGATGGTCACGGTATCCTGCGCCCGCGAGATGGTGGCGGTGGGTTTGAAAGCGACGCGGAAGACGATGGGCTCGCCATTGCTGATGCCGCCCTGGACGCCGCCGGAGAGGTTCGTGGTCGTGCGGACCTGGCCGTCGACGATGCGGAAAGGGTCGTTATGCTCGGAGCCGCGGAGTTTGCTGCCCGCGAAGCCGGAGCCGATTTCAAAGCCCTTCGTGGCCGGGAGGCTGAGCATGGCCTTGGCGAGATCGGCGTCGAGTTTGTCAAAGACGGGTTCGCCGAGTCCACGCGGACACCCGCGCACGACGCACTCGAGCACGCCGCCGACGGAGTCGCCCTCGCTGCGCACCTCTTTGATGTGCTCGATCATGGCGGCGGCGGTGGCGGCATCGGGACAGCGCACGGAATTTGCCTCGATGGCCTCGGAGGTCACGGCCAGCGGATCAATGGCGACGCTGATGTCGTGAATGGCCGTGATGTAGGAAAGGATCTCGATCTCCGGGTGCAGGGTGCGGAGGATTTTCTTGGCGACTGCCCCGGCGGCGACACGGCCGATGGCCTCGCGCGCGGAGGAGCGTCCGCCGCCTTCCCAGTTGCGGATGCCGTACTTTGACTGATAGGTGAAATCCGCATGCGACGGGCGATACATCGTCTGCATCTCGGTGTAGGCCGAGGGACGGGCGTCCGTATTGCGCACCATGATGGAGATGGGCGTGCCGAGGGTGCGGCCCTGGAAGACGCCGGAAAGGATCTGGCACTCGTCGGCCTCCTTGCGCGGGGTGACGATGTCGCTCTGGCCGGGGCGGCGGCGGTCGAGGTCGGGCTGGATGTCGGCCTCGGAAAGCGGCAGCCGCGCCGGGCAGCCATCAATCACCACGCCAACGCCCCCGCCATGGGATTCCCCCCAGGTGGAAATGCGGAATACTTCTCCGAAGTTGCTCGACATAAAGGGGTCTAAAATACCTCACCCGGGCGGGAGGGGATAGGGGAAAATGGGGGGCCTTCGCAGCGTCCCCAGCTACGGTGATATGGAATTTATGGTCGGATATGGCTGTATTTATGGCTGGTATTCCCTTCCAGCGGGGTTTATGGCTGGATATGGCTGGAAATATGGCGGCGCTTATTAATCTCGAAACCCTGGTTATTGAGCCGGAAATGCTTGGAATCATCGGGGAACTTGATGAGTTCAAGGGAGCCTGGCGTGCTTTGGGAACTTTGGCACCGGAGCGGCTTAGGATGCTACGGCGGGTCGCGACGATCGAGAGCATCGGGTCGTCCACGCGTATCGAGGGCAGCAAGCTTTCTGACCGCGAGGTCGAAGAATTGCTGGCAAATCTTGAGACACGCGCATTTTCCTCGCGCGATGAACAGGAGGTGGCGGGCTACGCCTTCGTCATGGAAACGATTTTTTCCTCCTGGCAATCGCTGACGCTAAGCGAAAATCATATCAAGCAGCTCCATCGTGACCTCTTGCGATATTCCGACAAGGACGAGCGGCACAGGGGGGAATATAAGACGCTCGACAACCATGTGGAGGCTTTTGACGAGACGGGCAAAAGCATGGGAGTGATTTTTCGGACGGCGTCACCCTTCGATACGCCTCGCCTCATGGCAGAGTTGATCACGTGGACAGCCGAGATGCTGGCGAGCCGGGCATGGCATCCGTTGCTTGTCATTGCAGTCTTTGCCGTCGTCTTCCTGGAAATCCATCCTTTTCAGGATGGGAATGGCCGCATTTCCCGGGTGTTAACCATGCTGCTGCTCCTGCGGGCGGGATATGATTATGTTTCCTACAGTTCGCTGGAAAGCGTGATCGAGAACTCCAAGGAAAGTTATTACCTGGCCCTTCGCCGCACGCAGAAGACCTTGAGATCGGATCGACCGGACTGGCAGTCCTGGCTGCTTTATTTTCTCCGCGCTTTGCTGGAGCAAAAGCGTCGGCTGGAGAAAAAAGCGACGAGGGAAAAACATATCCTTGGCCGGTTGCCCGAGCTTTCTCTCCAAATCTGCGAACTTGCGAAAGAGCACGGCCAGATAAAGATGGAGGACATCATTCGCGCAACCGGAGCGGCGCGAGGCACGATCAAGGATCATCTCAGCACACTGGTCAAGGATGGGCTCCTGGCCCGTCATGGCAGCGGCAAGGGGACTCGGTACTCCCTGCCATAAATCCATATCGAAAATGAGATGTGGATTTTGAGGTCGAAACGCGGCTGGAGCTCGGGTATGGTGCTTTTGTGAACTCCGAGGTGAACACCGATGACCCGATCGGCAAGGTCGTGGGGCGGCGGACGAGGATCTCTGACCCGCTGGTGCTTGGATGTGCCCTGAACGCCACGATGAATGAGTTGCATCGTGCCTTCGGAACCCGGGTGCGGCAGCGCAGGGGAGTCTTCCGGTTCAAAACCTGGGAGGAAGTCGCGGCATGGGAGATGGCGAACCGGAGGAGCTAGAGTCCCGCGCGCCGGAGGGGAAGGATCTGGCCTTCCTTTGCCGGGAGCTGAATGAGCGCAACGCGCAGTACGTCATTGTCGGCGGGTTTGCCATCATTGCCGCCGGGTACGCTCGAACGACCGTCGATATCGACATTCTGATCGGCAACAGCGTCGAGAACGAAGCCAGGGTCTTTGACGCGCTGGCCAAGCTGCCGGATGGCTGTGTGAGGGAGCTTCAGCCGGGAGATGTGGGAGCCTACATGGTGGTGAGAGTCGCCGACGAGATCGTCGTCGACCTGATGGCGTCGGCCTCGGGCATCGGTTACGACGAGGCTTCCAAGGATATTGTCTGGCGTGAGCTGGCGGGGGTGCAGATTCCATTTGCCTCGCCTGCGTTGCTCTGGCGCATGAAGCGGGTCACTGGCCGGGATAAGGATGCCGGAGACTTGTCGTTTCTTCGGCAATGGTTTGCCAGCCAGGGGCAAGCTCCTCCGCCATAGTGGGATAGCGAGCGAGCGGACTCAGGGGGGAAGCAAGGAAGGCTTAGTCTTGATTTTTCCCGCGACACTTTCCGGTGACTTCGCTAAGGTGCGGGGCGCGATGGCGGTTTGCATTTCGTTCATCAACTTCAAGGGAGGGGTGGGGAAGACGGCTTCGACGGTGAATATCGCGGCGTGCCTGGCGGCGTATGAGCACAAGCGCGTGCTCGTCGTCGATCTCGATCCGCAGTGCAACTCGTCCCTCTGGCTCATGCAGCCGCAGGCGTGGCGTGAGCATGTGGGGAAGGGGCGACGGTCGGTGTATCAGCTCTTCCGCGATCATATCAACGGGACGCATGTCTTTGATTTCGACGAGGCGGTGGTGCGGGGCGTGCCGCGGCGGGAGTTTCCGCTCATCGCGTCGCTGGACCTACTCCCGGCCTCGGTGGAGCTGCTGAAGATCGAGGATCAGATCTATCAGAACAAATACGGGCAGTTTTTTTCCTACCTGTACAAGAGCCTGAAGCCGCACCTGAGCGAGTATGATTATGTGTTCTTTGACTGCCCGCCGAATCTCTATGCGGTGACGAAGAATGCGCTCTTTGCCTCGGAGTATTGCGTGGTGCCGTATGTGCCGGACTTTCTCTCGCTCTCGGGCTTTCAGGTGCTGGCGGAGCAGGTGGATGCGTTTGCCAAGCGCATCAGCGGGTATGTGACCGGGCGCAAGCCGGTGTCGATCGGCGCGCTGCTGGTGAGCCACTATCGGGCGGTCGGCAATGTCTTCGCGCAGGCGATCAATGAGATGGAGATGCAGCTCAATAAATTCAAGGCGGGCGAGCTGGTGGCGGCGGAGGCGGAGATCCTGCAGCCGTACATCCGGTATTGCGTGGCAGTGGCGGAGTCCACGGACGAGCACCTGCCGGTCGTGCTGCACAAGGTGAACTCCATCGGCGCGCAGGATTACTTTCAACTGGCGAAGGCCTTTGACAAACACTTCCAATCTCTCACATGAGCTACGGCGAACTGGCAGCACGCATCGAGACCCTGGCCGCGAAACTCCGTTCGCACGCGGACGACCTGGAGGGGGCGAAACTGGCGAAGGCCGCACAGAGTTTTTCCAAGGCGGCTGCGACCTTTGAGAAGCATGTCGAGGCGGCCATCTCGGGATCGAGCCCGGACCTGAAGGAGCTGGAAATACTGCTGGCCTCGCCCGCGAAGAAGCTGCTGAAGGCCTCCTTTTGGGACAAGGCGCTGCGCTCGCTCCACGGAGTGCGCGAGGAGAAGCCGACGGCGGCGAAATTTCTCAAGCTGGTGCGCGCGGAGGGAAATGCCACGGAGGCGCTGGCCCTGGTGCGGCGAGAGGTCGAGGCGCAGTCCGTGCCGGTGACGCCGGTGCCGAAGGACAAGGCGGAGCTGCAGGCGGAACTCTGGCGGCTCGGCGGGCTCACGGATGAGGAGTTCGCCGCCGAGGTGGCGAAGCGCTGGAAGGCCGCCGGGTTGAAAAAGCTGGCGAAGGCCAATGCCATCGCCGTGCCGAAGGAAGTGACGCTCGACCGGTTGATCCGCATGGTGGCCGAGGCGGCGCGGCGGGCTCATGGAAACGTCCATCCTTAAAGCCCTTCGCGCGGGCCGCCGCGAGCAGGCGATCGAGGACATGCTGTATGCGTACCCGGGCCTGATCGAGCCGGGGTTGTGGCAGCCGAGGCGGCAGGTGGCGCTCGCGCCGGATTCGCGCTCGGACCTGCTCTTTGAGGTGGGCAATCGCGTGGTGATCGTGGAGATCAAGCGCGACATTATCACTCTGGCGGCGGTGCGGCAGATCGAACGCTATGCGGGCTTGGTCACGAAGAAATCCGCTCGCATCACCGGCTATCTCATCGCGCCCGAGCTGGACCCGAGGGCGGCGATGGCCATGGAGAAATCCCGCCACCGCCTGAGCTTTCGCGCCCTCGGCATCGACATCCCGACCCGGATCAAGGTCTGCCGCCACTGCCGACGGCCTTATGATGAACGGGCAGAACGCTGCCCCGGCGATGGCTCGCGAGTGGTGCTATGATTGCGGGAAAGGCTTCCTTACCGTGATCGGGGAAGATCCCGGCACGATCACGATCTCGCGGGTATGGGAGTTGGCGGGAAACGGAGGCAGCGAGCAGAGGTGCAGCGTGGAGCGCGGTGAGCGAGACCTCAGGTGATGACGGGCAACGAGAGCGCTACCAGGGCACCGAGTACAGTGAGCGCGCTGATGATGGCGAGGATTGGGCTTTTTCGACGCAAGGCCAGCGCGTTGGCGAGGAGGATCAATGGGGCGATGAGCACACCGAATGCGACCACAATATTCAGGGGCGGCGGGATGTCACAGCTGTGCCGGGGGAGATGATACGAGAGAAAGGCTGAGCCAAGGACCAGCGGCTCAAGGATGCACCAGGCGAAGTGCGCGGGACTGGTGGCGATGCGGTAGGGGCTCTTTTCGTTGCGGGAAGGAGGCGAGAAGAGGCGATGGGTCAGGAGATAAGCGAGACCAGCCAGGGAGAAGGGGAGAAGTAACGGCAGCGCTATCCCCATGTGCGTTGCTAAGTCGGTTGGTTCAGAGATGCCGACTGCGTCGGGAATGCCGGTACATGGTGAGTAAAGTGAGACGCCAATGAGGAATCCGGCGACCCCGGCGAGTGCAGCGAGGATTTGGGCAAAGACCGGGGACTTGACGGGGGGCGTCATGCAGACGACCGGAACCTTAACGTGGAGTCTATCGCCTAAGCAATGACAGAAGCTGAGCGGATCGGTTTCATCTGAAATGATAGAGCCAGTATTTTCGGGATCTCACGGGGGAGCTTTGTCGGAGAGCCGTGTGGTTCATATCGGGTTTCGTGGGAAACCGAAAATATCTGCACATCGCCCTTTCAACGAAGCCGGGGTACGGGAGGGTGTCTCCGCTTCCCCCTGATCGCGGATGAAGCAAAGCGGGACGTGTCGGGATTTCTCTTGGTATTGACAGGCCCTGCTTCGATTGAAACGGGCCGTTTGATGGATGCTATTCCACGGAGTTGCCCTCGACGACAGGTTTTAGGGCGTCGCGGACTTCGATGGCCTCCTTGACGGAGAGGCGATTGTCGCGGCCTGCGGCGGAGGCGTCGGCCTGGTTGACGCTCCGGATCGCGTTGTTTCTGATGACGATACCTGCCACGGAGTACGCGTAGATGGCGGCGACGGGAGAGTTGCTGATGGTGTTGCCCTCGATGGTGATGCGATCGTTGCCGGGGGCTTTGGCGGGCGTGTCGGTGCGGCCGCAGATGGCGATGACGCCGGGGGTGTAGGTGCCGGGGAGGAGGAGGTCGCCGCCGAAGCCGATGTCCTTCATGATGTTGTTCTTGATGAGGAGGTTCTCGACCCAGCCTGCCTCCCGCCAGTAGCGAAACTCCCCGCCGACCTGGATGGCGGAGCTGGTAATACGCTCGAAGCGGTTGCCCTCGACGACGCCGTCGTTGCCCATGAGGCGGAGGCCGCGCGCACGGTGGTCGTGGAAGTAGTTGTTGCGGACCTCGTAGCCCGGGCAGTTGATCTCCGGGACATCAAACCACTGGCCCTCTTTCACGCCGGGCAAGGGTTCGGCGAGGGTGATGCGGAAGCTCTTGGTGATCGGGTGGGCGTCGGCCTTGGGGTCGATCTGGGCGAGCTCGCGGGCGTCCATCTCGATCGCGCCGGGGACGACGGTGACGGAGGCGATCCTGCCGCGCGCCACCGGGGCGAAGGAGCCTTTTTCCATCAGGCGCAGGGTGTCGCCCGGGCGGATGAGGCGGTGGATGTCGCCGGGGAGATTGGCAACTTTTGGCACCAGCAGCGAGGTGGGGGACTCCACCCTGGCGATGGGAAAGAGCCGCCCGTGGACATTGAGGGAATCGTCTCCCATGAAAGAAAAGTCGCAGTCCTCCAGCAGCGGGCCGCGCCGGCAGTCGGCGAGGTTGGCGGCATCGGCATCGGTGGAGAGGAGTCGTGCTTCGGAGGCTCCCACGGGCGTTGGGCCTGGGGCGATGCGGACGCGGCGCAGCGTCGTGCGGTCGTCGCAACTGCGGACGCAAATGGCGAGGCCCGGCGCGGCGCGCAGCCACATGTCCTCCAGGGTGACGGCACCGCAGGCGCGGATGATGATGGCGGAGGCGCCTCCGCTGAGTCTGCGCCAGTCGAGGGCGATGAGGTCTCCCACGGCGATGCGGGGTTGGGGCTCCTCAAAGAGGGCCTGGCCGGAGCGCCCGCC
Organism: Spartobacteria bacterium LR76; assembly: GCA_003054655.1. Lineage (GTDB taxonomy): Bacteria > Verrucomicrobiota > Verrucomicrobiia > Chthoniobacterales > Terrimicrobiaceae > Terrimicrobium. Next base: position 95,898 of record QAYZ01000013.1, on the reverse strand, counting down.
TTTATCGGGCTTGATCTCGGGGTAGGCAAAGATGTTCGCGCCAGCCTTCCATCGACGGTTGGCGGGATCAAAGATATGGCGGCCCGCGTTGGGCGCGTCGGGGCGCAGCGCGGGGTAACCGTCATGAACCCGGAAGCTGACCGTGCGCGCGTCGTCGGACACGGCAGTGACGACGCCCTGGGTAAAGGGGAGCGGGTCGTAGTCGATGGTCAGCCCGGAGATGGCGACCTGCCTGCTTTTCTCAATGTTCAGCGCCGTGACGTAGCGCGTCATGATGAAGGTCACGTCGCGCGCGCTGATGGTCAGGCCGTTTGCACCGACGATCTGGAGCGGGTCGTTCAGCCGGTAGACGCCGGGCGGGATCGTGACGTTCGCATCCCCCCTGGCGATGGCGTCGGCAATGAGCTGTTGCGGTGATGTATTGGCTGATGCTGCGGCGGGTGCGTTCTCGGCGGCGTGGATCGGAAGGGAACCGACGAGGCTGGCGAGGAACAGGCAGTGGAGGAGGCGAAGCATGGGTGAAGGAGGAGGTTAGCGGGTTGGGCTGGCGGCGGGGAGGACCATGGGCTGGTCGCCGGAGATCACCGAGCCGGGGTTGAGGGCGAGAGTGACAGGGCCGGGCCGGAGCCGGGTTTCCTGCGTGCTGATCCACTGCCGTGTGGTCCACCCGGGCTGGTAGATAGTCACGTCGTGGCACTCGACCCGGGAGCGGGACTCCAGGGAGAACTGGCTGATGCCGTTTTCCCAGATGCGGACATGGTCGAGCTGGGCGGAGGCGTCACCGAGCAGGCCGAAGCCGATGCCGAGGTTGGAAAAAATGTCGACGTCGCTGATCCGCGTGGAGCTGGAGGTGGCATTGACTACGCCGTTGTCATTTTCCCAAAACCTTCCGCCGCGAATCTCGGAGACGATGTGGTCATGGGAGGAAAATCCCTCGTCGAGATTGTGAAACGCCTCGATGTGCTCAAAGACGAGTCCCTCGCCGGTGCCGTGGGCGTTGATGCCGTCGTTGAGGCTGCCGCTGGCCTTGAGGTTGCGATAGATCTGGTGGGAGGTGTCGGAGATGCGGACGGCGAAGGGGCGGCTGGCGAGTTCCCAGCCTGCGGCGGACGTGCCGGGGAGGAGGGTGAGGCGGGAACCATCGGGGGAGAGGGTGGCGTACCGGGTGAGCTGGCCGGTGGCGGCATCCTGGCGCAGCCGCTCGCCTCGGTAGACGAGGACGGTGGGCAGGGGCGGGATGGCGGTCGAGCCGGGGGGGACGTTATCGTTGACCCATCCGGCGGGTTCGCGGTGAAACTGCTGGACGCTGCGAAAGCGCTCAAAGAGCGGCTTGAGGTCGCTGGACTGCGCGCCGTCCTGCTCGCTGAAGGTGATGGGCTCCAGGCCGGTGATCGTTTCGCCGCCGCCGTCAAAGATGATGGGCGCCTCGGGCGTGCCGGATAGCGGGATGAAGAGCTCCTCGCGGTAGGGGCCGCTCCCCGGGGCGACGGCTATCGTGTCCCCGGGCCGGGCGGCGCGGGCGGCCTCGGCCAGGGTGCGGTAGTCCGCGCCTCCCCGGGCGTCGACCCGCAGGGTGCGGGGTTCTGCCGCAGGAGCGTGCGTCGCGGAAAAGAAGAGAGAGATCACGAGGCCGAGGGTGGCCCTATGCAGAGAGAAGCGGAACATGATGCGAGTGGTGTATCGGCTGATCCTTTACGGTATGGCCTGTGATCGTGAGGCGGCGGGTTTAGTTGCCGAAGTTGGTGATGTACTCGGTCAGCTTCGGGTCATCGAGGGCGAGCAGGGCGACGTGGCCGTCGAGGAAGAGTCCATTGATGCGCCCATGGTGCCGGGCATCGCCGTACTGGGAGAGGGGAAAAGAAGAGGTCAGGCGAAAGTAGGCGTAGCCGCTGCGGAGCTCGCTGTTGCCATCCTGGTACTTGATGTCGGTGATGTAGAGGGTCTGGGCCGGATGGGTGTTTTTGAGCAGAGAGATGGAGGTGGCGGCCGGGATGCCCTCGGCGTTCATCGCGTAGGTGCGCAGGACCTTGGCGGGAGGATAGGTGAATGCGGCCTCCGGGCAGCGGTATTTCTTATTCTGCACGGGGTCGGTGGTGGTGTACTGGGGGTTCTCCGCCTTGCCGAGGCTGATCATCCACGACTGGGTGGACATGGCGGGCGGGAGGGCGTTGTTGTTGTCCTGCGTGTACTGCTGGGCGAGGGAGTAGAGGAGCTTGAGGTTGGCGGTGCAGGTGGAAAGGCGGGAGCCTTCCATGACCCGGGAGAAGCCTCCGAAGACGAGGCTGGCCAGGATCGCGATGATCGAGACGCTGACGAGCAGCTCGATGAGGGTAAAGGCCTCCTGCCGGGAACGGGTGGAGATGCAGGGCTTCATGAGGGGAGGGGGGAGCGGTTTATCTGCCGATCTGGATGCCGGTGATGGCGTACTGGAAATCGGTGGGGGTGCTGGGATCGGCGTCGGAGAACCCAAAGTGAATGTTGCCGCCGAGTTTCGACTCGGAGGAGCGGAAGTTGAGCTTGTCGAGGGAGACGGTTTGCTTGTCTCCCTGGATCGTCACGCTCCACGTGCGGGTGGCGGGATTTGCCGTGATGCTAAAGGTATAGACGACATCGGCGAGAGCGGGGAGGCCGGTGTTGAGCTCGGTTTGCTGGCCGCCATTGCCCGAGCCATCGACGACGCGCCAAAACCCGCCCTGGGCGGAAAGCTGCCAGGTGGCGTTGGGTCCGGAGTTGGGCTGAGCCTTGTTGGCGTCGAAAATGACGTATCGGGTCTCGCGCGATACGGTGTCGAGGCGGATGGAGAAATCATAATGTAGCTCGGCCTCCAGATCGGTGTCCGAACCGCTTTCCCCATAGGCGCGAACGACGGCGAATCCCGCGGCGGCCTCGCCGGATGGCGACTGGGTGACGCCCTTGATGGAGAGCGAGCTTTTCCCGCTGAATCGCCCGTCCTCGGAGACCTGGATGTCGAGGATCTGAGCGTTCAGCGATTTGGTCTGCCAGGGGGTGAGCCAGCCGCCGCCTTGCTGGCCGGGGTAGGCGTCGGGTACGGCCTGGGAGTTGCCGCCGGAAAAGGTGGCGACGACTTCCGCCTGGAGCATGGTGGCGGCGGCGAGGGAGGCGAGGGCGAAGCGGGCGGGAGCGCGGAAGGCACCCTGAGCGAATGGAAAGCGCGGCATTTTTGGGAGGATCAGAGTTGAGGGGTGAGGAGAGGTTTAAGCCTTCCTGCGGAAATGAACCATGGCAATCCCTATCAATCCGAGAGCGGCGAGGGAGGTGACGCCGGGCTCTGGCACGATGGTGATGGAGTCAACGGAGTACCCGAATGAGCTGGCGCTTGCGGGGGTTGAGTCCGCGACGCCGAAGGCGAGATAGCCGCCGAGGCTGGTGGCGCTGCTGCGGAAACCCAGGGAGCTGTTAGTATAAAGAGATGTGCCGTTTGCATCGGAGATGGTGATGCCCCATGTCTGGGTGAGCGGGTCCGTGACGACAGTGAAACCATAGGTCGTGCCCAGGGTGAGGGCGACCGGAGTGGTGATCGTGCTGGTGATGCCGCCGGCGCGGTTGCCGTTGAGGACCTGCCAGTATCCGCCGATGGCGGCGATGGTCCATGTGCAGATCGATCCGGTGGAGGCGGATGCGGCGCTGGCATCAAAGATATAATAGCGATAGTCCGCGCTGCTGCCGAGATCCGGGCGGAAGAGGAAGGAGAACGTCGTGGGCGAGGTAAGGCTCACGCCGCCGCCAGCCGCGCCGTATTGGCGATTGACCGCCATGGCCGGGTTGCCCGCGTTTGCTGCATTGGAGGTCTGGATGGCGAGGTAGTTTCCCGAGGTCGGGGTGAGCGGGGAGGTGTTGGTGACCGAGGCGGAGTTGATGGTCGTAACCGTGGTTTTGGTCTGCCACGCGCCGCTCCATCCGTCCCCAGCCATGCCGACATAGCCGTCGACGGCGGAGGATGTGTTGCCGGCGGTGAAATCCGCGATGATCGCCGCCCGGGCGGGGGACGATACGAGGGTGAGGGCGAGGAGGCTAAAAGCGATGGGGGACGTTAGGGGCTTCATTCCCCCTAATGTGCGTGCGCCCAAATCCGATCACAAAACGAAATACTCTAAACACGTTTAGATGATGATTTTGCCTCGTTCCGGCGTTTCCTGGGGCGGGGCGTTTTCCTGGGATGGAGGGAGGGGCCATCGACGAAGGTGGCCTCGGTCAGGACAGAAAAGCTTTCCTCGGGCAATCCCGTGATGCCATGGACCAGACGCAGGGCAAGGGAGCGAACGGTGTGCCGGCCAATGCGCGCTGTATCCTGATAGAGTCCGCCGAGGCGGCCGAGTTCGCTCGTCGGAATGTCGAGCGAGGCTGCGGGGAGGTCGGGAGCGATGGAGGTGGCGCCATCTATCATGCCTTGAGTGGCGACCAGGGTGTCGATGCGCTCGCTGGCGATCCAGGTGCGTATGGCGGACCAGTCGGGATCTTCGGGAGTGAGCAGCGGGATGACGGTAGCCGTGCCGCCGCGCAGCTTGTAAAGATGCACGCCATTGCTCCAGCCGAAGTTTTGCCGGAAGTCCTCGGAGTACCAGCCCAGGAACCCGATGCGCCGGGCACCCAGGGTAGTCAGCTCCCGCAACGCCGTTGCCATGCTGTTGACATGATGCGTGGTCACCGTGGGCAGGCGAGGAACGAGCGGGGAGAGAGAGCACGCAATCGGGACGAAGCGCTCCCAGGGAAAATCGATCGGCGGGTGCGGGCTGGGCATCGTGCTCCAGATGACGCCGCGAATGCCCCGGTGGTAAAGGACGCGGGCGAGAGCGCGGGAGTTGGCGGCTTTGTATCCGGCCCAGAAGGTCTCCAGCCTGTAGCCGAGGCGATGCGCTTCCTCGCTGGCTCCGGCGAGGAGCTCGCGTTGGCCGGGAGCCTTTTCGTCGGCCTCGATGCCGCTGCGGATGAGAGCGATGATCTCCTCGTCGTGCAGGCGGATGCCCCGGCTCACCTGCCCCATGACCATGCTGAGAGCGGGATGGCTGCGATAGTCGTGCTCTCGCGCCAGCGCCTGGACCCTGGCGCGGGTGGCGGCAGAGACCTCGTCGCTGTCGCGCAGCGCCAGCGAAACGGTGGCGGGGCTTACGCCAGCCATCCGAGCCAGATCACGAATGGAAACACGTTGAGGCATGGGAGGAGATGTCGATGGGGCGGGGCGTGCGCCGGGGTTTCAGGAGCCGGCGGTGATCACGGGAGGAGGTGGCTCCTGCCGGGCTGATCTGTGGTCGGCACATTGATCGGCTATTTCATCCATAGCGAAAAATTAACAAGTATCCAGAGGAGTCCGCTGGAGACGGCGCTCGCGGCGAGCAGGGCTGCGCCAAGCGGGATATGAAAGTCATATAGCCGCTTCAAGCCCGTAATGATCGGCGAGGAGAAGCCGATGCGGTCCAGGAGAAACGCCGCGTTGGCAGAAAGCAGCAGATAGCAGAGAAACTTCCAGGTCGAGCCCAGGATGATGGTTCCCAGGAAAAAATTGGCGACGGTGACCGACGAAAGCTCGTGGGCGTTGATCGCCTCCTTGTACTGACTCACCGCAGGCTGAGTCAAAAGCGATACGATCCATGACATGGCCAGCCCGCCCAGAAACCAGGGGAGGGAACGGAGCGCATTCGAGCGCCGGAGCGGCCACCAGAGAAGGAAGAGGATCGCGACGCCGACGATATTGAGAAGCTGAGCGCCGATATAGATGGGTTTGAGCATTCGATTTCCGAATGTGAGTCGGATAGTGTGCGATTGCTTAGCGAAATGGCCCGCGATGGTAAAGCTGCGAAAACTTGCGCAGATCGCGCCGGGCTTTTCTCATCGCATCGATGGCGCATTGGCGGTATGCAAGGAGGGAAGCTGATGCCCGGATTACCTGAAATACTCAAGGCGCTGATCGCCATCGTCGTGCTGATCAATCCACTGGAGGGCGTGCCGATTTATCTCTCTCGCGCGGCGAAACTGTCGGATGCGGAGCGGCTGAAGGTGGCTCGCAAGGCCTCGATCACGGTGCTCGTCCTGCTGCTGGCGGCGATGGCGGGAGGCAAGGCGGTGTTGTATCTCTTTGGCATTCAGATCGCGTCGTTCACGATGGCGGGCGGGCTGATCATTCTCCTCATCGCGCTGAACATGGTGCTGTCGTCGCCGAAGGATGATCCGTCGAGCGGCGGGAGCGGGGATTTTTCCATCGTGCCGCTGGGTACGCCATTGCTGGCAGGGCCGGGGCCGATCAGCAGCGTGATTATTTTTTCCAGCCAGGGAATCGGAGGGCACGACGCGCTCTGGATGAGCGACGTGGTGCTGCTCGCGATCATCATCGCCGCCTCGGCGATCACGTACCTGTGCCTGCGCGTGGCGATTCCCGTCGGCAAGCTGCTCGGCACAACGGGCATCAATGTGATGACGCGGCTGGCCGGCATCCTCGTCGCCGCCATCGCGATGCAGATGATCGTGAGCGGCGCGCTGAAGTCGTTTCCGGGATGGCAGTGAAAGTTGGGGTTGTAAACTCCTATTTATCTAGGCGCGGGTAGCGCGAGGCCTCGTTCGCAATAAGCGGATTTTACAGTAGCGATTGCTTCTTCGACGTACCTCTCGCGGGTAATTGTCCTTTGGCCCGGATGATAGACGCTGATGATAAGTGTGTCCCCGCACCAGACGAAGCGTGTTGATCCGGTGGGCGGCTTAATTCGGTCTCTCCAATCCTTGTCAAGGTTGTCGAGTATCGCGTCGAGATGGGGGCCGCATGCGAAGATGATATCGGGACAGTAGGATTTTATCTGGTCCATGATAACCGACTTACCTCGCTCAAACCATTCGAGGATCGATGAAGCCGATGCGCCGGTTGTGACGCCGGGAAGCTTCTTGGCATTGATGAATGCAAGGCGACGCAAGATCCCCTCGGGATCCTCCATGTTCCTTATCCAGGGAATATCTTCATAAGTATCGATGTCTTTATAAATCCCGTAAGCGATATAGATGATCGGATGAAATGTGGATTGGCTGAGTTCTTTGACTGGTCGTGTCGCAAGGAGATCCGAGCAAATCGACCATCCACCGCCGCTGCATTCGGATTCATCCCAAGGTTCCTTGAGTATCCACATGATTCTCGGAGTTGCTGAGCAATATAGATCATGGTCGATGATTCCGTCCAAAATGGGTTCAGACTTGCCTGTGGGATCCGCGTACAGCAGCTTGATTTGTTCATGGATACGAGCCTCGCAGTTTGCTAAAGCGAGGCGATTTGGTCTGAAGGGTGCTGCGGGGAGTTTCATATCATTGCTTCTCGTAGACGGCATCCAGGCGGCCGGGGCTGGGCTTGAGGCGGGTGCCGTCCATGAGGATGTAGATCTTGTCGCAGCCATTGCGCTTCAGGATGCCGGCGGGGTCGCCTTCCATGGTGATCTCGTAGTACCAGAGGCTGGTTTCATAGAGAGTCGTTTTGTTAATGCTCAGCAGGGAGATGCCGGTGGTCGCGCTGAGAGAATGCGCGACGTCGAGTGCGATCTGTATGGCCTTGTCCGGAGGGAACGGAGGCTCCGAGGCGGCTGGGTCGGTCCACTGCGGCGAGGCGAGGAGGACGTCGCGGTCGAGCATCACCGTCCAGGGGTCTGCGCCGGTGCCGGTGTTTTGGAAGGGAAAGCTCACTATGGTGCGGGAGCGTGCGGAGGCTGTCGCCAACGCGAGGCAGACCATGATGGCGAGGAGCGGAAGCAGTCTATTCATCCTAGTAGGCGGGTTGGAACTGGCCGGGACGGGGCTGGAGGACGGTGCCATCCATGAGGACGTAGATGCTGGCGGCCTCGGCGAAGCGTAGCGCGGGCCGCGTGCTGGAAAACTCGACGATGTAGTACCAGATGTCGGGGAATTCGCGGTGCCGCGGATCGGAATCGAACTGCCTCATCGTGACGGAGGAAAAGGCGACATCCCGGACCTTGCGCAGCTCGATCTCCTTGTGGGCGAGAGCGGTGGCGAGGCCGATGGAGATGGAGGGAGGGTCGGGGGGATGCCATTTCCGCGCGGCGGTGAGCTCGGAGGTGGAGAGGCTGATGTGCCACGGGCGCAGGCTGTTGGGCTCGCTGCTGCCGATGCAGAAGGTCTTCCGGCGGCGGTGGGCATCGTAGCAGCGCTCAAAGGGGCCGATCTGCTTGCGGCCTGGGGCGGGATGGGCGGCCTCGATCTCGGCGAGCTTGCGCAGGGTGTGGCGGGCGCCGGGTTCATCAAGGCGTTTCTCCAGGGCTTCCCTTGTCTCGATGATTCGCGAGGCCCAATCGCGGTTCATGTCAGTGACCTTGTCGCGGACCTCTCCGGTGTAGCCGCGCTGGAGGATGATGGCGTAATACTCCTCCATCTCCTGAAAGCGGCTGAGCTGGGCGAGGCAGTAGAAGCCCCAGACGTATTCGTAGTCGATGGTCTCGGCCTGCGGGTAGTCGCGGATGTTTTGCTGGAGGATGGGGAGGGCCTTCGCGTAGTCCTTTTGCTGGATGAGCTGGTAGGCTGGCTGGAACGCTGCCGCCTTGTCCTGCAAAGGCTGGGGCCAGGTTTCAGGTTGATTGTAGGCCTGCGCAGGTGCGCAAAAGAGCGCGGTGAGAAGGGCGATGATCGCAGGAATTAACAGGGGGCGCGGGCTCACGGACAGAACCCACTTGCGTAGCGGAAGGCGGCGGGCGGGAAAAGAGCATTCCCGCGCCCGGCGGGGAGCTTTGCTGCGGGGAGTGGGGAATTACGTAATGCTACGGGACGGGAAAAATGGCTCTCCACCAGGGCGCCCCGGCTCCTTCGGTCTCCGTCCCAAGTTGTTGACCGCTGGGGAGCCGGGGCGTTGTCGGCAAAGGGGGGCTGCTATTTTTTCTCGGGGAAGTGGCCTTCCTTGGACTGGACGGTGTCGTTTTTCAGGACGATGACGACATTGGCTCCGGCGGAGTTCGTATACGTGTAGGTGGTCTTGGTGCCGCCGACGACGGGAATTGGCTCTTCCTTGGACTCCGTGGGAGCGCCGAGGATGGTCTTTACCTGGGCGGCAGACATGCCGTCCTGGATCTTGTCGAGGTTTTCCTGCGTGAGGGTGACGGAGGAGGCGGCGTTGCAACCTGCGAGCACGGCGGCGCATCCGACAGCGAGGAGGGAAAGCGGTAGTTTCATCATGGGGTAGTTCGCTTCGGGGGTTGTTCGCGGATGGGTGGAAAGTTGCATGGGCTTCAAGCAATAGGTTGCGTGGCGGATGGCGGGAATCCAGGAAGCCCCGAGCGCGGGATGTATTGACCGATCGGGATGATAAAATCTGTTTTGTTACGATTTTGTGAAAGATACCGTCTTCACTTTGATGATGACCGGGTTGCGAGAGCGGGGCGGGCGGGAATGCGGCTGCGTGTATTGACGGTATCCATTTTTTAATGGCCAGAGGCGTGTGGTTTTCCCTAGACCTTCGGAGGAGATTCATGAGGGAGATTTTTTGGCGATGAAGCGGATTTTGCATGGCGTGGTCTTTGGTGGCATGAGCCTGGTCGCGGGGCTCGAGGCGGCGGAGTTGACGCCATCCGATGGGGTGGCGAGTACAAGCTTCGGCGTGAGTGCCGCGCTGTCGGGGCCGGTGGCGATCTTTGGCGCGACGGGATCGGCGGTGCCGAACGGAAAGGCGTATCTTTTCCGCGGGCTCGAACCGGAGACAGGCGAGGCCACCCAGGCTGCGGTGCTTACCTCCTCGGATGGCAAGTCGAACGATCTTTTCGGAGCAGGGGGGCGGATCAGTGTTGCGGGAACGATAGCCGTCATCGGCGCGACCCGGGGCACGGTGGGTACGCATACAGCGCAGGGCGCGGCTTATGTCTTCCGCGATCTCGACACGCTCTCAGGCACGGTGACCGAGGCGGCAAAGCTCGCGGCGTCTGATGGAGTGGACTTCGGCGCATTTGGCTCGTCGGCGGGGCTCTCCGGCACGATGGCGGTGGTGGGTGCCTCGAGCTCGGCAGTGGGGGCAAATTCCTCGCAGGGATCGGCCTATGTCTTTCGTAATCTCGATACGGCGACGGGCACGGTGACGGAGAATGCGAAGCTGGTGGCATCCGATGGAGCTGCGAGCAACTTCTTCGGCTCCTCGGTCGGCGTGTCGGGTTCGCTCGCCGTGGTCGGTGCGTATGGCAATGCGGCGGGAGGCAACAGCCAGCAGGGGGCGGCCTACCTTTTTCGCGGCCTGGACACGGCGACGGGTACGGTGAATGAGGCGGCAAAGCTCACCGCCTCCGACGGGGCGGCGGGGGATCGGTTGGGCACGGCGACGAGCGTGTCGGGTGCGCGTGCGCTCGTGGCTGCCGCACGCGCGGCGGTGGGAGCCAATACGCGGCAGGGAGCAGTGTATCTCTTCACCGGTCTGGATACGGCGACGGGCGGTGTGACGGAAACGGCGAAGCTGACGGCATCGGACGGCGTGGCCAGCATGAACTTCGGCGATTCCGTGGCTCTTTCCGGCACGACCGGGCTGGTGGGCAGCGCGTCGGCGGTGATCGGCACCACGACGGCGCAGGGGGCGGTGTATCTCTATCGCAATCTGGATGCGGCCTCGGGGGCGGTGACGGAGAGCGTGAAAATGTACGCCTCCGCCGGATCGACGAACCTCAAGTTTGGCTCCTCGGTCGCGATCGACGGAGATCAGTTTGTGATCGGGGCGACCGGGGCGAACTCCCAGACCGGCGCGGCCTACACCGGCAGCGTGAGCAGCATGACGAGGCTGGATACAGGCAATACCCAGCGCACGATCGAGGGAATCAGCTTTATCACGCGCGATGACTGGACGATCGGCGGGGCGACGAGCGGCAACATCGTGGCGCTTTCCGCAGGCGATGCGGCGCAGGTGGTGGATGGACGGTCGCTGTACCTCGGCAAGAGCGCGGGGTCCAACAACAACGCGCTGGCCCTGAGCGGTTCGCTCACGGCGGAAGAGGTCAACATCGGCAGCGTGGCGGGAAACACGGGCAATGCCCTGGTGCTGAATAGCGGCTCTCTGCTGACGGTGGACACGATCCGCCTCGTGACGGGCAACGCGATCCTGATCGAAGGAGACTACACGGATCTCAACAGCTTCCTCGGCTATCTCGGCAGTGCCGCGCTCAATATCTGGAACGGCGCATCATGGCAGACGGCGGATAGCGCGAATGTGTCGAGCCTGCTCACGGCGTCGATCGAGGCCGACTACACCCGCATCACGGCGGTGCCGGAGCCGGGTTCGCTCGCGCTCCTCGGCCTCGGGTTGGCGGCGGTGGCAGTCGCCTGGTGCCGGAAGGCGGCGGCGATTTAGCCCGGACCGAATCAACCTGTAGTCTATACTCGGCGGCGGGGAAAGCCGCCTTGCGGCGTCATCTGTTCGGGAAGGATGTATCCATACTGCCGCGTCACAACCGCCGCAACGTGTCGCCCGTCCCCCAGGGGGGCTTTCACCGATCAGCGGCTGCGTCTTCATCTAGACCGCTCTCGCTGTCGGCGAGGCAGACGGGAAGGTCCTTCAGGGAAAAGGTAATAACTTTTCGGCGGAGGCCGCTGGTTACGAAATCGTTACAAAGAAGCAGCGCTTCGTGCGGCGGCTGATGAGGCCTTGTGGCGCAACTGGATGCGTTTCGTGGCGTATTGCCTACCCTTTTCTAGGTACTGTTTTTTTATGGTCATGGCACCTGAAATTTTCTAGATTCTTCGCGTCGTTGTTCGAGGAGATCAGCGGCGGGACTTGGGCTGCGCAAGAGGTGTCGTACGGAAGTTGTTTTTTGCTTCGGAGGCATCGTGCCGTCGAGGCGGGAACGGGCTGACGGACGAGGGGGCTGAAAGATGGAAGAGAGACCCTTTTGGGAAAGCAACGGCATGGAGATATTGAAGAGACTGGGGGAAAGGTACACGCGCGGCGCGTGGTTTGACGTCGTGGCGGTACTGGTGGGAAGCCTCGCGCTCGGCGTCGGCTTTTGGTCGATCGGGCGGCAGGACCCGATGTGGGCGATCATCGCCTTTGTGCTGGTCTACGAGCCGGGTGAGGGCGAGGTGCTGGATGCCGCGCTGACTCGCCTCTACTGGACCGTGGTCGGCTCCGTGCTGGCGGTCATCATGCTCACCGTGGGTGGCGTGCAGAAATGGGTGCTGCCCGCAAGTCTCACGCTGGCGGCGCTCCTCGGGGTGCTGTGGGCACCGAGCCTGGCTGCGCGCAGGGTGCTGCTGGTGACGGTGGCGCTGATCGTCGGCTCGACGCTGCTGCAGCCATCGGCAGATCTGTTTATCGCCATCATGCGGTCGCTCGAGGTCACGGTGGGATGCTTCCTGGCCGCAGGTGTTTCCTGGGCCTCATCGCGATGGGTGCGGCGCGGCGGCCCTCGCCGTCGGAGACGGTTTGTCTGGACTTCCTAGAGCCGTCGCTGAAGGGATGTGGCCAGCCCGGGTGACGGCCAAGTGGCGCGGGCAGCAGGGGAGCTGCTATCCGGGACGCTCAGGGACGTGATATTGGCTCTTCCCTGGAAAGGGGGAACCATGGCGCTCCGCATGGAGGGCTGGCCCGTACACGGCTGCGATGGCGTGCGGCTTCGTCAGGCTTTGGCATGTATGGGACCGCTCCCTTTTCGTTTTATGAAGGAAACGGGAGCGGTGGAGGACCGGGAGCGGACTACGGGATGAGCGCGGCGCTGTGGAGCCTGGCCACGAGGGCGGCGGCGAGCTGGTCGACCTGGGCCGGGGAGTCATTCACCATGTGGGTGAAGGTGGCGGACCAGAGGAGCGTGCCGGAGGGGGATTCGTAGAAGGTGGCCTGCGCGCCGATCACGTTGCCGGGCTGGACGTTCTCGGGATTCGTGGCAAAGGCGGAGGGGACGCTGAAGAATTCAAACCAGTTCTGCCACGGGGCGAGCGTTTTGCCGTTATTGCCGGGGGAGATTTGCACGACCTTGAGCGTATCGCGGTCGACCATGCGCACGGCGAGCACGGCCTGGACGCCGAGGGCCTTGGCGCGCTCGATGGCGGCGGGTTTGTTGGAGACGATGGTCTGGGTGTCGACGACGGGGTAGGTGGGCCGGGCGTTGACGCCCTGCTGGCGGAGGCGGGCGACGAGGGCGTCCTCGACTTCCTTACGCACGTCGGCGTGATAGGCGAGGACGGCGACGGCGACGGATTTCTTGGGTCCGCCGAAGTAATCGGGCCTGCGCCAGATATTGGCCGAGGCCTCGGGGCTGCTCTGGCAGCCGGTGAAGATGGTGCCGAGCAGGAGCGCGGCCAGAAGTGCGGGGAGGGAGAGCTTCATGGCGGGACAGTTTCAAATTCCCGCGCGACGGGCAATAGTGGTTTTTACGATGGGAAGATAGTTTTTAACAGAAGGAAGCTAAGGGGTGGCGGGACGCGGTGGCGGCGAGACGCTGCGGGAGTCGGTGGGGCGGCGAGGCAACCGGGGCGGAAGGCAGGTTTTACAGAAGGTCGCAAAGGACACAAAGAGGAAGGCCGCGATGGCAGGGGGTGAACAGAAGGAAGCGAAGGGAGCTAAGGGTTGGCGGGAGGGGTGGTGGCGGGTGCCTTGGAGCTTGGGCGTGCTTTGCCATCGACTCGAGCAGGGCGATGTGCGATGGCACGCGGATGCTCGATCACTTTGGCTTTTTCGTGACGGATACGGAGCGGAGCTTTGCCTTTTATGAAAGCTGCCTCGGTCCGCTGGGCATACGGATTTCCGAACGGCAGCCGGCATGGGGCTCGGTGGTGATGACGGGGGAGGCGGATGTGCCATTTCTCTGGATCGGTCCGGCGGAACGCGATGGGGAAGGAAACCTGCGCCAGGCGGTGAGGACGTTTCACTTTGCCTTCACGGCGCGGAGCCGAGAGGCGGTGGAGGAGTTTTACCGCGCGGGCCTGCAAAATGGCGGTCGTGACAATGGCGAGCCAGAGGAGGAGGGCGGTCTGTACCACGCTTTTCTCTTCGATCCCGATGGCAACAACATCGAGGCGATCTTTCGCGGGTAACGGAGTGGGCATTCGACGCTGAAGGCAGGCTTTTACCGAGCCGAGCTTAAGAGACGGGCGAAGCCAACGTCGCAGAGGACACAAAGGGAAGGCGGCTAATGCAGGGAGTGAACAGAAGGAAGCGAAGGGAGCTAAGGGAGCGAAGGGAAGTTTTCAGTCGGAAGTGTTCAGTTTTCAGACTCCTGCGGGTGGGGTGTTTGGCGTTTTGCGGGTGGTTCCGGTGGATCGCGGGAGGGTGGTTCTGGCTTGCGGCGGGGTGGGGGTGGGGCGTTAATCGCGGGCTCTCTCTTTTTTGATGTTTGTTGTTGTACGATTCGTGGAGTGGCTGGGGACGGAGCTTGATCCGGCCAGCTTGAAGGAAAAGGCCGTTTCCGGGGTGGGCGGCGTGCTGGGCATCCTGCTGGTGATGGCGGTGAGCCATTCCGTGCTGGGGCTGTCGGGCGCGGCGATGCTCATCGCCTCGATGGGGGCGAGCGCGGTGCTAGTCTTTGGCGTGCCGCACGGGCCGCTCTCGCAACCGTGGCCGGTACTGGCGGGGCATGGGGTCTCGGCGTTGATCGGGGTCGCGTGCGCGCGGCTGATGCCGGATGCGATGTTTGCCGCCGCCTGCGCGGTAGGGCTCTCGATCGTGGCGATGCGCGTGCTGAAGTGCATTCACCCGCCGGGCGGCGCCACGGCGCTGACGGCGGTGATGGGCGGCCAGGCGGTGCACGATCTGGGCTATTCCTTCGTCGCCTGCCCCGTACTGCTCAATGCCCTCGTGATCGTAGCGGCGGCAGTGGCGGTGAATTACCCCTTTGCCTGGAGGCGCTATCCGGCGGCGCTCGTCCGCCAGACCGCCCCGCCCGCCGATCCGCGCAAGGTGACGCACGAAGACGTGATCGCCGCCCTGGAGCGGCTGGACACCTTTGTCGACATCACGGAAGATGACCTCCTCCGGCTCCATGCGTCATTGACGAAACGGGTGGAGGAAAGGGTCCGCGCGGGGCGAAGTTAGGATTGATCTAGATGCTTGCGCCTAGCGGACCGGTGCGAGAAAAATTCTAACGGTACTAAAATTTGCGTTCTTTATCTTAAAATGATATCATGAAAACCGCTTGAGTCGGCTGGCTTGTGCTTCTCCCCAGAGAATAGCCATTCACCCAAATGTTTTCCATCTTGGTCGCAAACCTCAAATGCGCCCTTTTCAAAGTCGGTCGAGAGGTGGATGTCTCCTTTGTCGGTTGTTCTAGTGAAAATCTGTCTTAAGCTTCTGCGGATTCTGGAGTTTAAAGATGTGAGGCGCGCATTAAAAGTGTATCCATTAGCTGTGGCTATATCTGACGCGATTTTTCTATATTTGGCAGTTTTCTCGAGCTGATTAAGGTTTTTAAAACAAGAGTAAAAAGCGCTCCAGTCGTTTCTGGCGTACACCTTTGTAACTTGATCGCTGTTTGGGAATGGAGATGGATCTTTTTGTGAGTTTTCTGGAATCGTTAATCTACATAAAAAGCTTCGATGTGTATTAATGTGCGATATCTCAGAGATGTGTTCGATTTTTCTGTCGAACTGTGAATTATCTATTGAGTTGGCTATAGTGACATTTAAGTTGCTGGTTAGCCAGGTGCCTGAAGATGGAAGGCTGACAATGATTGTGTTGTGGATATATGCACATAAAATCCCCGTTGCATGGGGAGTGCTAACTCCGTTGATCGAGGTTACGTTTAGCGTGATGAAGCTGTTTTCCTCTTCTGGGTCGCAGTTGTCTTTTATATGGGGTGAATCGAGGGCCTGTAGTAATATTTGTCTTTCTGGGCGCTCTAGCCTGAAAATTAAGTCATTGACTGATTCTCCTTCTTTGCTGGTGCGTGTTCGGAAGTCAGGTGTAACTCTAATTTTTTTAATTCCGATCTGCCATAGATTATAAATTGTATGTGTTAGTTGTCTGAGGTGGTCTAATAAAGATGTTGCGGGTAGTTCCCCAATGGGGCAGGAGAGTTCATTAAATGCAGAGAAACTGACCGGCATATTCTTAAAAAAGTTCGTGGAGTGCTATTTCCCATTGATCGAAGAAGCCGTCTGGCCAGGAAGTGAGTTTTCCATTCTGTAAAAGACGTGGGTTGTTTTTAGGGTAATTACTTTCTTGGGAAGGAAATGATTCGAAAAAGTGAATTGCAACATTGCTGGCGTCGATCTTATTCCGCTTTGCTGCGAGTCGAATTCCGTTCACAACATGGTCGCTATGGGTTTCAATAAAAACTTGAACTCCTGTTGAGGCCAAAACTGCCAAAAATTCTCCCATTGCGACTTGTCCCTTTGGGTGTAAGTGCGATTCGGGGCTATCGATAAGAAATATTCCATTACGTTCGGATAAAAGGGCGCCCAAAACAATTGGGAGGCTATAACTGATGCCAAAACCGAAATTAGTTGGCTTCATCCATTCCGACTCAATTTCTTTGCGTCTTATTCTGATTGCG
The DNA here is from genome assembly GCA_003054655.1 of Spartobacteria bacterium LR76. GTDB lineage: Bacteria > Verrucomicrobiota > Verrucomicrobiia > Chthoniobacterales > Terrimicrobiaceae > Terrimicrobium. The sequence continues at coordinate 79,450 of QAYZ01000013.1, read as the reverse complement.
GCAATGTTTGTGTCAGGAAATAAAGTTGATTTGATCTGAATTCCGTTTACCCATTCACTCATCCATGATTCAGCCTGTGAAAGTAGGAGGCGGTTTTCAGGCTTGCTGGTAGGGTGGCATATTTCTTCCCGAACAGCGCTTCGCTCGAAGCGAGCTAATATTTCTGCGGCAAATTCTCCATGTGGGCCGAGACTAATTTCGGTGATTGGTTTTGATTGGATTTGTTGTGTATCTCGAGGTCCCTGTCGTTCTGCTGAAAGATAAGTAAAAGCGGGGAAGGTTGATTTGATCGGACTTTCGAGATTGGAGTCTATGGTGTAAATAGAAAGAAATCTATCTTCTAGGTAGTCGCTGCTTGCATCAAAAACAACTCGGCTCTCTTTATTGGGGGCATGAGACGTTGTGATTTCGATGGTTTTTCCTTCGCCATTTTGAGAAAAAATGTCAGCAACGGTTCCGAGTTCTAGACCGTGTGGTCCATTTAGGGGAATGGATTTGTCTTCGGGAAATTTTCCCTGAGTGATCTGCCAAAGTAAAAGACTTTGCAATACGGAACTTTTTCCAAACCCGTTTTGTCCACAAAGGACATTTAAGGAATTGAATGTAAAATTTTTATCGGGGAAGCACTTGAAGTTTTTCAGGTGGAGGGAGTTAATCATCAGATGAGTGATGCTAGTAAATCGAAGATTGTAACAAAGCGAGTTATTACCTTTCTTGTGTCGCTTGTGCCTGCGGTGATGGATTGAATGAAGTCGTTGTTGTAGGTGGTGATTTTTCTGGCTTCAGTCACTATTTGGGTTGCGTTGCTGAAAATTTCTTTTTCGGTGTATTTTGTTAAAGCTACTGACCACACGTCGAATAGCGCTCGATTGAATGGTAGTATATTATCAGTGTTTATAGGCCACTTTCGGAAAGCATGGTTTCCAAATAAGTGGTAAGCCTTTTTCATTGAGCTTTTGAATGATTTGGCAAGGGAATCCAAATCGTTTTTCGGTAATGAGTCGAGTAACTCTGTTGCTTGATTCAAGAAGCTGTCCATTGACTCATGGCTGCTATATTCCAGAAAGCCTGGGTACTTGTAAAATGCGCAAAAGCGTAAGATAACCTCTCTGTCGATCATTCTGACGTTTCCGGTTAGCAAGCCTCGAGTTGCATGTAGAAATTCAGAACTAGCGGAGAGTTCTTTTAATATATCTCGGGACTGCTGTTTACTTAAGCAGTGGCGAATCTCTTGAGAATTGAGTGGACTTCCGCCAGTATTGATTCTTCTGAAGATGTCAAATTTTACTTTATTCGGTGTTTGGGGGTCGATGACATTTGCGATAATCTGTGTTTGTTTTATTCTGCGTATCCAGGTGGGGGACTCTAACTCTAGGGCGCTATATGTTCTCCCACCAACTTGATCGGTAAGGTATTCGAGATTTTCGAGTTTAAAGAACGCGTCTTTGTTTTTTCCGCCTTTGACGTAATCATGGATAGTCGAAAGCCGTTGTAGTCCGTCGACAACTTGCAATTTGCCAGAAGAGTCTGAAGAAAAATAAAACGCTGGTAAGGGAATCCGTAGCAGGACGGACTCAATTAACCTTGATTTTTGAAGTGCCGTCCAAACTTTGAGGCGTTGAAAGTCAGGAGCAAGTTCAAGATCTCCATCATCGATCATGTCGAGTATTTGACGGAGAGAAAACATTTTAGGATCCACCCTTATCTTTTCAGGATCATATGGCCTTGGCGGTTGAGAGGTTTGCTGCTCTTCGAACTCTATACCGGTCGGTTGTGAGTTTTCGTCCGTCTCCTCTCTTATTTCAGGCTGGTTCTCGGCTGACATGGTGATGCGTAGTAAATACCTTTCTTGGTAAATAGATGGAAGTTCGATTTCGGTGTATAACTTCTATGAGCCGGTTGAGGACAAGAGTTTTACGGTATCGACGTGAAGCTGGGTTTGCGGCTACTCCACCAGCTACCGACCATGCAGCCCGCAAGGATCAAGGCCCAAAGGGGATCGAGGTGGGAGCCTTGGGCGTTTTTTTGGCGTTGGGTGGTGAGGGTGGGGGCGGATTGGGTGAGGGTGGCGGCGGTGGCGAAGTCGGATTCGCGGAGGTCGGTGAAGCTCACTGCGGCATCGAGGAGCGGGGTGCCGTCGGGGCTGGTGACTTCGTAATAGCCGGGGGTGTCGGGGGCCTGGCGTTCCGGCGGGGTGGCTCCGGCGACGGTGAGGGGTTGGGCGGTCTGGAGCTGGGCGGTTTGGTAGACGGGTTTGCGGTCGCGGACCTGGGCGATGAAGCGGTGCAGGAGGAGGGGGAAGGCGGGGAGGCGCGCGAGGTTTGACGCGGCGGGGTCGAAGGTGAAGATGAGCTGCGGGGCGGTGGCGGTCTGGCGCAGGAGGATGAGCGGGCGGTCGCCCTGCCAGAGGAGCGGCGTGTCGCCGGGGGCGGCGGGAAGGAGGGCGGTGTCGGGGCGGAGGACGAGGCCCTGCCAGTTCAGATCTTCCATGAGCGGGGTGCGTTCGGCGATGAGGAGGGCGTCGGGGCGCGGCGCGGGTTTCGCGGGTTGGCTCGTGGCGTTGCTCGTGGCGTTGCTCGAGGTGTTGCTCGAGGTGTTGCTCGAGGTGTTGCTCGAGGTGTTGCTCGAGGTGTTGCTCGAGGTGTTGCTCGAGGTGTTGCTCGAGGTGTTGCTCGAGGTGTTGCTCGAGGTGTTGCTCGAGGTGTTGCTCGAGGTGTTGCTCGAGGTGTTGCTCGAGGTGTTGCTCGCGGAGGTCGCGGAGGTCGCGGAGGTCGCGGAGGTCGCGGAGGTCGCGGAGGGGTTGTCCCCGGCGGGGGGGAGGGGGGTGGTTTTGGCGGATGGGGGGAAGAGGATGGCGGGGGTGGTGGATTGGAGCGGGTTGGCGGGGTCGTAGAGGCCGAGGAGGAGGTCGGCTCCGGCGCCGGGGATGGGGCGCGAGGGGGCGGTGAGGCGGAGGATCTGGTCGACGAGCGCGGGGGCGTCGTCGGCGGGGTGGGTGGTGGTGAGGAGGAGCTTCGGCTCGGGGCGGATGAGGGGGAGGGTGTCGTCGAGGGTGAAGCGGTCGGGGTCGAGCCGGAGGGTGAGGCGGCCGGAGGCGGGCCAGCGTCCGCTGAGCGTGGTGAGCTGGCCGGGTTGGAGGGTGACCTCCTGCGCGGGGCCGTCGTCGATGCGCCAGCGGGCGGTCTGCGCGGTGGGGCTGAAGTTTTTCAGATACGCCTGCCAGGTGGTTTCGGTGGCGAGGGAGCCGGTGAAGCCGAGATTGGGGATGGTTTCGCCGACGGCGATCCAGGTGGTGCGGGGATCGAGGAGATCGGGGGTGGCGGGGGCGTGGTCGGTGAGGACGATGACGGGGCCGGTGGGTCCGGCGAGGGTGCGGGCGAGTCGGAGGGATTCCGCGAGGTCGTGGCTGTGGCGGGCGGGGGTCCAGGCGCGGAGGGCGGCGTCGAGGGTGGTGGAAAGGTCGGGGCCGGAGGCGAGGCGGCGGGTGGTGGAGTCGAGAATGATCCACTGGGTGCGGGCGGCGTCGCGGGAACGGTCGGCGAGTTGCGCGGCGAGGGCGGTGGCGGCGCGATCGCGGAAGGCGCTCAGCGAGGCGCTGGAGTCGAGGACGGTGACGACGGTCTGGGCGCTGGTTTCGTCGAGCCAGCGGGGTTGCGCCCAGAGGAGGGTGAGGGCGAGGATGGCGAGGAGCTGCCACCAGAGGGCGGGGGATGAGCGGAGCCAGCGGAGACGGCGGCCTCCTTCATGAGAGGGCGGGACGCGCTGGAGGAGGAAGAGCGTGCTGACGCGCACCTGCCGCGACCGGCGGCGCAGGAGGTGGATGGCGAGCACGACCGGCAGCCCGAGCAGGGCCCAAAGGGCGAGGGGATTGGCCAGGAAAAGTGCCGGCATGGGAACCGGAGTTTACAGGAGCGGAGGACACAAAGGAAACGGCAAAGGCAGGATGAACAGAAGGACGCAAAGGTCACAAAGGGAAGGCCGCAAAGGCAGGGATCAAACAGAAGGGAGCGAAGGAAGCAAAGGGGTGGGCGGTAAGTGGGGCGGCGGCGCCGTGTGAACCTCGGTAGTTCGCTGCGGTGGCGCAGGGGAGGGGAAGACAGATTTTACAGAAGGTCGCGGAGGCCACAAAGGGGAAGACGAAGGCGGAGGCGGGAAGTCGGAAGTTTTTGGATGGGCGCAGGCGCAGTCAGAACATGGGTAACACATCAGGTTCAGAACATAGGTAACACCTGATGGGGTTAGAGGTTACACATTGGGTTTGATCTGTCCGATCGTCGTAAAAAGAGATGCGGCTCTGTCTTTCTCAGGTCGTGTTAATGTAAAACAGCGCATCGACGATCAAAGCGATGGGGATGAAGGCGGTGAACATGAGATCGAGTTTATCGAAGCGAGAGAAGTTCCTGCGAAAGCCCTTGAGTCTGCGGAAGAGACGCTCAACCTCGTTGCGTTTTTTATTGAACTCTCGATCATATTCCCAAGGGTCAAGCCGGTTAATTTTTGGTGGGACCACGGGTTCCATCTCAAGTGCCAAAACGAGCTGGCGGGTTTCATCACCTTCATAACTGCGATCCATGGCCAGGCTATAAAGAGGGGCGGGGCGCTTGGGCGCCCATCTCGTCAGTAAACTCCGGCCTTCAGGTCCATCGGCGCTTTGGCCGAGGGAGAGGCTGAAACATAGCGCTGTCCGCTCATTGCCGGCAACCATATGAATCTTGGTCGGGAGTCCTCCTCGCGAACGTCCAATGGATTGGGGACCGTTCCTTTTTAATGCTCCCGTGCCATCTGGATGCACCTTCACCGAAGTCTGTCCAGCGATCCGACTTCGATTTTCAGCCGAAGGATCTGCTCCTGCTGCAAGGCTTCGAACACCTTCGCCAAGACCCCGGTTCTGGCCCATCCTCTCATCCGCTAGTACACCGTGTGCCAATGCCCGTAGCTCGCGGGCAATCCCCTCCACTTCGCTCCATTTTCCGCAATGTAAAGGATGGCATTGAGGACCTGCAAATTCGGATAACTCAGGCTGCCTCGCGCCTTCGGAAAACAATGTGCCACCCTCTCATACTGCTCCGGCGTTATCTCCATAACCCCTATTTAACCTACTCCATCTTTCTTTTCAGGATTTTACCTTAACAGGCAATGGTTGGCTGCCTGCATTGGACGCAGGCGGAATTCAACGCCACGGCTTGAGAAAGGCTTGATTTGTAGTACGACGAAGAATGAAACGTTTCAATGACGGATTGAAATGTACGCAGAGGGGGAGGATATTCGAGGGAGCGATGCTACTGGCAGGCATGATATAAATTTTCGTTGACGGTCGATATCTTGATGGTATTTTGATTGCGTTTCAATGAACTCCAATCAGTCACGCCAATCAGTCACGATTCCTGATGTTGCCCGCGCGGCCGGGGTTTCCGTGGGGACAGTGAGCCGTGTTCTGAACGGGCACCCCAATATCACGCAGAAGAATATCGAGCGCGTGCAGAAGGCGATTGCTGATTTGCGGTACGAGAAGTGTCGTTCAGCGGAGATGCTGGTTTCTCGTCGCAATGGGTCTCGCGTGCAAACGGGGAACGTTGGGATGGTTTATACGGAAATGGCCGGGGACTGGTCCAACCATCCACTTGTAGCGGCATACTCCATGGGAGTTGAGCGAGCCTGTCGGGAAAAAGGCTTTCACGCCTTGATCGAATTTTGCGGTGATAGTCAAGACATGCCCCGATGCGTGAGGGATGGCAAGGTGGATGGATTGTTGGTCAAGGCGACCCGCGGCCTGCCTGAGTATGTGAGGGATTTGCCCAAGGATTTTCCCGTGGTGTGTGTCGGCCTCAATGAGCCGACGGCGAAGGTTCAGCAAGTTGCACCCGACAATCGTGGTGCCGGCTGGATGGTGGTGGATTACTTATGGAGCGTCGGCCATCGGCGGATCGGGTTTGTGTGTTCCGACCTTATGCATCCCATGTTCCTGGCTCGCTTTCAGGGCTATGAGGGGGCATTACGCGCCAAGCGGGCATTTGATCCAACTTTGTGTGCCCTGGATGAGGCGGAACTGGTGGATAAGGCGCCTGAGCTTTGCCCTCCCAACATGAGGAGGGAGGTGGAAAAGCTTCTCTCTGCCCCCGGTGAGCCAGTGACGGCCATTGTTGCGGCCAATGATTGGATGGCCCAGGGCGTGTATGGTGCACTGGATAAGCTGGGTCGTCGCATTCCTGGGGACATTAGTGTTGTTGGCTTTGACAATGCAGTCCAGGTTTGTACGTCGGTTTCGCCGCAGTTGACCAGCTTTGCCATTCCTTTCGGTGATGTGGCCTACTCGGCAGCTTTGAAGGTGATGGAGCGCGTGAAGGCTCCGGATACCATCCAGGATCACTCGCTTCATCTGGTGCGCGGCACCCTGATCGAGAGAGCCTCTGTTCGTCGGCTGGCCGAGCCGTTGAATGCCTGAATTTTCTCCTCCAGACAACAGACTGATTCCCGTCACGATAATCTAGAAGCCTCCGGCCACGAATTAAAGTGCATGGGGTCTTTATGGTTCGTGCATCCTTATATCCGTGTCCATATTAGCATTAAAGATGATTAATCCTTCGGTCGGAAATGACCGGAGGCATCCTGGGTTGTTCCCATCCAGAAATCGTTTCTCAACACCCTCACTTATTATGAAACCCCCGACATCATCTCCACTTGGAAGGAAACCTCTGTTGCGGAACCTCGTTGCCGCTTCTGTCTTGGCGTTGGCTGGCAGCCACTCTCCGGCCCTGGCGACTCCACTCTATTGGGACGGCAATGGCACAACCCTCGGAGCTGGTACGACTCCGATCGGCACCTGGGGTACAAGCCTGTTTTGGAATACGGATTCAACCGGCGGGGGATCCGGGGCCTTCCAGATCGGCACAACGATTGCCGATGACCTGTATTTTTCGGCTGGCACGGATGCGACCGGCGCCTACACCGCCACGGTGAACGGAACGCGCGCGGCCCGGTCTCTTAACTTCCAGTACGGCACGATCACTCTCGATAGCGGTGTGGTGCAGTTGGGCGCAGGGGGGGTGACCGTGGCCAGCACGGTGGCTGGAACTGTGACGGTCAAGAGCAGCCTCACACTGGAAGCCTCGCAGACTTGGGCGAATAACTCGAGCAAATCTCTGACGTTTTCAACTAGCGCAGCTACGCTGGACGCGGCGTTGACGACTCCGGTTGTCATCACTGCGGCGGCGAATAGCTCGGCGAATATTAATATTCAGAGCAATGTCCTGCGGGATAATAACGCAGCCGGAGGAAGCGTTACGTCCCTGGTTGTCGATAGCGCGGGCGGTGGGAGCGTCAGCATCAATGCAGCCCAATCCTTTACGGGCGGAACCATAGTCAAGCGAGGCATCCTCCGGACAGACATCGCTGGTGCCGTGGGGAGCGGAACGATTTACCTCGGCGATACGACGGGTTCAAGCAACGCGACGCTCTATAATAATTCCATTACGCTTGCTAATGATATCGTCGTGCGGGCGGGTTCCTCCGGCCTGGTGTCTCTGGGCATGATGACTGGCGCGGCAACCGCTGTATACAGCGGCTCAGTCACTTTGAATAATACGAACCTCCTGCGAGTGAATGCAGGTGGAACAAATACCGCGCAAAGATTCACGGGATTGATCTCCGGGAGCGGTGGATTCTTTAAGGAGACGGAGGGATTCGCTTTGACCATCACCCATGCGAACACCTACTCGGGCGGCACGCGATTCGATAAAGGAACTCTTGCGATCGGGGATGATGCCGCGCTGGGCACGGGAACCTTGACCTTTAACAATAACCAATCGACTCCGACGACGACCGGTACGCGCTTTCAAAGCATGGATGCCAGCGCACACACCATCTCCAATGCCATCGGGAACTTTGGCGGCTCGACGGCCAACACCCTGTACATCTTTGGAGCATCGGGTACCGGAGCACTTACCTTTACCAACAGTGCGGCATCGAGCCTGGGTTCCGTCGTGCGGGTAATCCAGACGGACAGCGATACGAGCTTCGCCGCCGCCTTCACGGGTACGGGAGGCATTACCAAAACCGGATCCGCGACGTTGACCCTTGCTGGTACGAGCACCTACTCAGGCGCGACTGCGGTGAACGCCGGAACCATGCTGATCACAGGATCGATCGGCAGCAGTAGCACGGTGACGGTAGCCTCCGGTGCGGCGGTGGGTGGCTTGGGAACTGTGCAGGGCAATCTCTCCATGGTTTCGGGCGCGAAGTTTGTCTTTAGTCTCACCAATACTCTCAATGTAAATGGCACGGTAACCTTCGGCGGATTCAGTGTCGCCGACATTGTCGGGCTGACCAGCGACACCGCGAGCGCCACCTACAATCTCATCGGCGGAACCGGCTCGATCAACTGGGCCAACGTGTCGAACATCGGCGTGGAAAATGCCTATGATCTCGGCAACGGAAAGTCGGCTTATTTTAATCAATCGGGCCTGCAGTTGGTGGTGATCCCCGAGCCGAGCAGCATGGCGCTTATCGCCCTCCCCTTTGTGGCGCTGGTCGCTCTGCGTTGCAGCCGGAGAAAAAAGGCCTGATTTTTTCCTTCCAAGTGTATCGTATCTGGCGGAGGTGAGGCATCAACCTCGCTCCCCGGGTTCCCTTCCCCCTCCCCTCATAGTTCTTCCCAAAATGAAAAGTCGAGGATTCAGCCTTCTGGAGCTTCTCGCAGGCATAGCCATCGTCGCGGTGTTGGCTGCAACGCTCTTGCCGTTGGTGAATCGCTCGATCGGAGCGGCACACCGGGCCAAGTGTCAATCAAACCTGCGGCAGGTCAGCTCCGGGTTGAACTCTTTCGCAGCGGACAACGCTATGTCCATGCCCTATGGCTACTGGGCTCCGCCGTCTGGCGAATCCCAGAGTTGGGACAAACTCATCAGCGATTACCTTGGAATTCGACGTGACACGATCTGGCTGCCTACGGCAAGCGTGCTGTCCTGCCCGGCGGACAAGCTGCCGGGATTGACCTCGGTAAACCGCTTTCGTCGGACATACTCGATGATCCGGGGTAGCGATGGGTTTGGCATCTCGGCCAACGGGATGCCGGCTTCCCTGCCCGGGGTGAGGCTGGTGGCCGTACCTTCGCCATCGCGGACGATCATCATTACCGAGTTTAGTTCGGCAATCGCCAAGGGTGATTCCTCCGATAACATCGTCGGTGCCACGGCTTGCAGCGTTATTGACAGCCCCGCGAGACAACTGGTCGCAGGCAATGGCAAGCCCGACGGCCTGCACGAGGGAATGATGAGTTATCTCTTCGTCGACGGTCATGTCGAAATCCTTAAGCCCTCTGAGACGGTCGGCACCGGCTCCCTCGATAACCCCAAGGGCATGTGGACGATAAACCCCAATGATTGAAATTTTATGAAAAAGAATACTTACACCACAAACCCGGCGACCGGCTTTTCGAGAAGCGTTCGCGGCTACGTCTCGATGGCGGTGGCTTTCCTCGGCGCGGGAGCATTGCTCCATGATGCCTGTGCGGCAGAGTTTGTTACAGAGAACTTCGAGGGATACGGCTTGAACACCCCATGGGTTTCGCCGGGGCTCAAGGACACCCCCTGGAGTCAATGGCCGGGCGATGCCCCATCCTTTGCGATCATTGGGCAGCCCGGGCACAAGGGCAACAAGGCCGTGACGATCTTCAATGAAAGCGGCGAGGACTATTACATCCGTACTGCTAATGTAAGCAAACGCGATGCATGGCTCGACGCCGCGAGCGATGCCACCGTCACCTACTACCGATTCTATTTCTATGTGCCGAAGGATACCGAGGACTATATCGGAGCCTATCTGCATTTTTCCGTGGAACAAACGGGCTGCGACCCATTTCACATAGGCCCCTTTATCGCCGTGTTGATGGATAAACGGCAGGGGCAGGTTGTGCTCGCATCGAATGGCCCTGGTGATGGAATCATCCAGTGGCAGAATGTCGGCAAATGGGATTACGACCAGTGGATTCCCGTCGACGTCGTGATGCACACTGATACTCGGAAGTACGATGTCACAGTGGGGCGTGAGCCGACGGCGAAGGATCTGGAGTTTCGGATGGGCATGTTCTGGGACGGTGATGTGCTCGGGCCTCACTCACAGGGGCGTTTTGGAGTCGCCCCCGGCGCGAAGGTCCGGCTCGACGACATCACGTTCAGCACGACTCCGCTCCCACCCAACAAGTAACGGTAAATTTCCTGGTCCGATGATTGATTATTGCTCCTCCTGGCGTATTGCCTTGTTCCTGGCAGGCGCTTGTCTCTCTCTCCTGGGTACGCAGGTTCAGGCCGCCGCCGAGCGGATTCTCTGGCCGTCCGAGACGGTAAAACCTGTCCAGACGGACGGGAAAAAGGCCTTCCAGCTCAAGACGGAGCCGGGCGGCATGAAAGTCAGCTTCTCGGACGGGAAAGACTCCGACGACTACATCCATATCGACCTTGGCCCGCTGAACCTGACACCATACGCCGATGGCGGCTACGTGGAGATCGAGGCCGAGGCGACGGAATCGATCCTGCGGCTGTGTCCGGTCGTGAGCGATCCTGGGAAATTCTGGGACGAGCGACAGATTGTCGAAGGTGGCGCGTTGATGAAAAAAGGCCGGCAGACATATCGCTTCTATCTCGATGTCTTGTCCAAGGACCGACCCAGCGCCTCCAAGGATCACCTCTATGTATTCCTGCAGGATCTGGGGGGCAGCGCCCGTGGCAATGCCGAGGTGAAAATTACAAAGGTCGCCTTGCATCCGATGGAACCCGGCTGGGAGGCGGCGAAGCGGGCGGCCTATGCCGGGCAATACGCCTGGCCAGAGATGGAGCACATCGAGGACGCGTATTACGAGGACTTTTCCAAGGCGGTGATCTGGAAGCAGGTGGCGACTGACCCCTTCCAGCAAAGGCTTTCGCTCAACGGGATGTGGACCAGGAAGGACTTTGGAGAAAGGACCTGGGACCAAGGTTTCCTCCGGGATAGTCGATTCTCCCAGGACGACCTGAAGGAAACGGGCGGCTGGAAGGAAGTGCAGGTCCCGGAGCCGATGGAACCCGACCAGGTCGGCGGTCACGTCTGGTATCGCCGGGAGTTCACGCTGCCAAAGGATTTTCCAAAGGGTCGCGTCTTCCTGCGATTTGACGACATTGCCGACGAAGCGGTGATCTACCTGAACGGAAAGCGGATTGGCACCCAGGCGTCGACGGAGAAGCGGCTCGACTGGGTTGTGGAAAATGGGGCCCGCTCGTTGCAGGGCAAGCCGGTCAAGGAGACCGTGACATGGCAGCATTTTGACCGCTGCTCCATCCCGTTTCCTTTCGACGCAGCGGCGATCCCGGCGGATACGAATAGACTGATCCTCCCGATCTACTCCGGGAAGTACGTCTGGCCCTATGCCTACGACGTCACCTCCGCCCTGCTGCCTGGACGCAACACGCTGGCCGTGCGCACGTATGGGAATCCCATGCGCGGCTGGTGGATCTTCCGGCATCGCGATGAGGATCGCGCGGCAAAGAACATCTTTGGCATCCTCGGGAATGTCACCCTGGCAGGTATCGCCAACCCTCAGATCAAGCGCTTCACTCGTGTCCCGGCGACCGCGGTGAATGATCAGGGCTTGGCCGTGCATGGGCTGCAATGCGACCTGGAGCCGTCGTCCATGGCTCGCAAGGTGGAGTTCACCTGCGGCGACCAGCGCAAGACTGTCGATGTTGCCGCCCAGGAGACGCGGGCGGTCGCGGAGTTTCCGGTCGAGGCGCGGTTTGCCGATCATCGGGTTACGGCTACGGTGGCGGGAAGCGCGGGAGAGGTTCTGGATCAGCAGAGTTTCTCGTTCAATGGAGCGGTGGCGGATATCAAGGACGGCCAACTGCGACTCAATGGCGAACCGTTCCTCGTACGAGGTATCAATAGCAACCCGGGCGTGGAGTGGGCGAATGACCGTTCGCTGACCCGTCGCGAATTCCAAAGGCTCCTGCGTCAATACCAGCAGCTAGGGCTCAATGCCATCCGCATTGAGGGCGTGGAGATGTGGCAGATGGAGGAGGCGTTTCATCACGGCATGATGGTTGTGCCCGTCACCGCCGCCGGTTCGTGCAACTGGAGTATCTCGGCGCTGGGAAATCTGCTGAATCCGGATTTTCAATTTGCGTGCGACCGGCAGAAAGTGCTCGCCGTACTGCTCAACGAAGCTCCGAACCTTCTGCTCTGGAACGGGGGAAATGAAATCCATCACACCCCTGGCTATGTCGACAAGCCGCTGATCCAGGAATACCTGAGAAAGATCGAGAGCGCTTTCCAGGAGACCGATCCCTCCCGTCGCATGGTGACCTATGCAAATCTGGATACCTGGGCGAAGAACTGGTTTTTCTTCGACGGTCAGGAGGTACTGGGATGGAATATCTACGAGAGGCCTCCCGTGTTTGAGCAGCAGTGGAAGGAAATTTCCGCGCAGGCCGGAGGGCGCCCCATCATCTTCACGGAATGGGGAACCTTGAATGGTGTGAAGGATCGGGCCGGCCATCTTGATGAATGGGAGGATGCCATTCGCAAGAAATGGTCTTTGATCTCCAGTGAGCCGCAATCGGCCGGAGGGTTTTTCTTCCCCTTTCACGGGGAGATGGAGGATCAGCGCGGGCTCGAGTTCATGCGAGCGTTGTTGCTGCCTTTTGTAATCCAGCGTGAGGAGCGCTCGCTGGTCGTGACGAACCGTGATCGGGCCGCCATGCGTGATGTCAATCTCCTGGTGGTGAATGGCACGGATGTTTCCCGCGGAGGCGGCGTTGCTGAGATCAAGCCCGGCGAGACGGTGAAGATTCCGCTCGCGGCCGACGCCAAGGGAACCATCGAGCTGCGATACGATACACACCGCGGGTTGAAGCACTTCTACACCCAGCAGCTATGAATGATCACACGGCGTGCGACTTGACTGCTTTTCTGGAGAATCCCGCGTTTGTCGGCTTGCTTACGGAAAGCTGGCACCCCTCGGGATACTATCTTGATGCCTCGACGGAGCTGCCTGCTTCCGGGGGACTGGCGCAGTATCTCGTTAGCTATCACACCTATCTCGCTCTGCTGGGATCTGCGACCCCGTGGCACCGTGATCGCGCGGAGAAGCTCGTGCGCAGCCTGGCTGCCAGTGTGCGAGCAGACGGGTTGATTGTGGAACCAGACGGGAGCGTGACGGATCATCCGGCTCACGCTTGCCATGTGGTGGACGGACTGGGGACGTTTGCCTTCTACGGTTCACGTCTCGGGTGGGACTGCGATGTGATTCGCGAGGCCATTGATGCCATCGTGCGCGTCCTCGATTTTCATCCTGTCGTGCGCCAGCCGGGCGGTATCGTCGGCCGCACCCAGCAGCTCCGATTTGAACTCCGCGCCTACTATTGGGGATGGCGGGTCACCGAACGCGAAGACTATCAGTCGGCCTGTCGGCAGCTTTGGGGAAATGGCCTCCATGCCTACCGCAACGCGATCGCGGATCATGGCGCGCTCTTGCAGCCTAGTCTTCATCCCGACTGGACCTGGAACTATACGTGCAGCTCCGGGACGACCACGGAGTATGCGACCAATACGCACACGCCGGTTTACTATGCCACCGAGTCGCAGGGTTTTGGCTTCGTCTATGCGCATGGGTTGAAAGACCGAGTCTGGGACGAGAATCCGGAGTGGAGCGCCTTTTGCCGGAGCTACTTCCAGGGTTTGCTGCGCAACATCTCCCGCGCTGGCCACACCGCGAGCGATCTCGATGGATACGGCGTACACCGCGCCTGGTATGCGGGATGCCTTGTAGAGACTGCTCCCGTCGAGGCGGCGTTTCTCTCCGATCGAGTGGGTTGTCCTGAACTGACGGGATGGTTCCGGTGGTATGTCGACCGCTATGTGGATTTCCTCCGGCGCAGCCCGGCGTTTCCTCAGACCGGCCTGACGGAACAATGTCCCTACGGGCATCACATCACCATCGAGAAGCAGTTCCCGCCCTTGCTCGGTGCACGATTCTATTCGCACCTGGCCCGGGCGATGTACGAATACCGCCTCGATGAGATCGAGCCGGTGGAGCCGCCAGCCTTCGGGAGCTATGCCTGGTGGCATGACTGGCTGCGGATCAGTACGCCTGCGTACGAGACGAGTTTTGTTGGCACGACCTCGTTGCGAAACATCCCCAAGGTGCGCCACTTCGGCGACCCAAATCTCGGGTGCATCCATGGCGGGGCTTTGCTCTCCACCCTTTTTGCCCGGAACGAGTTGCTCTACGCCACCTCCAACGAGCCGGATGGTCTCTGGCATGTCGAGCTGCGGGATTTTAACGATAATACCTTCCGAAGCTCCGGCACGTCATTTTGCGATCATACCTCCATGATGGTGCAAACCAGCGACGGCCAGCTCCTGTCCCGCGACACGCAGGGAGGCTACGAGCCTCCGCTGAATCTGGAGATCGGAGAGCAGCCGGTCGACGTGCTGTGGGCAAAGGATCTGACCGAGCAAGGAATTCGCTTCTTTGCTCACTCCGCCTATGGAGCCTGCGAGTTTACGGTGCAGGCAGGAGCTTCATTTCCCGAGGGGCTGATGATTCGCTCCGCTGCGTATTTACTCGCGATTCCACAGCCACTGTCGCCGGAGATTCTGCAAAATGGCGAATGGGTTGCGATGGAGGAGGGACTACAAAATAGCGCATGGCCGGAGGCAGTGCGCTGGGGCAGCGCCCGCGCACGAGTGACGGTGAAGCTGGCGCCGGATTCCGCTATGGCGACGGGCGGATATCGCGTGCAAGCCGTGCCGGTGAGAGAGTGGGGCCCGGGAGGGGAGAATTCCTTCTGCCCGTTTCCCGTCTGGCAACTGCGGCTGGCAGCAGAGGTGACACCGGTGATGGGCCGTGTGGCCTTGGCTCTGGGATTTCAGTGCGAGCAGATGGGACCGGATGTCTCCTGAGTCGCGGGAAAGGTTTGAAATGATAACGTCCAATGTGGAGCTCACCGCCCGGATCAACGGGGCGGCATATTCATTTTTGTCCGAGGGCGGAGGCCGGAAAAAGGCCGCCTTCTTCGGAGAAAAGCGCGTCATCGATCTTGTCTATGCGGAGGGCCGCCGGGAGAGGGTGGCATCGTTGACCGATCTTTACCCGACGCTCATCTCGCTCGACAACTTCGAGGAACACGCCGACCGCCTGCAGGACCTGAAGGTCATCTTCAGCACTTGGAGCATGCCGTCTCTCGGCCCTGCCGAACTCGACCGCCTGCCGTCGCTCAAGGCCGTCTTTTATGCTGCGGGTTCCGTGCAGGACTTTGCCTACCCTTTGTTCAAGCGCAACATCCTGGTTGTTAGCGCATGGCGGGCCAATGCGATCCCCGTCGCGGAGTTCACCGTGGCTCAGATACTCCTCTCTACCAAGGCCTACTGGAGCAATTCCCGAAAGTTCCAGCAACCAGATCATTTTCCCGGCTTTCATGGTCGGGGAAACTACGGCGCGACCGTAGCGATCCTCGGTGCCGGAGCCATCGGCAGCGCTGTGATCGAGCGTCTCAAGCCCTTCAGGCTCAAGGTGGTTGTGTTCGATCCATTCCTCTCCAATGAAGACGCCGTGAGGCTCGGGGTGGAGAAGGTCTCGCTCCGGGATGCCTTTGAGCGGGCCTACGTCGTAAGCAACCACCTCGCCGATGTGCCGGAAACCCGGGGAGTGCTCGACGCAGGACTCTTTGTCCGCATGCCGCCAAATGCCACCTTTATCAACACGGGCCGGGGTGCCACCGTCGCCGAGCGGGAAATGATCTCCGTGCTGAGAAAACGTCCGGACCTGACCGTGCTTCTCGATGTTACCTGGCCGGAACCTCCCGACCCGGACTCGCCGCTCTTTTCTCTGCCCAACGTATGGCTTTCTCCGCACATCGCAGGATCGGTCGGGGATGAGGTCTTGCGCATGGCAGATTTTTGCATCGAGGAGTTCTGCGCTTGGGAAAAAGGGGAGGCCCTTCGCTACGCCGTGTCACCCTCCATGCTGGCCAATCTCGCCTGAGGCCCTTCGCTTTCGGAAACCATGACGATAATCGACTGGCTCGTTTTTGGGCTTCCACTGGTGCTCGTGCTGAGTGTTGGACTGCTGACGCAAAAGTACATGCGGAGTGTCGCCGACTTCCTCTCCGGCGGCCGACTGGCCGGCCCCTATCTGCTGGCCGTAGCCAAGGGTGAGATGCAGGCCGGGGCCGTAGTTTTCGTCGCGAGCTTCGAGGTGATCTCCCGCTCCGGGTTTACGCTAGTCTGGTGGAGCTGGATCGCCGTCCCCGTCACTCTCATCGTGGCTATCTCAGGTTTCGTTGTTTACCGCTACCGGGAGACACGGGCCATGACGATCGCGCAATTCTTTGAGCTGCGATACAGCAGGAGATTCCGCGTTTTCACCGGCATGTTGGGCTTCGGTGCGGGCATCGTGAATTTCGGCATCATCCCCGCTGTCGGTGCGCGATGCATGGTTTATTTCCTTGGCCTTCCCCCCTCACTGCATCTCTTTTCCCTCACGGTCTCGACGTCGCTTCTGCTCATGGCCGTCTTTCTTTCTATCACGGTATTTATCACGCTCTCGGGCGGATTGATCACAGTGATGGTGACCGATTGCATCGAGGGCATGCTCTCCCAGTTTTTTTACCTCATCATTATCGCCTCGCTCCTGACGATGTTTAGCTGGTCGCAGATCAGCGAGGTACTGACAAGCCAGCCTGCGGGTCATTCTCTAGTCAACCCCTTTGACTCCGGCGAACTAAAGGATTTCAACATCTGGTACGTGCTCATGGGCCTGTTTGTCGGCGTGTACGGGACGATGGCCTGGCAAAATGCCAATGCCTACAACTCCGCCGCGATCACGCCGCATGCCTCGGTGATGGGCGGGATCCTCGGGCGCTGGCGGGAATCCGGCAAGGTGGCGGTCGTGACCCTGCTCGCGGTCTGCGCGATGACCTATCTGTCGCATCCCGATTTCGCCAAGGGAGCCATGGAGGTTCGCGATCAGCTTGCCCAGATCTCCGATCCCCAGACTCAGAAACAAATGGAAATTCCCGTCGCCTTGGCCAATCTGCTTCCCATCGGCGTGAGGGGCATCCTTTGCGCCATTCTCGTCATGGGGATCTTTGGCGGAGATTCGACCCACCTGCACTCCTGGAGCGGCATCTTTGTACAGGATGTTCTTTTGCCATTGCGGAGAAAACCCTTCGAACCCAAACAGCACGTGCGCGTACTTCGTTGGGCAGTCGTAGGAGTGGCGATATTTGCCTTTTTCTTTGGCGCGCTTTTTCAGCAGACGGAGTACATCGTGATGTGGTGGGCGGTGACGACGGCGATCTATGTCGGCGGAGCCGGAGCCTGCATCATCGGCGGGCTTTACTGGAGAAAAGGAACGACAGGCGGAGCCTGGAGCGCGCTCCTCACCGGCTCGGGCCTATCTGTCGGAGGCATTCTTGCAAGGCAGGTCTACGGCACCAGCTTCCCGCTCAATGGCACTCAGATCTCCTTCACTGCCACCCTCGTCGCGATCACCGTCTACGTCGTCGTTTCCCTGCTTACCTGTCGCCGCGATCACGACATGGATCGCCTCCTCCATCGCGGCAGGTACGCGGTGATCAAGGAGAAGGTCGGCGAAGTCGTCGAGACTCCGCCGAGACGCAGGCTGCGCTGGGGCAAACTCATCGGCATGGACGAAAACTTTACCCTCCGTGACAAATGGATCGCCGGAGGACTCTTTGGAT
This sequence comes from Spartobacteria bacterium LR76, assembly GCA_003054655.1. Taxonomy (GTDB): domain Bacteria; phylum Verrucomicrobiota; class Verrucomicrobiia; order Chthoniobacterales; family Terrimicrobiaceae; genus Terrimicrobium. The sequence continues at coordinate 61,718 of QAYZ01000013.1, read as the reverse complement.
GGAGCATGCTGTGGGTCGGCGTATTTGCCATCGGCACGATATGGAATCTCATCGCTCCATGGCCGGACTCGGTCTGGTCCTCCTACTGGCATATTGCTGGCATCGGCGTGCCTGTACTGATGTCCATCGTGACAGCGATCTGGTTCACCTGGGGCGGCGTGAGGGACATCCGGAGACTCTTCGTCCGGCTGAAAGAGCAAAGAATCGACCACCTCGACGACGGTACCGTCGTCGGACATCAAAACCGTGATGAGAGTTCGTTGCCAGAGGCCCCTTTCTCGCGCGAAACCTCAATATCGAAACCATAGCCTTTGCCATCAACGAACTTCATAATTGGTGGTCGCCCACATTGACTCACTGCGACCTTCGGGCCTTGTAGGTAAACGACTCCAAGATGACCCTAAAGACCAAGCGGGCACAAAAATATAACACTTAAGAAACCAAAGACGATGCCAAGAACTCTTCACCGAACCTTTCTTCTCTATATTTCATGGATAATGCTGTCCGTGTGCTTCCCATGTATTCCCACTCTGCTTGGAGCGGGCGAACGGATTCTCACACCGCAATCCTCGTCGTCAACTGCCGTTCCCGCAATAGATGCTCAAGTCTTTGGTGTCGTCGACACCCCTGCGGGATTGGAGATAAAATTCTCAGATAAATCAAATTCGGACAATTACATCCACATTGATCTGGGAAGAGCTGACATCGAGGATTTTATTGAAGGCGGCTATGTTGAGGTGGAAGCTGACATCGATCTTCCAATATTGAGATTGTGCCCTGTCATCGCAGATCCCAGCAGATTTTGGGACAGTCGGCAAATTGTGGAAGGCGGGACAATAATGAAAACCGGAAATCATAGTTATCGGTTCTATCTGGACGGCATTTCTCCTGAAATCGCTAAAAAAACTCCGAATTCACATCTGTATCTTTTTCTTCAGGACTTGGGCGGAGATGACAAAGGAAAGGCGATTGTGCGGATTCGTTGGATCGCTCTATTCCCGACCAAGCCTGGATGGGAGAAAGATAAGTGCTCTTTCTATAAAGAACAATATCACTGGCCCGAGACACAAAAAATTGAACCTCTCTATTACGAGGACTTTTCACGAGCGCAATCCTGGGCGCAAATTCAAAGCGCTCTGCATCTAAAGTTGCGTGAATTTACTGGGGGGTGGAAAAAGCACTATTTTGGTGATAATACTTGGGATTATTCCTTTCTCAAAAATGCCACATTTGCAGATCCTGGCTATGACGATGCAAATTGGGAGACCGCCAGCGTTCCGGAGGCAGAGATTCCAAACCAGAATGGAGGGTACTATTGGTATAGAATCCAATTTCAGATTTCTGAAAATAAGCAGAATAATAGATATTTTCTACGATTGGACGATGTCGCGGATGACGCTCTGATTTATTTGAATGGAAAGTTGGTCGGTTCACAGGCCTCTTCGCAAAAACGCCTTGATTGGATAGTTCAGGGGGGGGAGCGTTCCCTCAAGGGGATTGAACGCAATGCCTCGGAAATGGTTCAATGGCACTTTTTTGAGAGATGCGGAATTCCTTTTCCTTTCGATGCAAATGCGGTGCCCAAGCAACAGCAGCGCCTCATTCTTCCGATACACACGGGTTCCTACGCCTGGCCATACGCATACGACGTCACTTCATTAATAAACCAAGGCGAAAACACCCTGGCGATACGAGTTTACGGCAACCCAGTCAAGAGCTGGTGGATCTTCCGTCACCCTTACGGACGCACTGCTCGAAATATTTTCGGCCTGCTTGGGAAGGTAATGCTTGCCCAGATCGACAATCCCGCCATTGCGTCGGTTGGGCGCACGCCCCCTAAAACAGTGGATGATGACGGCCTTGCTCTTCATATCCTATCATGCAACTTGATTAATCCTGCAAAGATCAAAGAGGTCAGGTTTCTCTGTAATGATGAGGTCAGGACGATAAATGTCGATGGAGTCCGGTCCTCTGTCCGGGCTGAGTTTCTTCTGCCTGCCCGATTCGTCAACTATAACGCAACGGTTTCGGTGTTTGGGTCCAATGGCGAACTCGCAGATCAAAGAAGCGTCGAGTTTCACGGTGCCGTGACTGATATTGAGAACCAGCAGCTTCGGGTCAACGGAGAGCCATTTTTTGTCCGGGGAATAAACGCAAATCCAGGCCTTGAGCTTGAGAATGACAATCGTCAAACCCGTGAGGAATTTCTTCGCCTCCTCCGTTTTTACCAGCAAATGGGATTCAATACCATTCGTTTGGAGGGAGGAGACACATGGCAGATGGAAGAAGCATTCCATCATGGCATGATGGTTGTTCCTTTGGCGGCAGCCGGTTCCTGCAATCTGAGTATCACGAGCCTTGGCGATTTGGTTGACCCGGATTTTAGGCTGGCGACTGACAGGCATCGCGCAATGGCGGCCATACTATCCAATCAAGCAAACATTCTTGTTTGGAATGGTGGGAATGAGATTTTCCACACACCTGGATATATAGATAAGCCAGTACTGAATAATTATCTGAATCTCGCTCGAGAGGCCTTTCAGTCCATTGATCCAGACAAACGCATGACAACCTACTCAAACCTGGACAGTTTCGCGATCAACTGGTTCTTCTTTGAAGGGCAGGATATTGTTGGCTGGAATATTTATGGGAAATCTTCAGTTTTTGAAGACCAGTTCAAAACCATCTCACAACTGGCCGGAGAGCGACCGATTCTTTTTACAGAATGGGGCACCAAAAACGGGAAAAAGGACAGAGAGGGAAATCTTGACAACTGGGAGGATGAAATTCGGAAGAAGTGGAGGCTGATCTCAGAAGAGAAACAGTCGGCGGGCGGAATTTTTTATGCCTTTCACGGCGAGATGGAGGATGCCCGAGGACGTAAGTTCATGCAGGAACTCATCCTTCCGTTTGAAATTGAAAGAACTGATGAAACGCTGGTCATAAAAAATCGCGATCGCGCCTCCATGAGGCAGGTCAGCATCTTATCCATTAAGGATGATAATATCGGAAAGTCTGAGCTTGTTCCCGAAATCAAGCCTGGGCAATCGGTTAGTTTTTCGTGGCCGAAAACTCCAGGGGAACATCTCGAGATACGTTATGATACTCATCGCGGACTCAAGCACTTTTATACCACGGCAAACGAGCCTGCCAGTGATGGATCTAAAAGCGCTCAACCCGTAAAATGAACCCAGAATTTTCACATCCCAAGGCTGAAAGCTCATTGCGTCGAAGCGGCGAGCCAGGAAGTAAATTTTCCCCTCGGATTTACCCAATCATTGAGAGTGATCCCGACAGTGTTCTCGGGCAGGATTTGCTGAACCTGACAACGGCGAACCTGCTTAGCTGGAAACAAGGGGTTGGCGCATTTGGGCAGTTGCACTTACATGCATGCTGGGGGGAATCATCGAGCCTAAGACGGCGATACCATGGAGACATGATTTCTCACGCCTTCTTTCGCATTCGGGGGATGATGCAACTGTATGAAAGGACTCTTGATCAACGCTGGCGCTGGCAGGCTGACGATATCGCAGCGCAGGTGCTGCATCTGCAAGCGCCCGACGGAGGGTTCATCCACGCAGCCAATGAGTTCGAGCCTTCATACACCTCGTCTCTCACCTGTCCGATTCACCAGGGACTCGGAGCGCTGGCATTGCTATGCTACGCTGAATGGCCTCACGCCTGGCCGGAACGCAGAAACTTGATTCGGGAGGCGCTCCAGCGTCATTTTGCTTGGCTCTGTAAAAATTGGTGGCTGCGCGGAAACGTTTGGACGGGGCCGTTGCCGCAGGCCGGCTTTTGCGGTGTGTCAAACCAGGATTTGGTAGTGGTGGCCGCAATGGCAAAATATGCCGCCATCTACGGTGACGACGAATATTTCCAGAGGTATGGGAAGCCGACGCTCAATTTGTATATTTCTCCCCGATATTATCATGAGTCTCTCGGCCTCTTCGAACGGGGCGACAAGCCCAACTTCGTCGAACGGACTGGATACCATTATTTGGTGATCACAATGCTGGAGATAGCCCATGCAGCGACCGGGGATGCTCGCCTGCCCTCGGTCATCGACAACACCTGCCGACATCTTTTTGACGCGGTTCACGAGGAAGCCGACGGGCTGCTTTATCTGGCATGGGGAGCGCAGACATATTCAGAGGACAAAGGTCGCGTGGCAGGGTGGGACCTATATCCTCACGTCATGACCGACTTGGCTCCGTTGCTGGAGAACATGGCGGCCTACTTGCAACGCCATCCGGACGGGGAGAAGGAAGCTGTGTTTCGACGCTTGGAGAAGACGCTGGCCGCCCACGTATATTCGGATGGGACGCAGCCGCTCAATCTTCGGGGGGAAGACCCTTTGTTTCGTATTGCCTGCACATTTTCGACTCCGCTGTGGTATTACGCAATCCTGAGGCTCGGGGACCGGTTGCAAAATCCGTCTCCGGTAGTGCTGCCGACGGTTCACCGCAGGTGCCGCAACATCGTTTGGAAAACCAATCAAACGATGTGGAGCATAGAGGTGGATGGTCGCCGCGAGTTTGCGGGATTAAAAGCAAACGAGTCTGGCATTTCTATCGGCCCGGATGAGGTGGTGTATGGCGCCGATTTCTCCCTGCTCGATGAGCCGGATGTCGTGGAGCATGTGGTGGGAGACTGAATGAATAACGCCCCTGAGATTTAAATGACATACGATTCAATGTGCTGCGGCACACGAACTCAAGATACCTTGAAGATACTCTGGCAGGACGACTCATTCTGGCAACTGCGCTTGGCAAATGGTGAACTTTCCGACTATCGGCGCGTGGTGCTGGGAAGCGGGCTGGTCGGGACGGAGTTCGACCGGCTGCTCATCGCTGACTGGAGCCAGCCAGCGCTCTCCACGCTTTCTCGTTTGGGTTACGACGGGAACAGCCAATTCTCTTTGCCGGCTTGGAATCATGTGGATATCGTGATCGATGGGATCATTTATTCTTGGGAAAATGGCGAGCACGACGCCGTGCGGACGCTGGATCTGCGCACCGGTGTAGCGGAAGTCTCCGACAAATGGGAATATGCGCCGGGCAAGCGATAGAGTGTCGCCATCCGCATGTTTCTGCCGCGGCAGCAGCCGCTGACCGGATGGTTGTCCCTGCGGATTGAAGACAACACTGAAAAACGGCCCATTCGCTTGAAATTCGGTTTGCGCGGCGACGCGGCCCGGGGAGCGCTGGCCATGGATTTTTCCAAGTCACGTGGCGATTGCCTCGTCGGTGTCTATCCTGGCGCACAGGAAAGTACTCCGGTGGAGCAGATGCTCTCATGGTCCTTGGAGGGTGGGCTGATCAGGTCCGTCAAAGTGGAGGATGATAGGGCTTGGGCGGAGGCCGAAGTCACGGAAACGGATGGTGAACTCAAGCTCTGCCACTCCCTTTCTTTCCCAGAAAGCGGCTATGGTGATGGTCGGTCGGCGGAGGATCGCGCTCAGGATTTACTGGCGGTGCCCGAGGCGGTGACGCTGAGGGACAACGCGGAGGAGTGGCGGAGTTTGTGGTGCGACGCGTTGCTTTTTTCCGCTGGAGGACGGCAGTTCGCACGCGACCTGGTGATTTGGCAATATTACCTGCTGGGAACGCTAAGTGATTTCCCCTGCGTGCTGGGAGCCACGAGCCTGTGGGTCTCGGCATGGGGCGGGCGGCAATTCTGGGATGCGGATATGTGGTTGTTTCGAGCCACATTGCTCTTGTGGCCGAAATTGGCGCGCAGTATTCCTGCCTGGCGTGCGCAGACATTGGAGCCGGTGAGGGAAAACGCGGCCGCAACCAATTGTTGCGGCGGATGGTTTTCCTGGCAGGTAGATGGCAAGGGGCGTGGTGGGCGCACGTTGCCCCACCTCAAGGAGGTGCATAATAACATCTGGGTGGCCCTGGCCGCGTGGGACGCCTACCGAGAGTGTGAAGATCCTGCTTTTTTGCGCACGGTGACGTGGCCTCTTCTCGCGGCCATCTCGGATTATTTTTGTTCCCGAGCGCGCAAAGAAAATGATGGCCTTTATCACATTCGTCAGGTGCTCGGCCCCAACGAATCCGTGGAAGAAGTGCAACATACTCTTTACGACGACAATACGCTTACGAACCATGGAGTGCGCACGATTCTGGACATAGCGATCGATTGTGCGAAACGGCTGGGAGTGGACGCACCCCTCAAATGGAAGGATGTGATTGATGGCTTGTTCCTACTGGGTTCTGACGCCCGGGGCATTATCCCTGAACACGCAAATTACAATGGTGAAGGCATCAAGCAAGCCGACCTGATTCTCATTTTCTATCCTCTCGGGTATAAAGCCTCTCCCGAGATGATCCGTGCCAACGTAGAGTATTACGAAAGCAAGATCCTCAACAACGGTCCAATGATGAGCCTATCCATGTCGGCCCTGCTGCTGATGAGGTGTGGTGCAAAAGAAGAAGGTATGCGCATGCTGCAAAATGGGATTCTCCCATTTTTGCGTGGTCCGCATCGTCTGCTATGCGAATGCCGCGACGACGGTAACAGGAATATCGTCTTTCACACCGGCGCAGGAGGTGTTTTGCAGGCGCTGCTTTACGGCTATCTCGAAGCCGACGTAGAGCAAACCGAGCGCATCCCACGCGTCAGAGATGTGTGCCCGGACTTTTCCCTGGAGCCTGTCTGAAAAATGACTGTCACAAATCAGCCACGCACGCACTCTCATGCACTCCTCCTTTTTCAGGGCGAACCTCATCGCATACTAATGCGCAGAAGCATGTATTGCAAAGGATCGATGGAGATTTCCCTGGGATTGACCGCCGCGCTCGTTATGAGATCGGTGGCAGGTCCATCGAAAGGCAGCGAGACAACCTTTGGTTTATTTAAGAAATTGGTGATGGCGACGAGATAGTATCCGTCTCCCTTGAGGGCTCGATATTCCAGGCCCCAAGCCGGTTTCCCTGAGGCATCGGAAAGGCTTGGGATCGGGGCGAGTGAATCACCGAGGGCTGCGCGCAACCTCGCGCCGAGCCGCTCGTCCTGGCCTTTTTTCCAGGAAAGATGCGCCGCCTTGGTGAGCTCGCGATTCAGCGCTCTCGGCCGGTCGTACTCATCGTATTGAAGGTTGCCTTCGCCGACCGTGAGCAGCGATCCGCCCTTTTTCTGGAACTGAACCAGCGCTTCATTCACGCCGTCGGAAACATGCCGCGCGCCTGGGGAGATGATGACGCTGATGTTTTCATTGGCGGGAGAACGCCTTCCCTCGATCAGTTGGGCTTCACTGATGAACGTCACGGGATGCCCCATGAAGGTGAGCGCCGTATACGCAGAGGCGAGGATCTCGGGGTACTTTTCGTCCCAGTAGAGGGACGGAACGGAATAGAGCAGCGCAACCTCCGCTTTCATATCGGAAATGCCTGCCACCTCTTTGGACAGCCGCGCCAGATCGAGCATGGCTTCGCCCATGCTGAAGATATTCGCGGGCCTCATGTAAATGCTGCCGATTAAGTCGGGAGCAGTCGGTTTTTCCCAAACCCAGGTGGCGCTTGCCGCGAGGTGATGAATTGCGCCCTGCCAGAGGACGCAGCGTGAATGCTCCGGGGAAATGGACTCGGGCGGCGACCCGTCCAGAACAAGGTGGTTTTCCGAGTTGAACACCGGCTGCCCTTTGAAGGAATGCAGCAGGTCATACCACATCGCCACCTGGCGCCAATTGTAAGCGTAGTTCCCGTATGGGTTCGGCCAGGCATAGGAATCGTTCCCTGCCAGGTCTGTGATATTGCAGATCAACTCGGGATCGATGCCCCTCGAGAGCTTTTGCCGGTCGAAGATATCGGTCATGATCTTTGCGTGCGTGAGCACCTGCGGCGCCGCCGCCTTGACCCGGTCGTTCAGCCACTGGTGCCATGCGGCGAAATGCTGCTGGTTGAAGCGTATCCAGTCGTAGTAAGCCCGCGGGTTGCTTTTCTCGGATGAGATCGCAGGTGTCGGCACCTCGTCGAACGCTGTGTACGCAGTGCCGTAAAGAGCATTGAGCGCAGCGACCGAACCATGTTTCCTTTCGAGATAGAGAACCCAGTCCTTCCTGCTGTAGGCATCCCGGCCGCTTTCCGAATAGGTCGGCTCGTTGCTAAGACACACGCTGAGCAGAGCCGGGCTGGTCGCCAGCGGCGGCACGATCGCCGCGATCCAATCTCCCACGATCTTCCGCGCAGCGGGATGATCGATGTTGAATTTGATGAACCCGGTCGATTTGCCCAGTCGGAGGTCGCCAAACTCTTCCAAGGCGGATTCCGGGAAGTAATGGGGAGCCAGGAGAAAATCGATCTTCACGTTACTTGCCGCAGCCGTCTGGAACACGCTAAACAGCGAACTGCAGGAGCCCGCCAGTTGCCCGTTCTTGTCCAGCGCCCGGGGACCCTCCTCCTGTTGGATGAGGTTTGCGCCCAGTTTCGCCAGCAGGGGAATGTCTTTGGCCACGGTGGAAAAGTGCCCGTATCCGTAAAAATAGGCGGGTGTGGTGGCATCTCCGCGCTTGGCGAGAAGCACGCCGTCCCTGGCGCTCACTGGGGCGGGATCAATGGGAGGAAGCACCACGGTCGGGTTGCCGGCAGCCAGACGTCGCTCGATGGAATCGAGAACGCGCCCCAACTCTTCCACCTGCAGCATTCGCCACTCCGGGCTGGAGCCCTCTCCCGGGTTTGCCAGCCGCTGCATGAAATGGTGAATCACCGAGAAGCCCAAGCCTAGATAAGCATCGTCTCGCTTCTCAGGCATCGACGACCACAACTCTTCCGCCTTCGCGGTCCGGGCGTCGATCCGCGCTGTCTCCGCCGCGATGCGCTTCTCCAGATTCTCTACGCGAAACGGGGCTGCGGCCTCGGTCCTGCCATCCTCCTCCTGGAGGCGGATCTCATAGTCGCCATCGGGGCCAAGGAGCTCCACCGGCAGGCTGAAATTCGCCGTTTGGGTGGTATCTGCTGCCATTTGCGGCATGTCCATCCAGTCCGAACTCCACACCTTGGTCTTGTCCGGGGAAAACACGCCCAGCCGCATCTTTTTCAAGGATGCTCCCTCGCGGGAATACGCCGCCCACCGTCCATGAATGATCTGGCCCGGGGTGTACCGCCGGTGATCCAGACTGAGATCCTGCACGATCGACGCTCCGCCAGTGGCGGGAATCGCTCGGGCAAAGACGTCGCGGTTTTTCACCTTGGCGGTGCCCGGCGTCCACTCGACGAAGTGCCGGGCGTTGTCGTCGCCCTTGTGATTAATGACGATGTTCAGACCGAAACTCGCGGGAGGTGCCGGATATCCGAGGCTGCGCCATGGGATTTCCAGGGTCAGATCGTAGCCTTCCTTCGTGAGGTTTCCGTGGGTTTTTGCAGTGGACCAGTCAAAGTTGCCATCCCACGCGTGGGTGGCCGCTTCGGTGGGCGACGCCATCGTGAATCCCAGCTCATAGTAGGTATTGACGCTGCCTCCTGTGGTTTGGGGCGCTCCGGCGTCGATCGCGAGCTGGACGCTGTCGCTATTCCACATTCCTGCACCCGCCGTGCCGCGGACCGCCGACGGCTGGAAAACCCGGATCTTGAAAAACACCGAATTCCGGTCGCAGGTGATCTGGATGTCGCCGCCGAAGAGAGGCTTGTCCGTCGATCGCAGGGCCAGGACCGGAGCCTCCTTTGCGGATGAGGTCTGAAAGATTGGATAAAATTTTGCCGAGGCGGGGACGCCACTCCAAAGTGAGGGTTCATAGACACTTGCGGATTTTTCGCCAGCCTCCTGGATTTTCACGTCATCGATCCACAACGCCTCCGTCGTCGACCCCGAGATAAACACGACGTCGTATCTCTCCGGGGCATCGCCCGTCGTGAACTCCTTCCTCACCTCGGTCCAGTCAAAGGTGCCATTGGGGAGACGCTCGATGATTTTCCAGCCCGGCCCGAGGGCAAGCTGAGCGCCTCTGGCCTCATTTCCCTTTACCCAGGCGGTAATAACGTAGGTGGTGTTGGCCTTCAGCGCATACGCGTACTGCCGGAGTTGCCCGTAGACATTTGGCTCCAGCGGGGATTCATTGTGAATGCGGTAGGAGGATTCGCCGCTGTGCTTTTCCTGGGTGTCGAGTTCCCCCGACGCTTTCGCTCCCCCTGCGGCGAACCAATCCCACGGTTTCAGCGCGCCTTCCTCAAAATCGCCATTCTCGAGATAGCCTGTCCCGGCACGGAGCGGGCCAGGGAAAGCGCAGGCAAGGGCTGCGGCGGCCAGGCCGAGATTCAGGCGAGAAAAGTGACAGCGTTTCATAATGAGATGGGTAAGTGATGTTCTATCGTGCGGTTTCCTATGTCATGCCGCGCATCCGGCGGTTCCGGTGATGTGAGTCCGGGTGCATTCCCGGCCAGCCGGAGGACATTCGTGCTGCTCGTACCGCGATCGTCGTAGCTCCTTTCCAAAGGCTCCGGCTACCGCCATGGCTCAGGATGGCCTGCTTTGGATCGTCGGTGATCGGGATGTCCCCGTCGAAAGGCGGTTCGCGACCGATTTTATCGAATGGACCGGCGCATCCTGGGGTATGAGGTCTATTTCGTTTGGAACAAATTTCGCAGGGGCGGGCTTGCCGCTTCAATGCGACGACTCGGAGGCGCTTGCGGATGTGTCGCCAACTTCCTCGATTTGCACATCATCGATCCACAATGCCTCCGTGGTCGAGCTGGAGAGGAACACGATATCGTATTTCTCCGTGGAATCGCCGGTCGTGAATTCCTTCCTCACCTCGGTCCAATCAAAGGTGTCGCTGGGGAGACGCTCGATGATCTTCCACCCCGGCCCCAGGGCGAGCTGAGCGCCGCTCACATCATTTCCCTTTACCCAGGCGGTAATAACGTAGGTGGTGTTGGCTTTCAGCGTGTAAGCATATTGCCGGAGTTGTCCGTAGACGTTTGGCTCCAGCGGCGATTCATTGTGGATGCGAAAGGAAAATTCGCCGCTGTGCTTTTCCTGGGTGTCGAGCGCTCCCGTGGCTTTCGCTCCTCCTGCGGCGAACCAATCCCACGGCTTCAGCGTACCCCCCTCGAAATCGCCATTGCCGAGATAACCTGTTCCGGCACGGGCGGAAACAGGCGTTACGATGACAAGGGCCAGAGCGACCAGGGAAGAAAAGTAACGGAGTTTCATAATGTGATTTATCAGTTTATTTTTTATCGAGCTGACTCCAATTCCACGCTGCCAGTCCGGTGGTTTTGGCGATTGGAATCCAGGAGGCGCTCCCATTCAGCCGAAAGACATTGGCACCGCTCGCGCTGTGGTTGTCGTAGTCCTTGCCAAAAATCCCCGCCTGCCACCACGTGCAGCAGTCCATGATAGCTACGCGATCGCCCGGCAGGGACAGGAGAGATTTCATGTTCGTTGGATTTGAGGACACATCGGGATTCATCCAGTAGGAGGTATTGTCCCTCGAACGGGCGAGGCTCATACGAAAGCTTCTGGAAGCCCCGGGACAAATCAGCAATGACGGCGTGGTTGATCGGTCTCCCGTCTCCAGATACGGCATGAGAGGGCCGAAGATCACGCTCTTCCCATTGTAACGCCAGAGCGAGAGGGTCTGGTTTCCGACGTCCCGCGCATCATATGGCCCGATCTGGTTGTTCTCCCCGGTATAGCTCAAAAACGCGCTTCCAATTTGCCTGAGCTGACTCAAGCAGGAAGCGCTCTGCGCCCTCGCTGTCGCAGAGCGGATGCTGGATGCCGCCAAGGATGCCAGCAAGATGACGATCCCGATAGAAACCAGCAATTCTATCAGGGTAAAGGCACCGCGGCGAATACAGTTCGGCTTCATGCTCGGGAGAAACACTTGCGGGGAGTTGGTAATGAAGAGTAAACGATTACGCTACGCTATCGGAGAAGTCAACGATTTTTTGGCATTCCTATTTCAAATCCCTACCTCCGAATAGCGGACTTTTTCGCCGGTTGCCGAGGTCGGAGGACATCTGCGCGGTTGTTCAACAGGGAACTCCCACCGGCTCTGCGTGAAGGCTGCTGCTCGCTGGTGCGGACGGCGGGGTGTCAAACTCACTCCAGCGGTACACCTCGGTTTGTTTTCCAAACCGCCATTCACGGGGGATGCTTGTTTCCATCCAGTCCAGAGGCTCGACATCGGCCGCCGGAGCTATCGCGCAGACAAAGGCGCGTTTCAGCGCGGCAGTCATGCCTGGCTTCTGCGCCGCCGGGTCCAGGGATATCAGCAGGGGCGTTCCGCTTCTGGCCACCAAGTCCAGCCACGAAAGAGTCAGTTTTTCCGGGATGTGAGGGCTGACCGGAATGCAGTCCGCATCCGCCGAGAACAAGCGCCCATGTTGAGGGAGCCGGAAAGCAAGGGTGTTTACGCCCATGCCCCGCGTGCGCGCCCAGTCTGTCGCCGAGGTGTCATCCCCGATCCGTTGGAGCTCCATCAGGCCTGCTCCCAGGTGCCCGACGGCATTGCATCCCATGATCAGAGCCTGGGAGTCCGCCCCTTTCCGAATTCGCCGGTAAAGCTCGGTAATGATTTCGGCCGTCGTCTGCGAGCGAGTATGGAAGCTCCAGCCATCGGAGGTGAATCCCCCGGCTCCGGTGTTCATCTCAAACCCCCAGCGACCGGTGATGTCGAAGGTCGTGAAATCATGTTTGATCAGTTCATAGCCCCAGCTTCTCACCCGGCGCATGTCGGTTTCGACGTGACGCAGGACTTCCGGGTGGCTCGGATCGAGGACATAGCCCTGCGCCGCATCGGCCGGACGAGGGGACCGCAACAGCCAGGAAGCGGGCGGTCGGGCCGCCGTCAGGAGCGGGCGCATCCAGATGCCTGGCCTCGCGCCCAGTGCCGAGATGTCTTCCGAAAGCTGCCCCATATCCGGGAAGAGGTCGTTTCCCTGGTCCCAGGGGCCGCCATTACACCCTCCGGGAATGCCTTGAACCGGGGATTGCCAGCCATCATCCACGATCGACCAAGGGCGAATCCGCGCATTTCCCGGCACAAGATCTGCGAGGCGCCGGGTGGCCTCGACTATCTTCCCGGCGGAGTTGTGCCCGTAGAGCCAGTACCAATCATTATGACCGATGACCGGTTCACTCGGCAAAAGCGGTGACGGACACAGCAGAGAGCACAAGCGCCGCGCCGTGTTGTAAGGGGTTTCTTCCTGCTGGCTAAATGTCTGGCGGATCGTACAGGCGTCCAGACCACGGTCTCCCAGCTCGACTCCCACCCCGCCCGATCGAACGTCGAGCTCCAGAGTGACGCCGTCCCGATCGATCCTCCATATCGCGATGCATGCGGCGCCGGTTCCGACCCCATAGCCGGCGGTTTCCCCTTTGCGCGACGCCAGAAAATACCAGGGCATTACATGCTGCGGGGAAGCTGTCCGCCATTCCAGATTGCCGTAGGAGCGTTCCCACGTGTCTCCCAGGAATCGTGTCTCTTCCAGGAAATCGTGTCTCCACCGCAAAAAGAGGCGGCATAAGGCGACGGCTGACTCGATGCGGATCGTCACCATTTCTTCCTGCTCGCACACGGTCGCCGCACTTCTCGCTCCCGACCAGATTGAGCTGCTGCCACGACGCGCCGCCTTGGTGATGGTGCCATCTCCAGAGACAAAAAACAGGGAGTCTGGCTGACGGCAGAGATTGGGAAACAACGTCATATATGTCGTAGTGAAAGTCTCGGAATCTGCAAATTCAGGGGAGATGCCGCCACCTTGGAATAAACGTTTACGCAAATCAAGGCCAATCCATATGTTAGCCCGCGCACAGATCGGCGAAGCAGTCAAATCGCGGATGAGCTTCCTTCCGCAAAAGGCAGGGAGCGCGACCGCTTTTGCGGAATGGCGCGGCAGGCCAGGGCTCGGCCCGGCCTCATCGCGGGCGCTCCGGGACCTTGCGTCGGAGCGGAAAGGGCCAGCACGGGATCATGCCGCGCCGACGGGACGGATGCCGCGCTCGTACGGGCTAGGGGCGAAGCTTCGTGGTGGAGTTCCGTATCACCAGCTCGGGTTTGAGCAGCGTCATTCCGTGACGGGTCTTTCCCTTGATCCGCCCGAGCAGGGCTTCCACGAAGGCGTCTGCCGCCACATCCATCGGGAGATGTACGCTGGTCAATGGGGGGTCCGAGATTTCTGCGATGAGCGAATTGTCAAATCCGACGATCGAAAGCTGTTGCGGAATCTTCAGACCCATTTGCTGAGCCGCCTTCATCGCGCCGACAGCCATCAGGTCGTTGGCTCCGAGGATAGCTGAGCAACCAGCGTCCACCAGCGGTCTCGCCGCCTTCCGCCCCGACTCCAATGTCCAGTCGCCGAAAATCACCCGGCGGCCGCCCTTCTTGCTGCGCTGCGCGAAGGAGTTGAAGGCGGAAAGACGCTCGTGGGTGCTGATGTCCTTTTGCGGTCCGGAGATGAATCCGATTTTCTCGTGCCCGAGCTCCGAGAGATGACGGAGCGCGGCATTGACTCCTCCCTTGAAATCAAGCTCGAAGTGGTACTTCGGTGAGGACCTCAGGAAATGAAAATAGGGAACCCTGAGCTTGCTCGCCGCGATGAGCTCGTCATCCACCAGGGGGTCGAGGTTGAGGACGCCGTCCACCATCCCGGAACCAAAGTCCTCCAGGTACGCCAGAGCCGTCCGGCGGGATCGATTCGTCAGCCCGAGCAGCAGCTTGTATCCGTGCTTGAGCAGATTGCGCTCGATGGCTTCGACGTTCGCTCCGGTATGGGGATTGGACAATTCGCTCACCAGCACTCCGATCTGGGACGTCCGCCTGAGCCGGGTGGCCCGCGCCATCACATTGGGGCGGTACCCCATCTCGGTTGCAACCAGCTTGATCTTCTCAATGACCGGCGTGCTGATCCGCTGTTCCTTGCCTTTGTCGTTGAGTACAACGGATACCGTGCGTACTGAGACGCCGACATGCGCTGCGATCTGCTTGAGTGTCGCCATGGGAATCAACGCACTATGCACGCATATTCAAAAAGCGACAAAAAAATTGACAATTCACAGAGTAATCGTTTACTTCTGCTTCACGATAAAACTTCCCTCATGAAATACTCGTCCACATTCCCCGGCGCTCTCACCTTTTCCTTTGTACTAAACATCCTGCTTTTCAGCGCGACGCTAGGCCACGCCTCGCCGATTGTAGCGAATTTTTCCGGAGGGACGAATACGACAAATCCCGACGGTTATACGGGTGCCGCAGGCAACGGATGGTCTGCAGGATGGGTGACCACGACAAACACGCCCGGCAGCGTCAACGTCACGGGCACCATTTCCACGGCGTCGCCGCTGAACTCAGGCGGGGATTATCTTTCCGTCTCCGTCGCCAACAGCTCTGGCGCGACCGCGACAGGATTTGAGACTCGGCAGTTCAATGGAAGCACGGGAATCTCGGTTACCCAGCCCATCACGTACAGTTGGACTTTCTCCACGCCGAGTTTCACCACCGGCCAGTTTGTCTTCCTGAACAATGTGGGATCTGCCCCCTCCGGAACGGGGGGGAGCAATACCTGGGTAATTTCGGAGAACGACAGCACCTGGACCTATCGGGACAATACGACCACCGTCTCAACGACGATGTCGATTGTCTCCGGGAGTGTTTATAAATTCACTCTCCTGTCGGATCCGACCAGCTACACCTACAGCTTCAAAATCGACAACATCACGGCGGGAACGACCTACACATCTCCGACAGGGATCAATTACCGGAACAAGACGGGCAATTCCGACGGGACTTACCTCGGGTATGGCGTATTTACTAACCCCAGCTCGACCAGCACCTTCTCTCTCGACACGATAGCGATCGTTCCCGAGCCTGGCACCATGGGGCTCACCGTCCTTTCAGCGGTTGCCGGAATGTTTCTGATGTATCGGCGCCGCAAAGCCTAGGCCCGGGCAGCCCTCTCACACCCCCATCATGAACAAGAATGGATTCTCGGCAGTAGAGCTGCTGGTGGCGATTGCGATCTCGGGAATATTGGCCGCGCTGATCTTCCCTTCGATTCGCGGGGTCATGTCTGTCGAGAAGCAGACGCATTGCCTGAGCAATATGCGGCAGATCTCGCTGGCGATGTTCGCATACGCCAACGACAACGACCAGCGGCTCCCTGTCACCAAGAGTCCGCCGCTGGACATTGCGCTTATGCCATATCTTGATCGTGAGTATAAAGGGGCTTCGTCTCTCTCGACGGCCATGCCGGTGTGGAAATGTCCCGCGGATCCCCGCCCGCTCGTGATGAATCAATCCCCCGGGAAATTTGCCAGATCCTATGCCTTTAATCCGCTGGACACCAAGGCGGTCAATGAAGGAACGATCCCCGATTATGGGGTCCTGGGAGAGACGGTTTCTCGGAGAGTGAATCAGATAACAAAACCTCAGGATACGATATTGATGCTCGAGTGGTTCTTTGGAGGAGGAGCTTCAAACGTCCAATATCAATCAGGGTACCTTCTTTTTAGTTTCTGGACAGAAGCAGGAATTCCGAAAAGCAACGGACAGTACACACACGGTAAAAGGATGAATTTCTCATTCTGTGACGGGCATGTCGAATCCATGGACCCCCTGAAGGCAATACAAGGTAATCCTAATATGTGGAAGGCGATTCGATGACAAGGAAGGCACGTGCGTTATTGTGCTATGGGATTTTCATGGTCGTGCTGGCGGGCTGCCAAAAGTCCGCTCAATCCCATTCGGACGAATCACTCAAAATTGATGGCGCCTCGATCAAAAGCGAAATCCTAAAGGCATATGCCAGCGGGCGAAAGTCGATAACAATCCCGCCGGGGACCTATCGTATAGCCCCTGGGGATGGCGACGAATATCATCTCTCCTTTAGCAGGCTGAAAGATTTTGAAATCAACGCTTCCGGGGTTACGTTCATTTTTTCCGATAGGAGCAAGTCTTCAATCCTGTTCGATGAATGCAGCAATGTCACCCTCAAGGGAGCGACTCTGGTGCGGGAGATTTCACCGATTTCCCAAGGGGAGATAACAGCGATTTCTAAAGACCGCAAATATCTGGATATCAAGATCAGCCAGGGTTATCCGGCGGACCTCGACGACAACCGGTACTTCCCCGGGATCCCGATTGTCTCCATCCATGATCGAGGCGTCCAGGGTGCGGTAAAGAGGAACTCCTCGGCGAACTATCCGCGCAAGATCGAGCGTCTCGGCCCGGATTCCTTCCGGATGTGGCTCAGACGCCCGATTGATCCGCGGTCGTCCGAGGCCGTGGGAGACATCGCCGCGTTCCGGAGCCGGGTGCTGTTCGATATTCACCTGCTTTACTGCAGCGGAATGAGACTTTCCAATGTGACCGTAAAAGGCGGCGCGGGAATGTGCGTCAGGGAGGACGGCGGAGATGGAGGCGGCGTCTACAATTACGCAATCACCTATGGTCCGCGCCCGCAGGGCGCCTTGCTGGACCCCTATCTTTCCAGCAACGCCGACGGATACCACGGCAACATGGTCCGGAAAGGCCCAGTCTTTGAAGGGTGTCTGTTCGAGGGAACTGATGACGACGCCATCGCCATCCACGGGCTTTACGGATTCGTCCACGAAGGCGCCGGAAATGTCGTCGTCGCGGACATGCGATTGAACATCGCCGGACCGTTCAGCGACCCTTCCTGGAATCCCAACCTCCGCAAGGGCGACCTTTTGCGATTTTACGACGAAAATGGAATTCTCTCGGGGGAGGCTCGCATAACTTCATTCCAACAGCGCTCTGACTATTCCCCGCCGCATGCGGTGCCTGCGGCCAATCGTTGCTTTCAGGATCCGGCAAAGGGTCGCTTTTACGAGATCGAGCTTGATCGTCCGATTAGCGTCGGTTTTGGCTGGCACATTGCCAATGCCGACGCCCTGGGCAGCGGCTATGCCGTCAGGAATTGCACCATCAGGGACCTCCGAGGACGCGGCGTCATCGCCAAGGCGGACAACGGGGTGATTGAAAGAAATCGGATCGAGCGAACCTCAAACCCCGCTGTCTTTTTATGTCCCGAGATCGAGGGATGGGCGGAGTCCGACTATTCTCAGAATGTCGTGGTTGAAAACAATCATTTCGGAGACTGCGCCCGCATGTTCTTCCCACTCGATCCCAATGCCGGAGCGGTCACGGTCGGCGCGTTCGAACATGGCGGGTTTGTCCGGAACCCCGGCGGACACAGGAATATCGTAGTGAGAGGCAATACGTTCGAGGACCAGATGGGGGTTAACCTGCTGGTTACCTCCGCCCAGGGCGTGCGAATCGAGGACAACCATTTCATTCGCCCCATGACCGAAGGAACCGACCGGGGAAGCAACGCGAAGGTCGATCAGGATGTTCTGATGTGGCTCGCGGAATGCGACGACGTGGTGATCCGCAAAAATACGATATCTGATCCGGGTCAGTTCCTCAAGCGACCGGTATTCGTCGGAAGCAATGCCTCCGATGTCACGCAGGAGGAGAATATTTTTACAACCAAATAGCCAAGTCATGAAAAAAATCCTTATCGCCGCCTTGTTCTTGCTGAGTCCCATCCTGTCCCACGCCCAGCAAGTCGTGGCCGATCTGGCCGCCGATTTTCAGGCCGGAGCGTTCCCCTCGGGTTGGGAGTATTCCTGGAATGAAGAGGGGGTGCTGGGAGACGACTCAAATTATAAGGCCCTAGTCCCGCCTGCCTCCGGGGAGCGGGGATTATGGACAGCCGATGGCGTCATCCCGAGCGGACAAAAGGAAGCCGGCTACCTGCAGGTACGCACGAATCGTGACGATCCGGCAAAACTCATGGCGCATCCTGGGCGCGCGGCGAATATTGCCGGGCAGCCAAAATATGTGATCTTTTCGTTTTCTGTTCAGGAGCCGGGATCATATCGCGTCGCTAATGGCGAGATTCTGGTCAAGAACGACGCGTCGGATGGTGTGGACTACGCCGTATATGTTGGGAACACCCTGAAGTTCTCCGGCGAGGCAGCCCCGGCGAAGGAAAAGAAGCTCTCCGGTGATCTCGGAACACTGGCGGCCGGAGACAAGATCTATGTGTGCGTGGGGCCCAATGCCAGTGACACGAGCGACCAGTTCACGATCGGATATCAGATTGTTAAAGACAAGTAAGGCACGGTCGGCCCATTTGGTCCGGAAAACTCTGTTTGCACCTTTCATTGGACCCATCGGCCTTCCCCTCCGCTCAACCGGCATGTCTTATGAGGCTTGATCTTTCGCCGTTCAAAATCCCTTCCTCCGAGTACTCGCAGTGCCCTTTCTGGTTTTGGAATGACGCTCTGGAGGAGAGGGAGATCGTCCGTCAGATGGCGGACTTCCGAGACCATGGAGTGGAGGCATTCGTAATCCACCCCCGGCTTGGATTGCCAAAGACAAGCGGCTGGCTTAGCGAGGAGTTGTTTGGCTTTATGCGCATCGCCTTGGAGGAGGCAAGGAAGCACGGGATGTGGGTCATGTTATACGACGAGGGAATGTACCCCAGTGGTTCCTCGGCGGGTCAGGTGGTGGCATCTGATGCCAGGTTTCATGCGCGTGGCCTCGTTTGTGAAAGGGTCGGAGAACAAGAGGAAGGAGGGCCGCTGGATCGCCGGATCCTAAGGAAAATCAAAAGGCAGGGCGGAGGCGAGTTCTACGTGATCGACCAAAAGATCGATTCAGTCATCCGCGGCCTCCATTATCATGATGAGGGCAAGGGCGAGGAATTGGAGCATGCTGCTGCGGACCTGCTCAATCCCGCCGCGGTGAAATGTTTCATCGACCTGGTCTATGAACGTTTTTTCAAGGAACTGGGGAAGTATTTCGGGACAACCGTCCGGGGGATATTCACAGACGAGCCCAACCCCCTCGGGAGAGTGCGCACAGCAGGGGCAGTCGCAGGAACAAGCGACATTCTTGAACACGTCGCCAGGTTCATAGGGCGGGATTTCACCCCGTTCCTGGCAACCCTCTGGTTCGACGACGAGCAGGATGCCCTCACCCACCGCCGCCTATATAATGAGGCGATCGCCGCCCGTCTCGACGAGACGTATTACCAGCCACTTTCCCAATGGTGTGCAAACCATGGCGTGGCGTTAGCTGGACATCCGGCGCGTCCCGACGATATCGGACACCTTCGGCATTTTCAGATTCCCGGTCAGGACATTGTCTGGAGAGACATCGAACCCGGTAGGACCACCGCACTGGAGGGAGCTCCGTCCACGATGGCCAAGGCCGCGGCGTCGGTCGCCTATCATGAAAGCAGGACAAGAAACCTGAATGAATTTGCCGGCGCTTACGGAGAGTCGCTCACATTTGAAGAGCTTCAATGGCTCGCCTCCTGGCTGATTATACGCGGCTGTAATCTACTGGTGCCGCACGCGTTTTATTATTCCCTGAGAGGTGTCCGGCGGCACGAACGTCCGCCAGACGTCGGGCCAAACAGCGCCTGGTGGGCGGAGTACAAGACATGGGCGGATTTTACGCGTCGTCTTTGTTGGCTGAATGTCATCGGTCAGCCTGTTTGCGAGGTGGCCATTCTCGGCGGGGCTATTGAGCTGCCTTGGCGCGCAGCCAAGGCTTGTTTCGAGAACCAAGTCGACTTTCACTACGTCACTGCGAGGGACATTGCATCCTCAGCCGTTGTTGAGGATTGTTTGTGTATCGGACCGGGGCGTTATCGGGCCATTTTGATCGAGCAAGGCTATGAAGTGGAATTGCCGCCGGGAGCTCCCGTGGTGAAATGGGGCGAAATTCCACCGCAGGATTTCTTCGATAGAGTAACGCCTGTCGTTCGGCTGGATCGGCCTGCTGCCTCATTGCGTTGTCGGCATCTCTTGGCCGGAGGCGGTAACTATCACGTGTTCCTCATGTTCAATGAAGGCTCAGAGTTATTGAGTCGAGAGATCGCGTTCCCGGTAAAGGGTAGAATGATGCGCCTGAACCCGCTCACCGGGAATGTATCTGAACATGAATCTCTCAAGTACCTTCAACTGGAGGCCCACGCCTGGGAGGTCGTCCTTATCTGGGAAAGCCGGTGATCTTGCCGTATTGAATAGGCCAGAGCAGGGTTGAGGATGGGCTTGGAAAGAGGCATACCGATCCCAATCCATGAAAAAGTGCCAGACACACTGTAGGACGGATCATCGCCGTGCTGCTGGAAGCGCAGGAGGGAGCCAACATCGAGTGATTGGGCCCCCTGAAATAGGTCCGGTTTGAAACCGGGAGGTGGATTTCCGAAAAAGAAGGAAAAACACCAATGAAAAAGAATCGGAGAAGCGTGGAACAGATCATCCGCATTTTGCGGGAAGCGGATACGGGAGTCGGGGTGGAAGAGGTGTGCCGGAGGCACAACGTGAGTGCGCAGAGCTATTATCGGGGGAAGGCGAAGTACGGGGGTATGGACTTGAAGGAAGCGCAGCGGCTGAAGGATCTGGAGAAGGAGAACGGGGAGTTAAAGAAGATGCTGGCCGACCAGATGCTGAAGGCGCGGGCCTTGGAAATTGCGCTGGAAAAAAACATCTAAGCCCGGAGCGGCAGCGCGGTCTGGCCGAGAAGGTGCAGGCCGCGCTGCGGTGTTCCGGGCGCAAAGCGTGTCGGTGGCTGGGGTTCCATCGTTCGACGATGAGGTATCGTCCCCGGCCAGTATCGGATCGGCAACGGCTGCTGGAGCAGGCAATAGTACGGATGTCGGAGGAGCATCCAACGATGGGGTACAAGAAGATCACGCGGTTGCTCCGCGACAAAGGGTATCGCATAAACAAAAAGCAGGTGCAGCGGGTGCGGCGCGAGGAAGGGTTGCAGGTGCCGCCGCCAAAGCCGCGCCAGCGAAGGCAGGGGCTATCGACCGGACTGCCCCAGAAAGCGCAGTACCGCAATCATGTGTGGTGCTGGGACTTCATGAGCGACTATACGCAACGAGGCGGCAAGTTGCGTGTCTTCAACCTGATCGACGAATACACCCGGGAATGCCACCGCATCGATGCGGACCAGGCTATCCGGGCCACCGATGTCCTGGAAATCCTGGCCAAGACCTTCCACCACTGGAGGGAGGCCCTCGTCACCATGTGGCGCTTTACCAGAAACAACGGCATCACCGAAGGGTTCCACCGCAAAATGAAACTCATCCAAAGACGAGCCTACGGCTTCAAAAACTTCCACAACTACCGCTTGCGCGTCATCGCCCAATGCGGATAACACAACATCAACAATTGACCTCGTCCCCATTTTTTGGCGGAGAGCCTTTAATGCGCTCTTCCACAAGAGTTTGTGGAAGGCGGATCGGGTGACGAGACTCGAACTCGCGATACTATCTTGCCAGACAAAGAAAGAATAAACTGCTGAGAATCAACGCTGCGAAACGCGATGGACGCCATCAACACGATGGAAATGTTAGCACTTTTGTTAGCAGGTCTTTGTATCCAATAAACGTCATTCGCTGCGAGTTCTAGAGCTTTTTTATCAATCACTCCTACAACATGCGCTTGTCCGGGCTCAGAGCGGCTACCAGCGCTTTCGGTTTCGCATTCTCCTCGCGCAATTGCCTCAACTCCCGAACTTCTCTCCCCCCCATCCTGCGCCACCCGTAAAAGGTTAACTCGCTCACTCCCATTTTCCGGCAGATCTCCACGATCTTCTCCTCGGCTTCAGCCTGCTTCAACACGTAACCGATCTGCTCAGGCGTGCATCTTTTTTGTTTCATCGGTCATCCTTTCTTACGGACGACCACCCCAAAATTCTCAATCCTCCACGGTCCAATCTCAGGGTTTAACGTCGATGAGAAATCTGCTGCACAAAAATGAAGGGGGAGTGAATTTCGGCCTCAAATGGCTGATGTCGGCCATCTTGATCGGAGGCGAAATTCGGTCGGGCTACACCCGGCAATACTGCGGAAAGCTTTGTTGAATTTTTGTGGGTCGGCAATCCCGACTGAGCACGCGATCTCTTTGATTCGTAATGTCGTGGACAGTAGGAGATGCTGGGCGACTTCAATCCGTCTCCTCCGCAAAAAGAAATCAACGGTGCAGCC
Source organism: Spartobacteria bacterium LR76 (assembly GCA_003054655.1). Taxonomy (GTDB): domain Bacteria; phylum Verrucomicrobiota; class Verrucomicrobiia; order Chthoniobacterales; family Terrimicrobiaceae; genus Terrimicrobium. Next base: position 38,736 of record QAYZ01000013.1, on the reverse strand, counting down.
TGTGGCTTTTCGAAAACATAATGCAATGTAGTTGGCATTCATCCCTGCATTTGCGGCGAATGTCTTGATGGACCAATCGCGATCATATTCCTTTTCCAGCTCATTAACGAGTTTGTTGACCGCCTGTATCGCTCGACCGCCTTTGAGGGGGCAACTCTTCCTTGGTAAAAAGTGGAGCCAGAGCAGCATGTCTTTTATGCCAGTTTCCAGAGCTTGGGTGGCGAGTCGTTTCTGCGGCCCACGTCTCATTCGGGAAAGTTCCGCCAGCCAAGAGAGACGTTGGACAATGGCTCCAGAGTGGCCTGCTGCCCGTTGCCAGAGTGGCAGCCGAAGCGTGGTTGACCCATTCTGGCGCACGCTCAAGTGAGCGCACCAATGTTGGCCATCCATTACCACCTTGTACCGCGACTCGATAAAAGGGGGCGTCACGGTTATGTCGCCAGGTTCGATGGAGAGAACCTTGTCGCCTATGGACAACGTGCAGCGATACTGATGAACGTGAATGGCATAGGTAGAATCGCAGTAAACGTGATCCCTTCCGCACTTCATGGAAAACCAGCCGACGTTGTGCAACTCCATCGATCCATTCCAGGGAATCAGACATTCGTTGGGCATTGGTGAATTTCTACCACAAATGATCGTTTTTACCAATGGTCATTCGGAAGCCCCCGAAAGAGTATCACGGCAGACAAACGTACGTCGAAAATATGAGTAATTTCCCTACCCAGAGGGCTTGGACCATCCATCTCATTCATCATACGCACACTGATATAGGGTATACGGAATCCCAAAGCAGAATTGCGCGATTTCATGCCGATTTTATTGATCAGGTTTTGGATATGGCGCCGAGAATTCGTTCGGGGGATTCTTCGGTTTCCGGACTCAAATGGACCAATGAATGTTTCTGGTCCATTGAGCAGTGGCTGCTATTACGGGGCAAGGATCGCTTGGAGGAACTGCTTGCCTGTATCAATGATGGCATTATCGAACTTTCGGGCACTTACGCTCACTTCACCGAATTAATCGATGACGCCCTCACTCGGGCAGCACTCTCCCGAATTACTGCGTTTGCGAAAGCGCACGGATTCTCGATAGACACCGCGATCTCAGCAGATGTCAATGGCTTCAGTTGGGGATATGCTGAAGCCCTGCTCCAGGCGGGCATTTCCAATTTGGTGACTTGCGTCCATTCTCATCATGGTCTCGCCGCTCTGGGAAGGAGACAGACGCCGTTTTTCTGGGAAACCCCAAGCGGCGGTGAGATTCTTGTCTGGAATGGCGAGCACTATAACTTGGGCAATTCGCTTGGACTGGCGCCCGGAGCCATACTTACTTATCTCTTTCAGGATGAAATTGTGCCTGCAAACCGGCAGTTTGATAATTATCCCGTAGCGGTAGAGCGCCTGCCTCGTTATCTCCGACAGCTTGAGCTGGACGACTATCCATACGACTTTGTACCGATCCATGTTTCGGGCGCCATGACTGATAACGCGCCCCCATCGGAGGCCATCTTTCGTTTTGCCAGTGAATGGAATGCTCGGCATGGCGACCAAATTTTGATCATTGGGAGTTCACCATCAGCTTTCTGCAAGCAGGTGCGAGAACATTCTGCGCCCATCCCGCATTACCGGGGCGACTGGCCGGACTGGTGGTCGGATGGAATGGTCTCTACGCCCGATGAGACGCGCCTTGCACGGGAAGCAATGCGTACGGGCGGATGGGTTTCGTCACGTGCGGTGCAGAGCGGAAAGACTCTACCCCACAAGGAAGTTGAGCGGCTGGAACAGAACCTTCTTCTCTACACGGAGCACACTTTCAATCACTCCGGCGCCATGTCGACACCTTGGGATTTGACCACAAAAGCTGTTGGCGGCAACAAAAAGGCCACTGCTTATGCCGCTTACGATGCGGCTCTTGGCTTGCAGGACGCTCTTTTCGCGGAGATGGGAGGGGCTCCTAATGTGGCCCCCGAGAACTCTGAGCGATTTCGATACAAGGTCGTCAACCCATCTGATGAGCCGGTCGTGGACCTTGCAAGGCTTTACCTGGAGGCCAAGGACTTTAACCGAGTACCATTCGCTCAAGTAGTGACTGATCTGCGGACGCAGGAGGTTTTGCCTTGTTCCTCAAGTCCTGCCCCCCGCGGGAGGAGCTTTGATTTTGCTCTCAAGCTTGATGCTCGAGAAGAGGCCGTCTTTGAACTGAGCGCCGGGAACGCGACCCTCCGTAGTGTCCGACGACATTTTGCCGAGATCACGGCAACTTACGACGTCGAAGGAATCGAGGTGGATAAACGGAATTTCAGTGCAAGCCCATCGGGCATCGAGACGCCCTGGCTCCGTCTGGACTTTGCCGAGAACGGCGAGATGACATCGCTGATAGAAAAGACCAGCGGATGTGAACTGTTGGACCCGAATCGAAATCACGCGCCGTTTACTCCTATATATGAAATAACACCTCCAAAGGGGCGCAGTCAGATGGAAATTCGGCGAACTTTCGGGCGGAACCGCAAGGGGGAAAATGTTGAGCGCCATGTCGGTACGCCGGGTTTGCTTCGTTTCCCCCAAGATCAGGAAATCAGAATACCAGTGGAGATCGAATTTTCGCTGGAGGGATGTTCCTGGGTTAAGCTTTTTCTTTGGGTATGGCGTGATTTGCCTCGCATCGACTTGACTTTGAGGCTGCAGAAACACTCGGTGTGGGATCCCGAGAATCTTTACCTTGCACTACCATTCGCCGTGCCGGGTGGAGAGTTATGGGTCGACAAACCTGGTGGACCGATACGGCCTTGGAAAGACCAACTCCCAGACACACTGACGGATTGGGTCTGTATTCAGGAAGGCTTTGCTTCTTGCCGATCCGATCTTGGACTTTCCGTCTCCACTCCAGACGCGCCACTGCTACAACTCGGGCCGCTTGCCTTTGGAAAACGCCGACTCATGGGGCACCCAGATCTCAAGCAAGAGAATGCCCGTCCATACAGCTGGGTGATGACAAATTATTGGGAAACAAACTTCGAGGCGAATCTCGGTGGCTTCCACGAGTTCACCTATCGTATCGAGTGCGGTCGCCATCTCGCCGATCCGATCAAGGCCATATCGCAGTGCCGAAGTCTTAATTTGGGGCTGAAATCTTTCCGAACGCGGACTTCCTAGCGGAGGTACCTCTCATGAGCAGTCCGGTCTTGTGCGGTATCGACGCAGGTGGAACGTCCTGTCGCGCCATGGTGGTATCAGCGGACGGCTCGCGCCTCGGAAAAGGCCATAGTTCCGGAGGGAATCCCAATCACTATGGCTGGGAACGATCAGGGATTTCGTTTCTGGAAGCAGTCAATGCTGCTTGTCAGGAAGCCAGGATTTCCATTTCCGATATTGTCGGACTGTATGTCGGCGCGGCGAGCATCGTCACTGCGAGCGACCGCGAAGCCGTGAAGTCTTTGGTGAAAGCATGGCCTCTCCGACCCGGATGTGCTGTCGGTGTTGATCACGACATTCGCATCGCCTTGGAGGGCGGGCTGGGAGGACGCGCTGGAATCGCCCTCATAGCGGGAACGGGATCTTCATGCTATGGGAGAAACTCGTCGGGGGAAACCTGGCAGGCCGGGGGGTGGGATCAGCTTCTGGACGATCTCGGTAGCGGATACGATATTGCGCAGAAAGGATTGGCCGCAGCTTGTCGAGAAGCTGATGGGCGTGGCGAGAAGACCTTCTTGAGAGAGTTGTGTTTTGGCGCTCTTGGCGTCGATAATATTGCGGATTTTGCCGTCAAGCTGCATCGTCCGAAATGGCGGCGCCACGAAATCGCGGCACTTGCTCCGCTGGTATTTGAGGCTGCTTCCCGGAAGGACTCAGTCGCCCGGGTAATCCTGAATGAAGCGGCCAGGCAATTGGCAGACATGGTGACAGCCGTACAAATCCGCGTTTTCCCGGCAAGAGATCCTGAAATCATTTTTTCCGGCGGGCTGCTCGAGCATAGCTCTGACTATTCCGAAAGAGTCAGAAGAGAAATCCTCGATCAGTTGCCTGGGGCACGTATCCGCCAGCGTGAAGCACCGCCGGTGGTCGGAGCTGTTTCTCTGGCGGCCAAGGAAGCAGGCGTAAGTTTCGACTACCCTCATTTGAACCTCTCTTTTTGACACACTCTCCTATGAGACTATCCAATTATGACAGGTATCCTGCTCTTCCCGTTCCGTCATTATTTGCCCGAGATTGCTGGCAAGGGTGGGAAGAAATCTGTGGCCGCCTGAATCTGGAAGTCGAATCGCTTTACAGCAAGGGCCGACGCGCTCCAGTTATTGCGGTCGAGTGCTACCCGGGAGTGCATCATGATGAGATCCGGGATCAAATAGCCGATATACTCAAGCCGTCGCTTGTCATTGCGACTGCAGATGCTTTCCGAGAGCCAGAGGAGATCGACCATATTCTTGCCCCCTACCTCGGCGGAGATGATCCTGTATTCGGTTTTTTGACACCCCTGCGTATGGATGTCCTCCTTGATTCGGGCAAGGTGGGGGCCGTGAGATCACGCGTCCGCACTTGTCGCTCCGGCCTTGTACTCGTTGTCGGTCCAGCCGCCACTTTGCTCGTTCCCGAATCAGACCTCCTGGTCTACGCAGACATGCCACGCTGGGAGGGACAGCTTCGGCAGCGACGCAATGAGGTTTCCAATCTCGGCGTCGATAATCCGATGCTAGCGGCATCCCTGCAGTACAAACGGTCCTTCTTCGTGGATTGGCGGATGGCAGACCGGGTTAAGCAGGAGACGATGGAGAAATGGGATTTCCTTCTCGATACGACGTCGCTCTCCTTGCCCAAGCTCATCACAGGTAAAGCTCATCTGGCGGCGCTTCGAAGCGCGGTAGAACGACCGTTTCGGGTGGTCCCTTTCTTCGATCCTGGTCCATGGGGTGGGCAATGGATGAAGGAAAAATTTGCACTGAATCCTTCGCCGCCAAACTATGCCTGGTGTTTTGACTGCGTACCGGAGGAGAATAGTCTTCTTCTTGGCTTCGCCGACACGACGGTTGAGATACCAGCCATGAATCTCGTTTTCAACCAGCCTGTGGCGCTCCTTGGGCAATCGGTTTACGATCGCTTTGGAGCGGAGTTTCCCATTCGTTTTGATTTATTGGATACGATGGGAGGCGGCAATCTGTCCTTTCAGGTGCATCCGATCAAGGATTACGCCCGCAGGCACTTTGGCCTGAGCTACACCCAGGACGAGAGTTACTATCTGTTGGACGCTGAAGCTGGGGCTAATGTGTATCTGGGAAGGAAAAACGCCACAGATTTTGATGCCATGATGGAGAGTCTCAGAAAGGCGAACGAAGACGGCATTCCGTTCGACGATGAGAGATTTATCGCTCGCTGGCCTGCGAAGAGGCACGACCACTTTCTCATTCCTGCCGGAACCCTTCATTGTTCAGGCTCTGGGTGCATGGTCTTGGAAATCTCTGCCACACCCTACATTTTTACCTTCAAGCTGTGGGACTGGAGCAGAATGGGATTGGATGGAAAGCCCAGGCCAATCAATCTTGCTCGGGGGAGAGATGTTATCGACTGGTCTTGGGACGAACAGAAGGTTAACGCGCATCTGACCAACGCGGTCGAAGAAGTTGCGTGTGGCGATGGATGGCGAGAAGAGCGGACGGGACTTTACAAGACGCAGTTTATAGAGTCGAGGCGACATTGGTTTACCCGACAGGTACACCATCACACGGCGGGCACGGTTAACGTCTTGAATCTGGTCGAAGGTGCAGAGGCCGTAGTGGAAAGCCCTACTGATGCGTTTGAACCATTTCCCATTCACTACGCTGAGACCTTCATTGTCCCCGCTGCGGTGGGTGCGTACCGGGTGACTCCGACCGGAAAGCAACGCCATGCCACGATCAAGGCGTATGTGCGACCTTAAAAATATGTCGGCATAGGGGGGGCGATTTTCATCCTAGGGGCGGTGAATCCAGTCGCTTCGGCTGGATCCCGTCCCAGGCGGTAAGCTGGCGTGGAACTGCTTTGGAGATGGAGGGAAGGGGACGTTATTTCGCGTCGGTGCCCTATATCTTTCGATTGAAATTCTCCGCTTTTGAAAGGTCGTCCTTTTGGGGTTCTTTATCTGTAGGTGCGACAGGAGATACAGTGCAGGGAATGTTGAAAAAGGATAATTTTATTTAATCGCTACTCAACGGAGGGGAGATAATGTTGATGGTCTGAATTCACTCGGTAAAAATTCCCCTCTCACCGCGTATTTTTTACGATGATCTCCGCAAACCCTGATTCTGAACTCTTGGAGGCCGATGCCCCTGCCTCGTCGCCTTCCGATCTAGACGCTCTCCAGACAGAAATCACCGCAGCTGCCGGGTGGATTCCTGCGGTCATTGATGAGATGTCCAAAATGGTGGTCGGTCAGCGTTACTTGGTGGAGCGCCTGATCATCGGGCTCTTGAGCAATGGACATGTGCTGCTGGAGGGCGTGCCGGGACTGGCGAAGACCACGACGATTAAAGCCCTGGCCGCGACAGTAAAGGCGGATTTCAAGCGCATTCAGTTCACTCCCGATCTCCTGCCTTCCGATGTGGTGGGAACGTTGATTTACGATCCGAGGGAGCATTCCTACTCGACAAAACGTGGGCCGATTTTTGCCAACCTCGTCCTGGCTGATGAGATCAATCGCTCCCCGGCAAAGGTTCAGAGTGCATTGCTTGAAGCGATGCAGGAGCATCAGGTGACGATCGGTGATCAGACGCATCCGCTCCCTGAGCCCTTTCTCGTGCTTGCTACGCAAAATCCGCTGGAGCAGGAGGGAACGTATGCTCTGCCGGAAGCCCAGGTCGACCGTTTCATGCTTAAGGTGATTGTGGACTTCGGCTCGGAGGAAGAGGAATTACGCATTCTCGACATGATGGCGTCCACGGCTCCCCGGATTTCGATCGAGCCGGTCATCGATACCGCTACGATCCTCTATCTCCGCACGCTGGTGGATCGCATCTATCTCGATCCCAACATCAAGAACTACATCATACAGCTGGTGTATGCGACCCGCAGGCCGGGCAATGTGGATAAAAAGCTGGAGGGACTCATCCGCTATGGAGTCTCCCCGCGAGCTACGATCAATCTCACGCTCGCTGCCAAGGCTCATGCGCTCATGCAAGGACGCGCTTATGTGACGCCGTTGGACGTGCGTGCCATCGCGCTCGATGTGATGCGTCACCGCCTGCTGCTCACCTACGAGGCTGAGGCGGAGGAGGTGAGCACCGAGCAGATCCTCGGCTGGATACTGGATCGTGTTCCCGTACCGTGATCCGCGGGAAACGGACCGTCTCGTGAGACGAACCTCTTCACATCGAGAATGATTCCCCGCGAATATCTCAAGAAGATCCGCCGTATCGAGATCCGCACCAATCGCATGGCGCAGAATCTCCTGGCGGGCGCGTACCATTCGGTCTTCAAGGGCCGGGGCATGGATTTTGAGGAAGTGCGCGAGTATCAGCCGGGCGACGACATTTGCAATATCGACTGGAATGTCACGGCTCGCACAGGGACACCCCACATCAAGAAATACAGGGAGGAGCGCGAACTAAGTATCATGGTGCTCGTGGACGTGAGCGCCTCGGACCAGCTCGGGTCGGGAGCCCAGAGCAAAAAGGAACTGGCCGCGGAGGTGGCCTCGGTCTTTGCCTTCAGTGCGTGCCGCAACAGCGACAAGGTCGGATTGATCCTGTACACCGATCAGGTGGAGTCCTTTGTGCCTCCTCGCAAGGGGCGCTCCCATGTGTTTCGGCTCATTCGCGAGATTCTCTTTTTCCGACCGGCCCACAAGGGAACCCGCCTCAAGAACGCCCTGGATTACCTGAATCTCATGATGACGCGTCCGGCGGTGGTGTTTGTGATTTCGGATTTCCTCGATGAGGGATTTGAGAAGGCCTTGCGCGTCACGAACCAGCGGCACGATGTGATTGCGGTGAATATCTTCGACCGCCGTGAAGTGGAGTTGCCCGACGTGGGCGTGATCTCGCTCGAGGATGCGGAGACGGGTGACTGGATGGAGGTCGACACCTCGGATGCTGCCTTGCGCAGCGCATTCCACGAGCGTGCGCTCAGCGAGCGAGCAGAGCGGCGGCGTGTCTTGGAGAGAACGGGGCTCGACATCATAGAGCTTGAAACCGGAAAGCCCTTTCAGCTGGCGTTGAAAAGCTTCTTCGATCGAAGGATGCGACGGCGATGAGTGAAAACCCGGTCATCGTGGATAATCTGAAATGGGCATACGCTCCCGGAGAGGGGCTGCCGGTATGGATATGGGTGGTGACGGCTGTCCTGCTTGCGGCTGCCGGTGTGGCGACTTTCCTGTGGTTTCGTCAACGCAAGCTCGCTGCCGTTGCGGCTCAGCCCGAGCCTCCCGCCCACGAAAAGGCGCTCGAGGCATTACGCCGGCTACAGGCCCGGCTGTCTGAGGAGCGGGAAATGGATTTTATCATCGAGGTCTCCCGTATCCTGCGCGTTTACATCCAGGATCGTTTCGAGTTGCGCGCGCCGCATAGGTCGACCGAGGAGTTTCTCGAGGAGGCAAGGATCAGCGATGCGCTTTCGCCGGAATACCGTGAGTTGCTGGGCGAGTTTCTCCGGCAATGTGATCTGGTGAAGTTCGCCCGGCGTTCCGCTGCGCTCAAAAAGATGGAGATCCTTTTCGCTACGGCAGAAAGGTTCGTCCATGATACCACGCCACGACCGATGGCGGAGTCCACGCCCGCCGCTGCATGATCGAGCGTCTGACATCCTTTGGTTTTGGCCAGCCGTGGTGGCTTTTGCTTCTCGCGCTGGTACCGCTTGCCGCCTGGCTGCGCGGCGTACGAGGCGAGGTCGAGACTGTGCCGTATTCCGCCCTGCGCCTGGTGCGTGAATTGGGCATGGCACCCCGTCGCGGCCCCGGAACCTGGATCAAACACCTCGGGTTGGTGGCGCTCGCGTTCAGTGTCATCGCAATGGCCCGTCCGAGGCTCGATGTGGGAGAGTCGCCCGACGCTCGGAATGGTGTGGACATCGTATTCTGCGTCGACGTGTCGGGTTCGATGGATGCCCGGGATTTTCCCACCAAGACGGGGATGGTATCCAAGCGGGACGCCTACATCATGGCGATCAACGACATGGTCGACAAACGGCCAAACGACCGCTTTGGCATGATCGGTTTCGCGGCCGATACCTATATCCTGAGTCCCCTTACGATCGATGGCGATTGGATCAAGGAAGTACTCAAGGATATCAAGCTCCAGGCCTGGACGGCAATCGGGGAGGGGATCCTCTCCTCGGTCGATCTGCTCAAGCAATCGGAGGCCAAGTCGCGGGTCATCATCGTCACTTCGGATGGCGGTAATAACTACGGCATCTCGCCGCTGGAGGCAGCGGAGGTGGCGGCAAAGGACAACATCCGGGTCTACACCGTGCAGTTTATGAGTCCTCGTTCGGTGGGAATAGGTAATGCAAACTCTCTCATGAGCCGCATCGCGTCCAAGACTGGCGGCATGTACTTTCAGGCTGCCTCGCTGGAGAGCATTGTTTCCATTTACCGGGAGATCGATCGTCTTGAGAGGTCAAAGTTTGAACAAAAGCAATCACGTATGTACGAGGAGCTTTTTCCCTGGGTGGTGCTAGGCGCCTTCCTGACGGTCCTCGGCGGATGGATAGGAGGCAATACGATATGGTCGCGGGTTCCCTGATTTTTGCCACCCCGGCATGGTTCCTGTCGCTGTTGGTCATTCCGGCTCTGGGCCTGGCCTTGTGGAAGCTCTCGCGGCGGATTGCGCGGGGCAGGATCGAGAGGTTTTTCTCTCCATCGCTACTGCCTGGTATCGTGGCTTCGGTGGATTGGAAGCGAAAGCGCTATAGGTTCCTGCTCACCGGCGGAGTACTCGCCCTGCTAGCGATCTCGATGGCGCGCCCGCTGACCGGCCCGAGGAGCGAAGCGGATGAACGGCTCGGCGCGGATATCGTGATAGCCCTCGATGTATCCAAAAGCATGTGGGCGGAGGATGTGCCACCCAACCGGCTCGATGCCGTGAAGAAGGCCCTCAGCGAATGGATCCTCAGCCAGAAATGCGACCGCATCGGGCTTGTCCTTTTCGCGGGCAAGGCTTTCGTTCAGGCACCGCTGACCCACGACTACACCGCACTCGATTTTGTCCTCAGGGACGCTAGTCCCCGGTCGATCTCCAAGAAGGGAAGCAATATTCCCGAGGCCATCGAAACTGCGGCGCAAATGATGCGGAGCCGGAAAATCGAATCAAAAATCCTTATCCTCATTACCGACGGTGAGAATCTCGAGGGAGACTCCATTGCCGCTGCGCGAAAGGCCAGGCAGACGGACGGGCTTACCATCTATACCGTGGGCGTGGGTACATCTGCGGGGAGCCGGGTGCCGGACCTGGAACGGCTGAAACCGGGCGACAACAAGCCCGCTCCCTGGGTGCGTAGTCAATATGGAAGCGAGGTGGTCAGTCGCCTCGACAGCCAGGCCCTGCGGGCCATAGCCAGTGTGAGCGGCGGGCAGTACTTTGAGTTTCATCCGGGGGAAAACCTCTTCCAGGACATTCGGGCAAAGAATGTCCGGTCGCTGCTTGAGAAGACCCAGCGCATCAAGACCCGGGATTACGACGAATGGTTTCAGATTCCGCTGGCGGCTGCGATCTTGCTCATGGTTCTGGAGCCGCTGCTCGGGCGTCCGCGCAAGAAGACGGGAACCGTTCAGACGGGGGTGCCCGTCGTAAAGCCTGTCTCCTATTCCTCACCGAAAAAACGTCCGGTTGCGACCGGGGTGCGGGCATTGATGGCTGCGGCGGTGCTCGCGGGTTTCGGTTCCGCACAAGCGAGCCAGGACCCTGCGGCCGACGCGGAGAAGCTCTTCGACGCCGGAAAGGCTGATGAAGCCGTGGCGATATTGAAGGAGAAGGTCGGGGAGAATCCGACCGATCCCTATGCCTGCTACAACTACGCCCTCGGTCTTTATCGAGCGGGCCGATACGACGAGGCCAACACCATATTTCAGTCCGTGGACAGCCTGGTCGATGATCCGAAGCTGAAAGCTCAGGTTCTTTTCCAACTGGGGACAATTGCATTGCGCAAGGGAGTTGCCTCCTTGCAGCCGGGCCCCGATCGCAGCAGTCTCGGCGCGGTCCGTGCATTTGAGGAGGCGCTCAGCAGTTATGAGGCTCAGATGCAGGTGCAGGGGAGCCGTGAGGCAAAAGCCAACCTGGATACTGTGAAGGCCCAACTCGAAAAGGTGCTTCTCGAGATTGGGGGCGAGCGGACTAGAGCCTACACGGAAAAGACCCTCCGTGAAGCGCTTCAGGCCTACGAGCGCGCCACGGAGCTGAACAGCAAGAATCAGCCACTGGTCGACAACGCCAAGAAGCTGCTAAGCAGTGAACTGAAGAAAAATGCGGACAAGGCAGACGCAGAAGTCGACAAGACGCAAAGCGAGCTGAAGACAGTCGGGGAAAAGGATCTCCAAAGGCTGTACGATCAACGCGAGGCCATCATCAGCAAGCTGGAGGAGGCAATAGGACTTACCCCCGACGACCAGGGGCTGAAGGAAGCCTTGAAAAAACAGCAGGCCGATCTTTCGGACCTGCTCACCCGTGCGGCCAGAGACCAGACCGCAGATGCTATGAAGACCGACAACTTTTTTGGCAATAATCAGCTTAAAAGGCTCGAAGACGGCGTTGCCAAACTGGATGAAGCCCAGGCTTTGAATGCTGATAACAAGGAGGCCGCCGAGCTTGAAGCACAGGTGAATGCCAAATTGCAGGACGCCTATATGGCGAATGGTGACCTCGCCATGAAACACCTCAAGAAGAGCCTTGATGCCGACAAAGCCCGGGCGGAAGCTGATGAAAAAGCGGGCAAGAAGACAGATCCGAACGGTGGCCCGGCGGACTCACAGCTTCAGGATGCACTGGATGCGGCGACTAACTACTCCAACGCGCTCAACATGGCACCGACAAATGAAGCGGCCAAAAAGGGTCTGGATGAGGCGAATGCGCTTCTCCCGGAGTTGTATTCCAAGGCGGGAAACAAGGAGATGGGGAAGGTGGAGTCTGCCTTGAACGGAAAGCTGCCGGATGCGACCCAGACACAGGGAGAAAATGCGTCTCAGGACCAAATGCCCAAGGCATCGGTGAGCGAACTTCGCGCAGCGTCGGCGAGCTTGGAAAAGGCGATGATAAATCTCGGCGCGGCCGCTGGAATGAAGCCCGAGAATTCGAAATATCAGGAGGATCTTAAAAAGGCGGAGACCCTGATGGGAGCGGTTCGCGGCGAATTGGAAAAGGTGCAGGGAACGGCTGCCGCCAGTGCTCCCGATGGAGGGAGCGAAGCGGGCAACGGGCAGCAGGAGGGAAAGAATGAGGCCGGGAGTGAGAAGGGCAATGGGCAAGGGCAGGAATCAGCTCTCAAAAGCATGAGTGCTCTGCGTGGCCAAGGCATGGATACCGGCGGAGGGCAGGGAGGGGAATCAAAACGCTATTGGGAAAAATTCGTTCAGGATTGGTAACGAGCAACCGGCCCGTCTCGAAACGGGTGGGATGAGATTCCCATGAAGTGTGCTCCTATGGATATATCTGGATGGTGGCTGCCAATGAAAAACTGCGAAGCGGGCGGTCTCTGCGGGATTCCCTCTATCGGGCGATCGACGGTATCCACTCCGTGCTTTCAAAAGTCAGTCAATTCTCTCAACCATCAATTGAAGGTTGCAGAATGTTTAAAAGAGATAATTTCTGATGCTAGAGTCTGGCGGGATTTTGGCGCATTCTCACGCTACATGATCTCCCTCAGTCCTTTCTCTCCTCTTTCGGCGCTGGCCTGCGCGGCCATGATGTTTGCGACTTCAGCATCCATGGCCGCCGTTGAATGGCCTCCCACGGGCAAACCGATTCCGGCTGGATTCGGTGTACAGCTCAAGGGGAACAATGAGTCGCCAGAGAACCTTGATCTGATCCAGGATTTGGGTCTCACCTGGGTGCGGCGGGGATTTATCTGGGAGGCTGTCGAGAAAGAGCAGGGCGTCTATGATTTCTCGAAGTACGATCAGTTCATAGCGGAGTGCAAAAAACGGGGCCTAAAAATTATCGGGTGCATCGCCTTCAGCAACAGACTCTACGGCACGCACGCCAAGGACGAGCCGGGTCGCACGGGTTACGCGAAGTTTTCCGCTGCGCTGGCTGAGCGGTATAAGGATGAGGATATCATCTGGGAAATCTGGAACGAGCCCAATGTGATGACCTTCTGGGGCAAGCATGGAAAGAAGGGAAATACTCCAGAGTACGCTGCGGAGTATTACGGTCTGGTCAAGGCCACGGTGCCGGAGATGAAGAAGGCCAATCCAAAATGCATCGTCCTCGGAGGCTCTGTCTCAAACATGTGGAGCGAGTCGTACAACTGGATGGACGCGATCTTTGCCATGGGCGTCCTCAAGACAGGTATCGATGGGTGGTCGGTGCATCCGTATGGTCTCAAGAGCCCGGAGGACTACATCGAGGCGTATGACATCATGCGCAAGTCGATGGCGAAAAACGGCGGTCCTGCAGACATCCCTGTGGTGAATTCCGAGCGAGGCTTTCCCTTGGGCAAAGCCGAGGGATACGCTGGAGGTGATGAAGCTCTAGCCGCAGAGTATCAGTCGTGGCATCTCGTGCGCCAGTACATCATCGATCTTTACTGCAATGTGAATGTGACCATCTGGTATGAGTGGATGGGCAGCGACAGCGAGGGATTCTCTCTCTATAAGCCTGACAAGCAGCTACCCGTGAATACCGCGTGCCGGGTGCTGATCGAGCAGCTCAAGGGGTACTCGTTGAACAAGCGTATTGCCATCGGTAACACGCGGGATTTTGCTATGAGCTTCACCACGCCGTCCGGTGCGGAAAAGGTGGTGGTGTGGACCTCGCCGCCGCCGATGCAGACGGTCGACAAGACCACCCCGCATGTCGCGAAAATCCCTGTGAACGCCATGGGCGAGATTGAGGTGATCGATATTTACGGAAAGCTCGGCCGTGCTGAGGCGAGGGGTGGCGTAGTGGAGATCATGATCTCCGGGGCTCCTCAGTATCTGGTCATAAAAAAGTAATCAGGATGTTTCGTGCCAGGCGGTCATCTCGTCGGGCACCCATACGCTAGATGGACCACATTATCGCAGGTAGCACATCGTTGAGTTCTATCAATAAAGGTGAATGCGCTGGAGACTTTCTTGTTTCATCGAGGCGTCGGCATCTCCACACAGGAGCATGTGAGGCTTTTTCAGGAAGAAACCTGCTGAGTCACGAGGCGGGTGATCGTTTTTGATCGACAAAGTTAAATATAGATAATTATTTACGATAATTCGGTAGGCCTATTTACTCGCGAGATTTCTCTCTCAGGAGCTTACTTGCTTGTGGCGTTTCCGATAGGTCTCTCCCCCAACCCTCCAACATCTCATTTCCATGAAACATGGTTCTCATTCTCCGAAATTAAATCGCGTGAATCGCGCCCGGGTTACTGCGATCATCGCCTTCATCGCCACATGCCTGGTAGCGAATACCCGCGCCGACAGCGGTTCGTGGATCTCAAACGAAAATGGCAACTGGAGCGATTCCTCTAAATGGCTTAACGGCATCATCGCAGATGGCCAGGGTTCTACGGGGTATCTGACCGGTGAAATTTCTCCCGACCGGACTATCACGATTGATTCCACGTCGCGAACGTTGGGAATTCTCAATATCGGCGACACGGATTTGACGACTCCTAAGAGTTCATATTTTCTGGCGTCTTCCGGAGGGGCGGTCCTGATCCTGGACAACGGCAGCTCCGCCGCGCAGATCAACCAGGTATCGTCAAGCGGGGCAAATACCATCACGACAGGGATACAGATGAACGGTAATCTTGTCTTCAACAACGCCTCGGCGAACATGCTCACGCTAAGCGGCAACATCACAGGTGCATCTGCGGAGATCGACATTAACTCGACGGGATCCGGCGCTGTGACATTGAAAGGCACCAATACATTTTCTGGGGCAGTCCGGGTCAACTCAGGAACCTTGGCGGTCGCTTCTTTCAATGCGGATCCGGTTACTGCATTGAGTGCGTCCAATACTCTATACGTAAATGCCGGGGCCACGTTCAGTCGTGGCGATGGTGGAAATTCGAGCAACCTCTTTACCGTCGCTGGCATCAATGATGGAGCGAGTGGCGGGGGATTGTATACCCGTGGAACGGGTAATGGTAATCGTTGGACGGCGTTGGCGGGGAATGGGAATTATAGTTTCAGCGGGATTATCCAGAATGGCAATGCGACCAGCACGATTGGTTTGATCAAGAGCGGGACCGGAACGCAAACGCTGGCGGGAGCCAATACCTATACCGGAGGCACCGTGATTGCGGGTGGAAATTTGAGACTTGATGGCAGCACAGGATCTCTGGCTTCCACCGGGACGGTGAACATGCAAGGGGCGAGATTCTGGTACGACAACACGAATGCCTCCGGCGTAAAGACGCAGTCTCTTGGCACATTGACCTTCTCCAGGGGCAACAATATCGTTGAGTCCACCAAGGGTGCCGCGACCAGCAGTTCGCTGACCTTTAGCTCTCTGGCCGCCCGGACGGTGGGTGCCACGGCCAATTTCGTTTACTCAGACGGTACGGTCGGTACAGATAACAGTATGAACCTTACAGGTGTGAGCGCGGGATTTGTTAACCAGGGTGTTTTCGTGAATGGTGCAAACTACGGCTACATGAACGCCAGCGGATCATACATTCGAGCGGCGGTCTACGGTTCGGACGCAGGTTTTGTGAACGCCTCTGGTTCCTTGACCGCATCCAGCCACAACCTCGTAAGTTCCTCGATTACCAATCAGGCAAATGTCACAGTCAATACCATCAAATTTGACGGGGCTGGTGCGGTGGATCTGGGGCTCGCCAGCAACGCCACCCTCGCATTGGCTAGTGGCGGGTTGCTGCGGGCAGGAGGAGGTGCCACCACGATCAGCGGCGGTACGATTCGGGGTAATACCGGGGTTGAACTGGTGGTGCGTACAGATTCGGTCTCTGACTCGCTGGTCATCAATTCCGTGATCGGTGCCAGTGGAACCAATGCGCTGACCAAAACAGGCGCAGGCATTTTGACATTGGGCGGGTTGAATACGTATACTGGCGCAACCTTTGTCAATGAAGGTACATTGAGCGTCAGTTCGAACGCCAATCTCGGAGCTCAGGCGACGGGCGCATCGGTAAATCTGAATAATGGCACGCTACAGGCCACGTCGACCTTTGGTCTGAATAATGGAGGCGCAGGAACGAATGATCGCGGTATCGTCCTGACGAGTACCGGGACGATCGAGGTCACCGGCTCCAACACGCTCACAGTTTCCGGTGTGGTGAGCGAAACCTATGCAGCTACAAACTTGGCCGCCCAGAGGGGCAGCCTGGCCAAGGCTGGCTCGGGTACGGTGGTGCTTGCAAACACGAATACCTACACCGGCGATACCGCTGTAAACGCCGGTACGCTTGTCATTGCCGGGAGTCTGGCCAACACCCGGGCCATCGATGTCGCGGCAGGTGCGACGTTGAAGGTTAACGGCTCGACAAATGTCGCAGCGGCTGTTTCGGTGTCTGGTACGCTCGGCGGTGTGGGCACTGTCGGCGGTGTGACCACGGTTACCGGAGTGCTCTCGCCGGGAAACTCTGAGGGCCTTATTACCTTTACCAATGCTCTCACTTTGAGCGGCAATACGGCATTGACCTCGCTGGAGATCAGTGGGACGAGCCGTGGGGTGCTTGGCGGTTATGATGCAATCAATGTCGGGGCATCACAGTTTCTTACCTACGATGGTGTCTTGAGGTTCACGATGACTACGGCGATCGCCAGCGCCACTTACAACCTCTTTGACTTTACGACAGGTTATGATCTTGGTGGCTTTGACTCCTTGGCTTTTACCGGCGGATTCTACACGGGATCATGGGCGGAGACCTCGGTGGGTTCCGGTGTCTGGAAATCGTTTGCGGGTGGACAGGATTTCACCTTTACCGAAGCTACGGGCGATCTGGTCGTGGCCGCAGTTCCTGAGCCAGGAGCGTGGGGGCTAGTTGGCCTCGGCCTGGCGTTTCTAACCGTCTTCCGCAGGCGTGTAGCGAGGGCATGAGGAGCGTCTCTGATCAGGTCTGTAGACGCCGCATCGAAAGGTGCGGCGTTTTGCCTTTTTAGGGGAAAAGACTCGGTACTAAAGTGGATTTCATATTGAAATTAGATAACGTAAAATGCAATGTTAGCTAAACCGTGAACTTGCGCTTTTCCCCTCGGCAGGCGACTCTGTACATACTTCGAATGAGTTATCCCCCTCAACGTTCTTCGCGGTTCCGATGCGAGGCATTTTCGCTCATCGAGCTGCTTACCGTGATGGCGATTATCGTTACCTTGAGTGCTGTCTCGGTACCTGCTCTTCAGTCGATCCGTGGCGGCAGCACGGTGAACAAAGCTGTAGCGGATCTCTCCAGCACTCTCGAGATGGCTCGTGCCTATGCCATGGCCAACCGCACCTACGTGCGCATCCTGCTGGGGAATGCTCCGGCTGCAAATGGTCAGGTGCTTCCCGTTCTGGTGGCCCAACCGATATTTTCCGCGAATGGTTCCACATCGGGAGATATGACCGATACGAGTGCATGGCCCGCTCTCAGTCGGCCTCTCGTGCTGCAAAACCTGCGCATTTTCGATTCCCTCCAGGGCAGTCAGCCGATCGATACACGCAATGATGTCACTCCGTTCGGCTCCAATGTGCTGGGAGCGGTCATGTCGCCCCTCAAGCGCTCCATCTCAGGTCTCGGCCCGACGGATTTCACGGGAGTGATTCAGTTTTCTCCGATAGGGGAGGCGAGAGTTTCGTTCGAGGAACCGGCTCGCTATATTAAAATCGCCATCGATCAACCAGCTGGCAGCAACGCGTCATCCGCCATGGGTAAGAATCCGTTCATCCTTCGGCTTTCCGGGATCAACGGTTCGATTCGCGTTCTCCGGGATGGCGAGGTGGCACTTTAGGTGACAGCCAGGCTGTTGCATGTGAGTCCATTCTTTCTCCTGAATCTTCGTGGTCCGAGACATCTCCATCCGTGCGCGCGCATTCAGCCTCGTTGAGGTTGCGATCGCTGTTGGCATTCTCGCATTCGTTATCATTTCTGTCGTGGGGTTGCTCGGGGTCGGCCTCAAGAGCAACCAGGTTTCCGTCGAGGAAACCCGGGCTGCCTCGATGTTGACGATGCTGGAAGCTGACCTGCGAAACACGCATTCCAGCCTGAACGGCGGAAAATCGTCGCTTTTCGGGCTCCCTTTGCCGTATCGCGCTACGTCCAACGGAGTGACCTTCGATCCGGCGATCCAGGCGGGAGACTTTTTCTCCACGGGCGTGAATGATGCGGAGATGCCGGTTTCACTATCGAGCGGGAGACCGCGGTTTCAGGCATCAGTTTCCTATCTTGAGGTGCCGGGGGCTTCAGGAGTGAAGCCGATGCTGGCACGTCTCGTGGTGAATTGGCCAGCCACGAACACCTCCAATGCGGCCGATGTCTTCAATCCTGCCAAGGTGAGGGGATCGGTCGAGGCCTTGGTATCGTTTCCAGCACCATGACGCGACACCGGGCCTTCACATTGATCGAGATCCTGGTCGGGGTGGCGATCCTGGCCATCGTCGGGCTGCTGATCGTGCAGATCATTACCGCCACCTCCAGTGCGTCTCGCATGAGCAATGCAGGCATCGATGCGGCGGCGCAGGCCAGGCTGGCCTTTGATCGCATGGGCATCGATCTGGCGGCCATGGTTCGCAGACCCGATATCGATTTTCAATCAACGAGTTCATTCGGAGCTGCGCCGCCTTACGGATTGGTGTTCGTCTCGGGAGTGATGTCCGCCGGACTCAGCGGGACAAATAACCGTGGATACTCTCTCGTTGGCTATCAGATAAATGGCACGACCGATACGCCCACGCCATGTCTGCTGCGGGGCGCTGTTCCGATCGCATGGCAGGGGACGAGTGCAGCGAGTGTGACAGGCTACCAGACCAATGGGCTGCCTGTATCGCTGGCCAATATCGGGGTGACTCTGAATCCCGGAGACTTTGATGTGCTGGCTCCCGCTGTGATACGGGTGGTTGTCGGGTACCAACTCTATCCCAGTGGCGAGAGTGTGCTTTTGTCCGATGGTACATTGCTCCTGGCTTGGGGCCAGGTGGTATATTCTCCGCCTGTCCGGCTGGACTCTGACAAGAATCCCTCGGCGGCGATTGATCTCAGTCGTGTTAGCAGTCTCATTGTCGGCGTGGTCGCGATCGATCCCGATGGCGTCAAGCGGCTGAAAGCCTCCGAGGTGACAGCCTTGGCGACCAGTTTTCCGGTTCCCCAGACTGGGCAGTATCCCGTGGCGGTGTGGTCTCCGATTGCAGAAAACGTCGGCGGATTGCCTTCGGGAGTGCCCCTCTTTGCGCGTCAGTCGGTGCGCGTTTTCCAGAGAGCATTTCCGATCAACCCGTACGGGCTGATAAAAGAATGAAGAGAGTGATTCCCAGAACTGCGGGGATGGGCGGGAGAGGGTTCGCCCTGGTCATCGCGATGGCGGCGATTGTCCTGATCACAGTCATCGTCCTCGCGTTTTTCTCCCGTGCTTTGCTGAATCGTCAGGTTTCCTTCACCAGCACGAATCAAATCAAGTCCGACATGCTGGCCCGCATGGCAATGGATGTCGTGGTCGGAGAGATCCGGCAGGAAATCATTGACTACTCCAATCCCGCCACGAACGGCGTCTACCGCCCCCTGGCCTCGTCGAACATGGTTCCTGCCCAGGTGGGCGTGACCGGAGCCGACTCCAATGGAGCGATGGTTATCGCGAAGATATCCGGAGCGACCAACAGGATTGATCCCGGCGTCAATGGCAAGACCTTCGGATCTACCGTGCGGATCGATGCCAAGGGGAGGAATGGGCGCATGCTGTCGCAATGGTTTGCGAATGGTCCGCAACTCGGCACTGCGGACCTGCCTACGTGGACCTATCTGACGCGCTCCGGGACGATCGTTCAATCCTTGGGCGCAGGAAACAATATTCCCTCGGCCACGAATGCCGTAGTGGGGAGATTCAGCTACACGGTATATAATATCGGAGGGTTGCTGGACGCGAACGTCGCGGGCTACCCCTCCACTTTTCCGGCAGCGAAGTACCAGACGAAGGAGTCCATCTCGTACGCAGATCTCACGGCGCTGGGGCTTTCCACCCAGCAAATCGATGCCCTGATCGCATGGAGAAACAAAAAGACCGGGAGCAGTGAAGCGCTCTTTGAGGCATGGGCGACCGGAAAGGCTTCGACGAATGCGAGCGATATCCTAGCCGCAGCGCGGATCGGTTCCGAAGGCCATCTCGGGACAGTGATCGGTGATAATTCCTTCCTGAGCCGTAGCGACCTGCTCCGCTACCTGAATCGGACGGGAATGACAAACGCTGCGCCCAACCTTGTTCATCGGTTACGGTCGGCTACGGCGCCGTCGTATGGCCCGACCAACCTCCCCACCGACAGCGGTGGTGTCGCGCCCTATGGTGACAAGGCGGATGACCCGGCGAGTTATAATCGATCCCTGCCCGGCGTTAAGGCATTTGACGGAGTGATCTGGCACTACCATGACGACGGCACATGGGATAGTGAAGCTGTCACGGCGAATTCTCCGCTCGTGCGCCGCCCCTTCTCCCTCGCCAGACTCGCATGGCTGGGACATGACGGACCGAACGTGGCGGCCTTTGATCCCTCTCTTTCCGCCAGTGATCGGGAGCGGGCCATCAAGACATGTTTCGGACTCAAGTGGAATGATGCCAAACATCGCTGGGACTACGATCATGGAGACGAGCATGGCATCCTGAGCCTCGATCAAGTGCGGAATCTCAAACGCGGCCCCGACTTTTTCGAGCTTCTCCGTGCGGGGATCATGGAGGGTTCGCTCGGGACAAATCCCGGTGATCCGACCTCGGCCACGGATATTTCCGTTCCCGTGGAAGGAGTGCTTGGCGATATCAAGCAGATCGCAAACAAGAAGGACCGGCAGATTCTCCAGATCGGAGCCAATATCATCGATCAAGCCGATGCCGATAACTATCCCACGGCGATATACCAGATGAGCAACCAGGAGATTTCCCCGGATGACGAGTTGTACAACTATGTCTTCGGGGTTGAGAATCTTCCGGTATTGACTCGCGTCGGCCTCATTAATCACTACTGGCCGGATCATGGGAGTGGTACCACTCCGGCACCGACGGGACCAGGGGACATGCGGGTATTCCTGCAACCCGAGGTGTGGAATCCCCACGACAGCTCTACGGCAGACCCCGCTGCCTATCCGGATACGCCGAGCCAGTTGCGCTTCGTGACCTACGGCGGGGCGTCTCTCAGGCTGGATGAAAGCGGATCAAATGTTCCAACGACGAGCCAGATGGGTTCGAATCCCGTGGTGATGAGCTTCGGGCGCGACCCGGCGGCACCGAGCGCCCGGGGTATGATCGGATTCAATAATCCTCCCCCGACATCCACGGCGCCTCTGTCATTCTTTAGCAAGCCAGTACCTTTGACCGGCTATTGCTCCGCCGGCTCTCCGGGTTCCGCCATGAACAATCCGCTGCTGGACTATGCGGTCAATGTGTCTCTCTACGATGCGAACAATCGTTACAAATCCAATGCGACAAAGACGCAGTTCGATACCTTTGTCGAGCGGACGCCGTATCTGGGAGTATATTTGGGCACTCTTACCCGCACGATACCAGCCACAGGTACGTCCCAGCATTCGGTGTCGGTCATTCCCGATCTGGCCGAGGGCGGCTATCTGTCCTTTGCTCTGGAGTATGAGGATAAAAATGGCCAATGGCTGCCGTACTCAGTGATTAGCCGAGTGCGCGCCATGAACAAGAATGGCTGGAGTACAGGGTCAAAGTATGGGGGATACTGGGGATCGATCATAGCCCGCGTGGATCCGCGGACAGACCGCTTTTCTGTAAGCTCGTCCATGGTCCGACCCAATACTCCGAGCTGGCAAATGGGCTACTCCATCCGGACGAGCGTCGAAAGCACGTATGACGATGGGAATAACATCGGAAGAGGGGTGATCTCGTCAGCATGGCCGCGGGCGTCGGCGGGATTTGTCAATGCGGCTGGTGGCAAATGTATGTTTGATGCCTGGATGCAAAATATCGCCTCGTCGGACTTCCGTTATTCCGATCTGGATAATATCACGCGTCCCGGAGACGCCTTCAGGGCCTCGGCCACGGGAGACACGTCTGGCGATGGCATGGGGACATACATGCTGACATCAGGCACGAGTGATTATCTGCCCGGTTCCAAAGCCCGCCGTCGTCCGTACATACTCAATCGAGCGTTCCAATCCGTGGGCGAGTTAGGCTACGTCTTTCGTGATCAACCGTTCAAGACTCTGGACCTCTGGTCGGACAAGAGCGCCGATGCGGCTTTGCTCGACCTTTTCTCGGTGAGCGACCAGGCGATGGTGGCGGCAGGAAAAGTCAACATCAACTCAACGACTGAGAGCGTGGTGGAAGCCATCCTGCGAAACGTTACAAAGCAGGTCAATAATGTCGCTGGCAGTGCGCTTACGGCCAATGAGGCAACCGCTTTGGCGCGCGAGGCGGTCGGCGAGATTCGTACGAACGGTGCGCTGCGTGACGCATCGGCCATATCTTCACGCCTGGGCGGCGTTTTTAATACAGCTGCCACCTCCGTCAACGGTAACAACACCCCGCTGAACCAGCCATTTCGCAACAAGTCCTATGGAGAGGCTCCGATTCGCGCTCTGGCAGATGTCGCAGATATCCGGACCTGGAACCTCCTGGTGGACGTGGTTGCCCAGTCCGGGCGCCTTGCGGTCAACGCAACGGGCCTCCAGGACTTCATCGTGGAAGGAGAGCGGAGGTATTGGCTGCATGTCTCGGTCGATCGCATCACGGGAAAACTGGTCAGCGCGCAAATGGAGCCAGTCTATGAATAGAGTATTTTTCGGTGCCGTTGTAGCAGCGCTCTTGCTCGGCTGTACGCTTTGCGCGCAGGAACCAACCACGCATGAGGTATCCTTTCCCTCGGGAGATGCTGCCTGGACGATCACTTTTGGCGAGGACCGGGGAGGGGCCGCGACTCAACGAGCAGACAGTGCGAAGGAGAAAACTGTGGCTGGCCAGGTTGCAAAAATCGAAATCGTCCGGATGGCCGACGGGAGGCATGATATTGTGAACTACGCCAATGGTTCCAAGGCGGAGATATGGTGGCCAGCCCGGGCTGGGTTGGTTGTCTTCAGGATGGATGGCGAGAGGGCCAACGCATTCCGGAGCGGCTATTTCGATGGTCAACGGTACGACGCAGCGGCATTTCAGTGGGTGAGTAGGGATACATTTCTTGGGATGGAGACCTTTGGCGGCAGATCCTGCCGTCACTATGTTTTTGAACAGATGTTGGTCGGAGGAGAGAAGATTGTCTTTCAAGCCTGGATCGACAACCAAACCAATCGGCCAGTTGCATTGAAGGTCGGTGGCGGCGCCGCCGGAGTATTTGCCTTCGATCTGCCCCTGCCTGATCGCGCTTACGCTCCGGATTCTGAATTCGCCGCAGCTTTGGAAAGATGCCGGGAAGCTCTGGTGCCGCGCAAGAGCTACGGGCGATAGCTGTCTCTCAAAAAATGAAACATATAATTCCACTGATTGTCCTCGCTGGCCTTGGACTCGGGTCAATGGCGGCTGTCAATGCCCAGACTGCGAGTGAAAAGATCGTCATGCCGCTCAAGTACGGGGACAAACGCTTGAACATCTTTGGCCTCAAGAAACCGGTGATAGAAAACACCGATGGAGGCATAAAGATATCCTGCCGCAACGATGATTCGTATCTTTGGCATGCTGTGATTACCTACACTTTTGAAAAACCGGTCAAGGCCGAGTCGGTCAGCTTTGATTTCAGCCAGACTCAAGTTGGCGAGCTCGCGGCTGGAGGCGAGCTGGAGACCGGTGTCAAAATCAGGCAGACTCTTCCAAATGAGGGACCGGCGTTCACAAACTACTTGGTCGAGTTTGCGGCTGCGGCGTCGGATTCTGGAGAGAGCTTTGACAATACTCCTATCAAAAGCGTGATAATTTTCTTCTCTGTACCTCCCTACCTTGGCGATTGTGTGATTGAGATAAAGAACTGGTCTGTCCAGTGAAATGACAGACGATCGGCTCAGTACGCCCGGTTGGTGGGAGATTCCTCCCGGTAAGCCTTGGGGGTTTTCCCTAGGCGATTGAAGAACCACTTGGTGAAATGGGATGCCTGCTTGAAGCCGAGCTCGTAACCGATCTCCTTGATGGAAAGTCCGGTGGATTCCAGTTTGCGCGTGGCGACATCCTGACGCAGCCGCTCCCAATATTCCCGTGTGGTAATGCCAAATTCCTTCCAGTACAGCCGGTCGAGATGTGCGCGGCCGAGGCCGGTCTCACGCTGGAGCTGCAAGCCTGGAAAGGGCTCAGAGAGAGGGCTTTCGTGCAGCAGATGCGCGGCTCTCATCAGACGTTCGTCACTTAGCCCCGCATGGGCCAGGGCGCGCCCCATCTGGGTCATGGCATGGTGAAAGTCAATGAGCCATTGCTGGAAACGCTGTTCGAACCGCAGAAAAACCGGGTAGTCGATCTGCTGCTCCGTGAGTTCCAGCCGCACCTTGGGAAAATGCCGGTGGACGAGGCGGGTGAGTGCGGTGGCGCTTTTCTCCAGCTTGGGAAACTGGCTGGCATCTAGAACTACGGCGTCGCGCCCGGAGAAAAGGTTGTTCCCTGTAGGCCACTGGCACCTAAAGTGGACGGAAAGGATGCGGGCGTCGGAAGAGAACTCCTGGAGAGTCTTTCCTTGCGGGGAAATCATCCACTGACCCGCATTGGCCTGCCACGTCTTTCCCTCCATTTCGAGACGCACGGTCCCCCGGCGGAGCAGCCAGACCCAATACCCGAGGCTATGATCCTGTCGCTCACTGGTCGAGCCAGCCGCGATGGGTCCCTCGTAAATCCAAAGCAGTTCGGTGCGAAGGCTGGACCAGCGGTATAGCGGGCTTTGCCAGTGACGAGAGAGCAAATCCATAACTCAAAAAGAGATAACTAAATATATAACTAAGGCAAGCTTATGAAATGGCCAGTTTTCTGACTGCAGGGGAGAATTCGATCACTGTAGTGAAACTGGTTCCCCGTTATTTTCTTCCCGCGCCTTTTAAGGTGATGAGCCTCTCGGCGGATATTTGTGTCTATGGTGGTGTGTCTGGTGGCGTCATTGCCGCTCTTGACGCCGCAAATCGGGGGCTGAGCGTCGTGCTGCTCGAGCCGAGCGCCCATCTCGGAGGAATGACCGCGGGAGGGCTGGGCATGACGGATGTCGGCAACAAGCACGTGATCGGTGGCCTTTCCCGCGAGTTTTACCGCCGGGTAGGCAGGCGATACGGCACCCTTGAGGAGTGGAGGTTTGAGCCGCATGTCGCGGAGGAGACTTTTGAGCAATGGCTGCTTGAGGCAAATGTCCGCGTGTTCAAGCGCCAGTTCATCGATGAGGTTTCCAAGGAGGGAAACCGTATCGTGGCGATTCGCACCGTAAGCGGGATCGCGGTGAGGGCCGCGATGTTCATTGACGCATCTTATGAGGGCGATCTGCTCGCACTGGCGGGCGTCTCGCATTTTATCGGGCGAGAGGGAAATTCCCGCTACAATGAAACTATCAACGGCGCGCAGATCGAGAGCGGTCACCAGTTTGAGACCCCGGTCGATCCCTACATCATCCCGGGCGTGCCAGCGAGCGGACTTCTTCCTGGCATCGATCCTGATCCGTCGTTTGCGCAAGGGGCTGGAGATAATAGAGTACAGACCTACAACTTTCGGATGTGCCTGACCCAACGGGACGACATCCGGATGCCTTTCCCTCAGCCCGAAGGGTATGATGAATCCTGGTACATTCTCTTGAAGCGCTTTCTGGCTACGGGGTGGAACGAGGCGTTTCAGAAGTTTGACGAGATCCGGAATGGCAAGACCGATACGAACAATCACGGTGCTGTGTCCACGGATTTCATTGGGCAGAACTACGGCTGGGCCGCTGGCAGCTACGTAGAGCGAGAGCACATTTTCCAACGGCACGTCTGCTGGCAGCAGGGACTCATGTGGTGTCTCGCAAATGATTCCGAAGTGCCCGCGGCAATCCGGGAACCGATGAGTTCCTGGGGGCTGTGTGCAGATGAATTTCCGGAAAGCGGAGGATGGCCCCACGCCCTCTACGTTCGCGAGGCCCGGCGGATGCTTGGCGATTACGTGATGACTGAGCACAACTGCCGCGGCCATTCCGTCGCCGAGGACTCCATCGGCATGGCGGCCTACGGCATGGACTCGCATCACTGTCGCCGCATGGTGCGAAACGGCGTGGTAGTCAATGAAGGGGATGTCCAGGTGGGCGGGATATTGCCCTATCCGATCTCGTACCGCGCCATCGTGCCGCGCGAGGCTGAGTGCGCAAATCTTCTGGCCCCATTTTGTATTTCGGCATCGCACATCGCATTTGGTTCGATCCGCATGGAACCGGTGTTTATGACTCTCGGCCAGTCCGCCTCGGTGGC
Organism: Spartobacteria bacterium LR76; assembly: GCA_003054655.1. Taxonomy (GTDB): domain Bacteria; phylum Verrucomicrobiota; class Verrucomicrobiia; order Chthoniobacterales; family Terrimicrobiaceae; genus Terrimicrobium. The sequence goes on along the minus strand of QAYZ01000013.1, from coordinate 12,097 downwards.
AGCGTCGATCGCCCTGGACCTGGGGGTCTCCGTTCAGCAAGTGCCGTACCCTGATCTGCAGGCAGCCTTGCTCGAGGCCGGTCAGGTGTTGAGCCGTCCGCCGGAGGCGACCGCGTTCATCGTGGGCATCACCGAGGCCGAGGCCCTGGTACACCCGTAAAATTTCTCTTTCCAAGAAGGCTTCTCACAGCCAAGGAAGGATATCCCCTATGCTTTATAGCACTGAACGATGCGTTTCCGGACCCCGACCTGCGTTCATGGCATGGTTTGGCAACTTCTTTGAGCCCTATTTCTCGAGCAGGGAGGCCGTGAAAAGCGGCATCGAGGACATGCGGAGACTGGGGTTCAATTCGATCGTGCTCGATTCCAAGCTATGGAGCGACTTTACGCATTTCTTCCGCACAAGGGAGGAAAGTCAATACGTTGCGATGCAGAATTTCATCACCCGCTGCTGTCGCGACAATGGCATGGGAGTGTCCTTTCTGGCGTTGTTTGCCATTGGGGATAACCTCTATCCCGAAATCTACGATCACCCTCCGGAGTTCGTCGATCAACCGGTGGATTACTGGCAGCAACCCTATCGCGGTTACCGTCACTGGTCCGTCGCTCAGGCCGAGGAGCATGTGAGACACTGTCTGGAGCTTTACCGCTTCATTGCCGGAGATGCCGCTGCCTCCGTCACGGATGAGGCCGGGCGGGAGCGACTGCCCTTCTACTTTTATCACAGCCCGATCTTTTCCCCGTCCTTCGATGATGATGGACGCGAACATTATCTGGCATGGCTGCGCTCCCGCTATTCGCTTGAGGAAGTGAATGACCGGTACGGATCGGCATTTGTCTCGCTCGATCAACTGGGAGCCGAGGATTACTGGACAAACCCGGCCGATCCGCTGGAAGCCCACCGGCATGTACCAGCCTTCGCTGACTACGAGGGACGCACGGCTGCGGTGCGGAAGTACGCCGATAACCAGGCTTACAAGCGCCGCGTCATGCGCGACTATTTTGCGCGAGTGGCAGGTCGACTTCGGGAGGAGGACGCGCGCTTTTACCTCTATGCGGCCCTTTCGCAATGGAAGGTGTTTTTCAGCGATTATGTGCATATTCAGAATCGCGGCTGGGATCTTTGGGATCTCGGCGCGATCTTGGACTCGCCCTCGTTTATCACGATGCCGATCGACAACCACGGCTATATCGAGCCGTATGTTGTCCCCTGTGAGATGGCGATGCTTCGGAGTGCGGCCAGGGATCGGGATTTCGTGGGTTCTCTTTTCCTCGGTCGCTACATGGCCAATGACATCTATGCCGTCTGCAGCCCGGCGGAGGTCATCGCGTCTGCCTTTGGCGCCGGGGCTACGGATTTGTATTTCTATGGCTACAACGGGTTGGACGACGGCGGAAACTTTGGCAAATGGGATGTGCCTGAGAGGGACTCATTGCGCGGGGCGCTGGATTGGTTCTCGGAGGTCCGGGGTGTTGCGGGTCGGAGGCTCAAAACGCGCAGGGTGGCGATGGTCTACCCATTTGCTTCTTACACGCTTTCCGCGCAGCCCACGGATACGAGGCAATACAACGCCTTTCGCGACGATTTTCTCGGGTGGTACCGGCAACTCGCCGATCTGGGCCTGAATCCCGACATTATTCATCCGTCACACGCTGAGACGCTCGCCGAATACGACTGCGTGGTTGTATCGGCAGATCCTCACTACTGGGCGATGCGGGATGAGTTGTTTGAAAAGAGGCTTCGCGAGTATGTGGAGGGCGGGGGCCTGCTCTTGCATGGCATGGCCGAGGCGGTTCATTACGCTTTCGGCATGGAAGCTCTTCCTCATTGCGCGGATTCCTTCGTCTGGGAGGAAAAGGTCGTTACGGGATCGCCCGAGTTTGCCGCTTACGATTCCGGTGACATCCAGGCACGCTATCTTTGCGACGGTGCCGGGGTTTACACTATTCATCATCCTGGCCGAGGTGCGGTACATTCGTTTGGTTTCTATTATGGCGCTGCCTATGCCAGCAGGGAACATCTGCCCGTGGCTCGGGAGTACAAAAAGGAAAATCATTATCCGCTCACGATCATTGCGCGCACGCCGGTGGAGCGTGTCATGATCGAGGTCGGGATCGCTGAGCGCCGCCGCAGAGGCATTGAGACCGTAGCCTTCGAGAATGGAATCCTGATGATCAACCATACTCCGTATACGGTGACGTTGGCCGATCAACCGGGGCGCTCAATCAGTACTTTCGAAGGCTTCGATGGTTTCCACCTGCCCGGGCGGCACGCGGCGTTCCTGCTTGGATAGCTGGGGAGCTATCTTCCTTAAGGATTTTCCCGGGCCGCACGGCACGGCCCATCGTGTCAGCGCTTGAGTTGCAATTCCCGCTTGGCCGCTGTTACCTCGCCGGAGTGGCCATGGATTTCATCGAGATTCTGGTGACCGACCACAAAGCCGTCGTCCGATGACGCCGACTTATGGTGCTGCAGCCGGTGAAATAGTGCGCGAATGTCGTGCAGGCCTCCCCACGTGAACCAGACGCTGGTGACCAGCGTAATGAAAATCGGGATGCCGATGCCTGCGATGTGCCAGAAGCCCGACCACCAGGCCAGCGGCCACGGGATGATGATATTCCATACCGTTCCGACGAGGAATACGATGGACCAGCTCATACTCCAGCCAAAGAGCGCGCCCGCGATCAGCTTGTCCTTGGGGGAGTATTCATCGTCGATGCCGATGACCTTGAGCCAGAAGCTGCGTTTTTGCGGGACTGACAGGAGGGCTGCTTCCTCGACCTCGGGCTGAGCGATGGCATACCGGCCGCGATGGAGCATTTTCTCCAGGTTGAAATCCTTGCGATGGGTGAGCAGCGAAACGGTTACATATACAATGATGGCCGCCAGCATCGCACAGAACGAAATCTGGATGCCGTTCAGCGGGAATTGGCCGTTCGACGTCGTACGAAGGATGATGCCCGTGACCGAAAGGATCGAGCCCGTGATCAGGCCCGCCCAGGCTCCGGCAGTTGTTCCCTTTTTCCAATAGAGGCCGCCGATGATCGCAGAGCCGGCTCCTCCTACGTAAATCGCGGTCGTCACCGCCCACCACATGAAAATGTACTCCGTTTGTCGGAAGAGTGAGCCAAAGACAAAGGAAAACAACGCGACGCCGATAATGCCGAGCCGCAAGGCAAGGATATGATTCTTGGGAGAAAACGGCTTACGACGCAGTGGCATTACCACGTCCTGCACGAAAATACTGCCCCAGGAATGGAGATGGGTGGAATCACCGCCAAACACTCCCATCAGCAGGATCGCGATGAGCATGCCTTTCACCCCCGCGGGTAAAAACTCCGAGAGTGCCGCCGGTACCGTCATCTGTTTCTGGATCTGTGGAGACTCGAGCTGCGAGATGACTTCATGCGCTGGCGCGGCTGCTGCGGTATACTTTGGATCGTTCAGGAAGGTCACTGCACACACCGCCAGCAGTACGACGACCGAGGTCTTGCCCATTTCTCGCCAGGCTCCGAGTACTCCGGCCATTCGCCCTTCATGCGGGGTGATCGCCGCAGTGTTGTAGGACCCGGCATTTTGCCAAGCCATGCGTCCGTAGACGGTTACCGCAAGACCCATGAGAACATACCAGAGGTTGAAGTCCGAGAGTCCGAAGGAGTCGAAGGGATTCAGGCGGGATTTTCCTGGTTCGGCCACGGCCAGGGTGCTGCTGATATCCTGCCAGCTGAAGAGCAGGAGCAGCGTCGCGATGATGACCAGGTAAAAGATCTGGGACAGGATGCCCTCCACGCAGTCCGTGACCATCACGGTGATGAATCCGCCGGCGAGGGTAATGAACAGCGTGATCGTGAGAAAGAGCGCCATCAGCAGGATGAAAGTCTCGATGTGGAAGCCACCCACAGAAATGGTCTGGGGCAGGCCGAAAAAGAAGACCATGCATCGGGCGCCTACGGCGGGAATGATCCCAAAGTTTGCGATGCCGGCGAGAAAGGCCAGACCGCCATTGAAGATGCGGAAGCTCCGGCTGTACCGAACCTCAAAGAACTGCGCCAGTGTGAGGCAGCGCGTTTCCCGGAACCGGTACGTCACCCATCCCATGATGGTGAAAATCAGCATCACCGGGGCGGAAAGCCAACCCCACCAGGTAAGGGAAAAGCCGGATACCGCCACCCTTTCAAACATCGCAACAAAGACGACCGCCCCGGCACCCATTTCCGTGCTGGCCACGGCCAGCAAATAACGTCCTGCCAATCGGCTGCCAGACATGAAGTCCGCCACGCTTTTCATATAGCGGCGGGCAAAGGCGCCGATGGAAATCACGATCCCCAGAGACAGGATAATGAACGCCCAGTCCAGCAACTGGAGTGAGGATGCTAATGGCAAAGGAGCGAAGGATTGCGCGGATGGAACAGGCATGAAACAGGGGTTGCTCCGAGCTATATCCCCGTTGCTTTTACGAACAACAGGTTATTGTGAAAAGTCAAAAAGAGATAAATTTTTATTAAACGCGACATCTCATGATCACCAAAGCTGATGTCTCCGAAGAAGGCGGCATCGCGAATGCCTGGCTCGCAGCAAGGGACGGAGGGAATGTCAATACAGTGTGCCGAATGAGAAGGAAGCAGGAGGGCAGGCTCGTGCCGGAGGATATTTCAAGCTTGGTTCAAATAATCGCATTTGGATAACGGAAAATGAAAGCTCGAGAAGAGGAGGTGCTTGAGGCGCAGGGCAGTAATATCGAGAATCTCCTCGTCCTCTCCCAACGTGAATACCATTTATCGTTCCCTCTGGCTTGGCGGTTTATCGCTCCTTTGTTTTGCAAGTACCTCCATGTTTGCTGCCGATGCGAAGGGCGCGGGCGCACCGATCGAGGCGCGGTTGGATGATTTTGCCCGGGATGGCCTCGATTGGACATTTAGCAAAGGCAATGAATTCCCCGGAGCGAAGGGGGAACTGGCCCTGGCGGAGGGCGCAGGGGAGGGCGGGGGCCCTGCATTGAAGCTGTCGGCGGATCTCGCTGGAGGGGGGAAGTATGTCGGGCTCGGGAAATTGCTTCCCACCTTGGACTTGCGCGACACGGTGGCTTTCAGGATGAAGATCAAGACGGCGGATATCAGGAACCTGACCTTCCGGCTCACGGACGCGAGCAATCAGACCCATCAGACAAAAGATGTCCCCATTCAGGCGGACGGTCAATGGCATGACTATGAGTTCACCATCGAAAAGCTTTCCGGAGGTGAGCATTGGGGCGGTGCCAACGATGCAAGGTGGCACGGCCCGGCCAAGGAGATTTTCATTAGCATCACGGAGCGAGCCCTCCCGGAGTCCCGCAATGGAGAGATTCTTTTTAGCGATTTGCGGGCAGAGGTGGTTCCTGTAGGTGATCTTCCCGCCGTCAGCTATCTGGAGGAGGGGTTTGATTCCTCTGCTCTGCCGGATGGCTGGGTGGCAAAGGGCGACGTTGCGATAGTTCGGGATGAAAAGTTTGGCGGTGAATCCGCTTTCATCCTGAGGCGGGATCGCGAGCACTTCGATACGGAAACCTCGCTCACCAGCCCCAGGATCCCGGTGCGGGACGGGCGTGCGGACTTTACCGGAGCTTTCAAGTCCGATCTGGAATCTCCCGACTCCTCGTTCAATGCCACGGTCGAGATTGTAGCCCTGGATGGCGGTGGAAACGTTCTGGATACGATGAAGCTGGCCAGTATCTCCGGAAAATCCAACTGGGCGCCGGTGAGAAAATCGCTCTCATTCCCCCTTGGCACCACGGCGGCGCAACTGCGGGTGATACTCAACAAGGCCGTCGGCAGCTTCCGGGGGGATGATATCAAGCTGTCTGCCCCGGAGGTCAAATTTGCGCCGCGCAACCCTGTGCAGCGCGTGCTGATCAAGTCGAGTGAAGTGGGAAATATGTTTTTTCCCGGGCAGACGGCATCCTTTGACGTCACCGTTCAATCCGAGAGACCTCTCGATGCGCAACATCAGAAAATCGTGGCTTGGATTACCGACTACTGGGGTGCCGAGCAATCTGCTCCCAAGACCTATGCCTTGACCAGCGCCCCTCGGGCAAAGGATCTCTATCAGAGCAGTGCGGCAATCGATCTTGGCGATTTCAAGCCGGAAACGGGCAAGTATTATGAGTTGCGCACGCTTATGGATAGCGGCGTGGGCGACTCGGTGAAGGAATCCAGTGCATTCGTATCTCTGCCCGAGGCTGTCACCAAGAAGTACTCGTGGAAGGAAGTTCCCTTTAGCGGTCGCAACTGGGATAACCGTATTCCCGCCTATATCACGCTGACCGATCGGGTTGGCATCCGGCTCGTTGGCATTTGGGGAGGTTGGAAGTCCGCCCCCCCGTACAAGCCATCCGCTCCCATGTTTGAACTCGCGAAGAAACTCGGGATGACCATGCTGACTCGCACGCCTGTCGCCCTGATCGAGCATCATCGGGATGACTACGAGAAGTTTACCGATGAGGTTTTGCGCGCCGGCATGGCTGCGTTCTTTGAGGAGTTTGGCAATAACAACGATTTTGTTGTCACGCTGGGGAACGAGCCTCAGTCTACGGGGCCGACTGTTGAGCGCAATGTTGCGGCGTACAAAGTAATGTACGAGCAAGTGAAAAAACTCTCTCCGCAAACCTTTGTCGTGGGAACTTCAGTTGGTCCTGCCGAGGAATACTTCAAGCAAGGATTTCAGAAATACAGCGACGCAGTGGATTTCCACACCTATGAGGACAGCAAGGGACTCCGCGACATCTTTGCAAAATACGAGGAATTGTTTGCCAAATATGGCGGCAAGCAGCCGATTTGGTCGACTGAGATGGGCTTGAATGCCCAGGGGCTTTCGCGGCGCGTCGTGGCTTCCGAGTTAATCAAGAAGTTCGCCTGGTTCTTCAGTTTCGGCGGCGAGAATGGTTCTTGGTTTGGAGTTTGCTATCCCGACCGCGATGGAAAGTTGCGCGGTTCCTCGGAAGATGCGTTCAATCTCTTTGACGGTCTGTATGGCAACTATAGCCCGCGGCTGGATGCGATCGCCTACTACAATGTAGTCAACAATATTTGCATCAAGAAATTCGTGCAGCATCGTGAATATGAAGATGGCATTCAGTCTTTCCTTTTCCTGGACAAGTATGGCGATAACCTTCAGATCCTGTGGAAAGATCACGGTGCTGGCGATGTTCGGCTCCCGATTAAATCCGACAGTCCGATCAAGCTGACTCGCATTGACGGCACAATTGTTTCCCTGCAAACATTGGGGGATGGCCTGGATCTTCGTATTGGTGAGGATCCGATCCTGCTCAGTTACAAGGGTACGCAAAAGTCCCTGCCGGAAAAACTTTCCGCACCGGAGGTGAAGCTAATCTCCGTTCCGGAAAAGATCGTACGCGGGGAAACGTTCTCTGTGAGCGTCGCTGCTCCATCGCAGAAGGGGCTGACGCTCAGCCTGCCGCCAGGATGGCAGTCAACTCCTCTGGTTCTAAAGGACGGAGTTTTCTCATCGGAGATTACCGCTCCCTCAGATTCGGGAGCAAGGTATGTCCCGATTAGGCTGCTCCAAGCTGGCGGAGACATGGATCTCGTCGTGCCTGTGCAGGGACAGGTGTCCGGTGAGGTTGTGGCGACGGTGACGCCCGATGGTCGTCCCGCTGTTGAGTTGATTTTGCACAATAACAATGCAAAGGCGGAGGAAGTGGCGTGGAATCTCGCTTTAACCCTGCAGGTTTCACCCAAGGCTGGCCTTTACGCACTGACCGAGGCAACTCCTCCTGGCGCCTACTTCGGTGATGCTGCGGAGGGTAAGGTGACCATCGATGCGCATGGGGAGGCGCGCATCCGTGTGCCGATCGAGGGAACGGACCCGGTAACCTCTTACAAGATAAAGGCAATGCTCACAGATCAGGCTGGGCGGTCCTTGGCTATGGACCGTTTCGTTGGCGGATTCGTGACCGTTCCGAAAGCAAAGGCACCTGTGGTCCTCGATGGGAAGCTGGATGAAGGAGAATGGATGCGTTCAACAGTGCAAAAGATCAACCAAACAAATCAGTTTCGCGACCTGTTCGCGTCCAGCAAATGGAATGGACCGGAGGACCTTTCAGGCGAACTCCGATTCCTGTGGGATGATCACTATCTTTACATCGGAATCACGACGCAGGACGATGTCTTTCATAATGAGGCGGCAGACGATTTGATCTGGGCTGGGGATGGGATTCAACTCCTGATCGACCCTGCTCGCAGCAGCAGTGAGAAGAGTGGAAAATACGATTACGCCTTGGGCAAGAATCGTAATGGCACCATAGCCTGGTGTTACCTTACTGCCGACGGCAAGGCCCCGTCAGGCGAGGTAAAGGAGATCAAGATCGTCGCAGTACCGTCCGGCAAGGGGGCTGGAGGAATGACCTATGAAATCGCGATACCGTGGTCTCGGCTTTCGCCTTTTCATCCAGCGGTTGGCGCTAATCTGGGCATGGCGGTGATCATGAACGAAGACGATCAACCCAAGCGCGATGGTTTCATGACCTGGTTTGGCGACATTCAGAGCAAGGAGGTCGATCCAGTAGGGGATCTGATCCTCACGGATTAGTCGCGTAAATTCACAAGGTAGGCCAGCTGAGGGATTGCGGACGTGATAACTGGGCGTACGGCCAGAGTTTAGCGCGCCTTTCAACGGCGTAGCATATGATGGAGCTTCCCATTCAAACCGAGGTCCGGCGCAAGGCGGCTTCAACGCTTACGGCGGTTGAGCTGAATCACAGAGCGACGTTGCATTTTGAACTCGTATCTGGTGATATGCATCGGATTCGTTTGATTGATACCGGAGCCGAAATCCTTTCGACGACTTTGTATGTTCCCGGAGTTGAAGAACGAAAGGCGATGCCGACCTATCACTTTTGGGCGGATCTGGAGTTTGACGGAGAAGTCAGACGACCTGAGCAAATAGTCGGAACGCAGGCTACATTCTACCAACCGAGGGTGATTTGTGACGTACGCATCGGGCTCGGCGGGTATGATGGCGCCTCAGCGCATGGAGGGATCGATATCAATCTTCCCCGGGGTACTCCGCTGTATGCAATCGACCTCGATCGACGGCTTCTCTGCAATTCTCTTGATATGGGGCACAATAACAATTGCTGGAGGGGATTCCGGCGATGGGATGACGGCTCGGAATGAGTGCTGGCATTGTGCCACATGCCGACGATGCTGGTTGATGAATAGGAGGCGGTTGAATGCGGAACCAATTATACGCTGGGAGCCGGTGTCAGTACGTGGGGCCACGATCATTCTCACTTCGGCTTCAGCGTTTTCAGTCATGGGGAGCTTATTTATCTCGATCCATGGATTCTCTTTTGGCAGATGTAAGAGGATTGCCGTGGAGGTCTGGCAAAATCTACGCGGCGATAGGCTTTTAGGTGTCAGTTCTCGTCAGAGCTGGGAAAGTTTCCGGAGGAAACGGACTATGAAGAAAGTCTCGGTTCCGAAGCGGTTATGATGGTCGAAAGAGCTTTGTGGTTTTTTTTAGAAATCGAACCATTCGCGCTTTTCCTGCTGACGCGATCGTATTTTTGCGACATGGCGGCCCGCCCTCCGGGCGAGGGGTTTGCTCAGTCGCGCTAGCAAATTTATTTCCAATAATCACACATGCATCTTATTGACTGGCTCCTCATCGGCTTCCCTCTTTTACTATTGCTTGCCGTCGCAATTTATACGCGGAGTTATCTGAAGAGCGTTGCGGACTTTCTTTCTGGAGGACGCATGGCCGGAAGGTATCTCCTGGCGGTGGCGAAAGGTGAACAGGGAGTGGGGGCGGTGGTTTTTGTAGCAACCTTCGAGGTGATCTCAAAGTCTGGTTTCGTGCTCACATGGTGGGGATGGCTGAGTGTCCCGGTGGCGCTTATCGTGGCGATCAGTGGATGGGTGATTTATCGGTTCCGCGAAACGCGGGCGCTCACGCTGGCGCAGTTCTTTGAGGTTCGGTACAGCAAGAGGTTTCGTATTTTTACGGGGTTTCTGGGCTTCGCCGCGGGTATCGCCAATTTCGGCATCATCCCGGTTGTGGGTGCACGTTTCATGATGTATTTTCTCGGTCTTCCGCAGACTATTTACGTCTTTGGCTGGGAAGTGGCTACCTACATCCCGCTGATGGCGCTGCTGTTGTCGATCAGCCTCGCTCTCACGCTCTCTGGTGGTCTGATCACGCTCATGGTGACCAACTGCCTTGAGGGCATGATTTCGATGGTGCTCTTTCTCGTCATCATTGCATTTCTCTTTACGATGTTCAGCTGGTCGGAGATTTCCACCGTGCTGGAAAACCGGCCCGCTGGCGAATCGCTCCTCAACCCCTTTGATTCCATGGGGCTGAAGGATTTCAACATCTGGTATGTGCTGATGGGCTTGTTTGGCGCGGTCTACCGCACCATGGCCTGGCAAAACCAGGGAGCCTACACCACGGCGGCGGTGACCCCGCACGAGTCCCGCATGGGTGGCGTGATGGGGAACTGGAAGGGGCTAGGCAATTCCGCCATCATTACGCTGCTCGCCGTCTGCGCGATGACTTACCTGGCGCATCCCGATTTCACCGCGCAGGCCGCCGTGGTCAAGCAGCAGGTGGCCGAGATCGGCCAGCCGCAGTTGCAGGAGCAGATGACCATCCCGATCGCCGTCGTGCACATGTTGCCCGAGGGAATCAAGGGGCTGCTCTGCATCATCCTGCTCATGGGCATCTTCGGGGGTGACGGCACTCACCTGCTTTCCTGGGGCAGTCTGTTCATTCAAGACGTCATCCTGCCCCTGCGCAAAAAACCCTTCACGCCAAAGCAGCACATCCGGCTACTGCGCCTCTCGATGGTGGGCGTGGCCGTCTTCGCATTTTGCTTCGGCTGTCTCTTTAAGCAAACCGAGTACGTCATGATGTGGTGGGCAGTGACTGAAGCGATCTATGTCGGCGGCGCGGGAGTGGCGATCATCGGCGGACTTTACTGGAAAAAGGGAACCACCGCAGGAGCCTGGGCCGGGCTGCTGACCGGTTCCGGCTTGGTCACCAGTGGCATCATTGCCCGCCAGATCTGGGGTGATGCCTTCCCGGTCAATGGAGCGCAAATCGGTTTCTTTGGCGCGATCTCTGCATGCCTCGTCTATGGCGTCGTTTCCTTGCTGACCTGCCGGAAGGATTTCGACATGGAGCGCATGCTGCATCGCGGAAAGTACGCGGTGAAGACCGAGCAGGGCTACGAAACGGTTTCGGCAAAACGGGTCACCTGGGGTCGGCTCATCGGTTTTGATGAACACTTCACGCTGGGCGACAAGTTTCTGGCCGGCGGCCTTTTCTGCTGGAGCATGCTATGGTTTGGCGTGCTTGTCATGGGGTCCATCTGGAACCTTATTGCGCCATGGCCCATTGCGGTATGGTCACGCTTCTGGTTCGTCGTTGGCATCGGCATTCCGGTCTTCTTCGCGGTTGTGACTGCAATATGGTTCACGTGGGGAGGCATCCGAGACATGCGGCTCTTTTTCTCCCGCCTCCGCCAGGAACGCCCCGATGCCGAAGACAATGGAATGGTGGTCAATCACCACAACCAAAGCGATCATTAAAAGAACCTTCGTTGGTTTGGGAGTTGGTGTGCGCGTATTGACAGCTAGAAGAAACCCACCTCATGCGTCCTGGTGGGTCAGTTTCTTCGCCCGGGCATGAACTGCTTTGGACTCGCGCGGCGTCATCCGGTCGGCGCGCTGAATGGGTTTGTGAACTGGGTGGAGAACTGATCGTGAATGAAGTCCGTCGACCAGAGTTCATCAAGCCTCTACGGCGAAGGGATGGGGACGCGAGTCACGGTTGGAAGCTTGCTGCGGCGTTTGCGACGAAGGGAGAGGCCTTCCACGCGGTGCGTTATGGTTGAGGACGAGGCCTTCGGCGCGAAGCAGGTCGTGAGGGATGGGAGTACCCCAGCGCGGCTTGAACCCCCCAGTGGCGCAAGCGTTCGCGCAAGGCCGTGTTGTCACGGCTCAGCGTCTGGTACTGCAGGGAAGAGCGGTCCAGCTAGATGTTCAGTCCCAGGGAGTGATGGTGCCCGGCGCGAAAATGTGCCATCACCTCAAGACC
>QAYZ01000014.1 GCA_003054655.1 Spartobacteria bacterium LR76 | reverse complement strand
GGTCTTGAGGTGATGGCACATTTTCGCGCCGGGCACCATCACTCCCTGGGACTGAACATCTAGGTAAGGCGGAGTTCGCCGCAATCGTAAAAAACGGCACTGGAAGGTTTGAAGTATGGCGGCGTCCGATCATCGGCAACGCCGGGAACACAGGGGTAACCGTCGATGCAAGGGACTTCCTGACCCTCCCCATCCTGCGGCATCCCGTCCGACGCCGCCAGATCAGGAATGCCTTGGCTACCCGTGAAACAATAAGCTAAGCAAACACTTGCGAAACTGGTCGCGCTGACCTCTTTGCAGCCAGCCGGTTCCGCGTGTTTCCAATTCGGCACTTCCCTCCCCCTCGGCGTTTCCCGATAAGGGGCGAAACTTCCCGCCGTGACCAGCATTGAGATTCTCTTCGGGTTACTCTTCGGACTAACGGCTTATCTTATCTTCCGCGCCCTCGCGCTCGGTTTCTATACCGTCGCGCCTAATGAACGCGCTGTCATTACCAGCTTTGGCCTGGCTCAGCGGCTGAAGGGGAACACGCTCGACCCCCCCCTGGCGGATGATCTTTCCCATACGGACCGCGAGCGCGATGTCTTTCCGCAAATCCAGGTCATCCCGCCCGGCGGACCCTATTTCCGCTGGCCGTGGCAGAAGGTGCACAAGGTCAACATCGCCATCGCGACTGCCAGCATCGCCTACGATCCCGAGACGCCCGATGCCAACCAGGGCGGCATGGTGCTCGAGGCCGTCACGCAGGATCAGCTCAACATCGGCGTGACCGGCCAGATCCGCTTCAGCATTTGCGAGGCGAATCTCTATGCCTTCCTCTTCGGCGTGAAGAACCCGATCGCCCACGTGATGGGATATTTCGTCTCCGTGCTGCGCGAGCGCATCGCCACTTTCCGCGCTCCCGCCGACGAAGCGGCAACCGACCAGCACCTTGAGGGCATCTCGATCAACGATCTGCGCAAGAATCTGAATCTCCTCAACGAGGAGATGGACACCCATTGCCGGAGCTCCGCCGCGCGCTATGGCATCGTCCTCGACGCCTCCCTCATCACCGGCATCGACCCGCCGCCGCAGATCGACGGCGCGCTCGCCGCGATCAATACCGCGCACAACGAAGTTTCCTCCGAAATCAGCGTCGCCCAGGCGCTCGCCGACCAGCGAATCGAGGAAAGCCGCCGCGCCGTGGAAATCCAGACCATGAACGCGGAGGCCGAAGTCGAGCCGCTCAACTGGCTGGCCGAGCAGCTCCGCCAGCTCAAGCAGAGCGGCCCCGATGCCATCCCCGGTTATCTGAGAAATGTGCGGCTCGATCTCTACAAGCGCGCCCGCCGCATCATCGTGGAGGCCAAGTCATGATCTTTCTCTCCGTCGCCTTCGTCACCTTCTTCGCCTGCCTTATCGCCGTGCCGCTGCTCATGGCCATGGCGGAGTTTTTCTGCCTCTTTGCCGTCGTCCAGGAGCGGGAGTCCCAGGTCTTCCTGCTCTTCGGTCGCGTAGCGGGAGTCATTTCCGAGCCGGGCTTGCATTTCCTGCCAGTCGTCCTCGGACCGCAGAGCCTGCTCATCCGCTTCTTCGGGGGAGTACGCAAGGTCGACATGCGCATCGACCAGGAGTATCTCCGCAGCCAGCCCGTGAACTCCGAGGAGGGCACGCCCATGGGCATCGGCGTGTGGTACGAGATGGCCGTCTCCGACCCGGTGGAGTACCTCTTCCGCAACACCGATCCACGCGGTTCCCTGCGAGCCAATGTCCGCAATGCCGCCGTTCGCTGCCTGAGCAACATGCCGCTCCAGAGCCTGCTCGAGGATCGGCACTCGATGAGCCACCGCGTCCGCGACGAGGTTTCGCCCAAGTCCATTGCCTGGGGCTACCAGCTCGGATCGGTCTACATCCGCAAGGTCCACTTCCGCGACCACGAGATGATCCAGCAGATCGAGCAAAAAGTGGTCAACCGCCTCCGGCAGGTCACCTCGGCCATCCGTCAGCAGGGAGCCAATCAGGTCGCCATCATTCGCAGCGGGGCCGAGCGCACCGCCGCCAAGGAATTTGCCCACGCCGCCGCCGTGCGCGCCCCTATCTCGTGGGCAAGGCGATCCAGGAAATCGCCGCCGACCGGGAGATTCTCGACGCGGTATTTGAGATCCTGGAAACAGAAAAAATGCTGCATGGCGACGTGGCGCTGACCGTGATCCCGCCGGACAAGGACGGCCTGCTCAAGCGCCTGCTCGCCGCCGGGGAACCCGCTCAGGCTCAATCGTCTCCGCTCCAGCCGCCGTCGTGATCGGGAGGTAAAAACGCCGCCCGCAAAAGCCGGGTATCGAGCACCTGTTCCGGGCTTGTATTAGATTTACTAATTTACAGCAACACCACAAGGACATAAACTTACGTTTCATGTCCGCTGCTGCCTCGTTCTCTTCCCAAGACTCGCACCTTCCGCATGGTGTGGAGCTTCTTCGTCATCCCCTGTTGAACAAAGCCACCGCTTTCAGCGAGGAAGAGCGGGATCAGCTCGGTCTGCGCGGCCTCCTCCCCCCTCGCGTGGTGAACCTGGAACTGCAAGTCGAGCGCGTGCTGGCCCAGCTCCGCTGCAAGTCGAACGACCTCGAGAAATACATCTTTCTCTCCGCCCTCCAGCAGCGCAACGAGACCTTGTTTTACAAGCTCCTGATCGACCATCTCGAGGAGACGATGCCGATCATCTATACCCCGACCGTCGGCCAGGCCTGCCTGGAATACGGCAGCATCCTGCGCCATCCCCGCGGCCTGTGGATCACCAGCAACGACCGCGGGCGCATCGCCTCCGTCCTGCGCAACTGGCCGCAAACCAATGTGCGTGTCATCGTCGTCACCGACGGTGAGCGTATCCTCGGCCTCGGCGATCTCGGTGCCTACGGTATGGGGATTCCCGTCGGGAAGCTCGCCCTTTATTCCGCCTGCGCCGGAGTCCACCCCTCCGAGTGCCTGCCCATCACGATCGACGTCGGCACAGAGAATCCGCGCTTCCTTGACGACCCCTTCTACATTGGCCTGCCGCAGAAGCGCGTGCGCGGTGAAGCGTACGAGTCGCTAATGGATGAATTCATCGCCGCGACTCAGGAGGTCTTCCCGGGCTGTCTGGTGCAGTTTGAGGATTTCGCGAATCACAATGCCTTTACCCTGCTGGAGAAGTGGCGCGACCGCATCTGCTGCTTCAACGACGATATCCAGGGAACCGCCGCCGTCGCCCTGGCTGGCCTGATCGCCGCCACGAAGGAAACCGGCAAGCCGCTGGCCGACCAGACCGTCCTGTTCCTCGGAGCCGGGGAGGCAGGCACCGGCATCGCCGGATTGTTTGTCCGGGCGCTGGTCGAGGAGGGAATGTCAGAGACCGACGCACGGAAACGCTGCTGGTTTGTCGATTCCAAGGGCCTGCTCGTGGCGGGACGCGATGCCAAGCTCCCCTCCCACAAGGTGCCCTACGCCCACGAGGCTCCGCAGGCCTCCACCCTCGCCGAGGCCGTCGAGCGCATCCGCCCGACCGCGCTCATCGGCGTCGCCGGGATCGGCCCCGTCTTCACTCCGGAAATCCTCCAGCGCATGGGCGAGTACAACCACCGCCCGATCATTTTCGCTCTGTCGAATCCCACCTCCAAGGCGGAATGCACCCCCGCCCAAGCCTACGAGGCCACCGGTGGTCGCGCCATCTACGCCAGCGGCAGCCCGTTTGTCCCGGTGGAGCTGGGCGGTCGCACCTTCCGCCCCGGCCAGGGAAACAACGTCTATATCTTCCCGGGAGTCGGTCTCGGCGTGCTCGCCGCCGACACGCCAACGGTGACCGATACGATGTTCCTTGCCGCCGCACGCGCCCTCGCCGCGGAAACCACCACGGAGGATCTGGCTCAGGGCTGCGTCTATCCGCAACTCACCCGCATCCGCGAAGTCTCGCTCAAGGTGGCCCAGGCCACGGCCACCGAGGCATCCCGCCTCGGACTGGCGAGGAACGACCTCGGGGTCAACCCCGCGGCCGCGATTGCCTCACTGATGTTCCAGCCCGACTATCCCACGCTGCTCGCGGAATAGAGCGTTTTCGTATCACATTCCACCGGGAAGCTTTGCGGCCCGGCGCGGGACACGCTATCTTCCCGGTTTCCATGGAAGCCGAAGCCACCGAGATCGTCCGCACCCTGCGCCAGGCCGGGCATATCGCCTATTTCGCTGGCGGCTGCGTGCGCGACCGGCTGCTGGGCAAGGAGCCAGTGGATTTCGACATCGCCACGGATGCGACTCCCGAGCGGGTGCAGGAGATTTTTCCCCGCACGGTGCCGGTGGGAGCGCAGTTCGGCGTGGTGCTGGTGGTTTCCCAAGGCGAGGAATACCAGGTGGCCACTTTCCGCGCCGATGGCGCGTACATCGACGGACGGCACCCCGAGGGAGTAGTCTTTACCACCGCCGAGGGCGACGCCTCGCGGCGCGACTTCACGATCAACGGGCTTTTCTACGATCCCATCGACCAGCAGGTGCTGGACTATGTCGGCGGGGAGGCCGATCTCCAGTGCCGTCTCCTGAGCGCCATCGGCGAGCCGCGCAAGCGTTTTGAGGAGGATCGGCTTCGCATCCTGCGGGGTGTGCGTTTCGGCGCGACGCTCGCCTTTGATATCGAGCCCGCCACGTGGGAGGCCATCCGGGAATACGCGCCGCGCATCCATGATGTCAGCGCCGAGCGCATCCGCGAGGAACTCGTGAAGATTTTCCTCTCCCCGCGCCGCGTTGCAGGCTTTGACCTGCTCGATGCCAGCGGTCTGCTCGGCGAACTGCTCCCGGAGATCACCGCGATGAAGGGCTGCGACCAGCCGCCGGAGTTTCATCCCGAGGGCGATGTCTTTGTCCATACCCGCATCATGCTGGACATGCTGCCGGAAGAGGTTTCGCTGCCGCTCGTCTTCGGGGTGCTCTTTCACGATATTGGCAAGGTGCCGACCCGGCAGGTCGATCCCACTGGCCGCATTCGCTTCAACGGACACGAGTCCGTCAGCGCACGCATGACCGACGCCATCATGCGGCGGCTGAAGTTTTCCAACGACGAGATCGAGGCGACGATTGAGATCGTCCAGCACCACATGGCGTTCAAGGACGTGCAAAACATGCGCGTGGCCCGGCTGAAGCGCTTCATGGCGCGCCCGACTTTCACCGACGAACTCGAGCTCCACCGAGTCGATTGCCAGAGCAGCCACGGCATGCTGGACAATTATCACTTCCTCCTCGCAAAGGAGCAGGAGTTTGCCAATGAACCGCTTATTCCCAAACCCCTCATAAATGGCCGCGATTTGATCGATCTAGGCTGGACACCGGGGCCGGTTTTCAAGCAAGTCCTAGAGGCGGTCGAAACCCTGCAACTCGAGGGCCAGATCACCTCGCGCGAGGAAGCCCTCGCCTGGGTGCGCGACCATCAATCCAACGGCAAAGACCTCCCCAAGTGAAGAAGACCCAGATCCATATCGCACGCAACGGTCAACTCCTCGGCGTGTATGATTCGGACAAGATCGCCGATTACGTCGAGATGGGCACCCTGAAGCCGACCGACCACTTCTTCGACGAAAAAAGCAGCGCCTGGAAAACCCTCGACCAGTGGCAGGACGAACCTCCAATCCCTGCAACCAGGCAGCCCTCCAGCACGCCGCCGCCCGATTCCGAGCCCAAGAGCACATCGTCGGAAGGACACTCGCGCCGCTCATCGCGCTCCCATCGCAGCAAAAAGGGCCATGTCCTGCCCTGGCTGATCACCCTTTTCTTCCTCTGCGTCGGCGCGGGGCTTGTCGCCTGGGTCTTCACCCTCAGCGATGAGATCAATGTGCTCCGGGAAAAGAACCGCCAGTCCATGGAAACGCAGCGAACGCTGAAGCTGGAGAATCAAGTCCTCAACGAGGTCACTCCGGCAGGCAAGATCCGGGGCATCATCACCTACTCGCCCGCAGCCGGACAAGTCGCCGTCATGAGCGGGTCCACGGTGGGACTCTACCCGCGGGATAGCGTGGAGCAGGCAATTTCCACGGTCAAGGCGGACAAATCCCTCGGCTTTTCCGACGGATCGGAGAAGCTCAAATCCATCCTCGCCTCGCCTCTCTCCGTCACGATTACAGACTCCAACGGCCGGGTCGACATGACCACGCCCGGCCCCGGGGATTACGTCCTCGTCGCCAGCGCCGCCAAGAAGACTGATATCGGATATGAAAAATATCTCTGGCTCGTCGCCTTCACCTCCACCGAGAGGCCCAGCCGCGTCGTTTTGCTCAACGAGGACAACGCAATTTCGGAATCCAAACCGGAATTGACACTTACCGATTTCGTCGATTTCGCGACGAAATAGGGGGGTCGAAAAAAATTTTCCCTCGGCAGAGCCGCTAGGCTCTTGCTTGTCCAAACGTATTAGAATATCTAATTCTGCCATGTCCGCTTCCTCTGCTACGTCTACGGCTGGCATCCCGATCCATGAGGCATTATGCCGATGGGTCTTTTCCTCTATTGGGAAAAAAACGATCGTCGCCGTGACTGGAATCCTTCTCGTCCTGTTCGTTACCGGGCACATGCTCGGCAACTTCACCATCTATTTTGGTCCGGATCTCATCAACTCCTACGCCAAGCACCTCCGGGACCTCGGCCCCTTCCTCTGGGTGATCCGCCTCGGGCTGCTGGCCGTGGTCTTCCTGCACATCTTCTTCACGATGCTGCTGTGGAAGGAAAACGCCACCGCCCGCCCGCAGAAGTATGCGGTGGGCGACCCGATCAAGACGACGGTGTTTGCCCGCACGATGCGGCTCACCGGCCTCATCGTCCTGGCGTTTGTCATCTTCCACCTCGGCCACTTCACCCTGTTGATTTTCAACCCGAGCTGGGCGCACCTCGATACCGAGCTGCACGGTGAAACGGTGCATGACGTCTACCGCATGGTGGTCCTCGGGTTCAGCAACCCGGTCGTCAGCGCCTTTTACATCATCTCCCTGGGGCTCCTCGCCTTCCACCTCAGCCACGGCATCGGCAGCCTCTTCCAGACGCTCGGCCTGACCACCCGCAAAATGCGTCCGGTCTATGAAGCAGTGGCTCGCGTTTATGCGTGGGCGCTCTTCGTCGGTTACTCCTCCATCCCCATCTCCATCCTCATCTTCGGACTGGGCAAGAACACGATCAAATGAGCATTGACGCCAAGATTCCCGCCGGACCGCTCGACAAAAAGTGGTCCTCTTACAAGAACACCGCAAAGATCATCAGCCCGGCGAACAAGCGGAAGTTCAAGATCATCATCGTAGGCAGCGGACTGGCCGGAGCCTCCGCCGCCGCCACCCTCGGCGAGCAGGGCTTCAACGTCGAGTGCTTCTGCTACCAGGACAGCCCCCGCCGCGCTCACTCCATCGCGGCGCAAGGCGGCATCAATGCTGCGAAGAATTACCAGAACGACGGCGACAGCACGTTCCGCCTCTTCTACGACACAATCAAGGGCGGTGACTTCCGCGCTCGTGAGGCCAACGTCTACCGCCTCGCCGAGGTCAGCGCGAACATCATCGACCAGTGCGTCGCCCAGGGTGTTCCCTTCGCCCGCGAATACGGTGGTCTCCTGGCCAACCGTTCCTTCGGTGGCGCTCAGGTGTCGCGCACCTTCTACGCTCGCGGCCAGACCGGCCAGCAACTCCTGATCGGCGCCTACCAGGGCCTCGAGGCCCAGGTCGCAGCCGGTACGGTGAAGATGTACTCCCGCACCGAGATGCTCGATCTCGTGCTCGTCGACGGCCACGCCAAGGGCATTATCGTCCGCGACATGGTGACCGGAGAAATCCGCGCCCACGCCGCTGATACCGTGCTGCTCTGCACCGGCGGTTACGGCAACGTCTTCTACCTCTCGACCAACGCCAAGGGCTGCAACGTCACGGCGACCTACCGCGCCTACAAGAAGGGCGCGTACTTCGCCAATCCCTGCTACACGCAGATCCACCCGACCTGCATCCCGGTGAGCGGCGACTACCAGTCGAAGCTCACCCTCATGAGCGAATCGCTCCGCAACGACGGTCGCGTGTGGGTGCCCAAGCGCAAGGAAGACTGCGGCAAGGCTCCCTCCGAAATCCCGGAGGATGCCCGCGACTACTACCTCGAGCGCAAATATCCAAGCTACGGCAACCTCGCCCCGCGTGACATTTCCTCGCGCAGCGCGAAGGAAGTCTGCGACGAAGGCCGTGGTGTCGGCCCCGGCGGACTCGGCGTGTACCTCGACTTTGGCGACGCCATCAAGCGCCTCGGCCAGAAAGTCGTGGCGGAACGCTATGGCAACCTCTTCGAGATGTATGAAAACATCACCGGAGAGAGCGCCTACGAGCGCCCGATGCGTATCTTCCCCGCCGTGCACTACACGATGGGCGGTCTCTGGGTTGACTACAACCTGATGAGCAACATCCCGGGTCTGCACGTCCTCGGCGAAGCCAACTTCTCCGACCACGGCGCGAACCGCCTCGGTGCCTCCGCCCTCATGCAGGGCCTGGCCGACGGTTACTTCGTCATCCCGTACACCATCGGCGATTACCTCAACACGCAGTTCGGCAAGGCCAAACCCGATGTCAACAGCGCCCCGTTCCAGGACGCTCTGGCAGCCGTCAAGGCCCGCACCAGCCAGCTCCTCAGCATCAAGGGCAGCCGCACGGTCGACAGCTTCCATCGCGAACTCGGCCACATCATGTGGGACAACTGCGGCATGGCCCGCACCAAGGAGAGCCTTACCGAAGCCCTCGACAAGATTCCCAAGCTCCGCGAGGAGTTCTGGAAGAATGTCAACGTCCTCGGCAAGGGCGAGACCTTGAACCAATCTCTCGAAAAGGCAGGCCGCGTGGCCGACTTCCTTGAGTTTGGCGAACTCCTCTGCCGCGACGCTCTCCAGCGCAATGAATCCTGCGGCGGACACTTCCGCTCGGAGTACCAGACTCCGGACGGCGAAGCCCTGCGCGATGACGAGCACTACGCTCACGTCGCCTGCTGGAAATTCGAAGGCGAAAACGCCACTCCGACCCGCCTCGAGGAACCGCTCTCCTACGAGACGGTGAAACTCGCCACCCGCAGCTACAAGTAATCCTGATTATCCCATGAACTTCACTCTACGCGTCTGGAGACAGGACGGCCCGACTACTTCCGGTCGTTTCGAAGAATACCCGGCGAAAAACATCCCTGACGAAGCCTCCTTCCTGGAGATGCTCGATATCGTCAATGAGGAGCTGGAGAAAGCAGGCAAGGAGTCGGTCCAGTTTGACCACGACTGTCGCGAAGGCATCTGCGGCATGTGCAGCCTGACGATCAATGGCGTGCCCCACGGCCCCGGCCGCGGCACGACCTGCCAGCTCTACATGCGCAAGTTTCAGGATGGCGACGTCATCACGATCGAGCCGTTCCGGGTCGGGGCTTTCCCGATCATCCGCGACCTCGCGGTGAACCGCACCGCTCTCGACAAGGTGATCCAGGCCGGCGGTTTCATCACCGCCCGCACCGGATCGGCCCCGGATGCGAATTCCGTACCGATCCCCAAAGTCATCGCCGACGAGTCGATGGACGCCGCCGCCTGCATCGGCTGTGGCGCCTGTGCTGCGGCCTGTCCGAACAGCTCCGCCATGCTCTTCGTGAGCGCCAAGGCGGCCCACCTCGGTCTCCTGCCCCAGGGCAAGCCCGAGAACGAACGCCGCACCGTCCGCATGGTCCGCACCATGGACGAGATCGGCTTCGGCAACTGCTCGAACTACTATGCCTGCGAGGCTGTCTGCCCCGCCGGCATCTCGGCGTCGTTCATCGCCCGCCTGAACCGCCAGTACACCAGTGCTGCGGCTCGCGAAGCGGTCGGTGCGACCACCATCTGATCGAAAAACTGCTGGGCGTCAAAGACGGCGAAGACTACAAAGTTCGCCGTCGATGACGCCAAAGCAATCTCCCTGCCACGAGTCAGCCACGCCTCGCATCGAGGCGCCATCGCTGCTGCATCATCTCATGACCGTCCTGCAGGTGGCGGTCACGCTCGGCCTCCTTTGGTGGCTCTTTCATGACCCGGAGCGACGGCTTACCATGTGGAGGGCTCTCACTACGGCCGACTGGCGGTGGATGATCCTCGCCGTGGCTTCCGCCGGCGTCTGCGAGCTCTTCGGCATCCTGCGCTGGCAGCTTTTTCTCCGCATGCTCCACATCGAGGTGCCGCTCAAGGAGATCACCCGGCTCTTCTTCATCGGCGCGTTCTTCAATCAGTTCCTGCCGGGAACCACGGGCGGCGACGTGGTTCGCGTGATTTTTCTCATGCGGGACCATCCGGAGCACAAAACCGAGGGCTTTCTCAGCGTGGCCGTCGACCGGGTGCTCGCCGTCTTTGTCCTCGTCATCATCGGCCTCATCTTTGCCTGGACGCGCGACGAGTGGTTCGCCCAGAGCTTCGCCGTCGGCAACATGATGAAGATTTTTGCCATCACGTTGTTTGTCATGGCGACAGCCCTCATCGCCTCGTTCATCCTGACCAAGCGCAGCCTCGTCGGCCGCCTTCCCCGGCGCTTCCCCTTCCGCTCCTATCTCATCAAGCTGTCAAAAATCTGGCAGCTTTGCATCGAGAACCGCCGCGAGGCCATCCTCGGCACGATCTACACCGTGCCCATGCTCTTTGCCTATTTCATGGCCTTCTGCTTCGCGGCCAAAGCCTTCACCAATCAGGTGAGTTTCTGGGACATGACCTCGATCATGCCGCTGGTGACCGCCATTTCCTCCCTACCCATCAGCCTGAACGGCATCGGCCTGCGCGAGGCCTTCCTCGACAACCTCCTGCAGGAACTCTGCGGCACCCCTGCCGGCATCGGCACCACCATCTCCATCGCCGGCATGGCCGTTTATCTCCTCTGGGGCCTGCTCGGCGGCGTCTTTTATCTGGAGCGCATCAAACGGCGCTACCAGCCTGTCCAGCCAGCAGAATAAACTTGGGCGTTGATCCGAGCCGCCTGACCGACGAGTAATACCGCCGTGACTTTCCTAGACCGTTTAGAACGACGCTTCAGCTACCTCGCCATCCCCGGCCTGGTGCGCTACGTCATGATCCTGAATATCCTGGTGTATCTCCTCGCCATCGCGAACCCGGGTTTCCTTTCCCTCCTGGTCGCAGATCGCGATGCCATCTGGCGGGGTGAGATCTGGCGTCTCGTGAGCTGGATTTTCATCCCCGGAGTGGGTCCCGGCCTGTTCAGCCCCCTGTTCATGATCTTCTACGTATACTTCACGTGGTGGATCGGCGACATGCTGGAGGCCAACTGGGGATCCTTCCGCCTCACCCTGTATTACCTGCTCGGCATGCTCGGCTACGTGGCCGTGGCGCTGGTCTTCGGCGGTTCCAGCGCGTCAATTTCCCTGAATTTCACCCTCTTCCTTGCCCTCGCCACCATCGCTCCCAACCTGGAGATCCTCCTGTTCTTCGTCTTTCCGGTGAAGATCAAGTGGCTGGCCATCTGGGGTCTGCTCGGACCCACCTACCTGTTCTTTTTCGGCCCGCTCAGCATGCAGGTCGCCACGACCTGGAGCATGATGAATTACCTGCTCTTCTTCGCGCCCGGGATTTTCCGCCGCATGAAGACGGATCGCGTGAACGCCCAGCGCCGGGCGAAGTTTGACCAGGCGGTGAAAAGTGCGCCCGAGTACATGCACCATTGCGAGGTTTGCGGAGCCAATGAGGTCAGCAATCCGCACGAGGACTTCCGCGTCGCCGCTGATGGCCGGGAGTACTGCTCCCGGCACCTGCCGAAGTAGCCCTCGGCGGCGGCTCGGTTCAGTTCGTCGCGAGCCGCAGTTTATTGAGCACATCAAGCGCACGCCCGGAGGCTATCGACTCCTCCGCGCGGCGGAATGCCTCCTCCAGTTGCACCTCGGCCCCCGTTACGAGCAGGGAACACGCGGCATTTAGCGCAATGATCTGCCGGATCGCGACGGGGCCGGAGCCTTCCAGCACATCGACGACCGTGCGGGCATTCTCCTCCGCCCCTCCGCCCTTCAAGTCGGCCAGCACCGCCGGAGCGATGGGCAGTTTTTCGATCTCCAACTGATCCTCAAAGATAACGCCGTCCTCCACCCGGTGAACCGTCGTCGGCCCCAGGGTCGAAACCTCATCGAGTCCGCCCTCGGGCGACTCGCCATGGACCGCCCAGGCGCTATGGCGGCCGAGAAGCCGGAAGACCTCGGCATAAAGCGGCAGCAGACGGGGATTGAAAACCCCGGCGAGTTGAAACTCCGGCTTGGCGGGATTGAGAAGCGGCCCGAGGAGGTTGAAGATGGTGGGCGTGCCCTCCTCCGCGAGAAGCTTGCGCACCGGGGCGATGGCCTTGAAGGTGGGATGGTATTGCGGCGCAAAAAGGAACACGCAGCCCGCGAGATCCAGGATCTCCGCCGCCCGCTCCGGCGCTGTATCAATGCGCACCCCGAGCGCCTCCAGCACGTCTGCACCCCCGCTTTTTGAGGTCACACCGCGGTTGCCGTGCTTTACCACCGGGACCCCGCAGCCCGCCGTAACGAACATCGACGCCGTCGAGATATTGACCAATCCATGCCGATCGCCTCCGGTCCCGCAGACATCGATGATTCCCTCCAGGCTGATTCCGGGGGAGTTCGCCCGGAGAAGAAGCACCTCGACGAAGGATGCCACCTCACCAGCCGTCGCCCCCTTTTTCTCCAAGGCGCGCAGAAAATCCGCCCGCTGGGGGATGGGCTGCCCATCGTCCAGGAGGAGCGAGCAGATGGTTTCGATATCGGGACGAGTCAGCTCCGTGCCCGCGTGCAGTTTTTCAGTAAAAGGGGCCAGCATGGCTAGAGGAGAATGAGAATGATGGCACCAAAGAGCAAGAGCGCTCCTGCCAGCCTGCTCAACATCACCGGCGTACCAGCCTCGACATCCCTGAGCCCCAGCAGATGACCCGCCGTCCAGGCGATCACCACGCTCCAGATGCTCCGCGAACTATACAGGACATTGGCTCCTGTCGCGTCATGAGACCATGTCAGGGCCAGGAACATCACCCCAGCCTGCAATCCCAACAGCGCCGCGCCCGTCAGGAGAGGCGGCATCACCTCGCGCGATGGTTTCAATGCCGAACGATCCATCGCGAGGTAAAACACCGACGACAGGATCGCCGTGGCTAGAAACATCGCGGGGAGAAACTCCAGTTCATCCGCAGCGCCCGCCCAGTGCTGCACGAGGACATCGGTGAGAGAAAAGAAAAATGCCGATACCAGCGCCAGGGCCGCCGTCAGCATGACATCATGGTGCTTGCCCCGCGGAGCCACTCCTGCCAGCAGCCAGATCGACACTGATGCGGTGACCGCCGCCCACCACCAACGCTGGCTCACCACCTGCCCAAACACCAGCGCGTTCATGGCGGTGACCATGATGATCTTGGCACCCATCATCGGTGTGGCCACGGAGACATCGCCGCGGGAAAGCGCAGCAAAGGTGAAAATCTGCCCGAGAAAAAAAGTCACCGCGCAGACCGCAGGCTGCCACAGAGGAGGCCCCGGCTCCGGTCCTTGAAAAAACCACAAGGGCTGAACCACCAATCCCATCGCGAGATTGGCGGCAAAGTTCACCTGCGCCGCGTTTGCCCCCCGCTGCAGCGAGGATTTCAGAAACAATGCGGCCAGCGTGTAGCCAAGCGCTGCGACCAGCGCGAGACTGATGCTTGAGAAGATCATCAGGCTTGCCGCAACAGCGCGGCAAACTCTTCCGCCTGCCACTGGCCGGGCACCTGGGGCTTGTCCAACCAGCCGTAGTTTAGGGCAGATCCCGCCTTCGCCAGGATCAGCCGGGAGGCCCGGCCAAGCCCGCCCATCCCCATCGCAGCCACGGCACCCTCAGCCCCATCGAGAAAGTCCAGGAGGACGGCAACATCCCGGGGAGCAGCCGTCACGGCGGCCACCTTGACGATGTCGGCTCCGGCATCGCGAGCCGCCTTGTCGATCGCCCGCAGCCTGCGGAGAGAAGGCATCCCCTCAAAATCATGGAAGGACGCCACCACCAGCCTGCCGGATTTTTTTGCCATGGCCACCACGCTTTCCTGTGCGGAAAGTGATCTCACCTCGACATCGAGCGCCTCCACAAAGGGGAGGTACTCCCGATACAGCTCCGTCCTCACCTCTTCAGCCAGGGCGAGACCGCCGCCTTCATCCTCGCGACGCACTGTTAGGATCAGCGGTTTCTTAACACCAGTCAGCAGATCCGGCTCGGGAGGCCGGGGCAGCAGATCCACCCGCACCTCGCACCAATCAACATCCGCCTTCGGAGCCAGCTTGAATCCCCGCAGGGTATGAATCGTTCCCACGACCGAGGATTGCGGAAGGCTCCTTTTCTTTCTTCGCATATTTGAATGACATGATAGCGTTGCTCCTCTCTCTTGGCGAGCAGCCATATGCTGGCACGAAAAAACGAAATAAACCTTCAACTCAACCAGTTGATCGATGCCTTCATACTGGGCGCGATGTTCTGGTTTGCGTACACGCTTCGCGCGACGAAGTTCATCGTCCTGGATCATGCCTACGACATCCCGGGGTTTGAGCGGTTTCTCTGGATGCTGGCGATCATCATGCCTTTCGGCCCGTTTCTGCTCGAGGTGCAGGGCTACTATAACTATCCGCTGGAAAAAACGATCGTTCGCTCCCTCCAGCAAATCACCCGGGCCGGAGTGTTTCTCGGCCTCATGCTGGGCGCTGCCGTGATCTTCCTCCGCCAGGAGGTGCCCAGCCGCTCCGTCCTCATCCTGTTCTGCGTCCTCGCGCCGGCCGCCCTGATCATCAAGGAACGCCTGGCGGTCTGGCGGCGGATTCATCAGCTCTCCCTCGGCGGGGCCGGAGAACGCATCATCATCGCCGGAGAGCTGGACAAAGCCCGCGAGATCGTCGCGGCTTTCACCCCTTCCCAACGCCTGGAAATCACCGTGGTGGAGTTGGTTGACCTGGAAAAATCTCCCGTCTCCACCCTCGTCGATGCCATTCATCGCCAAAACGTAGGCCGCGTCATCCTCGCCTTTCGACGCATCGAGCTGGAAACCGTGCAGAAAGCCATCGAGGCCTGTGAAATCGAGGGCGTCGAGGCCTGGTTGAGCGCGGATTTCATTCGCACCTCGGTCGCTCGCCCCACCTACGAAAGCCTGGGCCGGCGCCCCATGCTGGTCTTTCGCGCCACGCCCGATGTGTCCTGGGCCTTGCTGGTGAAATCCGCCTTTGACCGCGCCAGCTCCGCGGTCGGCCTGCTGGCCGTCAGTCCCCTGCTCATCATCATCGCGCTCCTGGTGAAATTCACCTCCCCGGGGCCGGTGATCTTCCGGCAACGCCGCGCCGGAGTTCATGGCAAGCCGTTCACCATGTTCAAGTTCCGCACGATGTACTCGGATGCAGAAAAGCGTCAGGCGGAGCTCCAGGCCCTGAATGAAATGAGCGGACCTGTCTTCAAGGTGCAGAACGACCCGCGCATCACGCCCATCGGACGCTGGCTGCGCAAAACCAGCCTCGATGAGCTCCCGCAGCTCTTCAACGTGCTGCGAGGGGAAATGAGCCTGGTTGGGCCCCGCCCTCTGCCGCTTTACGAGGTCGAACAGTTCCAAAACGTATCCCACCGTCGGCGGCTCAGCATGAAGCCCGGCCTCACCTGCATCTGGCAGGTGCGAGGACGCAACAACGTCACAAGTTTCGACGACTGGGTGCAGATGGACCTGGAGTACATCGATCACTGGTCGCTCTCACTCGATTTCGGCATCCTGCTCAGAACCGTCCCCGCCGTCCTCCTCGGATCAGGCGCAAAATAGACCGTGCGCAACGCGGATCGGTAGCCGCTCCTTCGCCCCGGCTGATCCGAAATTTCCCCCCGCAATTCCCGGGAGAAGCCCGTTCCACAGGCAGTTCCCGACGCGCACTGGCGGAGAATCGCGATTAAATTAGTTAATGTATTGAACTAATCGGCGAATTTGGGATATTTTTCTCCCCCTATGCCTCCCTGCAAACTGGTTCCCCTCGTAGTCGCAGCTGGTCTTCTCTCCATGGCATGCGCTTCTGCGCAGGTCGCGAACAGCGATTTCAAAATCGACAAGATCACCCCGGCGTTTCAGCAGTCCCCCGACGGAGCAGGCACCTACAACAAGCGGGTGCGGCAGGCAAAGAACTGGCTGGAAATCGAGACCGCGTTTGACTGGACTCCCCGGACCAAGGACGTGAAGTACCTCGACGACCTCACCTTTACGTACTACATCCTCCTCAATAACCAGCAGGTCACTCAGGACCGCAAACCGACCATGCTGGTCGGCACCGTCACCCACACGACCGTCATGCCGGGCAAGGATCTCAAGTCCGTCATGTATGTCGCCCCTCGCACCTTGGATCGCTTCTTTGATGGCGGTTCCGTTACCAATCCGGCCAGCGCGGTATTCGATGTTGGCGTGACCATCACCAGCCAGGGGCAGGTCGTAGCCTCCAACAGCTTGAAAGGCCGCGGGGAATGGTGGACCCAATACCAGCCCGTTCAGGGATTCGTTCTGAATAAATCGGAAACCCCCTTCTCCCATCTTGCCTGGGATTATTTCGAGCCGGTCAAGGCCAAGACCTCCGGCAATTAAGCACTCAGCCCACACCAAAGAATCACCTCCAACAGCCTGATGGCCTCGCCTAACCGTATCTTCGCCCTGAATCTGGGCATGCAGACCGTCACTTTGGCGGAATTTCACACCAACCCGTCTGGCGGCGTCACCCTTCACGCCTGCCAGCAGGAGGAGCTGATCGTCGATCCCGCGGCGGATTTGACTCGTCCGGCCCAGATCGAGGCCGCCGTGGCCAATCTGCGCAAGGCGCTGGGGATTTCCGCCAAGGAAAAGATCCACTTCGCCCTCCCGTCGCAGGCGGTTTTCACCCGCTTCGTCAAGCTGCCCGGAGGCAGCCCGGAGGATGTGGAGAGCATCATCGGCTTTGAAGCCCAGCAGAACGTTCCCTTCCCCATCGATGAAGTCGTCTGGGACCACCAGATCATGGGCGAGTCCAAGGACAACAACTGGAATGTCGTCCTCGTCGCCATCAAGGCCGACCAGCTCGGAGACATCAACACGTCTATCAACAAGGGCGGATTCCGGAGCGCAACGATCGACGTCGCCCCGATGGCTCTCTACAACGCCTTTCGCTATAACTACAGCGACCTGACCGGCTGCTCGCTGCTGGTCGACATCGGCGCGCGCACCACGAACCTCATCTTCGTGGAGGGGGACCGTGTCTTCAGCCGCAGCATCCCCGTTGGAGGCAATACCATCAGCGCCGCCGTGGCCAAGGAGTTCAAGCAGGATGTCACCGTCGGCGAGAAGCTGAAGCTCGAAAAGGGCTTCGTCGGCCTGGGCGGAGCCTACGCCGAGCCGGAGGACCCGACCGAGATGCGCATCTCCAAAATCGTGCGCAACACGATGACCCGCCTGCATGCGGACATCGCCCGCTCGATCAGCTTTTACCGTCAGAACCAGGGAGGCAGCGCTCCTGTCCGCACTTTCCTCTGCGGCGGCACCGTGGGCCTCCCCTATATGGTCGAGTTTTTCAGCGAGAAACTCCAGACGCCGATCGAGTATTTCAATCCCCTCCGCAACGTGACCGTCAACAGCCAGACCGTGGCCGACTTTGCCTCGACCCGGGCGCATGCCTTGGGCGAAGTCGTCGGTTGCGCCCTGCGCGCCATCGGCAACTGCCCGGTCGAGATCAATCTCCGCCCCCAGAGCGTCGTCCGCGAGCAGGACCTGGCCCGTCGCAAGCCATTCCTCGTTCTCGCCTCACTCTGCATCATCGCCTCGCTGGGTGCATGGTGGTATTTCGTCAATCGCTCCGCCGATATCACCCAGGAGCAGCTTGACAGTGTTACCGCCGAGTCTTCCCGCCTCGAGCAGGTGGCGAATCAATTTGCCGCGGTGGACGCAGAAAACAAGGCCCTCCAGGAAACGGCTGCTCCCCTCATCCTCACCGTCGCGGAGCGTGCGACCTGGGCAAATATCGTCGATGAGCTGGCAACCCGGCTCCCCGCCTACAATATCTGGGTGACCAACCTCCAGCCCCTCTCTCAGGGCAAGCCCTACAGCTTTGGCGGAACGAAGACCACCGCGAGCGCCCCGGCAGCAAGCGCCCCGGCTCCAGGTGGAAAGCCGGGGGCAGACGCCGGCCCTCCGAAGATCGACGCCCTGCAAATCAACGGCTTGTTTCTAGCCAACCCGCCCGACCGCCTGGATGCCCCCAAGGTCATCGACGAGTTCGTGAAACAGCTCAAAGAATCGCCTGCCTTCAATCTGGAAGGAAAGAAAGACACCGACATCGTGCCTCAACGCACGACCCCCGATGGCAGAAGCTGGGCGTATCCCTACACAATCATCCTACCCCTCCGTAATCCCATCGCTCTGCCATGAAGTGGCTCCAGGAAAACCCATTCTTAGCCGGAATCACTGCTTTCACGATCGTGGGAGCCGGTGCCTTCGCCTTCCTCCTTTCTCAGGCCCTGACGCGGTCGCAGGAAGCGTCCGACGCCTATAACCAGGCCATCGCCAAACTTCACGGCCTTCAGGAGCGCGTCCCGTTTCCGAGCGTGGAAAACCTCGAGAAAAGCAAGGCCCAGACCGATCAGTACAGGGAGCAGGTGCTCGCCCTGCGCAAGAAGCTTGCCGCCATG
Source organism: Spartobacteria bacterium LR76 (assembly GCA_003054655.1). Classification (GTDB taxonomy): domain Bacteria; phylum Verrucomicrobiota; class Verrucomicrobiia; order Chthoniobacterales; family Terrimicrobiaceae; genus Terrimicrobium. The sequence continues at coordinate 630,290 of QAYZ01000014.1, read as the reverse complement.
GAGGCTCTGCTCGACATGTCGGTCAATCCCCAGCGGTTTCAGGACGACCTGCGCGCCTCGGTAAACGAAGTCGCCGACAAGGCCAAGGAGGCAGGCGTCGGGTTGCCGACCGATTTCTACCTCGGCTTCGCCCAGTACGCAAATTCGCTGCCCTCGGAGCAGGCAGCTCCCTTCCTCGCCCGGCAGTTGACCGTCATCAAGCAACTGGTCCTCCGGCTCATTGACTTCCGCGTCCAGTCCATCGATGGACTGGTCCGGGCTCCCCTCCTCCAGGAAGGAAACACTCCGGCCAGCCCGCAGCCTGCCGCAGCCAACCAGAAAAAGGGAGGCAATAGCAACTCAGCCACGCCCGCGAAAGTCCTCGAGCGCTCGCCCTTTGATATCTCGTTCACAGCGGAGCAGAGCAAGTTCCGGGTCGCCTTCAATTCCCTGCTCAACGACAACCAGTTCCTCATCATCCGCAGCGTAAGCGTGGAGAATACCAACCAGGCGGGCCCTCCGGTCGCCCAGGCGGACGCCACTCCCAATACGGCCTACACCGCCACCGCTACCGAGACGGCCAAAAAAGACCTCAACGTCGTCCTCGGGCGTGAATTCGTCCGGGTCGCCCTCCATCTGGAGATGATCGACTTCGCTGACCCGACCCCCGAGAAAGCTTCGAAATAACATGGACTGGTTGAAACAGAACTACGAGCGCGCCATCCTGGCCGTCGCCATCCTCGCCCTGATCGGCTCCAGCGCATTTATTGTCCTGAGTTCAAAGGACTTCCCGAATACCTTCTCGAGTCGAAACTCCTCCAAGCGTCCGGACAATACGATCAAGCCCCTGCCAGCAGAGGCCTTGCAGGCAGCCATTCAGGCCGTAGACAAGCCAAAGACATGGACCTCCCACGACGGGTCGCTCTTTATCTCTCGCCCCTACGTCCTGCTCGACAATGAGTTGATCGATCCCCTTGCCGCCGGGAAAGACCTCCATGCCCCGATCACCAATGCCTGGCTGATCAAATACGACCTCCCCTACTGGGAAGGCGACATCAAGGACCAGGACCCGGATGGAGATCGCTTCTCCAACCTCGAGGAGTTTCTCAACAATACCGATCCCCTCGACGCAAAATCCGTCCCGCCGTACTGGACCAAACTTCGCCTCGCGAAGTTCATCTCCAAGCCCTTCCGCCTGAAATTCACCGGCACGCCTGATGAAGGGCAGACCTTTACCATCAACGCCATCGATGGGAAGAGCCGCACCCAGTTCCTCCAGCTTGGCCAGATGATCGAGGGCACTCCGTACAAACTGCTCTCCTACAAGCCCAACAAGGTGACGCGGGACGAGATGGAGATCGATGTTTCGGAACTCACCATCGAAAACACCGAAACCGGACAGAAACTCGTCCTGATAGTCCGCAAGGAAGCGAACGATCCGACATCCTTTGGCGAATTCTCGTACCTCTATGATAATTCGCGCTTTACGGTCAAAAAGGACGACGAGTTCGCCCTCACGCCGCAAAGCGACAGGAAGTATAAACTCATTGACATTTCCCAATCAGAAGCCCTAATAAAAGACCTCCAATCTGGTGAGGAACACAAAATCCTCCCAGCACAATAAGTGCCGCCTGCCTAGCCTAACCATGCGCGCCTTCGGAATATACCACCGTTGCGCACCGAGACCTTGTGCCTCGGACATATGGTTATTTACATGACATCCCCAAGAACAGTTTCCCGATGAAGTTGCAAATCCTAACCGCCGTCGCAGCCGCTTCGCTTGCTCTCAGTACCGCCACCTCGCTTGCTCAAACTGGCGTTCAGGGAGTCGCGGAGCGCGAAATCCGGCGACAGGAACAGCTCAAGAATTACGCTGAAGAAGCCATCGCCAAAGGACAACAGGCGATGAAGAGCCAGGACTACGAGACCGCGTTTGCCTTCTTCAAGAGCGCAGTCGATGTCCTGCCCTCCGGTGGTCAGGCGGTCGGAACTACTCGCACCACGGCGCTCGATGGTTTCAGCCAGGCGGCCGTCAAACTCGCCGAGCAGCGCATTTCGGAAGGTCGTTTTCAGGACGCCTCCAGCACGGTAGCCGTAGTGCTTGAGGATCGCTACAATCCCAACTATGCCCCGGCCCTGGCCCTCCAAGCCAAGCTGAAGGACCCGACCAACTACAACAAGACGCTCACTCCGGGCTTCATCGCGAACATTGAGGAAGTGAAGCAACTCCTCATGGAAGCTCAGGGATTCTACGATTCCGGCCGCTTCGATCTCGCTCAAAAGCGCTACGAACAGGTTCTGAACATCGACCGCTACAACATCGCGGCCCGCCGCGGCATGGAGCTGGTCAACAACGCCCGCGCCCGGTACGCCACCGAAGGGTACAACGAGGCTCGCGGTGACATGCTGCGCGAAGTAGCAAAAGGCTGGGAGCTCCCGGTCCGCAAATTTGACGTCAAGGGGTCCAGCATCATCGACCAGCCGCAGATCGACACCCGCGGCACCTCGGCCATCAATCGCAAGCTCGACGACATCATCATTCCCCGCGTCGACTTCAACGACGCCACCATCCGCGAGGCGCTCGACTTTCTCAAACAGCGCGCCGTGGCTCTCGACACCGGCGAACAAGACCCTTCCCGTCGCGGCGTCAACATCGTGCTCAAGCTCGGCCCCGATGCTCCGGAAGCCCAGCAGCGCATTTCCCTTTCCCTGACCGAAATCCCGCTCCGCGTTGCGATCGACTACGTCGCCAAGGCGGCCAACCTGAAGCTCAAGATCGAGCCCTACGCTGTGGTGGTCGTGCCCCAATCGGAGCCGACTGACATCCTGATCACCAAGGAGTACAAGGTTCCGCCCAGCTTTATCACAGCGCTGCCGGCCAGTTCGGACACCGCGGCAGCAGGCGGAGGTGGTTCCGGTTCGATTTCCGTCGCCCCTGGCTCCCTGTCGGCGGTTGCGGCTCGCTCGACCGCCCGGCAGTTCCTTGAGGCCAATGGCGTCACCTTCCCTGCCGGTGCGAGCGCAAACTTCCTGACGTCTTCCAGCAAGCTGATTGTCCGCAATACCCAGGCCAATCTCGACATCATCGATTCCCTGGTGGAAGTCCAGCTATCGACGCCGCCCAGCCAGGTCGAGATCGAGTCGAAATTCCTCGAGGTCACGCAAAACAATCTGAACGAACTCGGATTCGACTGGCTCCTCGGCCAGTTCGCCCTTCCCGGTGGAACCGGAGTCTATGGCGGAGGCGGTACGCAAGGATTCGGACAATCCATCAACTCCACCCAATATCCCTTCATTAACCAGGGTTCGACCCTTCCTGTTGGAGCTAGCAGCAACACCTCCGGCCCGGTGACTTCAGGAAACCGTTCGGGCAGTGCCGCCATCAGCGTGAATGCTGTTGACGCCTTGCTCTTCGGCAGTCCCCTTGGGCCTGCCGCAGGGGTGTTCACTCTTGCTGGCGTCTTCACGAACCCACAGTTCCAGGTGGTCATTCGTGCCCTCAGCCAGTCCAAGGGGGTCGATCTGGTCAGTTCGCCTAAAGTGACAACCAAGAGCGGGCAGCGGGCAACGATCCAGATCGTCCGTGAGTTCCGTTATCCAACAGAATACGATCTTCCGCAGGTTTCTGCTTCTGCAGGAAGCACATTCGAACCCGTGGTTCCCACAACGCCGACAGCATTCGACACAAAACCGGTTGGTATTACCTTGGAAGTCGAACCGACAGTGGGGCCAGATGGGTATACCATCGATATGACACTTTCACCGAGAGTTGTCGAATTTGATGGCTTTATTAACTACGGAAGCCCGATCAGTGCCTCGGTTGCAGCCTTGGTCGTCGAGAATAACATAATTGATCTCACACCGACATTCACTTTCGTCGCAACTGAAAACGTCATTAATCAGCCGGTATTCTCGACCCGCGAAGTGACCACCGACGTAACCGTCTATGATGGTTCGACGGTTGTGCTCGGCGGCCTCATCCGGGAAGATGTTCAAAAGGTCGAAGACAAGACTCCGATCCTGGGAGACATCCCGCTGGCGGGCCGTCTCTTCCGTACGACAGCAGATCAGCACATTAAACGCAACCTGATCATGTTCGTCACAGCCAATCTTCTCGATCCCGCCGGTCAGCCTTTGATCAAGGTCGACGAGGAAGACGAGATTGTCGCCCAGCCCGACGCTCAAGCTATGAGTTCCGAGGGAGTGCTAGGCGATGCCACCACCATTCCAACCCCAGAGTAGTCCGGAACCCCAATGATTTTCCAACATTCGACACGAATCGCTCGCAGTTCATTAGCCCTGTGGGTCGTCTTCACCTCGGCCTTCTTCCCCGTCCTTAGCCGGGCGCAGCAGGGGGCGGTCGCTGCGACTGCGGATCGGGAGATCGTACGCCGCCAGGAGGGGCTGGTGGTTGCGGACAAACTCATCGCCAAGGGCGATGCCGCCGTGGCGAGCAAGGATTTCGAAACGGCCTATCTGAGCTACATGGATGCTCTGGCTCTCGTTCCGCCGACGGGTGCCACCCAGAGCGATCACGCGAAGGTTCTAGCCAAATTTTCCAGCGCAGCGCTCAGCTACGCCCAGTGGCTGGTGACCCAGGGCCGCTACTCCGATGCCGAGAAGGTCGCCAAGACGGTCCTCCTCCCGGAGTACAACCCGACCTACAAACCGGCAGCCCAGTTCCTCGCCAATCTCGAGCAGCCCGACTACTATAACAAGACAGTCACGCCCAAGTCGGCCGAAGATGTTCAAAAAGTCACCAAGCTCCTCAATGAGGCGGAAGGATACTACCAGTCGGGACGTTATGATCTGGCCATTCAGCGTTATGAACAAGCCCTTCTGATTGACCCGTACAACATCGCCGCCCGCAAGGGCATGGAGGAGGTCAATCTCCAGCGCTCCAAGTACCAGAGTGCCGCCTACGACGAGACTCGCAGCCGTCTCCTCTGGCTGGTTGAGCGTGAATGGGAACGTCCCGTTCGCGGCATCAAGGATCGCACCACCGACGATATGTCGCGCACCCGTGGAGGAGCGCGTGATACCGCTCAAATAACCGCCAAGCTCAATCGCATTATCATTCCCCGTCTCGACCTTCAGGATGAGACGGTGCAGGACGCGGTGGAACGTCTGAAGCAACTGAGCCGTCAGCTCGACACGGCGAGCGACGACCCGAAGGCCAAACGAGGTGTCAACATCGTCCTGAAATTGGACTCCTCCACGCCGCCCCCGGCCCCCGATCCAGCAGCCACACCGGTCGAAGGAGCCGCAACCGCCACAGCACCTGCCCCTACCGCGGATACCAAGATCACGCTCTCCCTGTCGAACGTCCCGCTCATCGAGGCTCTCCGGTACCTCACGGAGCTGGCCGGACTCAAGTTCAAGATCGAGCAATACGCTGTTTCCATCGTTCCTCTATCCGAGAATATCGAGGATCTGGTTACCAAGGAATACCGGGTTCCTGCCGGTTTCATTCCTGCCTCGACCGGAGCCTCGGACGATACACCCAGCGCTGGACGTATCTCGGCCGCAGTCAACGACTCCCGGCTATCCGGACGTCAAAACGCCATGGACTATCTCCAGAAGGAAGGCGTTCAGTTTCCAGCAGGAGCCTTTGCCCAGTACATTCCCGCCGGCAGCCGCCTGATCGTTCGCAATACGCCGGATGCAATCGACTTCATCGACTCCCTGGTCGACGCCGCAGTCGGAGTACAGCCAACTCAGGTTGAAATCGAGTCCAAATTCCTTGAGATCACCCAGAACAATCTGAGCGAACTCGGATTTGATTGGCTGCTCGGCCCATTCTCCATCGGGAGCAGCGGAGTATATGGAGCCGGTGGTACTCGAGGTGGCGACGGTACGCTTACGGACTCCTATTACTCCAACTTTCCGTTCGGATCTACCGGAACCAATCCGGTCACCAGTGGAAACCGAAGTGGAGTTGGTACAAGTCCCTCCTCCGCAGTTACCGCGAATAGCATTGATGCTCTGATCGCAGGAGTGCCGCAAGGCACGAACGTAGCGACTCCCGGTATATTTGGCCTCGCAGGGGTGTTCAGTAATACTCAATTCCAGGTTGTCATACGAGCGCTCAATCAGAAAAAAGGCATCGACCTGATGTCAGCCCCCAAGGTTGTTTCAAAGAGCGGTCGGAAAGCTGTAGTTCGAGTGGCCAGGGAATTCCCTTATCCGACGGAATTTAATCCGCCGGAAATCCCACAAGCTCAGCAAGGAGTTAACTTGGAGTCCACCTCATCAGGCATCATCACGGTGTCAGGAGTTGTGACTCCGACCACGCCAACGGCTTTCGAAACCCGCAATCTAGGCGTTACACTAGAAGTATTACCTCAAATCGGTCCAGACGGGTATACTATTGATCTCGATCTGTCCCCCGAGGTTGTTGAATTCGACGGGTTTGTTAATTACGGTTCCCCGATCATTGGGCCAACTTACAATCTTGGCGTCTTCGGCACCTTTGAAGTCACGCCCAACGTCATCAACCAGCCTATCTTCTCGACGCGCAAGGTTACGACCAGCGTGAGCATCTGGGACGGCCAGACGGTTTCTCTTGGCGGCCTCATCCGTGAAGATGTCCAGAAGGTGCAGGACAAGGTGCCTCTCATCGGTGATGTGCCTCTCGTTGGCCGCCTCTTCCGCAGCAATGTCGACCAGAAGATCAAGCGCAACCTGATCATCTTTGTGACGGCCCGCCTCCTTGACGCGGAAGGCAAGCCTCTCCGTCAGGAATTTGAGGAAGCGGAAGTGGTGGAGCCTCTTGGCCTCCCGGAAGACCTGCCCGCTCCGAACATCGAGTTCGGCAAGAGCTTCGGCAAATAAGGAGCGACGCCACCACTGCGTGGCGTCAACTTCCCCGCCGGGCTTCGGAAGATAACGCACCCATGCCCATTCTCGGAATCACCGGCGGTATAGCCTCAGGCAAATCGGAATTTCGCCGTCTCCTCTTGGAGCGCATCGATGCGGACTATTTCGATGCCGACGCCTGTGCGCGCGAGCTTCTCGACAAAGACCCGGCTGTAAGACAGGAGGTCCTGACCCGGGTCCACCCCCAGGCCTATGACGAGGGGGGAGCGCCCAACCGCCCGCTCCTGCGTCAGTTAATCTATCAGGATGCCGTCCGCAAGGCGACGCTGGAGGCCATCCTCCACCCGGTCATCCGGGACCGCTGGTCGGCCCAGGCGCAGGCACCGGCCTATGGCAAACGCTTCTTCATCGTCGACATCCCGCTGCTCTTCGAGACCAATGCGGAGAAACTCTTCGACATCATCGTCACAGTAGCCTGTGCGAAGGAAACCCAGCTCGACCGCCTGGCGACCCGCCGCGGTCTTGAGCGGCAGATTTCCGAAAAAATCATTGCCTCCCAGATGCCCCTCAGCCTCAAGATAGAGAAGTCACACCACGTCATCTGGAACGACGGCGCCCTCGAGGCGCTCATCACTCAAGCCGACCTTTTTTCCCGCTATTTGCATGCCCGCCACGGTTGAAGAATCCACGCCTCCCGCCGCGCAAGCCGTTATCAAGCTCAACGACCTGCAGTCGCTGTCGCACACGAGCCTGCTCGACCAGGCCGTCGCTCTCGGGCTGAAGCTCCGCCCAGAGTCCACCAAGCGCCACCTCGTCCTCGATCACGCCAAGCACCACATCGCGCAGGGCACGGCAGTCGAGGCCGTCGGCCTCCTGGAGATCAACGGCGACCATGGCGTGCTTCGCTGGCCCGCGTTTGGTCTCCGGCCGGGACCCGATGATGTGTATGTCCCGCAGCAAATGATCCGCCAGCACAAGCTGGAGGCGGGATTGATGCTGCGCTGCACGCTCCGTCTGCCGAAGGAACGCGAGCGCGGGCTGGTGATCGACACCCTGCTCTTCATCGAAGACATCCCGCTGGCCGAGTGGCAGCCGCCGACGCCGTTTGACAAGCTCACCCCGCTTTTCCCCAATCGACGCGTCTTTCTCGAGAGCAACGCCCATCCCTCGATCAGCGCCCGGGCGGTCGACATCGTGGCCCCGCTCGGCATGGGCCAGCGCGGCCTCATCGTGGCCCCGCCGCGAGCAGGAAAGACGATGATGTTGAAAGACATCGCCCGCGCCATTCACGACAACCATCCCAAGGCCGTCCTGATCCTGCTCCTCGTCGACGAACGCCCCGAGGAGGTCACCGACCTGCGTCGCTCGCTGGACTGCGAGATCTATAGCTCGACCTTTGACGAACCGGTCACCCGCCACGTCCAGGTGTGCGAGGCTGTCTCCGAGCGGGCCAAGCGCATGGTGGAACTCCGCAAGGACGTCATCGTCCTCGTCGACTCCCTCACCCGCATGGCCCGGGGATACAACAACCTCCAGCCCAACAAGGGGCGCACCATGAGCGGCGGCGTCGACACCAAGGCGCTGACCAAGCCCCGCAAATTCTTCGGCTCGGCCCGCAATACCGAGGAAGGCGGCAGTCTCACCATTCTCGCCACGGCCCTGGTGGAAACCAAGAGCCGGATGGACGACCTGATCTTTGAGGAATTCAAGGGTACGGGCAACATGGAGGTGCACCTCGACCGCTCCATCGCCGAGCAGCGCATCTTCCCGGCCATTCATATCATCAAATCCGGCACCCGCCGCGAGGAACTCCTCTACCATCCGGATGAGTATGAAAAGGTGGTCGTGCTGCGCCGTCAGCTTTCCGAGCTTCCGGCAGCGGAAGCCATGGAAGTGCTGGCCGCCAACCTGAGGCACACCCGATTCAACGCCGAGCTCCTGCTGGGCGGGCTGAAAGGCGCGTGAGCGATTTCCCGTCAGGAGAGGGCCGTCCGGCGGCCTCGCCGGGCTGCCTGGTCCGGCAGAATCGAGACCTGTGGTGACATTCTTTTTTACCATCGACCAGCCTGCGCCGAGAGCAACGCTCTCGTGGAGGCACTGGGCCATCGCAGCGGCCTTTTTTGCGCTCGCGCTGGGGGTATTCACACGCCACGACCATTTCCCTTCCTTCTATCATCCCGACGAACCCAGCAAGGCGAGGCAGTTGATCCAGGGAGAGTTCAACTTCAACCATCCCCTGCTCCTCCTCCAGACGTCCCGGGTCGTGGCCTATGTGACAAAGGCAGGCGACTCCCAGCAGGCCGTCACGGAGGCCGGGCGCTTCAGCTCGGCCCTGTTTGCCTCCGCAGCCATCGCCTGTCTCGTGCTGGTGGCGGCACACCTGCGTGGATCGTGGGCGGCGGTCGCTGCCGGCCTGCTGCTGGTCACAAATTCCCAGCTCTACGAGCTGTCCCATTACATGAAGGAGGATCCCGCGCTCGCCATGGGCATAGCGGCGTTCTTCCTCGCTCTCGTGCGCTGCTGGATCGCGCCGTCGCCGGTGAGATTTCTCCTGCTCGGTGCCGCCGCCGCGCTGGCCATCTCAGGCAAATACATCGGCGCTCTCGTGCTGCCCGTCGCGATCCTTCCGATCTTCGTTCACCGGTCCCGCTGGGCCTGCTGGCTCGGCTGCACCCTGGCGGGCCTCGCTCTCGTCCTCGTCGCGATCAATTACCCGATGATCGAGGGGTTCACGAAATTCGCCAACAATGTCGGCGAGGAAATGGACTACGCCGTCCACGGGCACAAAGGCCTCACCCGCTCGGTGCCCCACGGGGTCTATACCAGGGTCTTTGCAGATGCCACGAACCCCTTCATCTGGGCGCTCCTCGCGATCTACGGCGCGGGACTGTTCCGGATCGGCTACCGCTGGCGCAATCTCCATGCCAGCGAGTGGGCGCTCGCCCTCTTCCCGGTGGCATACATGCTCATCCTTTCGTTTTCGCCGAAGACGCACCACCGGTATTTCCTGCCCGACACGCTGATCTTTTGCGCTCTCGCGGCACTCGCAGCGTTCCATCCGGTGAGGGACAGGTTCTCCCGCATTTCGTTGATCGTCCGCCACGTCCTGCTCGGCGGCGCGCTTATCTGGTCGTTCACCATGCTGGTGCGCGTGGACGGCGGTTTTCAAAACGACTCCCGGCAGGCCTTGATCGAGTACGTCAAAAAGAACGTCCCACCCGATGCCATCATCGTGCAGGACAAGCGGGTCAACCTGCCCAGCCGCGACGAGAAGCGCCACGCCGACAGTCCGTACTTCGTGGACCAGAAGATCCTCGGCAAGCTCTTCGCCGCCGACGTGGGCACAATCGACGAACTCCGCGCCCGGGGCATTCATTATGTCGCAGTCGCCAACGACGACTACAACCGCTTCTTCCTCAAGACCCACACTCCCCGCCCGGAGGAGCGTGCCGAGTACGATCGGAGGAAGGCCTTCTACAAGCAGCTCTTCGCCGAGGGCAATCTCCTCTGGCAATGCGCCTCGGGACCGCAGCAATACCTCCAGCCCGCCCTGAAATTCTACTACCTGCCTCCGAAGGCGGAGGCTAATCCTCCAGCGCCCCCGGCACCGTAAGGGAGCGACCGTTCTGAGCAGCCGTCAGCCCGGCAAAAAAGGGTCCGGCGGCGCGAATCCACTCCCTCGCATCCGGATAGTGCGAAGCGCCCGCGCCGAAGCAGCTTTGCAGCATCTCGGTATCGATGATGCCCGGATTCACCGCCACGGCCGCCATCCCCTCCGGCAGTTCCTGAGCCAGAGATTGGGTGAGACCCTCGATGGCCCATTTGCTGGCGCAATAGGCGGCGACCTCGGGCGAGGTGGAGCGTCCCCAGCCGGAGCTGAAATTGGCGACGATGCCTTTCCCGCGCTCGATCATCGGGGGCAGGAAATACCTCAGGACATTGGCGACGCCCTTGATGTTCACATCGATCACCCGGTCAAAGTCGGCTCGGCTGACCTCCCAGAGCGGAGCATTCGGCGCGATCACGGCGGCATTGTTGATAAGCAGATCCGGTGCACCGTATTGGTTCACGATGCGGGTCGCCCACGATCTCACCCATTCGTCATCGGAGACATCCACGGGCGAGAAATCGTGACCGTCGCCCAGCTCCGAGCCGAGCTCGGTCATCCGGCAGGCAGAGCGGCTGCATCCGATCACCCGGTCTCCTTTCGAAGCGAAAAAGCGGGCCAGCGCCTCGCCCAACCCACGCGAACAGCCGGTGACAACGATATTTCTCATGGAGGGAAGGTAGCAAAAATCCGGACTTCTCAACAGAGCGAACCCATTCAAACTCCCGCCGTGGCCTCCAAGAAACCCAAACGCCGCCCATGGATCAAAATCCTCGCGATCATCATCCTGATCGCAGCGGCAATCCCGCCACTCCAGGTTGTGCTGGCCGGATTTCTCAATCCTCCGACGAGTCCGATGCAGTTTCAGCGGCGCGTCGAGGGATGGTTTTCCGCCAAGCCCGATGTGCAGCACCCGATCATCTGGGTGCCGCTGAAGGACACGCCAGAGCAACTCGTGCACTTCATCTGGTCGTCCGAGGACCAGGCGTTTTTCAAGCACAGGGGGTTTGACTTTGCCGAGCTGCGCAAGGCCATCGAGATGGCGGAGGAAAAGGGCCGGAGCGTGCGCGGAGCCTCCACCATCACGATGCAGTGCGCGCGCTCAGTCTTCCTCTGGCAGGGCCGCTCGTATGTGCGCAAGGGGCTGGAGTTTTACTACACCTTCTGGATGGAACTGCTCCTCAGCAAAAAGCGCATCCTCGAGCTGTATCTGAACCACATCGAGCTCGGCCCGGGCATCTACGGCATCGGAGCGGCGGCGCAGGAGCACTTTCACCGTCCAGTACAGGATCTCACACGCTCGCAGATGATCGCCCTCGCGGCGATCCTGCCCAATCCCCGCAAATGGTCGCCTGTCGCCCCCGACACCACGGTGCAACGCAAGATCCGCCGCATCGAGCGCCTGTCGTCCCGCGCGCCCTTTCCCTCGCAGGAGCTGCGTTAAAGCGCCGGACGGGTCCAGCTATCCCGTCCGCTGGCGGAAGAGCCAATTCTCCAGCGCGCTCAGCCGGGAAAAGCCGCAGACCCGCGCAAAGAGGAAGCCAGCCAGGGCACCGCCGAGGTGAGCCGCATGACCAATGGGCGTATAGCGATCAAAGATCAGGAGCAGCAGGCTGGAGACGACCAGCCCCCAGCCGAGGTACTTTGCCCGGAGTTCCAGCGGGAGAACGAAGAAAAGCAGGAGGAGGACATTGAGGCTTGGGAAAAAGGTGGAAAACGCCACGATGACTCCGCAAACCGCGCCGGAGGCACCCAGCAGGAGCTGTGGCCCCATGAGCATTTGCAGGAGGCCTCCTCCCACCGCGCCAAAGATGTACAGCAGCAGGGTGCGCCATGGACCGATGAACCGCTCGATGAGCCGGCCCGGAGCCCAGAGCAGCAGCATGTTCACGCCAAGATGAAACCAGTTGGCATGGAGAAAGGCGTAGGTGATGTATTCCCACCAGAAGCCCGCCTCGATCCCCGACCGGCTCAGGCCAAACACATGCTGAAACATGAACAGCCCGCGCTCCGAAAGCAGCGACTGAAAGAGAAAAACAGCGATGTTTACTCCCACCAGCAGCGGGATCATCCAAAACCGAGGTCCGACAAATCTCCGGTTCAAGAACTCGCAGCCTCCGGAGGTTCGGGGGCGAGAACACTCAATTTGCGATTGGAAAATCCGAATTCGTACGGCAGGTGACCGCAGAGTTCCCCGTCGAGTTCGACGGGGACATACTCCTCGCAGGAGAGCCGCAGCCCTCGGGTCTGGAAATACTGCACGTCGGGAAGCTCCGAGTGGTTGCCGAAGGCGATCGCCTGCACGTAGCGCATGATATCCCAATGGCTCTGATTTTCAAAAACCAAAACATCGAGCAATCCATCATCAATGCGGGCATCCTTGAAGAGAACGAACGGTCCGCCGTAGAGGCGGCCATTGCCGACGAGGACGAAGCTCCCTTTGCGGGCCGGGCCGTCGACCGGCTCGATGAGGAGCTCGGGAGGCTTGCGGGCGACGACCTGCGCGAGCGTGATGAGGTAGCTCAGCGGACCGAGCGTCTTTTTCGAATCCGGGGTGGTCGATTGCACGACGGCGGCATCGAGGCCGACCCCGCCGAGCTGGACGAAATATTCCTCGTTGGCCTTGGCGAGATCGATCAGGCGGCAGTTTCCTGCCTCGATTACCTCCCAGGCCTTGGAAAGATTTTGCGAAATTCCGAGTTCCGTGGCGAAGACATTCATCGTGCCGACGGGCAGGATGCCGAAGGCCACATCGGCCCCCGCGAGACCATTCACCACCTCATTCACCGTGCCATCGCCGCCAGCGGCAACAACAGATTCAAAACCCTGGTGAACAGCGCGTTGCGCAAGGAAGCGCGCATCTCCCGGCGACTCGGTCATCCAGACGGTGACGCGGGGCGACAAGGCGAGAATCCGCTCCCGCATGGTGCTCGCTTTTTCGCTGCGAGCAGCCGGGTTAAGGATGACGAGAATCTTTGAGCTCTTGTTCACGCTTCACATTCTGGCTGAGTTTCGTAGCTTCCCCGCGTGTCAAAATTTGCCAAGAGATTTTTGATAGCGCCTGCTGTATTGGTGGCGCTGGCGGGTCTCGCGCTTCTTTGTACGAATATTTACCTGCAATCGAGCACCGTACAGCAGAGAATACGCGAGAGCGTCACGCGCCAGATCGGTACGGCTATAAAGATTCGCAGCACCAGCTATACGCCGTGGAGCGGACTGGTGCTCCGTGGCATCGAGGTGCCAGATCCCACGACGCCGAAGATGAACATCCTCGAGGCCAAGGCCCTGCGCATCCGGTTCTCTTTTCTCCCGCTCTTCAGCAAGCGCTTCGTGATCTACGATTGCTCGCTCTATGAGCCGATGCTCATCGTGCGCCAGCTCGCGAGCGGCGACTGGATGGCTCCTCTGCCTGGGCGGGTCAAGGAAGTTCCCCCTCCCAAACCGGCTGCTCCCGACAAGCCAGAGGCTCCTCGCGTAGTCGGCGCAGCCTTCAAGGCCGAGGTCAAGCGCCTCCGCCTCATCGGCGGCACGGTGGCTTTCCTGGATGCCAAGAACCGCACGGTGCTCATGCTGGAGAGCGTCGACATCGACGCCAATGTCTCCGACAACATCGCCGCCGCCGGAACCTTTGACATCGGCACCACGGATATCTCGGGCTATCTCAATCCCCGCAAGGTCGGCGGACCCTTTACCTGGGACGGCGAGGTGCTCGACCTGCCGCAGATCCACGGCACGCTGGCAGGCGGAGAAATCGCCGGCAGCTACCACCTCGTCGCGCTCGGCGACCCGAGATTTGACCTTAATGTCTCCGTCAAGGATGCCCGGCTGAAGAAGCTCTTCGCGGAGGCACATGCCGAACCGGGCAAAACGGACGGCAACCTCGTCGGCCAGCTCCATCTCACCGGCGATCCGCGCAACAGCGCGTTGACGAACGGCACGGGGCACTTTGAACTCATCTCGGCCAAGCTCAAGCCGGTCGATTTCCTGATCAAACTGGGAGAACTGCTCCAGATCGAGGAGCTGCAGCTCCTGCAACTCAAGGACGCCAAGATGGACATCACCGTCCGCGAGGAGAGGATCTGGATCGACAGCCTCACGATGCAATCGGAGAACCTGGTGTTGAAAGCCACCGGTCCGGTGCGCTTCAATGGCAAGATGGACCTCGACGCGAGCCTGCTCGTGAACCGCAAGCTGCAACAGCAGCTCCGCGGCGTGCTCGGGAAAAATTTCGTTAAAACGGACGACCCCGAGTACCAACGCCTCGACTTCAATGTCACCGGACACATCGACAGCCCGAAGACCGACCTGCTGGACAAGCTGATCGGCATCAACATCGGCCAGGACATCGGAGGGATGCTCAAGAGCCTCTTCCGGGGCCAGCCCCAGAAGAAATCCAAGGGAGACAAGTAGGCGATGCGTGTGATTGCCGGTTCGGCCCGGGGACTGCCTCTCATCCAGCCTCCGGCGGGGGTGCGTCCCACGATGGACCGCGTCAAGGGAGCGATCTTTTCCAGCCTGGGCGACGCCGTGCCGGGCGCGCGCGTGCTGGATCTATTTGCCGGGTCGGGCGCGATGGGCATCGAGGCGCTGAGCCGGGGGGCGGAGTCCGCCGTCTTCGTCGACGTCAACCCGCGCAGCGTGAATTGCGTGCGCGACAACCTGCGCAAATCCAAGCTGACCGGCAGCGTCCAGCAGATGGACGCCTTCAAGTTTCTCGAGCTTTACGGCGATGGGTCGTTTGACCTCATCTTTGCCGATCCGCCGTACGCGAAGCTGCCGGAGGATCGCGATTTTGCCACCGAACTCGTCAAGCTCCCCGCCCTCGCCAAGGCGCTCCGCCCCGGCGGCACGGCCATCGTCGAACGCGTGATCGGACGCCCGGAACCAGAGACCGCCGGACTCGTCCTCCTCCGCGTGCGTCAATACGGGGAGAGCGAGGTCGCCTACTACGCCCACGCGGAATGAAGAAAGTCCGGCTCCTTTACAATATCGCATTTCCCTTTGTGCTGCTGGCGCTGCTGCCGGGCTTCCTCCTGCGCATGATCCGGCGCGGGAAATACCGCCACAAATTTGGCCAGCGGTTTGCCATCTACTCGCCCCGCGTCCTGAACAAGCTCAGGCGCGACAACAATGTGTGGGTGCACGCCGTGAGCGTGGGCGAGGTGCTCATCGCGCTGAAGCTCATCGGCGAGATGAAGAAGAGCGACCCGTCGCTGCGCATCGTGCTCTCGACCACGACGTCGACCGGATTCCGTCTCGCCAGCCGCCGCCGTACGGAATGGCTGGAGCCGATTTACAATCCGATCGACTTCATCCTGGTCGCCAGGCGCGCCATGCGCATCGTACGCCCGAAGATGATGATCCTGGTGGAGGCCGAGGTCTGGCCCAACCTCACCGCCGAGGCCAAGGCACAGGGAGCCAAGCTGGTCCTCGCAAATGCACGCCTCTCCCCGCGGTCGGAGTCGCGGTACCGGATGGTCAAGTTTCTCACCGCGCCGCTCTTCAACCAGCTCGATGTCCTGTGCGTCCAGGAGGAGGCCGACGCCGAGCGCTGGAAATCCCTCGGCGTCGCGGAAGAGCGCATCCGCCTCACCGGGAGCGTAAAATTTGACGATGCCGCGCAATCCCGCACCCCGGGACGTGACTTTTCCGCCATCCTCGCAGAGCTCGGCGTGCCCGCCGGAGCACCGATCCTCCTCGCCGCCAGCACCCACTCCGGGGAGGAGGCGATCCTGGGCGGGATTTACCTCCGGCTGCGCACGGAATTTCCCACGCTTTTCTACGTCTGCGTCCCGCGCCATGCCGAGAGAGGGCGGCAGGTGAAGGAGGAGTTGGAAAAGATCGGCCTGCGTGCGACTCTGCGCTCGGGCGAGACGAACGCTCCGGCCAATCCCGAAGCACTTATCATCAACACCACAGGGGAACTCCGCGACGTCTACCCCGTCGCCTCCGTGGTCTTCATCGGCAAAAGCCTCACCGCCAAGGGAGGGCAGAATCCCGTCGAGGCCCTGGCTGCCGGAAAGCCGGTGATCTTCGGCGGGAACATGCAGAACTTTGCCACTCTCTGCGACCAGCTCGTGCGCTCCCAGGCCGCCATCCGTGTGACCGATGAGGGCGAACTGGAAAAAGCCATCAGCGATTGCCTGAAAAATCCGCAAATGGCCTCCACCATGGCCCGGCGCGGCGCGGAATGTCTCGCCCAGCATCGCGGAGCGACCCGGCGGACGGTGGAGATCATCGAGGCGCTGCGAGGCTGATTCAGGAGTTGCCCGAGAGCGCGTGCAGACGCTGCTGGACATAGCCGAGGATCGCGACGTGCACCGCGATCGCCGCCCCCAGGCTCACCGCCTGCATGAAAAACGTGGGTTCCAGCGCCCGCGACAGATAAACGATGCCGCCCCAGCTCAAGGGGAGAAACCCAAAGACCGCCGACCACAGGCCGGGGTTATACCGGCGGGTGACCACGGCAGGAATAATATGCCCCACGGCGTTCACGGCAGGCAGGTAGAGAGCGATCAGCCCCCAGCCCGCATCGACGTAGACGGCCAGATAGAAGGCAAGGAAGTCCACTCCCCAGACGCCCGCTGAGTTGATGACAAAGGTAGCGGGGCGGGAGAGCACCTCGCGGCCCTTGCCGACATGGTCGTTCACCCACAGGCGGAAACGGTCCCCATGATGCTCCTCCCACTGGTGGATCATGTAGAGCGGCAACTGGGCAAAGATGATGC
Source organism: Spartobacteria bacterium LR76 (assembly GCA_003054655.1). Taxonomy (GTDB): domain Bacteria; phylum Verrucomicrobiota; class Verrucomicrobiia; order Chthoniobacterales; family Terrimicrobiaceae; genus Terrimicrobium. The sequence continues at coordinate 613,157 of QAYZ01000014.1, read as the reverse complement.
TGGCGATGACCGCCTCCGCCGGATCGATGGAAAACAGCAAAGGGATGAAGAGCAGGAGGATGACGCCCGCGAACGCCGCAGCGTAGGGCCAGTGCCATTGCGAAACCATCCAGTCGTACGCTCTGCGGATCACTCCCTACCCTCTATCCCGGTCCCGCCACCCCCGCAAGTACCGGAAAGGGGCATTTTTCCGGGCGGTTTTAGCGAAAAGCCAGTTGACCCCTCCCGCTACCGCCGATAACCTGCCCGACCCGCTTAAGACCGGCCCCGCTCGTCTGGGCGGCATACCTTTTCCATGGCCGACGAGCTTTCCTATGTACTGATCACGCCCTACTCGCTCCGGAAATCCCGGACGGGAGGCATTGTGGGCCGACTGCTTTCGCGGTCGGGCCTGGAGCTCGTTTCCGGTCGCCTGTTTGCTCCGAGCGAGGAGTTTATCAAGGAGTTCGCCGAGGCCAGCGTCTCCGAGACGGACAACGTCCGCCACCGCCAGACGCAGGAGTTGATCCGCGATTACATCCTGAAAAACCTCGCCGCCGACCAGCACGGCGTACGCCAGCGCGCCCTGCTCCTCGTCCTGCGCGGTGAGGATGCCGTGATCAAGACCCGCTCCGTGGTCGGTCACATCATGCAGGAGCGCACCAGCGGCGAAACCATTCGCGACACCTACGGCGACTGCCTGGTCGAGGATGGCAGGGTCGTTTACTTCGAGCCCGGCGTGCTGGCCGCACCCGACGACGCCTCCGCCCGCAGGCATCTGGAGATTTTTGCCAAGTACTCCGACACGGATGGCGGCATCCTCGTGGACTCGGTGCCCTTCCCCGCCGGCGAGAATGTCGAGACGACGCTCGTCCTGATCAAGCCCGACAATTTCCGCTTCCCCAACGCCCGTCCCGGCGGCGTGATCGATCTTTTTTCCCGCACCGGCCTCTACATCGTCGGCTTCAAGGTGCATTACATGAGCGTCGCCCAGGCCGAGAAATTCTACGGCCCGGTGCTGGACGTGCTGCAGGATAAGTTCCGCGAACCCAGCGCCAAGCGCGCCCGCCTCGCCATCGAGGAGGAGTTTGGCATCCCGATCGACGAAAAGACCGAGACCGAACTCGGCGAGCTCATCGGCCCCATCGCAGGCCGCTCCCACTGGGAGTCCATCGTGCAGTTCATGGCAGGCTCCCGCCCGTCGCACTGTACCGGGGAAAAGCGCAACCAGCCTGGCACGGAAAAGTGCGTGGCCCTGATCTACCAGGGGGTCGACGCCGTGCGGAAGATTCGTGAAGTTCTCGGGCCGACCGACCCGTCGAAGGCCCCTTCGGGCACGATCCGGCGGGAATTTGGCCAAACTGTGATGATCAATGCGGCGCATGCCTCGGATTCCGCCGAAAATGCGCGTCGCGAAATGGACATCATCGAGATAAACGAGAATACTCTGAAACCTCTCATCGATTCGTACCTCTCCTAGACTACCTCTCAAAAACCATGGAACTCGCAACCCGCGTCAAAGAACTCACCCCATCTCTCACCCTCGCGATCGATAGCAAAGCCAAGGCCTTGAAAGCGGAAGGCGTTGACGTCTGCGGCTTCGGTGCCGGCGAGCCCGACATGGACACGCCCGAGCACATCAAGGCGGCCTGCATCGAGGCGATTCAGAACGGCTTCACGAAGTACACCCCGAGCTCCGGCACGCCGGAACTCCGCCAGGCGATCTCCGAGAAGTTCGCGGCGGACAACGGCCTGGAATACAAGCCGAGCCAGATCATCGTGAGCAATGGCGCGAAGCAGTCCTGCTTCAACGCGATCGCAGCGGTTTGCAATCCGGGCGACGAAGTCATCATCCCGGCTCCCTTCTGGCTGAGCTATCCCGAGATGGTGCGCCTTGCTGGTGCCGAGCCGGTCATCGTGCAGACCACCGAGGAAAATCAGTGGAAGATCACAGCCGAGCAGTTCGAAGAGGCCATGACCCCGCGCACAAAGATGATCATCATCAACTCGCCGGGCAACCCGACGGGTTCGATCTACAGCCGCGAGGAACTCCGCGCCATCTCCGAGGTGGCCGCCGAGGAAGACATCTACATCCTCTCCGACGAAATTTACGAGAAGCTCACCTATGAAGGTGCCGAGCATGTCAGCATCGCCTCGCTCACGCCGGAAGCCTACGACCTGACCATCACGGTGAACGGCTTCAGCAAGGCCTACGCGATGACCGGATGGCGTCTAGGCTACCTCGGCGCTCCCGAGCCGATCGCCCGCGCCATCGACTCGATGCAGAGCCACAGCACGTCGAACCCCTGCTCCTTCGCCCAGAAGGGCGCTCTCGCCGCTCTCAAGGGCGACCAGCAGTGCGTGACAGACATGCGCGAGGAGTTCGATATCCGTCGTCAGTACATGTACGAGCGTCTTTCCTCGATCCCGGGCGTAACGGCAGTGAAGCCGCTCGGCGCGTTCTACGTGCTCGCCAACATCAGCGGCCTCGGCTTGAAGTCGCAGAACTTCGCCGACCGTCTGCTCAGCAAAGCCAACGTGGCCGTGGTGCCCGGCATCGCCTTTGGCGACGACCGCACCGTCCGCCTGAGCTATGCGACGAGCCTCGACGTCATCAAGACCGGCCTCGACCGTATCGAGGAGTTCTGCAAGACGCTGTAACTCCCGCTTAAGTCCCTTCATGAGCGAAGCACCTGTGCCATCCACGGGTGCTTCGCTTTTTTCTTTGGTGCCCGACGCGGAGGCTGCCGCAGCCTCGGCTCGCGCTGCGGCGGACCGCCTGGTCATCCCGATCACACGCGGACTGCGCCGCACCTCGGGCCAGGTCTCCGGGTCGGCGGCGGGAAGCTCGATCGACTTTCAGGACCACCGCCCTTACATGCCGGGCGACGATCCCCGCCACATCGACTGGCAGGCCTACGCACGGAGCGGCCACTACACGATGAAGCTCTACCGCGAGGAGGTGCGCCCTCTCGTGGACTTGGTGATCGATTGCTCTCCCTCGATGGCGCTCGACGCGGTGAAAGCCCGCCGCAGCCTGGAACTCGCAGCCTTTTGCCTGGAGACCGTTCAGCGCTCGGCCAGCTCGCTCCATGTCTTCACGCTGGCTGGAGCAACGACGACTCCACTGGAAAATTCCCTCGCCCTGCATCAGATCGCCATCGCCGGGGAGGTGGAGAGCGTGCCGAGATTTGAGCTGATCCCCTGGCGGGCGGCATCTCTGCGGATCGTGATCAGCGACCTGCTCTTTGCCGCGAATCCGGAGGCGATCTGCCCTGCGCTGGCGGCGGGAAACGGGAGAGGCATCATCTTTGCGCCGCACTGCACAGCGGAGTCTGATCCGGACTGGCAGGGAAACACCGAACTCGCCGATTGCGAGTCGACGGCCCGGCGCGATTTCCAGTTTTCCCAAGACGATTTGCGCCAGTATCGGGCGACCTACGCAAACCACTTCGCGCTCTGGCAGGATGCCACCCGGCGCTGCGGCATCGCACTGGCGAGGGTCTCCGCCGAAAGCCCTCTAGTCGACGCCCTGAGGGAAAACGCCTTGAGCGTCGGAGCGGTGGAAATCGCCTGACTCACCCAAGGCGCGAGGACTCCTTTACTCCGATTTTTCCGCCTCGGGGCCGCGACCCGGAAACCACTCCGTATGCTGGCAGCCGAGACGCCCGAAGTACGTCACGCAGCCCCCGGTCAGGAAGGCGTAGTAGCCCATCACTCCGGCCTCCATGGCGCGCCGGGTAAAGGCGCGGTATTTCTGGCCATGGAGCTGGCTGTCCACGATTGCCGCCTTCACGGCAGGCTGGTTGAACTCCGCCGCGACCGGCGGGAGGTTTTCAAAGGTGATCGCGGTTTCCACCACTTCGTCGCCAGCGCCGTAAAACCGCTTCCGGCCACTCAGGTAGTCGATGTGATAATACTCCACGCCCGCGGCGAGGAGGAGCTGCACGAACTCGGGGAACGCAACCTCTCCGGCGAGGGTTGCCTTCGAGACGCGGGAAATGACTTCTGTGTTCATACACAGCGGTCTGACCGATTTGCGGGCCGCCTGTGACAGAAGGATGAAAGATTTTCAGGAAAAGTGCGACCGGGCGAGTATCTCCCGCAGGCGGCTCGCTCCTTCGCGGGGTTCGCAAAAGGGAGCCTCTCGATAAATCTCGGCATGCGCACGGTCGATCTCGCAAAGCTCCGCCAGCCGATCTGGAGCGACCTCCCGGACGGAGGCCATGCGCATGTCAGTGAACTGCCGGTTGTCCGGGTCGAGCCAGCCTTGCTTCATGAAGGCTGCCGCCTTCTTCGTGCACCGACAGGGATTCGCTTCATTCACGAGCCCGCACTTTTCGTTCATGAACTGATAAAGATCGTGCCGGGCGCGGGAGAGGAGCTGGCGGAAATTCTCCCGCGAGATTTCCATGACCTCGCCCCCCACCTCGCTGGGCACTCCTAAGATCTCACCCAGGATGAAGGCCAGCCGTTGCGAGCGATCGAGGCACATGAGCATGGCCGTGATGCAGCCCAGTTTCGCCTCCTCGACGAGGAGTCCGGTCTCAATCGGCAGGCTGCGCGGATCGGCGAGTTCCATATCCAGACACTCATCGAGCGACTGGCCCATGTCGCGAAAGGTCATTTTTCGCTCCTCCATCTCGGAGTGTCGGACGTTGAGAAGATGATTGGCAGCTATGCGATAGAGCCAGATGGAGAAGCGGCAGCGCCCCTCGAAGGCGGCCAGATGCGTCGTCGCCTTAATAAGGATCTCCTGCGTCGCATCCTCCGCCAGATCGCGCCGCCACACCATGCGGAGAGCAAGATTGAAAACCCATGCCTGATGGCGGCGCAGGAGGGTATCCAGAGCGCGAAGATCGCCTCGACGGGCCTGATCGACCAATATCTCATCAGCGGGTGTCAGTTCCGGCGAAAAGGACGACATCGGCTCCCTTCGTTACCGGATTGTCACCTGCGGTGAAAACGAAAGGCGTTGACCGAAGGGATAAATTTCTAAAGAAATCGGGTCTGGATGGTAGAAGCACCAGCAACAAGCGTCCAAGTCAAAGTCGGCGAGGTCATCATCCAGCGGCTTTATCAGGTCAGTTTCTCCATTGATCTCGCGAAGGTGGAGGGCCTTTGGGCCGACCGCAGCGGGGAAAAAGCCAGCCGAACCAAACTGGCCAACACGCCGGCCAAGGCGGTCGCCTTCGACGTGCCGCCGGTGCTCCTCAGCCTCGGGCCGGTCGAGTTTGCGGTGGAGAAGGAAACGATCCGCGCAAATGCGGTGGCGCGGCTTTACGATTTTGGGGTCATCGCCCTTTCTTTGCGGGTCCCGGTCAAAGACTCGCCGTGGGATGGGTACGTGGCGCTGATCAACGCGCTCGATCGCGAGATGGGATGCGGGGAGCATGAGATCTGGCGTTCGCTGCTGGACAAGGTGCGTGCGCCTGTCGCCCCGGCAATTATCCGGCCCTTCGACTCCGATTTGCAGGAGGAGTACCTGCTCGCCATCGTGCAGGAGTGGGACAGTCCGGTCGAGGTCGCATCGCTTCCGGAGCGGCCCGAGCTGATTCCCCTCCTCTCCGGAGAAAACCGCCCTCTCTCCGAAGGAGCAAAAAAGGACCTGCTGCGCTACAAGGGGTCTTACTTTGAGGACGACTTGGTGGTTCTCACCTGGGACCGGGCGTTTGTCTGCGAACCGCGGGGAGATTCCGATGTGGTCGAGGTGCTGGAGATGGCGAATGCGCAGTTGCTGGAGTTTCGCTACTACGACGAACTGCTCGATGATGAGCTCCCCCGCATGTACGACCTTGTGGAGGAAACCCAGCGCGCCACGAGCATCCTGTCGGCGCGGAAGTTTTCCCAGCTCGCCCGCAAGCTCTACACCCTCGTGGCCGAGGTGACGGAACTCACCGAGCGCGTCGACAATGCCCTCCAGGTCACCGAGGATGTCTATCTCGCCCGCGTGTACACGATGGCGGTCGATTCCTTCCGGGTAAAGCCGGTGAGCGCCGCGGTGGATCGCAAGCTCTCGATCATCAAGGACACGTACACCGCGCTCTTTGACGAGGCCTCGGGCAAGCGCGCGGAATGGCTCGAAATCGCCATCGTCCTGCTCATCGTCTTCGAGGTCATCCTCGCCCTGCTCTGGCACATTTAGATCGTTTTCGATTTAAGAGATACCGCATCCGCAAGAGAGCAAAGAGCAGGAGGCAACAAAGGTGTTTGCACGCCAATTTCGTGGACGAATTTCGTTCAAGCAACGGCTTCCTCCAGATCCACGTCCGTAACAGCGTCTCCTGTTGATCAAGAATCCGTTTCACCAAGAAAAACCGGTCGCCAATCCTAAAGATGGTTATCGTTCGGAGTCTCAGATTTTTTCCATAAGCAGCTTGAGCTTTGGGTAGTCAATTTTGGCATTATGCCGAGCATCGACAGGGATCTCCGAAACCTCGTGAATGCGGGAGATGCACGCCCAGGCACAGGCGGTCTTGAGTTCATCAGACTGCCGGAAAGTTGACCTCGGCTCAATCACAAGGATCCTTTTTTCATGGGAACTGATAAATGCCGCCCGCACAATAGCAGGAAATGCCATGGCGACGCATTCCACTGTAAACGGATACAGGGTGCCAAGAGCATCGCTGATTCGAGCAGAGCATCTCCCCACCAGCCAGAGACGCTCAGTCTCGTCAAAATAACCGGCATCTCCCGTCCGATGCCAGATCTCGCCACCGATTCTAATCTTGGTTTCCGAGTCACCCTGTCCATGGAGATAGCCCTTGAGTACGTGATCTCCGGTCACAATGATCTCGCCGATGTGACCGGAAAGCTGGGGAGTGAAATCGACTGCCGGTTTTCCCCACTGGTCCGGAATCACGCGGAGATGGATCTCGGGTATGGGACGCCCGGCGAGCAAGCCTCGCCCGGACCGCATCGCGTCCCAGTCTGCGGGGGCAATCTCTTTCCAGCAGATATGCGCGATGGGTTCGGCTTCGGTGGAACCATAAACGGCGACGACATCCGCCTGCGGAGCAGCGTCCTGAAGCTCTTGAAGAAAGGCGGGAAAGACAGGAGCACCGCCGGTGTAAATCTTGCGAAATCCAGACAGTGAGTCCGGCTGCGCGAGCAGACGTTGATAAAAGGCAGGAGAGCCGCCGGTGCGTGTCGGTCGAAGCCGCGCAACCTGGCAGGCGATCCGAGCGGAATCGACTGATCCCGGGCGACTGATTTTTGCATCGGGGAGGATGCTGGTGATGCCCGAGGCGAGATTAGCGAGGACAAAGACGGGAAGCGTGGTGAGATCGCGCTCGCCCTCCTCGAGACGGATGGAGTCCTTCAGCGCCGTGTGTTGAGCGATGAGAAAGCGATGAGTTCGCACACCAGCCTTGGGCTGCCCGGTGCTGCCGCTGGTGAAGGTGATCAAGGCTGCATCGTCGGGGCCGGGCATGGGAGGCAGGCTTTCAGGGGCCCCGGCAAGCGCCGACGGCGGGGCAAAGACACGAGGGATGCGCCGGAGACCCGTGACAAACGGCCGGATCAGGCGCAGAGGAAGAACGCTGATGAGGGCTCGCGGAGGCAGGCGATCGCAACAGGCGTTGATGTGCTTGATCCCTGCGGAGGGATCGAGAAATACGGCGATGGCTCCGAGACGAAAGATCCCGAGAAGCGCCGTGTAGAGTTCGACCGACATGGGAACGAACACCAGAACCGGATCTCCGGGATGGATGCCGCTGTCGTGGAGTTTACTCGCAAACAGGTCAGCCCGGCGCTCCAGATCGGAAAACGTGACGGCGACATCCCGCCCGGCGCGAGTAGCGACGATGGCCTCACGATCCGGCCACCTCGCCGCATTTTCACGCAGGATTTCCGGGATCGTGCTCATGAAAGGCGGCGCAAGTAGAGCGTGTAACGTCGCATGACACGACCGAAGAACTCGCTCATGTTGCGCACGCTGTTACCCTCGTATTGCAGGGCGTGAATGACGCGGCTGAATCCCGCGCTCCGCGCCCGCTGGTGCAGCAGGTCGGTGAGGACGACGCCGAGGCCTCCATAGCGACGCCCGGGAATGCTGGCCAGCGTCTTGCCGATAAGCGTACGAACGGGAAGGCCGCGCTGAGCCTCGGCGTAGTCGGGAATGGCAAAGAGATAGCCGACAGGTTCACCCTGGTCCTCGGCGATGTAGACGAACTCAGGCCGGATATTGTCCTGATACGGGAGATATTGCGCGATGAACGCGGATTCCGGAATCGGGGTGTAGAGAAAATTCCCCGTAAAGCTCTCGACCGATACGGCGTAGATGCGCCGCAGGTCGCCCTCGAAATGATCAGCATTGAGATTCCTGATGTGAATTCCCTCACCCTCCAGTCGAGCGCGAGCCCGCTCCGCCCGGGGGTCGCGACGCGAAAGATCGTCGACAAGAGATGACGTATAGGTGGCGAGGGAGGAAAAGCCGGTGAGACGAAACGCATCGCCCCACCAAACGGGGTTATCCGGCTCCATGAAAAATGGCGGTTCCTCACCGCGTTCGGTGAGCACACGGTAACGGCGCCAGGTGTTTCCATCCATCGGCCCGAGGGCGATGGTGCATCCGGCGGCGCGCAGACGTCCGAGGGCAGCCTCGAGGAGAGGCAGGGCTTCATCCAGATTGCTCGCGGCAAAGTGGCCGATCACGCCAGGGCGCTCGCCGGGCATGCCCGGGACAACCGACCACCAGAGCGAGCAGTGATTTTTCCCGCTCTCATCGGAGAGATGTTCATCGACCTGCCGGGACACCAGAAGCCGAGGATCAAAACCCGGCGGTGCCTGATTCTGGGAGAAGGAGAGGAAGTTCATGCGAAATCAAGGGAGCAGGCCGAGGCAGGAGACAAGGATGGCAATGCCGGTCTCGGAAAGCCAGATCTGCAGCCGCTGATCGCTGCGATGCTCGGGCGGCCACGAAGGGATAAAGAGAGCAATCGAGACGGCGACGGCCACAGGGAGCCAGAACAGGCTGCGGAACGAAAGAACCCCCAATACCACGCCGCCAGAGCCGAGGAGAAGAAATGCCGCCGAGGCAATCAGAAAGGCGATGACGGCGATCTTTCTCATCGATAGATGCTCGCGAACGATTCGCAGCCTGGCGGTGATGATATTGCCGGTATGCGCAGCCATGCAGAGCAAGTACGGCAACAGAAAATCACGGTCATAGACATGCGACAGCCCAACCCAGAGCAGACCGCCCGCCATGACGCGGGTGACCGCATGGAGATTTTGCACGGGGCGGTCGGACTTGGGGAAAGATGGCAGCCAGACGTAAATGACAAAGAGGAGCAATGGAGGAAATATCCAGAAGCGCCCGCCAAATGCCCACACGGCGTATCCCGACAACGCACCGGCAAGGATCGCGCTGTCGCTGAGGGTCGTGCGATTTCGCACCAGCATAACGAGAACCACGAGCGCCAGGATGAGAAGAAACCGGCCGAGGAGCTGCCATTCGTTCAGCGGGAGGTAGAAGCTGAGCAGAAAATACATCCCGATCGGGATGATCAGGTTGTCCTGGCCCCGCCAGGCGATGGCCTCGAGGAGCATCACGACAAACCCTGCGGTCAGGCCGATGAGCAATGTCTCCGCCCGTCCCGTACTGCTAAAAAGCAGAAGCGGGATATGGCAGCTCAGAAAGGCGGCGGTGAAAAAGGCCACCGAACCCTCCGCGCTCTTGAAGCCCTCGTCCGTGCAATAGCGGGCATGGCCATACCGCATGCCAATGAGCGCTCCGACAGAATCCGCCAGGGTGAGAGTCAATACCGGAATGATGTAAAGAAGAGTATTGCCACCCGCGAGCAGGAAGACGACGGCCACCGCGATCGGGAAGTAGATTTCTCCCAGCGAGTGGCGCTCCACCCCGCCGAGCACGCCGCCAATCTGTCGGCGCAACAGCGGGAGGAGCCGTACTGCTCCGAGACCCGCCACCGCGAGGATGGCGAGCAGGACGACCGGCCACCCTTCACGAAAAAGCCACGGGAAAGAAAGGCAGACAAACCCCATGCCGATGTGGACCGCCTTGCGGGAAAGCTCCGCGCTGAGGCGGGATTGAAAACACCGGACCACACCCATGAGCAATCCCAGGGCGGCAAGAACGGCGAGGATGCCGAGCCAGGGGTTCATCGAAACTCCTCCACGTGAAACGCACTATAGAAGAAGGCCTTGTCCTGAGCATGCAGGCGGGAGGAAAGGTCATTCAACGCCGTGACCCGGCCTGCCAGTGAGGCAGGAGGCTGGCGTGGGGCAAGCATGTTCCAGTAGGCAAGCCGCCCTCCGGGCCGGGCAAAGTCGGCCAGGAGTCGAAAGATGCCATCGCTGGTTTCTTCCGAGAGATACTCAAAGATGTCGCTCAGGTTGAACTTGCTGAATGTGCCCACAGGATGGCCGCCTAGAAAATCCTCGAGCGGGCCGCGATGCCACTCCAAGCGGTCGAGATTTTGACGGATGGATTCGAAATTTTCCTCCCGCAGGTAATACGGCAGGGAGGAACCGTGCCGGCCCGTGAGAATCCATTGCAGATAGGGATTCTCCGCCGGGGCCAGCTCCGTGAGGGCATGCCGGGTGCGGGCGAGGATTTTCTCCGCCACGCTCCCCTCGACATACCGAAAGAAGCTGGGATCGCGCCCCAGGGCGCCCATCATGGCGCGGGAAAAAAAGACGTGGAAAAGCACCCGCCAGCGCCAGGTGTCCCACCGATGTGAATAGAACGTCCGGCGAGCCTCGATGTCTCGTGGCAGCAGCAGTGCATCAATGGTCTGGCGCGAGTGTACCAAGGGCATGATCCGCTCCCGAAAAAGACGGAAGTAATTCTCAAACTTGCCCGCGTGGCCAATGCCGCGAGCGATCCACTCGGGACGTGCATCCCAAAAGGCGCGTGCAGTTTCCGAAAGGGAACCGCGAACCTCCGCGTAGAGTCGCGGCCTTCGCGCTCCGTCGGCCATCGATCCGATCAGCGCGAGAACGTCGTTGCGCTCGAGGTGACGAAAGGCTGCGACGCGGAGTTCCAGGCAGGCGAGCTGGGAGGGGTTCAGATCGATGGCGACGACTTTGCGCGGCCCTTTCGCCAGCATGGCCAGGGCATTGTCCCCGGCGGAGGCAATGGAAAGGCAGATGTCATCTGGCTGAATGTCGAGCCCCTCCATCAGGATATCGGCATCCTCCCAGACCTGGGCGTATCGAAGGATCGTCGCAAAATCGGCATGAGCCGCGGCTTCACTCGGCATGAGACACCTCCGAGGCCGCGACGCGGATGATTCGTCCCGTGCTGCCGTCCAGTTCCACCTCGTCGCCCGTCTTGAGCCAGGCGGTCAGACCCGGGATCGAGACGACGGCGGGCATTCCCATTTCCCGGGCCACGATGGCAGAGTGCGAGAGGAGGCTGCCATGCTCGACCAGGAGGCCGGAGGCGGCGGGAAAGAGCATGATCCAGCCGGGGTCCGTGCGCGGAGCAACGAGAATTTCCCCGGGATGAATGATCGCGTGGCGGGGATCGAGAATCACCCGAGCCCGGCCGCGTACCACGCCGGGGCAGCATCCGATGCCCTTGCGTTCATCACCGGTCGCCAATACGGAAGCCCGCGCGGCCTGAAAGGCGTTGCCGACATAAACCACGCCGAGGGTCTCAAAGCGATCCGATGGCGGGTCGGTGTCAAATCCGGCAAATTCCTCTTTCCGCAGCCGGGCGAGCTCGCGGAGATTTGTCGTCACCGCCGTTCCCTCGACGAAGCCTATCGACTCCTCAGCCTCCAGGTAAAAGATATCGCGCGCATCCTCCAAAACACCCAGGGCGTGCAGGCGTTTGCCGAGCTCAACAAAGATGCGGCGCACCCGGCCAAAAACGCGGGTTCGCTCAAAACGAAGATTCTCCCGATCGCGCACACGATCACGGGTCTGGCCAATGACAAAATCGAAGAGCCATCGTCGAAACCGCCTTCCACGCAGGGCGACATCCACCCGCTGGGTCGCGGAGGCGGCGAGGTCGGCCGAGCGCGAAACAGGCAGGGCGTCGCGCTCCGCCAGTCGCGCGACCGAACGCAGCAAAAGCAATGGGTCGTCGTGAAGGGTGGCGCTCTCGAGCTTGAGCTCCTCCAGGCAGCGATCACCGAACTTCTCCAGATAGGCGTGATACTCCGAGCGGAACGCGGGCGGCATGATCTGCTCGATCTCAGCCAGCGAGCCAGATGCAAGCGCGGTGCGGAGGCTGGCATCCGCGCGGGCCATCTCGGCGAGGTGCATCATGCGGCGGGCGGGTTCGGCGCTGATGATACCGCCCTGACAGGCGATGAGATCGTTTTGCAGCGTGCCATCGGGATCGCCGCACCACTTGTCCACGAGCTTGCGCGAGACGCCGAAATAGACCATCGCGAAGAAGTCATTGATCAGCGGAGCATCCCATCGGGTCAGGAGCTGGTTTTGCAAACGGCGATAGGCGGCAGCCAGCTCATCCGGACGCATTTCTTCCAGGGCGATGTCGCCGAGGGCCAGGGCTTCATCGAGGCGCTGGTAAAATCGGGTGATCTTTCCCGAGAGGAGCAGGTGATTCCCCAGGAGGCCGAGGATCGTTCCCGCGATTTCCGAGTAGTCCGAGAACCGCGTCTGGCGGGCCTTCCCGATGATTCCCGCGACGGCGTGGTCGGGCAGCGGTTCCTTCACTCCCATCATCTGCTCCATGAAACGGCGATTCACCGCAAAGCCAGGGAGCATGGCGAGGACGCGATACCAGCTCAGGAGATTATAAAATACGCGACCCCGGACGAGGCCGAGCATACGGCCAAAGACATCGCGATTGGCTTCGATGCGCCAAAGAGGGACGCGGAGGATCTTGACGAACTGCCGATAGACCTCCTCGTACACGTGCCGGGCGAAGCTAAAGGTGAGCGGCGTGGTCACGCCACTGTAGCTCTCGGCGATATTGCTATTGTCCCATAGTTGCCACAATCCGTCCGGATCAACCTTCCCTGTTAGCGAGGTGATCGGGCGCGACTGAAGGAGGTACAGGCGAGAGCCTGACACGGCCCATTCAATATCCTGAGGAAGGCCGAAGTACCGCTCGGAGCGCCGCACGAGATCGGCGATTTCGAGGACGCGGACATCCGCGATCACCGGCTGGGATGCGTTGACTATTGCGCGTTCCACGATGCGGCGACCGCGATCCACATGAAAGCTGTCGCCCGTGGCTTCCCCGGAAACGAGCGCCTCCCCCAACCCGCGTACGGCAGCGACCACCGCGACGCCCCGGCGTCCGGATACAGGATCCGCGCTGAAGGCCACCCCGGCAGCTTCGGCCGAGACCATCTGCTGTACGATCACCGCTGGCAGCGGCGGCGGCAGCGAGAGCCCGGCCTGAGTACGATAGGCAATGATGCGCTCGCTGAAGCCGGACCCCCACACCGCCTGGATTTTTTCCAGGACATCCTCCCTCGCGACATTGAGAAAGCTCTCCAACTGGCCCGCGAAAGAATGCACCTGCCCGTCCTCATCGACGGCAGAGGACCGCACGGCCCATGGGCCCGGCGTTGAGGAGAGAAAGGTCTCCAGTCCGAGACGGAGGTCATTGGCATTGGCCTCCCAGGCGGCAGGGAGGACGATGGTCCACTCCGGCACCGGGAAGCCCGCCTGGGTCAGAGCGCCCAGGGCGCGCGCCTTGCCGCCCACCGGATGGTGGGAAAAGTCCGCATCGCGCCAGGAGGAGATCAGCATTAGGCTAGGAGTTTCCACAGGAGGGGGATCACGCCGAGCATCAGATACAAGCAGAGCGTCCATATCCCCGACAATGTTTCGAATGCCTTGCCGCTCCGTGGTTGCCGCAGAAAGCACAGTCCTGTGAAAATAGCGACAGCCAGCACGAGCCCGAGCAACAAAGCCACCGGGGGCATGAAGTGAATGCGGAGCGCGGCAACGACGGCGAAGGAATACGTCAGCCCCATGGCCAGCAACCACGCTCCCACCGCCCCGACCCGGCCCCAGAGAAACGAGTAGGTTTCCACCCCATGCTCCTCATCGTGGGGTGCGCGGATCTTGCGGCCGATTTCGATGATGAATCCATTGAGAAAGCTCACCACGACAAACCACATCAGCCCCTGCGGAGGACGATCGGAGACCATCAGCCAGTCGCATGCCGTCGCATAGAAATCGATCAGCGGCATGATGAACATGTGCGTCCACATGTAGGTGAAGGGATGAGCTTTCAGCCAGGCCTTGCAGAAGAACTCCCTGCTCATCAGCCCGAGATAGAGCCAGGTGATGAGAAGCAGTGGGATGAGGCGGATATTGAGCGCGGCGGCAAGCGCGACCTGGATCAAACCGGTTACCGCCCAGAGAATCCCCAGTTCCCTGAGAGACACCAGTCCGCGCGGAACAGCTCGATAGGGACGATAGCGAGCATCCTCCTCATAGTCCTTGAACTCGTCGGCCAGCCGCAGGTGAAGGAAGGAAATCAGGGAGGAAAAGAACGCCACCAGGATCGCCGGGACGGCAGGAAAGTGATCGGCGCCACGCAAGAGCGAGGAGAAACAGAGAGCGCAAAGGCTGAACGCCAGGATCAGCGGCCCGTGGGCAAGCAGGGGAAATCGCTCCTTTTGATAAATCCACCAGCGGCGGGCGCCTCGCGGTTGCTCGCTCATCGGATCAGTCGTTACGAGCCAACTTGCGGTGAGCCCGGGTGAAATGCCCGGCGGCCAGCGCTCCGATGATGGACAGCTCGCCCGCGAGCGCCAGGGCGGCGGCCACCTCGGCCAGAGCCCGCGCATGGCCCGTCCCTTTCAAGCCGAGAATTTCGAGACAAGCCGACTGTGTGGGCAGTTTCGTGCCCCCGCCCACGGTGCCGACAATGACGTTGGGCAAAGTGACCGCGGCATAGAGACTGCCATCCGGTTGCGCCTCGAAGCGGGTGATGCCCACCGCTGCCTCCGAGACACAGGCGACGTCCTGACCGGTGGCGAGAAAGAGAGCGGCGAGGCCGTTGGCGAAGTGTCCCTGCACCCCGATGGTCCCGCTAAGCACGCCGCCGAGGGCGGACATCCGCCAGTATTCCTCAAGCGCCGAGGCAGGTGCATGCAGCCGCTTCTCCAAAGCGGCGGCAGGGAGGAGGCACTCGGCAGCCACCTTGCGACCCCGTACTGTCTGAAAAGACTGGGCGCTGGCTTTCTTGTCGCCGGAGAGATTGGCCTCGACGAAGATATGGCGAGGTCGCACCGGCGAATGCTCTGCGATGTAATCACAGACGGCCTGGGTTGCGATGGTCACCATGTTCTGCCCGGCGGCGTCGGCGGTGTGGTACTCGAAGATGACGTAAACATGATTCCCCTCCACGGTGAGGCGCATATCGAGCAATTTTCCGTGACTGGTGGTGGACTCCGCCACCTGCGTGAAGATTTCCTTCTGCGAGAGCAGCCAATTCACGAAGATCCCGACCTCCACCAGATTGGAGAAAACGAAACCGGGCACCCGGCTGACACCCTCGGACAAGAGCAACGCAGAACATCCCCCCGCCTCGCTCAGCAACTGGCATCCTCGCGTGTAGGAAGCGACCAGCGCTGCCTCCGTGGTAGCGAGCGGTACGTAATAGTCCCCATGAGCGAAGCTTCCATTAACGCGCAGAGGTCCGGCGATCGCGATCGGAACACGAACCTCACCGATTGCGTTTTCGATATTGCCCGCATAGGTCGCGAGGTCCTCGCCATTCCACAGCACGGCCCGGGCGGATTCTGATCCGTGAAGCAGCGCCCATCGGCGTTGAATGGCCTCGGTCGAGGTCAGCGATGCGCCGGGAACGCGAGGAGGGAGCGGCTCATGAGATGGTCGGAGCTGCTCCAGGACATCCTCAGGGAGAAGGCCGGACGTGATTCGGTGGACGTGGGAAGCCGCGTTTTGCGCGTTCGTTGCCATTCGCGCCGGATCTTCTCAAATTCCGGGCTGAATTCGAGACTTTTAGGCGGCCCGGAGGCGGTACTCTGCTGGGGCGGTCGATAAAGGCGCTGCCAGCCGGTATTTCTGGTCACAGCGACGTGGGCAAGGGTAAATACGCGCCATGCCTCATGATGTTTCCCTGATTTCCACCATCTCGGTAGGGTTCGCGCTGGCGTTTGTGCTGGGGTTTCTGGCGAACCGGCTGAATCTGCCGCCGCTGGTCGGGTATCTGGTGGCGGGGGTGCTGGTCGGGCCGAATACGCCGGGCTTTGATGCGGATCCGGCGTTGACGAGCCAGTTGGCGGAGATCGGTGTGATGCTGCTGATGTTCGGGGTCGGTCTGCACTTTTCCCTGGCGGATCTCATGGCGGTGCGGCGAATCGCGCTGCCGGGGGCCATCGGGCAGATCGTGTTGGCGACGGCAGTGACGGCGGGGGTGTTTCATCTCTTCGGCTGGGCGATGGGGCCGAGCCTGATCATGGGGCTGTGCCTTTCCGTGGCGAGCACGGTGGTGCTGCTGAAGGCGCTGGAGGAGCGCAATGGCGTGGCGACGCCCAATGGCCGCATCGCGGTGGGCTGGCTGATCGTGGAGGATCTCGCCATGGTGCTGGCGCTCGTGCTGGTGCCAGCCTTTGCCGGGGTGATCGGGGGGCATGTCGCCGAGGATGGCGGGCATGGCGCGGCGACGGGCGGCAATATCTTCGTCACCCTGGGCATCACGCTGGCCAAGGTGGCGGCGTTTGTGGTGATCGCGCTGCTGATCGGGCCGCGCGTAATGCCGTGGGTGCTGCGGCAGGTGGCGCGAACGGGTTCGCGCGAGCTTTTCACGCTGGCGGTACTGGCCATCGCCCTCGGGCTGGCCTTTGGGTCGGCCAAGCTTTTCGGCGTGTCGTATGCGCTCGGGGCGTTCTTTGCGGGCATGGTGCTGAATGAATCGGAACTGAGCCACAAGGCGGCGACGAACTCCCTGCCTCTACAGGACGCCTTTGCCGTATTGTTCTTCGTATCGGTCGGCATGTTGTTTGACCCGGCGATCCTGTGGCAAAAACCGCTGCTCGTGCTCACGGTGGCAGCCTTGATCCTGGTGGGTAAATCCCTCGCCGCGCTAGGCATCGTGATGGTGCTGGGGTATCCGCTCAGCACGGCGCTGACGGTTTCGGCGTCATTGGCGCAGATCGGCGAATTTTCCTTCATCCTGGCGAGCCTGGGAATCTCGCACGGGATATTCACCCAGGAAGGGATGAACCTCGTGCTGGCTGGCGCGCTGATCTCCATCACGGTGAACCCGGTGGTGTTTTCCGTCACGGAGCGCGCCTGTGCGTGGATACGGGCGAATCCCCGGTGGAAAGCGCGCTTTGAGGACTCCCGCCAAACCCGCTTCCTCGCCCTGCAAAAGGAGCTCGAGGACGCCCGGGTGCGCGCGGCGGAGAAAGCGGCGGCGCACAAGACCTTCACCCCGGAGGAGCTGGCCGAGCGGTTTCCGCTTTTCAGCAATCTCACGCCGGAGCAGCGCGAGGTACTGCTGCTGCACTTTGAGACCAGGACGGCGCAGCCGGGCGACCGCATCATTCGCGCGGGCGACGCGCCGGACAACGTGTACTTCATCTCCTCCGGCGAGGTGGAAGTGCGGGTGGCGGATCGCAAGATCCCGCTCACGGCGGGAGATTACTTTGGCGAGATGGCGCTGCTCTCGGGGAAGCCCCGCTCCGCCGACGTGATCGCGCTGGATTACAGCAAGTTCGTCACGCTCAACCAGAACGACTTCCGCCAGTTCCTGCGGAGGTTCCCGGAGATCCGCCAGCAGGTCGCCGCCCTCGCCGCCGAGCGGGGTGAGATGAACGAGGCCTTCTTCGCCGAGGGCGAGGAGACGAAGTAGGTTCGAAATCCGAAAAAAATCCCTCAGGCGTGATATTTCTCAAATCACTACTTGATTGGTCGTTATTAACCTGTTTATCTCTGCCCACCACCACGGCAGACATGCTGACCACCAACCAAATCTCAAATCGGACGGAGCACCCATGAGCGCGACCAACCCGACATCAAAGCCGGATGCCTTCGCGGAAACGGCCCAGAGCGAAATCGAAAAGCAAATCCTCGCCGCCGTGCGAGAGGTCAAATTTGGCGTGGTTGAGATCGTGGTTCACGACCGCCGCGTCACGGAAATCCGTCAGACGAGGCGTACGCGCCTGATCGACTAGATCTTCGTTTTTGCCGACCAGTTCTCTGGAGGCCGCCAAGACCACTTCTTTTCCAACGACCAGACCGCTGGAGTTCGGGAATGCCTAAAAACAATGAAACGCATTCAAACTCTCTCTGCGGCCATCGCGGTCGCGACCACGGCGGTAGGGTTCACATCTGGTGAAGCCCTGGCGCAATCCAGCGAAAACAAATCGGTCATCTCCACCTCCAACAACTCGATCAGCGACAGCAAGTCGTTGCTGGCCGAGTGGTGGAACGGGAAATACGCCACGGGCAACTGGTTCGGCGTGCGAGACACGCTCGAGGAGCATGGCTTGAAACTCGGGGGCGAGTGGAAGGCCAACTTCCTGTGGAACGTCGACGGCGGCCTGGAGCAGCGCTTCGGCTACGACGACGAGTGGAAATTCAAGGGCACACTCGACGTGGCCAAGCTGACCGGATGGGAGGCTCTCGAGGGTCTCTCGCTCTACTCGGACATCCGCTACCGCGGCGGCGCAGGCGTGAACAAATGGGTCGGCGCGAGCAGCAACTTTGCCCCGAGCACCTTCCAGGGCGGTCGTCTCTGGCGTTTCCAGAACGCGTACGTGACCTACACCACGCCGGAACTCTTTGGCATCAAGAAGTTCCTCACCCTCTCGGGTGGATGGCAGAATCCCACGGATATCTTCATCAACCAGCCGCTGAGCAAGTTCTTCCTGAACAACACCTATACGTCTGGCAAGGGCATCAGCGCGAATGGCATCCCATGGGGCGGCAGCTATGGCGCCTGGGGCGGCTACGGCAAGATCAGCCCGACGGATTGGTTCTACGCCCAGTCGGGTCTCTACCTCGCGATTCCCAACGCGACGAACACGAGCAACCATGGCCTGAACTTCGCCGGTTACCGGATTGATCCCGAGCTGAACGGCCTGTACTGGCTGACGGAGGCGGGTTTCACGCCGAAGATCGGCTCGTCCAAGCTCCCGGGCAAATACGCAGCGGGCTTCATCTACTGGGGAGTAGAGAATACAGGCTTCCGCGGAACGCCGTACGACCAGCGCACGCTGGTGTACTTTCAGGTTGACCAGCAGCTCTTCCGCGAACCTTCACCGGAAGCTCCCGCGCCGTTGCTCGGCAAGGGACCATCGGAAGGCAAGAGCGTGGCAGATGGCAAGGACTTCAAGGCTCCGATCAAGGCGGAGAAGCCGAAGCTGAGCGACCAGGGCTTGTACTTCTTCAGCTTGTTCAACGTCGCTCCGGCATTCCAGGCGAACGTGCCCTTCTATTTCCAGACGGGACTCGCTTACAAGGGCCTCATCCCGACGCGTGACAATGACCAGCTCGGCGTGGCCTTTGCCTACGGCGATTACAGCGATGTCAAAGCCGACGTCAATGAAAGCCGCGGCCAGCCGATCCAGAGCTACGAGGGCGTGCTGGAGTTTTCCTACCGCATCCAGATCAACCAGTGGGCCTACGTGCAGCCCGACCTGCAATACATCATCCGTCCCGGAGCCACCGGGAACATCGCCAACGCCACCGTGCTGGGCTTCCAGTTGGGCGTGAACTTCTAGGTATTACCTAAACCAACAAAAAAACACCTTCATCACACCATGAAGATTCGTCTCACCTCTCCGGCCAAGGCCCTGCGCCTCGCGGTCCCGATCCTCGCCCTCGCGGCGGGAATCTCCGCCGGCATCGCCAAGGATATCAACCTGCTCAACGTCTCATATGACCCGACCCGCGAGCTTTACGATCAATACAATGCCGCCTTTGCCAAATACTGGCAGGGCAAGACTGGCGACACGGTCAAGGTCGACCAGTCCCACGGCGGCTCGGGCAAGCAGGCTCGCGCCATCATTGATGGGCTCAACGCCGACGTGGCCACGCTCGCGCTGGCAGCCGACATCGACGCCCTGCACGACAAGGGCGACCTGATCCCGGCAGACTGGCAGAAGCGCCTGCCCAACAACAGCTCGCCATATACGTCGACGATCGTATTCCTCGTCCGCAAGGGAAACCCCAAGGGCATCAAGGACTGGAGCGATCTGGTGAAGCCCGGCATCGAAGTCATCACGCCAAACCCGAAAACCTCGGGCGGCGCACGCTGGAACTACCTGGCAGCCTGGGCTGATGCTCTCAAGAAGAACGGCGGGGACCAGGAGAAAGCCAAGGCTTTCGTTGCCGAGCTCTTCAAACACGTCCCGGTGCTCGACTCCGGCGCTCGTGGCTCGACGATCACCTTCACCGAGCGTGGTCTCGGCGACGTGCTGCTCGCCTGGGAAAACGAAGCCTATCTTTCGCTGAAGGAAAAGCCCGACCAGTTTGAGATCGTGACGCCCTCGCTCAGCATTCTCGCCGAGCCGCCCGTGACGGTGGTCGACAAGGTGGTGGACAAGAAGGGCACGCGCGAAGTCGCCACGGAGTACCTCAAGTATCTCTACAGCGACGAGGGACAGGAAATCGCGGCAAGGAACTTCTACCGCCCGTCGAATCCCGAGATCCTCAAGAAGTACGCCGACAAGTTTGCCAAGGTGGAACTCGTGACCATCGACGGTGAATTTGGCGGCTGGAAGAAGGCCCAGAAGGAGCACTTCGCCGACGGCGGTGTGTTTGATCAAATTTACCAGCCTGCCGGCAAGTAGACTGGATCTGGTAGCATCGTTGTGCCGCGGACTTTTCTCTCCTTAGTCCGCGGCGCAGCGAAACCCGCAATGGCTCGTCGCCGAATCGGGGCTGATGTGGGTGCGTGCTGCGACGCGGTAGCGGTTGCAGTACGAAGCGTGACAAAGAAACGAGCCGCCCCGGATCACGCGGTCCTCGCCGAAGGCTGCTCCTCGGGGATTGCGCAGAAGGCCCTCCGGCCAATGCGTCCCCCAGAAATCGGAGCACCATTCCCAGACGTTGCCAGAAGTCTGGTAGAGCCCGAAGCCATTGGGCTCGTAGCTCCGGACGGGAGCAGTCCATAAATGGCCGTCCTCCGGGCGATTCTCGTCCGGGAACTTTCCCTGCCAGATGTTGCAGTGGTGTTTACCGCCGGGCGTCAGTTCGTCGCCCCAGGGGTAGAGCTTTTGCACCAATCCGCCGCGCGCAGCGTATTCCCACTCCGCCTCGGTCGGCAGGCGTTTTCCCGCCCACCGGGCGAAGGCGGAGGCATCGTTCCAGGAGACATGGACGACCGGGTGCCCCCCCTTTCCGCGCAGGTCGGAGCCGGGACCCTCGGGGTGTTTCCACGAAGCGCCCTTGACCAGAATCCACCAATCCGCGCCAGGCATGCTGCGTCCCGGCTGGCCGCGCCGCTGCCAGGCTTTGGGCAGTTGCTTCCAAAAGACGAACGATGAGCCGATACGCTCGGCTTCGGTGACGTACCCCGTGTCGTGTACGAAGGCGGCAAACTCGTCGTTGGAAACCGCGGTAGCGTCGATGGAAAAGGGCGAAAGCTCCACCTCGCGCACGGGTCCCTCGCCATCGGCCTCCCAGCGCTCGGGGGAATCCGTACCCATGAGGAACCATCCTCCGGGGAGCGATACAAGGTTCCCGGCAAAACGGGGATTTTTTCCACAGCACGAGGCAGACTGGAGAGGTTGCGAGGGCAGGCCTGGGCGCTCCTGACGGGGAACACAACAGGGCGAGCGACCTTCCGAGTCCATGATTCAGCCTTCCGTTTTTCCCCGGGCCTGTCCAGTCGCTTGATGCGCGCCGCTACGGCTCGGAGGTTTTCTTCAAGGCGGCAAGAAAGTCGTCCATCGCCGTGGATAACCGGGCGGCCGAAACAGCGAAGACGTGCTCGATGCCGACGGGCTTCTTCAAGGGAATCGCCACCGCCGAGCCGCCGGTAAACTCCGACAGCGACTCCGGCAGCAAAGCCACGCCGGAACCGGCCGCCACCATGACGGCCACGGCCTGCGCACGGGCGGACTCGAGGACGACGCGCGGGCGGAATCCCGCCTTGCGACATATCTCTTGAATGAAAACGGCGAAGGCGGGCGCAGCTTCGCTAGAGACCGCGACGAAGCGCTCGCCCATCAACTCCGCCAGATCGATTTTTGCCTGTCGGGCGAGCCGATGACCGGATGGCACGTAGGCGAGAACGCGTTCCTTGCGCCAGCGAATAAAGCGAATGCCTGCCGGGCGCTCAACGGGCGTGAGTCCCACGAAACCCGCATCCAGGCGCCCCTCCGCGATGAGGCGCATCTGCTCGGCGGGAGGCAGATCGTGAAGCATGAGCTGCACGGTGGGGTGGGTCTCGCGGAAGACGCGCAGGACGCGGGCGATCTCCGGCCCGAGCACCGCGCTGACAAAGCCGAGGCGGAGGCGCTCGCTTTCGCCCATGGCGGATCGCCGGGCCATCTCCCCCGCCCGCACGAGCTGGGCGAGAATGCCCCGGCTTTCCTCATAAAACAGCCGACCAGCGGGGGTCATGGCCACGGAGCGGCCCTGCCGGTCAAAGAGCTGCGCGCCGAGCCGCTCCTCCAAAGTGCGGATGTGCCGGGAGAGCGGCGGCTGGGCGAGATGGAGCCTCCGTGCGGCGCGCGTAAAAGAAAGCTCCTCGGCCACAGCGGTGAAGCACTCGAGTTCGCGCAGGGTGTAATCCATACCGATTTGATATCATAACCGCTCAAAACAAGTCATTCCATCATATACCGCAAATCCGCGATACTCTGGCGCAAGCAACCGCAAACATGGCCATCAGCGACACGATCAAAAAAGGCGCAAACCGCGCTCCCCACCGCAGTCTTTTACGCGCCACCGGCGTCCTTCAATCCGAGGAGGATTGGGACAAGCCGTTCATCGCGATTGCCAATTCCTTCGTGCAGATCATTCCCGGTCACGCGCATCTCGACGTAGTGGGGCAAAAGGTCCGCGAGGCCGTACGCGCGGCGGGCGGCGTGCCCTTTGAATTCAACACGATCGGAGTGGACGACGGCATCGCCATGGGCCATGCGGGAATGAAATACTCGCTCGCCTCGCGCGAACTGATCGCCGACTCGGTGGAAACGATGCTGCGCGCCCATTGCTTCGACGGCATGGTGTGCATCCCAAACTGCGACAAGATCGTGCCTGGCATGATGATGGCGGCGGCGCGAGTGAACATCCCGACCGTATTCGTTTCCGGCGGCCCCATGGCGGCGGGGCGTGATCCCGAGACGGGCAAGGCGCTCAACCTCGCCTCGGTCTTTGAAGCCGTCGGACAGCTTTCCGCCAACAAGATCACCGAGGGCCAGCTCGACTCGATGGAACGACTGGCCTGCCCGACCTGCGGGTCGTGCTCGGGGATGTTTACGGCGAATTCCATGAACTGCCTTTGCGAGGCGCTGGGTCTGGCTCTGCCGGGCAATGGTTCCATCCTGGCAACCGACCCAGCGCGTGACGCGCTCTTTGCCGAGGCAGGCCGGGCGATCATTCGCCTCGTGCGGGACAATATCCGCCCGTCGGACATTCTCACGCGGAAGGCCTTCGAAAACGCGCTCGCCCTCGACATGGCGATGGGCGGTTCGTCGAATACGATCCTGCACACGCTGGCCATCGCCCGCGAGGCCGGGGTGCCGCTGAGCATGGAGGATTTCAACACCATCGCGGCGCGCACTCCGCAGATCTGCAAGGTCGCGCCCTCGGGCATTCACCACATGGAGGACATCGACCGCGCGGGCGGCATCGGCGCGATCCTCAAGACGCTGGATGAACGCGAGGGGCAGTTGCACCGCGAGGCGATCACGGTCACGGGCCGCACGCTCGGCGAGGTGATCTCGGAGGCGGAAGTCAAAGACCCCGAGGTGATCCGCCCCTGGGATCGCGCCTACTCGGAGCGCGGCGGGCTGGCGATTCTCTTCGGCAATCTCGCGCCAGATGGCTGCGTGGTGAAGGCGGCGGGCGTGGCTCCGTCGATGATGAAGTTCACCGGCACGGCGGTGATCTTTAATTCCCAGGATGACGCGAATATCGGCATCCTCACCGGCCAGGTGAAGGCGGGTGACGTGGTGGTGATCCGCTACGAAGGGCCGCGCGGCGGTCCCGGCATGCAGGAGATGCTGGCACCGACGGCCTCCATCGCGGGGCGCGGACTCGGCGAAAGCGTGGCTCTCATCACGGACGGGCGATTCTCCGGCGCAACGCGCGGGGGAGCGATCGGCCATATCTCGCCCGAGTCGGCGGCGGGCGGTCCGCTCGCTTTTGTCGAAGCTGGCGACAAGATCGAGATCGACATCCCGAACCGGAAAATCTCGCTGCTGGTGAGCGATGACGTGCTCGCCGGGCGCAAGGCGGCATGGAAGCGCCCCGAGCCGAAAGTGAAACACGGCTACCTCGCGCGCTATGCGTCGATGGTGACGAGCGCCGACACTGGCGCGGTGCTCCGGACCCCGGAGCTTTAAGAGAATTTGCCGTCTGCGTGCCCTCTTCGGAGGGCACGCGGGCGGCTCAGGTTGTTACTTCGCGGGGAAGTATTTGTCGATGATGGGCTGGATCGCGTCGGCCCAGATCTGGTAACCGGCGGCGTTCGGGTGCAGGGCATCGGGCATGATCTTCGGACTCAGCGAGCCATCGGGCTCGAGGAACTTGTCGCCGAAGTCGACGTAGATGACTTTGTCACCGTCGGCGAGCTTGGCGATTTCCTGGTTCACCGCCTTGATCTTGGCGCGGAAGGGATTATCCGGCGTCGCTCCGCGCGGGAAGACCCCCTGGAGCAGGATGACGGCATCGGGAAGCCGTTTGCGGTAATCCGCCACGACAGCCTTCACCCCGGCAACAGTATCCTCGACGGACTGGTTATTCCCGAGGTTATTGGTCCCGATCATGATCGCGACGAGCTTGGGCTTGAGGTTATCGACCTGCCCGGAAGACAGCCTCCAGAGGAGATGCTCCGTACGGTCGCCGCTGATGCCAAAATCGAAGGCTCCCAGCTTGCCATAACGTTGCGCCCAGATTTCCAGACCGCCACGCTGCCAGCCATCGGTGATGGAGTCGCCGTCGAAGATCAGGTTGATCGAGTCTTTGACCTGCGCGGCTTTGGCGTTGTTGCCCGAAACCCGGGTCAACCACTCCACCCGGGGAGCCGGGAAGGTCGAGAGAGTGGTACCCTGCGGCACGACGGGCAAAGTTTTAGGCATGGGCCATACTTCCTGGGCAGAAGCAGCGCCGGTGAGAGCGAGGACTGAGGCCGCGAGAACGGCCAAGGGGAGGCGTGAGAATCGGAGATTCATGGGAATACCTGCTATAGGCCAAAACCCGGTCGCCCGGCAATGCAGGAGGAAGGGGCCTGACCTTTAGCCGTCTTTTATCTAATCACATTAATAAATAATCTTGTGAAGCAGTTTGTGACGAGTTACGTTTTTCGTCACCCAATGACTCCGACCCGCTCCAGCAAGGAAGAGACACGTCTTCGAATCATGAAAAAGGCGGACGAACTCTTTCGCCAATATGGGTTTATGAAAACCACAGTGGCGGACATCGCGACGGAACTTCGAATGTCGACGGCAAACATTTACAAGTTTTTCCCCTCCCGGAACGCCATCCTGGAGTCCTGCGCCGAGCGGAATATCGCGACGTTGAAAGGGAAATTAACCGAAATCGTCGGCTCACCGGGGAACTCGATGGACCGTCTTTCCCGGTGCGTACTGAGCATTTTTCATTTTCACACGGAGATGCTTCGGAACGAGCGGCAGACCTTCAAACTGGTGGCGACGGCGGTCGAGGAAGTGTGGCCGTGCATCCGGGAATACGACCTTTTCGTGCAGGATATATTTCGCCAGTTGATCACGGAGGGCATGGCGAGCGGGGAATTTCGCCCCACCGACGTGGGAGAGACCGCGCAGGCGCTGCTCGATTGCCTCAGCGTCGCCCTGCATCCGCACATCCGTTACGGCCACGTGCACGACTGCAACGAGGAAAGTGTGCACGCCCAGCTTCGCTTCGTGGCCAAGGCGCTTCAGCAATGCCAAGAAACCATCTCCCTACCGCTTTCCGAATCACTCACTTCCCACTGACTCTATGTTGAACACCAGAACCTTTCTCTACGCCGCCACCGCCCTGGGTGTGGGATTTGGCCTCGCAGCCTGCGGCAAACACAATCCCGGCAGCAAGGGCATGCCCCAGATGCCTCCGCAGGATGTCGGAGTGGTGACAATCAATCCCCAGCCGGTGGAGATCGTCACCGAGCTGCCCGGTCGCACGTCGGCTTACCGCGTCGCGGAGGTCCGTCCTCAGGTGGGAGGGATCATATTAAGGCGCCTCTATGAGGAGGGCAGCGATGTGAAGGAAGGCGACCAGCTCTACCAGATCGACCCGGCCCGGTATCAAGCCGCCTATGACAGCGCCCAGGCCAATGTCGCACGAGCTGAAGCCGCTGCCGACGTGGCGCGGCTGATCATGCAGCGCCGGGCCAAGCTCGTCACCTCCAGCGTCATCAGCAAGCAGGACTACGACGATGCCTCCGCCACACTCAAGCAGGCCGACGCCAATGTCGCCGCCGCCAAGGCCGATGCCGAGACGGCACGGATCAACCTGGAATACACCAAGGTAATGTCCCCGATCTCCGGTCGTATTGGCCGTTCCTCGGTCACCGAGGGCGCGCTCGTCACCACGGGGCAGAGCATTCCGCTCGCCACGGTGTATCAGCTCGACCCGATCTACGTGGATGTCACGCAATCCAGCGCGCAAATCCTGCGGCTGCGGAAGCAGTTTCAGCAGGGCGACCTCAAGGGCGTGGATGGCCGGGATGCGCAGGCGAAGCTGATCCTCGAAGATGGCACGACCTACGAGCATCCCGGCACGCTGCAATTTTCCGAGGTCAGCGTGGACCAGGGCACAGGATCCGTGACCCTTCGCGCGGTATTTCCCAATCCCGAGCAGGCCTTGCTGCCGGGAATGTTTGTCCGCGCCCTCATCACCGAGGGTGTCAATGAGCAGGGGCTGCTCGTCCCGCAGCGCGGCGTGACCCGCAACGCCAAGGGCCAGCCCGTCGCCCTCGTGGTCAAGGCCGACAACACGGTCGAATCGCGCATCCTTGAGACCGACCGCATAGTCGGGGACAAGTGGCTCGTGACCAAGGGCATCGACCCGGGAGATCGCGTGATCGTGGAGGGTCTGCAAAAGACCGCGCCAGGCGCGAAGGTCGCTCCCGCCGAGATCACCAAGGACGGCAAGGAGGGGGCATGAACCTGGCCCGGTATTTCATCGATCGCCCGGTGTTCGCCTGGGTGATCGCGCTGGTGATCATGCTGGCTGGGGGCCTCGCGCTGACGAGGCTGCCCATCGCGCAGTACCCGAACATCGCCCCGCCCGCGATCGCGATTTCCGTGAGCTATCCCGGCGCTTCCGCAGCGACGGTACAGAGTTCCGTCGTACAGGTGATCGAGCAGCAGATGAACGGCATCGACAACCTGATCTACTTCAGCTCCGAGAGCACGAAGGACGGGCAGATGACGATCACCCTCACCTTTCGCCAGGGGACGAATCCCGACGTGGCGCAGGTGCAGGTGCAAAACAAGCTCGCGCTCGCCACGCCGCTCCTCCCGCAGGAGGTGCAGCAGCAGGGCATCCGCGTGGCCAAGTCGACCCGCAACTTCCTCCTCGTCGTGGGCTTCGTCTCGGAAGACGGCAGGATGACCGACAAGGACGTCGCGGATTTCATCGTCTCAACGGTGCAGGACCCGGTAAGCCGCACGGAGGGAGTCGGCGACTTTCAGGTCTTCGGCTCGCAATACGCGATGCGCATCTGGCTCGATCCCGCGAAGCTTAATAACTACCAACTCACACCCGGCGACGTGCGCGCGGCCATCGCAGCGCAAAACGTGCAGGTGGCGGCGGGCGAACTCGGCGGACTGCCGTCGGTGAAAGGCCAGCAGCTCAATGCAACGGTCGTAGGCCCCACGCGCCTGACGACACCGGACGAGTTTGGAAACATCCTGCTCAAAGTGAACCCGGACGGCGGCCAGGTGCGCCTGCGCGATGTGGCAGAGGTCGCGCTGGGCGCGGAAAGCTACTCCATCACCGCCAAGTACAACGGGAAGCCGGCCTCAGGCCTGGCGATCCGCCTCGCCACGGGAGCCAACGCCCTCACCACGGTCGAGAACGTCAAGCACACCATCGAGAAGCTGCGCCCCAATTTCCCGGAGGGCCTCGAGGTCATCTATCCTCTGGATACCGCACCCTTCATCGAGCTCTCCATTGAGGAGGTGGTGAAGACGCTCTTCGAGGCGATCTTCCTCGTCTTCTGCGTGATGTATCTCTTCCTGCAGAATTTCCGTGCGACGCTCATTCCCACGATCGCGGTGCCCGTGGTGCTCCTGGGCACCTTTGGCATGCTGGCGGCGTTTGGGTTCTCCATTAACACGCTCACCATGTTTGGCATGGTGCTGGCCATCGGCCTGCTGGTGGATGACGCCATTGTCGTGGTGGAAAATGTCGAGCGCGTGATGTCGGAGGAGGGACTTTCTCCACTGGAAGCCACGCGAAAGTCGATGGACCAGATCACCGGCGCGCTGATCGCCATCGGACTGGTGCTGTCGGCGGTGTTTATCCCGATGGCATTCTTTGGCGGATCGACCGGGGTGATCTACCGCCAGTTCTCCATCACGATCGTCTCGGCGATGATGCTCTCGGTGCTCGTGGCCATCGTATTGACGCCATCCCTTTGCGCCACGCTGCTCAAGCCGGTGGAGAAAGGCCATTCACTGCATCGCAAGGGATTCTTCGGTTGGTTCAACCGTACTTTTGAGCGCGGCACCAATCGCTATGGAGCGACGGTCCAGCACATCCTCAAGCGCTCGGCTCGTTATCTGGCCATTTACGCCGCAGTGGTCGGCGCGATGGTCATCATCATGCAGAGCCTGCCGAAGTCGTTCCTGCCCGAGGAGGACCAAGGCCGGATGTTTGCCCTCGTGACCCTGCCGCCGGGCAGCACCATCGAGAATACCGAAAACGTGCTGGCCAAGGTGCGCAACTATCTCCTCAACGACGAGGGCAAAAACGTAGAGGGCGTCTTTACCGTGGCAGGCTTCAGCTTCGCCGGACGCGGCCAGAACTCCGGCCTCGCCTTTATCCGCATGAAGGACTGGGCGGAGCGCCCAGGCAAGGAGAACAAGGTGCAGGCGATCGCGCAGCGCGCCATGGGCCGGTTCATGGCGATTCGCGAGGCGATGGTATTCCCTATCGCCCCGCCTGCCGTGATGGAGCTGGGCAATGCGAGCGGTTTCGACTTCCAGCTCATGGATGTCGGCAATGTCGGCCACGAGACGTTGATGAACGCCCGCAACCAGCTCCTCGGCATGGCCGCAAAAGACCCGACGCTCGTCGGCGTGCGCCCCAACGGCCTCAACGACGAGCCGCAGTTTGAGGTCGAGATCGACCGCGAAAAGGCCAGCGCTCTCGGGCTGACGATTGCGGACATCAACTCCACGCTCTCCGCCGCCTGGGGTTCGTCCTACGTGAATGACTTCGTGGATCGCGGCCGCGTGAAGCGCGTCTACATCCAAGGCAAGCCGGAGTCGCGCATGAAGCCGGACGATCTCGGCACGTGGTATGTACGCAACGCCTCCGGGCAGATGGTGCCTTTCTCCGCCTTTGCCACCGGCCACTGGACCTACGGTTCCCCGCGACTGGAGCGCTACAATGGCCGCCCATCGATGCAGATCCAGGGCAATGCCGCGCCGGGCCTGAGCACGGGTGATGCGATGACGGCTATGGAGAATATTGCCGCCAAGATGCCGCCGGGCGTGGGCTTTGAGTGGACGGGATTGTCCTATGAAGAACGCGCTGCCGGGGCGCAGGCGGGTTCGCTTTACATCATCTCGCTCGTTGTCGTCTTTCTCTGCCTCGCTGCTCTCTATGAGAACTGGGCGATTCCCATCGCCGTGCTGCTCGCCGTGCCTCTGGGCGTCTTTGGTGCCGTGCTCGCGACGTGGGGGCGCGGACTTTCGAATGACGTGTTTCTCCAAGTCGGCATCCTGACCATCGTGGGTCTGTCGGCAAAGAACGCGATCCTGATCGTGGAGTTTGCCAAGGCCAACTTCGAGGAGGGGATGGATCTCGCCACCGCCGCCCTGGAGGCAGCGCGGCAGCGTCTGCGACCGATCCTGATGACCTCGCTGGCCTTTGGCCTCGGCGTGGTGCCGCTTGCCATCTCGACCGGCGCGGGCTCAGGCGGGCAGAACGCCATCGGTACGGGGGTGATCGGCGGCACGCTCGCGTCGACTTTCCTCGGCATCCTGCTGGTTCCGCTATTCTTCGTGGTGGTTCAGCGGCTCTTCCGGGCGAAGCCGAAGAACGCGCCTCTGCCTGATAAACCCGCACAGCCCACCACAGCCTAGGTGATGCGTGCGCGGCCAAACAGATACAGCAGCCTCCGGGAGGCAATCACCTCCCGGATGTCGGAGGAAAGCCTCGCTGCCTTTGAGGTTTTCATCGATCTGCTGGAAGTCGGCGACCTCGCCAACCGATGCGGGGGAACTTTCCTGGAGCAATACGGCCTCAACGAAACCCGCTACGTCATCCTCACGCTGCTGGACCATTCATCGACAGGTAGCCTGCGATCCGGCGATCTCTCCGAAGCTGCCGGCGTGCGACCGGCAACCATGACGGGGCTGCTCGACACGCTGGAGCACGCCGGCCTGCTCGCCCGCATGGACAACCCTGCCGACCGGCGGGCCTGCTGTGTGCAGATTACGGAGAAAGGGCGCTCGCTGCTCCGGCAGATGGATCTGGAGAAATTTGCTTGGATCGACGAATTGCGCGCAACGTTCTCCGCCACGGAACAAAGATGGCTGCGCGAGCTGCTTTCCCGGGCCAGGGAGCTTCTCGGCCGGACGCTCACGCCGCCCGAGCCCGAAAAGCCCGGGAGCAGCGTGCCTCCTGAGTTTGAGGCTTGAACAACCTCCCGGGGCCAGCCCTCGGACGAGCCGCCGAGGGACTGTGATTGCTCCCGGGATGAGTCAATCGGGCAAAGAGGAAGGTGCCATTCTCGTCCTGGCCAGCGAGGCTGAGAGTGAGCAGGCCGCTTCCTGGCGGGCTGTCGCCATTGCCGCCTTCTGATGCAGTGCCAAGGCGACGCCTCTGCCATGCTGCCGCCCTAATGACCGGCTCAGGGATTGGGAGGGATATCGCGTCGAGCCGACCAGGTGACGGCAGCCTGGAGAAGCCGCTCCATGCCGACGGTTCGTTCCGGGTGCGGGCTGCTCAGGAAAACGCGGCCCTTGCCGAACGGGGCACTCACCATGGCGGAGGTGCCTTTCATCACCCCTGAGGGAGCATCTTTTTTAGCAATCTCGGTCTCAAAGATCGCCAACTCGGTGTAGGTGGGCATGTCAACCTGGGAGTCCCGCGCGAGGAGGGGGCCCTGGTTGTAACGGATCTGGGCGACCTGCGTCTTTTGCTGGAGGTTTCGCCTGCCCTCTTCGGTGAAGCGGATCTGCACATCGCCGCCGCCCCGCGCCCAATGCTCCCGATCGACGACACGGGCATTGACCAGACGCAGATAGTAGGGGCGATCGGAGGCGGCGAGATAGGCCCCGGCGCAAATCCCCACGTAGCCACCGCCATCGCGCACAAACTCGCGGATCTTTTCCTTTCCGGTCTCGCCGAGCGCATCGGACTGGATCGAGGCCCTTCCCCCGCCCTGCGCCAGGACATCGAACCCCTCCAGTATGCCCGCGCGGATCTGCTCGGCCGACACGCGCTGCAACTGGAACCGGGCCGGGAGATCGGTGAGGCATCCCTCGATGAGATCCGGGGCCTTGGGGCTGCCCTCGTCGGCGTAGATCGCCACGCGGATGACTCCGCTTTCCTCCACCACACGATCACCGGCGCCTCCCGTACGCTCGACCACCGGATCGACCGGCCTGCGAGCGGCAAGGTCATAGGAAGAACCTGCGGCGACCTGGTACACGATATCCTTCCCCGCCTCGATGGTGGAAAAATGGACAAATCCCGCTCCAACAACATCGGCCCGATCGCCCCTCACCACGATCGCCGTGGCCTCGTCGAGTCCGATGCCCAGCAACTCGGGGTGAGCCACGAGCACCTCTTTGATGTCGTTGACGCGGTTGCGCGTGTTGACGTGCTGGTCGATCGCGGTGTCCCTCAAAAAGCCGAAACCTTTTTCATACCCCGGGGCCATCATGATCGTGTTGTCCGACTTTGATCCGCGGACAAGGTACGACGCCTGGATCGAAGCCCCGGCGGAGCTGCCTCCCACCACGCCTCCACGGGCCAGGAGTGCATGCAGCTCCCGCTCGACCTTGGTGCCGAGATAGATATCGACCAGACGCCCCTGCCGGCCCCCAGCGATCCAGACGGCCTTCGCCTTCTTCAACGGCTCGATGAATGAGTCGGAATCAGCCGTATCGCGGCTATCCGTGTGCACCACGGTGAGATTGCTGGCGCCGAGGTCCTTGAGATCCTGCACATCGCCGTTGGCCAGATCGCTCTTGGAGTTGGCCGTGGTCACCACCACGATGGGCGCATCCTTGCCCCCAATGAGGTCGAAAAATATGGGCCAGATGCTGGTCTTGTCCCCACCCCCGACGGCGAGGAGGGTGCCATGCTGCGGTCCCGCGGCAGGCTCACCGGCCAGCGTGTGCAACATCGTTGCAAGCGCCAATCCGACGATAGTAAAAATGGTGAAGACCTGTCTCATGCATTCGCGTACCCGCCCAAGCCTGGGATCACCGAGCCACCTCCATGCGATGCGCCGACTGCAGCAAGCCGCTGGCTGGAAGATTCACCGGAGAATACGCCATGTCCAGCACGGGATCGCACGCCTCCAAAGAATGCGAGCCGATACCGGACCAGCGAGCAAGAGGGAGCATATCACACCGATCCTGCGAACGAACTCCTTCGGAACTGCGCTCATCTCCATGATTGATATACGATATATTTAATCGTATATAAGTCCAGACCTCGTTTTTCCGGAGGCGCGCCTGCATTCAGCCCCCGATAAAGTCACATATCCCGCGGCAGGATCAGTGCATACACATCACAACACCGCTTCCCACATCATCTGCAAATTCGCCTGGGGCGAGCACCCGCAAAAGGCGCACCGGGATTTCCGCCGGTGGAGCGAACTATCCCTTGAATCGTAATGCCGCAATGTTAGTCATAAGTAACCGCGCTCCAGCCGGGAGCGCCGCCAGCCGCCGAAAGATGAAAACCATCCGCGTAGCCATAGCCGACGACCATCCTGTCGCATTGTCCGGGCTGGAGATGTTCATCCGGTCGGAGGGTGATTTTGAGGTCTGCGGCACGGCGCGTGACACCACTTCTATCGAAAAGGTGATCGTGAGCACGGCACCGGATGTTTTCGTCAGCGATCTCATTCTCGGGCGGAACGAGGCGGGAGAGAATCTCTCGCGATGGCGGAGGGAACATCCCGGCACGAAGTTTGTCATCCTGAGCATGATCGCCGACCCGGGAGTGGCCAAGAGCCTGTTTGAAAAAGGGGCCTCCGGCTATGTCTGCAAGAGCGACGATCCCTCGGAGATTCTCGATGCCATCCGGGCTGCCGCGAGAGGAGAGACGCACCTGGGCAAGACGATCCGCGACCTCTTCGAGTCCGGTGAGCCGATGATCGACATCTCCCCGCTGAGTGAGAGAGAGAGGCAGATCTTCCGGCTCGTCGGGGAGGGACTCTCCAACAAGGAGATGAGCCAGAGACTTTTTCTCAGCATCAAGACCGTCGAGACTCACAAGGAGCACATCAAGAACAAGCTCTCTCTCCACCAGATGTCGCAGCTTCAAACCGAGGCCCGGCGGTGGTGCTTGCGGAATGGATTGAGAACCTCCTGAGAGAACAACGGCTTTTAAGGGATTCGATCAATGATGAGGGATTTTTTGATCATCGCCCGGTGGGGGGCGCTGCTGGATTGGGTGCTCTTTGCGGGTGCGGTGGGGTTTACGCTGGCGGCATTGATAGCCTTCCGGCTGGGCACCCCGAGGCTTGAGCAATCGCGCAACGTCAACTGGCTGCTGCTCGCCGGGTCATCCGCACTCTCCGCCTTTGGCATGGTCCTGCCGCTCATCGGGCACCTGGACGCTCGTGCCTCGGGCGTGCTGTTTGCCGCGACGATCGTGCTCGGCATCGTCAGTACGGCGCTCGTGATCCTGATGGTGCGAAGGCTGGATTTCCGCCCGCTCCCGGTCGGCGGCACGATCTCGCTTTCGCTCTGCGTCTGGGGCGCAGTCGGGCTCTGTGTCGTATACGGCCCCGAGTTTCCGCTGGGAGCCGCCTCCCGGCCAGGGCAGACGCTCGGGCCGGAGTGGACATCGCTGGCCGCCGCCATCGCGAGCATAATCGGGCTCGGGCTTGGCGGCTGGATCAATCTCCGCCGCGTGCAGTCCCTCCCCGGCTACCGGGAAAACCGCCCCGCGCTGCTCAAGGGACTCATCATCTACGGCGCCACCATCGCGCTCGTGCTCGCCGCCGGGCTGCTGGCCAGCATCCTGAGGGAACGTCAATACATTACCGCGCAGGCCGACCGGCTGGGCTGGCGGGTGGACACCGCGGCGCTGAGCCTCAACCTCGACTCGCTGCTGCGTCTTTCCGGCAAACCCGGCGACCAGAAGATGCCCGCCTACTCGGCGGTGACCAAGCAGTTGAAAAAGATCCTCCAGGCCAATGCCGACGCGCAGAATGCCTACATCTGGACGTATCAGGAATCCGCCCCGATCCTGCTGGCTCACGAGGGGGTGAAGAATCCCGAGAACCTGCTGCTCGACAGCTATGCCCGGTCGGACACGGGGCCATACGTGACCTGGTCTCCGGATCAGCCCCTGGCCACGGCGCACCAGCACATCGTCAACCCGACCAACAAACAGCCCTATGCATGGCTGGCGATGGACTTTGACCTCTCCTCCTGGCTGGATGCCATCGCGGAGTCCCGCCTGCAAATCATCGGCGCAAGCTTCCTGGCCGTACTGGTGGTCACAGCCTGCTACGGCTGGGTGCTGGGGATCGAGATCGAGCGGGCATCGGAGCGCGAGAAGCTGGCGCTGGTCATCTCCGAGCGCGAACGCTTTGCCCGCGACCTGCATGATGGCCTGGGGCAAACGCTCACCGGACTCGCCTATCGTGCGCGGGCCCTCGCGCGTGGAATGCAGGGACGCGAAGCGGAGGATGCCGGAGAGTTTTCCCGCATGCTCACGGATGCTGTCGCCGAGGCCCGAGCCATCGCTTTTGCCCAGATCCCGCCTGCCTTGAAAAGCGGCGGCCTGAGAGGCGGCCTGCAATGGCTGTCGGCGAATACCCGTCGTCTTTTTGAAATCGAGTGTACGCTCGATCTCCCTGCGGACATGCCGGCATTCCCCGAGGAAACGTCTCACGCCCTGCTCCAGATCGCCCGCGAATCCGTCCACAACGCCATCCGGCATGGAAATGCCTCGGTGGTAAGCCTCGACCTGCACCCCGAGGGAAAAAGCTGGCTCTTCGAAATCCGCGACAACGGCAATGGCAAGCTGCCCAGGAACGAAGCCACCGCAGGCCTCGGCCTGCGCATGATCACCACGCGAGTGCGTGAGCTCCACGGAACGGCCGAATTTCTGCCGAACACGCCATCAGGCGTGATCGTGCGGTGCCGGTTTCCCGGTTGATCCAGTCCTACCCCTAGTCGGAGGAGCGCTTGTGCGGAAACTTCCGGGCGATCTTCTCCCGGACGATCTTTTGCTTCTGGCTGAATTTCTCCGGAGGGACCAGCGCCTCCACCGGAGGAGCCAGGCGGGTGAATCGCCCGATGACATTGCCATTGCGTATGGAGATCAAATGCCCATCCTCGACGGAGAACAATGCTTCCACGTGCAGCCTCCCCACGCCCTCGGAGTCGACCTTGTAATACCCCGGCCAGTAAAGAGTCCACGGCAGATCAGCGGAAAACACCCCGAAGAAACCGTCGTCGCGTTTCTCGATGCCGCGGAAGTTTTTCTCATCGATCCAGGAGATCCAGCCCAGCACGGACAAGGGCTTTTTCTCCGGCGAGTAAAGCATCGTGTCGCGCCGCGGATCATTCGCGAGGTAATCGCCGCCCATCCACCACGCCTCGGACGTGCGCCCATCATTCCAGAGGAGGACATCCCGCTGAAGGTCGCCGACACGGGTTGAGGTAATACCTTTCACCCCCCACCCCGGTTCGTTCGAGCCCTTCACGATTTCGAAATCCATGCGCCATGCGGCGGACTCCGGGAGAGTCTTGGCCTTGAGCGCAGCGGCGACAAGATCCTGGGGCGTCATGGGTTCCGCGGCGCTGGCAGCAAGGCAGGCGAGCAGAAGAAGAACGAGGTGAACGGATTTACTCATGGACGGATTCGACGTTCAGATTGAGGATTTTTCCCGTGATGCGGTCGATGGAGAGGTGCACCCAGAGGTGGCGCTCCGATTCCACGCGGAAATCCTTAAAGGCGGTCTTCCCATTGGGCACGCGCCCAGTCTGGGCGATAAGGTCGATCAACAGATTCCAGGTTCTCGTTTCGAGGGAATCCGCCAGAGCGCGGACAAAGACCTCCCTCTGGCGCTTGATCCGCTCGGTCTTGTCCGAAGTGGAAACTGGAAGAGCGGCCATGAACTGGGTGGCCAGCTCCGAGCGATTCAGCAGAGGCCCCTTGGCGGCATTGGTGGTGAGAGCGACCAGAGCCTGCGCGGCCTCGGAGGCACGGGTGCCAGACAACGTGGTCTGGGTGACCGGGTCGCGCAACGCACCTTTCAACAGACTCTCCAGCACTTTGACGTTCCGGGTATTGGCCGACACCCTCGCCGACGTGATGGCGTCGTCCGGCGTCTCGCTGATGCAGAAGAAGTCGAGCAGCGTGGCATCGCCGCTTTTGTCCGTAAAGAAATCAAGACTGCGCCCCGGCGTGTCGCGAAAGACATATCCCAACTCGGCAACGGAGCGAAATGGCCGGTTCAGGATGATCGGCCTGCTTGGCCCGTTGTTTGGCCAGTACATCTGTCCCTCGACATCCGTGCCGCTGGCGAGGATGCCATCGCCGGAACGCTGGATGCCATCGGGGTCGGTGTACCGGGTGCCCGTCGTGGAGTTCTGAAGGATGGTTCCCATCGCATAGCCCAAGGTGCCGCTGCCGCTGGTGGATTTCGACGTGGGGTTCGCGAAGCCCATGGTCCATCCGTAGTCGGCATCGCGGGCAGGCGATTGGCGATTGCTGGCGGTCTGGTTATAGCCCATACCGTAGCCTGCTTTTTGATTCGGACGCAGGGAGACGCTGTCCGCATAGGCATCGGAATCGGAATCTCGTTCCTGGATTCGGTAGGTGGAGAAGCGATCGGAGCGAGGATCAAAGGCGAGAATACGGGTATTGTTCTGCACCACGTAATCGCTTTGATTCTTGGATTTGCCACGGGGGCTATCGGTGCCACCATCAGCTCCAGCGCGCAGGAGGGTACGATCCAGATATCGGTGCCATTTGCCGCTGTTATCTTGATATTCCATCCCAAAGGTGATGCCGGGCTCCTGATCGTTCGTGTAGTAGCGCAGGCCGATCTTGGCGACATTCAGGTTCACAAAGCTAGCCGAGCTGGCGATACCGGCGAGATCACTATCGACCGGTGGCTGAAGACTCCAGTCGACATAGGGATCGGCCGGATCGGTCGGCTGGGGCGGCTTGCGATCGATATCCTTAAGCTGCACCGAAGGCGTTCCCAAGGAAGTCCTATTGATCATGATCGGCTCATAGGACTGGCTCAACGCGAGCGGCGTCAACTCGATGTTATTCTTGTCGGGATCGAATTCCGCCGTGTCGAGGTTGTCATTGAAATAATCGTCGGTGTTGTTGACGGAATCCCGATACTGCAAGGGAAAGGCCACACCCAAGGTGTCGGCCACCACGCGGAATTTTGTCGGGCGATCGGGAGGCAGAGGTTGATTTCGGTCGTGAGGGTTCCAAACCTCCGGCAGCCACACGATGGAATACGGCTGGTTCTTGAGCGGCTTCCCGTTGGAATCAACCGCGGCCTCGGAGTCGACGAGCAGGCGAGCCATGAAAATCTTGATGCGCTGAAGGTACGGGAGGTTCTCCACCCCGTAGAAATCCATTCCGTCGAACTGGATGTGAGTCGGATAGCCGTCCTCGTCATACTGGTCTATGATGTTCGCAAAGATCTGCACCAGTTGATAGTTTACCCGTTGGTCACGATCGTTGGCCCAATCGCTGCCACCATTGTAAATACCGGCACTCTTGCCTAACGAACCAGCGGAGATGGCAACCTTGAGCATCTCGACAAAGTCGAGCTCGCGTGGCTTGCCGTCGTCGGTGAACTCCCCGTTCCGAACCTCGTCGAGATAGAGGATGCGCTCGGAGTTCCCGGAGGTTTCCGAGGTGCCGTGGTCGTAAAGCCATGGGTCATTGGGAGAGGATCTGCTCAGGCCAAAGTAGCGGTAGATCAGACTTTCATTGGTCCTTGTCGCCGTGGCGTCGCGCGTAATGAGCTGGAGCCGATCGAGCGGGAACCGGCTCAGGACGTAGGGGTCCCCGGCCTTTGCAGCCACCTCCTTGAGTCCGGACATCGTGCTGAGATTGTCAAAGCGAGGCCGTGTAAAGGTCTTGGACGAAGCCACGGTATTTGTAACGATGACCGGATTGAATAAATCGTCTTTCCCGTAGGAATTATTGCCGCCCTTGGTCTCTCTCTTGATTGCCGGGCGCTCGGTCGAGCCTAGTGGGGCGGGATTCCATGATGGAGAAGTAAGAAACCTGGAATCCTGGGTGAGGCTGGCGAGGATTGCTCTCTGCGCATCGCTCAAGCCGCTCAATTTGGTTACACCGAACAGCTTCAAAAAATACCGGATCATATCCTGGCGGCTGTAAAAGAAGGTATCGGAATTGCCGCCGGCGGAAAGCGGAGAGAGAAAGCCGTCGCGCTCAGCCTCGTAGCGAATGCGATTGGTCAGGCCGGAATCGGATCTCGTCGCTGAGAACCTCGCCGCCATCAACTCGTCGACCTGGGTCTGTGAAAGGCCCAAAGCGGTGAGGTCAGCCCATTGCACCCCGCCCTTGGCTGGGGCGTTAGTGGCAAATCTCGAAGGCAGCCCTGCCGTATTGATGTCAAGCAAGCCGCCTACATCGTAGATCTGGTAGGCATACCGCCCAACGACGTAGTTTTTATTGGTGGAGGCGGGATTCCCGGACTCGGCCTCCACGAGATTCGTGCCGGAAAGAGGCACTCCCTGGCGGGTGACATAGATCCAGTCCGGCAGGGGTTTGTTGGAGAAAGACAATGAGGCGAGGGCCACCTGGTCCCAGCGATAGGCGGAGAGGGTACGACCGTCCGAGGAGGGCGTCGTGGTATTGACGGCTACCGCCCGCCGATTGCCGGTGCTCGCGGCCGGGCCATTGCTGGTGAAATTGGAGGTGGCGGTGCTCCCGGGATAAAAGCTGCTTCCCGAGAGGCTTTGTTTCACCAGGTTTTCATATCCCGTGGCGGGAAGACTGGAGGATACCACGCGGGATGGCACCATGGCCCAGCGCCGCCGGACGATCATGGGGTCCAGGGAGGTATAATTGGAGCGGGTGACATTTGATGCCCCTGCCAGCATCTCCATGCGAAGGTCGCTGATGGTGGCCTCCACGGCGCTGGTCACCAGGTTGTCGCTTTCCAGGCGAGAAACGGTGGTGCGCGCGGTGAGGAGGGCGCTTTGCGTGTGGGCAACGAAGGCGAGAATCGCCACGGTGACGAGCACCACGAATGCCAGCGTCACCAAAAGCGCCCCGCCCTTCCGGGACCGCTGGAGAATACGCCCCCTCATGGTCTAGTGTACGACAACCACCTGACCGGACGGGCCGGACACAAGCACGGATTTGAGATCGGAGCTGTTGTTGTAGGAAACGAATGGGACCTTGATCCAGGCCGGGGAGACATCGCCGTCGAGAGTCGCCTCACCCTTGGGCGAGAAGGCGATCACGCGATCCTTGAAGTCCACGCTCCGCCGACCGCTGGTGGTGACGACCTGCCAGTCGAGGCTGGAGACGGGACTATCGTCGCCGATGGTCGCGGCATCCGGGTCTTTGGCGGTTGGGAACTTCACCCCTTGCACGTTCATATTGCGCCGGAGCGGCATCAGGTTTGCCGGAGAGGCATCGGAGGAGCCGTCCTTGCTGGCGAGTTCCACGATGCAGATCTGCGGAGATCCGTTGTTGTCAGCCGTGACATCGGCCACGCCGACCCAGACCCACGTGCTGAGCTTCATGGCGGACTGCCGGGCATGCTCCATCACGCTGGAGACATCGTTGACGGCGCGGGTGGTGCCGGTGGCTCCCATGATGGAGGAGACCGCAGGTGTCACCATGACGGTGAGCACCGAGATCAGCGAGATCACCGTGAGGAGCTCCACCACTGAAAAGGCGGAGCGATTAGATAGATATGGTTTGTTCATAGATGCGAATTCCTTCCCGAACGCTCTGGGGGAGGTTCCCTATTTCGTCATTCCATTTTGCCGAGGGGCGAACACCGTCTTGTGGTTTCTCAAAGCGTACTGCCAGAGAATCCCTCTCGCCCTGCGTCAAACGTGATGCCGCTTTTTTGTCGATCGCCACCACGCCGATGAGGAGAGCGCGTACGCTGCTCAAATCCGTCGGCGGCTGGCTGGTGATCGTTCCATTCCATTGCTGGAAGCAGATTTCATACCGGATGACGCTGGGGGAGATTTGCTGGGTGTCGCCACCGGTGGCAGCAGACGCGGTGGTGCTGGCCGAAAGAGGCAGGAGCCGACCCACGTCGTCCGCCCAATCAAACGGGACCACGGTGCGGGAAAGAGCTGGCATCTCGGGCCATTGGCCGAAGGCCGGTTGCGCGGCTCCCGGAGAGGCCACGCCATATTTGACGAGGGAGAGCTTGCGTGGTTCGGTCGGGCTGGTGCTGCC
Organism: Spartobacteria bacterium LR76; assembly: GCA_003054655.1. Classification (GTDB taxonomy): domain Bacteria; phylum Verrucomicrobiota; class Verrucomicrobiia; order Chthoniobacterales; family Terrimicrobiaceae; genus Terrimicrobium. Next base: position 572,240 of record QAYZ01000014.1, on the reverse strand, counting down.
CGAGACCGGGGCCAGGAAGTACAACTCGTCGTTGATATTCCCTGATCCTCCTTTGTTGACAAAAATGCCGGAGCCTCCCGTGCGGATCGTCTCGCGCAGGTCAAACTCGACGCGCTGGAGCGCGGAGATCGCCTGGCGGAGCACCTCCAGCCTGCGCTGGGAAAGATCGCTCGTGCTGCTCACCGAGCCGAGCACCTGCATGAGCAGACCCATGAGAAGAATGAACACGGCCGTGGCCGCGAGAAGCTCGATGAGCGTAAAGGCTCTGGTGTGACGGCGATTATCCACGACTGAACTCCAAGGTTGTTTCCACGTGGCCGCGGGCGTTCTTCAACTGCGGTGCATCCGCGGTTCCCTGAACGGTCGCGCTGCCGGGCCAGGCCACGACGGCCCTGAGGCGATAGGGCGCATAGATGCCCTGCGCCGCAGTCGGCGGGGTGATCCAATAGTAAATGACGTAGGACGGATTCGTCGCAGAGATGGTTCCCTGCTCATTGACCCGGATGGGGGTCGACGGCTCAAAGGCCGTGCCTCCAGCGTCTGGAAGTTTCAACCCGAAGCGCTCTCCCGTGATCTGCGTGCTTTTGGTACCATCCGGCAAACGGCCCAGACCGCGAAACTCATCGGAGACGGCAGCGAGGATATGCGCCGCCTGCACCTGATCGATCGCCTGCCGCTCCTGGGTAAGGCCGACCTGAAACAGGCCCAGCAGCGCCACGAGGCAAAAAGCCACCAGGCCGATGGCGATGCAGGCCTCCACCAGGGAAAAACCAGCCTCACGTCCGCCCAGCAACGGGCGGACGTGCGACGTGTTTCGTATGGGATTAGGCAGCAGCATCCTAACGATTCTTAAAGCCGGATGAACCGGCGCTTGTTAGCAATAAGCAAGAATGCGGCCAACCCGAGCAGGACCATCGTATGAGGCTCGGGAATCGCGCTCACGGTGAGATCACCGCTCAGTTGGTCAAAGGAATAGTCCTGCCCCGATATGGATCCGGTCCACAGCGTGGCAAACTCGCCCACGCCCTGAGAGAGGCTTCCCAGCAGGTTCGTGCCGGAATACACCGTGATCGCGGCAAAATCCCCGGCTTCCGTGCCAAATCCGAACAAATCGTAAATACCGCCCGCAGTGAATCCCTGTGCCAAAGTCACCCGCAGCTCACCCGCATAGGCAAGGACTCCTGTCGTATCTACTGCTCCATAATAGACACCTGATAAATCTGCGACAGTTAATGGTCCGAGCGAGAGATCACTAGCAAAGGAGAGCGACGCCCGATAGCTACCGGCATCCGTGCCTCCAGCACGCAGGACGGACTGGCTGCCGAGCAGGAGCGTACCGACGACGTTGCCCGTGCCCGAGAGCGTCTGCGTCTCGGAACCGCTGAGATAGGTGCTGTCGCCGACGATATATCCGCTGGTCGCCTGACTGACATCGAGCACGCCCTGCTTGTCGACCTGGATGACGGAGGATTTCTGAAATCCGCCGCTCTCGATGAATTGCAGCGTGCCCTGGTGAACCGTCGTTTTTCCGGTGAAGCTGTTGCGCACGCCCTTGGTAACATCGACTACTCCGGCTTTGGTAAAATATGTACCGCCGCCCGTCAGGTAGAGGTTTCCGGTGCCCCGGACTCCGGTCAGAGCGTCGTTCGAGATACTAACTCCCGATGCATCCGCGCTGATCTCCATAGAAGCGCCATCGATGCTGTTATTGTCCAGCGTCAAGGTGGCAGACCCATTGATGGTGAGGGACGAATAAAGTTCCTTATTCGCAGCACTGCCGTTTTGAATCACTCGCTTCCCGGTTCCCTCTGCAACATTGACCACATTGCCAGAGGTGGGAGTAAGCCGGTTGCTGTCCGCGTCGGAAGCTCGCTGCAGTGAGGTGAACACAAAGACCGCGTCCTTGTCTGAACCCGCCAGGCCGAGATTCAACGCTCCCCGTCCAAGAGGGCTGTTCGAATTTGTTCCAGTCGTTCCTCCAGAAACATTGAGCGTTAACTTGGCGTCCTCAATGGTAAGGCCTTTGATTTCACTACTTTCTCCGCTGCCGTTTACAATGTCTGCGTAATCGATCACCCACGATCCTTTGCGCAGGATGAGCGAACCTCCACTATTACTGCGCAACCTCGAATCCAGATAGAAATCGCTTCCAGATTCATTGAGGAAGGTGGTGTTCAGGCCAACACTTATCGGCACCCCAACCTTGGATTTTGTCGCAGTGTTAGTCGAGGTGTCGTTGGCATACAATCCATTGGCACCTGCGCCTGCCTGAACCCAGAGGCCGATATTTGCGGAAGCGAGATCGCCGGTAAATCCGAGGCTCGATCCGAGAGTTCCTACGAGTGTGATGGTGTTATTGTTTCCAATAATGGAAACCCCACCACTTTCTGATGTCTCCGATCCGAAGATCAGCGTGGCTGCATTTCCATTGTTTACAACATAGGAATTGATTTGAACGGTGTTGTAGACAGTTCCCGGAGCCGAAAAATACAGAATAGAACTCGGACCAAAACTAACTGTGTCATCCGTCCAGTTGGCCGCAGTGTTCCAGGCACCAGTAGAACCCGTACCGCCGTCCCACGTATACGTGGCAGCGTTGATCGATTCAGATAATCCTCCGGCGATGGCAGCGATCGCCAAGATCCGGGCGAGTTGTCCTCCCACTTTCCCTCGGGAGGCTTTTGGCAGCGTGTGTGTCATTTTTTTGTTTTTTCCCTCATTGTTAATCACGATCATTTCGATCGTTATTAAATTCCAGTCCTTTTTTGTCATCAGGGAGGCTCCCTGATTTTTACGGATTAGCTGGCGTGTCCCTTTTTGCGACCCAGAGCACAGCCGACTGCAAAATGCTTTCCAGACCCGGTGTCCGCTCCGGGTGCGGGCTGCTCAGGAACACCCTTCCGTTCCCGAAAGGCGCGCTGATCATGGCCGACGTTCCCTTCATAACCCCCTGAGGCGCACCTTTTTCCGCAATTTCTGTCTCGTAAACCGCAAGTTCCGTATAGGAGGGCAGATCGGGCTGGGAATCCCGGGCGAGAAGCGGCCCCTGGTTGTAGCGGATCTGGACCTCCGGCGACTCCTGACGGAGGTCGAGCTTGCCCTCATCGGTGAAGCGGATCTGAACATCGCCCCCGCCGCGCGCCCAATGCTCCCTATCAACCACGCGGGCATTAATAATGCGGAGATAAAAAGGACGGTCGGAGGCAGCGAGATAGGCTCCCGCACAGATGCCGACGTAACCTCCGCCCTTGCGGAGGAACTCGCGGATTTTTTCCTTCCCTTCATCCCCGAGGGCCTGAGCCTGGAGGGAGGCGCGTCCGCCGCCTTGAGCGAGAACATCGAAGTTGACCAGTACGCCCTGGCGGATCTGCTCGGCGGTGACCCGTTCCATGTGAAACTTGTCGGGCAGTCCACCGAGGCATCCCTCGATGAGTTCGGGTGCCTTCGGGCTGCCCTCGTCGGCATAGACGGCCACCCGCACGGAGCCGGGGTCCCTGGGTGGAGTGAGTCCCTCATCGCCCGACTGCTCGGCGACGAGGTCGATGGGGCGACGGCTGGCGAGATCAAATGCGCCACCAGCGCGAAGCTCGTAGGATTTGTCCTTGCCGACCTCGCGGGCGGTGAAATGCGCGAAGCCTGCGCCGATGACGTCCGCGCGATCCTTGCGCACGACGATGGCGGTCGATTCATCGAGCCCGATACCGAGCAGATTGGGATGAGCCTCGAGAACCTTGGTCATGTCCTCGGAACGACCCCGGGTATTCACATGCTGGTCTACCGCGGTGTTCCTGAGGAGGCCGAATCCCTCTTCGTAACCGGGAGCCATGAGGATGCTGTTGCCCGAGCGGGCGCCGCGCAGGAGATAGGAGGCTTGAATGGAGGCTCCCGCCGAGCTGCCCCCCACCAGGCCGCCGCGGGCGAGCAGATTAAGGATTTCCTTCTCGGTCTTCGTATTCAAATAGGAATCCACCAGTCTCCACTGGCGGCCGCCCGTGATCCAGACGGCCTTGGCGTTGCGCAGCGGTGCGACAAAGCTGTCGGAGTTGGCCTCGGTGCGCTCCTCGGTGTGCAGGAGCGTGAGGTTGGTAGCTCCGAGAGCCTGGAGCTCCAGGAAGTCCTTGTTGTCCGTGCCGCTCTTGGGGCTGGCCGTGGTGATGACGACGATCGGCACATCCTTGCCGCCGGCAAGGTCGACAAAGGTGGGCCAGATGCTGGTCTTGTCACCACCGCCGACAACGAGGAGGGTGCCATTGGCGGGGCCGACGACGGGGGGCTTGGTTTCAGTCTCCACCGCGAACGCGCTGGCAGAGGTAATGAGCAGAATGCTGGCGATGAAGTTTCTCATGTGGACTTGGATAAAGATGGCGAACCGTAGGCGGAGAGAGCCTGCTCCTGGTCAAACTCGCCCTCCCATTTCGCGACGACAACGCTGGCGAGGCAGTTGCCAAAAACGTTCACCGCGGAGCGTCCCATGTCGAGGATGGCGTCAATACCAATGAGGAGCGCCGCACCCTCCAGGGGAAGGCCGAAGGTGTGCAGGGCGGCGACGAGGACGACTATGGCGGCGCGAGGCACGGCGGCGACGCCCTTGGAGGTGACCATAAGAGTCAATACCATCAGGATCTGCTGCCACCAGGTGAGGGTGACGCCGGTGACATTGGCGGCGGCCTGCGAAATGAAGATGATGGCGACCGTAAGATAAACCGCCGCGCCATCGAGGTTGAAGGTGTATCCCGTGGGGAGGACAAAGCCGACGATGCCCTTGGGCACGCCAAATTTCTCCATGGCCTGGAAGGCCTTGGGCAGGGCGGATTCGCTATTCGTGGTGCCAAAGGCGATGAGGCATGGCTCCTTCACCGCACGGAGAAAAGGCATCACCGGGATGCGCAGGATGAGCATGACAGAACCCAGCACCACGGCGAGGAAGGCAAGAAAGGCCAGGTAAACCGTGCCAACGAGCGCCCCGAGGCTGAGGAGGATGCCCGTGCCGTTCTTGGCGATCGTGAAGGCCATGGCTCCGGCCACGCCGAGGGGGGCGAAGAGCATCACAAGCCCGGCAAATTTGAACATCACCTGGGTGAGGCCCTCGGTGAATTTCAGGATGGGTTCGCCCGCCTTGCCCGCAAGAGAGAGGGCGATGGCGAAGATCACCGAAAAGGTGACGATCTGGAGAACATCGCTCCGCGCCAGGGCATCAAAGACGCTCGTCGGCACGGCGTGCAGGATCATCTCGGTGACAGTCTGGGGCTTGCCCGCAGGAACTCCGGCAATCGCGGCGCTGGAGTGAAGGGCCACATGCTGGCCGGGTCGAATGACATTGGCGAAAACCAATCCGACCAGAAGAGCGAGCGTCGTGATGATCTCGAAGTAGACGACGGACTTGAGACCGATGCGGCCGACGCGCTTGAGATCGCCGCCGCCCGCGATTCCCTGGACGATACTGGCGAAGACCAGGGGCCCGACCATCATCTTGATCAGGTTGAGAAAGATATCCTTGAGCAACTCCCCATGGACGGCGATGGCGGGGAAAGCCCAGCCAAAGACGCCGCCCAGGATCAGACCGAGAAAGATCTGCGTGCTCAGCGAAGGCTTGCGCCAACCGCGCACGGAGGGAATCGTCAATTCCGCCTCAGTCATGGAAGCACTCGAGGTACTTCACCCCGGCTCCGGTACTAAAGATCACGGCCTGTTCGTCGGCCCGGATCACGTTTTGTGCGCGCAGATGCTTCAGCGCGGCGTAGCAGGCGGCTCCCTCCGGCGCGGCGAAGATGCCCTCGGCCGAGCCGAGTTCGCGCACGGCCTGGATCATTTCCTCATCGGGTACGGCAACCACTCCGCCACCCGATGCCCTCAGAGCGTCAAGCATGAGGAAATCTCCGATGGCCTTCGGCACGCGCAGTCCGGAGGCCTTTGTCGCCGCGTTGGGGAACTCGTCGGCGAAGCGCTTGCCCTCCTCGAAGGCGCGCACGATGGGCGCGCAGCCGGACGCCTGGATGGTATAAAGGCGCGGGCGCTCGGAGCCGATCCAGCCCATCTGCTGCATCTCGTCAAAAGCCTTCCACATGCCGATGAGGCCGGTGCCTCCGCCAGTGGGATAGAGCACGGCGTCGGGCAGTTTCCAATCGAACTGCTCGGCGAGTTCGTACCCGAGAGTCTTTTTCCCCTCGACGCGGAAAGGTTCCTTGAGCGTGGACACGTCGAACCACCCCTCGGCGGCTTTGCGCTTGGCGACCTCTGCGCCGCAGTCGGTGATGAGGCCGTTGATGAGAGTCACATGAGCGCCGGTCTCGCGGCATTCGATGATGTTGGCCTGCGGCGTGTCGGCCGGCATGAAGATGTGGGCCTCGATGCCCGCACGTGCGGCGTAGGCGGCGAGAGCGCCGGCGGCATTGCCCGCGGAGGGGACGGCGAGTTTCTTGATGCCGTACTGTTTCGCCATCGAGACCGCGCCAGTCATGCCGCGAGCCTTGAAGCTCTGGGTGGGATTCTGCGCCTCATCCTTGATGTAGAGACGCTCCATGCCGAGCTTCGCGCCGAGACGCGGCACGTGGAGCATGGGTGTCCACCCTTCGCCGAGCGTGACGATATCCTCGTCCTTGCGCACTGGCAGCACCTCGCGGTAGCGCCAGAGCGATTTGCCGCGCGTGGCGAGCGACTGCGGGGTGAGAGTGCGGGCGGCCTCTTTCAAATCATAGCGGGCAAACAGGGGCTTGCCGCAGGAGGTGCACAGATTCTGTGGCACCGTCATGTCGTGATCCAATCCGCAAGCCGAGCAATACAAACCAGTCATACTCATAAATCTAATCCCCCAGGCGCGAAGCGGACTCCCTCGGGAGCAGCTCCATGAGGGCCACCGCATCAGCCTCCCCGGCCTTGCGGATGACCTCGCGATCCGTGTCGTGGGCAAATTCGTGAGTGACGCTGGCGGCACCGAGATCGCGCATCCAGGTCGTGGCGTTGAGCTTCTTTTCGCGAGTGGCGGGACTTACCTCGATGGGTACCGCTTTGCCGGGCGTGAGGATTTTCACCCGGGCGAGCCATTTGCGCATGAAGCGGTCGGGTTCCTCGAGTTCCGAGTCGGGTCGTTTGCTCTTCACCTCGGGGCGCGGATAAAAGACATCCTTGCGCGTCGAGTGGTAGTCGATAAAGAAGGGCATCTGGTCCTTTGCCACAGAACGTGCGCGCAGGATCTCATCGCGCAGGACGATGTCCTCCTTTTCCTCAAAGCTGCCCCAGTCGCGGTTGATGTCGACGCCGTTGACGTTGAAGCGCCAGTGCCCTGCATTCACGCCATCGGGGTTGGCCAGCGGCATGACGAGGACGCGATATTGCTTGCGGAAGGATTGAGCGAGAGCCGAGTCCCCGGCGATGGTTTCGACAAAGGACTTGAGTCCCAGAGTGCCCGTGACCTCCGGCGGATGCTGGCGGCCGAGGACGACGACCAGCGGAGCGTCCGCAGGGGCCTCGGTGATCTCCATCTTGCGAATCGGGCGGCCCTGGGTGGATTCGCCGATCTGCGCTGTGGTGATGAAGGGCTTTTTCGCCAATCCATCGATCCACTCATTGAAATCGGATTCCGTGAAAAGCTCCTGCGCCGAGACCCACAACGGCTCGGGTCCGACGTCAAGGCGCAACACCACGCCCCGGCCATCGGAGGCCTTGCTTATCGAGGTCTCGGGCAGTAACGCCCAGGTCCGCCGGTCAGGGCTGATCCTGGGAGCAAAGAGATGGCTTTTGCCATCCGTATAGGTGAGGGCGACTGTGACGCGCCTCTTGCTCTGGGAGGAAATCTGGAAAGCATACCAGGCCTGGTCGTTGCTCATGGGGCGGACCTCCGGGGCGACGACCGCGGTGAAGCTCCCCTTGCCGTTCGACGTGACTTCGTTCAGGCGACCGCCCTCGAAGTTGCTTGTAATCGTGACACCGTCTCCCTCGAAATCGACGATGCGGTTGATTTTTTCCGATGGACTCTCGGCGCGCCCGTCAGCGATCAGGACGCCTGCAACAACCCAGATTCCCAGAAACCATAATACCCTCATCGGAAGTAAACCCTGACGCACCATCATGCATTTCGGGATTTCCTACATCGGGGAACGGCCCTGATTTCGCAAAAGACCATTTTCCCACGTAAAAGCCGGGGCGCCTGCTGCCTTCCGAGGTGTGTTACTGCTTAACGTCGTCGAGCAGGATGCGGCGGATTTCCCGGGTCGTCTCGGGGTTCTGCGGCGCGCTGTGATCCGAGGGGATGATTGTTTCTGAGACGGCCGTGGGCAAATGGGCAGACCAATAAGGCACGATGCCATCGGAACTGTCGGGCGAGTCGCCCTTGCCCCGGTCGCCGATGATGGAGTGCTGGGGAATGTCCCGGGCAAAAGGCAGGGTCTCCACAGCCTCCAGGACTGGCGAGCCGGATTTCAGGAAACGAATACTATTGGCTGGCAGGGTGAAGAGGCCCGCGAGGTCTTCATTCATCGCGTCGACCAGCACACGGCGGTCCTCGCGACTAAAAGTGCGCGGCATCTGGATGAAGCGGATGGCCTGGACGATGACGGGATTGTGCGGGATCGGGCTGCCGCGATGCGGCGTCGTCACGTAGACCACGCGGGCGATATCCTTGCGCGGGCGGAACTTCACCATGTCCTTCACGAGGCTGCGCGCCTCCGGGCTGAGGTTCAGGTCTTCCAGAGACTTATCGGAGAGTGAGGCCCAAAAGCTCTTTCCCGGCTCGCGCACGGTGAGGCTGGAGATGAGACCGCCCATGCTGTGGCCGACGAGGATGATGCGATGGAGATTCGGCTGGTGCCCGTTTTTCTCCAGTTCCGCATGGTAGCGGTCGAGGTCGCGGCGCAGGAGCATCGACGACTGCCAGATCGGCAGTCCGGTGGGATAGAAGAAGAACCAGAATTGATAGCGCTTGCGAACCTGCGGATCGGCCATGAGGCCGTTGAGCACCTGCGTCCAGGCCTCGGGCCGGGAAAACAGGCCGTGAACGAGGATGACCGGGATGCGGTTCGGATCGTAAAGCTGGAACTGAAAGAGTCCGGCATTGGGGAGGAAGTGCCGGGTGAACAGCAAGCCGGGGATGTCGAAGGGGCGGTTGGGCGTACGAGAGAGGGTCTGGGCGATGGCGGCGGAGAAATCGGCGGCCAGGGGGCGTTTTTGTCCGTCGACCTCGGCGCGATTTTCGTTCAGGCGATTGATGAAACTGAGACGGGCCTCGCCCTTGTCGAAAACGAGGAGCGCGGTGACGGGAACGGAGATGCCCGCACGGGAAATGCCGGGCTGGGTTTTGAGAAAGGGCGATCCCTGGAAATAGCAAAAGACATAGGGAACCCCGATGCCCGCCTCGGTGGTGCGAGCGCGCAGTCCGCGCAGACGCACCGTACTGGCGAGCAGGATCGAACTCGTCTCGGCAGGATCAAGCAGGTTCCGACCCTGCCGGTCGACGACAAGACGAAACGCGCCGCCTCCGCCGGAAACATCACGAGTTGCATATCCCCCATCCCGCAAGGTTCTGACGACCTGATCGACGGCAGCAGAGTAAATCTCGATATCGCGGCGGTTGCCCACGACCATTCCCGGGAATGCGGCCTGAGCGGCTCCGAGAGCAAGGGAAAGCCGCTCAACCGGGCGCACCTGGCGGGGCTGGCTGCGGAGGAGCAGCTCCTGGGCGCGCAGGGTTGGAATTTCCGGCATATTGCCAATTCCCGCCGCCCAGCAGGGCGAGGCCAGGAGGAACACCGCAAGAATCGGAGCGAGCATTTTCGCCGCTCCCGGCACGAGGTATGCCATCCTAACGCCCATCACGATCTAGAATCCCACCCGGCCCTTGCGGATATCCTGCGAGAAGGTCGGGGAGTCGTTTGCCTCGCGGGCGGCCTTGTTGATCAGAGCCTGGGCGCGGAGCTGGTCGAAGGGCATCCCGCCGGTTACGATGGCCTCACGCTCGAAAAGCATCTGGTCGCCCTTGCCATTGATCAGCATGCGCCAGTCCCACACTGAGCGCAGCGCCCGCTCGCGCTGGGAGCGGATGGCCGTGGTGCAGTTGGCGAAGATGGCATTGTACCAGCGCGGGCGCTGGTGGAGGGAGTTCAGCACCGCGAGGTACTCGAGGAAACGCTCGCGGGCTTCATCCGGGGTGAGCGTCGTGCGGTAAAGATAGACATCCTCGCCGGAGCGGAAGTTGGTGCGCACGCGCACGATGTCCTTTTCGTCGCCGACGACGTAGATGAGCTCAAACTGACGGTACAGGCCGCCGAGGGCCGAGAATCCCTCGCCCACCTCACGGCGGATCTCGATGGAAATGGCGATAGGCGGACCGTCGGCAAATTGAAAGCTGGCGATGGGATGCGCCATGAGCTCGGAACCCCAGAAGTTGACATAGATGTCTCCCTCAGTGAGCTGCGAAAGTCGCACGGTGCGGGTTTCCCACCGCGGGGTGAAATCCGTGGCTGTGCGGTAATCGAAGTTGCGGACGTTGTGAATCGTCACCACGTCGCCATCGATCTCCGCCCAGGCGGTGCGGTCCACCTCCGGCTGCCAGTCGCGGTCATTGCTGGGCTGAAGCGTGAGCCACCAGGCAGCGACGAGGGCGAAGGCGGCAAAGATCGCACCGACCTTCCTCCACGCGCCGCGCACGCGCCAGGCGATGAAGATCGCCACGAGCGGATAAATGATCGCAGCGGGCGTCCGTAACGAAGCCCAGGGGAGATCGAAGTACAGCGCGCCGACCGCCCAGAGGAGGCAGAGCAGCACGACCGGCCACGTCAGGATCAACAGCAGGACGTTGAGGACTTTTTTCATTTTCCGAAACGAGGCAAAGGGATCAGTCCATTCACGCGGTCGGACGGAAACGGAAGAAGATCACGTACAACGTGGGCACGACGAGCAGCGTGAGAACGGAGGCAAAGAGCAAGCCGACAATGATCGTGACCGCCATGGCGCCGAAGAACACCTCGACGGTGAGCGGGATGAGGCCGAAGACAGTGGTGAGCACGGCCATGAGCACCGGGCGCACACGACTGACCGAGGCGTCGATGACGCTATCCCACTGGTCCTTGCCGGATTTCAACTGGGTGTTGATCTCGTCGATGAGCACGATGCCATTCTTGATCAGCATGCCAGAGAGACTGAGCGCGCCGAGCAGAGCCATGAAACCGAAGGGCTGCTGAAAGGTGAGCAGGCCCACGACGATGCCAATGAGGGAGAGCGGCACGGTGAGCCAGATGATCGCGGTGATGCGCAGCGAGTTGAAGAGACACACCACGATGAGCACCATGAGCAGGACAAAGATCGGCAAGGTGCCGGCCAGCGCCGCCTGGGCATTCGAGGAATCCTCGTGCTCGCCGCCCCACTCCATCTTGTAACCCGGCGGCAGCTTGATCGCCTCGATCTGCGGGCGGATGCGGTCAAACAACGTGCTGGCCAGTCCGCTGCTCTGGTCGGCATGCACGGTGATGGTCGGCATGCGATTGCGGCGCATGATGATGGGGTCCTCCAGCTCGGTCTTGAAGTCCGAAACGATCTGGCGGATCGGGATGCCCCGGCCCACCGTGGGGCTGAAGATCTGAATATCCCGAATAGCATCCGGGTTGCTGCGTTCGCTCTCGGGTGCGCGGGCGACGATGGGGATCAGGTCGTCGCCCTCGCGGTAGATGCCGATGCGGCGGCCGCTGGTGGCGGAGGCCAGGGCCGCACCGAGGTCGGAACGGGTGAGGCCGACGAGGCGGGCCTGGGCCTCGGAGAATTGCGGACGAATGACAGGCATTTCCTCGCGGGCATCGATACGCACGCCCATCGCGCCGCCGTCGGCGCGCAGGATGGTCATGGCCTGGTCGGAGAGCTTGCGGAGTTGCGCGTAGTCAGGGCCAGAGAAGCGAATCTGAATGCGGCCGCCCTCACCGGGTCCAAGCAGGAAGCGCTTGGTGATGATGAGCGAGTCGGGGAAATTTGCGCTGAGCACCTTTTGCACCTCGGGCTGCACCCGGTCGATGGTCGAGTGCTGGTCGACATCGACGATGAACTGCGCGTAGGCGGAGTCAAAACGCTCCGGTGCATAAGTGAGGAGAAAGCGCAGCGCGCCCTGCCCCACGCAGGTCGTGACATGGGTGATGCCGGGAACGGTCTTGAGGTATTCCTCCATTTCGGCGGCGGTCTTTTCCGTCGCATCGAGGCGGGTGCCCACGGGCGACCAAGCGTCGATCATGAACTGCGTGCGGGTCGAGTTGGGGAAGAAGCTGTTCTCGACGAATCCGAAGCCCCACACGGAAAGCCCGAGGAGCGCGACCATCACGAGGACGGTCACCCATTTGAAGCGCATGCAGAGGACGAGGATTTTCTTGTACCCCTGGTAAATCGCACCCGCATAGGGGTCCTTTTGCTGCGCGCCATCGGATTTCTTGCCCGCCTTGAGGAAGAGGAAGCAGAAGAGCGGGGTGATGGTGATGGCGGTGATCCAGCTCAGGAGCAGCGAGATCAGGAGCACATCGAAGAGGGAGCGGCAATACTCACCGGTCTTGTCATCGGAGAGGCCGATCGCGCCAAAGGCGAGCACCGCGATGGCGGTGGAACCGAGCAGCGGCACGGCGGTCTGCTTCACGATGTCCTTCGCGGCCTTCATGCGGTCGACGCCCTTCTGGATGGCGATGAGCATGCCCTCGGTGATGACGATGGCGTTGTCCACCAGCATCACGAGCGCGATGATGAGCGCCCCGAGCGAGATGCGCTCGAGGATGAGCCCCTGGGACTTCATCACGATGAAGGTACCGCAGATGGTAATGAGCAGGATCGAGCCAATGATGAGGCCGCTGCGCAGTCCCATGGCCAGGAGCAGAACGACAATGACGATCACGACCGACTGGCCGAGATTGGCAACGAAGGCGTTGATCGACTCGGTCACAGTATCGGCCTGGAAGGAGACCTTGTGTAGCTGAACGCCGAGCGGAATCTGCGAGCCAAGCTGGCGGATGCGCTCCTGCACAGCGGCACCCATCGTCACGACATTGCCGCCGCTAACGGTCGAGATGCCGAAGCCAATGGCGGGCTTGCCGTCGTAGCGCAGGATCGTATCCGGCGGTTCGCTGTAACCCCGGCGCACCGTGGCGATGTCGCGCAAGTGGACGAGCGGAGTTTCATCCGTCCCGTGACGGATGATGAGATTCTCGAAATCCTCGGCGCTTTGAAATTCCCCGGTCGGGCTCAAAGCCATGCGGAACGAGCCGACATCGGCCTGTCCGCTGGGAACCACGAGATTCTGCTCGCGCAGGGCAGCGTGAATCTGCTCCGGGCTGATGCCGAGCTGGGCGCTGCGGTCGCGGGAAATCTCGACGTAGATCGTCTCCTGCTGGACGCCGAAGAGCTCGACCTTTTGCACGTCCTGGGCGAGGAGGAGTTCGCGCCGGAGGAGCTTGGCCACTTCGTAAAGCTGGGCGTAGGAATAGTCGTCACCGGTGATCGCGTAGAAGACACCAAAGACATCGCCAAAGTCGTCGAGAACGAGCGAAGGTCCGGCTCCCGGCGGCAACTGGCGCTGCACGTCGTTGACCCGGCGGCGGAGTTCATCCCAGACCTGGGGCAGTTCCTTGGCGCCGTACTGGTCCTTGATCGTGACCGTCACGGTGCTGCGTCCGCGCTCGGAGCGCGAAACGACGCGGTCGACCTGCCCGAGCTGCTGGGCGGCGCGCTCGATCAGGTCGGTGACTTCATCGGAGACCTCCTGTGCCGTCGCGCCGGGGTACGGCGTGATGATGAGAGCGTCCTTGATGGTAAACTCGGGGTCTTCGAGCCGCGAGAGATTCAGGTACGCTCCCACGCCCAGCACCACCATGAGGACGGTGAAGACCCAGGTGATGGTGCGATTGCGGATGGATGCCTCGGCGAGATTCATGCGCGTGCTTTCGGGCCTTAAGGCTTGTGGGTCTCGAAGCGCTGAACGGTCATGCCTTCGTCGAGGAAGCGAACACCGGAGGCGACCAGCTCGTTACCGGCCTTGAGATCGGTCGAGCGCACCTGCACGGAGTCGCCCGTGAGAGCCACCATCTCCACCGGGATGCGGGAGACCTTGCCCGTTTGTTCATCCCAGCGCCACACCCAGGTCTTGCCCTCCGAGGTCAGCAGAGCGCGGAGCGGGATCTGGAAGAGGCCGGGCTGCGCGATCGGCGTGCCATCGGGATTGCGGAAGCGCAGGGAGACCGTGCATGTCATGCCCGGAAGGATGTTGCGGTCCTCGGGCGGGTTCAGGTTGAACGAGACGAGGAACGTACGGGAGGCGGGATTGGCCTGGGTTGCAAAGGAACGCAAGGTGAGCGGGAAGCGCTCGCCGGGAACGGCGGCGAACTCGACATAGGCCTCAATGAGACGGTTGGCCTCCTCGGCGGTGGCATTGCGGTTCACGATGGCCATGAGGGCCTCGGGCACCTGCACGTCGATGTCCAGGGTCGAGATGTTCTGGAGGAGCACGACCGGCTCACGAGCCTGGATGTTCTGGTGATTGCGGACGAAGCGACGGGAGATGCGGCCCTTGATCGGGGCAACGAGGCGGGTGTCGTCAAAGGCACGCTGCGCGGTGCGGAGACTGGCCTCGGCGCGTTCGAAAGCCTCGCGCTGGCGATCCAACTCGCTCTGGGCGATCACATTGCGCTGACGCAGGGTGCGCTGGCGCTCGAACTCCTGCTGGGCGGTGCGAAACGTGGTCTGAGCGGCGTCGAGGGCAGCGCGGAAGTCCGCGGGATCGAGTTGCCCGACCAGATCACCCTGCCGGACGACCTGTCCGTCAAAGACCGGGAAATCGATCAGGCGGCCTGAAACATCGAAGGAAAGGCGGACATTGTCCTGGGGAGTGACCTCGCCCGGGAAGCTGCGAAATGGTGCCTCGTCAGCTTCCGGCAGGGAGAAGATCTTGACCGGAGGGGTCGCACTGACCGGGGGTTCAGTCCATTTCTGGCATCCGGTCACCGACAATAGCAATGCGGCGAGCAAAGGCCCTGTTTTCAATATGTGAACGGTGGACGACGGAAGCATGGCAGGGAAATTCCGCGACACTCTTGCGGAATAGCCATGGGTTCGCCAGCTAAATTGCCCTAAGGATTTCGCCGCAAAAATCAGGCCCCAACGACCTAAAACAGAAGCAGGGCTAGACGGACGCTGTCTTGGGCGCGGCAAATCCCATGGAAAGCAGCGAGACGCCCCAGAAGAGCGAGTTAATTCCATAGAACAAGCCGATGACCCAGGTCGAGTCATTGGGCCAGCGAGAGTAGACCATCACGCCAAGTACCAAAGCGGCGATGCCGCTAATCAAAGTCCAGACCCAACCGGCATGCTGGCGCATTTTGAAAGCGCCGATGATGACCGAGACGCCCTCAATAATGAGGAAAACCGCGAGGATCAGCGTAATCACCGCCACGCTGGACGCGACGCAGGCGAGAAGCACGATACCCGCCGCGATGCGCAGTAGAGCCAGAAAGCCGTCGAGCACGCGATGAGCGACATGTTTGCCAAAGATCACGAGACCGAGGGAAATGCAGCCGCTGATGAGGATGAACGCGGCGAGGAACTGGGCAAGGACGATGGAGAAAAGAAACGGCGATCCCATCGCAAAGAAACCGACGAAGACTGAAAGGAAACCGGCAAAGATCAGCCAACCCCGGCTTTTTGAAAGTGCCTGCACGGGAGAGGATACGGTGGAGTCGGACATGAGCCGAATGCTGTCCGCGAGGACCCGGAATTGCAAGCGGCTTGTTTTCCCCGGCGGGAAGGCCCTACTCTCCCGCCGCATCCACCTTTTCCAATCATGAGTGAAGCCCCAGCTATCCTTAGCATCGCTATCCGTTCCCTAGATGAAATGCTGGATGCGGACGGCTCCCCGTTGTTGGAACTCCGCATCCATCCAGACGTTGCGCGATCATTGCGCAGCCATGCGGAGCGGCTGCATTCCAAGGCTCCGTTTGAGATCGAGGTCGTGGTGCCCAAGGAGGATATTCACCGCCAGGCCGAGGCAGCGGAAGCGATTCACTGGCACTTTCACGAGGAGGCAATCGACGCGGGCGAGGAACTGCGCGAACTCGGCCGGAAGGGTTTCTGGAACGTCCTCGTCGCGATGGTAGTGGTCGCGATCTTTGTCTGCCTGAGCGAAGCCGTGCTGCGGCTCGGCGAAGGGCGCATCGTTTCGGTCCTGAGCGAAAGCCTGATCATTGTCGCCTGGGTGACTCTCTGGGGACCGGCTGAGACGCTGCTCTTTGCCCGCTTTCCCATTCGCCGCAAACGTGCGATCGCTCACGCATTATCGCAGGCCGCGGTCAAACTCCGGGCGCGATGAGGAGGCTGGCGGCCGTTTTTCTGGCGACGGCCCTTTGCGTCTCGTTTGCCCGGGCGCAAAGCTTCCTCTTTGACGACAGCGAGCCGCCGGAGGAGGTCAGCGACCTGCCTACGCCCTTCTCCCCGATCAGCGAGGTGGAGCCCGGCACGGCGCTGAAGGGGCTTTCCGAGGATTCTTTCATTCGCGACACGTCGCTTAGCCTGCGTCCGAGGTTCTATTACCGTTCGGTACGTAACAGCCTCGGCGTACAGGATACCTTTGCGGGAGGCGGCGCGGTGGACCTGACGACGGGATGGTGGAAGGGATTTCTCCGCATCGGAGTGACGGGCTACACGACCCAGCCGCTGGTCGCCGTAAAGAACAACAACCGCTCGGGGCTGGTGGAATCCGACGGCGACGGCTTTTTCACCCTCGGGCAGGCCTGGGTGAAACTCCGCACGGGCCCGGCCACGGCCACGCTCTACCGTCAGACATTGAACCTGCCCTTCATCAACATGAACGACGCCCGGATGATCCCAAACACCTTCGAGGCCTATCAGGTCAAAGCCGAGGTCTGGCGGGACGTGCAGGTGAACGCCGGGTACATCACGCAGATGAAAGGGCGGGACACGCCGGACTTCGTTCCCATGTCCGAGATCGCCGGTGCGCCGCAGGTGGACCGGGGCACAGCCTTCGCAGGATTTGTCGCCGGGAAGGAGACCGATGCCTACCTCGGCGCGATGAGCCAGCTCACGCCCGACCTCTTTTGCACCACCTACGCTCAGACAGGGTATACCTGGAACGTAACCGAGCTTTTCGAGCTAAGAGGCGACCTGCAAGTCGCCGACCAGCGGAGCGTCGGCGCGGAGTATGTCGGGAGTTTTGCCACGCAGCTTTATGGCGGACGGCTGAGTGCCAGCTACGGCGGGGCGCTCTTCTCGTTTTCCTATACCAACACGGCGAGAGATTCGAATCTTCGTAACCCTTTTGGCGCGGACCCGGCTTTCAACATGCTCATGATCTCCGACTTTGCCCAGGCGGGCGAGCAGTCCTATGGCTTGGGCGTGAGCTACAACTTCGCCAAAGTCGGCCTGCCCGGGCTGACAGCCTTTTCCAACTATGTCTACGGCGCGCTGCCGCAGGGTGACTGGGAGCAGGAAATCAACGCCACGGTGGACTATCGCATCCTGAAAGGCCCGCTGAACAATCTCTGGCTGCGCCTGCGCTATGCCTTCAACGAGCCGGGCAGCGGAGTCCCTGTGCAGGACTTTCGCGTGATCCTGAACTACACCTACACTTTCTAGGGAATTCCAGGATTCCCCGTAAGCGAAAAGCAGGACTGATTCATTTCGCCCGGCCAGTGTAAACTGAATAGCTCCGTTCCTTGAGCCGGTTGTAATCGACCCCAGTCAGGTCGATAAAAAGCTTAAACCTCTGATTATCCGAAAGATCGGTGTCATCCAGATCGCCGATGTCTGGAGGCATCAACTCGATGCCAGGATACAACTCGCCCACTTTCTTACCCCCTTTGTCGTAAAGCACCACTGTCTCCAGCGCCTCGACCTTTCCAGCGCTCGAAAGCCGCCCCTGAATATATCTGCTCAAGATATCGCCTCTCAGCATAAAGATAATAGCTGCTATCGCCATCAGATAGATGGCATGAGTTAAAACCGTCGATCTCGACATACATAAAATCCTTCTGTTTCTGACGGCCCCGATCAGTGATCGCCCCGAGCCGATTCCGCGCTAAGTGAAAGGTGGTTGCGTCAGCATAAGCACATCTCTGTGCGGAAAACATTTATATCCCAAACCGGATGGATTCCGTCTTCGGGGATTCGCGACGAAATTCCCGTAAATATCAGCTTGAGCATGGCACTGAATCCGGCAGCATCGCGCCATGCGATCCCTCCTTTTCTCCCTGGCCGCCCTGGCGGTCGGCCTCACATTTTCCGGTTGCCTCACCACCACTGTCGCGGACTCCGGCGGCCCGGGTTCGGTCACTGTTCCCAACAGCAACTGGGTTTCCATTTCCGCCGCGGCGAATGCGGCCTTTGCCCAGCACGGATACACGCCGGTGCCGAGCAGTTCGATGGATACGCTGGCCTATGAAAAGCCGGCAGGAGCTTTTGGAGAGCTGATGTACGGCAGCTACGGCCAGAAAACGACCTTCCGCGTCCACGTACAGATCGTCCAGATCCCAGGAACGAACGATTACCGCCTGATCCCGAAAGTGGCTCGCATCAGCAATGCTGGAAGCGCGGGCTTTGAAAGCAAGACCCGGATGGCGGGCTTCTGGGCCGGTCAGTTTGGCCCGATCCTGAAGCAGGTGGCCCAGCAGGCGGGCAACGCCAACGGCTAGATTGCAGTTGCCCGAGGCGGAACGTTTCCAGTATCCCGGCTCAATGGCGACCCCATCTTCCATACGCACCGCATTTCTCGCAGGCTCCGCGGCTTTCACGGCAGCGATCTTTTCCAGTTGCCAGACCGAGCCGAAGAACCCGGCGGACTGGCAGGTGCCGCTGACCCTGCAGACCTTCCCGCCCGCCTACGCGGACAAGGTGCTGGAGGTGGCCGACAAAAATCATGACGGCGAGGTGACGATGGTGGAGTGGACCAACGCGGGCGGCGACCAGCGCACCTTCCTCCTCGCCGACCAGAATCGCGACGGAAAGCTCGAGCGCACGGAGCTCATCCGCGTCGGGAACGATGTGCAGGTCTTCGACTTCGTCCGCCGCTACTCGGATGCCAACAAGGACGCCCAGCTCACGCCGAGGGAGTTTCGCAACTCCAGCGGCATCACCGTGCTGCGCATCCCGACCCGCTAACCCGGCCATGATCCGCTCGCTCCTCCTTTCGGTCGTCGCCGTATTCGTAGCCTCGCTCTGCGCTCGCGCCGCCGAGTCCGGTTCCGCGATGCAGGCGCTCAACGCCCTCCCCGCAGCCTATCGCAATGGCGTGGTCTGGGTTTCCGCCGACAATGCCAATCCGAATCCCGCGCAGTGGTACATCACCGCTCGCAACACGGGCCGGGGCGGCGGGCATGTGAATATCATCGTGGCCCGGGGGCGCATCATCTCGGAACGGCCGACGCTGAGCCCGCGCGCTCTCACCCGCCAGTTGTCGCCGATCAACCTCCGGAACGTGCGCTTCAACTCGACCGACCTCTGGAAAGAGGCGGACCGGTTTGCCGGGAAGCGCGGCCAGAGCCTCGGCTCGCTCAGCCTCCAGCTCCAGCAGCGCGGAGCCAATGCCACGCCGATCTGGTCGGTATGGTGCTACAACAAGCGCGGCAGCTACATCGGGTTCTTCTCGGCGCTGGCCACGACCGGCGAGATCATCGAGCGGCGGTAACGCCCTGAATCGCGGAATTTTCGAAAAGCCGGACTCCGTGCGTGCCCGGCTTTTTCGTTTTCAGCCCACCTGCCAGCCGGAGGGAAACCAGGCAACAATGAGCTTGTGACCTTGCTTTCTTGAACGACACTGCACGTCACCGCCATGCCTCTGCCCAAGCACAAAACCAAGATCGTCGCGACCATCGGTCCGGCCTCGCGATCGCCGGAAATGTTGTCCCGGCTGATCCAGGCGGGGATGAATGTCGCCCGGCTGAACTTTTCCCACAGCGGATTTGAAGAACACGCAGAAATCATCGAGTGCATTCGCGCGGTGTCCAAGGAACTCGGCCAGCGGGTAGCCATCATGGCCGATCTGCCGGGACCGAAGATGCGACTCGGCAGGATCGACCCGGAACCCATTGAGCTTGTTCCCGGCGCGCCCTTCATTCTGACCACAGAGGACGTCGTCGGAGACAGCCGCCGGGTGTCGATGACCTTTGAACAACTGCCGCGTGTGGTGAAAGCGGGCGACCGGCTCTTTCTCAATGACGGCCTCTCCCAGCTCATCGTCGATCACGTGGAGGGCAATGATGTGCATTGCGTCGTCGCGGTGGGCGGCGAGCTGCGCTCCCGCAAGGGGTTGAACCTTCCCCGCATCAATCTCGGGATCAGCGCCTTCACGGAACATGACCGCGCCTCCCTGAAGTTTGCCCTTGAGCACGGGGTGGACGCAGTGAGCCAGTCCTTCGTGGAAAGCGCGAAAGATATCGAGGCTGTCCGCGCCGCCGCCCGCGAACTGGGGTACGATCCCTTCGTCATCGCCAAGATCGAGCGGACCGAAGCGGTCGATCGTTTCGACGAAATCCTGGAAGCCGCCGATGGCATCATGGTGGCGCGCGGCGATCTCGGGGTGGAGATCCCCATCGAGGAAATCGCCATCGTGCAAAAGCAGCTCATCGCCCGGGCCAATCTGGCGGGCAAGCCGGTCATCACGGCCACGCAAATGCTGGAGTCGATGACGACCACACGCCTGCCCTCGCGCGCCGAGACGACCGATGTGGCCAATGCCATCCTGGATGGGACGGATTGCGTCATGCTCTCGGGCGAGTCCGCGGTCGGCAAGTTCCCGGAGGAATCCGTGGCCATGCTGGGACGCATCGCAGCGTTTACCGAGGCGAACCGCCAGGGCGACTTCCTCGACCTCCAGCGCGCGAAACTACGCCGCTCCGGCTCCGCGCTCGATGTGATGGCCAGGCTGGTGGATGCGGCCTTTGAGGCGGCGACCTGCGATGCCGTCATCGCCCCTACGCTTTCGGGAGCCACCGCCCGTGCCGTGGCGCGTTTCCGCATGCCCTTCTGGATCGTGGCTCCCAGCGAAAATCCCGCCACCTGCCAGGCGCTCGCTTTCTCCTACGGCGTACATCCCGTCGACTTCACCGAATACCCGCCGAACTGGCGCCCCTTCGCCGAGAAAACGCTCACGGAGCTGGGAATACCCCACTGCCGGGTCCTGACGATCACAGGCCCATCGAAGGCCCATCCGGACATCAACCGCCGCCTGGAGCTCCTCGTCTGCGGCGACCAGGACACAACCAATTAACGACTCCATGCAAATCGACAGCTTCACCACCTTCAACCTCGCCATCATCGTCCTGGCCCTGGGCAAATGGCTGACGCGCAAATTCTCCATCCTGCGTGAATTCAACATCCCGGAGCCTGTCACGAGCGGCCTGCTTGTCTGCCTCGTTACCGCCGTGCTGCACGTGGTGGCGGGGGTTCAGATCGGATTCAATCTCGCGACGCGCGACTTCCTGCTCCTCTACTTCTTTGCCAGCATCGGGCTGAACTCGGATTTCAAGACCCTGCTTTCCGGCGGCAAGCCGCTCATCATTCTCGTCGTCGTGACGCTGATCTTCATGTTCCTGCAAAACTTTGTCGGCGTGGGCGTCGCCTCGCTGATGGGACAGAACCCGCTGGTCGGCATCGTCGGCGGGTCGGTCTCGCTGCTCGGCGGACACGGCACCACCATTGCGTGGGCACCGACGTTTGTGAATGAGCATGGCATCGTCAACGCCACGGAGATCGGTATTGCCTGCGCCACGGTCGGCCTCGTGCTTTCCTCGCTGATGGGCGGACCGATCGCCCGCATGCTCATCACGAAGAACAAGCTGCAACCGGCGAAGATCACGCAGCCCGACATCGGCGTGACCCATGACAAGAAGACGGACGAGATCGATTACTTCGGGTTTCTCCGCACGCTCTTCTGGCTCAACATCAGCCTCGCCCTCGGCAAGCTGATCCAGGACGGCCTGAGGTATCTGGATATCAGCCTGCCGCTTTTTGTCTGCTCGCTCTTCGGCGCGATCATTCTCACCAACACCGTGCCTCGCATTTTCAAGGGCTCGCCCTGGCCCGCCGGGTCGCGCTCGCTCGCGCTGATCTCGGATGTGTCGCTGGGTGTGTTTCTGGCCATGTCGTTGATGAGTCTGCAACTCTGGACCATCGCGAGCCTCGCGGGACCGCTGCTCGCCATGCTCGGCGCTCAGTTCCTCCTCGCCTTTCTCTTTTCGATTTTCGTGATCTTCCGGGTCATGGGCAAAGACTATGAGGCCGCGGTGGTCAGCGCGGGTTTCGGAGGTATTTCATTGGGAGCCACGCCAACCGCCATGGCCAACATGACCGCCGTGGCGCAGAAGTACGGTCAGGCGCACAAGGCCTTCGTCATCGTGCCGTTGGTCTCCGGGTTCTTCGTCGACATCAGCAACGCGGTCGTCATCAATCAGTTCATCTCCTGGTTCCGCTAAACTTCCCATGACCTGCCATGTATCCAATGGCCGCCTCCCCTCGCCGGAGAACGTCCAGACCCTGATCGAGGAAACCCATGAGAAGTTTCGCACGGTCAACGAGGGCGCCAATGCCGACTACATCCCCGCGCTGGCCGGAGCGCCGACGGAGCTTTTCGGCATCTGCCTGACGGAGGTTTCCGGTGTGGTGCATGAGGCGGGGGAAACGAATGTGCCGTTCTCGATCCAGAGCGTGTCGAAGCCCTTTGTCTTCGCCCTCATCTGCCAGGCCATCGGCGAAGACGCCGCGCGGGAAAAACTCGGGGCCAACAGCACCGGACTGCCTTTCAATTCCGTCCTCGCCATCGAGCGATCCAGGGACGGCACGACCAATCCGATGGTCAACGCCGGAGCCATCGCCGCGGCGAGTCTGGCACCGGGTGGGAACGCGGAGGAAAAGTGGATCTTTCTTCGTGAAGGGCTGTCCCGCTTCGCCGGGCGCACCCTGGAGCTCGACCCTGTGGTGTATGAGTCCGAGATGGCGACGAACCAGCGCAACCAGGGCATCGCCAGCCTGCTCGGCAGCTACCAGAGAATATACTGGGACCCGGCGGAGGCCACCGACATCTACACGCGGCAGTGTTCGCTCAAGGTCACTGCCCGCGATCTCTCCATCATGGCCGCGACGCTGGCCAACGGAGGAGTCAATCCGGTCACCGGGGAATCCGTGGTGGATGCGATCCACTGCCAGCATGTCCTCGCCGTCATGGTGACGGCGGGGCTTTACGAAAACTCCGGTGACTGGCTCTATGAGACTGGCCTGCCAGGCAAGAGCGGCGTGAGCGGCGGCATGATCACTGTCGCTCCCGGCAAGGGCGGCCTCGCCACCTACTCCTCCCCGCTCGACGAAGCGGGCAACAGCGTGCGAGGCCAGCTCGCCGCGCGTTATCTTTCCGAACGTCTCGGGTTGAACCTCTTCGCCTCCGAGCCATTCCGCGCCTAGCACCTCCTTTCTCCCGCCATGCACAGCCTGCGCATCATTCACGAGACGACCTATCATTACAAAACTCCCGTCACCTTCGGGGAGCACACCGCGATGCTGCGCCCGCGCGAGGGCCACGACCTGCATATCGACGATGCGCGGCTCGAGATCGAGCCCAAGGCGTCGACACGCTGGCTGCGCGATATCCATGGGAATTGCATCTCGGTCATCGAGTTTCAGGAGCCTGCGCAAAAGCTGCGCGTCTTCAGCGAGTGTCTCGTCACGATCTATGACGACGAGGCGCGCGAGGGCATCATCACGCCGTATGCACGGTCGTATCCCTTTCAATACTCCGCCAACGAGCAGATCGACACGTTGCTCTACCGCGTGCCGAGCTATCCGCACGACAGCCACGCCGTACAGGCATGGCTCGCGCCGATCTATAAGCCCGGCGACCTCGTACCGACGCTCGACCTGCTGAAGCAGCTCAACACGCGCATCTTTGAGACGTTCCAGTATTCCCGTCGCGAGGAGGCGGGGGTGCAACTCCCCTGCCAGACGCTCGCGCTCGGCTCGGGTTCCTGCCGGGACTTTGCCGTGTTCATGATGGAGGCTGCGAGGAATCTCGGCCTCGCCGCCCGTTTCGTCACCGGCTACATCCTCATGGGCGAGGGCCAGCACGGCGCGACGCATGCCTGGACGGAGATCTACATCCCGGGTGCAGGGTGGCGCGGATTTGATCCCACGAACAACAAGCTCTGCGGTTTTGAGCATGTCTCTGTGGCCGTCGGTCGCGACCACGAACGGGCCAACCCTCTCGCAGGCTCGTGGTCCGGGCCGTCCGATGCCTTTGATCGCATGGAGGTCTCGGTCCAGGTCTTTCCCGCCTAGGCTGTCTCAAGCTTCGCCCGGTAAGCTCCGGGGGTAAGGCCGGTGCTCTGCCGAAAGCGTTTGCAGAAATAGCCGGTATCAGGAAAACCGCTTTCGTAGCCGACCTCGGCCACGGTAAGCCGGGAATTGCCAAGCAGGCTCTTGGCTCGCTCCAGCCGCTGTGCGGTGATGTAGGCCACGGGAGTGAGGCCGAAGCTCTTGTGAAACACCCGGCAGGCATGGGCATAGCTGCATCCGAGGTCCGCGAGCAAGGTCTGCACACTGCCGCCTTTCAGCGCATTGGCATCCAGCACCTCCTTGACCGCGTAAGCGAGCTGGGAGGAGGAGGCTGCGGGTCGCGTCGCGCGATCCCTCGGCCAGAGGAGCCGGAGCAGAATCTCCTGCAATACCCCCCGGCAAAGGTTGCGATTCAAAGCGTCCCCCGTCTGCCAGCGGAAGAACAGTGTATCGAGCTGCGCGGTGATCGTACCGTCGTCTCGGAAGGAACCGACCATGCAGCCGGGCGGAACAAAGACCGGGGCGGCAAGCACCTTTTTCGGCGCAGGATGCCGGGGATGATAGCTGCAAATCGGTCGCGCCGGGGCAGGCTCCGCCAGCCAATCGAAGTGAATACAGGAACGAAAGACAGGACCCTTGCGCACGATGCTGACGTGATTGGCGGCTGGGGGAATGATGGCAAACATCCCAGGCTTCATCTCCCACTCCTGCTCTCCGACCCTCAGGAGGTACTCGCCACGGGACACCAGCACCAGTTCATGGTCGTAAAGATACCGTGCCGGCTCTACGAAGCGCGCGGGCCACGTACCCCGCCAGAGAATGTTGGGTCGGGGTGATATGCGATCGAGCCAGTTCATGGGTTCAACAATAAGGCGATCTTGCGCCCAGCGATCCGGGTCACTTTCCTCATATAGATATCATTTTTGTCCTATTGAAGACGTTTTTTCCTATCAGCACGATAAAGGAATGAACTCCCGCCGTCGGTCAGATTTCTCTGACGCGAAGAAAACCTCCCCTCGCCCGGAATCGACCCTCAACGACTGGTATCAGCGGAGCTTCCGGCGCTTCCTCGTCGACATCCACATCCCCGACTGGGACCCGCGGTTTCTTTCAAAGCTCGATCCGCGCAAATTCGTCGACACCCTCGCCAAGGGCGGCAGCAGTTCGATCATGGTCTACTGCAACTCGCACGTCGGCCCGACGCTCTATCCGTCACAGCTCGGCTCCGTCCACAAGGCGCTCGGAAAAAAAGACTTTGTCGGCGAAGTGCTCAAGCACGCACGCGCCCGGAACCTTTCCGTCGTCGCCTACTACAGCGCGGTCTACAACAACGCTGCATTCCTCGAGCACCCCGACTGGCGCATCCTGCCGCACAATGGCGTGGCGGCCTATGAAAACAACCGCTACGGCACGTGCTGCCCGAACTCGCCCTACCGCGACTTCGCCGTGGCGCAGACCGAGGAGCTCTGCGGGCGCTATGAATTTGACGGCATTTTCTTCGACATGCTCTTCTGGCCTTTTGTCTGCTACTGCCCGCATTGCGAGCGGCGGTTTCAGGAGGAAGAGGGTGAGAAGCTGCCGACGGTGATCGACTGGCACAATCCCGTCTGGATGGCCTTTCAGCGCGCCCGCGAGCGTTGGATGAAAGAGCTCGCCGGGCTGCTCACCGATGCCGTTCGCCGCTCGCGGCCCTCGATGACGGCCACGCACCAGCTCAGCCCCGTGCTGCATGACTGGCGCACAGCCATGCCGTACGACCTGACGGATGTCTGCGACTACGCGAGCGGGGACTTCTACGGACCGCCCGCGCAGCAAAGCCTCGTCTGCAAGATCTTTGAAGACCTGAGCGTGAGGAAGCCTTTTGAGTTCATGACCTCGCGATGCATCGACCTGTGGGACCACGTGACGATGAAGCCGGCCTCCAAGATGAAAATGCAGGCCTTTCTCGCTCCCGCCTACTCGGCGGGCTTCATGTTCATCGACGCCATCGACCCGGTCGGAACAGTCAATCCCAGAGTCTATGAGCGTATCGGGCAGATTTTCCCCAAGCTGACTCCCTACGAAAAATACCTCGGCGGCGACCTGCGGGCCGACGTCGCGATCTACGTCAGCTCCGAATCACGGTTCAACTTTCAGGCCAATGGCACGCCGATCAGCGAACTCACCTCCCGCTCGGACAACATGGCGGCTGGCTCGGGCATGCCCCATCTGGATGCCGCCATGCGGGCCGGGCGCAGCCTGCAGGAGGCGCACATCCCTTACGCCGTGGTGACGAAACGCCACCTCGCGAAGCTGAAAGATTACCGTGTGGTGATCCTGCCCAACGTCCTCGTCATGTCCGACGAGGAGGTGAATGCCTTCCGGGACTTTGTCGCAGCGGGAGGCAGTCTATACGCCAGCGGCTACTCTTCGCTCGTCGCCGAAACCGGCCTGCGGCGGGAGAACTTCGGCCTGGCCGATGTTTTTGGCATTTCGGCGGACGGCCTGATGGAGCACTCCCTGGCGTTCTTTACACCGCAGGACCGGAGTTTCAAGGCCCTGACCTCTCCCCAGGATCATCTCATCCATCGCAGTGGATGGATTGAGGTTCAAAATCATGGTGCGAAAATTCTCGCACATCTCACCAAGCCCTGGTGTCCCGAGAAAGACGGCTCGGCCCTTCGCCCGTCATTCGCCAGCATCCACAGCTCTCCGCCGGGAATGGAACCGTTTGCGCCCGGCATCACCATGCATCGCTACAAGCGCGGTCGGGCCTGCTACTCCGCCGGGGCCATCGAGCAGGAGGATCAGGAAGTAAACCGGCGCGTCTTTGCCAGCCTGATCCGGGAACTGCATGGAGGAACGATCCCTGTCGAGGCTGACGCTCCGGCTTTCATCGAGCTGACGGTTTTTGACAAACCCTCCGAGCACAAGATGAATATCAGCCTCGTCTCGCTCCGGCAGGATGAAGAGCCGCTGCCGTGCGGAGGAAAGGTTCGCGTCCGCCTCGGCGAAACGCTCCAGCCTGCCGGACTGCGTTCCCTGCCGGGGCGCAGGAAATACCCCTTCCGCAAGATCCCGGGCGGCATCGAGTTCGCCTTCGAGGACTTTGAGGTCTTCGCGATGTTCGAACTCGAGTATCGCATCCTGTAACACCCCACCCCATCCCATCATGAACACACGCTCCCTCGCCTCACTCGCTCTCGAACAGGGCGGAGGCATCCTTCGCCTCGCCCCCACCTGGGTTCCACGTTTTTACTGCGTTCCCGGGCGCCGCATTAAACTCCACCCCGACGACTACTACGCCCTCGGCAGCTCGAGGGGCGGCTTTGACGAACGCTGGCTTTCGTCGACCACTCCCGCGAACAATGGTCCGCTCACCGCCCCGCATGAAGGACTCAGCTTCGTGGTGCTGGAGGACGGCGGGCGGACGGAGAAGATTCTCTTCCGCAACGCCATCGACGAACTCCATGGGGGCATCATCGGAGATCGCATCTGGCAGGAGCATGGCTGCTGGCCGATGTACTCGAAGTTCTTCGACAACATGGGCGCTCTGCCCCATCACGTGCATCACCGCGACGAACACGCCCGTCTGGTCGGGCAGAACGGAAAGCCGGAGTCGTATTACTTCCCGCCGCAGATGAACAACCACGGCGGGGATTTTCCCTACACGTTCTTCGGCATCGAGCCCGGAACCTCAAAAGACCAGATCCGCGAGTGCCTCGTGAATTTCACCAAGGGCGACAACAAGATCACCAACCTCTCCCGCGCGTATCGACTGGAACCCGGTACCGGCTGGGACGTTCCTCCCGGCATCCTCCACGCGCCGGGCAGCCTTTGCACCTACGAGCCACAGCGCAACTCCGATGTCTACGCGATGTACCAGTCCCTCACCGGCGACCAGCTCGTTCAGGAGGAGCTTCTCTGGAAGGACTGCCCAGAGAATCGCATGGGAGACTTTGATTACCTCGTCGAGGTGCTCGACTGGGAGGCGAACGTCGATCCGGAATTCGTCACGCATCATTTCATGCGCCCGAAGCTGGCCCGGCCCGCCGAAGAAACGCCCGGGTACGTGGAGAAGTGGATCAGCTACCGCTCCCAGGCCTACAGCGCAAAGGAACTCACCGTGCTGCCGGGCCAGACCGTGACCATCACGGACGCGGCGGCTTACGGGGTCATTCTGGTCCAGGGCCACGGCAAGTTTGGATCGTGGCAGGCCGATACACCGACGCTCATTCGCTACGGTCAGTTGACCTCGGACGAGTTCTTCGTCACCGAGGAGGCGGCGCGCAGCGGCGTGGTGATCTCCAATCCCTCATCGACCGACCCGCTCGTCATGCTCAAGCACTTCGGCCCGGGCAATCCGGATCTTTTCCCTGTGTAGGAAGCACCTCAAGCAAGCAGCAGGATGGGCGGTGCGGATCATGTTTGGATGAGCCGATATCCCCACGACTGATATCATATCCTCAGTCGCTCCGTCGCGGAGGGCAACATCATTCGAACAATTGAGCACGAGCAGAAAATCGAGCCAGAATCCGCTACAAAAAAGACACATCGCAGCATCTTGCTCCGCTTCGGACTGCCAACAGGTCGAATGAAGCGGCAACCGGACCTCGAGCCGTACGCGCATTTGCCATCCTGCGCAGTCGCAGCGAAGCTAAGTTTCCTGCGACTGCATTTAGGATTTTCAGGTATTATTTTTTGACCGGATACTTAAGGATCTCCGCCACCAGTTCATCACGCCAGGCAAAGGCCAGGGCGACATGCGTATCCGCCGCGCCGTAGTAGATGGCGATGCGGCCATCCGCCTCGTCATGCAGCGTGGCGCAGGGAAACACCACATTGGGCACCGAACCCGTCGTCTCGTAATCAAGCTCGGGCATGAGGATGGGTCCGGTAATACGCCCGCGAACGATCCAGGGCTTCTCGAGATCGAGCAGGGCCGCGCCCATGCTGTAGACGAAGCCGTTGCAGGAGCTGCGCACGCCATGGTAGAGCAACAGCCAGCCTTCCTCTGTCTCGATCGGCACCGCGCCGGAGCCGATCTTCACTCCCTCCCACCAGAGCGAGCCGGAGGACATGACATGGCGATGCACGCCCCAATGGCATAAATCGGGGCTCTCCGAGTAAAAGATGTCGCCAAAAGGCGTGTGTCCGCCATCGCTGGGACGGCTGAGCATGGCGTACTTGCCGCCGATGCGGCGGGGAAAAAGAACGCCGTTGCGGTTGTTGGGCAGGAAGGCATTTTCCAACCGCTCAAACCTTTTGAAATCCCGCGTCTTTGCCACGCCGATGGTCGGGCCATGGTAATCGGCGCACCACGTGATGAAGTAATCCGCACCGATGCGACAGACACGCGGATCGTAGCCGTAGCCCGACCGATGGGAGATGTCGCCTCCGGGAGCGAACTTGATGGGATCGTTCGCGATTTTCCAGTTCAATGCATCGTCGCTCCAGCCGAGATGCAGATTCGGCATTCCGTTCAGGTGATCGGCGCGGAAGACGCCGACATATTTGCCATCGAAGGGAATGACGGCACTATTATAGATCGCCTGCGCGCAGGGAATGGCGCGGCGGCCGAGGATGGGATTATTAGGATAACGCCAGACGAGATCCTTGTTTCCCTCGGGACGGGGACTCCACGGAATCTCTGGCTGGGTGCGTTTTTTACGGGGCGATGACTTGGCCATGCCGCCATGATGCAAGGCGGCCTCGGTCGGCCAAGCAGACTATTTTTCACCCGCACTCCCGGAGGGGCTTGAATGCGGGAACTACTTCCAGTCGTTCAGCGGCTGCAACGCAGGCGGCTCCAGCGATCCGCTCGACCCGGGAATGGCGAGAACCCGCAACCTTCCCTCCTGGCCAGACGGTGTCTTCAGGTGGATACTTACGCGCTGGACACCGGGATTTGGCGCATCGAAGGGCTGCATGAAATCCTCCGCCTTCTCAACCTTGATCGTGACCGGGCTTTCATCGAGGACGAGGAGATCGAGGGATTTTCCATCCTTCCTGAGATGCACCTTGCGTCCATCGACCAGCACATCGGCTCGCGTCATGAACTGCCAACTGTAATCAGTTTCCCGGTCGCGGCCTTTCCACTCATCCTGGATCAGCACTGCCTTGTCATCCAGCACCATGACCCCGCGCTCCGCGCGCGCAACCTGATCCTGATAAAGCGGCGTGAGGTCGAGAAGGGCGAACGGACGTTTCCCCTCAAGCTGCACGTTTTGAAAAGCGGCGCCCCCATCGATCAGGGGACGGGAGCCGTTGAAGCGTGGAATGCTGTGCGACTCGGGACCGAGACGGAAGACGCCCCATCGGCCGCCCTGCCTGTCCCAGAGAGGAATCTGGAGCTTCTCCAGGCTCTCATACTCCTGCATGCCGAGATCGGTGGCCCACTCCACACCGTCTGCGGTGAGGTTGAAGGAACCCGCATCCATGTGGGCATGGCTGAGCGAGGGGCTTCCTCCCTTGATCGCAAAATATAGCGCATTGGGATCGCCAAAGGCCGAGCGGAAGACCACGAGCGGATTCCGACCTCGTGCGTACCAGCGCAAGGGTGCGGATTCATGCGCCGCAGGAGCGCCATCGGCTGGCAGCAGCCAGAGCAAGGCCAGGGGAAACAGACGCCCGCCACTGTAGGGTTTTCCATCCTGTTTGCCCGGCTGAGCGTTGATGATCTCGACGTTGGCGGCCATCCAGTCCGGGCGATGAAAGTGCCGGGCGAACCAGAAGAGCGGGAGTTGCATCCCGCTTTTGCTCCGGCAATCGGAATAGCAAAAGTACAGCCCGATGGGTGAAACCACCTGCTGCATATAGTCTGCGCTGGCGGCAAATCCCGGATAATCCGCGACGCCAAGCGTCGAGCCGGTGAGACGCTCCAGCGCCGCTGCAAGGACGACATGAAACATGGTGCCGTAATCCCAATACATCGGACCCTCGAGGAAAGCGCCATCGGGAGCGTAGGACTCTGCCGCGTTGGGCAGGTAGCGAATCGCGCGCTGCAGGACCTGCTCGGCGAGGGCGGGCTCGCGGTCGGCTATGACGATAGCCGCGGCAGACAGACCGGCGTGACAAACCTGATTCCAGTTGTTCGTTCCCTGGACAAAAAATGGTTCGGGCGTGACGAACGACGGGCGGATGCCCTTGTCGAGGAGCGCCTTCGCGATTTCGTCGCGTTGCCCCGGAGTCAGCCTGTCATACAGCCAGTCGTAACCGATGGCCACGGCCAGGGACATTTCCGCAACATCAAGGAAGTGCGAAGGGTTCCAGTCGCTGAACTTGATGACGGCGAGCATCTCCTCGATGGCCCGGCGGGAATATCGCTCGTCGCCCGTGATATGTGCGACCATCGCGAGGGCGGTGATGCGTTCCAGCGCCAGACGGGAGACATCCAGCAGACGGCGACCCACCAGGGTGCGCTCCACGGGCGGCTGATCGAGCATGAGATCGGCTTTGTCCCGGACCAGGGCGAAAACCTTGCCGGAAAGGGGATCGGCCTCAACCTGCCGCCGTATTTTTCCCCAGTCCCCGCCAGCAACCAGCAGGCGGGGATGATCGGGCAGCGGACTAGGGAGGATTGCGGGATCAGCTTTTACGATTCCGAGCAGGATGGGAGATATCATGGTCAGGAGGAAAAGGGTTCTCATAGAAACGGCGATGCGTACATCCGACTCTGTCGGAAGCGGCGAAAGCTAGCAGGCTGGAGAAAATCCCGCCGTGCGAAGCACGTCCGCGAATTTTGGCATGACGGCTTCCAGCGGCGCGAGTTCGGGATGCCACTTGCGTTCCCACTCCAGGGAGACACCCCCGGCGTAGCCCTGCGATTTCAAAAGCGAAAACAGGTCCTGAGAAGGAAACTCTCCCTCGCCGGGCGGCACATAGTCGAAGCCCTCCGCCGTCGCACGGCTGTCCTTGTAGTGGATGTGGCGGATCAGCGGGCTGACGGCCTGCCACGTCTCAGAGAGGCTTTCTCCGCCGATACGCCAGGTGTGGTGGCTGTCCCAGAGCAAGGAGAGCGGTGCGTCCAGCAGGGAGTTCAGCCGCTGGCAGCGCTCGGAGTTGGAAAAGGCATCATGCATTTCGAGGATCGGCTCCGCCCGCCATCCTTCGGTCGCAATTTTTTCCCGGATGCGCCGGACGACCGCCGCGGCATGCTGCAGCTTATCGGGGTCCAGATTCTCGCTGAAATCCCCTCCGCCAAACACCCGCACATACGGCGTCCCGAGTTGATCGGCTAGTTTCATGAAGCCGAAAAATGCCTCCACATCGGCATCGCCCGCCATGGTGAGGAAGAGGGAGGAACCCAGCACGTGAATGGGCAGGCTCCCTGCTGGCACGGGGTTCTCCGCGAAATACGCCGGCATATCGAGGCTTCCCCCGAGGCTGCGAACCTCGAGAAAATCCAGGCCGCAGGTGACGGCGAGGTCGTTGCATTGAGCGAGGCTGTATTGAGGCGCCCCGAGAGTGGAAAAGCCGAATTTCATAGGGAGACGGCCAGCTTCGCGAAAGCCGGGAACCGGGGCAATGCCGAAAGCCGCGTTCCCGCGGGAAAATCCGTTCTACGCGTACATCTCCTACTCGGGAGCGACGTAACCGGACGGCCCCCCGTACCGAAGAAACCGGCGATAGAGCAGGATGAAGAGCACGATGGAAACCACCGCGAGGAGAAAGCCCATGAAAAACGTGTATCGGTAGTTATGCCCGCTATGGTCGAGAATGAAACCCACCGCCGGGGCGAGGACGATATTTACCCCCGCGCCGAGAATGCCTCCCGCCGATGACAACTCGGCAAATTTTGACCGCGGCAGCAGCCTCGCGCCCAGCGAGGCCGAGGCGGTGTAGTAAGCGCCCGCCATGACACCGAGGGCGACGAGGCCCACGAGGAAACTCGTCTGAGACTTGATGAAGAGCCCGCAGGCCAGGGTGACCAGGGCGAAAACGGTCTGCACGGCGATCGTGAGACGCAGTGGATGAACACGATCCGCAAGGGCACCCAGCGGATAGGACACGACAAAGGAGATCAGATAAGTCAATGCGATGTATTTGCCGTACGTCTCAAGGCTCAGGCCAATGCTCTTCACATAAAGGAGGACGAAGAGGTTGAACGGGATATTGGCTGCGCCCCCGATGATGCCCGAGAGGAAGCAGAGCAGATAATACGGCTTGGTGAAGCAGTCGCGGAAGTAGGATTTCACCGCCGGGAAGAACCCTCCCGCGGCGTCCGGCCCCTGCGGCTCGGGTGGCGGAGGATATTCCCCCTCCTTCACCTTCACCAGCATGACGGTGAACCCGATGCCGTACAGGACGGCCATGCCGAGAAAGATCGCCATGTGGTGGGTCTCGGATTTCCCGACGATCCAAAAATTGAAGAGCATGCCGGCGAAGAGACTCACCGCACGGAAGAGTCCGTAAAACCGGCCCAGCAGTTCCTGCGGCACCACGTCGTTGACCAACGCGTTGAAGACCGCCATGGAAACGACGCAGCCGACCTCGAACAGTGTCCAGAACAGGGCGAGGAAAATCAGCGTGGCGAGGCTCGCCCCGAGCACCGGGCCGAACCAATGCGACAGCACCGTTCCCAGCGGCGGGCTGAAGGCGAGTCCGACCAGACCGATGACGATGACCGGGGTGGAAACGATGAGATACGGCACCCGGCGCCCGAGGCGGCTGCGCAAGCGATCCGACCGATAGCTCACGATGGGATTGAGCACCAGTCCGAGCAGGGCGGGGAGTGATCCGATCAGGATGCCGGTCAGCATATCCGGCGAACCGTAGTTTTTAAAAAGCAGGGTGATGACTGGCGGGATCGAGCGGTCCCGCATCGACCAGGCAAAGTCGCCCCAGAGCAGCCACACAAACAGCGCAACGATACCGCCAGCCGTGTAGGTGAGGGTCCCCACCTTCCAGGCTTTCCGGGGTTCCGGGACGGCCCCACTACGCAACTCGGAGCCGGAATTCATCGCTGGAAGACGCTGACAGGATGAGGTAGCAGGGGGTGAGGAGACATCAGCATGGATACATGCCATTTGTCCGACGGGCGGAAGAGTGAAACAAACGGCGGCTTGCTCTAACAATTGAATCCATCCCTCCACATTTGGAAAATCCCCTCGACAACCTCCTCCGGCCCTAGCACTAAGGAAAGGCCGTGAATGACATTTCGCACTGCGTCGAGGTTCATGATTTCGAACGGGCCGCCAACGAGGCGCTCCCCCAGCCTGCGCGGGATTATTACGCAGGCGGGGCGGCGGATGAGATCACGCTACGGGAGAATTGCGCGGCGTTTCAGCGCACGGTCCTGATGCCACGCGTGCTGGTGGACGTTTCCCAGCCGGATCCCGGTACGACCGTATTCGGCCAGCGGCTGAACCTTCCGCTCCTCATCGCACCCACCGCTTTTCATCGGATGGCCCATCCCGACGGAGAAATGGCGACCGCACGCGCGGCGGCAGCCTCGGGAGTCGCCATGGTGGCGAGCACCATTGCCTCGTGCACGCTGGAGGAGATCGCAGCGCAAGGGCCCTCGCCGCGCTGGTTCCAACTCTACGTGCACAAGGATCGCTCGCTGACCGAGCGGCTCGTCCGCCGGGCCGAGGCGGCGGGATACTCCGCGCTGGCGCTCACGGTGGACGCTCCGCGATTCGGGCGACGCTATGCCGACATGCGCAATCACTTTACCCTGCCGGATGGCATCACCGTGGCGAACCTCGCCGAGGAAGGACGCGAAAAGATGGACGTGGTCGCTGGCGGGTCGGGGTTGGCTACGTTTATTGCGAAGCAATTTGACGCCTCGCTGAGCTGGAGCGATTTCGACTGGCTGCGCTCGATCACGTCGCTGCCGATCCTGGTCAAGGGCGTGGTGCGCGCCGACGACGCGTGCAAGGCGGTCGATCATGGCGCGGCGGGAGTCGTCGTTTCCAACCACGGCGGCCGCCAGCTCGACACCGCGCCAGCCACGCTCGACGCGCTGCCCGCGATTGCCGAGGCCGTCGGCCACCGGGCCGAGGTGCTCATGGATGGCGGAGTGCGACGCGGCACGGACATCCTCAAGGCCATCGCCCTCGGGGCGAAGGCAGTGCTGGTGGGACGCCCAATCATTTGGGGGCTGGCGGCGGGAGGGGAAGCCGGTGTCACCCGCGTGCTGGAGCTCTACCGGGAGGAGTTTGAGCTCGCCCTCACGCTCGCCGGGTGCGCCACGGTCGGCGACATCACGCGCGACCTGATTCGCTGACGAAGCCGTGACGCAGGTCTTCTTTTCCCTCGCCGCCATCGCCTTCGTCGGGGCGCTGCTACGGCAGTTTCTTCCCGCCGCCGAGGAGGCCCGCCAGCATCTGAACCGGCTGGTTCTCTATGCCTTCCTCCCCGCACTGGTTTTTCACACGGTCATCCAATCCGACATCGACCGGCTCTTCTTTGCCGTCCCGGCAGCAGCGGCAACCGGCGTGCTGGCCTGCCTCGCGCTGAGCTTTGCCATCTTCCATTTCCTGCCGATCCCCGGCCCGACAAAGGGCGCGATGATCCTGGCGGCGGCGTTTGGCAACGTGACGTATTTCGGCCTGCCAGTGCTGCTCGGGTTATTTCCCAATCACCCGACCGAGGCCGCGCAAACTTCCGTGCTTTTCGAGGTCACGAAATCCTCTCTCAACCTCACGCTCGGCGCGATGATCGCCATCGCCTATGGGTCCCATGAAAAAATCACCTTCCGCAAGACAGCGCTGGAGGCCCTGAAACTTCCGCCCATCTGGGCGCTCGCCGCCGCGCTCATCTGGAAGGCGCTGCACATTCCGTGCCCGGACTTCCTGCTCGCCGCCACGGGACTCATGGCCGCGTCGGTCAGCGGCATGATGATCCTCTCGCTCGGCATGGCGCTGCGCTTCCGCATCCCGCGCCGCTCCTGGCTCGCGCTTCCGGTCGCCGGGGTGAAGCTCGCGGCCTCGCCTCTCATCGTGGCAGCGGCGGCGGGAGCCGTGGGATTGACCGGCATCTTTCGCGACATGACGATCATGGAAGGCGCAATGCCGAGCCAGTTGCTCAGCTTTGTGATCGCCGGGCGCTTCAAGCTGGATGACGAAACCCTCGCCTTTGTGATCATGATCGACACGATCCTGGCCTTCGTCACCCTGCCCGTCGTCCACAGCCTGCTCGCCTCCGGGTAGGACACTCGCAGGCTGAATCAGTCAATAGTGGCACTCGCCTTTCTTTGACTCGACCTTGAAGTCGCGCTCCGCATCGAGATCCCGGTAAAACGCCGGATCATCTTCCACGGAGGGAGCCTCGGTCAGCGGCTGAAGGCTTTCCCGGATGTGCTCGACTCCCGCCCGTTCGACAAAGGCCGGAAACGACTCGTCCTGCCGCCGCTCGTCGCGGTACAGGCGCACCGTTCGCTCGACGGCAGCGCCGATGCGCGCCGCAGGCACATCAATCACGCGCACGCCGGTGCGCTCCCCCAGTCCCGACCCACCCGCCAGGAGGGCGTAGTGGGGCACGGCGCGTCCGTTGATCTTCTTCGAGATGCCGTAAAGCCCGATATCGCTCGCGTGGTGATGGCTGCACGAGTTGGGGCATCCCGACACGCGCACTCGCAAATGCTGCAGCGAGGGGTCATAGCCGAGTTCCGCCTCCAGCGCCCGAGTGATATCCACCGCCGCCGCCCGCGAACTCGTGATCGCCGACAGGCAGGCCGACGAGCCAACGCAGCGGGTCACATCCAGCAGCTTCCCGGCGCAGCATGTCGCCAGACCGGAAGGCAGCAAAAACTGGTACAAGGCTGCCAGCGCCTCCAGGCGCACGCCGCGCAGGACGAAATTTTGCTCGATCGAGGTGCGCAGCCCTCCGCCAAAAAGACGCGCCGCCTCGGCGACCACGTGCAGTTGCTCCGGAGTGACGTCCCCAAAGGGAACACGAATCGTCACCGCCGCCAGCCCGGGCTGGCGTTGGCGCAGCACATTGGCCGCAGACCAGCGGGAGAAATCCTGGGCGCGATCCGCCGCCACGGCCCCGGCTCCCACTCCGAGAAACGACACGGGCGGAAGCGGAAAGTCATCGACATGGAAGGCGAGTTCGTTGGGGAACGCCCCATCCACCGGCTCGGCGCGAACAGCCTCGCGGAATTTCTCGATCCCCCACTCCGCGAGGAGCCACTTCAGCCGGGCGCGAGCGCGGTTGTTGCGATCCCCCTCGCGATCAAAGACACGGAGGATGGCGTCGATGGTCGGGAAGAGTCGACCCACCGGGACGAACTCCTCCAACACCTGGCCGATCTTGGGCGTGGCCCCGAGCCCCCCGCCAACGATGAGACGGAACCCGCGCTCTTCGCCGCGCCTCACCGCTCGGATGCCGATATCCGTGAAGAACGTGCGCACGTGATCCTCGGCGCAGGAATCGAAGGCGATCTTGATCTTGCGCGGCAATCGCGTAAGCGCCGGATGCTCGCGATAATAACGATCCACCGCCAGCGCAAACGGCGTGACATCAAACGCCTCGCCCGGCGCGACCCCGGCAAAAGGGCAGCACACCACGCCGCGCACCGCGTTGCCGCCCGTGAGCACGGTGGTGAGGCCCGCCACCTCCAGCCGGGTCAGGTAATTGCACACCGCCACCCCTGGGATGCCGGCCAGTTCCAATCCCTGCCGGGTGGTGAGATGCACGCCCGGCGCCCAGCCGGATTCGCGACTCAACTCCGCCACGGCCTCGAACTGATCCGATGTAATGACTCCTCCCGGCACGCGGACACGAATCATGTAATAGCCCGCGGTGTTGCGCAGACTGTAGACACCGCGGCGCACGCGCACGGACTTCGTCTCATCGGTGGGTCCGGTTTCACTCTCAATCCGAATCGCTTCGGCCACAGGTTTGGTACTCATGGAAACAGGGGGCGCGGCGCGACAGATATGAGCCGCGCCTGCGACGGGTAAGGGGTTGCCGGCTGTCCATTGCGGACTTGCCGATTCGAGACTGAACGCACTCCTCGTCCGTAAACCCGGACGCTCATGCCAGGAGACAAGCTGGAGCGCGACGCTTTCGTAAAAGACAATCTATTCAGTCGCCATTCGCTCAACAAACCAATAGACCGCACATCCCTTGTCCATTTCTCACCGTAAAATCACCCCTCCAGTTCCCCGCCGAGAAAGCGCCGCCGATAACGGATGGGGCTGATCCCAAAAGCCTCGCGGAAGTGCGTGGAAAAGCGCTCCGGCGTGCCAAACCCGCAGCGGTCCGCGATGATGGCGGCCGGGAGGTTCGTATCGACGAGGAGCGTGCGGGCGGCATCCAGGCGGATGCGGGCGAGATATTGCGCCGGAGTCTCGCGCAGGAAGGCGGCGAACTTTCGCTCAAGCGAGCGGCGGTTGAGCCGCAACTCCCGGCAGACGCCCCCAAAGGTGAGATCTTCCCGGAAATGAGAGCGCAGGTATTCCAGCGTCCGCCGCAGATCCGCATCGTCCACCGCCTGCTGGGAGGTGGATTGCCGTACGACCACCGGCCCGGCGTCGACGAGGCAGGGTTTGCGGGGAGGTTTCTTTCCCCGCGCCAGGGCGAGGACCCACTCTCCGGCCAGATAGCCGATGCGATGCCAGGGAATGGCCACGCTCGACAACGGCGGATAGTTCAGACCGCAGACCAGTTCGTCATTATTGGCCCCGATGATGGCGACCTCGTCCGGGACGTGCAGCCCCTCCTCCAGCGCCGCCTCCGCCACCCAGCGGCCGAGCGGATCATGGACGGCAAAGATGGCGACGGGCTTGGGAAGCCCACGCAGCCACTTCCGCAGGGAATCGGTCGGCTCGTTCCACGACTCCATGTAGTAGCGCGCCTTGCGCTCCACCTGCCGAAGGCCATCCCAGGATTCCGCAACGCTGGCAATCGCCTCCCGAAACCCCGCCAGCCGCTGCTCGCCATACGGCAGATGGTTGTAGACACAGGCAAAGTGCCGGTAGCCCGCCGCCACGAAAAACCGCGCCGCCTCGCGCCCGACCGCGGCATCATCGACATCGATGGTCACGGCTCCCGGGAAGACCACGTCGCCATCCGCAATCACGGTCGGGAGGCCGAGCGCCAGGATGTGACCGGTGATGCGCGGCAGGTATTCCGTAATAATGCCGATGGGCTTCAACTCCTCCACGCAGGCCGCCAGCTCGGAGAGCGGGCGATAAATATCCACCACCCGGAAGTCGACCCGCCGCCGAACGAACTCCATGAGCGCCGGGGTCAACCGCCGGACAAAAACGTCGGAGACAACCAGGGCGATGCGTCCTTCCATCTTCCCCTCCTAGGAGCGATGTCGCAAATCAACAAGAAAAACCCGCACATTGCGGTATCAAGCGGGCGGGGCGCACCTTAGGTTTGGAGCATCCTCCAAACTTATGTCCGACTACTTCCCCGTCCAAAAAATCGCCTACGAGGGCCCGGATTCCCGCAATCCCCTCGCCTTCAAGTTTTACAACCCCGATGCCCGGATCGAGGGCAAGCCGATGCGCGATCACCTGCGTTTCGCCGCCGCCTACTGGCACTGCATGCGCAACCCGCTGGCCGATCCCTTCGGTGCGGGAACTGCGATCACGCCCTGGGATGACGGATCAGACTCGGTGGAAAACGCCCTGCGCCGCGTGGATGTGTTCTTCGAGTTCCTGCAAAAGATCTCCATCGACCTCTACTGCTTCCACGATCGTGATGTTTCGCCGGAGCGCGGCACGATTCAGGAAACCGAGCAGGTCTTCGATCAAATCGCGACCCGCCTTCGGCAGCGCCAGGACGAGACCGGCGTGAGCCTCCTCTGGGGCACCGCCTGCCTCTTCACGCATCCTCGCTACGCCCAGGGCGCGGCCACCTCGCCCGAGCTCGGCGTCTTCGTTCACGCCGCCGCCCAGGTCAGGAAGGCCATCGAGGTCACCCACCTCCTCGGAGGACAAGGTTATACTTTCTGGGGCGGACGCGAGGGCTACAACACCCTCGTCAACACCAGTCTCCAGCGCGAGCGCGAGCACCTGGCCGCCATGCTGCACATGGCGGTCGCCTTCAAGCAGGAGATCGGCTTTGGCGGACAGTTCTACATCGAGCCCAAGCCGCAGGAGCCAACCACCCACCAGTACGATTCCGACGCCGCTGCGTGCCTGAACTTCCTCCGCGAGTTTGGCCTGCTCGAGCATTTCAAGCTGAACCTTGAAACCAACCACGCCACGCTTGCCGGCCACACCATGGCGCACGAGATGCGCATCGCCCGCGAGGCCGGGGCGCTGGGTTCCATCGACGCCAACCAGGGCACGCCGAATTGCGGTTGGGATACGGATGAATTCCCCACCGACCTCTATCTCACCACGCAGGTGATGCTGGAGCTTCTGGCCATGGGGGGATTCACTACGGGAGGGCTGAATTTTGACGCAAAGCGCCGCCGCGAGTCCTTTGAGCCGCTCGATCTCTTTCACAGCCACATCGCAGGCATGGATGCGTTTGCCCGCGGCCTCCAGGTCGCCTCCGCGATCCGCGCCGATGGCCGCATCGAGGAGTTTGTCGCCGCCCGCTACGCGAGTTGGGACAGCCCGCTCGGCCGCCGGATCGAGGCCGGAGAGGCTTCCTTCGCCGAACTGCACGCCCTGGCGCTCCAGTCGCCCGCGCCGACACTACACTCCGGACGCCAGGAGGTGCTGGAAGGCATCATCAACCAATACCTCTCCAGATAGGCTCGCTACCGATCAGGTAAAATCCTCACCGCCGTGCCGCGGGTTCGCCCGCTGGCACGGCGTTTTCCTTTCAGGAGTTCGCCGCCTCGCGCCAGGCTCGCGGAGTGAAGCCCGTCTGCTGCCGAAAGACCCGGATAAAGTACGACGGCGAGGAAAATCCGCACATCCACCCGATCTCCGCGACGGAATGCCGCGGCTCGGACAAAAGGTCCCGCGCCATCTCCAGCCGCTCGCGGGTGATCCATGCGCCCAGCGTCATCCCGCGCTCCTCGTGGAAGCGGCGGGAGAGGTAATCCGCAGAACAGCCAAGGGTTGAGGCAATACCCGCCACGGCAAGCTCGGGATTGCCGAGCAGCGTGCGGGCGAGCTTCTCCGCCTCCGCAATGAGGGGAGAGCGCGAGGCGATACCGCCGGAAGGCCGATGCAGCTCGCCCAGGATGGTCACCAGGAAAACCTCCAGGAGGCTATGGCGGAAACCACTGCGGTGCTTCTCCGCGACGGACGCGGACATTTCCTCCAGATAACGAAACGCCGACCTCCCCCGGGAGCTGACAAGGTGTTCCGCCTGCGCCCCATGAATCGTCCCATCGGGCGCGCCCAGCCCCCGATGCAGAAAGAACCCGTCGCGCGCCCTCATGAACACGATCGTGCCAAAAGGAGTCTTCAGGTCGATCGGTTTTTCGGCATGGGGTACTCCTGTGGGCATCACGCAGACTTCCCATGTGCGGAGACGGAACGACTCGGAGGGACAATCAAAATCCGTGGCCCCGCCGGTTTGGATAAACAGCTCGGGATACGGATGAAAAAACGACCTCGGCTTCCAGCGGAACAGGTCGCTGGACCGCGGAACACGCACCTTCAGGCGACCGGCGCGCAGAGACGCCACGACCCGCTCAATATCCTTTGCCAGTGAAATCATGGATGTCAGTTTTTTACTATTCTTCGCAGCCAAGTGAAACTCATTTCCGTTGTTTTCCTGAAGCAACCTGCGATGTCTGGAACAGAAATTTCCCATGACCTCTCCCATCAACGTCATCGTCTGGGGCGAATACCGCCACGAGAAACGCAACCCGAAAGTCGCCGAGATCTATCCCGACGGCATGCACCAAACCATCGCAGGATTCCTTAGGAAAGATCCCGCCCTGTCCGTCGGCACCGCCACGCTCGACGAGCCGGAGCACGGCCTCACCGAAGCCGTCCTGGAGAAAACCGATGTGCTCATCTGGTGGGGGCACATGGCCCATGGCGACGTGCAGGACGCCATCGTGGAGCGCGTGAAGAAGCGCGTCCTGGAGGGCATGGGCCTCGTGGTGCTGCACTCCGGCCACTATGCCAAGATCTTCAAGTCGCTCCTCGGCACCACCTGCTCGCTGAAATGGCGCGAGGCCAGCGACAAGGAGCGTCTGTGGAACATCCTGCCATCGCACCCCATCACGCAGGGGATCGGTGATTACTTTGAGATTCCCGCCGAGGAGATGTATGGCGAACCATTCGGCATTCCCACTCCGGATGAACTCCTCTTCATCTCCTGGTTCACCGGCGGCGAGGTCTTCCGCAGCGGCGCGACGTGGTATCGCGGGAATGGCCGCATCTTCTACTTCCGGCCCGGTCACGAGACGTACCCGACCTATCACCAGGCCGAGGTGCAGAAGGTGATCGCCAACTCCGTCCACTGGGCCCGCGCCACCGTGCGCATCCCAGATGTCTGCCCCAACTCCCCGGCGCTGGAACCCCTCCCCGATGATCCAGAGGCGCACCTGCGTTCCAAGGTCGGCCACAAATAACAGCACCCTCCTTTCTCCATCTCATGAGTAAGAAAAAAGTTCGCCTTGCCATCCTTGGCACGGGAGGCATGGCCAATGTCCACGCCGAGAAATTCGCCGCCATCCCCGGTTGCGCGATCGTCGCTGCCGCCGACGTGGATTTGCAGAGGGCAAAGGATTTCGCCGCCAAACACAATATCCCCGCCGCTTATGCTGGCGTAAAGGAGCTGCTGAAGAATGCGGATTTTGACGCGGTGACCATCGTGGCACCGGACGCATTTCACGCTTCGCTCTCCCTCGCCTGCCTGAAGGCGGGAAAGCACGTGCTGTGCGAAAAGCCGCTCGCCGTCACGTATCCCGACGCCCGCAAGATGGTCGCCGCCGCGAAAAAGGCGGAAGTCATCAACATGGTGAACCTGTCCTATCGCGACTGGCCCGCCATCCAGGCCGTCGAGAAAGTGATCCGCTCCGGCGAGATCGGCGACGTACGCCACATCGAGGCCAGCTACCTCCAGGCCTGGCTCGCCAGCAAGGTCTGGGGCGACTGGCGCACCACTCCCGCGTGGCTCTGGCGGCTCTCGTCGAAGCATGGCAGCAAGGGCGTGCTCGGTGATGTGGGCGTGCATATCGTCGACTTCGCCACGTACCCGGTCGGTCCGCTGAAATCCGTCTACTGTCGGCTCAAGGCCTTTCCGAAGGCCAAAGGCAACCGCATCGGGGAATACGTCCTCGACGCCAACGACTCCGCCGTCCTCAACGTCGAGTTTGCCAACGGCGCACTCGGCACGATCCACACCACCCGCTGGTGCGGCGGCCACGCCAACCGGCTGTTCCTCAAGATCGCCGGCACGAAGGGCACGGTGGAGATCGACTCCGAC
Source organism: Spartobacteria bacterium LR76 (assembly GCA_003054655.1). Classification (GTDB taxonomy): domain Bacteria; phylum Verrucomicrobiota; class Verrucomicrobiia; order Chthoniobacterales; family Terrimicrobiaceae; genus Terrimicrobium. The sequence goes on along the minus strand of QAYZ01000014.1, from coordinate 528,671 downwards.
AAGACCACGGCTGGCTATCGCATCTGCTCGGGCCCCGATCTCGACAAGGCCCAGTGGCGTGATGTCGAGGCCCCGGCTGTGCCGAACAACTACCAGCGCTTCATCAAGGCGATCCAGACCGGCAAGCAGGATCAGCCGGATTTTGCCCGAGGGGCGGAAATGCAGAAGGTACTCGACGCCTGCTACGTCTCCGACGAGAAGCAGGTTCCCATGATGTTTTAGGGGCGGATTCCGAAAAGCTATATCTGGCCGCGCCGGGCCTCCAGCTCCCGGCGCACGACCGCGAATCGCTCCCGCGTAAGCGGATAAAACCAGGCCGCACCCAACGCCACGGTCCAGAGCACCAGCGGAAGGCCTAGATAAATCGCAAACATCCGGCCCAGAGTTTCCGACGACTGCACGGGGAGAGCCGCGTTGAAACCGGAGACCTGGAGGGCCACGCCGCCGATGCCCATCGACAAAGTGAGCGCCGCCTTGACGAACCAGTAGTGAAAGGCATTGATGGCACCTTCCCTGCGGCGGCGGGTCTGGCGCTCGTCCCAGTCAGCCACATCTGCCTTCATGGATGGCAGGAAGAGCCAGACCGCCGAGAGCGAACACGATTCAAAGACGCCAGAAACAATCTGCAGCCAGGGACGAGACGGCGTCATTAGAAAGATATTCAGCAGATGGCCGAAAATGCTGCATGCCAGCATGAAAATCACTACGCGGCGTTTGTCCCAACGCTCGCCGAGCCAGATAAAAAGCGGAATGGTCGAGACGCCGACCAGCACGACCACCGTTCCCTTCCAGCCGGCGATCACCGCGCCGAGCACCAGATCGCCCTGGCACGCGTAGTAAAAGTTTACGTACTGCCCCAGGCTGGCCACCGACATCGTGCCGAGGAGGAGGAAAAACACGAGCACATTGAGCGACCAGAGGGGGCCGCACCGGGCAGACTCCTTGATGCTCTGCCAAAAGGGATCGCGAACCTGCTGCCGAGCCTCTGACTCATAGTACCGCTCCTTGACAAAGAGCGCAGGCAACAGGCCGAAGCAAAGGATGCTGGCTGCAATCAGCCAGCAGACAATACGCATGCCAGCTACGATGGGACGCTCCCCCGGGGTATTCCCCGCCAGCGCGGCCAGCCATGGCTGGATGGCTCCGAGAATCTCCCGCACTCCGGCGGACCTTCCCTCCAGGGCCGCAGGGTCGCCCGACGCCAGCGTGCCGACGAGAATCACAAATGCCAGCAGCCACCCACCTGCCAGATAGGAGAGTTTGCTAAAAAACGTCATCCATCCGGTGAGGCGGGTGCGCTCATCATAGCTCGGCGTGAGCTCGAGCTGCATCGCATAGTACGGAATCGACCACATCGTAAAGCTGGCGAAAAAGAGCATCCCGACCAACAAGAGGTAAAGCGTCCTACCCGTATCCCCCAGGCCTCCCGGAATATTCCAGAACAGAGGATACAGGAGGGCTGAAATAATCGCCCCTGCAAGCAGATACGGTCGTCGTCGCCCCCAGGGCGTGCGGGTGTTGTCGGACAGGTTGCCCATCACGGGATCGATGATGGCATCCCAGGCCCGATAGGCCATGAGGATGCCTCCCAGCACGACAGGATTCAGCCCGAGTCCGATGTTGAAAAAGGGCATCCAGAGCACGCCCGTCATGAGTCCCGTCGCCACATACTCGGTGTTCATGCCTGCGGCGAAGGCAATCTTCTGGAACGGCGGTATGCGGTCGCCGGGAGCGATTTTCTCAGGCATCGGATCGACAGAGGAGAGCGGGATTGGAAAATCCCGCTCCGGCAATATCTCAGGGCTGGCGGCGACGACCCAAGAGCGTCGCGACCAGCGCCGCTCCGCTCACTCCCAGCGCGGTGGTGGAGGGTTCCGGCACAGCGGAGACCGTGAAGTATCCCGTCTCCGAAGAGAACGAGAAGTTATATCCTCCCGTGGAGCCGTTCCATTCGTTGCCCGAGTTGGCCAGGTTCAGCGAGTACAGCCCGGCGATCTGAACCGCTCCCAGCCCTCCCGTGATACCTCCGGGATTGGCGAAGGCTTCATAGGTCCCAGCCTGGGCCGAGGACTCGAAGTTAAAAATCAACGTCGAACCAGCCAGCGAGACAGGTGTCGTGCCGCCATTCAGCTTTCCGATGTTCGCTCCGTTCACTCCGAAGGTATACTTCGAGGTCCCCACCGCGCGGGCTCCGAGGTTCAGTTCTGCACCGGCGGCTACCACAATGCCCCCCGCAGCGTTGAAGTCGACATCTCCGTCGATGGTGAGCGTGCCCGCCTTCACCTCCAGGATGCCGATATTGCGATTAGACCGCAGCGTGCCCGCGTAGCTGGTATCCGCAGGGTTGAAACGAAACACCGAGGCGGCATCGATCTCTCCCACGCCCGAAAGATTGCTCGCCCGGGAGTTAACATTCGATCCGCTGATCGCCTCGAGGACCAGCCCCGCTCCCAGCACGGTCTGCACATTGGCGGCACTCAGGTCAAAGGCACGGGCCTTGATTCCTCCCGTGCCGTTCGATCCGCGCAAATCCCACAGGGCCGTCGTCTCCGAGCCTTTGTTCGGAGTCCATTTGCCGTAGTTCTGTCCCAGGCTCAAATCGAGGACATGACCATTCGTGTTGACCTGATATGTCGTGACACCGCTGGTCGCACCACCTGTGGCGCTGAGCTGCACGCCATTGCTGGCCAAAGCGAGATTGCCCGTCAGCTTGAGGGCGACGGCCCGCCCGGCGGACTCCTGCGTAAGGTAGAGACCTGTCGCGGTGGGAGCGGTGACGGAGACCTCAAGATCAGCATTGTTACGACCGATGAGATAGAGACGATTCAGCGCGGTGTCGCTCTGAAATGTCTTGGTGCCAGAGCCGCGGACCGAGAAGTTAACGGAACCGATAGTCGTATTTGCCAGGGAGACACTGGGGCCGTCAAAGAAGATGGAACCTCCGCTACCGCTGGTCGTGGAGATCGAGCCGCCCGTGGAGCTGAACGCCCCTTGAATCGCCAGCCGCACGGCGGAATAGCTTGTGGTATCGAGCAGCACCGAGCCGCCCGCCAGAGAGAGTCCCCGGGTGAGCGTATTCTGCGCTGTCGATGCCGAGGTCCCCGTCGCCGAGGACCCGACCTGGAATACGCCACCTGTATTGACTATCACGTTGGAGGCAAGGTCGTTTCCGCTGCTGCTTCCCTGAATGAAGTCAAACACCAGCCGTCCCCCGGATTCCACGGTGATGCCGGGGCTGGAAGCATTTGCTCCGACCTGGAGGGTGATCTTTTCCGCTGCACCTCCGAACCGCACCTCCGAAGTTCCCGCTGTCGCACCGATGGCAAAGCCATTAGTGAGCGTCAGGTTTCGCTTGATGGAAAAGGCGTTCACCGCACCGGCCGTGCTCTGGGTGATATCAATACCACCCAGTTTACCCGAGGCTGCCGCATCGTAAGTGACCGTGCGGGTGCCGGAGGTGACATTTCCCAGGCCAGCAGTGTCTCCAATATCGGGTACACTGCCACCCCAGTTCGCGGAATCGGACCAGGCACCGCTGTTGTTCGGATTCCCATTGCCCGTCCAGGTGATTTGTGCCGATGCGGCGCCTGTCGCCACGGCGAGGAGGAAGAGAGTTATTCGGGAGGTTTTCATTATGAGTTCTAGTTGGGTTTCGGATTGTTGGAGGGTGGGAAACGCAGATCAGACAACGGCACGCTCGAGCACCAAATGTCCTCCTTGCCAAAGGAATACATCACGTAGAGACGATCCCCGGCGACAAGCGCCGAGGGATATTGCGGACCGCCACCCCTGCCACGCACCGCTTGCCGCGGCACCCGCCAAGCCTGCACCCCCGTCCGCAAGGCGTAAGCTCGCGGGAAATAGTATCCATCGAAACTCACCGCGACATCGAGAGTGTCGCGATCGTAGTGAGTGGGACTTTGCGGATTGTCGAACGCCGCAGCACAGTGATTGCCGATGAGCAGGATGGACCCGTCGGGCGCGGAAACATTGACATCGAGAGAGGGTGAGTCCGGGATGTCGGTTGGCATGGCCTTTGACCAGGTGGTCCCATGGTCCCGGGAAAAGCTCACATACTTGCGATGGGAAAATTTATCGTCCCGGATCACGGCCACCCAAGACTTGTCGGCAGCTTCATAGACCGTGGGCTCGACCAGACGAGCGGTGTCGACCGGGAGGGGCAGAGGCCCCTTGAGCCGGGGAGTTGTCTCCGGGATGCGGTTGATCGAGTCGGCTATCGGCTGATAGGCGGGGTCGCCGTAGGGGATAAACGTGTAAGCGAGATCCTTCGCCCGATTCATCCGGGTCGAGAGAGAAAATACAGGACCCAATTCCCCCTGCGGCGTCACTTCGCGCGCCAGGATGCCAAGGTACTCATAGCGCTGAAAGATATGCTCGCTGTCGCGCGCGGGAGCGCGGCTGGTCCGGTCGGAGTTTTCCCATCCGACGAAGTTGTAGATGCGCGCAGTGAGATAAACCTTCCCGTCATGGACGTGCCACGGAGCGGCGACCGAATAGTACCCGAAGCCGTCCTCCCACCCCCTCACCTCGCTCGGAGGAGGAAAGGCTTCCGCCCATTTCCGCCACCCGGCTCCATCCGGAGAAGTCGAAAATAACACCCTTTGACCGGCGGCATCCTCTCCTTTCGGATGATTGCTCCACGCGGCGAAAAACACTCCTCCCTGATAGGCAAGCTGGGCGTGATGATTGTAGGCCCCGGCTTCCACCGCATCCTGAAAGATGAGCGCATGCCGCGCGCTTTTCAGGATAGGATATCCCGCTCCATCCTCTCCGGCCCTAGCTTTTCCACTCCCCCACATCGCCACCACGGGGGTGCCCTGGGAGTTGACTTCCCCGGAAAGCAAAAAACCGGCGCGTTCCGTCGCGGGTTCCACAGCATGCCCGGACGACCGGACATCGGGGGCCGACGGTCGAGAGCAGCCGCAAAGGAGCAGGGCCAACGCGCATCCCGTCAAAAAGCGACCGGATGAATCAGGTATTATAATATTTCCAGGGAGCATCATTATTCGATGTTGTCAGTGGGAGTCGGCGGGCTCGGGGAAATCCAATACCCGGGGAACCGATAGGAAATGCCAGCGGGGAGCCAGGCGCTGCGGGCGCCGTCCTCCCCGAAGATTCCAGACTCCGAGGGTTTCATGGACTCCACATGACCATCGGTGAAGACTCCGTGCTGGCGGGTGCCTCCCATATGCCGGAACATCGCCTTTCGCTGAGCCGCAGTGGTGCGCCCATCGTTCCACGGCCCGCGGTCGTCGACGTTTGCGGTCGGCATGTCGACCACCATCAGGACCGGCGAGCCAGTCACGCGTGAAAGGTTGCAGTCAATAGACGACCCCACGAGATAAACGGAAATCCCGTACGTGCTGCGCTTGTCGGTGCGATCCGCCAGCACGGGGCGGGGCGACGCCGCCGGGCAGGCGATGCCCTTTCGCAAAGCGCCGTCTCCCGAGAGATTCATATACGGCTGCACGCGGGTCTGCCAGGAGACCGGGTCCTGCGTGGTTGCCCGGGCGGGAAGCTTTCCATTGTTCTCCGCGGTGTAGATCGCGATGCCCGCGCCGATCTGTTGCAGGTTTCCGATGCACTTCGCATCATTGGCAGCCGAGCGTGCGCGAGACATCACGGGCAGTAAAAGGCCGGCCAAAATGCCGAGGATGGCGATGGCCGCCAGCAACTCCACGAGGGTGAAGCCCGGCAATCCGGCCGGTCGGCGGATACTCCTGTGCAAGAAAACGGAGGGACCATTCATGGGATGCTCCTGGGGGAGGAAGCAGGGATGGCGGCATGGGCAAAAGGAGAACTCAAGCAAAGCCGCTGCTCCCAAACCTCAACTTTTCGATGAAAGAGAGCAAGAGCGTTAATCTCCGCCGCAGTGATGGTCGACGCTCCCAAACGGGCCAAAGACGTCATCGGCACGCCATGAATCCCGAGATATGTCTTCACGGAAAATGGGTAGCCGACATCGACCGCCGGGCTGCTTTCCACCAGAAATGCCTGTAGTTCACGGGCGACTTCCGGCTCCTCATCGAAATGCCGGCACAGCCAGGCATAAAGATGCGGGATGGCGTTTGCACCGACACCGCTAAAGCCATGCCCGCCCGCCTGAAGACTTGCGAGCAGAGTAGCCGTATGGGCGTTGTAAAATCTCAGGGGAGTCCCGCTCACCGCAGCCAGCTTGGCTTGGATGAGAGCCAGGTCGCAGCAGGTGTCTTTGAGAAAGTGAAAGCGCCCGGTCCGGGCCGCCCACTCCGTCATGGATGAGGTCAACACTCTCTTGTAAGGGACGGGGCATTCATACAGGCCAAGTGAAATCTGCGGATCGATCCTCTCCAGAAGATCTTCGACACAAGCCTGCCAGACATCCGCGCCTTCATGGGCGTAGGCAAATTGATTCGTCAGCAAGATCACGGACCGCACGCCCGTCGCCGCTACCTTGGCGATAGATTCCGCCAGAGCCTCGGGAGCGCTCACGGCGGAGCGCAAGGAAATGCCCGACGGCAGAGCCCCCGCCGCGATCACGGGCACCCGCCCCCCCACCCGCTCGACCGTGTGGCGTGCGATAGAGAGGCGCTCGTCCTCGGAAAGATGAAATATCTCGCTCGAAAGGCAGGCGGCAAAAAGCCCCTGGCTTCCACCTGCCACATACCAGTCGATCAAGGCGTCAAGAGCCGGCCAGTCGATGCTTCCGTCTTCCGCAAAAGGCGTGAGCATGACCGGCCAGGACCCGGCCTCCAAATGCGAGGACGACATGGGGGAGACTTGGACAAGGGGAGCGAACATCATTCAGGATTTCCATTTAGGTTATTCGCTTTGCCGGATAAATCTTTACCGGATACGGTATTTATTATTTCGTTTTTGCCCAAAATGAAGCACTCAGAGAGACGGTCCGCCTTCCAGATGCTCATGATTTGCCGGCCCGACTGGGAGTACGGTCGCAATATGATGCTCGGAGCGCGTCACTATGCGTTCACGACCGGAGCGATCGAAGTGGGCAACGGGCTGCTCAAGCCCGGAGATTCCGTGCAGGAAGTGGTGCGCCGACAGCATATCGACGGCATCATCGCCGTGATCCATCATCGGGAGTTTGAAGAGGAGCTGCTGCAACTCCCGATCCCTGTCGTCAATGTTTCCAACGTCCTTTCGTCCACCCGCCTCCCTCTGGTCACGCAGGATGATGAACAGGTGGGCCGTCTGGCAGCCGAGCATCTGGCAGCGTGCGGCTGCACCACATTCGCCTGTTGGGAACAAAAGAACGCCCGTTTCTCCAACGAACGTCTGCACGGCTTTCGAGAGGCCCTCGCGCTCCTGTCGCCCAGCGCGCCATGTCATACCTCAGGATGCGGACCGATTGCGAAAGAGCAGGGGCCTGAACTCATCGCACGTATGCGCAGGTGGCTCCGCAAGCTTCCCCCTCAGACCGGGATCTTCGCCGTCCTCGATCCCTTTGCCTTGCATTTGCTGCAAGCCGCCCGGGAAGAAAGCCGCCCTGTCCCCGAGGATCTCGCCATCCTCGGCGCTGGAGACGATGAGTTCTGGGTGGATTTCGAGCGCATCCCTCTTTCCAGCGTGAAGCTTCCTTCGTGGCAAATCGGGGTTGAGGCAACGAAACTTCTGGAAATGATGATGCGAACGGGGCAGAAGCCGGATGGCTCGCTTCATCTCGCCGTTACTGAGGTGGCTGCACGCCGATCGACCGACGTACTCTTTGCAAAAGATGAGGCCGTGAAGCGCGCTGTCGCCTATATCCGCCAGCATGCAGCCGAGAACATCTACGTCGAGGATGTCGTCCGCGCTTCGGGCATATCACGCAGCGGGCTGCAGCGAAGGTTTTCCTCGGTGCTCGGCAAGTCCGTACTGCACGAAATTCAGCGCGCACGCATCGCGCGGGTGCAGTCCCTGCTTCGCACGACCGATCTCAAGCTCGCCGCGATCGCCGAATCCTGCGACTTCCCCGACACACCCCGGTTACATGTCCTTTTCCGGCAGTTTACCAACCGCACCCCGGGCGAGTACCGGGCAATGTTTCGGAAAAAGTAAACCGCTCCCCGGCAAATATCGTCCGGTTTCGCCGCGCCTGCCCGGCAAGAAATGGCTGTCTTGCGAGGGACGTCGCCTGCTAAGGTTTTGCCGGTGAGAGGTTCAGCCGCCTGATAAATACGTGTCGGCCAGGGAGCAGCGCACAGGCCCCCGGCGCGAGCACCGATATCCGGGATGGTGCAAACCTCCTCGCTTTCCCATCGCCTAAGTGCCCCGCTGCAATCCCGTGCCATGAATCCCTCGCTCCTCGTCGTTCTCACCATCCTCGCCGCGGCGGTGACTCTTTTTACGATCAGCAAGCCGCGGATGGATGTGGTGGCGTTGCTGGTGATCGTGCTGCTCCCGCTGACCGGCATCCTTACCGTGCCGGAGACACTGGCGGGATTCAGTGATGCGAATGTCGTGCTCATCGCCCTGCTTTTCGTTATCGGCGAGGGCCTCGTGCGCACAGGCGTGGCCTACCAGGTGGGCGATCTCATCATCCACCATGCGGGCAAAAGCGAGTCGCGCCTCATTGTGCTGCTCATGCTCGCGGTGGCGGGGCTGGGCTCGGTCATGAGCTCCACGGGGGTCGTGGCGATTTTCATTCCTGTCGTGCTGAGCATCGGCGGTCGGCTCGGCATTCCCATGTCCCGCCTCATGATGCCGCTCAGCTTCGCCGGGCTGATCAGCGGGATGTTGACGCTGGTGGCCACCCCGCCCAACATGGTGGTCGATAGCGCGCTGCGGCAGGATGGTCATGCAGGGTTCCGGTTTTTCAGCTTTACGCCGATCGGCTGCACCATTCTCGCGGCAGGCGTCCTTTACATGCTCTTTGCCCGGCGCTGGCTGAACTCGGCTCCCACGCCGCGCAAGCACACCAGCCGTTCCCGGCGCAGCCTGATCGATCTCGTGCGCGAGTACGACCTCTCAGGGCGCGAGTACCGCATGCGAGTCCTGCCGCACTCCCACCTCATCGGCAAGGCGCTGAAGGACATCCAGCCGCGGCGCAAGCATCGCGCCAGCGTGGTCGCCATCGAACGTCCCGGCAAGCTGCAGAAAACCATCATCAATCCGACCGCACACACGGAACTCCTCGCCGGGGATATCCTGTTTGTCGATGTCCCGGTGCCCGATCCCGTGGAGGCGGCCGCCATTTCCGAGGAGTTCGGCCTCGAGCCTCTTCCGCTCAAGGGCGGGTACTTCACCGACCAGTCGCGGGAGGTGGGAATGGTCGAGGTGATCATCCCGCCGGGTTCCGGTCTCATCGGCAAGAGCATCGTGGAGGCGGAGTTTCGCAGCGAATACCAGCTCCACGTCATCGGCCTGCGCAGCGGCTCCGCCTCGCTGCAGGATCAGCTCACGGAGCGCAAGCTCCGGGCGGGCGACATGCTCCTGCTCATCGGACCCTGGAAGGCGATTCGCAAGATCCAGGCGGATAGCCCGGACATTCTGGTCCTGACACTGCCCACGGAGATCGACGAAGTGGCTCCCGCCTCGCGGCAGGCGCCGTTTGCCCTGGCCAGCCTGCTCGTCATGGTCGCGCTGATGGTCTTTGGCATCGTGCCCAATGTCCTCGCCGCCCTCATTGGTTGCCTGCTGATGGGCCTGTTTCGCTGCATCGACATGAACAGCGCCTACCGCTCGATCCACTGGCAGAGCCTTATCCTCATCGTCGGCGTGATGCCCTTTGCCACCGCGCTGCAAAAGACAGGAGGCATCGACCTCGCGGTGAGCGGACTGATTGATGTCTTCGGAAAGGCGGAGCCGCGCGTCCTGCTCGGGAGCCTCTTCGTGCTCACCGCCGCGATCGGACTCTTCATTTCCAATACCGCCACCGCCGTACTCATGGCACCCATCGCACTAAGCGTCGCCTCGCACATTGGCGCATCGCCCTATCCCTTTGCCATGACGGTCGCCCTGGCCGCCTCCGCCGCCTTCATGACGCCCATTTCCTCGCCGGTGAACACCCTGGTGCTCGGGCCGGGTCAATACCGCTTCGGCGATTTCGTGCGCGTCGGCGTGCCGTTCACGCTGCTCGTCCTGCTCATCAGCGTGCTGGTGATTCCGCTGCTTTTCCCCTTCCGCTAAACCATCCCGCTTTCGCTGGCAGTGTCGCAAACCGCCCTAAAACAGCGACGGCATGTCACTGGCCTTGGGCAGTTCCGAGGGGTTGATCTCCATGAGCTCGAGGATCGCGTAAATATCGCGGCACCGCATGAGCCGGGACGGCTCGACGTTGATCTTGTCCGCGATCGCATACTCGTTGCCGGGGAGACCGGGCAGCGGGTCCCAGTTTCCCGCAAAACGAATATCCTCCCCGGTTACGGAACGCACGGCTATGTCCAAACGCTGGCGGGTCGTCATGATCTGGACGGTATTTGGCGAAATTGCCCCGCCCATGTCCAACCTAGAAGCGCATGATCAGAAACACCGAAAAAATCAATACAAGCAACCAATTCCTTTTCAGCATCTTAAGGAAAATTACATCCCCAAAAAACCTCACAATTTTCCGCCTCCCGGAGGAAGCCGCAGCGACTCCCCGGCGACCTCAGGAAAGCGGCTGGACCTGCTTGAGTCGATACTGCCCCGGGGAGGTCTTCACCATCCTGCGAAAGACGGCGGAGAAGTAATATTCATCGGCAAACCCACACATGCTGGCGATCTGCTTCAATCCATGAGGGGAGGTCACGAGCAGCACCCGGGCGCGGTCGATTCGCACCTCCCTCAGATACCCCACCAGGGACCGCTTCCGCACCGAGCGAAAGAGATGCCGCAGGTGACTCTCACTCAGGCCGACGTGGCCGGCAATCTCCCGGAGAGACTCGATGTCGGCAAAGCGCTCGCGGACAAAACGCTCCGCCTGACGCACGTACCGCTCTGCTGTGGAAATCCGCAAGCTTTCCGAGGCCTCGCAGGCCCGCCTGACCAGAGCCAGCAGCACGGCGGTGACGCGTAAATCGAGCACCCGCTGGTCCAGTCCGCCGCCATCGGCGTAGCTGCGCGACAGCGACTCGATTTCCCCGACGAGCCAGTCCCCCTCGCCGCTCTCCAGGAGGAATCCATACCGGAGCTTCCTCGCCGCTCCGGGCGGCAGTTCCACCTGGATGCAAAGATCCTCGCATTCCTCTTCCGCATGCTGATCGTGGACCTCCCGCGGCGCATAAACGACGATGTCCCCGGCGGCAAAGGAGGTGGCCGTCCGGTTGACTCGCGTCCGCCCCGTGCCGCGGGGATGGTAAACGATTTCCGCGGCAAAATGCGCATGATCGGCGCAGGATGTGCCGACAGGCATGACGTGCCGCGCACCCGTGACGAAACGCAGGGTCTGCGCCCGGAGCTCCGACAAGACGTCACGCCAACGGGTCGGATTCAGCAGTTCCTGGCGGGCCGTATCTCTCATCTCCCCATCCTACTGCGACCGCACATCATCGAAAATCACAAAAGATGGCCGATAATTCGAATGGCGCAAAGCGTGCGCCAATGGGAGGAGAACAGCATGAGCACAGAGTCTCCCCGCCGCCTGTTTTTCCCAGCCGCCCAAGAGGTCGGACTGGAGTCCTTCGAAATTCCAAACCTCGCGGAAGGCGAGGTGCGCGTCCGCACAGAATACTCGCTGATGAGCACGGGCACCGAGAACATTGTCTTCAACCGCATTTTCGACAAGGGGACGCATTGGGACAACTGGGTGAAGTACCCCTTCCATCCCGGCTATTGCGTGGTCGGCACAGTGGAGGACTCCCGCAGCGACGAGTTTGCGGTCGGCGACCGGGTTGCCCTACGCTCTGGCCACCAGTCCCTCTCGGTCGTTCCCGCCGCGAAATGCACCCGCATTCCGGACGGCGTGGATTTTCAGGAGGCACTGTGGTTTGCCCTCGCCAAGATCGCCTTCCACGGCGCGCTGGTGGCCGATCATTATCTCGGCGACACCGTTCTCGTGATCGGAGCCGGCCCGATCGGCCAGATGGCGGTCCGCTGGGCGCGGGCGGCGGGAGCCAAAACCATCATCAGCGTGGACTCCGCCGGGGAGCGACTGAAGCTCGCAGCCGATGGCGGCGCGACCGCCACGATCGCCTCCGGCATCGAGGCCGCAAAAGAGGAAATCCTCAAGGCCAATGGCGGCGAGCTCACGCGGCTCGTCATCGACACGACCGGGAACGCCGTGGTGTTTTCGCAAGCCCTGGAACTGGTGAAATCCTTCGGCAAGCTCGTCCTGCTGGGCGACACCGGCAAGCCGACCGACCAGCGCCTGACGCTCGATGTCATCACCCGCGGACTCACGATCGTCGGCGCGCATGACATGCATGAGACGGAGCAATGGAACGCCCGCTCGATCACCAGCCTCTTCCTCTCCCTCGTGGCCGATAAGCGTTTTTCACTAAACGGCCTCATCACGCATACCTTCCGGCCCGAGGAATGCACGGAGGCCTACACCGTGGCAAATCGTGAGCGCTCGAAGACGATGGGCATCGTCTTTGACTGGAGAGCCGCCTAGGCGCGAGAGATTTTCCTCACGCTCTGGGGGCGCGGGTTCATGCCCGCCCCCAGAGCCGCAACTGATCGATGCACAGCCGGGCGCTTTTGAGCGAGGAGACTTCGTACTCCTCCTGCTCGGCCACATACCACTCGACCGCGCCGATCTGCTCGACCGCCGAAAAAATCGCGTCAAAATTGACTGCGCCCAACCCGATCTCACACTGGCCGACGCCCTTGCGCCCGTCCTTGAGATGAATGAGCGGGACACGCGATCCCAGTCGATGAAGTAAATCCTGCGGCCGCAGCCCGGCATGCTGCACCCAGTAGACATCGACCTCGGCGGAGAGATTGCGGGGTTCCGCCGCATCGAGCACCCACTCAAAGGCCGTGCGTCCGTCCACCGTCGCGATCTCGTGACCGTGGTTGTGATAGCTGAAGCGCAGACCGTGCACCCGGAGTGCCGCACCGATCTCGTTAAACTCTTCGCCGAGGGCCTCGCACTGGGCGCGCGTCGCGACAGCCTCGGGAGCCATCCAGGGGCAGATGATATCCTTTGCCTCAAACAACGCCGCCTCCTGGACGACTTCGTCGAGAGCGCCTTTCAAACGATCGACAGAAACATGCATCCCGGAGACCCTCAGCCCCGCATCCTGCAAGGCTTCGCTGGCGGCCTGGGCGTCAAGGTTTCCGTAACCCGCGAGCTCGACGCCATGGTATCCCATCGCGGCCACTTCGGTGACGGCATGGCGAAAATCCTGTTCAACGACGTCACGGAGCGTCCACATCTGGAGGGAAACCAATGGCTTTTTCATGGGAGGGAGAATCTGGGGAGTAAAGATGAGCGCTTAGCCTGATAGGTGTCCTAGCCCCCCATCAAGCTTATTTCCTGCAACCACCCGCTATCGTCGGTCAGAAAAGGAATGCCATCCCCTAAGGTTTCGCCGCAGCCTCGGCAGCCCGGCGAGCAGCGACCACCTCGTGCGCCGCCTGCCGCAGGAGCGCAGCGTCCTCGGGCGACATGCCGGCGGGGACAAAGGGATTGGTCAGCACACTGTCGTTGAAGATGACCTCATACCAGACACAGGCGATCAGGAAGCGCCCGTAGAGGTTGGAGTGCTTGGCGTCGAGGGTGAGCTTGGGCTGTTTGGTTTCCTTGTCCTTGCCCCAGTTCCAGCCGATATTGAGGCTCTCCTTTTGCTCGGGCAAAGCGCCGGGAGCCGGGTTGGCGTAGTCAAACTTCGGATCAGGGAAGGTGAACGTCCAGCGCGGCAGTTTGCGAGCCGCCTGATAGGCGTCGCCGGAGGGAATGATGCGCAGCCCGTAGCGCTGGGAGAGCTTGTCGTACGCGGCCTTGAGTCCCTCATACATGGTCTGCTGGTTGAGCTTGCCGTCCTTGAACATCTCGTGATCCTCGCGATAGGCCCAGGTTTGCTGGATCAGAATCTCGGCGGTCGGGGCGTTCTTGCGGATATAGTCAATAAGGATGCCTGCAAATGGCTCGTAGGACTCCTCCTTGAAGCTGGTGTTGCTGACCTGCTGGATGGTGACAAAGTTCCACGGCTTGCTGGCCAGGATGGCCTTGAGGTTGATCTTCTTCTTGTCCGGCGTCGCGAGATAGGCAGGCGCGGCATACGGGCTGCCCTTCGGATCGTCGGCATTTGCTTCGTAGGCCTGGAGGTAGCCCACATGCTGGGCAAGGGAATGCCCGCCGAGATTGGCCCGCACGAGAACCAGATCTTTCCCGCCCGCCTTGGCCAGCGCGGGCAGGAGCGCACAGGCGTCGTCGGCAAAGCTGTTTCCAACAGTGAGAACCTTGACGGCCAGATCCTCCGGTTTGCTCTCATCAGCCGCGCCGAGACGCGAGGAAAGCAGCAGCGGCACCATCGCAAGAAGGAGAGAGCGGCTGAGGAATCGGGGCGCACGGGCAACCGCGTTCTGGAAAAAAGAAATCATGGCAATCATCTGGGTGAAGTCTCAGCTTAGAATTTCGCGTCGATCAGACAAGCCCGGCGGGAGGGCGCGGCCTCGTCCCTCCGCCAAAAATCGCCCAAAGTCCCTAAAACAACATTCTTTACCAATACGCACAAAAGACCTCGCGATATTGGTCAAACCGTTTACGGCAAAAAAACAGGCCTTACCTCTGCTCCGCCAAGGCAGCGACGGATTCCAGCAACGCCGTCGTCCCCCGGGCGTAGCGAAAACCCGAGCCAACGTGGGCCGGGAGACCCTTCACCAAACCAAGATAATGAAACTGTCGCCCCATGCTCTCGGGGTGAATGAGTGTCTGGAGATTGCGCAAGGCTTTGCGCGATTCGCCCGCCGGCGCGGAACCCTCGAGCGAGCGGAGGTAGGTTTCCGACGCGCCCACGAGATAATGGTGCTGGTCGGCAAACCCCTCGACGCCGAGGCCGAGCCTGCCCGCCTCGTCGGCGAGCTGCGTAAAGTCGACATGCGAGGTGATGTCCTTGGCTCCGGGGTCGGACAATACATCGTCATCCCGGCGGTGACCGGAGTAGCAGGAAAAGGTGCCTCGCGTACGGTGATCGGCCCAGAGGTTCTCGCGAGTATATCCGTAGTCGATCACCAGGATCATTCCAGCGTTGAGGCGCTCCGCGACGGAGGCCAGCCAGGCCGAGGCGGCGGGGCGAACCTCCAGCAGGAAACCCTCGGGACGCGCGGGCAGTTCCGGCGGGATCGCGGCGGTATCGGCTGGCTCGAAAGCAAAGCCGTCCCCGGAGCGCACGACCATCAGCTCCTTCCAGCCGTCGCCCTGGGACTGGAGCAGGTGAAACGGCAGGGCGTCGACCAGCTCGTTGGAGAAATGCACGCCCCGGAACACCGGCAGCGCGGAAACATCGGCCACCCAGCCCACGCGCCCCCCGAACCGGCCCAGCGTTTTTCCCTGCTCCGCCCTCCAGAAGGGCGTAGGCTCGACGATCAGGTAGCGAAAGCCGCCGGGAAGGAGCTCCCCCAGAGCCTCCAGCACATCGGCCGCCAGCGTGCCATCATGCGCCCCCTGCTCCACCACGGTGAAATCCTCCGGCCTCCCCAGCCGCTCCCACACCTCCACAAACTGCCCGGCGAGCAAACGCCCGAAGAACGCGCCGACGCTGACATTGGTGAAAAAATCGCCCTTTTTCCCGATGCGCACCTTGCCGCTGGCGTAGTAGCCGTCGCCTGGATCATACAGGGCGATCTCCATGAAGCGGGCGAAGGAAATCGGACCCGAGGCGTCGATTTCCCGCGCGATCAGATCACTGACCGCGGGTGATTTCCCGGACATACACATTGACCTGGCCGTCGGTGCCCTTTCTCACGTCGGTAATCAGGAAGGGGCGTCGGGAATCGCGGCTGAAGGTTGCGCCCTCCGTGGGCGGCTTGGTTCCCGAGGGATATTCGACAATGATACGGGTATTCGAGGTCTTGCCGCCGATGCCAAGAGTCTCGGAGAGGCCGTTGTTTGCACGCAGGACGGCGCGGTTCTGTCCGGCGGCGGTGACGACGAAATTTCCCTGGAGATAGATGCGCTCGCCTGCGAGGCCGCGCCCGGCGAGATCGGTCATGTCGGGGATATTGGAGAGTCGGCCCCGGGGCATCTGGCCCGGCGAATAGGTCGGCCAGTTGCCGCTGCCGGTATTGGCGATGGACTCCTGGGGAGGAGTCGGGGTACCGGCAAAGGCCGGTGTGGGCGAGGCTCCCGCCTCGGTCGGTGCAGGCGTCGGCTGCTCGACTCCCGCAGTGACCGGGATGGCAGGCCTGACCTGAGGCTCCGCCGGAGCTGGTGTCGGCGTGGGAATGGGCGGCGTCTCGGCATTTTCATCCGCGAGCTTGGGACGCTCGACGCGAACGAGCTGGGCCTGGGGCCTGCGGACATTCGTATTGCCTGCGGTTCCGGCCTTGGTGTTGTCGAGGCCAACGCGCAGACGGTACGCCGAGTACTTCTGGTTGGCCTCGGCCACCATTTTGTCGTCGAGGACCGGCAATCCGGAAGCCATGTCGAGATCGGTGGGAGGAGTCAGCGAAAACGTTCCCGGCCCCGTACTGGAGGCATAGCTGCCGTAAAGGATCGGCACCGCGGTAAACTGGAGGCGGCCGTCCTTGAGCCGCTTCACATTGATGATGGCGGACAGGTCGAGCGTGCGATCCAGCTTCAGGTCGAGACCCGTGAGCAGCATGCGCTGGAGCGTGAGCACATCCTCCTTGTTCGCAGTGAAGACATGCTCGAGGAGCACCCCGCCGTTTTCCGTCGATTGCGCGAGGGCCACCACGCCGGAAGGGAAGAGGTTTTTGTCGGTCAGCTCGTAGGAATCGAGAATGTTGAACGAGCCAATGATGTACGGCACGCGATCCTGGGTGAGCTTGTAGTTACGCAGGTAGTTGCGCAGCAGCACCTCGCTGGCGCGCTCCAATTCGCGATCCGTCATGCGGCCATAGCGGTCGGCGAGCTGGTTGGCGGTGAGAAATTCGCCGCGGGGGGCGGCGGTGATCTCGAAGCGCTTGAGCGGCTCCAGTTTCTTCAGCTTGGTCAGGATCGAGTAGCTGAAGCTCTTTTCCGGATGGCCGAAGACATAAAAGCTAAAAATCCAACAGCCGAGGGCAAAGCCAACGAGGAGTAGGAGAATGATGGTCCAGAGAAACAGGTTCCCTCCGCCGCTGCGTGGGGGTTCGTCGTCATCGAACGAGGAAAAACCAGCCGACCGGCTCACCGGTCGCCGTCCTCTTCCGCGGGAATCAAAGGCCATGAATGCTCTGGTAAATTAAATCAGGAACCCGCCGCCTCCGGGGTCGGTTCAAAGGATGTGCCGCACCCGCAGCTACGTGCTGCCCGGGGATTTCTTATCCGAAATCCCGCGCCCGACAAGCCGTCTTCGTAATCAATCACGCATTGATCGAGATACTCCAGGCTGTCGCGATCCACGAAAAGCCGGGCACCCTCGTGCTCCACCTCCAGGTCGCCCTCGACGGGAGCGCCGATGGTCATGGCATATTGCAGCCCGGCGCAGCCGCCTTTTTCGACGGCGAGCCGGAGTCCCGCCGCGCTGGCATCCAGGCCTTTCTCCTGCACGAGAATGCGCAGTTGAGCAGCCGCGTTGGAAGTGAGTGAGATCACAACTCTTTTCTTATGGACGAAACCGTGCGAAGTCAAACGGCAGCAAAGTAGTTTCGATGGGAAAAATTCGCGTACTCGCCGATGAAGTAGCCAGCCAGGTCGCGGCTGGAGAGGTCGTCGAGCGCCCAGCCTCCCTCGTGAAAGAGCTGGTGGAAAACAGCCTCGACGCCGGGGCCGGGCGCATCTGGGTCGAGTTTCAGCGCGGCGGCGCGCGGCAGGTGACCGTGCGGGATGACGGCTGCGGCATGGACCGCGAGGACGCCCTGCTCTGCCTGGAGCGCCACGCCACGAGCAAGATCCGCCAGGGCATCGACCTGATGACGGTGCGCACCATGGGCTTTCGCGGCGAGGCGCTGCCCAGCATTGCCAGCGTGTCGCATTTCCGCCTCGTGACACGGGAGCACACAGCCGACATGGGCGTGGAGGTGCGGGTTTCCGGGGGAAAAACCGAGGATGTCCGCGAGGTCGGAGCGCCTCCCGGCACCCAGATCGAGGTGCGCGACCTGTTTTTCAACCTCCCGGCCCGCCGGAAGTTCCTCCGGGGCGAGGAAACGGAGTCGGCCCATATCGTTCACGGCATCGAGGCCATCGCCCTGGCCAATCCCAAGGTGGCCTTTGAGTGCCGCCGGGATGGGAAAACCGTTCGCTCGCTGCCGCAGGCTAAGGAACTTGCGGTCCGCATCCGCGACCTCTACGGGCAGGACTTTCTCGACCGGCTGGATGAAATCGAGCAGGTGGTCGGCGAGGGGTTCGCCATCTCGGGTTACCTGGCGAGGCCCGGCCAGGGGCGGCGGGATCGACTCCAGCAGCATGTCATTCTCAACGGACGCCCCATCGTCTGCGCGGCGGTGCAGCAGCCCTTGCGCGAGGCTTATGCCGACGCGATACCCCGGGGGGAACACCCGCCCGCTGTCCTCGTCATCGAAATGGACCCGGAATGGGTTGATTGCAATGTGCACCCCGCAAAGCGCGAGGTGCGCCTCCGCCAGCCCGATCTCCTGAAGCGGGCCGTCTACGAGGCCGCACGGGGCGTCATCACCCGCACCCGGCGGCCCGTTGCACCGGCTCCGGTTTTTGCACCAGTGCCGCCGCGTCCGGAGACTTCGGTTCCCGCAGCAAAACCCGCGCCCCCCGCTCCGGAGCCTACGGCACCGTCGCGCCGGGCCTTTGCCGCGCCCGCGCCGCAGGTCGACTTCGTCCTCACGCCAGAGCCGCCTCCCCCGGCACCGAGACCCGAGCCGATCACGGAGGCTCTGCCTGTTCCCGCAACACCACGAGAGACCGCCTCGACGGCATCTGACGGCTCCTTGCCGTACCGAATCCTCGGAGGTCTCGGAGAACGCTACCTCGTGCTGGAGGGCGACGAAGGCATGGTCCTGCTCGACGAGGCGGCGGCGGCGGAACGCATCCTGTTTGAGGCTCTGGTGAAAGGCATGGAATCCGGCGGCGCAGCCTGCCAGCACCTCCTGATCCCGGCCCTGTGCGAGCTGCCCGCCCGGGAGTTTGCCTGGGTGATCGAGCATCTGGCGGATTTGCGCGAGGCAGGGTTTTCCCTCGATCCCTTTGGCAACGCCACCGTCCGCATCGACGGCCTGCCCGCCGGACTGGAGAACACCGACCCGGCCCGCCTCCTGAACGAAGTGGTCAACGCCGCCCGGGCCACTGGCAAGGCATCCGCCGGACGCGGACTGCGCGAGGCCCTGGCCCGTTCCGTTTCCCGACTCGCCGCCCAGACGCCCACGCGGAGATTTCCCGAGCGGCTGGTGCGCGACCTCCTGCGCTGCGCCCTGCCCTATGCCAGCCCCGACGGACGCCCCACCATGATCCAGTTTTCCTTCGCGGAGCTGGCCCGGAAATTTGGCCGACGCTAACTAATAGTGCAGCATCATTGCAGGCCGCGCCCCGATGTGACATAAAGGCCGCGTTGTGATGGAAGGCCTGCGCATCGAACCCGCGACCCTGGAGGATCTGCCCGATCTGGCAAATCTCCTCCACGACCTTTTCACGCAGGAAGAGGACTTCCGCCCAGACCGCGAAAAGCAAATGCGCGGCCTGCGTTTAATCCTTGAGCAGCCCTCGCGCGGACGCATCTTTGTGCTGCGCAGCGCCAACAAGATCATCGGCATGATCAACCTGCTGATCACCATCAGCACGGCTGAGGGCGGCTTTGTCCTCATTCTCGAGGATCTGATCATCCATCACGACCATCGCGGCCAGGGGTATGGCACCCAGTTGCTCAACTACGCCGTCGACTTCGCCCGTCAAAAGCAGTTCCTGCGCATCACCTTGCTGACGGACAAGCCCAATACCCCGCAAAAGAATTTTTATCGCAAAAACGGCTTCGTTGAAAGTGGCATGGTGCCGATGCGCATGTACTTTCGCGAGAATGAGCATTGATGATGTCCGTGACCTGGGGTTTGCCCGGGTCGATCTCGACCGCGAGCGCCGCTGCGGTCGTCCCGAGGTGGTTTTTGGTCCGGGCAAGCTGCCTGGCGAGGTGGCCGAGATTTCCCGAGCCCTCGTGCAGGCAGGCCAGCGCGTGCTGGTGACCCGCGCCACCGATGAACAATATCGGGCCGTTGTCGCCGAGCTGCCGGAGGCGAAATTTTACCCCCGCGCCCGGTGCATCCGCGTCGGCGAGGCCACGCTATCTCCGCAAAAATGGTCCGTCGGCGTGCTCTGTGCCGGAACCGCTGACCTGCCGGTGGCGGAGGAGGCGGCGGTGTGCCTGGAGTCCTTCGGGCGCACGGTGGATCGCGTCAACGACGTCGGCGTGGCTGGGCTTCACCGACTACTGGGTGAGGTGGACCGGGTGCGCTCGCACGGCGTGCTCATCGTCGTGGCCGGAATGGAGGGTGCCCTGCCCAGCGTGGTCGCCGGACTGGTCCAACGTCCCGTCATCGCCGTACCCACGAGCGTGGGGTACGGAGCGAATTTCTCCGGCCTCGCCGCACTGCTGGGCATGCTCAATAGCTGTGGCAGCGGCGTGACCGTGACGAATATCGACAACGGCTTTGGCGCCGCCTGCGCCGCCGACGATATTCTCCGCCTAGGCGAGAGCTAAACCGGCAGGGTGGTGCGCAGGACAGTGGCCTTGCCCTCGACCGGAGCGAGCGTCGCCGAGGCGAAGCTGGCCGGGACGAGGAAGAACTCACCGGGAACGAAGGAACGCGATCCGATCGTCACCTTGCCCTCGAGCACGGTGTAGATGGCGAAGCGGTCGTTTTCGATGGCGGGAATGCGGCCCTCGAGGCTCACCTTCTCGACCTTGAAGTACGGGCATTCGGCCACGGTGCCCTGCTCGATGTGCTGCACGCCGGGTTCGAAATCGGCAAAATCGGTCGAAACCATCGACTCCTCGATGTGCAGCTTGCGCGGCGAGCCATCGAGTCCGACCCGGTTCCAGTCAAAGACACGGTAGGTCGTGTCGCTGTTTTGCTGCACCTCGACGATGACATTGCCCTCGCCGATGGCATGGAGGCGTCCGCTGGGGATGAAAATGCTGTCGCCCGTGGAAACCGGCACGACGTGCAGCGCCTCGGCCACGTGACCCTCGCGGAGCAGCGTCTCAAAGCGGTCACGGGTGACGCCGTGCTTCAAACCCGCGTAAATCGTCGCACCGGGCAGGGCGTCGGCGAAGTACCACATCTCAGTCTTCGGCTCGCCATTGAGGGCCGCCGCCATGTGCACCGGCGGATGAACCTGTACGGACAGGCGCTCGCGGGCGTCGAGCAGCTTGATCAGGATCGGAAAGCGGGGAGCCTCGCTGCTGACATAGTCCTGGCCGAAGACCTCGGCGCGCTTGTTTTTCCAGAGTTCATTCAGAGTCGCGCCCCTGAGATCGCCCTGATGAACCACGCTCTGCGCATCCTCGCGGTCGACGAGTTCCCAGAGTTCCCCGATCGGCGCACCCTGCGGAAGGCGCTTGCCGAAAACCGCCTCAAGTCGGCGGCCGCCCCAGACGCGTTCCATGGCCAGGGGTTCAAAGACGAGAGAATCTTGCAGAGACATACCCCTCTCGTTTCGCCGACTCCCGGCCCGTCTGCAATTCCAAATTGCAGCGTTGCCGCCGGGGCGGGAATCGTGAAAGATGGAGGGTTCTCATGGCGAACAAACCAAAACGTCGCGGCACCTGGGATGCGGTGATCGGCCTGCTGTTCCTGGGAGTGGCTCTGCTGCTGCCCGTGGCGCTGATCTCATACCATCCCCGCGACATTCCCGCATGGGTGCCTCTGATCAGCACCACCACGGTCTCCAATCCGGTGATGCACAACCTGTGCGGCGTCATCGGCGCCATCGTGGCGGGCTACCTTTATTTTCTTTTCGGCGCCGCCGCCTACCTCTGGATCATCTTCTTCGCCGGTTATGGGCTGGCCAAGCTCATGATCCGCGACTTTTCGCTGCGGGAGCGCGCGGGCTGGGGCTTTCTCTGCGTCCTCTGCGGCGCGTGCCTGCTCCAGTTGCAACCGTGGTTCCTTCACGGCTGGGAAAAGGCGTTCCGTATCGAGGGTCCAGGGGGCTGGATCGGCAAATGGGTCGGCGAGAAGGCCTTCGGCGGTCCGCTCGGCCCTGTCGGCGCTCCGGTCGTCCTGCTCCTGATCTATCTGGTGAGCCTCATTCTCGCCACCGGCTTCCATCCCATCCTCGTGGGCCGCAAGATGTGGAACGACTGGCGGAAAGCCCGAGCCGAGGCCGAGAAAAAGCGCCTCGCCGAGATGGAGGAGACCGAGCGCATGGAGGCCGAGCAGCGCAAGCTGGCCAGGCAGGCAGAAAAGCTTGAGCGCCAGCTCCGCAAGAAACCAGCCAGGGGAGAAGAGGCCTCCTCCGAGGAACCCTCCGCCGCCGCAACCAGCGAAACCCCGGCGGAATCCTTCCCCGAACCGCGAATCTTCGACGCCACCGCGCCGTCCGCGAAAAAGCCGTCGCTGGCCGAGATCGAGGCCAACCGCAAGAAACGCTCCGAGCCGCGTCCCGGTCTGGTGGGCGGCCTCGCCCTTGAGAACTACCAGCTTCCGCCCCTCGACCTGCTCGATCCGCACGACGAAGAAGGCCGCAAACCCGCCGATCCCAGCGAACTCCTCGGCGTGCAAAACACGATCATCGACACGCTGGCGCAGTTTGGCATCAAGGCCCAGCCGGGCGACATCACGCGCGGACCGACGATTACGCGTTTCGAGGTCTACCCCGACAAGGGCGTGCGCGTGGATCGCATCACCGCCCTGGAGCGCGACATCGCCCGCGCCACCCGCGCGCAGCGAATCAATATTCTCGCCCCAATTCCCGGCAAGGATACTGTCGGCATCGAGATCGCCAACTCCAGCAAGGTCAAGGTGACCTTGCGCGAACTGCTCGAGACCGAGGACTGGCTCCAGACCGGGGCAAAGCTCCCGCTCGCCCTCGGCAAGGATGTTTACGGCAAGACGATCATCGCCGACCTCGCCAAGATGCCCCACTGCCTCGTAGCGGGAACGACCGGCAGCGGCAAGAGCGTCTGCATCAACTCCATCATCGCCAGCCTCCTCTTCCGCTACACGCCGGAGGAACTGCGCTTCATCATGATCGACCCGAAGGTCGTCGAGATGCAGACCTACAACGAGCTCCCCCACCTCGTCACCCCCGTCGTGACCGATCCCAAGAAGGTGCTCCTCGCTCTTCGCTGGGTGGTCGACGAGATGGAGCAGCGTTACCAGATCTTTGCCAAGACCGGCGTGCGCAACATCGGCGCCTTCAACGACCGACCGCTGCCGAAATCCCAGGCCGAGCTCGATGCCGAGGCCGCCGCAAAGGGAGAAGAAGCGCCCGAGGACGCCCCGGAGACTGTCAGCGAAGACACTGCCGCAGAACCCGAGGCTCCCGAGGAGGACGAAGAAGAGGAGGAAACCAAGCCCATCTCCGTCCCGCGCGACAGCGACCTCATCATTCCCGACCGGATGCCCTACATCGTCGTGATCATCGACGAGCTGGCCGATCTCATGCAGACCGCCCCGGCCGATGTGGAAAGCGCCATCGCCCGCATCACCCAGATGGCGCGTGCGGCCGGCATTCATCTCATCGTCGCGACGCAGACGCCTCGTGCGGATGTCGTCACCGGCATCATCAAGGCCAACATCCCGAGCCGCATCGCCTTTCAGGTGGCCTCCGGCCTCGACAGCCGGGTCATCCTCGACCAGAAGGGCGCGGAAAAGCTCCTCGGCCAGGGCGACATGCTCTACCTGCCGCCCGCCAGCTCCCAACTGCAGCGCTCGCAGGGCGTGCTCGTGACCGATGACGAGATTCACCGTCTGGTGAAGTTCGTCGCGGAGCAGGCGAAACCGAAGTTCGAGTCCAGCATCCACGACAAGCTCAACAGCCCGACCATCGACGAAGAGGACGTAACGGATGAAGACGAGGAGCTGGTCGACAAGGTGCTCGAGGTCATGAAGCAGGAGCGCCGCGCCTCGACCTCGCTCTTCCAGCGCAGGCTGCGCCTGGGCTACACGCGGGCCGCGCGTATCGTGGACATTCTCGAACAACGCGGCATCGTCGGCCCGCGCGACGGGGCCAAGGATCGCGAGATTCTGATCGATCTGGACAGCATCGATTAAAAATCTTGCGTTTTCTCCCCGGCGAGCCGGATTTCCGCTTGTGTTCGCTTCGAATTGAGCCACATAAGAATCAGAGATAAGTGCTGCCAGCCTCATCGAACGAGGGCAGCAGCCTCATCGCTAGCTAATATTTCAGCCTTACCAGCCTAATGTTCGACGTCGCTGCCGTATTCGATTCCGACGAATCCGGGGAGTCTCTTGGCTCCCGGCTGGCTGCTGCCCGCAAGGCGAAGGATTTGCCGATCGAAAAAGCGGCCCACGACACCCGCATCCGGGTGCAGCGTCTGCGCGAGATCGAGCATGATGATTTCTCTCAGTTCTCGCATCCGAGCTATGCGCGGATGTTCCTGACCGATTACGCCCGCTATCTGGGCCTGGAGGTCGATGCCATCAAACACCTCCTGCCCGCGCCCGGCGTGTGCGGAGCGGCTGGCTACCAGTATCTCGAGGAAGGCCCACGCACCTACGTCCGCAAGAAAATCCGCCCGCTGCGCCAGCGCCGGCTGATCACCGGGTTGATCGTGGCGGCAGTCGCCATCCTGATTCTCGCCTTCGCCATTCCTTTTGCCATCAAGCTCCAGCGGCTCGGCCCTCTCGACCAGCTCGCCAAGGACCAGATCGTGAAAGACGATCGTTCGCTGATCGTCGAACCGTCCACCCCGTCCGCTCCGGCTCCTGAGCCTGCCGAAGCTCCGGCAGTTCCTGCTCCGGAACCTGCCGCGGCGGCTCCCGTCCAATCCTCTGCCACCGAATCCGTGCCAGCAAACACCCCGCCGCTTTTCGTCGGCGGCACGGTTTCGCACGGCAATGCCGTCCAGTAACGGCCCTCTGCTCCAGTCATGAAAGAATCTCAAGGCGTCCAGACGCCCAAGGTGGGTATGATCAGCCTCGGCTGCGCGAAAAACCTCGTCGATGCCGAGGTCATGCTCGGCGGCGCTGCCGTAGCCGGTTTTGAAATCACCGCCGACGCCGACGAGGCCGATGTCATCGTGGTCAACACGTGCGGCTTCATCGACAGCGCCAAGCAGGAGTCGATCGACGCCATCCTGAATGCCAAGCGCCGCCCGGAGCAGAAGCTCGTGGTCAGCGGCTGCCTTTCCCAGCGCTATCGCGACGAGCTCGTGCGCGAGCTGCCCGAGGTGGATGCCTTCATCGGCCTCGACCAGATCGCGACGGCGGGCGAAATCTTCCGCGACGTGCTCTCCCGCGAAACCGAGTCACCCTTTGCCCTCATCTCGCCCAAGTCGAAGTACATCCCGGACTACGACACACCGCGCTTCCGCCTCACGCCGACGCATACGACCTACCTGAAGATCGCCGAGGGGTGCAACCACCCGTGCAGCTTCTGCGTGATCCCGCAAATGCGCGGTCGCCATCGCAGCCGCACAGTCGAGAGCGTCGTCGCCGAGGCCCGCCGTCTCGTCGCCGAGGGCATTCGCGAGATCAATCTCATCAGCCAGGACACGACGTACTACGGCATGGACCTCTGGCAGGAAAAGGCCGGTCCGCGCCAGCCCGTCGACCCGCTCCGCGGCCCGACGCTCATCCGCCTGCTCGACGAACTCGGCCAGATCGAGGGGGATTTCTGGATTCGCCTCCTTTACACCCACCCGGCTCACTGGAGCAACGACCTGATCCAGGCCATTGCGCGCAACCCCAAGGTGGCCCGCTACATCGACATGCCGCTCCAGCACATTCACGGCGACATGTTGGGCCTGATGCGCCGCGAGACCTCGCGCGAGCACATCGAGAACCTCATCGACCGCCTGCGCGCCGGAATCCCGAATCTCGCCATCCGCACCACCTTCATCGTCGGCTTCCCCGGCGAGACGGAGGAGCATTTCCAGTCCCTGCTCGAGTTCATCGAAAAGGTGCGCTTCGAGCGCCTGGGCGTCTTCTGCTACTCGCAGGAGGAAGGCTCCCGCGCCGCGAAGATGGAAAACCAGGTGCCCACCCGCACGAAGAACCGCCGCCATCGCGAGGCCATGAAGCTCCAGCAGCGCATCGCCGCCGAGTGGGCCGAGGCCCAGAAGGGCCGCACCTTCCGCGTCCTCGCCGATCAGGCCCGGCTGGGTCGCACCGAGTACGACGCGCCCGACGTGGATTGCCGTGTGGTATTGACGAAATCCGTCCCGGTCGGCTCCTTCGTCGAAGCGAAGGTGACAGGATCGCAGGTCTACGACCTCGTCGCGAAGCCGCTGTAAGCGGCTGCCGTCTCCATTTTTCCTTTTGCGCCGCCGCGCCTTTGCGGCATGCTTGTCCTTTCCATGATCGAACAACTCGAAGCGATTGACGCCTCCGCGATTTCGTCCCGTCTGGGTGAATTGCGGAGGTTTCTTTGACCTCCCCAGCCTGACTCAGCAACTCTCCGAAGTCGAAGGGCGCATGGCCGCGCCGGACTTCTGGAACAACAAGGAAACCGCCCAGCGCGATGTCGAGCTGGTTTCCACCCTCCGCGCCAAGATCCAGCCCTTCAACGCGCTGGAGTCCCGCGTCACCGACCTTGAGGTGCTCAAGGAGCTTGCCGCCGAGGAAACCGGACCGAACCAGCTCGCCGCCATCAAGGACGTCGAGGCCGAATACCAGTCCGTCCTGAAGGATCTGGAGAAGTTTGAGCTCCAGCAGCTTCTCTCCGGGGAATTCGACAAATCGCCCGCATTCATCACCATTCACGCGGGAGCCGGCGGCACGGAGTCGTGCGACTGGGCCGACATGCTCCTGCGCATGTACACGCGGTGGATGGAACGCAGCGGGCTCAAGGCCGAGTCGGTCGACATCCAGACGGGCGATGAGGCGGGAATCAAGTCTGCCACGCTCCGCGTCTCGGGCGACCATCCCTACGGCTATCTCCAGACCGAGCGCGGCGTGCATCGCCTCGTGCGCATCTCGCCCTTCGACGCCAACAAGCGCCGCCATACCTCCTTTGCCAGCGTGGACGTGGTCCCCGAGATCGAGGACGCGCCCATCGAGATTAACGAAGCCGACCTCAAGCTCGACACCTACCGCTCCGGCGGCAAGGGCGGGCAAAACGTGAACAAGGTGGAGACCGCCGTGCGCATCACCCACATGCCCACCGGCATCGTGGTCGCCTGCCAGGCGGAACGCAGCCAGGGCCGCAATCGTGAAATGGCGATGAAGATGCTCAAGGCCAAGCTTTACCAGATCGAGGCGGACAAGAAGCGCGCCGAGGTCGAACGCCAATACGGCGAAAAGGGCGACATTGCCTGGGGCAACCAGATCCGCTCCTACGTCTTCCAGCCCTACCAGATGGTGAAGGATCTGCGTACCGGTGTGCAGACCAGCGACATCATGGGCGTGATGGACGGCGACATCGACGCCTTCATCGAGGGCAAGCTGCGCGGCCTCACCTACAAGAAGGGCGCACAGGACGACGACGAATAGCTGTCGCTCCAGCGAAACTCCCGAGGGCCGGTGCAAGCCGGCCCTTTTTCGCGCCCCGGCGTCGCGTTACGCCGCGATGCGGTCGTGATTGAACTGCAACTCGTAAAGCTTGCGGTAGATCGGCGAACGCTCCAGCAGTTCGGCATGCGGACCCGCATCGACGACCATGCCCTTGTCCATGACGACGATCTTGTCGGACTTCAGGATAGTCGAGAGACGGTGGGCGATGGCGATCACGGTGCGGCCCTGCGAGAGGCGGTCGAGCGCGGCCTGGATCATGTGCTCGGACTCCGAGTCGAGGGCCGACGTGGCCTCGTCGAGAAGGAGGATCGGCGCATTTTTCAACAGGGCGCGTGCGATGGCTAGGCGCTGCTGCTGGCCGCCGGAGAGCAGGCAGCCCTTGTCGCCAACGATGCTGTTGTACCCTTCGGGCTGGGCCACGATGAAGTCGTGGGCGTACGCGAGCTTCGCCGCGGCGATGATCTCGGCCTCCGTGGCGTCGAGACGGCCATAGCGGATGTTTTCGTAGATCGTATCGTGGAAAAGGAAGGTCTCCTGCGTGACCACGCCGATGTGCTCGCGGAGGGAATTCTGCGCGATCTGGCGGATGTCGCGGCCATCGAGTTTGATCACGCCCTGCTGCGGATCGTAGAAGCGCAGGATGAGCGAGAGCACGGTGCTCTTGCCCGCTCCGCTGGAGCCGACGAGCGCGTACTTCTTGTGCGGCTCGACCACGAGATTCATGTCCTTCACGGCGTTTTGCTCGGAGCCGTAGGAGAACGTGATGTTCTCAAAGGTGAGACCGCCCTGGCAGCCCTTCAGCACCACCGCGTCGGGGGCGTCCTGGATGGCAGGCTGCTTGTTGAGGAGGTCAAAGACATTCGAGGCGGAAGCCATGCACTTCTGCATCTGCAGGGGGATGCGGCTCAGCGACTTGACCGGATTGTACAGGAGGAAAATACCGAAGCAGAGCGCGGCAAACTGGATGATGCCGATGTGGTAGTAGTAGACGTACAGGATGGCCAGCACGACGCCGAAAGCCGAGACGGACTCGATCAGCGGCTGGACGATGTCCATGCTCTTGCGCACCCGCATGCTGTTGCGGCACTGGATATCGCTCGACTTGGAAAACTGCGAGGCTTGATAATCTTCTCGCGCAAAGGACTTGATCACCCGGACACCGGCGAAACTCTCCTGGAGAATAACCGCCATGGCTCCAGCTTCGTTTTCCTCGGCCTTGCCCGCCTGGCGGATCTTCCGGCCAAACACGAGCACGGGCACCATGCAGATCGGGAAAAGCAGCAGCGTCGTAAGGCTGAAACGCCAGTCCAGGCTGACCAGGACGACGACGCCCGTCACCACGGCCACCGGCTCCTTCACGAGATCGCCGGAGATGCTGGTGAGGGCATTCTGCGCGACGCGGGTGTCATTGATGACCCGGGCGATAAGCTTGCCGGACTTGGCCTTGTTGAAAAAGGCCATCGGCTGGGACATCAGGTGCCGGAAGAGCTGGGAACGCATGTCCCTCAGGATATGAAAGCTGACCCAGGAGAGGTAATACGAGTTGAGGTACGAGAAGATGCCGCGCGCCACCATGACGGCGGGAATGAGCATGCTGATCCAGATGACCGTGTCGATGGCTGGACCGGCGTCGGTTCCATGCAGCTTCATCGGGTTGATCTTGCCCAGAGTCTGGCCGGCCGGGAGCACCTTCTGGCCCACATAATTGAGCACGAGCGGAATCGTGCCATTCAGCGTACCGGCGAGGATGCCGCAGACCATGCCAAACACGACCCGCGGCAGGTAGGGCCGCATGTAGGTGGAGAGCTTGAAATACGGGCCCCAGAACTCCTTGAGGAGCTGAGTAAAGGGAATCTTCTTCTTATCGGCCATGGATCGAACCCGAAATCATCCGCGTTGCGGGGTTAAAAGGCAAGGTCATGGCCCGGGCGAGCCAGAACATTGAAATACCAGTCCCAGATGGCAGGACCGAAAAACACCCAAAGCGCAGCGCCCAGGGCGAGAAAGGGACCAAAAGGCACCCGGGCCCCGGAGCGGTCGCGCGCCAGGAAAATCCCGGCGACAGCGGCCACGCATCCGATGATCGAGGCGGCGCAGATGGTGAAAAGAACAGCCTGCCAGCCGAGAAAGGCCCCGATGGCGGCGATAAACTTGACGTCACCAAACCCCATCGCCTCGCGCGGGATGGTGATGGATGTGAGCTTGCCGCTGATTTCGTCGATCTGATCCAGCGGCTTCTCCTGCCCATCGTCGAGCAGGACATGATAGCGGAAACGCAGCACGGGAGAACCCTCCAGCACCCGGCCGTCGATGCTCGCGCCGGTGCTTTCGATGACGAGCTGATCGCGTTCGCGGAAATCAATCTCATGCCAGAGCAGCGAATCCTCGCCGACGGTCAGCGTCGCGGTGTCGCCGTCGCGCTTCCAGGAGAAGGGCAGTTCCTCCTTGAAAACATGGCGCTTGCGGCCAAAGGCGAGCTTTCCACCCTCGACGATGAGCCAGAGGATGCCATACCCGAGGGCCGCGGCTCCGAGCGAGGCGAGGAAGGCATGGATGCGCGAGTCCGTCTGCATCAGCCCCGGCAGGATGACGCTCAGAATGATGCCCGCCGCCGTGCCGCCGATGGTGATGACATCCGGGATGATGAAATGCTCGATGTCGATGAAAGTGGCCGTCACCAGCAGAGCCAGGAACAGCCAGTAGGCGGGAGCCAGCGGCAGGCCAAAGGTCAGCCACGCGGCGAGAAACAGCCCCGCCGTGAGGATTTCCACCAGGATGTAGCGCGGGGAGATCTTCGCATGACAGCCGGAGCACCTCCCGCGCAAGGCGAGCCAACTGATGATCGGCAGGTTTTCGTACCAGGGAATGGTCTTGCCGCAGGCTGGGCAGAACGAGCGCCGGGGCTGGTCGAGGGAAAGATTCCGCGGGAGGCGATGGATGCAGGCATTGAGGAACGACCCGATGATCGCTCCCAACACGGCGGAAAAGACGGTAAGGACCGTTTCCCTCATTCCTTGGGCAGATCGACCTCGACCTGCTCGCAAAGGGCGTGAAGCAAGAACTTCTGCGCTTCCTGGATGCGAGCCGTCACCGTTCCCGGCACGATCAGCTCGATCTCGGACGCCCCGGCGGTGAAGCCGCCGCCCTTGCCGAGCAGCGTGATCGTCCGCAAGCCGCGGCGACGGGCCTCCTCGATGGCGAAGAGCACGTTGCGCGATTTGCCGCTGGTCGTGAGGGCGATAAGCACATCCCCCGGCTTGCCGTAGGCATGCACCTGCCGGGAGAACACGTCGTGAAAGGAATAGTCGTTGCCAATGGCCGTCAACAGGCCGCCATCGGCAGAAAGGGCGATGGCCGGATAAGGGCGGCGATCGCCGTTGAAGCGGCAGGTGAACTCCGTCGCGATGTGAGCCGAGTCGGCCGCACTGCCGCCATTACCGCAAAAAAGCAGCTTCCCGCCGGACTTGAGGCAATCCAGAACAACCTTGGCCGCCTGGGAAAGCGGCTCCTCAAGGGCTCGAAGAGCTTCAAATGTTTCGAGGGCGTCCTGAAGCGAGGATTGGTAAGGCGTCATGCTGCGGGTGTTTGCGGAGCGAGGCACAACCGTGAATCGCTCGCGAGCATTTTCTCCAGCGTGGGCCATTGTGCAACATCCATCTCAATGAAGAGGTTGAGATAGGCAGCCACAGCCTCCTGCGGATAATCCCTCAAAAGCCCCTCAACCGCCTCGGTAACAGCAGCTTCCGAAGGCTCAGGCGGCAGATCATCGATGAGGCCATGGCCATTGTGCGCAATTTTCAGCGTATCGAGAAACTGGCAGATCATCGATTTGTGTGCGCCGAGCAGCCAGGTCTGGAGGATCTCGATCGAGGCATCCTCATTGGCCTTGCGGGTGATCTCGTTGCGCATCCACAAGTGCCTCTCTTCTCGGGATTTACGCTCCAGGATGACCGGGCGGAGCTTCCGGCGGGTGGAGAGCACCTGCACGCAGGCGCGGTAGGCGGGCTTGTCGTTGTCGTAGAGAAACTGGAAGACGTCGCCCGCAAAGCTTTCAGGCAACTGTTGGAAGATATCGTGGGCTTTCATGGGAAGACGGCGGATCGTGCGCCGGGAACCGACTCGTATGATGGCTCTCCTCCCGGTAGTCAAGCCTGCGGGCACCGCACCTTCCGCGTGCCGTGCCATTGACACCGTCACGCAAAGCCGCTTGTATGCGGCCTCCATGAGGACATTCCTCGTACTCGCCCTTACAGCCATTCTCTTTACGGCCTGCTCGTCGGTTCAGGAGCCTGCGACGAAGCTGGAGCGCGCCAATGTGCTGCCGCTCGCGCTGGATAACGCCTACCAGTTCCGGAAGATCAAGATGTACTACAACCAGCCGATCGATCCGATGATCTCTGCGGAAAACGAGCCGGCCACCTTCGATCGCAATCGGATCAACTTCGGCGCGGTGGACTCCTGGGATCGCCAGCAGCGCCAGGGCAACTACTACTCCTTCTTCTGGCGTACGTCGGAGGATACCGACGTGACGGTACGTCTCGAGTACCGGCAGGCGGCTCTGGGCAACTACGTGATGGCTCAGGAACGCTACTACCCGTCGGCTCGGGGTTCGCATAAATCGGACTTTGAAGTCATCGGCGACGATTACCAGGAAAACGGCCGGGTCACCTCGTGGCGCATCCTGCTGATCGTAGACGGTCGGATCGTGGCGTTCCGACAGTCCTTCATGTGGAAATAATGAGCTGCACCGGGGGACATTTGACACCCGCCTCGAGAGTGGGCTAATAATTTCCTCACACGTGAGCACCTCATCATCTGTCCTCGTCGGCTGCGTCGATC
Organism: Spartobacteria bacterium LR76; assembly: GCA_003054655.1. Classification (GTDB taxonomy): domain Bacteria; phylum Verrucomicrobiota; class Verrucomicrobiia; order Chthoniobacterales; family Terrimicrobiaceae; genus Terrimicrobium. The sequence continues at coordinate 496,202 of QAYZ01000014.1, read as the reverse complement.
GCACGGCCTGGGTCAAAGTGGAAGGCAGGGGGAGTTTCCAAAACAGCTCCGGGCTCAAGGAATTCGTCAAGCAGATGATCCAGCGGGGATTCCGCGAATTCGTGGTGGATCTTCAGGACTGTGAGCAGATGGACTCCACCTTCATGGGCACCCTCGCGGGAGTAGCCCTGCGCCTGCGTGAACTCGGCCAGGGGTCCCTCCGGGCCACTAATGTCAACGAGCGCAACTCCGACCTCCTCTCCAGCCTCGGCCTCGACCAGCTTTTCACCGTGGAGTCCACCGGCTCCGTCGCCGCTGAGACCGAGCCTCTGCCGGATGACGAGACCCTCCGGGTCGCCGAGCCCAAGGCCCTGGAGGCCGAAGCCCAAAAGCAGGCGGTTCTCGAGGCGCACGAGGCCCTGGTCGAAGCCGACCGAGCGAATGCGGTGAAGTTCAAAGATGTGCTGGAGTTTTTGCGGAATGAGTTGAATGCTCAGGGTTCCTCAGACAAAGAGGGATAAAATCGCGCCGTCCGGGAGGGCGGAGCCCATTCCGAATGTGGACATACATCTTCTTCACGCTCTTCTTCGGTGCCTTCATTGCGTTGCTGGTAGTCCTTAATACCTTCACCCGGCGCATTGCCGAGCTGGAGCGCCAGCGCGCCGAGCTCCAGGTGGAGGAGGATCGCGTATTCGACTTTCTCCATGAACTCGGGGAGGCCTTTTCCGAGGGTGTCCGGTCGTCCGAGCTGCATCGCCTCATCGTCGAGGCCGCCACCCGCATCCTCGACGCCCATGGCGGAGCGCTTTACCTGATGGACAAGTCGGACTCGATGCTCGTGCCTGGCTTCATCTCCAAGGGGTGTCCGGCCCTTCACGAGGTACCCGAGCACGTTCTCCAGCAGGCGGAGACCAACCATATGGCGCTGGAGAGTTACCTGCGGCTCAGCTCGATCCGCCGCGGGGAAGGCGTCCTGGGCGCGGCCCTGGTCGATCCCCGTCCCCGGCTCTATGTGGAGGCCGAGCTGATTCCCAACCCTGCCGCCGACAACCCGCTCATCGCCCACTCCGCGATGGTGGCGCCACTGATTTACCGCCGCAAAATCCTCGGCGTACTCGCACTGGCCAACGGCCCGATGAGCACCCCTTTCGCCGAGAAGGACATGAATGTCTTCAAGACGATCGCCGAGCAGTCGGCGTTTGCCCTCTACAACGAGGTCGTTTACCTCGAGGCCGGAGAGAAGAAACGCCTCGACCACGACCTCGAGATCGCACGGGAAATCCAGGCGATTCTCCTCCCCTCGGCTCCGCCCGCGATCACCGGCTACGAGTTGAGCGGCGTCAACGTCCCCGCCCGGCAGGTGAGCGGCGATTACCTCGACTATATCAAGGTGGACGACCGCCGTCTCGGCGTGGCCATTGCCGACGTATCGGGCAAGGGTGTGCCGGCGTCGCTGATCATGGCGATGTGCCGCAGCGTGATCCGGAGCGAGGCGGTGGGCAAGACCTCCGCCGCCGAGGTGCTCCGCCGGGTCAACCAGCAGCTTTACCCCGACATCAAAGAGGACATGTTCATCAGCATGGCGTACCTGATCCTCGACTCGGAGAACAACAGCGTGACGCTGGCCCGCGCCGGCCACGACGCCCCCCTCCTCTACCGCTCAGCCACCGGAGACATCGAGAAGCTCTCCCCCAAGGGCATGGCGCTGGGTATTGACAGCGGTACGGTCTTCAATAGAGTTTGCGCGGACTTTCAGTTCGACCTGCATGCCGACGATTGCGTGCTTCTTTACACGGATGGAGCCACCGAGGCGCTCAACCGGGAGGGAGCCGAGTACGGGCTGCCCCGCCTGATCGATCTGTTGCAAAACAGCGCTCCCAATGGGGCGAATGCCATCGTCGGTCGCATCACGGATGACGTGAAGAGCTTTGTGGGCAACTATCCGCAACACGACGACATAACTTTGATCGCAATCCGAAAGAAATGAGTACCGATTCCGAAAAACTGGACGAACAGCAGACCGTGGAAGCCGCCCCGGAAACACCCGGAGCAGAAGCCACCCCGCAGCTCGACCTCGCTGCGGAGTTGGAGAAGTACAAGGACCTCGCCCTGCGCACCCGCGCCGACCTGGACAACTACCGCAAGCGCGCCATCCGCGAGAAGGAAGAGGCCATCCGCTACGCCAACGCCTCGCTCGTCGAGAGCCTCGTGCCGATTTTTGACAATTTCGAACTCGGTCTCAGCGCCGCCCGCACCGCCACCGATCCGTCTGGCATCGTGATGGGCCTCGACATGGTGCGCAAGCAACTGGAGGATTTCCTGCGGGACTACGGCATCGAGGCCGTCGACGCCGTCGGCCAGACCTTTGACCCCAACCTCCATGAGGCCATGGCCCAGGAGGAAAGCGACACTGTACCCGAGGGCACGGTGATCCGGCAGATGCGCAAGGGATTCAAGTTGAAAGACCGGTTGATCCGCCCCGCCAGCGTGGTGGTATCGAAGGGACCGGCCCAGGGATGATGACGAAGCGCTGCTACTACGAAGTCCTGGAAGTCCGGCGCGAGTCCACGGAAGAGGAGATCAAAAAATCCTACCGCAAGCTCGCGATCAAGTATCACCCGGACAAGAACCCGGGAGATCACGAGGCGGAGGAACGCTTCAAGGAGCTCGGCGAAGCGTACGAGATCCTCATGGATGCCCAGAAGCGGGCGGCCTATGACCGCTATGGACACGCGGCCTTTCAGCAAGGCGGCGGCATGGGCGGCGGAGGCGGTGGAGGGTTCCACGATCCCTTTGACCTGTTCCGCGAAGTCTTCGGCTCGGCCGGAGGCGCGGGAGGCATCTTTGAACAATTTTTCGGCGGCGGAGGCGGCGACGGCTCCGGACGCCAGCGCGGCTCGGACCTCCGGTACGACCTGCAAATCACGCTTGAGGAGGCCGGCACCGGCTGCGAAAAGGAGATCGAGATTCGCAAACTCGACGCCTGTGAAGATTGCGGCGGCAGCGGAGCGCAAAAAGGCTCCCGCGCTGTCACCTGCTCGGTGTGCCGCGGTCGCGGCCAGGTCGTGGCATCACGCGGATTTTTCCAGGTCGCCCAGACCTGCCCAAACTGCCACGGCACGGGCAGCGTCATCGAGAAGCCCTGCAAGACATGCCACGGTGAGGGACGCACCGAGCGCACGTCACGCGTGAAGCTCAAGATCCCCGCAGGCATCGACGAGGGAGCCCGGCTCCGCAGCAGCGGAGGCGGCGAGGCCGGCCTGCGCGGCGGCGCATCCGGCGACCTGTACGTCGTGATCCACCTCAAAGAACACGCCATTTTCCAACGCGACGGCATGGATCTGCATTGCGAAATCCCGATCCCGTTTTCGATCGCCGCTCTCGGAGGAGAGGTGCGCGTACCGACGCTGAGCGCGGCGGTTTCGCTCAAGATCCCCGCCGGCACCCAGGGTGACAGCGTCTTCCGCATCCGCAGCCAGGGCATGCCCGCTCTCGGCAGCACCAGCCGCGGCGACATCCTCGCCCGCGTCCAGGTCGAGGTGCCGACTCGCCTCAACGGCGAGCAGCGCAAGGCGCTCGAGCACTTTGCCCAGCTCTGCGGGGAGGAGAATACGCCCCTGCACAAGAGCTTCACCGACCGGCTGCGGGATTTGTTTAGCTAGCACAACGGCAAGGCCTTGCTAGATTGGTCGTATGCTCGTGACCTGCGAGGAAATGCGGCGGATCGAAAGCGCGGCCTTCAGCCGTGGCATCAGCGCGGAACATCTCATGGAGGACGCCGGACTGGGCATCGCCCGCATCGTCCGGCAGTTCCATAACCGGCCCGGCACCTGTATTGCCTACTGCGGCAAGGGAAACAATGGAGGCGACGCCCTGGTGGCCCTGCGGCACTTGCGCCGATGGGGCTGGAGCGTCACGGTGGAGCTGGCCCATCCTGCGGAGCAGCTCGCCGAGCTGCCTCGCAAGCATCTCCTGTCACTGGATCTTTCCACGCGCGAGGATTTCGGTGGGCCGCTCGTCCTGCTCGACGGGCTGCTCGGCACCGGAGTGACGGGCGAGCCGCGTGATGAAGTCGCGGCCGTCATCCGTCGCATGAACTCCCAGCGCCTCAGCCACAACGCCTGGGTGCTCGCCATCGACATCCCCAGCGGACTGAATGGCGACACAGGCGAACCCTCCGCCGCCTGCGTCCAGGCCGACCTCACCGCCACCATTGGTGCCGTAAAACGGGGTCTCGTCGCCGATGCCGCGACCAACCACGTCGGCCGCCTCGCCTTCATACCCCTTGACGATCTCAACCTCGACCGGGAGGGCTTTCCACGGCTCTCCACCCCGGAGGAGCTGCGGTACTGGCTCCCTCCCCGCGCCTTCGACACGCACAAGGGGATGTGCGACCGCGTCGGCATCATCGCAGGTTCTCATGGAATGACAGGAGCCGCCCGGCTTGCCTCGGCGGCCGCTGTCGCTGCGGGGGCCGGGCTCGTGACGGTCTACGCCCACGCCGACATCCAGCCCGTGCTCGCCACCGCCTGCGTTCCCGAGGTGATGGTGAAGCAGGTCACGACCTATCGCGAGGTGCTGGAGGAACCGATGGACGTCCTCGCCGTCGGCCCGGGCCTGGGCCGTGCCAACGACAGCGACATACTCGCCCTCGTGAGGGAATGGCCCCGCGCCATGGTCGTCGATGCCGACGCGCTAAACGCCGTCTCCCAGGATACATCGATCCTGAAAACCTGCCGCGGCCCTCGCCTGCTCACCCCGCACCCGGGGGAGATGGAGCGGCTTTTTCCCCGGAATGATCGCCCGCGTATCGACTGGTTCCGCGACTTCACGAGCCAGTATCCCCCCACCCTCCTGCTCAAGGGCGCACGCACCATCATCGGCGATGCCGACACATGCTACTACAACTCAACCGGCAATCCCGGCATGGCGAGCGGCGGCATGGGCGACGTCCTCACCGGCACCTGCGCCGCTCTCGCCGGCCAGTTGAACGGAGACCTCCTCAAGAGTGCCGTACTCGGCGCATGGATCTGCGGGCGCGCAGGGGAAATGGGTGCGGCGGCACCCTTCAGCTCTCCGGAAAAACTCTCCGCCCGCATCGTGGTCGAGCTGCTCGGTGCAGCCTTTTCCCAGTTGCGCGAGGGCTACTAACCGCCTACTTCGGCTCTCCCTCGGCGGGAGGTGTCTTGGACTCGACCTGCTCGGCCTCCATGGTCTGGGCGGTTTTCAGGGATGGAAGACGGCGGCGCTTGAAAGCATCCCAGCCCGGAAGCAGACGGTGGAAAAGCTTCTGGGTTTCGGCAATGGGAGCTTCCTCGATGAAATACGAGATCGCCGCTCGACCGACCGCATACGTTCCCGCACCCGCCACGAATCCCGAGACAGCATTGCCCCAGAGCGGAACGATCTTAATGATCGCCCGTGCACTCTCGCGGAAAAGGATGCCCGCCCCGATATTGAGCCCCAGCGCCCCGAGGAATTCAGTAACGAGCCGCACATTGACCGGCTTGCCCGAGACGTAGACGACCAGCCCGACCATCAGCGTCTGCAAGGTCGTCAACACCGGCATGTCGGCCAGTGGGATCGGCTGCAGACCGATCACGCCGCACACCGTGGTAAAGGACTTCAGGAGCGATCCGGCAATTTCCGCCTGGGCCTTTTTCGCCCCGGCGATGCGGGCAAACTCAAGCCGAGCAGCATTGGGCAGCACGGAACAAATCGCCTCGCCCACAGCCCACTCCTCCTCGTCCGGCATGCACACCACGGAACGTCGCATGGAAAACTGGCGGTCGGAGGCAAAGAGCGCCTGCAAGCGAACCCTCGCCGGCTCTCCGCCATAGGCGATACCCACGATGGGCGTCTCCGCACCGCTCTGCGCGACCCGCGAGATCGCCTTGGTCCAGATCGCCTCCGGCTCAAGATTCTCCCGCAGGTAAATCAGCACATCCGGGGCCGCATGCGTGATCGCCGCCGCCACGACATCGTCCGGAGCATCGAAGCGGGCATCCAGGATCTGCGCCTCCCCCCGGCCCGAGCGGCCGGAGAGCTTGTAGCTGCGCCATCCGCCCGACATCTCGCCGGTCTCCACCGTGACGCCGCAGGCGGTGTGCAAAAACTCGGGCACGCTCTTGCCCACGCTGCCCACCAGCATGAGCCGCGCCGGGCGCTGCTCAAGGAAGACCTCACGGATCGGCGCAATTTCCCGCAGGATGGGCTTTTTCATTCCCTCCGGCAGCTTATCGACCAACTGAAACAGCCGGTCGTACATGCTCAATAAAGTGTCACGGTTCAAAATGTCGCAAGTCCTCGATGACGGTTCCAGTATGCTCCTCGGGCTTCACCTTACGATAGATCGATTTGATGCAGCCCTCCGGATTGATCACAAACGTGCTGCGCTCCGTGCCGAAGTACTTCTTTCCATACATGGAACGCTCCACCCACACGCCGTAGGCCTGCACGATCTCGCGATCCGCATCGCTGATCAGCGGGAACGGCAGGTTGTGCTTCAGGACAAATTTCTTGTGGCTCTCCACCGGATCGACGCTCACGCCGAAAATCCTCGCCCCATTCTCAACCACCTCGGAGTAACGATCCCGCAGGTCGCAAGCCTGCTTCGTGCACCCCGGCGTGTCGTCCTTCGGGTAAAAATACAGGATCACAGGAGAACCCCTCAGGGACGAAAGCGTAAGCTGCTCACCCTCAGAAAATCCCTCTCCGACCACCGGGGCTGTGAAATCCGGGGCGATGTCACCTGGCTCGAGAACCATATCCGAGTGACAATCCTCCGACCCCGCCTCCTTTGCAAGCGGAACCCGAAGAAGCCTTCGGCTCCCCTCTCGCATTCCCCCATTCCCATGGGCCACCCCGCTTCCCTGCGCCTCCCGAGCCACATTTCCACCCCATTTCACCTGCCATCCCCCACGATGAGATACTCAGAATTGCGATTCTTCTATTGCGTTTTCCGAGAAATCCGCTTGAATGCAGGGCTCGTCACGCGCGGTTAGCTCAGTGGTAGAGCACTACCTTGACACGGTAGGGGTCACAGGTTCGAACCCTGTATCGCGCACCACCCCTCATAATCAACGACTTACACGGATTTCCGTGTTTTTTTGGTCAAAAGTCATAACAAAGTCATAACATCCTTTTGCGAGGGTGATATTTGACTGGGGAACCGGAGAGTGATTTTCGTAAAATTCTTCCCGCATGGATGATTCCGTTTGGATTCGGCTGCCGGACGAGGGCGAACGATGCCCCGTATCCGGGCTTTCCCGCACCTCTCTCTCGGAACTCCTGGAGGAGACCGATCCCCTCACAGGCGAAAAGCTGATCGTCTCCATGGTGAAGCGGAAAGAGGGAGCCAAACGTGGGATTCGCATGATCAAGAAGCAATCGCTTCTCGACTACCTGGAACGGCAAGCTGCCTTCCAGTGCGGTCTCAGAGTTGCGGACCATATTCCGAATCCCGAGCGGTTGACCATCGATGAAATCGTCTCCGATATGGAGATTTTCAAGTTCTTCGTCGGCGTCGATAACGAGCTGCGCGATGAGCGACTTCTGGAGGGCGATCTTTCCACCCGCCGCGCCAGAATCACCTGCCTGCTACGAAACGGCATCATCATCCGGGACTCCGCGCCTCTTCCGCCGGAAGGCAAGAGCTAGACGCCAGCGCCGACCAGCGGCTGCGGGAGAAAATCTCCTTTGCCCAGTCCGGCTCCGTTCCGGGCAGATCATTCCGTTTGTCCACCCCGGGGAATAAAATGCTCCCGACTCCTCAAGCAAACGGACGGCCTGTCCCTGGACCAGAAATTCGCCTTGTCTGCGCCACCGTAGCCAGGGATCGATCATAAGGTGCCTACACTCCCAGATACTCCACAAGGGCTTCGATCCGCTTCCCGCCCAGCTTCCTGCTGATGCCAGCTCTTGAGTCCATGATGGCCGTGACCCTGAGTGACTCTTCAAAGAAGGACTTGAGATCCTCAAGTGAGGTCTGGACGTGATTGATGCCCGCGCCAGGCGCGCGGATGATATCGATCTTTTGTAAAACGCAGAGGGTGATGGCGTGAAGGCAGGCTGTGCGCACATCTGCGGTGAACAGCCAGCAAGGCCATCTCTTGTGCGCGAGCTGGAAATATTCGCGTATTTCGGGGATCTCAAAGATCTCCTCCTCCCGGTCTTCGTAGCCCTGCACGGTAAAGGAGACCCTCCCGGCAATCTGACAGAGGCGCTCTTTACCAACTGCCGGGCCAAAATTGGCAAGGAAACGCGTGTAATCACTGGCATCGATTTCCTCACGCGTGATCACGTACATGATTCCGGGGTCTTCCGCCGTGGCCAGAGCAGACGTTCTGCCCCCGTTTCGTGCTGTCGCTTTCTTGAGCCGCCGCAACTCGACCTCGGTCTTCGCGACACCGGCATAAATGGCGTGTGGGTTCATACGAGGAAGAACGCGAAGGTTGCCGAATCCATCTGGCCTGGTGCCAGGTTCCCCGCTCTCAACAGAACGGCCATTGGAGATGATGTTGTTTGAATCATACACCTCCCACCCCATCCTCCCCGCTCCAGAGCCCTGGGGACACCCAGAGCTGCAAGGCAACCTCACGCCATCGGCGCCTCGTTATTCTCGTCGTGTTACCACCAGCCCTTCCAAGCTGTGTGGGTATCAGTCACCACTAAACGTTCTAGCCTTGGAAATCACGCTGGAAAACATGGGGGCGGCGCGAGGAAGGGCTTCAGGTACCGCCGCCGGAGGTTCCGATGGAGAAATTCAACCTATGCCCGTCACTGCCAGCTCCGACTTTAATGAGGACATCGTTTTTTCCCTTCCTCAATTCAATGGGAATTTGTTTAGGTTCGTCAGGAGAACCGTGATTGGCACCGATTTTTCCCGCCAGTTTCCCATTCACCCAGATCCTGGCGAAGTAATCCACAGTCAGGATCAAGAGACCGGTACCGGAATCTGAAGAATCCACGGAGGCCGAGACATAAACAATCCCCGGCGCTTTCGTAGCGACCAGTTTCCGGAAATCCCAGACATCGTCCTCGGTAGCAGGCAATGGGTTCCATTGCACCTCCGCCGCGTCTTTTTCCTCTGGAGGAAAAGGCATTTCCATGAACGTCTCGGCATCATGGGCTTCCGCGTCCGGCAGCGGATACGCGCCGGTCCAGCGCAGACCTTCGAGTTTCAGTGCCCGGAAATCCAGAGGCTCCAGTTTGTCGGGGGAAAAATCTCCCTGCTCTCCCCGCAGGTTGGAAGCTCCCGTTTCCCCCGCCAACAAAAGAAAACCCAGTTTCACGGGACCGTTCTGGCGAAGCGCCGGCGCAGAAGCCGGCGGCAGAGCCACACAGATCGAATGCTCCTGCGGGGCAATATCCGTTGCGAAGATTTTATACGAATAACCGCCCCTCGTATTGGTGAACACCTGCTCGGGATTCGCCCCATCAACGCTGGCGTAAAAAGTCCCGAACCCCCTATCCATGGCAAAAAACAGCCCCACCGTCGTTCCCCGGAACGGCAGCTCCATGGTAGTTCCTGGTTTTCCCGCCGATAGAACACCGTTGAAAAAGCGGTTCCACCAGGAGGGCAGGGAGCTTTCCAGCTTCCATCCCGCTTTTGCCGTGATTCCGGACAACGACACCATGCGTCCGTCCAGCAGCAGAGGTTTCGCGCTTAAAGGAGGCGGCAGGCGGGAAGAAGCGTCTGTGCCGCCGGCCTCCAAAAATGGAGTAAGCGACTCCTCGATCACCTTAGCATAGAAGACATGCCCTTCCTTGTTCGGATGCACGGCGTCGCTGAACAGGGTTTCCCAGGCACGTCCGCTGACCTTCAATTCCGCATCCACCGCCGCCTGAAGATCGACTTCCAATAGATTGTAGTGCTGTGCGACTTCCCGGTAGCGTTTCAGATTCACCCCATCCCTGGCAGCCGCCTCAAGAATGAGGATAGCGGGTGGATGCGGCAGTTTCCTGAGTCGGACCACCAGGCTCTCCATGTAACGGATCGCCTCCTCATCCGTCAGCCCCCCATCGTTGACGCAATACTCGATTGCCACCAAGTCCGGCTGATAAGCAATCACATCCCGCTCCACTCGAAAGATCCCCAGAGCACTCCCGGTGGCGCTCATGCCGGAGTTGATCGCCGAAACCTCACTCTGTGGAAATTTTTCCTTCAACCAACCGCCGATCCACCCCTCCCCAGCCTGGGTAATGGACCCACCAAGAGCGACATAACGCAAAGGAGCCCCTTCCCGGGCTCGTTGGAAAACCGCCGACAGGTCCCTGCCGACAGGGGGCACGGAATTTTTCGAGATCGTTTCGCCAAATGCCAAAAGCGGCAGAACAAAGAGCAAAAGGTATCCCCGTTTGATGTCTCGGCTTATCTTCATTCCGCCACTTTCATCTGTGTCTGATTACCGGCCGCACAAATGCTCTCCAAGCGTAATTTCTCTCACGGTTTCAACTCGGGAATGATTTCCATCTGGCGCTCCACGGCGGAGCCCAATCCGGTCGCACGATTTGAACATGACGCATGTTCCCGTCCTGGCTAGGGAAGATTTTCCCAACATAAAAATCTCCGGTTCGTGGCGGCCACAGGACCCGTCGTGGTGCCGCAAGGTCAGCACGGCGCAGCCCATTGCAGCTTTCCAAGCCAGTACTGCCAACGACGCGGGTTCGAAGTTGGTAAACATCTCGTTGGGGGTCTGGGAAAACCAAATACTCACAGGTGGCCCAGTCGTCGTGCCCCTCCATATCGACATAGATTTCATCCGTCCCCACGTCACACGGTCCATTCATGAAGCCGCCCGGCAGGCAGCTATAGGGGCGGCCATCCGTCATGGGGTATTGTACCCCGCCCGAACACGACGGAGGCGTGGACGTGTGTGTTGCCGATCAGCCAGTTAAGCTGGTCCAGCGCCGCCTCTCGACATTCCTTCAAATCGAAGACATCGGCGCAGCAGCGCCAAGGCGGCCAGTTCAGACGCTCAAGTGACGCCGGCGCCGTAAAAACCAGGCCAGCGACCCAACTGCTCCCAACAACAGGTGGGCAGCGGTTGGTTCGGGCACGACAGCCGCGTTATAAAGCGCGCTGATTTGCGACGCTGACAGAGCGCTATTGTAAATAGCGAACTCGTCCAAAGCGCCATGAAAGTAACTGCTTGAGGCGCTACTTCCGATAAGTATGGGATTACTGGTGCTTGTCGTAATATTGAATGCGCTGGAACCCCAGCCAGAAGCGCTGTAGCTACCCAGACTGATTCCATTAACATAGAGTGTCATGGTTTTAATCGAGAAATCCCAAACGCCCGTGATCTGATACCACGTCCCAGTACTAAGAGTGTAAGTCGACGAATTACTGGAAAAACTATCGCCGTTTTGGCTCCGTCCCGCCATGCTTATGACACCCGATTTCAAACTCAGCTGAAGACCTGTTGATCCAACTCCATTCCGCAACTGGAAGAAGACGTCTTCCGAGCTTCCGGTCGGTAGCGTTGAAGGATTGATCCACGTAGATATTGTTATCCCTGATTTGCCCGACAAGGAACCATATAACCCTCCACTGCCAGACAACGAAACTTGGCTACCAGTGCCTCCCGAGAAGATGCCGGCAAGGTTGTCGGATTCCAAGCCAAGGTAGGCAGGCGGGCGAGGCCCTGTGGTTCCGCTTCCCAGAATCAAAGTGGTTCCAGCCGTCGCGGTCTGCGTGACAGCATTTGATCCGGTCGCGGAATTCGACAGACTGGTGCCGGAGCCTTCATTGAAACGGTAGTAGAGGACTGGATTGCTGGCGATGACGGAGTCGGGATAGCCCGCATGCGCGAAGTCGACATTCAGCGAGATAATGGCGATTACCGCTAATACTAACTTCTGGATTTTCTGAATCGATTTCTTAGTTTCAATTGATGTCATGGGGCAGAGTGGTTTATGAGAAACTAGCTCCAATAAAAATTTCCCGCATCGCCAAAATCGATCATTCTTTTATCATTTTTGATCAAGCAGCAGATTTCTGGCCTCCCGGGTTATAGGCAGATATTAAAAGATACGAAGCCGTGATAGAAGGAGCAATGATTGATCGTATCGCCCAAAGACTTAGCTTTGCCTCCGAGCAAAAAAAGAGCCGGAGACCCTGGCCAGACAGCAGCGCAAACCTATTGCGTCCCCCGTTGTAACTGGACAGGCAATAAGAACGAACGAAAGACGATAAACCCGCAGCGGAGCCGAAGCGCAGGGTTTATCGTGGCCGCCGGTCTGGTAAACCATGGAGGAACGCTATGACGAACGAACCCTCCTCTGACGAAGTGCAACGCTGGACGGCCAAGCGCAAGGCCGCCGTGGTGCTGGATTTGATTGCCGGTAAAACAACCGCCGCCGAAGTGGCCCGCAGTCATGGCCTCACGGTCTCGGAGATCGAGCAATGGAAGAGCGACTTCATCACCCAGGGCACCGAGTCCCTGCGCAGTCATCCGCGTGATCTGGCCGCCCAGCAGGAAGCTCGCGAGCAGCAGCTCCTGGCCAAGATCGGCGATCTCACGCTCTCGGTGGACATTTTAAAAAAAGCCCATCGCATACTCGGCAAGGACTTGCCGGACGGGATCTCGTGAAAGCCATCCACCACGATCTTCTCCAGGAAGGCCGCAACGTGCCTTGGACCAAGCTCTGCGCGGTCCTGGGCGTGCCCCGCAGTTCGGCCTACTACATCGCCAAGGAAAAGACCCCTCGGCGCATGATCGACCCGGTGCTCGAACAGCGCATCAAGGAACTGATCGAGACACAGGCCGCTTTCGGCATCCGCTCGGTCTGGGCCTGGCTGCGCTTCGTCGACGGCCTCCAGATCAACCGCAAGAAGGTCGAGCGCATCATGCGCCTCAAGCGCTGGACGCTCAAGGCCCGCCGGGCAGGCCAGCGCCCTCGCGTGCAGGCCTCCCGCTCCATCACCGAGGCTCCCAATCAGCGTTGGGCCACCGACATTGCCCTCGTCCACTGCGGCGCCGACGGTTGGTGTGCCATGGTCCCCGTCATCGACTGCTGCACCCGCGAGATCCTCGGCTGGGAGCTCGACCGCACCGCTCGCGCCAAAACCGCCGAGCGGGCCCTGGAAGGTGCCCTGCTCAACCGCTTCGGCTGGCTCCACGGCGCTCCTGCCGGACTGGCCCTGCGCCACGACAACGGCCTCGTCTTTGGCTCCCGCCTCTACTCCTCTACCGTCCGACGCTACGGCCTAAGGCAGGAGTACATCGCGCCCTATACGCCTGAGCAAAACGGCCTCTGCGAACGCTTCATCCGCACCCTCAAAGAGCAGTGCGTCTGGCTCCATCGCTTCTCCTCCCTCCAACACGCCAGAGCCGTCATCGGAAACTGGATCAATCAATACAACACCATCCGCCCTCACCAGGCCCTCGGTTACCTCTCCCCAGCCAAATACCTCCACTCACTCCTATGCAAACAAGCCGCTTAATTATCCATCGCGCTTGTCCAAACATCAGGGGGACACTACAAACCCCGGCGCGTTGAACCGCCCCCAACAGGCGTACCGTATAGAATGTGAGAAGGTTGGTGGCTGAGGGTGTTGGCTTGGGTTGAGTTCACTCTCCCCGAGGGGAGACCGAGGCCTCGAATTCGGCCAGAGTCGTTCCTCCTAGCGAGCTGTGTGGACGGTTAAGATCATAATCGATGCGCCAGTCCCGATGATTTACTCCTCGCTAAATCGACTTCTTTTCCTCTGCTGCTCTTTCTTGGGTTTCACCCCAAAACAGCAACTTACTCATTATGCTCGGTCCGATCTATTAGGAACAGATCAAATCCAGGATGGAAAGATTCAATCATCCAGACTCTCGGCAGGAATTCCGGCAAAGTCCACGTCTCATCCGAGCATGGTGATGATAATGCCAACGAGCAGTATGACGATCACAGGAAGTTTCTGGCGGACGTTTTTCTCGTTGAACAACAAAATCCCGCCAGCAAAGGCGACGAGCACTTCGCCGCGTTTGACGCTTGCCACCACCGAGAGCAGTCCGTCCGGTAGACGGAGTGCCTGAAAAAAGAAAAAGTCCGAAGCGAGCAAGAACACCGAGACCAGGAGAATACTCCAGCGCCAGGTAAATTCCCGGCGAGGCCACAGGCGCAGCTTCCAGCCGATGGCCAGCGGGAGGAACAGCAGCGCTAGATAGATGGAAAACCACGCCTGAAGGGTCGCCGGGGATAGTCCAGCTTCGGCCAGCAGCCATTTATCGTAAAGACCGCTCGGTGCCGCCAGCATCACCCCACACAGGAGCACCCAGACCGCGCGATTCCTTAAGAAGTCGACCCCCTCTCGCGCGCCCACCAACGAAAGTGATACAAATGCTACGAGGGTCAACAGGATCCCCAACCATTGAAACGCCGAGAGCCGTTCACCCAGCACAATGACGGCGCCAAGAAGCATCCAGAGAGGATTCGTAGACTGAATGGGCGAGGCGATGGATACGGGAAGCTTCCTTACTCCGCAAAAGATCAGAATCCAGATGGTCGCCACGAGGAGCGCCTTGGCGGCAATCTGCAGGTGCTGCGTGGGAGTGATGGCGTGTGCCCGCAAGACCTCGGGAATGAATGGGGAGGTGGATCCGAATTGCGCTGCCGCCATGAGTGCGATCCAGACGAGGGCGCTGAATACGTTGGCAAAGAACAATACCAGCGATACGGCGTTGTCCTGCACTGCACCCTTCACGGCAAGATTGTAGCAGCCGAGAAAGAATGTGGATAACAAGGCAAAGACGACCCAGCTCATGGCAGGGAGAGCGATGGCTAGGGTTCTACTGTGATTGTGCGGCACAGGATGGTCTTCCGCTTGACGCCGTCTGTGTCGGGAAAATAAAAATCGCTGTAGAAAAACAACGCGCTGTTCCTGTCCAGCGGCACCATCTCCGGGTTGTTGCAAGCGCCGGTCCATTCGTGAAAATTGGGCGTTGCGATGGGAATGTTAGCGAGGTGGCTCCTGTCGTCCGGCGTCATGATAACCAGTGGATCCGTCCATTGGGTTCCGCTGTCGTCTTCGCTCGCGCAGACATACATGCCCGGACGGGCGTAACAGAGAAGGGTCACTCCGCATTCGAGCTGGCTCAGGCGCGGCAGGATGCCCGTCTCAGCGAAGGGAATGGGTTTGGACCAAGTGTACCCGCTATCGGAGGAGCGGGACAGATACATCGGGCCCCATTCCCGGCCCGTGGCTCCCTGCCAAGTCGTACGCAAAAACCACACGATGGATCCATCGGGCATGAATGCAAAGTCGCTGTCGCTGAAGCCTCCGCTTTGATAAGGGTAATTCCTCCCGTTCGCTTCGTATTCCATGTGTCCGCGAAGCTGGAAGCTGCGGCCATTGTCTTCGGAACGGAAGATTTCCGCAGAGTAGTAGGGGCTGTATTGACCCGTAATGGGATGCAGGTGCCCTTCTCCGGAAAACACGGCGACCCAGATCGCGCCGTCTGGGCCGAGTTTGGGCGTTCCACGCGGGAAGATGGGTTTGAGAACCTTCCGGTATTCGTCACCCTTGTCGTAGATGACGCGCGTGAGATTGGGCCAGTCGACTCTGGCGTACTCGGTCTCCGGGTTGGTTTTTCCGGCTGGAATTCGCTGCACCAACCACTCCTTCCTGGCCAGACTCGGCGGCAATCGATCCGCGTTGTAAGCCCGCATGGCGATGCCCCATTGGTAGGTGATTCCATCGGCGACAGGCAGTTTCCCCTCCTCCGCCTGCTGGTGAAAGTCGTAGCCGGGCGTGAGGAAATTTTCGTGAGTGAAGGCGTAGTCGTCGAGTTCCGTTCCCGATTCCATCGGGAAATAGATCCGGTCGCCATTTGGCAGGAGCAGTCCGCACTGTGGGGCGACGGAGGCGGCGATCTCCATCCATGTCGCGCCTCGATCGCGGCTTTCGAACCATCGGTTGGCTTCCCCAAAGGATTTGCCATCATCGGCGGCCACATGCACAGCCACGACCAACCGGTCACCGAGATTATAGGGTCGAGGAAATTGATAGGGGCCCCAGAGGCAACCCGGCTCTTCGGGCCGCATTCCTCGGACGATGACGTGTTCCTGGCCGAGCGTAAGTTTCACAGAGAGTCTTCTATTGGGATGTGGTGATTGCCGCGCTTGCGGATGAGGTGGGCGAATCGGTGTAGAGCCCGATGCAGAAGTTGCGGATGCCGCCCTTGAAGTGGTCACGAGTCTGGTTGCCCCACTGGCTGACGCGCAGCGCGCCAAGCAGCGGCGGGAACTCGCGGAAAAAGAAGCGATACGGATACTCGACCGCGACGGAGCCGGCTGGCTGGCCGTCTAGGAAGAGCGCGACATCGGTTCCGCTGATCAGGATCTTGAGAGAAGTCCACCGGTCGAAAGTGATCTTCTTGTCAGATCTGAAGACGACCTTGTCCGCGGTCACGGGGTTATTGCCCTCAGTGACAGAGGAGAGTTTCACGACGACGACGCCGTCTGGCGCGATCTGGGCGACGATATGGGGACTGGCTAATATTGTCTGCAACCCTCCGGTCTGCTCGGGAAAAACGTCGCACGAAACCTCGAATGGCCCCGACGGAACAACGCGGGAAGTCAGCATATAAAAGTCGTCTTTTCCATCAAACCAGGAGGCGCCATTTTCGGTTCTCGGTTCCGAATCCTTTTTGTTGGCCCAATGATAAGCCACCGACCAGCGACCGGCGATGGACGGCCAGCCGTAGTTGTAGGGCTCGCGGAACGAGGCGGTATTGGGCAGCACGAGCGAACCTTCAGCGCGGGGCTCGACGAGGTGGACCAGGGTAGCCTCGGAATCCGCCACCTGACTTTCGACCAGGCCATGCGATTTCTCATCGAAGACCTGAACGCTGCGCAGCGATGACGCGGCCGGGGAAGCGTCTGTGCGTTTCGGGAAAAGCACGAGCGGATCTCCGTAATAGCGGACGCCGTCTTCCGTCTCGAATTCGTTGAAGAACATGTCGGCGCCGAATTGGGCGACGAGTGGACGGTCATAGCGAAAGGAAATCGTTTTTTTCGGGGCGGGCAGCCGCTCGAATAGCGTCATCTCGGCGGCTCGTGCGGTGACCCGGATCGACGCCGCGACGAGATCGGGAATGAATTCAAAGGTGGCGACATCCTGTTCCAGCAGGTCTTTCACGGCCACCGTGCGGGAGACGTTTCCGCATGTCAGGGTCACGCTGCCCGCGGGCGACGCGTCGGTCTCGATGACGATGCGTTCCGCGCCGTTGCTTTGATTGAACGACTTTGTCTGCCAAGTCACCTTGTCACCGGCGTCCGAGATGGAGAGGCCTTCGCGGACAATATCCTCACTCCATCGAGGCTGGTCGCGTAGGGCTTGGGTGATGCGTCCCTGCGAGAGGCTGACCGCGCAGTGTGGCTGCCGGGTGCGGACTGCCTGGACAAGAACTTCGAAGCGCAGAGGGATGTTTTGGGAAATGCCCGGATTGGCGACGATCTGGTTGTCGTTTTCCATGAGGCGGGCCTCGACGATCGGTGTGTGTGAAACGATCTCCGCCTCGATGGAGCCGTCCGTCACCTTCAGCGTGCTGGTCGCGGCGAGTTCGGAAAAATGGCGGATACGCGTGCTGTTGAAAACAAAGTTCTTGTTGGCGGCGGCCTTGATTTGAACCGGCCGGGCGGTGGAGGCGGTGGTTCTGAAATCAAAGTCCGGCACGGTTTCGCCCTCGTCGAAGAACCAGACGAACGGCCGCAGGAACCAGGTGCGTTCGCCCGGTCGAGGGACGCTCGACACGGCGAATTCCTTAACGAGGAGCGTTTTTTCGGGCATCTGCGTTTTTTCAATGCGGTGGACGATGTGGTCCTGGTCGTCGAGGATCACGCCTTCGACAAAGCGCTGTTTTTCCCGACTGGACGGAAAGGCGATCAGTTCGAACCGGGCGGCCTGCCCAAGGTCGACCGCAGGCTCCTGCACGAGGAAGGCACCCGCATCGCCGGCGTAGGTATTGCCCGCCGCGATCACGCTGAAGTAGTTGGCAAGGGCGAGCATGACCTCCCCTTTGTACATGGAGGGCGCTATGTATTGGCCCTCGGGGAAGTCGTTCCAGGTCGTGATATGGGACGAGCGGGAGCCCGACTTCATGATGTCCTCCAGTCCATTGCGAAACATCGCAGTGAGCGTGCGTACGTTCCAGTAGGCTCCCCATTCCGTACGCCAGAGGTTGTGGGTGACCGAGGGATAGAATTTCCATTTGTTGCGGGCGCAATAGCGGAGCATCTCCCGGATGTATTCCGCCCTCGTGTGGCCTTCCCAGGTTTTAGGGGTGAACTCCTGGATGCCCGACCAGCCCACAGACATGGTTTGCTGCATGATCCGATCAAACTCGGGACTGAACGGAGGGAGTTCTCCCGCTTCGGGGGGAATCGATCGCACATGGTAAAAGTCGATGCCCTTTTGCTTAAGTTTATCGAAAACAGCCTTCCAGTCCGAATCGGACAGCGTGTGCGCGGCAAAGTTGACCAGTACAGGTTTGCCGCCGATTCTCAGATAGGCCGGGCTGGATGTGAATTGATGCAGCCGCGCGAGGTGCTCAGCCATCTTGTCCAGATCGTCAACCTTGTCGGTCTGGATGAAGAACTTCATACCGTTTTCACGGAACAGTTTATCGTATTGACTGAAGATTTTGAAATCCGTGTCTTCCGTCCAGGGAAAGGTGGACCATTTCACGCAATTGATCCCGGCCGCCTGCAAATCGCGGACGTTTTTCCGCGCGAAGCGATCGAAGTCGGCGTCGGTGGTGTCGCGCTCGACATAGAGCGGCCAATCCTTGCAATAGGTCCAGCCGCTCATGTAGGGCGAAGGCTTCATGAGTGCGCCACCCATGACTTCAGCCATCTGGGTGAAGTCGCCTTCAATCCATTCCGAAGCGGCCAATTCCTTCTGGGTCAGGTCTTGTGCGACAACTGTCGAGGCGGACCAGACGACGACAGCCAGCGCCATGGAGAAGGATGAAATAACTCGCATTCCGATTGTTCCGCGTCTCACAAGGCGTTCTTTTTCGTCGTGTCGGGTTCCCAGATTTCACCTTTCGCCCATGGACCCGGCTGAGAGATTTTATTGTCCCGAAGTTGCAGGTTCTCAATGGAACGAAGGGAGATGGCGTATCCTGCGCCGGCTTCTTCGGCTCCATCCGGTCCGGACCCGCGAGCGTAGGCGCCGTAGCTTTTGATGGTGTTTCCAGAAACATCCAGATCGCGAACGCCCATGGCGCTAATGCCGGAGCCTCCGGTTTTCTCGATGAAGTTTTGCTCGAGACGGATGTCGTGCTGGATTTTGTATTTGTCGGGATTGGGTTGGATGACGCGGATTCCATCCCCGCCGCCGAGGCTGATGCCGGTATCGGTCAGGGTATTGTCGCGGATGGTGGCCGTGTGGACGTAGGCGCCTTCGCCCCAGAAGGAGCCTTCGCTGGTCAGAACGATACCGGAAGAGCAGACGCTATGGATCGTATTGCCTTCGACAACCACGCGGGGGCTGTGCAGAAGCAGACCTCGGGCGAGGGAGCCGGTGAAATGATTGTTGCGAATTACCGTGTCGGGTGTGCTGAACGCCTCGCAGGCAACAATCACGTCGGAGCCGACGGCGAAGTCGACGGGTTCGTCGAGCGTGAGCTGGTGGACCGGGGCCGTGCGATCGTAAGCTAGGCTGGCAGCCTGGCCGGAGTTCCATTTATGACTGAGGTCGGCTATGGTGGTTTCACGAGTCGGGGTCCAGCGCGTGAGTTTTGCCGAGAGAACCTTGCGAATGCCGAGCGGTTTCATGCTTGCGCGGTCGAAAAACTCGACCGTGAGGGGAAATCGTTCGGCCGGAATATCGAACTGGTTGTTCATTTGGCTGACAAGCAGCGTGGTGGGGTTTTCCTGATGGAGCGCCCTGGCGAAGTGGCCGTGGATGTTGACGAAATCGTCGCCGATCATCTCGATGCGGCAGTCTTCGATCAACGGGCCCTTGATCATATTGCCACAGTTGATCCCGTCGGCGTTGCCGGCGAGAAGGCGGTTGGTTCCGGGGCGGCGGACGATATTGACTCGGCGGAACGTGGTGTTCGCTCCGGTCTTCTGGTCGACACAAACGAAAGGAGACGCGTAGAGGGTGATGTCTTCAAGGGTCGTATCGACGGCGCCATCCAGGCGGAGGGCGCGGTCAATACGAGCAAGGATAACCATCGGATCGCCGACCGCGAGCGAGGTCTTCGAGACAGGTACTCCGAAATAGCCGCGAAACTGCACGCGGTAGTCGCCGTTGGGCAGCTTGTTTTTCCAGAAGAAGCCGACAGAGAAGCCGCCCATGCCGGGCTTGATCTCACGCGTATTGCGATCGAAGACGACGCCTCGCCAGTCGGCGCTGCCCTCCTTGTCCCGGAGGCCGGTGCTGGTGTGTTCGCGCTCGTAGCCAGGGTCCGGGCGAAAATCGAAAGTTCCTGCGGCTTGATCGATCGCGACCACGGTGCCTTGGAAAAAGGGCAGCGGATCCCAGTCGAGAAAGGCGTTTTTCAGGACGAGGTTTCGGGCGCGGAACATGGCGAGGCCGGTGGCGCCGTTCTCGAACCAGAGGGTTGAACCCTGAAAGTCGATAGTGAGGTTTTGCGGGTTGATGATGGGGAGGTGTGCCGGGCCTCCCCAAGGGACCTTGCGAGTCTGCGCAAAGCGATAGTCGTCCTTGGGAATAGCTAGGTGCGTGTCGCCATTCTTGATCGCTGTTTCGATCGTTTGAATGAGTGTCTCCCCCGCCGCTCGCTGGCGTTGCTTTTCAGCCTCGTCCCATCGGTTTGTCTCGGCTGGAAATGGGCCTGGGAACTCCGTGGGAGCATGAGACCGCTTTTCACACCCTAAGAAAACAAGCAGAGCGCAGGAAAGGAGAACATGCGGAAGGAATGCGGCGAGTTTGGAATTCATCGTGATAATGGGATGGATCTGAGAGCAGCCAGGAGCGGAACGCCCCGAAGCTCAATTTCCGTAGCGGGGGTTCCAGTTCCGCTCGTTTGCCAAATCAGGATGAGTGGCGGGTGTGATGGTCTCAATGTTTCCGCGGATAAAGAGTGCATGCGCCCCGCCACCGTGGAGATTTTTGGCGACACGGCATCTGGAGTTGTTCCAATCCGCGTCGCCGTCATTCCAAATTCCTAGGGCTGTGGTCGGGGTATCGACGAGCAGAATGGCCCGAGGGTTTGTCACTTCCGCGACGCGCACCGGCTGCGCGCTGTAACCGGCCCCGCCGTAGTAGCGGCTGGTCATGTAGTTTCCCTGCCACGGCTTGGGCGCCGAAATCCAATCATAGAGCTGGCCCTTATAGGTGTTGGCTGGACAAATCAGAGCCTTGGCGACCTGACATTCTTTCCCGTCACGCTTTTCGGTCTGAACGGGAAGGTAACCTTGCCTGATAAGCGAGGTGAACCATGGATAGGGTGTTGCGGCGTTTTGCGGTCCAGACAAGGAAGGGTCGGCGGGATTTTCCAGATTCATTGTCGGATAATGCTGATAGTCGTTGGCGTAGAGAGTAATCGCGCTATAGAGAGCGCGCAGATTAGCGAGGCACTGGACGTCCCTGGCTTTCTTTCGCGTCAAACCTATCGTCGGAATGATAATGGCTACGAGGACTCCCATGATGGCTACGGCCGTAAGCAATTCGGTAAGCGCGAAGGCGCCATCTTGGGCTGCGGGAGAGAGGGAAAATTTGGCGCGTTTCACGAGGATAATGGGGGGAGGATATACCATGATCAGCGATCAGAGGCAGCCTGCTTTACTGCCTCCTCAAACGAGCAGTCTCAGCAGCGGGGTCATATGGCGCGCCATGTGAGACGAAGCCCAGCAATCCCGCCCCGCCAATCAATGCGCGCGTTGAACGTTCGGTCACAGCTGTAAGCACATCTCCCAACGTTGTTCCGACCTTGATAGCATCGGCATTGATCGTCAGGCCGGTGTAGCGGGTGTTGATGATCATCTGGTTTAGGTAGCCGAAGTTCAGCGCCGTCAGTGTCGCGTCTGGTGATGACGTCAAGGAAATCACGCCACCCGAAACGGTTGCTTCAGGATTGACGTAGTAGCTGATGTTCGCGGTGTTCGCGTCCGTATAGGCGATTTCAAAGACAATCAATGATGAAGTCAGCGTGGATTCCCTAGAGGATTGGAATGTTGGCGATGTCGCCCCCAAGCCCCAGGTTGTCGCCTTCCATTGAACACTCGATGAGAACCTCACGTTCGAGCTGCCGCCCAGCTTAATCTCGCCTGACCCTCCATCGGTAGAGGAGTTTTGAAGGGTGGCGACAAAACTGATGTAGAGCTTGCCTCCCGCCGCTCTTTCGGCGGAAGAAAGCAGATCGGACTCAGCAAAGGTGTGGGTGATCTCGCGATTGGTGATGCCTAGTTGTCCGCCAGTGGAGGTCACGCTGAGCCCCCCCTCGGTGAAGGGAGTCAAGGTCTGAGAATTGACCATGGCAGAACCGACGCCGGTACTATAGGTGATTCTCCAAGGATCGCCATTCGCCGAGCTCGTTGGCAGGCTGTCGCCGATCGTATAGTCGAAATCTTCCGAAAACAGCAGGGCCGCAGGGGAGTTCGGGATTGCGAATACCGAAAGAATTGCGCCAACGAGCGCGCTCCGGGAGCTGTTTTTGATCATTTTTTCTCTATTCATGGGGTCGACGGACTTTCTAGAAGCCTAGCAGCGCGGGTTTTTTCCGCATCGCCAAAACCGATCATTGTTTTATCGTTTTGGGTCAATGAAGTGCAGCATTCGTTCTGGGGAACCGATCTTGACGGACCATGTTCATAATGCGCTAACTCCATCCCAACTCTACCCCGATGAGCAAACGCCCCCCATTCCTCGTGCAGATCGCAGTCGATCTGCATCACGATTATTTCCGGGAAGTCGCTCTCGGAGCGAGGCATTACGGATACGAGACCGGACGGCTGAAGTTCGCGGATCGGTGGTTGGAACATGAACTGGCCGAGGATCTCGGCTGCCTGGTGGTGAAACGAGGAATTCAGGGACTCATCATGCCGGTTCATACCATGGAAATCTATCGGCGAGTCACACGCATGGCGTTGCCGGTGGTCAATGTATCCACCCGGTTGGCGCTTCCCCGATTGTCCTTGGCTACGCGAGACGACATGGCCGTGGGGCGCCTAGCAGCAGAGCACCTTATGGCTTGCGGTTGCCGGGAGTTTGGATTCTGGGGACTGAAGAATCGTCCATTTTCCGAGGAACGCCTTGCGGGGTTTTTGGGAAAACTAAAGGAGGCGGGATTCGAACCTTCGGTGGCGCGGGCGAGCGGAAGCGGAGAACAGAAGATTCGCAAACTGAGGAACTGGCTGGCTCGCCTTCCCCGACCCGTGGGAGTGTTTGCGGTCGATGACCTTAACGCGCTGACTGTCATCCGCGTCGTTCACGAACTGGGCCATCGGGTTCCGGAAGACTTTGCCGTGCTGGGCGCGGGGAACGAGAGCTATTGGGGAAATTTCGAGCGCATTCCTCTCTCCAGCGTCAGACTGCCGGCGCACGATGTCGGTTATCAGGCGGCGGCACTGCTCGATGATATGCTTTCAGGAACGATGAGAGGAGTCGAGGTTCGTCGCCTGCCGGTTACCGAGGTAATCGGCAGGCAATCGACGGATATTTTGTTCACTGAAGACGAAGCCTTACGACGCGCTTTGATTTTCATTCGCGAGCACGCGCAGGAAAATCCCTATGTGAGCGATGTAGCGCGAGCAGCGAAAGTGTCGCAGCAGGTTCTCAAGCGTCGCTTCCGCAGTGCCCTTGGCCGGTCGGTGATGGAGGAAATCTTGAGGGTCAGAATTGACCTCGCGAAAAATCTGGCGGTGAGGACGAGGCTCCCGATCGGTGAGATTGCGGAGCGCTGTGGATTTCCCAATGCCCAGAGCTTCAGTCTTCGCTTCAAACAATCGACTGGCAAGTCGCCAGCGAATTATCGCAAAGAGTTGGGCGCGTAGTCCGCTTGGTTGCGCCATGACGGGCTGGACGCTCCGCAGCTTTTGGAAGAGGCTGGGGTTTTCCGATGTTGCCAGAGCAGACGCTCTGCCCCCATTTCGTGCAGTCGCTTTCTCGAGTCGCCGCAACTCGACCTCGGTCTTGGCGACACCGGCATAGATGGCGTGTGGCTTCATACGAGGCAGAACGCGAAAGTTGCCGAATCCAACTGGCCTGGTGCCAGGTTCCCCGCTCTGAAGAGAGCGGCAATTTGAGATGATGTATGTTTGAATCATACACCTCCCACCCCATCCTCCCCGCTCCAGAGCCCTGGGGACACCCAGGGCTGCATGGCTTCCAAGCGGTGTGGGTATCACTCATCACCGAGCAGTCCAACCCAACCTTCAATTGCGAGATATTAACGAATAAATTAATATCATGCAATGAATGCACGAGAAGCCGTCGAGAGATTTCACCTCATCTTCCTACGGCATTTTGCCCAAACGGTCAGTCCTGGGACAATCTGCCTGAAAGGTGGCGTGAACTTGCGTCTTTACCACAATAGCCCCGCCTTTCCGAGGACATCGATTTCGATGCAAGGGTTGTCGGCGTCGAAATCCTGGAAAAAAGCGTAAACAAGGTCCTTGCTGGGCGCTACTGACCGAACTCGCCTCCGCTGGCATCACCTTGAGCGAAATCAAACCAGCAAAGCAGACCTAAACCGCCCAACGCTGGAAGTTCCATATCGTATATCAGAACACGCCCATACCAACTCGATTAGAATTTTCACGGCGCAACGATGACGAATTCGAGGGGTGCATGACGGAACCGCCATCCCGATCTCTTCTTGCCGAACGTCAGGTAGTACCATTCGTCTTTAGCCACTATGACGCAAGCGCGGCATATCGGCAGAAAATCCATGCTTTTGCGACACGTACCCAGGTACAGGCGCGGGATGTCTTCGACCTGAATCTCCTCGCGGCCTCTGCCGAGGCGGCAAAGAGCGTACCTCTGGAGCTTGCCACTCAAGCGCTGGAACAACTCGCTTTAATCACTTTTGAGATGTTCAAGGACCAAGTGATTCCCTTTCTGCCCGCAGATCTCGCCGATTACTATGGGACCCCTGAAGCATGGAAGGCCATGTCGGAGCAGGTTTGGAACGATCTTTCAAAGGCATTGCCGCCAGCCCAGCCATGAACGCAACTGCCTTCTACCAAAAGCTGGCGGGCCACAAGCGGATTACCACACGGGAGGCGGCCCAACTCACCGGCCTGAGTATTCCAGCGGCCTCTATGGCTCTGCGGCGGCTGGCCGCCGATGGATTCAGCACGCCTCTCAAAAAAGGACATTGGCTGCTACGTCCCTCCAGTTCGAAGCCCGGCACCTTGGTCACAGCAGCTGCCGCTCCCTATCAGGCTTACCTCTCGGGCTGGTCGGCGCTGCGAATCCACGACCGCATTCAGCAGATCCCTCAGAAACAGTTCGCCGTTACCCTGGGGCGCCCAGGCGAAATCAACATCGCTGACACAAAAATCGCCCTTCATCGGATCTCGCCTGCGTTGTTTGGCGGCTACGGCTATGACAGCCGGGTGGACGGCTTTATTGCCTCCCCGGAAAAAGCGATTTTCGATCTTGCCTACCTGGCAGCGATGAATCGAAGCCGGGTAGGCGGAAATTTGCCGGAAGCGAACTTGCGCCGACTCAAGTGGAAAGAGATCACTGCCTGGATCTCGCGCATCCGGACCTCATCGGTGCGTCATTCCGTCGAGAGAAATCTCCAGCGAATTCGCGAGCAACACGCTGACACCAGCGATTGAAGCCAGTTCGCATTCACGCACCCTTTTGTGGGAAACGGTACGCGCCCGATTTGCCTACCTTTATCACCGCCAGACATTACATTTAGTGGCTCGCTGGAGCTCCGTTCATCTGAGCCCAATCATCGCGCGCTTTGGGGCAGCAGCCTGAGCCAGGGGAAACGTGCTGGCATCTTGCCCGAGCCAATGCCGTCTCCCTGGGGACCCATCCAGCAGCGACGCCCGCTTCCGTCATTCTCGTTGACCGCAAAACTCACTCCAAGGAGGGTGTCGTCTGCGGGAGGCGCAGACTTTCCGTAAAGATAGGACCACGGCACAAGCACCTGATAGATCGTCTGGTCGCCGTCTCGTGTGACAAGGGCGTGAAGATCTGGCGGATCTTCCCGCAGGGGATAGGTTTGACGCAGTCCTGTCGTTCCCTCCGAGATCAAAGCCAGGTCGATCTCTCGATTTCCCGGTCGGTATCCCGAAACACCTCCCCGACTTTGCGGATCGAACGCGATCTGGATACTATCGAAATTCCAGAAGGACGTTCCGGTGGCACCGGTGTGTATGTCGTCAGTCACGATCCATATCCCGTAGAGTCCCGAATCGTTCCAGGCCCAGCCATAGCGAACGCTCAAATCGTCGGGGCCGCGCCAGGCCACGGCGGGGTCAGGAGGAGAGATATTGACTCGTTCCTGAAGAAGCTGTGAAGCCAACGCCAGCTTCGCGGGAGAAAGCTGCCCATCCACGGCTGGCAGCGCCTGAAGCCGGGGCACGGGTATGATGGCTTTTTCCAACTTTCCTTTTACGACTGCTCCATTGCCCGAGATGGTTACATTGGCATTCAAGGCATTGCCCAGGCGGAGCAGATCTGAAGCAGGCACTTCTATCGTGTTCTCACCGGGTTTCAGCCTGGCCTGATAAGGGGCATCGCCTACGCACAGAGCGATCTCGACATCGCACTCCTCCATGAGGAGGCTTTCCAAAGTAAAATCCAGCGTGGATGTGGAGCGTGCCCCGATATTGGTGATGACAAAGGGCTGCTCAGGCTGCCAGAGAGCCTTCTCAAGGGCAGACCGCAAGTCCGCTGCCCTAGCCAGCGGAGCTACAAAAAAAGAGGGTCCGCGGGCCATCCTCAAGGTGGGATCAATCGAGTGAGACTTTCCATAGAGATCGACAGCCTGGACGCCATCCGGGAGGCGGGACTTGAGCGATACGTCGTACCTCGTCGTCCACAATGCAGCGATGGCCTGATTGGTCAGAGGGTTCTCAAAGAGGTAACCGCGCAGAGCGGGACCGAGATCAAGTTTTTGCCCGACCCTGCTTCCCTCCAGCAGGGATGAAACGGTGGCAAATGCATTGACTGCTGTCGTCGGACGCATGCCTCCGAGAGTTTGGAGAAAGACGCTATAGTCGTAGCCTCGCTCATTGAGGCCGAGCTTGTATTGATATCCGCGGAACCATGCGATCTTTCCGATGTGAGGTACGGTTTTCAACAAGACCAGCGCCTGCGCACAAATGGCGGCATAGTCCCTCGTGGAGTCCGATAGATACAAGTCCTCCTTGGGATAAGCCCACCCTAGCTCGGTGGACCAGAGGGCTTTCTTGCGGGTATACTGGACAGCGGTGGCGGCGGCGCCCTCCAGAAAAGGAATGATATACTGATCGGGCCAAACCACGCTGCCGGCGGAATCGATGTACCGCGAGCTGGAATACGGGTGGCCCGAATAGTAATCGACCTTTCCGTGAGCCGCCTCGAGAAGGTGCTGAGAAAACCCGTTCGTACGCGTGGCCTCACCGGAACCTCCTCCTCCCAGGACAGGAATGCCTGGTTCCACAGAGTTTGCGACTTCAAAGCCGGTGCGCAGCAACGTGCCGGCGGCGACGGCAGCCCTTTCTTCACTGACCAAGGCCGTGCGTCCCATGGTGATATCGGGCTCGTTATTGATCTCGATCCCCCTTGATCCGCGTGGAAGTGCCTCAAGGCCGGCCTTCACCCAGTTTGCAAAATGGCGCAGGGGCTCCGGCTGATCGAGAAAGACCATGTGCTGGACTCCGAGCCAGGCCGGGACATTAGGCTCAAACGTCCAGATGGAGCCTACACCGGCAGCGGCATTTTCCCTAGCCTCCTCGACGTAGCTCGAGAAATCATATTGACCGCTCACCTTTTCCGTCCATCGCCAGTAGACAAACGTGCGGAAGAACCGCGCCCCGATTCGCCGTGCGGTAACCGGGTTCTTCATGGTGCAGAGACCATAGAAGGCTTCATCAAACGCGATCTTGTCGATCTGCGGGGGACGCACGACGGCAACGGTGGTACGAAAGGGTTCCGCGTTGGCTCCCAAAGAAACCGTGCAGTCAGCAAATGTCGGCTCGGGAAGGTCGAGCGCCATGCGTCCGCGAAAAACCTCTCCGGCTGGCACCACGATCTGCTCCCGCTGGAAGAGGGTTCTTCCATCGACGGTCACGCCATTGAGAACGAGATCACCTTTTACATCCTGAGAAGATCGATTGCGCACCAGAATTTCCAGGGACTTTTCCTCGTCGGGGTAGAAAACATTGTCAAATGCACTGGCAGGGACAGCGAGGAGACACGGGAGTTCCTTCTCAGGCTGAGTGGAGCGGATCGAGAACCGGGCTACGGCCAGCCGCCCCTTCTCCACTCCCCCACCGGCGGCGAAAAAGCCGATACTCCGCAGCGGGAACCGGAGAACGCCGTCGCCGTTGCCGAGCTTGCGCGCGAAGGTCTGGCGATTGAGTGAGAGGACCACCTGCCGACCTTGCTCTCCCGTCGCCGTAAACTCCGCCGTAAAGCGCTGCTCATCCGCTCCCTCGATCATCGCAAAAAACCGGGCCTCCGGCGTTCCCTCAGCCTGGAAGCTCAGGGCCGATGCAGACTCTGCCAGGGAGGTGTTGCGCCACACCCCGGCCCATTGTGACGCCCCTCCGCTGAAGTCAAAGTCAAACATCACGCCCTCGCGATCCCTGGATTTCTCCACCTTGAGAACCTCGCCAGCAGGCCGCACGGCATTAACCTCCCGGGTCCAAAGATCCGGACGCTCATCGATAAAGATCGGAAAATCGGCAACGGCCTCTCCGGGCCAGACACTCTCGCCTGCAAACAAAGATACCAGCAGGGAGACGGCACAGATGCGGCAAAACGAATGCATGATCGGGAAAAAGGTCTATTGAGCAGTAGCCGCCTTCACACTAACATCATCGATGTCCAGGAGGTCGGTCGTCGAGCCGAAGCGCCGCACCACAAAGGTACGCAGACCAGCGAGAGCCGGATTGCCGGAGGCGACAATGTTCAAACCGTCCACCAGGAGATTGGAAGGAGACGAGGCTTCATAAAGGTAGATCTTCCCGGATGCCGGGTCGGCATCCAGGTTGATATCCCGTATCTCCAGGGTATACCAGACGCCCTCCTCCAGCCCGGCCAGAGAATGAACCGCCGTATCGCCACGGAAGGCACTTTCGCCCCCGCCCTGCGACAGTACAAGCTCTCCCTTCCGGTTATTGATGCTAATATAGAAGCCGAAGGAAGTGCTTCCGTTATGCAGGCAAATGTCGATGGGCATTTTCCCGGTAAAGCGGAAGGTCATCGAAAACGACGCGGCACCATCGATTTTTGTCCAGAATGGTTTCTCTGTCTGAAAGACGGCAAAGGTCTCGCGCTCAGCAAGCCGAAGCCCTCGGCCGGAAGAGTACGCCGCCTCGCCAGTATAGAAACCTCCCTTTTCCGATGCATTCCCATCCTGATGCCATCCAACCAGGCTGTGTGAGCCCAGCGCGGAACCATCGGCGGCTTTCTCAAAGTTTTCCGAGAATCCCTGGGCGAAAAGACATCCCATGGAGACGGAGGCGGTGACCAAATAAACCAGTGTGTTCTTCATCAATAGAAATTCTGCGCGTTTAGATTTCTGCGAACGTTCAGCACCGCGCACTTCCGCACGGCGCAAACCAGGTTAGTGCCGACGGCGGCGAAGCCCGTAAAGAACGGCGAACATTCCCGACCCGAGAAGGCACCACGTAGCAGGCTCCGGAACGACATTCAGGACGAGATCGCTCCCCACGCGGTTGATGTTCCAGGTGCGATCGCCCACGGTGACATCGGTGCCAAAGGTATATGCCGATCCATCGAACAGGACGGAGGAGAATGCCCCCGACCATGAGGTCGCATCGATGAGGGTAAAGCTGCCGTTGGCGAGATAGGATCCCGAGTTTATCTGAAGATTCACCACCTTGTTGGCAGCGAAAGCTCCAATGACCAGAGAACCGAAGCCGGTGGCACCACCATTAA
Source organism: Spartobacteria bacterium LR76 (assembly GCA_003054655.1). Taxonomy (GTDB): domain Bacteria; phylum Verrucomicrobiota; class Verrucomicrobiia; order Chthoniobacterales; family Terrimicrobiaceae; genus Terrimicrobium. The sequence continues at coordinate 466,180 of QAYZ01000014.1, read as the reverse complement.
AGATCAGATAACCGCCCTGGGCCGAGCCGGTGGTGATGCTGCCAAGTGTAAGGCTGGAGCCTTCGTTCAACACCACCTGGTCCTGGACATTGGAGTTGCCTCCGATGAATTGAAGCGTTGAGAAAGTCGCGCTCGCCTTCGTGATCTCCAGCCGGGGATGAGTCACTGTGCCCGGGGTCGACGCATCCCCAATGATCAGAGTTCCCGCGCCCTGCACGACAGCTCCGTCGGAGATGGTAAAACGACCGCCATTGCCTGAAAGAGCGATGCTCTGCCCGGAGCCGCCAACAGTGTTGCCAATGGTGAGGCCGTGACCTGCTCCTGAGGCCGTGAGCACCCCGCTGGAGCCGACAAAGATATACCCGGCAGAAAAACTCCCGTCGTTCACATTCACGGTCTTGCCGCTTCCGATGGTGACACTGGAGTCATTTGTGTCATTCGGGTAGGAGCCGGTGTTCCAGTTTGCCGCAGTCCCCCAGCTACCGCTGGCAGGCAGATAACTGTAGACCGTGGCGGCATGGGAGCATAGGACACCGTTGAGCAAAACGGTGCACAGGAGGGATATCCTTAACGTCGAGGGGGTGTTTATTTTCATGGGGTTGTAATCTCAATAGGTTGGAGGTTTGGGAGAGACAAGAGACCATTAGCTCTTACAGAAGAGCCGTTCCGAATCACGGCATCCTGCTTCGAGGAGATGAACGAAATTCACCGGTTCGAAAGCAGAGTATGAAAGACGAGGTGTGCTGCCAGCCGATGACCGCGAGGATCGGGATGATTCAAGCCATTGATAAGCCAGACATCAGTATCGAGACCGCTTCCGGCCAGGCGCTCCCACTCGCGATGGACATCGGCTAGCGGAACATTCTGCTGCCCGGCGACGTGCCTGATGGCGGAGACGTACCGCGCGAGCATCCCGGTATTCTGTGTTTCCATGATGCGATCGGCGATGGACAGGTGATCCGGGTGAATGCGTGGACCGGGCTTGCGCGCCATGAAAGGCGGGGTCAGCACCAGCACGGCTGAGTCGGTCTTCTCCTTTATGATGCGAATCATGGCGGCGAGGCTTGCGGAGAACTCGGAAAGTCCCCCTTCACCCTGGAGCGAGTCGTTCAAACCGAATGCGATCAGGACAAGGTCAGGATCGCGGCTCAAGACATCACGGTCCAGACGCCCAAGGGCGTTCGCAACACTGTCCCCGGAGACTCCGGCATTGAACGTGGAAAAAGTAGTCGTCGGAAAGAACGACTCGAGATGATCCTGCAGCAACCGGTGATAGACATGAGTGCTGTCGAGTACTCGATGCTCCATGACTCCCTGGGTCACACTATCGCCGAAAGCGACAATGGTCACCGGCGGCTGCGAGACATCCCTGGCCTTTTCCTCGATGCGGCGGAAGAGTCGCTTCATGTCAACTGGCGGCTAAGCTGGCAGGAGGCGAGAGCCAAAAAGGAGCTCTCGCATCCAGCGTGTCGACCGGGTCGCGTCTCCCTGTACGATGAGATCTCGAAGTTGCCCGCGCCGTTCCGGAGTGAGCAATTCCTCCAGGGAGCGCAAGAGCGCCACGCTCTCGCACACCGCCGCAGCGCCATCTTCGCGATAAGGATATTGGTCCATCGAGTACCACCCGGAGTAACCGGTCTCAGCAAGCCAGAAGAGAAGCTCGAGGTACTCGACGAGGTGAACGGAACCCACGATCATGTCGTCGTCCCATGAACGGTAGTTGTCGTTGAAATGCATGTGGAAAAGCTTTTCCCCATGGTGCTGGAGCAGCACGGCGGACTCGGCAACGTTTTCCCCTGCCATGAAAGCGTGCCCGACATCGATGCACACCCCGACATTGGGCAATGCCGTCTCGCACGCCATGAGCAAGGTATCCGCCGCACGAGCCTGGAAGGAAAAATTGCGAGGTTCCTTGGGCTTGTACTCAAGCGCATAACGGAGATCGGGAAACTCCGCTGCGATGGTGGCGATGTTCTCCGTGAGCCAGCCGCGCTGGGAGCGGTAGTCGGCGGTGAGCGGATAGTCGTAGCCGTCCTGTCCGAGCCAGAGATTGATAAGCGGGCAGCCGATCTCCATGGCCGTGCGCGAGACGGTGCGGCATTCTTCGAGAGCCTGTCGACGGGTGTCGGCGGACTTGGCGGAGAGGCTGCCGAGGCCCCAGCGTTTCTGCGAAAACAGGTCGGGGATGATCGAGACGCAAGCGAGACCCACCGCGTCGAGGTCGGCTTTGATCTCGCGGGCATTGCTTTCGGTAATGTCCCAGGTGCCGACAAGCTCTATTCCCTCGATACCCGGGATGGCTGCCGCCTTTCGGATCATTTCCGGCTTGGGCAAGACCTCTTTATACCCACTGGACAGGAAGCGGTCGCACGTGTTGCCGAGATTGCCGAGGATGACGGAGTAGCGGTTTTTCATGGTGAGTTGATTGAGGATTGGACAACGACGGAGATCGCCGGGGGGGCGTCGAATCGCACGTCGAGCGAACCGTCAGGAGCTTTCTCCCACGCGACAGTAAGCAAGCCATGCGGAGTGTGGATCTGCGCGCTGGCATGCTCCAGTCCGTATGCGGCCGGATGGAGGACCACTCTGCGCCAGCCAGGCTCCATGCACTCAATGCCAAAGAGCAGACGAGGCAGAAGATAAACCGGGGAACTCGACCATCCATGACAATGGCTGCGAGTGGGAAATTGCGAGCCCGGAGGATGGATCATTTCCCAAAATGTGTCCGCGCCCGCGTCGAGCATCCGCCCCCAAAAGTCGCGCAGCAGCGCCAGCGCCCCGTCCCCGCAGCCCTCCTTGCGCAAAGCGTCCAGCAGGAAAAACATCGCGTGAGGGCTGCCCACGCGCGTCATCGCTGCAGGGGGCGCGAGGCAGTTGCGGATGGCAGCCTCGCGTTGAGCCCCCTCCGCGAGATCATGGAGCAAGGCGAGGAAGGATGTGTGCTGACTGATCCCATCGCTCAGCGAGCCATCATCGTGAACGGAATCGCGCCAGGCTCCCTTCGCGGGGTCCCATAGCTGTGAGATTGCGGCGACAAGCGTCTCCCTGGAGAGGGAAAAGTCCCGCCAGTCATCCACCCGCCCGAGCTCGCGCGCGGCCTTCATCGCCGCGTCGAGAGCACCAGACAGAAGCATACTATTATGCAGTACGGTCTGCCGGTCCTGGTCGATGGAGGTCCAGTCAAAGAAGTTCCAGGCTGGCGCGCGGAACAATCCGCGATCGGTGCATCGCCGCAACGCAATGGCAAGGCTTTCGCGGAGAGCAGGGAACATCTCGCCAAGAAACTCGCGGTCGCCGGTCTGCCAGAAAACATCCCAGACAGAAATGCCCCATAAGAAACTAAAAGAGGGAATGATGACATCCCAACCGCTGGGGCACTGGCAGGCGACGAAAGGCGATTCCTCGAGCGAATGCGCCGCAAGCCAGAGGCAATGCCGGGCGAGATCGTAAGCCCCGAATGCTTCGCAGGCGAAGAGGGCCTCGTTGCGCGCGTCGCCCACCCACAAGGCCTGCTCGTAGGTGGGGCAGTCGGTGAACGTGTCCTCCATACACAGAAGCAGGGTGCGCCGGGAGATCTCGTAGATGCGGTTCAGCCGGTCGTCCGAGCAGTGAAATGAGCCTTGGGCGTGCGGCGGATATGTTTCCTCGATCACGCGGGCCTTGAGCAGCCGCGCCGGACCGCGAAAAACGAGCAGGACATAACGCCCGCCGCGCCGCTGCCGGGAATGGAAGACATTCACGCCCGCGTGGGCGGTGTAACGGAAGGAGTTGCGATAGACCAGGCCACCGTCCTGGTGAAGATACTGGATGCGAACACCGCTCGCGGCGTCGAGATGTTCAAAAAAGAAGCCATCCACGATGGTTCCCTTCGGGCACTCAAGCTCCATCTCGAAATAGCCGACACTCATCCCACCGAGATCGAGAATTACTCGGCAAGGTGTCCCGCTAAAGCCCAGCGGACCGGGCAACACGCCGAAGGAATCAACCGGAGCGTCCTCCAGCGGCTCATCCGTGCGAAGCGCCAGATAGGCGTCGACCTCGGAGAAATCGTCCTCCCCGAGAATGCGGACATTCGTTCCGGCCGCCTCAAGAAACCCTGGCAGATCCCGGCAGCGGGCCATGGAAGCAACTCTCTCGCGAAGAAAGGGCTCCTCTGCGGAAAACACGGAACCGTAAGGCGGCAGATAGGCCTCGTCACCGGAACCGTCGCGACGCATAAAACAGTTGGTATCCGACACGCGCGACCACAGCGGGCCAGAGCTCACCCAGACATCGTCCCTGCCACCGCCGGGCAAAGGGCAGCGCCATACGCCGTCTCCGTGCCATGACCAGGCAAGGTCGGCCGCGTGATCGCAGGGAGTGCAAAGGGCGATCCCGACCCAATGCTCCCCCGGATCGAGATCGCGCTCACCGATGCGCAAATCCTGGTCGACGATCATATCGAGTTCCACACCATCGATCCAGACCCGTACTTCCGGCCCGATTATGTGGAGACGGAGCCGTGTGGGAGAGTCACTACAAAAAAGGCTCGCAAGCGCACCCGCCATGCCATGCTGGTTGGCGCTGCGAGGAAACGGAGAAAAGTGCCGGCGAACCGGGAGCGACCAACCTCTGGAAGGTGCCAGGGCCAGCCGCTCGATCAGCACCGTACGCTGGAAGATTCGGGGCGTCCTGACGAGATTTTCGGTGGCCCGGGGATGCAGGGTGCGAGAGGTCTCGGCCCGCACCATCGCCGTGCGCCAAGCGGTTTTCGGAACCGCTGCGGCCACCCGGGCGTCGAAATGCTCCTCGAAGCCCTGCTGGATGGAGATGCGCGGCACGTGCTGACACCACTCGACGGCCCGCCGCACACGCCACCCCTCGCCGGAAAGCAGCAGCACCTTGTCCCCGGAGTAAAACGCCGCCAGAAGGCCAGAGACGCCCCGCTGATATTGAAAGGTGTCGACACCCCAATGCGTCACCGTGATCTCGATGCGGTTCGATCCGGGCCGGAGAAATTCGGACACATCCACCGTGTCGAAAAACGCCAGGTCACGATAACCCCGCGCGGGACCGCTGGCTACGGGTGCGCCATTGATCGCGAGCCAGTAGCGGGAATCCGCCGTGATCGCCACGGAGACGGGTTCCTGCGCCGTCAGGACAAGGTCGTGCACGAAGACGAACCGGGCGTTGATTTCATCGTGCTCCTGCTCGGGCGAGGAGATCCAGCAGGCCTCGGGATAAGGAAATTCAGATTCCGGCATGGCGGTCAGGCCCGACAGACGCTTTCAAATCCGCCTCCAGGCGAACGCAAGGCCAAGCCGGGAGCAGTCAGGGAGCGACCGAGCATCCCGGCAAAAAGAGTCCCGTCCGCGGCGTCTCGGAGATGGCAGGCGTAGGCACCGTCGAGTTCCTCACTGCCCGCCCCGCCGAGCCAGACCGTACAGCTTCCCTGAGCGTCGGAGAGTTCCATCCGTCCGCTGGGATCAAGCCGGGCGGAGAATGTCGGCTCGGAACTGACGGAAGATTGAATGCCCACGGCGACGAGAAACCGAAAATCCCGGGTGCGGGGCGAAGTCAATGCGAGATGGAAACCCCGCTGTTGCGGGCGGGAGCGAGTCGGGGAAAAGCACTCGGTCTCCACCACCGTAGGAGCGACGCGATGCGCGACCGGCGAGCCGAGGGTTTCGAGAATGAGACGACCGGGACCGTTTTCCATGACAAAGCGGCGATCCCCGGCCTGCATGGCAGCCCGGTCGGTGTGGAGACGCCATTCATACTCATGCTCGAGCGTCGAGCGCAGCGTATCGGAAACGATCAGGAACCGGCCGTCCACGAGAATGAGGCTTCGCCGGACATCCGTGAGCTCGAGCGCGTCATCATAGGCGGCGGTGAAGACCGCCGTGGCAGCGGCCACCCTCGGGCCATGCCAGACGTGTTCCATGCGTATCTGGTCGTACTCACGATAAGGCTTCGCGTTGAAGGTGCTCCATGGCGTTCCGCCTCGATGCTGCCCGATGCCGTCGACAAGGAGGGAGTTGTGATCGGCGGTTTCCTTTTTGCCTGTGTATCCCGTGTCGTTCGCCAGGAAGACACCATGCGCGAACAAGAGAAAAGAACCCGCGTCGGGATGAGCGTGGCCAAGCTCCAGATGCCAGGCGGGATCGCACTCCAACAGGCGGGCCAGGTGATGGCCGGCGGGGGGCCCGGACTTGAAGGCCAGCGCAGTCGCGCCCGGATCCTCCCAGCCGCCGCGCCAGTGCAGCACCTCCATATCGGGGAAATAGTGCGACACGGGAGGCTCGGTCCCGCTGTCGTCGCACCCCGCGCTCTCCGGCAGCAGAAGCGAGAGCGAGGCGTCCAGCGCGGAAGGCGACCGGCTGATCGGCAGCCGTGCCAGCAGGCGACGACACAAGCCGCCCCCCTGCTCGCGGGCGAGGACATTTACCAGCGCACGTGGAAGATACGTTGGCTGCGAATGCCATGGCTGATCGTATCCTGGCTGGAACCCAGTCCCATCCGGCTCCACACGCGGCCCCCAGTCCGCAAAGTCAAAAACGAACCGAGCGTCGGGAAGCACCATATGCGCGATATAAAGACCGGCATTTTTGAAGGGGGCTTCCATAAAGAGGCTTTCTCCCGTGGTCTGCTTGAGAGCGAGCGCATAGCAGATCGGAAACTGCATCGTGAAATTCCAGTAACCCACGCCCTCGAAAAACCAGCCGTCCTGCCCGATCACCTCAAAACTACGTGTGAGAAAATCCCGGGCAAAGCTCCCCCACGAAACGGACTCACCTCCGCTGCCAAGGGACATCGCAGCGATCCCCAATCCGCAAACAGGGATGATCATGTGGTTCTGCTCGTAGGAGTAGGCTGGGAAGATCTCGCGATCGGTGAGATCGGCATAGGTTTGCGCTGCCTGGAAAAGCAAGGCCCGGCGCAAGGCTGTCTCAAAAGCCGGGTCAAAAACACCCCGCAGGACATCTTCCATGATAGCAAAAGCCAGCAGGGCGTGTCCCACCATCAGGTCGCGATTCTCCAGGGCGAAGCCAGTGATGCGCATCGGCTCCTGGGTTTGCAGAAGGGGTTCCCAGCCCTTGATAATCTCCGCCAGCCGCAAAGCGCCCGTGCGCCGCCAGGCCACGGCAGCCCAGGCAAGACTCATAAAAGTGTCGATGGCCTGCTGATCGGCTCCCGAGATTCCGCTGGCGAAAATGGCCTCCAGAGAACGCGGGGTCTGTATGAGCGAGAGGGCCTCGGTGGAGGGAAGCAACTCCGAAGAGGGCGCAGCGGAACTGGCGAACTCCTCAGCGGAAGAGAAAAGGCACCCCGATTCGCGCGGAAACTCTGCTCCAGCGCCGATAGAGAGGGGTGTCTCCGAATCAACCCGACCTTGCCGGAGAGTAGACATGGTGTAATCGCGTTTCACTTATTGAGTCAGCCAACCGGCTTGAAGAAGGTTCTTGGGAATCATGTAAGTGGCTCGATTTTCCCGAAATTTTGCCGGGGAGATTTCCTCATAATGCCCATCGACAAAAACCGCCGCGATGTTGGGGCTGCGGGTCCACTTTGCGCTGGGAAGATTGCTCGAGGAATCGGGAAAGTTGGCGTAGTACCGGGCATTAACATACCAGCTCGGGAGGCCCGAGCTTCGGACTTCCGCACTGACGGCTAGAACCACCTGGGAAGGATTCTCTATGGCAGCGACGCGCATGGCGGGGCCGCCCGGAGACTCGCCCGGAGCAAAGAAGACGCCGCTGCTGCCGGCGTAGTCGCTCCCCCCATGCTGGCCTGAGGGAACAAACGGACAGACCAGCGCCGAGTAGTTTAAACTCTTTACCTGGCCGGAACCCACCACCTGCACCTGCTTCTGCGGAAGGTACGGCGAAATGGTGTTGTACCAAAAGGGCTTGGCCCACCCGCCAGCCGCCGAGGAACACAAGAAGGGCAGGCTGCCGTCATTGTCCGCCGCATAGACCTGGCAGGCATGAGCAATAGCCTTGAGATTGGCCATGCGCTGCATGGTCTTGCCTTTCTCCGTCATCCCGCGCACCGCCGGAATCACCAGCGCGGCAAGAAGCGCGACAATCGCGACACCGGCAAGCAGCTCGAGCAGTGTGCTTGCCCCGCAGGCGCGCTTTTTTTCCAACGTGATCAAAGACCGATTATTCATCATTCTCCTCCGATTAGCACTGATTCTGAAAGCCGCAGGGACGCCGCGCCTAACACAAAGGGTATCCGTGATTCCGGGTTCCTTAGCCTCGCTTCGAGGACATTGGTCCCGGAGATCCATTCTGCCGGTATCTCCACCTCCGAGCGGAAGGCGCCTTTGACCTCCAGCGGATGCCCGTTCCAGTGGAATGCGACGTTTCCGACCGCCTCCGGGCCGAAACTGCTGATCCGCAATACGACGCCATCATCGGGCGAGGCTGGTTTCTCGCAGCGAAGCGTCCAACGGAGAGCAGGTTGAGCGGCATCCAGCTTTTCCACGAACTGATCGGCAAATGTCTCGTTCACGCGCCTCGCGTGACCGGTCGCGGGGATGTCGCCCAGGTCGAAACGGACCACGATGAGGCTGCCGGGCATGGGTGCGAGATCGGCCTTCCCCGCCACCAGAGGGACCTGCTCCGTTGTGGCGACAACATCGGACAATGCGGGATTGAGGCAGAGACGCCGGACCTCGAGGGTTCCATTGAATCTCCCCGGCAAGCGTATGGGGAGGCTTCCGCCATTGCGCTCATCCGTGACAATGGCGAGGAAAACCGACTTCCCTGATCGGGTGGCTAGCCAGTTGATTGCAGGGTCCTGCGAGTCGGACCCGAGGATATCTCCCCGCATCGGTGCCAGAGCCAGGAAGACGTCGGCCATGGAGGTGGGTTCCATACCGCCCTGCCGAAACATGCCGTACTCGTGATTGTTAAGATCGTAATACAAAGCGGCCCAGATGCGATCGGGCTCCGCCGCCATCGCGAGCAGGTACCGGGCATACGGGAGGCTCCGATACCGCCAGCAGGCGGGCTCCGACTGAATCCCGAAGGCCTTTTGGATCAGGGACTCCGCATAGCCCACCTCGGTCATGGTGACTGGCTTGCGTTCGCGATAAAGCGACTCTCCCGCCGCAGCTAGAACGTCGAGATTGGCCAGGATCTGGCGGGGATCAAAACCATAGGCGTGAAAATCGAAAAAGTTTAGGTCTCTCCAGCTTTCGCGGAGCAGCGGGTTCCACCAAGTCTTCCATTTCTCGAGGTTGACCGAGTAGCCGACAAAATTGATGGGAGGCGCATAAGTGGAGGGCGCCCCGAGCAGAAACCCCGGACAGCGCAGGTCGAGCTCTTTTCGGACCGTGCTCAGGTAAGCACGAAAATAGTCGCTATAGCCCTGATACCCTGCACCGATGATATCTTTGTCCCAACGCCACCAACTGTCCGGCTCATTCCACAGGTACCCCATCCGAAGCTCGGGCCACAAGGGGCGAATGGTCTCCAATCCGCCGCTGACCATGCGAGCGGCGAGTTTCAGATCATTTGGTACGCCGGAGTGGCCGCCTTTGCTTCCCGGAAACTCCGCCCACTTCGGAATGCCGCTGAGGACGGCGATGCGCTCGAGAGACAGGGCCCGTCCGGCCTCCCGAAGCTGGCGCTTCCATCCCCGGGACGCCTCGTTCCACATCGTCTGATATTGAGACAAGGGCACGTCGGAATGATAATAGGCATCGAGCGCAGGAAGTGAGTCAATACGCTCCTGAGGAGCAGTGTCGTCGACGATGTGATCGGGCCCCTTGATGGCGCCGAGATTCATCGCCTGGATCGCGCCGCGGAGCGCTTTGTTATCCAGGATGCGCGGGGGATTATGGTCGGTGATCCCGAACACACGGGGCTGCACCCGGCTTTCCCCCCGGACCTGAACAACCACGCCGGGGTCGAATGAGATAGGCGCATTCGTTCGAGGCCCGGCTGCGGGCGGCGCGACGGGCCAACCGGAATAGGTGTATCCCTTGATCAGGAAGCTGGAGTCCATCAGATCCAGAGCGAAGAAATCCCAGAATGTCTTTCCGCGAATCGCCGTTATCGTGAGCCTGTTGACTCCAGCTTTCACCGGGATGCCATCGACGGCGATGTCGGTCCATTGCTCGGGGTCTTTTACGGCTTTTCCGGTTCCGATCGTCGCTCCATCGATCGCTACGCTCCATTCTCCCGCGATCTTTGCCCTTCCGACAAATCGCGCCTGGCCGGAAACAGGTGAGTCAAAGACAAATGTCTGCGAGCGGCCCTGAGGATGCTCCGAGCCTTGCTCGTAGGCATCGGGTGCGGCAATCCGGCAGACCGCCCGGCGGAAATCTGCCTCCTGACTGCCGTCGGGATTTCTGCGAATCGCGAACTCGACATCTGGCAGGACAAGATCGCCTTTCCCCCTGGCTCCCGTCGCCGCATCCTGCCTGCGAATCTGCGGGCGCTCGCCGACTGGAATGAACTCCGGGTTCGCACCGGTACCTTCCCCGACCGTCCAGAGACGAACGGGCTCGCCCCTGCTCGCAGCAGGCAGCAGATAGGACTGCTCCGCCACGGTGATCCTGATCGCCGAAGGAACAAACTTCCAGCCCTGGGGAATTCGCAGGCCTGACACAAAAAAGCCATCCGGCTGAGTATCAGCTTTGGGGGGGAGAGGGTCTGCATCGATGAGTTCGAGCACTGCGCGATCTTCGCTGCCTTCCGGGATGGAGAAGCTAGCCGACCTGACCTCCCACTTCGGCGACCGCGCATTGATCTCCGCAATGACTTTCCCATTCCAGCGTACTTCCGCACGAGAGGTGCCGAGAGGCCCGGAAAGATACTGAAGCTCACAGGTCGCATCGGAATTCGTTCCTTTTCCCCAAGTCCACCGGGAGAGCAACCTCATGGCTCGCCCGGCAAATCCAGCCGCCTCGGAGCGAACAATCGCCAGCCGCCAGCACGGCGCTGCCGACAAGGCTGCCGGCATGATGGCTGCGGTGGAAGGAGCGATGTTCTCATTTCGCAAGACCAGCACTCTTCCGAAAACTGTCCCCTTCAGCAGATCGCCCGGCAATACCCAGCGCTGGGCAGGCACGAGCGGCGCACGAAGCGGCGGAAGACATCGACCCTCAGGAGAGGATAGGAGCCCGTCCGGGGAAACGACCGATCCCTCCGCAGCAGAAACCCACACAGGCTCGTGAGGGGAACGGTCCTGCTTCCAAATGAGAAACGCAGTCCCGCACAGGGAAAGGATGACGATCAACAGAACGATCAACCAGGGCGTTTTTCTTCCTGGGGAGGAAACTCTCATGGAGATACGAAGAACTTGGGAAATTCAAGCCAGCCCGGGGGAAAAGAGCAAGAATGCGGCTACTCGGAACGATCCGCACCCGCGTCGATTGCGGGGCTGACCCGTTTGCGAGCCATCCCGAGGACGCCCAATGCTCCCAGGCCGAGCAAAACAGAAGTCACCGCCGCTGGCTCGGGGACGGTCGTAAACTGCGTAGCAGACCAACTGCTCGTGCCGATGCCACTCCCTCCGGAATACGCAGAGCCCGAGTTGAACCCGCCGTAAATCGATGCGGCGTTATAAAACGTCGAAGAAGTCCCCATCCCGGTCAGGTTGAGCGTGGCAACAGTAGTCGATGTATCCAGGTTGAGGAGGGAGGCTGTGACATTCCATGCAGTGTTCGAAGCGCCCTTGGTCATCGTCAAGGACAGGCGAAGATTGTCGGTGAGATCACCGGCTGTGCCATTGTCTCCGATCGAGGCAAGCGAGAATCCCGTGCTTGCATTAAAGCTGTTCAGTTCGGTCGCGAAATAAATCTGGTAGCTGCTGCTGTTGGCATTTCGGAAGAGAATCAACTTTGCATTGTCCGTCGCACCAGTCGCCGCAGTCAATGAGGATGACGCCGCCAGATCAATAGTCGCAAAATACCTCGCGGAGGTTGAATTGGCTGATCCAACGCCTGCAAACTTAAAGTCCAGCGACAGGCCGACACTGCCTCCGAGGGAAGCGCTGACCGGCGTCTGATAGACCGCGGCTAGATTGCTCGAGCTATAGCCGCGATCTGAAACAACCACTCCACTCCCGCTGCTCGCAGTTACAGAATAGGAGGCGCTCGCAAGCCAAAGAGGCGAGGCAGCAGGCTGGCCGTTAAGCACGGATTTCGTGGATGAGTAACCCTGTTCCGTCGAGAAATTCACCGTGGCGGCGTGCATCGGGCCAGCGCAACAGACCCAAGCCAAGGCAAGCGCCGGGAGGCAGTGATTGCTAAAGATACGACGTGCTTTCGAAGCGGGGGGAAGAAAGAGTTTCATCTTTGCGAGAATCGCCGCGATCCTAGGATAGATCAACGCTCGCCATACTCTTACAGAAGAGTATCCGGCAGGATTTGCCAGTCAGGACAGGCGCCCCAAGGTTCTTCCCTCGACCCAGTCGCCTTCAATCAGGATGCGCTGAACCTTGTCGGGCACGCCTCGCTCTCCACGCTGAATCATAGCCACGACAAGATCCACCGCGACCTCACCCATGCGAGAACTATCTTCGACGACGCCTGTCATCTCATTGGTGCCGAGGGGCAGGCCCGCGCAAGCAAAGCCGACATCCTCGGGAACGCGGATGCCCTGGTCGCGCAGAATCGCGAGAACACGCCAATCCTGAGCCACGATCACCTGCGGACGATGCTTCTGGAACCAACTCCGCAGCACGGTAGGCTTCTCCCGGTAATTTTCCAACAAGGGAGCAAGGGAGATAGTCTGACGACGCAGGAACTCATCGACCAGATAGCTGGCCAGCACATAATGGTCGAATCGCTGGTCGTCGGAAAGATTGAGGACCAAGCCGATCCTTTCGTATCCACGTTTTCTAACATTCTCCATCGTTTGCCGGATATCCCGGTAAAACGAGGCAGCGACCGTATGGAGTTTCGGCGTCTCGAGAGTATACCCGAATGTCACCGCCGAAAAATCCTCCCAGGGAAACTCGATCCGGGTGCAGGCCGCGGGCTGGGGACAGACCAGTACCCCGGTGATGTTGCGCGCGCGCAGGATGCCCGCCACCCGCCTGGCGCTGCTACCAGCCGCATGAATATCAAAGTCCGCGATCTGATAGCCATGTGAGCTGGCCCGCCGCTGGACGCCTTCATAGTATACGCGAAAATGCGGCGAAGTTTTCCAGTCGAAGCCTCCCTCAGAGTTACTCAGCCAGGCAAGGGCACCCTGATAGGAGGCTGGCCGCTGGCTCGTCCGATAGACGGCTAGCGCGGAAAGCATCGGATCATGGGTATAGCCGATCTTGCTGGCAATGTCCCTGACGCGGCGTCGCGTTTTCTCCGGGATTGAGGGGTGATTTCGAAAAACCATGGAGACCGTTGTCGAATGCACTCCAGCCGCCTTCGCGACATCTTTCTGCGTAATCCGCTGCCTCATTACTCTTCTGTAAGAGGATGACTCGCCATTGCCAAGTGCGGGCTTCTTGATTTCAGTGAATTCATGAAAGTTCCCCGCCCCCTGGCGTCTCTGCTAATGGCTCCATTTCTTAGTCCAGTAGTTTTTGCCGCCCCGCTGACTCTCGAGGAAGCCCCACTCGCGAATCCTGGATTTGAAGATAAACTCCAGAGTTGGAAAGTCCGCCAGAACGAACCGGGCGTACAGGTGGAGGAAGCGGCCGCTCGGTCAGGTAACTTTGGCCTTCGCATCGTCGACGAGAGCGAAGCCCCCGAAGACAACATCCTCATCACCTCCGATCCGATACCTGTCGAGCCGTTCGGAGAGTATCTCCTCACCTTTTGGGCGCGCTCGGAGAATGGCTCCGGGGTCTATGGAGTTGGGGGAGCCGAGATCGCATTTTTTGACGCGGAAGGGAACATCCTGACCTCAATAAAGCCCGCGTTGCCCGTATTTAACACTCAGGGAAAATGGGTACGCCACATCCTGGGAACAACCGCCCCGCCCGCTGCAATCACAATGGTGATCCGAGTGACCTCCTACACAACGTCCAAGGGGTCGATCGATTTCGATGACTTTGAGATAGGCAAAGTCGCGGAGGGGGCGGCGGCCAAGCCTTAAGACTGCGGCCAGGAGCTCTTTCCCATGGCCTGCCAACCTTTTTCATCATGATATTACGACCCACGAATCTCTCTTCCAGTCGGCCATCTGGCGGAATACGGCTCGGTGTCCTCGGATGCGGAGGTATCTTCAAGAACATTTATTCTCCGATCCTTCGGGAGCTGGCAGACAAAGTCACCGTGACCGGAGTATGCGACCTGAACAGCTGCAACACGCAACTGGCGTGCAGTACATTCCCTGAAGCGACGGCGCACCAACGTCCGGAGGACCTCCTCCAATCCCCCGACGTGGATGCCGTGATGGTTCTCACCTCAGAAACCGCCAACGCCAGCACGGCAGCCCTGGCTCTCGCCGCCGACATGCCGGTTTACCTGGAAAAACCCCCAGCCCTGACTCCCCATGAATTCTCCGCCCTGCGGGAGGCCGAGGAGGAATCGGCGGCTCCGCTGTTCGTGGCATTCAACCGCCGACATACGCCCCTTTTGAGAGGCTTCACGCCCCCTCGCGCCCTGCGTCGTATCGAGGGGCGCATGGAACGGCTGGGGCGGCATGTCCCATCCTTCCCATACACAGCTCTTCACCTGATAGATTCGCTGCTGTACTTTCTGGACACTCCACCCTCCGAGGTTTGTGTGGATTACGCTCGAGCGAACTTTTCTCAATGGACGCTGGAGGGACAATGGGAGTCTGGAGCCTTTTGCGAGCTGACGGTGATACCCGATGGCAAGGATCACCGCGAGTATCTGTTATTTGAGGGAGAGGACGAAGTCGTGGAGATTCAATTCCCGAATCCGGAAAGCTCGTTCCCTGCCGGCTTGCTAAAGCGTTCGCTAAAAGGGAGCACACCGACACAGATTTACGGCGCCCCGAACGATGCGCTCTACGAAATGGGATACGCGCCGGCGTTTCGCGGATTCGTCGAACATATCGAGAACAAGAGCCTCCCCACCCATCCGTACCTCCTGGCCTCCTGCGAAAGCGCTCTGGCGATCATGGACGCGATGACGCTCCGTTCATCTGTATCGCTGTCCTTTACAAGGACGGCCATGCCCAGCCCTCAATAGTTCGGATCCAGTGAACAAGAAAACTCCTGATTGGAGGTGCCGATAGCACAAGAGCGACAAAAACACGCATTTGTAGATGCGCTCATCAAAGCTAATTCAGCCCACTCCTCATACGTCATTCCGAAGTCATTCCGAAGATGGTGTCGGTGAGCCAGCGGCGGAAGGAGTCGTTATCCTGGAATTGTTTGAAAAGCTGGGCGTCGTCTTTGAACATCGCGGTTATCACCCTCTTTAGCGCCTGGTCGTGCTCGATGCGGGCATTCTGCCTATCCGAGTGCCGTCTAGCGTTTTGATACTTCTCATCGGCCAGCACCTTCGGCGGGATCACGTCAATGATCCGCTTTTCCACGGCCTTGGGATCGTTGAACAAGCCGCCAAACTGGTCGTTGAACGCCTTGATGATGTTGGAAAGCTTGTCCATTTCCGGTTCCGGCTTGCGACCGCCTCCCGAGGTCGGAACCGGGTCGATCTCGACATCTTCGTCGGGCAGGGCGATGGCGAGGGTCGCCTTTTTCTCCGCCCGGTAGCTGTCCATGTCGATCGACTCGAGGATGCCGATGGACAGATCCTCCTCCTTCGGCGCAGGCAGCTTCAGGATGAGGAAATTCAGGAAGATGGAGAGCTTCTCCCATTCCTGCACGCCGTACGGCAGGATGGTGGCGAGGAAGTCGTACGTGCGGACAAAGGCCTTGGCCTTGCCCTTGAAATCAACCTGCCCATCTTCGTCGAGATCGGCGACGTAAACGGCGACGCATTCATCGAGGATGGGGTGCGTCTTGTCCACGATCTTTCCGTCGAGATAGAGCGTCACAAATTCGTTTACCTGCTCGGGTGAGTAAATCTGGTAATCGTCCAGTTCGTCCTTGAGGGTGTGAAGCTTGTTCGGGTCGGTCTCCTTGCTCAGGATCGTCGTGCGATAGTAGGCGGCGAACGACTTTTCGATGACCTCCGTGTCGTTCTGAAAATCGAGAACGAAGACGTCGTGCTTCTTGGGATGCGCGCGGTTCAGCCGGGAAAGCGTCTGCACGGCTTTAATACCGCTGAGCGCCTTGTCCACATACATGGTGTGCAGCAGCGGCTCGTCGTAGCCGGTCTGAAACTTGTCTGCGCAGATGAGGAAGCGATACGGGGCTTCCTGAATCCGATCGGCGATGTCGTTGCTCGGGAAGCCATTCAGCCTCGCCTCGGTCACCTTCTCGCCCTTGTACTCCGGCTCCCCGGAGAAGGCGACGATCGCCTTGTAGGGACTCTTGATCTCCTTGAGATAAGCGGTGAAGGCAAAGAAATACTCGATCGCGCGCTGGATGCTGCCGGTGACCACCATCGCCCGCGCCTGGCCCCCGATCTTGTTCTGACCGATGACCTGCTCGAGAAAATGGTCGACCATGATCTCCGCCTTGTCGCGGATGGCCTTGCTATGGCTTTCCACATAAAGACGCAGCTTCTTGCGCGCCTTCTTGACGTCAAACTCGGGATCGCCCTCGACGGTCTTGGCGAGCCGGTAGTAGCTGTCCACCGGCGTATAGTGCTTCAGTACATCGAGGATGAATCCCTCCTGAATGGCCTGTTTCATCGTATAGCCGTGAAATGGCCGATGCTTCACCTCTCCCCCCTCGGGATAGGGAATGCCAAACATTTCCAGCGTTTTGTTCTTCGGCGTGGCGGTGAAGGCAAAGTAACTGGCATTGGGCAGCATCTTGCGCTGCTCGATGATGCGGTTGATCTTGTCCTCCGTCGTTTCGTCCTCTTCCTCGCCCGATTCGCCGAGGGCTGCGCTGATCGCAGCCGCCGAGCGGCCGCCCTGGCTGCTGTGGGCCTCGTCGATGATGATGGCGTATTTGCCGCCCCGGTGTTCCGACTCGATGCGGTCGAGCACGAAGGGAAAAGTCTGCACCGTGGAGATGATGATCTTCTTCTCCTCCTTGAGGAATTTCGAGAGCTGCTCCGTCTTTGAGACGCTCGCACCCTCCTTCACCGCGCCGATGATCGTCCCGACCTGGGCAAAGCTCTTGATCGTCTCGCGGATCTGCTTGTCGAGGATGCGCCGGTCGGTGATCACGATGATCGAGTTGAAGACCTCCTTGCCGTCCTTCCGTGCGTCAATGAGCTGATGCGCCAGCCACGCGATGGAGTTGGACTTGCCGCTGCCTGCGGAGTGCTGAATGAGATAGCGCTGGCCCGCGCCCTTCTCGCGCACGTCGGCGAGGAGCTTGCGCACCACGTCGAGCTGGTGGTAGCGGGGGAAGATCTGGACCTGCTTTTTCTTGCCGGTCCTGGGGCTCTCCTCCTCCACGATCTGCGCGTAATTCTCCAGTATCTCCGTCAGCCCCGCAGGGGTGAGGATGCGCTTCCACAGATAGTCCGTCTTCAGGCCGGTCGGGTTTGGGGGATTGCCAGCTCCGTCGTTCCAGCCCTGGTCAAAGGGGAGAAACCACGAGTCCTTTGCCATTCCCTTGCTGCCCCTCAGCGCCGTACACATGGCCACCTTTGCATCATCCACCGCGAAATGCACCACGCAGCGGCCAAACTCGAACAGCGTCTCTCGCGGGTCGCGATCGCGCCGGTATTGCTCGATGGCGTCCTCGACAGTCTGCTTGGTGAGGCTGTTCTTCAGCTCAAAGGTCATGACCGGCAGGCCATTGACGAAGGCGCAGAGATCGAGCGCCCGCCTCGTCTCCTCGCGACTATAGGCGAGCTGGCGCGTGATGCTGAATCGATTGGCCGCATGCCGCTCCACCGCCTTCACGTTCTCCGGGGAGGGCGTTCCATAAAACAGATCGAAACTCAGCGCCCCGTGCTTGATGCCGTGCCTCAACACATCGATGGTTCCGCGTCGCGCGATCTCCCCTTGCAGCCGGGCCAGGAACTTCTGCCGGGCCATGTTCTTCCTGTCCTTGTAGTCACCGATGCCGAGTTTTGCCGTCTCCTCCGGCTGGGTGGCCGAAAGAAACGCAAAGAGCTGGTCCACATCCACCGCATACTCGCGATCATAAGCCCCCGCGCGACCCGCGAACCAGCCGGCGCCTCCGCTCAAAGGCGCATCCTCCGCCACGAGGCCGGACAAACCGGAGGACAGCCCGCTCGCTCCGGTCATGTGGGTCATGATCAAAGTTTCCAGGCCTTTTTCGGTGGTGTCGGTTTTCATGCAGGTTGTGGCAGCGTTATCCAGCCATGGGCCTTCAAAGCCTCAGCTGCCAGTTCGATTTGGCGGGATGTAAACTGCTGTTTACGTTCATTCCACCCATGGATCCTAGACACCAAGTCAGGCAGCGACTGCATTGGCTCACGTGTCGCCACCCAATGCACTGTGGCGAGCAATTCGAGTCCTACCGGCGATTCAAATCCGGCAACCAGCCGATCCACCTTAGAGAAATGCTCACGAGTTTCCTCGTTGTCTTTCAGGAACTGTCGAGCCTCCTCGATGGCACCAGGAACAAGCGAAATTTGCTTGCCGGGCGCATCGCCACCATCTGCATAGCCTGAGACCAGGTGTCCTTCGATTGCCTTGAGTACGTGGCCCAGATTCTCGGCGAATGGGCCATACGTCGCCTTGGAGTAACGCAGCCTTAGCGGCTCGCCAGCTTCCTGCATGAAATACATCAGCTTGTGAATCTCCAGCAATGTTACAAAGGGATCGAGCAGGCCGGAAAGATAACGATGGACTAACTCCACCAGAGCGGCTCGTCCAGGCGTCATCTTTGGAACTTCCCGGTTGCGTACCATCTTTTCAGTCGATGGCGCTCCAGCGGGCTCATAGATGACAATCTTAACATCCTCGAAGGAGGCCAATGCCGCTTCGATGCGAGGTTTTACCTCCGCCCAGTCGAGACCACCCAATCCGCTGCCCAAAGGGGGAATCGCGATCGATCGAATATTCCTGTCCCGCAATACCTCTCCGAGGGCCTTCAAACCTGCTTCGATGTCCTCAATTCTGCTTTTTCCTCGCCAATGCCGCTTGGTGGGAAAATTGATAATGTAGCGCGGACCAGTCAGCTCCCCGGTTTCGAATACGAACATTTTTCCAGGTTGCACCTGATCCCGCTGGCAGGCCTTTTCGTAGGCTTTAAAATTCTCCGGGTAGGCATTCCGAAACTGCAACGCAATACCACGCCCCATCACACCAACACAGTTTACTGTATTGACGATCGCTTCCGACTCATCACGCAGGATATCGCCTCGAGTATGGATAATCATCGTGTGTTCACCTCTATCAATAATACCATTCGTTCAAAATTTCGAGCCTCGGTCGATGCGAATTTTCAGAAAGCAGTCCTGATACATGGTGATATAGGGCGAGAGACGGAACACCAACGCGCTCAACCAGTTGCCAAGGAAAACTCCCTTCCATGAGAAACTCGGCCTGTTTGCCCTCTTTTATACTCGTGTCCACTCCCGGTCCGCTCCATCTATTCGCAGCAACTGCCGTCCAGTTGACTTCATCCAGGCAAGAGAGGTTGGCACGGTCCTCGAAGTAAAAGGATCCTGCGTTGGAGAGGGTGAACGCCCACCGACGATTGAATTGCCGAGCCCAGTTGACCGCCTCATACAAATCGCATTCCAAATGAATGATCTTCCCTTGACCGCCACGGTAGGTTAGTTCCTCGTGATTTCCCTGATAGATCAGGTAGAGCATTACTGAGCGCGGGCAAAAATAGAAGGGCACGCATTCTCCGACCTTCAGGCCAGGGTGACTTTCCAGAAAATTATGCTCCAACCGTCGCCGCTTGATACTGCTCATTCCTATCATGGTTCCTGGCAGTCGATTCGCAATCACTTGCGCATCCGACAACAATTCGCCACACGCCAGCACCGATGCGAGCCGGTCGACGTGCAGGATGTGATAGATTTTGGGTTGGCGAGGAGCAGGCATTGGCATCAGCTATTTTCGGTCAAACTCTTTTAATGCCTCAATGAACTCCGATAATGACGGCATCGACTTGGCGCGAGCGCCGAGTTCTTCCTGAAGATGGTAAAGTTCCTTATGCAGCTTATTGAATTTGGACATTCGATCCCTTTTAAACTCGGTCTTGCCGAGCCATGCTTCGATTTCAGGTACTGCGAATACAACACGAATATCGGATCGCCCGGTATTGGCGACGATTTGCTGGAGCTGATCTTTCTGTATTTGGATCTCCCTATCGTCCGAAGTGTCGGCGTCTGCGAGAACAATGAGTCCTGCCGAGTCTTTAAAGGCTTGGGCATACATTTGCAGGTTTCCAAGTAAGGCGCGTTTTCCTTGAGCGACGACCAAAGACAGGGGTCTGTTGACCACATATTTTTTGGCAATCACTTTAACGACCTCCGCGTCGGTCTGCCCCTCGACGATAACCGTGATTGGCTTCTGAGTCCGTGATTCCGGTGTAGCCGGCAGGACCATCGAGGCATCCGCTACGTCGAGCCACTTTTCGAGCTTTTCCAGAAAGTCTACGGCGGTGTCAAATGGGATGATCCAATTGTCCTTGGGCTGCTTCGTAATCCAGTCCAGCAAGTCGAACACGCGAATGTCATCGACGTGAGCCGGTGTGAAGCTCTCTACTCCTTGGTTCGCCCGTCTCGTCGCCTTCTCGTCCAGCGTGCGTCTCCGCGCAAAAGTAATTACATACTTCTCAGCTTCGAAAGCGGTGAGGAGTTCGCACCAGGAAATACTGAGGTCTTTTGTGGCAATCTTGGTTTCGACTGTTTTTTTCTCTGTCCCAACCGTGACTTTGAACTTCAAACTCTGTTCAGGAAATGCGGCGCTGTTTTTGCCTCGATAGTGACCGCCATAGCGACGATCGATAATGCAAACCACTACGTCTGCTTGCTTTACCGCTTCGATGCATTGATCGTGCGAGTGCAAACCTCGCCGCGAAGGGAATGCGGCATCTTCGAAATGGATGAATTCATGCCTGTCGCCGAATCGGTTCACAGCAAGCGCGCGAAGGTCTTCGAGGTCAAAGGAGGTCGAGCAGAGGAATATCTTCATTTTGCGTCTTCGGCTTCGGGCTCTTCCATCGTGTCGTCGTCGGTCGGATCGGTAGCGAGTAGTATACCGGGCAGTTTCGCGGCGGCAGCACGAACGTCCAGCTTTCCGGTCACAACGTCTACCGTCAGCCGCGTCTGGTATTCGTGCATCAGTGTAATTTCTCGCTTAGTTCGGACGATGGCGGCATTGAAGGGCTTTGACGCTTGCTCAACGTAAGACGCTATTTTCTCCTGTTCGAAATTCGGGGGAATTAAGATGGGGAGCCGCTTTGTCTCGTCTTGATTGATGATTGGCATCGTCGTGAATTTTCCGCAGTCAACAATGTATTTGCGCAGCGTCCTTAGGTAGTAAGCTAGAAAATCTACATGAATCAGCTTTTGCTTCGGAAGAATCGCGTTGATTTGCTGATTGCAACTGCATGGCAATCGACTGATGGATACCTTGCCAATTGTTGCTCCTATACCGATCATCAGAATCGTATTTGCAGGAAAAACAGTAACCTCAGCCAGGCCCAACTTGGAGAGCTGACGAGATGCGGCACCCAGTTCGATTGCATCACGAAAATCGGATGGCGTATGCCAATTGAATCCGCCTGCTTCGAAAAACTTTTCATCTACCTCCTTAGGAGTGCCGCCTGTCTTGATTCGCTTGCAAACGCGCCTAAGTTGCCGCACCTCCCAATGCTCAGGAATGTCGCCGAGCCAGGGGATGCCGGAGGGTTTGAGGGGGGCATCGGGGTTGAGTCCTCGGGTCACGGCGCGGTGGATGATGGCCTGCTTTTGTTCGTTCAGGAGACCGATCAGCTTCCGCTTCGCACGGATGAACCCGTCGATCTTCCGGTTTGCATGCTCCAGAAACCGCACGATGGCTACCTGCTCGTCTGGGGGAGGAAGCGGCACACGTTGATTGCCAAATGTTTCAAATCGGAAATCGGTCGAGCGTTCCCGAATGCCCTTGGCGATAGCGAGGATCCATTGCGCCTGCGCCATCTGGCGAACAGCGAGAGCATAGTAATGCGAGTTGGCTTCTCGTTTTGCCTGGCACACGGAATAGACGGGCGTGCCCTTCCCGTCGCTGTCCGACACGCCAACTGCACCAGCAAACGCATCCATCGCGTGAATCACGAGGTCGCCCTTGCGAATACCTTGATACCCTGCTTCAACAACAGCTTCCGTAAAACCACGTAACCGGCGGTTCTTGCGAAGGGTCACCATTCCGTCCCGAAAGCAAGTCACCACTTCATCATCGGACCGAACTGGTCGGTTCATCTTCGTGAACAGCCACTTTGCGCGTTCGGTATTCCAGCCCAAAGGCATAGACGGCATCCAAGGAATGTTCGACTCCTTGTATTCCGCATAAGGTTTGAGCCCATCGATCATACGGTTGCAGCCTCCATGACGCGATCGGGGTTCCAGATGCGTTCGGCGAGCTTCAGATAGAGATCGCAGCGTTCCTCCATCTCGATGGATTTGAATTCCGTAAATGGCCTGAACGGCAGACCACTCGTTTCAACAAACCGAAGAAACCCGGGATTGTTTTGGTAACAGAGAGGATGGAGAGAACGTGCAAGGAGGTTCTGCGCGTTATAGTGCGTCAGTTTGCCTTTCTCCGGCTCGTGTTCGTCGGCGTAAGGCAGATCTCCATAGCTTGCGTTGAAGGCTTTGGGAAGGAGGAGCAGGCCCCCGATACGATCCCGCATGAGGGCAAAGTCGTTTGGGTGGCTGAACTCGTCTTTGTGCCGCTCGGGATGGTAAGCCCAGATGTGCTCGATTTCGTAGCGATTCCTCCCCGGGGCCATGTATTCCGCGTAGCGGGAGGCGAGTCCGGATTGCGTTTCGACATAATCGGTCATTCTCGCGAGGAGGCGATGAATCTGCCGGCCGTTCGTGCCATGCATGGAAAACCGTTCGTTCATGGCGAAGGTTTCCTCATCCTCAACCAGCCGTTGCGTAAGGATGGCGGCAGCCTCCTGAGCACTCTTGCCGCGTATGTCTCGGATGACGGTAAACATCGCGTATTGCAGCGTGGAATAGTCGATATTCCGCCAGTTCCAAATGCGGCGGGTGATGAGGATGTCGATAAAGGAGCTGACGACCCGGAGTTTCCGGAGAATCTCGTCGCTTGGATCGTCGGGATTCAGCGGAGCGAGGAGGACGGAATACTGTAGGGTAAAGTTGTGCTGAGCGTTGAAGTGTATGGCCTCCAGGCCTGGCGTAAGCTCCCAGCCAGCCCAACGCGTTCGCAGATATTGACTGGTGTAGAACTTGAAATCGCGCTGGATAAACCGCGCGAAGTCCGAGGAATTCGCAAGACCGAGGAAGTCTTCCTGATCTCGAATCCAGCGATGAAACTCCGTACCGATAAGGTCAAAATCTTCGGGGTTGGCATCTCGTTTCCGTTCCCGAATTTTGCGCGCGTGCTGGCTGCGAAGCCATGCCTTGATCGCATCCGCATCTTCTTCCTTTCCCCACTCCTGGCACTCGGCCACGCGTTCGCGCCAGACTTTGCTCGCCTGATTCCGGACTTCTGCATCGGTAATGTTCGCGAGAAGATAGCCTTTGAGCATATCCGTGGGCGTGAGGGAAAGCCCGCGGTCGTTCATGGTCTCAAAGATCGTATAGGCGTCTTCGTCCGAGTAGGCGGTGATCTCGACGAGGTGGACGTTTTCTATGACCCAGTCCGCAAAGAACGGAAGCATGGAGGCTTTGATCTCCTCGGGGAATTGCTCCTTGATATCATCGAATCGACCAAGGATGTTTCCCACGGATTCCGGCTGGTCGGCCGGATCGAAATTCTGCTGGGTGTAGAGCGCCTCCATGCACGGCGTCCGGTCCGGCACGTCGAGATTGAAGGATCGTCTACCGTATCTCTGCGAGAAGATGAGGTCGGCAAGCTGCTTCTTTTCCTCGTCGTCGCCGAGCTGCTGATGGAGGTAGATCAGCAGGAGAGTGAGGGAGGTCAGGCGTTGCTGACCATCGATGATGAACTTCTGGCCGTCGCGATCGCTGATAATGATGGAGCCGAGGAAGTAGTGACCATAGCTTTCGACGGCGCTACGATCATCGCCTGGTTGGTAGCTTTCGAGAAACTTTGCCGTCAGATCCTCGATCAACTCGGACATCTGCTTTTTCTGCCAACGGTACTCGCGCTGGTAGTAGTCGATGGAGTATTTCGCGCCGCCGAGGAGTTCGCGGATGGTTTTGGCTTTTCCGAGAATTTCTTTCATGTCGTGGCTCCTTTAGTAATCTCGGAAAGCAGTCCCTCGGTCTCCTGCTCCAGCGCCCGGATGTCGGCGGCGATCTCAGCCAGCATGCGAAGCTGCGGCGGCTGGTAGAAGTGGCGGGTAAAGCTGATCTCGTAGCCGACCTTGGTCTCCGACTCGACGATCCAGGCGTCGGGGGTATAGGGCAGAACCTCGCGGCGGATAAAGGCCTCGATGCCTCCCTCCTCGAGGAGCGGGATCTGCTCGTAGTCGCGCAGCTCGGTGTCTGTCTCGTACTCGACGACGCACCGCTTGCCGCCGATCACGACCTCGTAGAGGCCGCGCAGGGGATCGGGTTGAGCCTTGCCGGGCTTGTGGACCTTCTTGATCACGGGAGGGGCGGACTCCTCGCGCCAACTCACGGCGTTGATGATGAGCTTCATCTCGGCGGCGCTGGCTTTGATTCCCAGATCCCCGCGGGCAGACTCGACCTGCTCGAGGAAGACATTGTGATCCTCGAAGAGCCCGTCGCCGAGGACCTGCCGAAGCCGGGTGGCGGTGGTGATCAGATCGGCGTCGCGCTGCCAGGTGGACAGGTCGAGGAGCTTTTTCTTCGTCTTTTCTGACAGCCCCCTGGCGGCGGAACCCGCCTCGGCATCATCCTCATCTCCTGCCTCGGCCTGCCCCCACTCGGTCACGAGCCTGACGAGCTCCTCGCGAACGGCGCGGGGATTCTCAAAGAGGTCGTCGCCGAGTGCGTCGTACAGGCTGGCCCGAACGCCCTCGTCTCCCGAGGCGAAGCGGAGCGCGTCGATACGCTGGCGGGTGAGCTGACTGTGCAGGCGGAGCGGGCGATCCACCCGGACCTTCCAATAGCCAAAGGCGGCATTGGGGAAGATCTTGGACTGCGTGGTCTCCTCAAATCTCAGGAAGGTATCGCAGATGCGCTGCACGTCCTCCGGGGAAAGCTCGCAGTTTTTCTTGCCCATATTTTTCCGCAGCGGGCGGAACCACTGGGTGGCATCGATGAGCTGGACCTTGCCCCGGCGGTGCTCGGGCTTCCGGTTCGTCAGCACCCAGACGTAGGTGGCGATGCCGGTATTGTAAAACATGTTTAGCGGCAGGGCCACGATGGCCTCCAGCCAGTCATTTTCAATGATCCAGCGCCGGATATTGCTCTCACCCTGCCCGGCATCGCCGGTGAAAAGCGAGGAGCCATTGTGCACCTCGGCGATACGGCTGCCCAGCGGGGTGTCGTGCTTCATCTTGCTGAGCATGTTAGCCAGGAAAAGCATCTGGCCGTCGCTGCTGCGGGTGATGAGGGAGAGCTCCTCATCGCCATGCATCACACGGAAGCGCGGGTCGCGCAGGCCGGCCTTGCCACCCATGCGCTCAAGATCGCTTTTCCAGCTCTTGCCGTAGGGCGGGTTGGCAAGCATGAAGTCGAACTCGCGGGAGCGAAAGGCGTCGTTTGACAGTGTGCTGTGCTCGGGGCCGCCAATGATGTTGTCGGCAGCATCGCCGTCGCCCTTGAGCAGGAGGTCGGCTTTGCAGATAGCGTAGGTTTCGCCATTGATCTCCTGGCCGTAAAGATGCGTGGCGACCCGCTTGCGGTGGGCCCTGGCGATCTGCTGAAGCGTCTCCTCGGCGACGGTGAGCATACCGCCTGTCCCGCAGGCGCAATCGTAAAGGAGGTAGGTGCCGCTCTCGATCTGATCGGCCACGGGGAGGAACATGAGATTGGCCATGAGCCGCACGGCGTCGCGCGGCGTCCAGTGCTCGCCAGCCTCTTCGTTGTTGTCCTCATTGAAGCGACGCACGAGCTCCTCGAACATCGTGCCCATGCTGTGGTTGTCGAGTCCGGGTAGGTCGCCCGAGGGCTGGGGGCTGAGATTGATGTCCTTGTCGAGGAACTTCTCAATGAGCTGACCGAGAGCGTCGGCCTTCGAAAGGCGCGGGATCTGGTTGCGGAACTCGAAGTTGGTCAGGATGTCCTGCACATTGGGCGAGAAGCCGTCGAGGTAGGCCTCGAAGTCGTCGCGGAGCTTTTGCTGCGTGGCGCGGGACTTGAGATCCCGGAGGAGAAATGGGGAGGTGTTGTAGAATGCCTGGCCGGAGGCGGCCCGGAGGGCGTCGTCCTGGTTGGTGACGCCTTCCCGGTCAAGCGCGGCCTTCATTTCGAGGACGGCTTGCTTGGTGGGTTCCAGCACCGCATCGAGCCTGCGCAGAACGGTCATGGGGAGAATGACGTCGCGGTACTTGCCGCGAACATAAACATCCCGCAGGACGTCATCCGCGATGTTCCAGATAAAGTTGGTGAGCCAGTTGAGTTGCGCTTGATCCATAGGAGAGGAATTTAGTCAAGCCAGCAGGGAACCGCGGGGAAGCGAACTACCAGTTGTATGGAGCGGAGAGAAAGGCTGTACACAAGCCCGGAAGCTTCTCAAATCCGGGCATTTTGACGAGAAAAACCCGGTGGCCCCGACCGCCGGAAAAGAAAGGGGATTTCCGGGGGCTACATACGCAAAATCGCCGCATCCACCTCCTCCTCGCAGAAGGAAAGGTATTCGACGGTCGTGGAAACTGAGGCGTGGCGCAGGGCGTAGCTGGTACGGACCAGATCGTGACCGAGAGCGGAGTAGATGAGGCGGGCAAAGGTCTTTCTCAGGGTGTGAGTACCGATCTCGGTTGGAGCACCCTCGATTCCGGCGATTCGAAACGCCTTCTTGATCGCTCGCCAGCCGGCGGTGCGGGAAAGGCGGGTGCCGGGCTTGCGGCCGGGGAAGAGAAAGGCGCCGGGACGGCGGTCGGAGAGGGTCGCTACGTAATCCTGAAGGGTGGCGACGGCCTGGGGATGGAGCGGCATGTCGAAGCCGAAGCGCTTTCCCTTGGTGGTCCGACGGCGGACCCGGATGCGGGTCTGGATGATGCCTGCGATCGCGACATCGCCGATCCGCAGGCTGAGCATGGAGGTCAGCCGCAGGCCGGTGCGGAGGCCGAGCACGATCAGCGTCCGTTCCCGATAGGGCATTGAGGTCGGGAGAAGGGTGAGAAGACGGGAGATTTCGAGATCGGTCAGAGGGCGGCAGCCGCGCATGGGGTTTTCCAAGAGTTCCCCTCTCCTCCCTCCTTGCCCCCCTCAGCCCGGCAGGACGACAGGCTCGCCGGTGGCTTTGGGGCTTGCCCGTGACTCCCGTCTCCCGAGGGCGACGCACCGTTTCCGGACAAAGGGTGCGTGCATCCGCCTTGGTCGCTCTCTCCGGCATGGATTCCAGAGAACAGGTCCCCTTCCCCATCCGGCTGCCTTCAGCGCGGCGTCCGGCCCATGGCTAGGTGGCAGAGAGTATCCAGCAGCCCCAGAAGCCAGAGCAGGACGGCGGAGGCCAGGAGAAGGGTGCCCCAGAGGATGCGGGCCAGGCCACAGGTCACTTCGCCGATAACGGACAAAAGCCAGAGGGCAATCAGAAGAGAAACAACAGTCATACCCCTCCCCAATCTCTCCGAGCGTTCGACGCGTGTTCGCCAGAACAGGAAGCGTCCGAACCCTCCTGGAAATGAATGCTCCGTCCCTTTGCGAGAAGCCTTACTCGAGATCCCGCAGCGAGGCGCCGAGCACCCGGAGGATGAGCATGAGCTCGGTATCGGCCAGCATGCGTTTGCCGGATTCAATCTCGCTATAGGTCTGGGCAGTCACGTCCCACCCTAGTGTGCCCAGACGGGCGATCACGTCGACGGCACGGGACTTCCTGGCCTTCCGCAAGGTCTTCAAGCGGGGGCCAAAATAGTTCTTCTTCCCTGCGGGCGAACTTCTTCCGGGCACTCCCAACCTTACGGCACGTCAATCCCACAAAGTTCCCATTAGTGGTAACTTTCTTCTGGATTTGTTCCCTCCCTGGGCGTATTTCTCCGGTTGAACCTCTCGATCCATGAACTTTCCGGTACCCCTCACGATCGTGCTCACGGCGGCGGCAGCCACCCTCATTGCCTCGTCCTGGCTTCATTCCTCCACGGCGCGAAGCGAACAGCGAATCCACGATCTCCAGGCGGCGCTGGATGTTCAGACCGACGTGGTTGCACCCTTTCTCCGCACATTTCATCTCGGCAGCGGGATGTCGGTCCATGCGGCCACCTTCCCCGCCTTTCTCGACGAACAGGTCCAGTCTGGAAAGATTTCCGCTACGGATGCCAAAGCCGTATTGGCTGCCCTTTCTGCGGCGGGACAGGGTGAACCGGTACTGACCTCCAGGGGCTGGATCATGTCTGCCATTGCGAAAGGAAACTGATATGCGCCCGAAAGGCTTCACTCTCGTTGAGCTTCTCATCGTCATCGCGATCATTGGTATCCTGATGGCCCTTCTTTTTCCTGCGGTCGGATCGGCAATTCTGACAGCGCGACGAACCCAAGCTCGAAATGACGCGGTTCAAATCATCAACGCCTGCCGCGCCTATGAAACAGAATATGGCGTGGGCGTCTGGGGCACCAATACGTACACCCAAGTTGATGGTGATTTGTTGGCGGCGCTCATGGGCACAAATGCGCGTCGCATCATCTTCCTCGAGGTGCCCTACTACAAATCGGGCAAAGGTGGATATAGCGACGGAGCCTTTCTCGATCCTTGGGGAGGCCCGTACCAGATCGCCTACGACTCCAACTACACGAGCGACATCAGGACTGCGGGCACAAACCAAAGCACGAAAGTCCGTTCGATGGTGGCTGTTTGGACTGATCCGGAAAAGCAGGATCCCAAGAAAACCAACAATATTCCCCCCGACAGAAGATACGTCGAATCGTGGTAACGTCGGCTCCAAGGGAGGCAAGTTTGCGCCGCCCTTGAGCGGGACTCCGAAGATGAAACCACGCTGCCGCAGTCTTCTGGAAAAAGCTGCACTCCTGATGTGTCTCCAAGCCATTGTCGTGGCTCTGGTGTGCGCAGGAACCGCCTCGTACATGCGATCACGTTGCAAGGCCGAGTTCACATCGGATCTTCCTGACGCCTGTCTGCTGACAGCGCTAGCTGTGCGCAGCCGTTTCAATGGCATTACATTTGGAGACCCCTCTCATCTGGAATGGCTCCAGATGAATTTCTGGAGCGGCGGCACCACCCTCAATAGTGGAACCGCGTATGGAGCCATCAACGCGCCCAGCGGCGGAACAACTGTCAACTCGAAGCTGATTGGTGCCATTTCGGCAAAATCCTTGGATATCAACAATAGCGGGTCTGTGACCGTTTCTCTCCGTCCGCCTCGGTGAAACAATTTCCGCAATTGGAATACAGATTTTCCGATCTATTCAAGGGGAGCCATCCCATCGATTGGTTTTTTAAACCAGGTGTTTGAAGTCAGGCTCGCGTTCCCCATAACGGAACTCTACCCGTCACTTACGCGTGGGCGGACTTCATCCAGATTTCGGTGGTTGGCGACGGAACCATCATCAAGAGGGTTTTGTTTTTCAATGCGGAGCCTGCGGAAGAGGGAAATCATATCGCTTACTCCGCCCCAGGTGAACCAGACAGCAGTGATTACTGCCAGTACGATCGGCAGCGAAATGATGGATAGATGCCAAAAACTAGACCAGACTGCTACGGGCCACGGCGCGAGGAGGTTCCAGATCGAGCCAATGATCATTATTAGTGCAAAACTCATTGTCCAAACGAAGATGGAACCAGCGATCCAACGATCCCCTCGACTGAACTCCGCATCTATACCGACAATGCGATCCCACCAGCTTACCCTTCTATCCGGCGGCTGGTGCGCAGCGACCTGACCTGTTACGGCGGATATGGCGTACGGTCCGCGATGCAGCATACGATCAAGGTTGAATCTCTCGCGGCAGGTAAGCAGTGAGACGACGACATAGACGAGAATTGCGATGATCGTCGCGTAAAAGAAGATTTCCCGTCCGTTGAGCGGGAAGGAAGTGTAGAATATCTGGCGCGCAAGAATTCCACCGACCGAAAGGAAAGATCCTGTTAACAGGCCAGCCCAGGCTCCGGCGGTTGTCCCGTGCTTCCAGTAAAGGCCTCCGATAATGGCTACTCCGGCTCCTCCGACGTAAATGGATGTGGTGACGCTCCACCACATGTAGATGTACTCCGTCTGCCTAAAGAACGCTCCAAAGAGAAAGGCAAAGAAGGCCACTCCGACAACGGCAAGACGGAGGGCCCTGATGTGGGCCTGGGGGGAAAAAGGCTTTTTGCGCAAGGGAACGAGAACGTCCTGTACGAAGATGCTCCCCCACGAATGGAGGTGGGTGGAATCTCCTCCAAATATGCCCATTAAAAGCACGGCGCACAGGACGCCTTTAATTCCAATGGGCAGGAGATAGGAGAGTGCGATCGGGATGGTCATTTGATCCCGGATGGTGGGTTGTGCAATACCGGCGATGGCGGCATGCGCGTCAGTCGCCTGCTGGGCAAAATGCGGACTTTGCAGGAATGTCACGGCGCAAGCAGCCATGAGGTAGATCACAGCGATCTTTCCCAGTTCTCGCCAGCGCCCAAGGATACCGCCCATGCGCGATTCGTGCGCAGAGATGGCAGCCGAATTGTAAGCGCTCGCGTTTTGCCATGCCATGGTTCCGTAGACGGAGACAAACATGCCCATCAATACATACCAGATGTTGAAGTCCTTGAGGCCCTGCGAGTCGAACGGATTGAGCATGGACTGCCCCGGAGGCCGCCCGGACAGAACCTCACTGATGTCGGACCAGGAAAACATCGTGACCAATCCCGCGATGATGATGAGGTAGAATATTTGGGAAAGAATGCCTTCGACGCAGTTGGTGATCATCACGGTAAGAATGCCGCCGGTCAGCGTGATGAAAGCCGTGACGACAAGGAGCACCGCCATGATCAGGACGTAGGCAGGCACCGGAAAAGAAAAAACAGTCAGTTCGTCGGGCAGCTTGAAAAAGTAGACGAAGAACCGCGCCCCCACCGCAGGGATGATCCCGAAATTCACTACGCCTGCGAGGAAAGCAAGCATGCCGGTAAAAACACGAAAGTTCCGGCTGTACCGGATCTCGAAGAACTGGGCGAGAGTGAGAGAGCGAGTTTCACGAAAGCGATAGATGACGAAGCCCGTCACCGCAACGAAGAGAAACACCGGGGGTTGCAGCCAGTTCCACCAAGTCAGGGTAAAGCCAGCCCGACTGAAGACCTCAAAAGAGGCAACAAACACTACAAGGCCCGCCTCCATTTCGCCCTTGGCCACAGCGAGGAGATAGCGCCCGGCCAATCGACCTCCCGCCATGAAGTCGGCGACGCTTTTCATGTAGCGTTGCACGACGATACCTACGAGCAGCACCACCAGGAGCGGCACGACCGTGATAATCCAGTCGAGAATATGCATCGAGAATCAATTTCAGTTTCCCGGTCGGGATACCGATCGCTTAAAACCATCCCCGGAGTGATAACACACCACCATCAATGCCGGGGTATGGGCCATGCCTTAGGCGACAGGAGAGCGGAGCAGGCTCGCGACGAGTTCATCGCGATGCGCAAACGCGATTGCGACATGGGTGTCTGCCGCGCCATAGTAGATAGCCAGACGACCAGCCGCCTCGTCATGGAGTGCCGCACAAGGAAATACGACATTGGGCACTGAGCCATACACCTCGTAATCGCGCTCCGGCATCAGGAGGGGGCCAGTGAGCCGGCAACGCACTTTCCAGGGTTTTTCGAGGTCGAGCAAAGCCGCACCCATGCTGTAAACGAGTCCATTACAGCTGCTTCGCACGCCGTGATACAACAGCAACCAGCCTTCCGGAGTTTCGATGGGCACGGCTCCGGAGCCGATTTTCACCCCTTCCCACCAGAGGCTGCCTGACGCCATGACAAAGCGATGCCTGCCCCAAAAACACATATCCGGGCTCTCCGAGTAGTAAATGTCTCCGAAAGGCGTATGCCCCTTGTCGCTGGGGCGACTGAGCATGGCGAAATTCCCGCCGATTTTCCGGGGAAACAGCACGCCGTTGCGATTATGCGGCAGAAACGCATTTTCCAGCCGGTGAAAGCACTGAAAATCCTCCGTCCAGGCGATGCCGATGGTCGGACCGTGATACTCGCAGCACCACGTGATGTAATAACGTCCATCGACCAGGCAGATACGGGGATCATAGCCGTAGGCCGGCTTGGTCAATTCCGGCTCACTCGTTTCCAATGGCAGCGTATCATTAGCGATGTCCCAACGAATGCCATCGTTGCTCCACCCGAGATGCAGACCGGGCAGTCCATCCATATGATCCGCGCGGAACACGCCGACATAGCGCCCGCGGAAGGGAACGACAGCGCTATTATAAATGGCTTGGGCGCACGGAATGGCACGGCGGCCAAGAATGGGATTGGCCGAGTAACGCCAGACGAGGTCCTGGCAATCGGAGGGCTTGTCCTCCCAGACACAAGGCGGAGTGTGCCGGAGCGAACCGAGAGACGTTTCGATAGTCATAGGATGTGTGCTGATTCAGCGCGTGATGGCGCGCGAGCTCCAGCGCGATGCCAGAACTCAAAAAAATGGACGGCAGAACGAAATCGGTACGGGGTTACTCCTCGCCCGGGAGACGGATATACTCCGCCGCGTCGAAGCTCTCACAATGCAGGGAGCGGACATCTTTCAGCGCCAGCGCGGGCCTGTCGTCCTGCGCTCCAGGCAGGATGGTGACATTGGTCAGCTCCAGTCCGTCGACATGGCGGCAGTAGAATCCGAAGGCGGGGAGAAACCTCCACGTCGTATTGGGCGGAAACTCGGACTCCATCTCCGGAAACCCTGCCGAGATATTCGCGGGATTTGCGAAGTCGACGAACTCCAGGCTGATATTGCGAAGGATGATGTTCTGCAGCGGATGGTGCAGCAGCCCGGCGATGAGCGAGTTTCCGTGCGCGCGTCGTATGGTGACATTTTCCAAGGTGATGTCCCGAATCTCCCCCGGTACCTTGACCGATTGGCCGCGGCCTTCATTCCCGAGCCGGATCTGGATGGCGCCTACAGCATCCGAGATTGAAACATTCGCAATGTGCATCCGGCGAATCGCCCCGCCGTCGAGGATGCTTAGGCCGATGCCGGTGAGAGTGTGATATTCCCCTGCCTGCTCGATCTGCGAATCCGTGAACGAGATGTCCTCAAAGTCATCCTGCGTCTCGGTGCCAACGGTGAATCCATGCGTGGTGGAGCGCAGACGGCAGCGACGCACGATAATGTCGTGCGAGCGGCGCTTCAACCCCCAGGTGTTGGTGTTCTTGAGGCAGATCGCATCGTCGCCCGTAAAGATATCACAGTCTTCCACCAGTACGTCGCTGCAACCATCGAGATCCAGTCCGTCCGTATTGCACCCGTGCAGGACTCCCCTCAGGACGATGCTTCGCACGACCACGCTGGAGCAGGCCAGCAGGTGAATTGTCCATGCCGGCGAGTTCTGAATCCGAAATCCTTCCAGCCGCACATTGGAGCAGTTCGCAAAAAGGATCAGCGCACGCGGACGCGGTTTTGCCTTGTAGTCAAAGGCGGGCACCCATTTTCCGAAGCGCCTGGCTTCTTCGACCCAGGGATGTGGTGTCTCCAGTTTTTCCCAAAAAAACGAGCCGTTACCATTGACGATGCCCTCCCCGGTGATGGCAATGTTGTCTGCGTTCTCCGCGAAAAGCAGGGCTGTCGCTGAGCCTCCCACGATCCGGGCACCCTGCTGACTAGTCTTTTGCAGGTACGCGCTTACGTCCGAGGTTCCAGAAAGAATCGCCCCCTTTTCCAGATGAAGCGTGACCCTGCTTCGCAAGATGATCGTACCGGCGCAATAGTCGCCTGGAGTCAACACCACCCGG
This sequence comes from Spartobacteria bacterium LR76, assembly GCA_003054655.1. Classification (GTDB taxonomy): domain Bacteria; phylum Verrucomicrobiota; class Verrucomicrobiia; order Chthoniobacterales; family Terrimicrobiaceae; genus Terrimicrobium. Next base: position 432,098 of record QAYZ01000014.1, on the reverse strand, counting down.
CCGCCGCCCGCCGCAGCGCATTTGTCGATTGCGGCCTGGATGATCCCGGTATGGGTCTCAGTCGCCCCCGCTCGGACGACGAGATCTCTCCCGCCCTGGAGATTGGGCGGCGATTCGACAATAGAGGTACGCATGAGCAGCACCTTTGAACGTCCCTTTGCCGAAAACCAGCGCGACGGTGCTATCCAGTTAACCTAATCTGAAGGACGTGAATTATCAGCTGACGGCTATCTTCTTTTTCACTGTCGGACCCGCCTTCCACACTCCCTCGAAGTGGACAATCTTCGGATGCTCCGACAACCCAAACTGGTTGCCCTCAATCAGCGAGACCAACAGATCAACCGCCGCTCCAAACATCTTGCCTCGCAGTTGATCGATTCCGGCGTAAGGGTCGGTCTCGTGCATGCGGTCGAGCGAGGCAAATGCCATATCCTCCGGGACGCGCAGGCCGAGATCGGAAAGGAAATGAAGCGGGACATCGTAATTGCTCACGATGGCGTCGGGCTTATGCTTTTCCAGCCAGCGACGATATTCCTCCCGGTTCCAGGACTTAAGGATCAGCGGCGGGACGCGAAGCTTCGCTGGCTGCTCGAAGGAGTGGAGGAGATAGGCGGCGAGCCAGCCCTGGTTGACGCGACGGCTCTGGTCGATCAGGCTGGTGAATCCGATGCGCTCGTAGCCTTGATGCTTGAGTGATCGCAGAGCGAGGCTCATTCCCTGGGACTGCGAGTGAATGACCCGGTGCAAGCCGGGACGCACCACAGTATTACCTATCGCCACAGCGGCAAAGTGAGTCCAGTTCAACGAAACGTGTCCCCAGGGCCTGGGCAAAGGACCAACGATCAGGCCGCGGATGCCGCGCGTATGCAGGATCTTGCTCAACCGCTGCGAAGTAATGCCCGGAGCCTTGCCCCAAAACTCCTCAATCTCATAGCCAAGCTCCGCAGCTCGAGAGCAAGCGCCCTGAAATCCGGTGGTGTCGTGCGGAGAGGTCCGCCACGCATCCGGCGTGTCCCAGTAGGAAAGCAGGGCGATTTTTTCAAAGCTGCGATTTCGCTTCGTCGTGCGTAGCTGGGTCATGAGCGACGCAACCACGGGATCGCGGCTGTAGCCCGTCTCCCGGGCCAGCTTGAGGATTCGCTCGCGAGTCTCCGCCGAGATGCGGGGATGCTTCCTGAGGGCGAGGGAAACAGTGGCATGCGAGCACCCGGCCAGGGCCGCGAGTTCCCGGAGTGTAATGGAGGGCATAAAGGTTAACTGGAAAGCAGGGAGGCTTTTGACCTGTAAGATAAACTGACTTAGTGGTTCAAGAGAAAACCATGCCCGCCCATCCCCCCCTGATTCCGAGTGTCGCCCTTGCCGGTCTCATGGCATTCCTGTCGAGCCCAGCCTTGCAGGCCGAAGCTCCCGCTCACCTTCAGCTGGGCAACAATGAAGCTCCGCCGTATACCGTGGTCGAAGGGAGCGTGAAACGACTCAGCGAGGGGTACTTCGACGCCTACAGCAGATGGATTAATCGATCGGTCATTTGGGCGGAGGAGTTTCTGCCTTTCGACTCCTGGGACCTCATGCGAGGAGGAGACTGGATCTTGAAACCCTGGGGACAATGGGTCAATGCAGTTCCTGGCCGGCGCCTAGTGCTAAGCGTGCCGATGCTCGTCGGACCGTGGAAAGGTGACGGACCCAAAACTGGCTCCGGAGCGGGAGAACCAGTCTCACTCGAGCAGGGAGCCGCCGGCGCTTACGATGCGCACTTCGAGGCTCTGGCAAGGAATCTGGTGAAGAACGGCTTAGGCAATACCATTTTGCGCCCGGGTTGGGAGTTCAATGGCGGCTGGTACACCTGGCGCGCGGGGAAGAATCCCGAGGCATTCGCCGGGTACTGGCGGGAGATCGTCAAGACGATGCGAGCCGTGCCAGGAGCGGAGAAGTTGCAGTTTTGCTGGAACCCGACCATCGGACTGCGAGGCAGCAAGGCTTTTGCCGCATGGCCCGGCGACGAGTATGTCGATTTCGTCGGGCTCGATGTGTACGATCAGGCATGGATACCGGATATCTACCCCCTGCCGGAGGATGCGACACCGGAGGAAATCCAGATACGCCGGGAAAAGAGCTGGAAGGAAAACCTTTTGTCCGACCTACCGGGGCGTGACGGACTAGCCTTTTGGGTGAAGTTTGCCAGGGAGCATGGCAACAAGCCTCTGGCCATCTGTGAGTGGGGACTCGTCTACGGAAAGCATGGCGGGCGGGACAACCCGTACTTTATCGAGCAGATGCATGAGTTCATTACCAACCCGGAAAACAACGTCTACTTTCACTGCTATTTCGATGTAAATGCTCCCGATGGAGACCACATGCTCTTTCCCTGGCCGGAAGGCAAAGGCATGACCAAGATGCCTGAAGCCGCGAAGAGATATCGGGAGTTGTTCGGGCTCTCCTCGAATTAAGGCGAAGCAGCAGAGGGCTCGCGCTTCGCGAGCACCCTGCAATGCAGCGAACCTCTCAGACTATGTGTTTTCGGAAGATATTAGTGAACGAGTCGCTCCCGGCGGTACTTCCATCACCACTCCGTCGACCAGAATGGTAATAGCAAGTCCGCTGGGGTTGAAAGCGGTTCGGCGATTGGCGGCGATCACCAGGCGTTTCCGCGCATCCTCGTAGTCACAGAGTTCGATATTTGTGCAGTACCAAACGTCAGGTTTTCCAGATAGCGGACGATAGATGCGCTCAAGCGCCTCCCAGTCATTGCGGTCGTGAAACTCGAAACCGTGACCCCAGATGAAAAAGACCCCTCCCCGCCGAGAGTTGTCATAGAGATGCTGAAATCTCTCCGGCACGCTTGGTCCGGCGGCGTACTGGTGCGCGGTCGCCGGCCAGGCAAGAGGGTCTTTCGGCGGGAAGCATGGCTCCGCGTTTTCACACGTGCGGCAATAGACTATTCCCAGGGAGCGCAGCAGATCGATCGTTCTCTGGTCATAGGTTCCATAGGGATAAGCCATCCCTCGTACCGGGTAGCCAACGAGATCCTCCAGAGCCTTTCGATCCTCCAACACCTCAAGGGCGATCTGCGAGGCATCCAGCCTTGGCAAATGAGGATGTGTCGCCGTGTGGATGGCAACCTCGTGCCCCCGGTAGAGGTCTGCGACCTCCGACGCATCGAGATAGCTGCGGGCCCCGTCGGGAGAGGGAGTTCCCTCCCGTCTCAGGAGGCCGGAGTTGAGATTAAAGGTTCCCTTCAGTCCCCACTCATTGAAGGCTCCCACGATTCGTCGGTCATGAGTGTGCCCGTCGTCGAAGCTGGTCGTCACGGCCACGCGTTTGTTCTTGGGAAAGGAAGGGATCTCGATGCGACGCGGTGCTTTCATGCCGGAAAACCTTAGCAAGAAGACAGACCAGGACGGAGCAAATACCGACAAAAGTTAACTGGTAATCATATTAGGTCTGTCCGGCCTGGTTCCCGAAAACAAGAATGATGCATCCATGAGCGGGAAGCCGATGTCACGCTGGGTCTGAATGCGCGTCGCTCTGTCGGAGCAGTCAGTTCCCGTTGCGGCCCCGCCATCGGGAATATTTCCAAACTGACGACACACTGCATGAACTATAGCGACCCCCACGCTCCTCTCGATGAACGAATCAGCGCACTTTTGTCCATGATGACCATCGAGGAAAAGCTGGCTCAGATGAACCAGAACCTCGCGGGGTGGAAGTGCTACGTGCGAGGGAAAGACCGCTGCATCCAGCTCTCGGACGAGTTTTTCTCCAAGGCGCAAAACGGCATCGGCACACTCTCGGCGGTACAACGCGCCGATCCATGGAGCGGGGTGTCGCGTGAGGACGGGCTCAGCCCACGTGAGGCGGCTGAACTGGCCAACGCCATCCAGCGCCATCTGGTGGAGCATACCCGTCTCGGCATACCCGCGCTCCTCGCGGCCAACTGCCCTCATGGAGTGGCAGGTCTCGGCACCACGGTATTCCCGGCGGCCATCGGCCTCGCATCCTCATGGAATCGGGATCTCATGTACCGCGTGGGCAGAGTGATCGGCACGGAGCTTCGCTCGGAGGGCACGCACATGTCCTACTCTCCCGTGCTTGATCTGGCAACAGACCCGAGATGGTCCCGGGTGGAGGAGACTCTGGGGGAAGACGCCTACCTCACCGGGGAACTGGGAGCGCAGATCGTCTCCGGCATGCATGCTGGCGACTACACGGCTGACTCATCCGCCATGGCAACGCTCAAGCACTTTGCCACCTTTGGCTCAAGCGAGGGCGGCCAGCACAACGGTCCCGTTCACTGCGGCAGGCAGGAGCTTCACGAGCGGTTCCTTCCGCAGTTCAAGAAAGCCATTGGCGCAGGGGCAATGTCGGTGATGGCATCCTACACGGAGATGGATGGCATCCCCATCCATCGCAACAGGTATTTATTGACTGATCTCCTGAAGGAGGACTGGGGTTTCCCGGGATTCGTCGTTTCGGATGGGTGCGGCATCGACCAGCTCTTTAACTATCATTTCACCGCACAGGATATGGCTGAGGCCGCCGCCCAGGCGGTGGACGCCGGCATCGAGCAAAGCCTGCGCGACGATGCCTTCAACTTTCTGCCCGACGCTCTGGAACGCGGACGGATCACCGTCCCACAGATTGACGAGGCGGTCCGACGTATTCTCCGCATCAAGTTTCTGCTGGGGCTGTTTGAGAATCCCTATGTCGATCCGGAAAAAAGTGCTCGCGTACATTGCCGTGAACACAGGGAGCTTAACCTGCAGGCCGCAAGAGAAGGCATCGTGCTATTGAAGAACGATGGGATCCTTCCCCTGAAGGCTGACGGAATACGAAAAATCGCCGTCATCGGACCCAACGCTCACAATCTCTACAACCAGATCGGTGACTACGTCTGCTACCAGGACACCAGCAATGTGGTGACCATCCTCCAGGGAATACAGACGGCCGCCGCCGCTCGCGGAATATTCGTGGACTATGCCCGTGGCTGCGGCATCACCGACCCCTCCGAGGCCGGGATTGCAAAGGCCATCGAGGCAGCCAGCAAGGCCGATGTGATCGTGGTCTGTGTCGGCGGGTCCAGCGCACGTCCATTTGATACACAATACACCGAGGGTGGACAGGCGATCGCCGACGACACTCGAATCGACGACATTGATTGCGGAGAAGGCATTGACCGGGGAAATATCGACCTCGGCGGTGCCCAGGCGGCCCTGGTGAAAAGGTTGCACGCGTTGGACAAACCGCTGGTCACGGTCCTCGTCCAGGGACGTCCTCATACGGTGGAAAAAATCGCCCGCCAAAGCGACGCCCTTCTCTGCGCCTGGTATCCCGGGCATGAGGGAGGCACGGCTCTGGCCGAGATTCTCTTCGGGGACGTGTGCCCATCCGCAAAAACAACGGTGACATTCCCTCGCTTGGCTGAGGAACTGCCAGTCTATTACAACCATAAACCGAGCGCCCGGAAGAAGTACCACCGAAGCCCATCGACTCCGCTCTTTCCCTTCGGCCATGGGTTAAGTTACACCACATTCGAATACTCCGGGATCACGCTCTCGTCCCCCTGGATCTCCATGGACGACACAACATCTGTTTCCGTCTGCGTCAAAAATACGGGCTTCGTTGACGCCTCCGAAATTGTCCAGATGTACATTCGGGATCACGTGAGCCAGGTGACGCGACCGACGAAGGAACTGAAGGGTTTTCAGAAAGTCTTTATCAAAGCCGGCGAGTCGGTGACGGTAACATTTGACGTCGGCAAGACGGAGCTCGGGTATCACAACGAAAACCTCGAGTTCATCGTCGAACCCGGGGAGTTCGACGTGATGGTGGGAGGAGACTCGGAGAACGTCCTTTCGGCCGTCCTCGAGGTTCGATGAACGTCAAGACCCCAGGTTAACTGGAAAGCATTTCGTAATTAGCGGAATGGCGGAAAAGAAGGTATCGGTAAACCGTCCAACAGACCGACACCCAAGACTGTATTGTCGACAACAGTTCGTCACGATAACCTACCTGACACCCCCATGCAATTTTGCCCGCAGCAAAAAAAAGACACCTGCCGCCGTTTAGGGCGTGGAGCGTTTAGCCTTGTCGAGGCAGTACTAGCCATCGGAATCGTTTCGTTTGCGATGCTGGGTGTGATGGGGCTAATCCCGGTGGGTCTATCCACCTTCCGGGATGCGATGTCGACCACCACGCAATCGGAAATCCTTAGTGTAATCACCGCGGAAGTATTGCGTACAGACGCTTCCAATTTGTCGGCTACCAACTACTATTTCGATGAACGCGGCATCCCGGTGGACGGGCAGGGAGACCAGCGCCGCGTCTTCACGGCATCGGTGGCAGCGCCGACGGATTTGTCACCCATGGCCGCAGCCCAGCGCGTGGTGATCCGCATCTCCAGCCGCAACCAGCCCTCTCTGACGAACACCTGCTCCGTGATCCTGCCGAAGCCCGTCGATTCGTTGTGAGATGTCAGCATCCAGGAACCGATCTCAAGCCCGGCGTCTCTCGGCGACAAGAGAACGCAGGACGGGCATTCACCATCATCGAGCTTTTAGCTGCGACGGCGGTGATGGCCATCATCATGGTCGTGATCTTCGGCATCACCCAGCAGACCACCAACGCATGGCGTAGCACCAACTCCCGGGTGGAGGCGATCCAGGGAGCGCGGGCTGCGTTTGACACGCTCACCCGCACGCTGGGACAGGCTACACTTAACACGTATTATGATTACGACGACCTGGCGAATCCGACACGCTACCGGAGGAACTCGGATCTTCAGTTTGTCACGGGCAAGGCGCTCGTCCCGGGCCAGGTGACACAAGCTGTCTTCTTTCAGGCTCCGCTGGGCTATTCCAACAAGGCGAGCTTCGAGCATCTGGATTCCGCTCTGAACTCGACAGGGTTCTTCATCCAGTACGGCGCAGATCCGCTCCGTCCGGCGTTCCTGGACTCCCTGGGATCGAATAAGCCAGCCACGCGCCATCGATTTCGTCTCATGCAGTTTTTCCAGCCGACGCAGAATCTCTCGGTCTATGCCGACACGGGATCGACGGCATGGTTCACCGGCCCGCTGGCATCGAGCGATCCGCCGGTCCATCAGATCGCCGAGAACGTCATCGCGCTCGTCATCCTGCCGCAAGTCTCCAGCCTCGATGGAAGCGCCTCGCCGTTGGTTTCCGGCTACGAATATGACTCGATGAAGGACGCCACATCCAGCCCTCAGCCAGCGACAGCCCATCAGCTTCCGCCGCTGGTGGAGGTCGCCATGGTCGTGATAGACGAGCCTTCCGCACAGCGCCTCGGCAATCCCGCCACCGCACCGGATGTCGGCCTGGACGGACTCTTCCTTGATTCCTCGTCCGAAGCAAAGCTGGAGGAAGACATCGCCGAGTTGGAACGCCGCCTGTCCGCAAGGAACATCGGCTATCGTGTCTTCCGCACAAAGGTTCCCCTGCCGGGAGCGAAATGGAGTTCCTGATGAACGCGCAATTACCGCTCAACGCAAAACGGCACGATCCGCGCTGCGGCATGGCGCTGGTGATCGTCCTCGCAAGCCTCGTCTTCCTTGCCGCTCTTGCGCTCGCGTTCTTCTCGACCGTGCATACGGAACTGCAGTCTTCCAAATCCTATGCGGAGGGAGCCTCGTCGAGGCTCCTCGCACAATCAGCCGTAAATCTCGCAATCGGACAGATCAATGCGGGAACCCGAGGCGTGGACAACACGGGGGCACCTATGGCCTGGGCCTCCCAGCCCGGAATGATCCGCACCTACGATGCGGCAGGCAAGCCCGCGAGCTGGTACAAACTTTTTACCTCCAGCGCGATGACAGGCACGGGCGCATTCGACCCGTACTCGGACACGGAAAAAGTTCCGTCCGACTGGGCCAGCCAGACCGCCATTTTTACCGACCTGAATCAGCCGATGACTTCCGGGACAAAGACGATCTATCCCATCCTCGATCCCGGAGCCAAAGGCAACGTCGAGGGCTTTGACATTAGCCCGGATGCCCCGATCGCGGTAGGAACCGGGAGTAATCCCGCCCCCATGCCGGTGCGTTGGCTCTACGTACTGGCCGACGGCACAGTCGTCGCCCCTCAGTCCGACACAGGAGGAACCAAGGCCGTGGTGGCTGGAGCAACCGATGCAAATCCCATCACCGGGCGTATCGCCTTCTGGGCAGATGATGAAACCTGCAAACTGAACATAAACACCTCTTCCGAAGGCGTCTTCACGGATACGCCTCGTGCGTACAGCACGGATGACTTTAACCTGGCCGTGTATCAGCCTGCCCAGCATGAGTACCAGCGCTACCCCGGTCATCCCGCAATGACATCGCTCAGCACGGTCTTCAAGAACCTGACCGCGAATCAGATCTACTCCATCACCCCGCGCATCACGGGCGGCGGGTCGGAAGGCGGCACGCAAAAAGCCACGGGGGCTCTCAACCCGGACCCCGACCGCCTTTACGCAAGCATCGACGAGATCGTCTTCAAGCCGATCCTGGCATCCGGTGAACGTGAACAAAATAATGCCGCAGTCATCAACCAGGACACTCTGGAGCAAAACAAATTCTTCCTCACCGCCAGCAGTCGTGCGCCGGACGTGAACCTCTTCAATCAGCCGCGCATCAGCATGTGGCCGCTGAGCGCCTCCGATGATGCCACGCATCGTACGGCCTTTGACAAGCTGATTGCCTTCTGCTCCACCATGCGAAACGACCTCGGCGTCCCATATCGTTATTATTTCACCCGGCAGGACCCGAACGATGCCACCACCGACCTGCCTGCGACACCCTCGGTCGACGGGCTGGGACGCAATCGCATGCTGCTTGAGTATCTGAGGAGCCTGACGTCGCAGGACATTCCAGGCTTCGGCGGATCATTCGCGGCAAAGTATGGCAACGACCGCAACCAGATCCTGACCGAGATGTTTGACTATATCCGCTGCACAAATCTCCGGGACAGCACCCTGACGGATGCAGGCAAATACACACAGAAATTCGATGCCTACAATGGCGGAGTCGGACAGGTCATTCCCATCGTGGATTCCACGACCCATACGAGAGGGTTCGGACGTTTTCCCACCGTGCAGAGCGTATCGCTGGTCTTTATCGGCACGGCTGACAACACGACAAATCCCACCGACACGACGGATGCAAAGGGAAACGTGATCCCCCGCGTCGAACCCGGCAAGATCCGCGTACAGGCCGGTTTCTTTGTCCAGTTTTTCGATCCCTCGCTGGGACTGGTGCAAGCCCGGCCGTGGTTCACCGTTAAAATCAGCGGACTCGACGGATTCAAGTGGGACAGCGGGTCGGGCAATCCGGTTTCCATGGGCTTCCCCGCAAGCGCTTTCACCGGGAGAGTCAATGATCTCAGCGTGGCTGGCGACACCTACTTCGGCGGCATTGTCGGGTTCCGTCAGCTGACAAATTCCTCCTACCCATTTATCAGCGCGATCACTGGATACACTGGCCAGGCCAGCGACATGACGGCAAATGGGACCTTCAACTTCACGGGAGGCGACGTGAAGGTGGAGATCCATGCGCTGGACTCCAGCGGAAAAGTCATCGGGAAGCTGGTGCAGACCGTGACGATAACCTTTCCTTCATCTGGCAGTTCCCCCTTCCCGGCGCCCTCCCTTGCTCCAGACAAGGTCAAGAACTCGAACGACAGCACCAAATCGGTCGTAAACTACCGCAAGTTCCTGGGCGGGGGACGCATCGACGGGGGAAATCGCGCGTATCCCTTTGTTTCAAAGACGGATGTGGTCCGCAGCGTCGTCGCGACGCCCGGCGACATCCGCCTCATTGCCGCGCGCGAGGAGGTCAAGCCTTCGGACAATCTTTTCGCTGCGCATGAATACTTCAATAATACTAGCCAGCGCTTTGCCCACATGCTGCGCGCCGGAAACAACTATCCGTTTTACGGAGGCACCGGGGGCAAGCTGGCCAATGTCAGCAGCCCTGCTTACACTAGCTACCGCGACCAGTATACCATCAACGGCGCCGACCCCAATGCGAGCGGCGAATCCCCCTATATCGGATATGGCTGGAGCTCGGTACGGGACACGATCGTCCCATCTCACAGCGGGGTCTTTCAGGCACCCGGTCTCGTGGGCGACTGGGACAACGGGATCGCCAACCAGCAGGACGGAGCCTACATCAACAAGGCGGACGAGGGCGATATTGGCAAGGGCACCTACCAGCCTTACTTCGGAATCGACTTCCAATCCGGCGTCGATCCCGGGCCGACATATTTCTCGCCCAACCGGCTCATTCCCTCCCCGGTCACGTTTGGCTCGCTGCCGACCGGAGTGCTCACGAATCGACCGTGGCAAACACTTCTCTTTCGACCTGATCCCACCGGCCTTCATGCAGGGAACAAGGATCGCGATGTCACGGGCGCATCGAGTGCCGGGCAGCCGCCGGATTACCTCTTTCTGGATCTCTTTCACATGCCGGTGGTTGAACCTTACGCCATCAGCGAGCCGCTCTCGACCGCTGGCCGGGTGAATATGAACTACCAGATGGTTCCCTTCACCTACCTGACAAGGGATACCGCCGTCCGGGCCGTCCTGAAGTCCGAGAAGCTGCTTTCCATTCCCGACGCGAAAGCCGATACCTACAAGACCTCCGGCGCTCCAAGTCAGGCACCTTCGAACGTCTATTTCCGTAAAGACGTCGATGCCGACAAAACCCTGGAAGGGTTTGCTCGAAGGTTTAATCCAAAGGCTTACGGGCTCACGGTCGATCCCGATATTTTTCGATCGGCGGCCGAGATTTGCAGCATCCATCTGGTGCCATCTGACGCGCCGTCGTACTCCAGCATGTCCACCTACTGGGATACCCGGCGGCTCACCGGAGACAACAGCCGAGAAAAACCCTATGCAGATATTTATCCCCGGCTCACCACGAAATCGAACACCTTTACAATTCACTACCGTGCGCAAAGCCTAAAGAAAATCAAGGGGAGCGACCCTACTGTGTGGCGGGAGGGCGTCGATCGTGTCGTAGCCGAGGATCGGGGAGCTGAGATTATCGAGCGTTACATCGATCCAAACGACCAGCGCATCCCCGACTATGCGCAACCGGGGGAGCAAACCGCGCTTGGGAAACTTTACAAAACACGGGTCATTAATGCGAGGGAGTTTGCCCCATGAGCGGAACCGACGGCGTCTTTATGCGGGATCGACGCGCCTGCGCCTTCAGCCTCGTCGAGTTGCTGACGGTTATGGCCATCGTCGCACTGTTGGCTGCACTGACATTGCCAGGGATGATCGGCACTCTCCGGGCTTCCAAGCTGGGATCGGAAAGCCTGGCCGTCAGCGATCTCCTCGGCTACGCCCGACAGATGGCAATCTCGCGCAACCTTCCGGTGGAGGTGAGATTTTTTCAGCTCCCGGACTTCAATGAATCACCATCCGCCTCGCCCAAGGTCTGGCGGGCCGTTCAGGCCTACGTGATCGATGGCGCATCGGCGAATCCTCTCACGCGCCCCCGGTATCTTTCCAGCCCTGTCATCTTTTCCTCGGACACCACCCAATCCGGCATGCTGACCATGACCAGTCAGACATCGCCGGTCCGCGTCGGGGGTTATGGAAACCCGCCCTTTGTCGCCTTGCGTTTCAAGCCCGATGGTTCGGCGATTCCGGCCTCCGGAAACGATCCGCTTTCCAGGAACAACAGCTTTCTGACGTTGGTGATGGAGGGCGACCGTTCCGTCGCCCAAGGTGCCAACTTTGCCACTCTGCAAATCGATCCTCTTACTGGCCGTGTCCAAATATTCCGTCCATGAATTCCAGATTATGAAACTCCTCCTCGCTTCCATCCTGTTGTGTGCGGCAGCCATGACCCGCCTGGCCGCCGACGATATCGCCCTCTCGACGTTCAATGATAATCCCAAGGCGAATCCGACAAAGATCGGCTTGCACATGGAAACGGCGCTTGGGTCGATCACGATGGAACTGCCTCAGTTGATCATCCAGGGCAAACCGGCCTCCGAACGGGAAAAACCCGAGATCACAAGCAGCACCGAGACCGAGGTGTCAGTCTCATTCAAATCTGGGGCCACGTTCCGGTATGAAGTCAGCGCGCCCGGAGAGGTCACCTGCACATATGGAAATCTTCCGGCCGATGCCGCCGGGTTGTTTTTCTCGATGTTCATCCGCACAGAGTTCGTGCTGGGAGGTCGCTACGCCTTCGGCAATCAGACTCCGAAAACCTTTCCCGACATTTCCGGCTCGCCGAATCTGGTCGACGGAGCTAAAGGAGTGTTTGTCTTTGCCGCCCCCACGGGAGATGCGGTTTCGCTCGATATGCCGGCAGACTGGCAGGGATTGGTCGATTATCGCAATGGGGGAATGAATGGCTTCTCTTTCAAGAGCAAGGTGCTTTTCAAAACTCCCCCTGTTGCTGGTTCCTTCCAGATTAAGATCCAGCCGACAACGATGACCCTCTAGTTAACTGGTAAGCGCCACGCACCTTGTCGCATCGCGAGGAGAGGCCTAGTTGGTAACCCTAGCAACCCCAACCTCCCTCGCATTCGATGAACACCACCTTATCCACCGCCAAAAAGTCATGCACCGGACACAGCGGTGCTCCCCTCGCGCAGACGAAACCGGTACTCAGCACCCTGGCCGCACTGGCAGTTGCGATGGCTTCCGCATCGGCGACGAATCTTTATTGGGACACGAATGGTACGACGGCGGGAGCGGGTGATGTGCCGACGGGAACCTGGGGCACAAGCAATTTCTGGAACACCGATTCCACCGGCGGAGGCGGCGGAGCGTTTCAAACCAGCACCTCAGCCACTGACAATCTCGTCTTCGTGGCGGGGGGATCCACCGTGACCTCACCATTCACCGTCAGCCTCAATGGAAACCAGACGGGAAACACGCTTTTCTTCAACTACGCGAATACCAATAGCGCAAACATCATCACCATTGGCTCGACGGTGGGCGGACAGACCATCACGCTGAGCGGCACCAGTACGAGCTACGGGTCGTCTGCCGGAGCAGGGACGGTGGGAAATTTCCTGATCGATGTCGGCTCGGTGAGCAGTTCGAATCTGCCCTACGTGACGATGAACGCGAACCTCGCGGTCTCCGGCAATCAGCAGATCATGGTTTCCCGCGGTGCGTTGACCCTGAACGGGGTCATCAGTGGAACGGCCAATCTCTGGATCTGGGGTGGAGGAGCCAAAACCATCACCGGTGCCAACACCTACTCCGGCACCACGGACGTACGCGGCTCGCTCACGTTGGGAGGCACCGCAGGCTCACTGGGCACGGGCGCAGTGAATCTGAATGACAACAGCACGGTGCTGACCTTCGCCCAGACTTCAGACTATACGTTTGCAAACAATATCACAGGAGTCGGCGCATCGTCAGGCGTGACAAAAACGGGGACAACAACGCTCACACTCACCGGAACCAATACCTCAAGCGGAGGCACCGTCATCCGCGGCGGAGCCATTAAAGTGGGCTCCATCAATACCAACCTCGGAAGCGGATCCATCAAGCTAGGCAGCCTGCCGGCGGACAGCGGCAGCCTGATCTACAATGGTTCCGGCGAAACCACAGCCAAGACGTTCCAGATCAACTCCTCCGCCTCCGCCCTGCAGGCCGACGGCAGTGGGGCGCTGATCGTCAGCAACGGGATTGCCGGCGCAAGCAGCGGAGTCAAAAACTTCACGCTTCAGGGCAGCAGCACGGCATCAAATTCCATCGGAGCCATCACCAATGGATCAGCCACTACGCTAAACCTGATCAAGGCGGGAAACGGAAAATGGGTCCTCACCGGCACGAACACCTATAATGGCACGACAACAGTCTCAGCCGGAACGCTGCTCATTGAAGGAGACAGTTCCGCCGCAACAGGCGCTGTCACGGTCAACTCGGGAGCATCCATCGGTGGCGATGGGACAATCGGCGGCTCCCTTGCCTTGCAGTCCGGCGCGAAGTTTGTCTTCAGCCTGACAAACACCCTGACCGTGAACGGGGCTTCCGTGACCTTCGGCGGCTTCAGCGTGGCGGATCTCGTCGGGCTTTCCTCCGCGACAGCCTCGGGCACTTATGCGCTCATCAATGGCTCCGCCACGGTCAGCCTGACCAATGTCTCCAATATCGGTATTTCCAATGCCTATGACCTGGGCGGCGGAAAATCAGCGTACTTTCAGGCGAGCGGGCTGAACCTGGTCGTAATTCCGGAGCCTTCGACAACCGCGTTGTTGATTGGAGCGGGCTTGTTCCTGGTGCTACGCTCACGCCGCAACAAACGCATCGCGTAGTTCAGCCAGCATGGATCCCGGACCAAAAAACCGGGATATAATGTTCTTTCATAGAGACGTTCTGCTCACTTACCACTTCCCTGAGGTGCCTGATCCCGGGGAGGCCGCAGTGCAGACGGCCTCCAACTCCCTCCCTCCGACGACCGGGCGGCAAAGACCATCAGCGCGCCCGGGCAGAGATCATTCATCCCCTAGAAAAATCCCATGAAACCAGCGCTAACGTTTTCCCTTGCCTGTCTCCTTTTCTTTTCCCTTCCCGCAGTCGCCAGCGATACCAAAGTCACTTTGTCCGCTTCGGCGGAAGGAGTGGTCATCGATGCCGGGTCTATGGGGAAATTCACCCTGCCCGTGCCGGGTCTCAGAATGGGACCGACCGATTATAAGGGAGAGAAGCCATCGGTGGAACTCGAGGGAACCGAAAAGATCGTCGCCCGTTATCCGAGCGGAGGAGAATTCACCATGGATCTATCCCGAGGGAATGGAACCATCGCGTGCTCCTTTTCCGGCGTGCCGACGAACGCGCTCGGGTTTACCTTTGCGACGAAGATCCCGGTAAATTTCAAGCAAGGCGGAAAGTTTTCCATTGGCTCCGCAGCGTTGCAGCCCTTCCCCGAGACTTTTGACAAGCAGATCATCGCACAAGGTACGGCAAAGCAGTTCAATCTCCTCGACGCGATGGGCGACGGGTTCTCCATCAAGACTCCCGCTGATTATCAACAGGTGCAGGACAACCGGGCGTTCAACTGGCCCGTTTTCATGTACATCCTGAACTTTACCTTTGCAACAAACCCTGGGAAATCGACCTTCCTTCTGGAAGTTGGCCCCTTCGACGGAAGTACGGAAAGCGCGAAAGTGAACTCGGATGAACCTCGGAAGTTTCTCATCGATCGATATGGCCAGAGTGCGAGGAAGGAGTTCGCAAGCAAGGTCACGCGCGACGAGGAACTGGAGGCAGATGCGGCGAAGGAAGCTCTCGCCCTGGCTGCATTCGTTCCCCCAGGCGATCAGGATATCTACGGTGGTCTGGCGGGAAGCGGCGAGCAGCTTCACCTCAGCAAGACGGGTTTCTTTCACGTCCAAAAAGTCGGTGACCGGCAGATACTCGTCACCCCCGAGGGCAACGCGTTTTTTCACCTGGGCGTGTGCGGCATTTCCAGCACCGATGACCACACCCTCGTCAAGGGTCGCGAAAAGATCTTTGAATGGCTGCCTGAGCCAACAGGCGAGTTTGCCACCGCCTGGCGCGACGGAAAACCTTCGATGGGCATCATGTCTTTTTTTGCGGCAAATTGGATCAGGAAATTCAAAAAGCCCTTCACTCTTGAGGACTGGACCGCGCAGATCATTCCCCGGCTGAAGATGTGGGGGTTTAACAGTGCCGGGGCGTTCTCAGCCAACACGGAAGCCATGCGCTCGCGCAATTTTCCGGGAGTTGGCTTTTTACCTTTGGGCAAAAGGGATGCCATCCCTGTTCTGCCGGAGAACCTGGGCGCAGCCGAGTTGATGGACCCTTTTGCCCCAGGAGTGGAGGCAGCTCTTGAGACGGCATTTGCAAAGAAAGTGACCCCACGCGCCAATGACCCGCTGCTGATCGGCTACTTCCTGGGAAACGAGCAGCATCTTGAAAATCTCCCCAAGGTCATTCCCAGGCTGAAATCCAGCCAGTCGCCAGCCAAGGCAAAGCTGGTTTCAATGCTCCAGGAAAAATACAGCACCATCGAAAAGTTTAACTCGGCCTGGGGACCTGCCAATCCTTTCGCCAGCTTTGATGCTCTCAAGGACGAGCCTCTTTTCATCCGCAACGACGTGGCTGCGGCCGACATGCGGGAGTTCTACCGCCTTTACCTGGAGACTTATTATTCGCTGGTGGAAAAAACCTTTCGCAAGTTTGACCCCAATCACTTGCTGATCGGCAGCCGATGGACTCCGCACACGGCGAACAACGAGGATTTGGTTCGCATCGCCAGCAAGCATCTCGATGTCATCAGCGTCAACTACTATACCTACGCCATCGAGGAGAGCTTTCTTAAAAAGGTCAATGAATGGAGCGGAGGCAAGCCGCTCATCCTGAGTGAATGGTACTTCAGCTGCTCGGATCGCGGTCTCGGCTCAACCAAGGAGGTCGCCGATCAAAAGGAACGCGGCGCCGCCTATCGCAACTATGTCGAGCAGTCAGCCGCGCTGCCTTTTGTCGTCGGGGTGGAATGGTTCATCTACACGGATCAGGCGATCTCCGGACGATTCTTCCAGGGTTTCAATGGCGAGGGCAACAACACCGGGCTGGTCGATGTGACAGATCGACCCTACGAGGAACTGGTCGCCGCGTGCCGCGAGACCAATGCACGCATCTACGATGTAATGCTCGGCAAGGAAAAGCCGTATGCCTACGAGGATCCGCGCTTCAACGGAAAAGCTGGCACGCAGGCCGGAAAGAAGATCGCGATACCGCGGGCGCTTCCCGGCATTCAGATCGATGGCACAACCAACAACTGGCCGGGGGTGCCCGGCGAGCCCATCGAGTCCAGCCGACAGATGATGGGAAAGACAAACCCCAACCTGCGTGGAGACTTCCGCATGTGCTGGGATGACTCGAATCTCTATTTCCTGATCCAGGTGAAGGATCCGACGCCACTAAAAAACCTGCGCGATGACAAAGGAATGTGGGGTGCCGATGGTGTGGAGCTTTTCATCGGGGCCAAGGAAATCTCAACGCCTGGAACGATGATCTTCAGCGACCGTCAGATACTGATTGGCGCAAGCGAGCCGGCCCGGATTCACATCGTCGATCATCCGGAAGATAGCAAGATGTGCCAGGTACTGGCGGTGAAGGATGTTACCGGCGACGGGTATGTCCTCGAGGCGATGATCCCGTGGAAGGCCCTGGGCATCGAGCCAAATCCGGACATGGAGATTCTTTTCGACATCGCTATCGATTACAGCGACGACGGCAAAGCCCGCTCGGCTCAACTGGTTTGGAACGGCACCTCGGACAACTCCGGGGACCGCGGACTATGGGGTAAAGCTCGTATCGTTGAAAACTGATCGCCTGAGTACTGAGTGATGAAACGACTGATTCATTATCCGAAAATGTCATTCGCGCCTACCCATATCCGCATCGTCGCGCATTTCTCCATCGCTCTCGTCTTTGCCTGCGCATCGGCCCGCGCGGCTGACTCTCCCCTGGCACTAAAAGGCGGCGAAAAAGTCGCTTTTCTCGGCGACTCCATCACCGCCAACGGCTGGAACCAGCCGGGAGGTTACGTGCGCCTAGTAGCAGCAGGCTTGAAGGCAAATGGAGTCGAGATCACGCCGCTGCCCGCAGGAGTGAGTGGAAACAGCTCCAAGGATATGCTGGCCCGGTTAAGCCGAGATGTCCTCGAGAAAAAGCCCGATTGGGTGACGATCAGTTGCGGAGTCAACGACGTATGGCACGGGGATCGCGGCGTCGCCCTCGAGGACTACAAGAGGAACATGACCTCCCTCGTGGATCAGGCCCAAGCTGCCGACATCGGGGTCATGATCCTCACCGCCACGCCCATCATGGAGGAACCAGAGAATGCCTTCAATGCAAAGCTCACAGACTACACCGCCTTCCTCCGGAAGTTGGCTGCCGAAAAGCACTGCCTGCTCGCCGATCCGAATGCCGATGCACTCGCCGTGTTTTCGGCCACGCCGAAACCGCGGAGAATCCTGACGGTCGATGGCGTGCATCCCAACCCGCATGGGGCAGAGCTGATCGCGGCATCTGTTCTGGAGGCCTTTGGCCTCGACGACTCGCAGCTTTCCAAGGCTCGCGCCGCGTGGGCTCAGATCCCGCAGGTCTGGGACGTGACCGTCACCTACCGCGGAAGTTCGGGCGCCAAAGTCCTCTCCCTCACCCAAGCTCTGAGCCGATCCGAATACGAGAGTATAGAAAAATCCCTAACCGAGCGTGATCGCCCGGTTTCCGTGCCGGAGTTCCTCCAGGATGCTTTCCGAAAAAATGTCGACGAGTACATCAAGCCTCGCGGCTCCTATGAAAGCGTCGACGCTATTTTTGATGCGACCGCAAACCTGGAAATCATCAAGAAGGTAAAATCCAACCTTTCCAGTCAGATCACAGATCTCTTGCGAAAAGCTCCCCCTCCTTCCGATCCTGCTCACTGAATAGATTCCCACCGACGGCTGGCCCGGCAAAACACATAGAGCGTTTTGCCGAGTAGATGCTGCTCCCCGGCACCCAGATGCATCACCGTCTGTGTCACCCAGACTTATATGCAAACTATTTCAGACCAAATTCCTCGCACTCCACCGCATTACTGAGGAATGACCGCACGCACTTAAGCCAACGGCAGATGGTTGACTCGGAAACTCCGAGGCGGCGCGCAACGTCACGTTGAGGAATGCCGTCGAGATAGACGAGACGCCCCAGCGCGGCGTGTCCCCGCGGCAATACCCTCTGACGGGCGGCCCGACGCAGGATCCGGCGGGCAAGAGAAAAGACCTCATCGCCAGTCAGATCACTGATCGCGCTTCTCAGGCTCGGATGGTAGGCGGGAAGTTCGGGCACCTCGGCCATGGAGAGTTCATACTGTGCGGTCCGGGTGCGCTCGCGCAGTTCCTCGCTCTTGGCATAGCCGACCACTCGCCGGACGACCGCCTCAATCGCTTCCGCCATCGATGGCCGGTCACCTTCAAAGGTAGCCATCCGCAGATTCCGGTTCTGCCCGAGATAACCGAGCAATCGCTCGTGAGCGCGCTGGCGAATGTCCTCGCTAAGAGAGGTCAATACATCCGACTGCGCGCACACCGCGCGCACTCGCTGGTGGACCAGCAGGTCGAGCGCCTCAACGAGGCGCTCCCGGTTCGTCATCGACGGGGAGCTCAGGTACTGTTCCCAGCCGGTCACGGCTGTTTCCAGGGTTTCATTTAGGGAGTACGCCTTCCGGGGAAGGCACATAGGATCCATTTCGATCTTCATACGGTTCCCCACTCCCTCCTCCGCCTGATGCGACAGTCCGGCAACCGCCAGGACTTGACGCAAGCGCAGCCGTTAAGCGCTTTTCGCGCAAGTTCGTCGTCTGAGTTGCTTCTATATCCATGACGACAATGGACTCTCCCACCAACACCGTACTAACGCTCAACCGTATTCGCGACATTGATTTTGATGTAGTCCCACTTGAAAGCCTTACCGAGGGCGGCCCTCAAGTTCAAATTCTGACTTTTCGGTGCCAATACCTCCTCGGCTTCATGCGTGATGAAGGCATCGATCCTCTCAGCCGATAGCGCTTGGAGCTCGGCAGCCGCATCGTCGCCAAGGAAAGCAAGAAACTTTCGGATGATGCTGGTATAACGAGCGTGCGTACTGGGCGAAAGCTGAGGTGGCGTGTTTGCCTCAAGTCAGTCTAGAAAATACTCGCGGATAGTAGGAACCACGACCGGCTTCTTTCCGTGGGCCAAACGCATCCCTTGGCGAGATTGCGGAAAGCGTTATTACGCTCGCCCATCTTTTCGAAAAGGGGACCCATTTGATGAAGTCGGAGCATCTACATTCACTTAACTCCTGAATAATCTCAACCGATCTGAGGCCTCTAGACCCACCACATCGGTTCGCCTCAAAAATGGTCCATTCAGGCATGGACTCTTTGCGCAAACATGCGTCTTGCGGGGACTATCGCTCCTTCGTTTCTTGGTCGGCAATATCCAAAAAGAAGGATAACAATCAAGGGAAAGAGTGCATTGACCTTCGACTAAAGCCAGACTACTCTGGATCACCTCTCCTGTTAATCTCCAGTTCGCTCAACGGAGGACTTAGATTCCCTGTCATTCTCGTCACGACTAGAAACAAAATCCATGGCAAACGTTACTCTTCGAAACGTCTATAAAATCTATCCTGGCGAAAGAGGCGCAGACGTTACTGCCGTCACAGACTTTAATCTAGAGGTCGCTAACCGCGAATTTGTGGTATTCGTTGGGCCATCCGGCTGCGGCAAGTCAACAAGCCTGCGGATGATCGCGGGCTTGGAGGAAATCTCTAGAGGCGAAGTCTTCATTGATGAAAAGCTGGTGAACGACGTGCCGCCCAAGGATCGCGATATCGCCATGGTCTTCCAAAACTATGCGCTCTATCCGCACATGAGTGTGTACGACAATATGGCGTTCGGCCTCAAACTGCGAAAATACCCAAAAGCGGAAATCCATAAGCGGGTAATGGAGGCAGCAGACATCCTGGGCATCAGGCAATATCTTGAGCGTCTACCAAAGGCACTATCGGGAGGTCAGCGCCAACGTGTGGCGGTCGGACGTGCGATCGTTCGCCACCCGAAGGTCTTTCTCTTTGACGAACCGCTATCGAACCTCGACGCAAAAATGCGTGTGCAGATGCGGATGGAGATCACAAGACTCCACCAGCGTCTCGAGGCCACAGTCATTTACGTTACCCATGATCAAATCGAAGCGATGACCATGGGCACTCGCATTGTCGTGATGAAAGACGGTTTCATTCAGCAAGTGGACACTCCACTCAAGATCTACCACGAACCGGCGAATCTTTTTGTGGCGGGCTTTCTCGGAAGCCCTCCGATGAACTTCGTCGAAGGCACCTTGGAAAGAGCGGGCGGAGCAGTTTTTTTCCGGGAAAAGCAGAACGGCGCCGTCACCCTGAATTTCCAAGCTCGTGAAGTGGTATCACCCTATATTGGAAAGGAAGTCATCCTAGGAGTGCGCGCTGAAGATTGCGAGATGGTCACCTCAAACAAAGGTTCGTCGGAGAACGCCTTCACCGCGATCATCGATCTGGTCGAACCCATGGGATCAGAAAGCTATATCCATATTGGGACCGGCAGACACTCGCTGATCTGCCGCAGTCGTTCAACCGTCAATCAAAGTGATGCTGGACATCAGCACCTATTCGCAATCAAGACAGAAAACATCCATCTTTTCGATCCTATAACAACCGTCCGCATTGCTTAAAAAGATTGCAACATCAGCATAGAAGCTCGCTGCCAGTTCGGATTTGCATCCCGGCCCCTGGCGGTGTCGTTTTTTTTGCCACGCCAGCCGAACCAGGACACCTCCAGGAGTATGACTTAACCTGACAAGGAAGTCACATCTGCCTGCGCAGATTATAGGCTATGGCATCGCTGAAATCTCCAGATTATCTATAAAAAACGCGGCGTTCGTTTCCGCGGCAGCTACCCAAACAAGGCTGGAACAC
The DNA here is from genome assembly GCA_003054655.1 of Spartobacteria bacterium LR76. Classification (GTDB taxonomy): domain Bacteria; phylum Verrucomicrobiota; class Verrucomicrobiia; order Chthoniobacterales; family Terrimicrobiaceae; genus Terrimicrobium. Next base: position 410,612 of record QAYZ01000014.1, on the reverse strand, counting down.
CGGTTCCAATCCATTTTGCAGGGAAGGTCTTCGAAATTCTGAACTGTCCCGTTTTGCCGAGTCAAAGACAAGTTCCATCTACCCGTGCCAAGGGTTGCCGTAACTGATACGCGCACCCACTCACGCGGAGGAAGATCACACAAGGTGACAGATTTGTTGGCGACAAGGCTTCCGTGTTGCCACGAGATGCGGGGGCCTGCACTGTATTCGCCGTAGGTAGCAGTTCGCATTTCAAAGAACCAATCGGCGCCCGTTTGTCCCATAACGTCAAAGGTGATCTTGAATGTTCCCTCTTCCCAGTTTGGCGACAGGGTGAGAAACGGACCATGGCGGCTTGAAGGACCGTCTGTCCGTTGAAACTTCACGGATCTCAAGGATTTCGCCAAAGAGCTTCCGTCCAATGGGATGGGCGACGAGACATCTTCTGAGACGGCGATCAAGTCTCCTTCGTTCTCTGTATGAGGGTCAGCTGTGAGGAGTGGCAGTGTTCCCGGAGCGGCATTTTCAAAGGTGTTCCGTCTGATAGTGAAAGGACGTCGGGGCCACGGCTGGGAGTCTTCGCTCCAGTTCGGGAACGTCAATTGCGCGGCCAAGCGCGGCCAGGCGGCGCCTTTTGGACCGTCGGCGCGTACGCCCGCCCGGCTTAAGTCCCACGGTACAAAGCCAATCTCCTTGGCGGGGCTGTCGGCTTTCAGCCGAAAATCGCGGGCAAGCACATTTTCAAACAGGGGGTCAGTCACGATAGTACCTTTGTCCCGGCGCTGCCGCCATTCCTCCCAAGTCCAAGTCCCGGCAAGCCGGGCGGGCATTTTGCCTCCTATGGGCCAGTATAGGTTGTTACGTATCTCGTAGCTTTTCTTCGGCTCACCGGGGAGCGGCTTTTCCTGATAGTTCCAATTGGATGCGTCTCCCTCCAGTAAATCCGCTGACTCATTCCAAACCACGATGTTTCTTTCGAAAATAAACCGAAGCCTTCCCTCGGGCTTGGAGCGACCGATCTGTGCGTTTTTTCCGAAGGCAAAGATATTGTTCCTGATGATATTATAAAATCCATAGTGCTGCCGAAACCCGGGATCGGTGGTGTCATGCACGAGATTGTTCTCAACTAGAATCCCGCTTGTACCCTCGTCGGCATATATCCCCCATCCTCCGTAGCGATACCGGCTGATGTCGTGAATATGATTCCCTTTCACCACCGTGCCCAGGGCTGCCCCGAGATTGTAGAATCCGCCCATGTCGCTCAGAACTCCCCATCCCAGATGATGAATATGGTTGTTCTCGTAGCGGTTTCGATATGCGAAAGACTCGCCGTAGCCATAATGCCAACCGGAGCTAATTCCAGTGTAGAAGAAATCTCCAACGTCATTGTGGGTAACCGCGTTGTCGCTTGCGTAGCCAACCAGAACGCCGACGGCGTCGGGAAAGATTCGCCCGCCCTGTTGGATGATATTGTTGTCGATGGTGATGAAGCCGGTTCCCTCAACGAGGTCGTTCAGTTGAGCCGTGGGGCCGACCCGAACTCCACCCGCTCCTAGGTCATGGATATGGCTATGCCTTATTCCACTTTTTGTTACGTCGAGGTCGAACCAAATCCCATAGGTGCCGATGTGGGCAATTTCGCATTGCTCGAAGATGATGTCTTTCGAGCGGTTCACTTCAATGGCAGCACCCAAGCGATGCGATGATTGGGAATCGCCGTATCCATTGGCGTCCATGGTCCATTGCTGGTGAACGAAGGATATGTTTCTGAATGTGATGTTCTCGGCTCCATCGACTTTCACCAACGTATTCGCTAGGGGGGCCACGACTTCCGCATGTGACATATCCTCGCCTGGAAGTGGATAGTAGTGAAGGCCTCCGTCACGCCCCAGAAACCATTCTCCAGGTGCGTCCAGAGCGGCGCGATAGTTCTCTGCGTAAAAACGACCGCTGGGATCCTTGATTGGCAGCAGTTGGCGAAACTCGGCCTCCTCATGAGGCTTCATCAACACCGCACCTGCCACGTGATCGATCTTTTTCACGTGGTAGTGAAAGACATCCCAATTGTGAGGAACGATCAGGGTAATGTCTCCAAGTTCCCCGGGAGTTGCCTTGCCCAGTTCCCTAATGGTTTCGGGTGAGGCGCAAAACGCTAGATTCCGGAGGCTGTCCTCCCATTTTTTCTCATCCGGCCCTTCATTGGGAAAAATGCCGGAAGTGGCCGGGGCGTCCATGTGGAGGAAGCCCTTGTTTGGAGTGCGAGCGCGCACGGCCCGGCAGCCATTGACCCAAAGTTGCTCGAAGTGCCATTTCCCCTCGCGCACCTCAGCGATCTCGGCGCGCCAAAGACCGCCTCCGACAGGTTTCCAGCCTCCAATCCTGCGACCACCCGAGATGACAGACTGGCCGTCGGAACTTCCCTCCCAGGTGACCTGTGAATCCTGAGGACCCAATGCAAGGGGTTCTGTGATCGAGAATACCCCCTTGCCGACGATGATTCGCGCGGGTTTCGCGGCTAGGCGGGCGGCGTCGCGGGCCGCCTCCAGAGTGGAGATCGCCCCCCCCGGGCTGAGATGGATATCCGCAGACCATAAAGACCCGAGAGCGACGGGGAAAAACAGGAGGAACCGAAAGACGTGGCACATGGGTAAAGTGGTTCGTGGTTTTTGGCGGACTTCGAGGCGATGCTCAGCCTTTCGATCCGCCATCAGTCAGTCCCCTGACGAACAAACGCATCGAAAACATGAACAGGGCGATCACGGGGATGCTGGCAATGGCGTATCCTGCCATAAGCGGGCCGAAAAATTTGACATATTCTCCGGCAAGTCTTTGCAACTGCACCATGACAGGGAGGGAGGCGGTGTCGCTCATCACGACGAGAGGCAGGACAAATTCGTTCCATTCGTTGATGAAATGCATGACCCCGATGGTGCCAAGAATCGGGCCGCAAAGGGGGAGGACGACAATCATCATTTGCTGAAAATGGTTCGCACCATCGATCTCCGCCGCCTCGAATAAGTCTCCCGGAATGTCTGCGATAAAATTGCGCAGAACAAAAATGCCGAAAATCTGGCCGCTGGAGGCTCCCACGAAAATCAAGGCGGTAAAGGTGTTCAGAAGATTCATGCTGCCGAGAAGCCGGAAGAGTGGGACCAAGTTGGCGATCGTCGGCATCATGAGAAGAATAAGCAGGGCATTCCAAAGGAAACCCGAAAGCGGCATCCGGAGGCGGGTAAAGAAGTAGGCTCCGCAAAGCGACAGGAAGAGGGTGATCACGGTGCTTGTCGTCGAGATAAAGATGCTGTTGGCAAGACTGGGCGAGATCATTCCCCAAGCGTCGATCCAGTTCCGCCACTGCATGGGAGGGGTGAGAACTCCCGGAGCCTCGTAAAACTGTTGATTGGTTTTCACGCTGACGATGAGCATCAGATAGACAGGCACAAATGCGAACGTCAGCACGGTCCAGATCCCGGCGTGCTTGAAAAATCGCAGGAAAAAATCCTTCACTTTTTCGGACAAGAAGCTGGACGATTTCAGGCCTTCCCGACGCGAAGGAAGGCTTGGAAAGGGAATCCTTTCGCGGAGAAAGGCAAACACAGCGGAGAAGGGAAAACACCCGAGGAAAAGAAAAACGCCGATCGTACGCCACTCCGGAAGGAGCAAAAGGAGCGCCGCGGCGAAAAGCAGTCCCAAGAGACGGACAGCGGTTCTTCCCGGCGAAGAACATCGCTCTTCGCCTAGCAAATACGCGCTGAGTTTTTGCAGGGTCATCACGACCACGGTGAGAATGATGCCTACCGCGCATGCAGCCCCCATTTCCTGATTCACCAGCGCCTTGCGCAGCATGAAGAGCGCCGGCACCGTGGCCAGCCCCCCCGGACCGCCATCCAACCCTCCGGTCAGGGCGATGATCATGCTGGCATCCTTGATGGTTCCGATAATCACGAAGACAAGCATCAGATAGATGGAACTCATCAGAAGCGGCACCTCGATCCGGGAGAATTTACTCCACCACGTGGCTCCGTCAATTTCCGAGGCTTCGTAGATCTCCTTGGGAATGTTCTGGAGCTTGGCGAGATGGGTTAGCACCGCGAAGGAACCGATCCAAGGAAATCCCCAAATGACGCAAGCGGCAAGCACGAGCCGGGGATCACCGAGCCACGCGGGATGCCCCCCCTCGACGAAGATCCCTCCCCAATGGAAAAAAGCGTCGAGGCGACACAGGACCGTCATAAAGCCTGTACCGGAAAGAACCGTGTTTAATAAGCCCTGGGTGGCCTCGAAAAAAAATGTCCGCCAGATCAGGGCGACGACCAGAAACGGGATGACTATCGGCACCACGAACATAACTCGGTAGAAAAATTGTGCGCGTTCGCTGCGGCAGCGGTGGATCCATACGGCAACGATGAGAGCCGGTGCCATTTTCACGACATTCCAGCCACCGAGAAGAAAAGCGACCCGGAAGGATTGCCAGAAGGTCTTCGAGGCAAAGAGATCCCGGTAATTCTTGAAGCCAACAAACTCCGATATATCGGCGCCATTCCAGCGGAAGAAGCTATGGTAGATGCTGCTCGCCGTCGGATAATAATGAAAGAGCGCGAGAAGAAAGACGACCGGTACGGCGAAGAGATAGATTTCCCAGTGGTATCGAACGTGGCGCCAGGGGATGCGTTTTTCGATCATGTCATTCAAAGCGCTCGGCAGAGGAGGAAGAATTCAGGCGTCGCCTGGCATTTTCCAGTGCCTCTGGCGTGTATTTGTACAGGGTTTCCCCTTTGGCCGACTCCGGATCCGTGAAGATCCGCTCCTGCAACAGCAGGTTGTGTTCATCCGCGATCTGGCGCCGCAGGATCGTCCGATATTTGTTTCCTGCGGATTTCGCCGAGTCCTCCACCCCCGAGAGGATGGTTTGACGAAGTCCGACGAGAATGGCTTCGTTCTGCGAATGGGATCGCCGTCGGTTTTGCAGCATTTTGCGGAAATTTTCCCGTCCGTCATTGATGTAAAATTTCGTAAACTCGTGGGCCATGTCCGCGTAGGGAATCTGATGGATCAGAAAGAGGGAGTAGAGTTGGTTCCACCTCACGGTCGAGTTTCCAAATGCGTTGGGGTCGAATGCCGAGGTGACGCCATTGACATTGGGTTCAAAGACCTCAAGCGACGGGGCGATCTTCGCTCCCTTGACAATGGGAATCCACTTTAAGAGTGCATTGAATTTTTCGTTCTGCTTTTGGCTGGCGAGAAAAAGCAGGAAGTCGGCGGCAACGTCTGGATGCCGGGAGGTACGGACAATCCCCATGGGCATGTTGCCTTCTGGCTTTTCATATCGCCTGCCCTCGAAGGCGCGACCAAAGATCGGATCGTCCTGGTTTGGAACGGGGAAGTCCATGATCCCCAGCTCAAACTTGCTGCAGGCCTGGCTCTGGATGGCTGAGTTCTCGTAAATCCCTGCGGCAGTGAACACCGCTCGCTGCTGGGCAAAACTGAAAAAGCCCTCGTCCCGGGAAAGGCCAGCCCAGCCGGACTGGAACATTTTCGTCAGGTCTTCGACCATGTGAAATCTGGCCATATAAGAGGGGTCGGAGAAGTCAATTTTACCGCTTAGAAACCCCAGGAACATCTCGTTGTTGCTGAATCGTCCATCGCGGTTGAAATCAATCTTCCGGATGGTGCCATAGCTAAGGGGATTCGCCATGCTATCCTCCAGTCGCGAAAAGTGATAGCGTGAGCCCGAGAAAGCTGCGTAAGGCTGCCCGTTTGGCATCTTCTTCGACTGGATCACCTGGATCATTTCCATGAAGGCCCGATACTCGGTCGGAGGGGCGTTGAGGCCGGTGAGTTCCGTGAGCAAGGTCTTGTTGTAAAAAAGTCGGACACTGCCCATCGCAAGGGGCATCACCATGTATTCCTGAATCTCCGGAATGAAGGAATGGATCATTCCGTTTTTGAATGTGCTATAGAGCGGCGCGTCCTCCCATTCGGTGCCGGTATTGTATGGGTTCGGGCGCGTGATGTAAGGGGAGAGCGGCAGCAGATAGCGGCTGTAGAAGACGAGGAGCAGGGAATAGTCCACCATACCCACCTCGACAATGTCGGGCGCGGTGCCACCTATGAGCTGGGTGCTCAACCATTGGCCATAGGTGCTTTCAGGAATGGCTTGCTGGATGACCCTGACGCCAGGGTGCAGCTTTTCGTATTCGGCGGCAATTTCGGCGAACCCCTCCCGCACTCCGGGCTCGAGTTGCCAATGGGCGAGACGGATAACCGTTTCCCCTGGAGACGGCTCGCTCTCTTTTCGCAAGACGATGGAAAAGACCGACCAAAGAAAAACCGCGGAGATGACCACCCAGGGAAACCTAACGATAACTTGGCCAAGGACCTTTTTCATTGGCACGGGACGGCGAGCCATTCCGCCTCGGGCTGTTTTCCCTCCCGGAGAGCTTTTTCGACGCGATCAATGCGCGCCAGGGCTTGTCGGCAACCAAAAGCGCGATCCTCGTTGGGAAATTCCTTCAAGAATAGTTCATAATACTTCCTGGCGACGGCAAAGTTTCCCGCCTCGAATTCCGCAGCATAGGCGACGTTCCAGTACGCACTGGAAAGTTCATAGAAGGGAACCGTCGGGTCGCGTTCAAAGGCGGCAATCGATCGCGCCATCGCTTCGATCCGATCGTCTTCCCGGCCCAGAATGTGATAACATTCCGCCGCCATGGCATCGAGAAGAGGTTGATAAACCGCCCCCGGATGGCGACTCAGGAAATCGTCAATTTCCCGCAGGAGTTTCGAGGCCTCCTCTCGGGAACCCAGGGAAGCTATGATCCGGCAATGGTAAAGAAACGCCTCCTCGCCAGCGGGCGTATTTGGATGCTCCTGATAAACCTTCACATATTTGGAGCTGAGTTTTTTGTAAGGAAGCTCCAGGTCGGAGGGTTCGAGATGACTGGCTCGAACGGCGGCGAGCGCCGCCCATGGCGCCCACAGGCTGGCCGGATGCTGTTTTTGAATCGCCTCGTAAAGTGCCAGAGCCCGTTTCAGGTCCCGCCCGGATCGGCGATGATTCGCACAGGACGCCTCCCCGTAAATAGCCTCGATGTGGGTCTCCGAGTCTTCGGGGGTGCTGGACTCGACGATCTGAAAGAGTCTGGCGGCTTTCTCGAATTCGATCTGCCGAAACGCCTCCCACGCCTTCCCGAGGAGTTCTTCCGGCGGAACCGCTTTTTCAAGGCCTGAGTGGACGGCGCTCCACCAGAGGAAAAGTATCGTCCCGCCAAAAATCAGCACGACGATAACGGGCCCGGCGGTGCGTCCCCTCGCCGGAAGCGGCGGGGATACGGGCAACCTCGGATACTCGCACGGTGAGCTGGCCATATTCAGGAATGAGTCAATACGGAGGGAAGCCGAAGGGCTACCTCCCGGTGTATCTGGCATTTTGCGTCGTAGCCGGAAAATCGTCGGTGCGGAACGGCGACGCGGGCAGGCCGGATCCATTGCTGAGATTGACGGTGGGATTATCCGCCCAGCCATAACGCACGGCGATGGGGGCCGCCACTTTGTCGGACCAGACGATGACACTGTCTCCCTCGACTTTTGCGTTCGCCCACACCCACTTTTTGTCCTCGCCGCAGATCGCAAAGCCCTCGAGTTCACTATTCGGATTATTGCGAACCATCGGAGCAGTTTCATTATCCCGACTGCTCACGGAATAAGTCGCAGGAACAGGAGTGGCCTTCAGCCCTCCATCGGCATGGAAAAATCGAACCCTGGCTTTCCCAGATTCAAAAGTCACCGACTGAAAGACCGGTCCGGAGAAAGGGATCTTCCGTCCATAGTCCTTGGCAAGTGCTATGAGCGAGAGCCGCCGCCCCACCTCCCGTTTATCGACAGGGTGGACATCCCGGGAGTCGCCGAGGTCGATGAGAACGGCCTGGCCGGTGGCGGGCAGAGAGAGCGCCATCGACTGGGCTTCCCGGAGTTCGGCCCATGCACTTTCGCCAGGAGCGGGCTTCTTGGCAAGATAGTTGGGAAGCTGGCAGAAATAGAAGGGAAATTCACCCTGCTGCCATGATCGGCGCCAATCCTCAACGAGCAAGGGAAATGCGGTCTGATATTGGAATGCTCGCTCGGCATTGGACTCTCCCTGATACCAGATCACGCCGCTAATCGCGTACGGGATGATCGGGCGGATCATTCCGTTAAAAAGGAATGATGCGACGCTCTGCGGCGGTGGAGGTGCCTCCGGCGGCTTGGGCATCGAGGATCTTTGAGAAGCGGTCAGGACGGGGAGAGAGTACTCTTCCGCGGCCGTCCAACCTGCATTGGGAATCTTGTCACCGATCGTTATCGAGGTGGGAAAACTCGCCTCATCCGATGGTGCGTAGATGCGGATGGCGATGACATTCTTTCCGGGTCTCAGCTTGTTTGCCGGGATGTTGTACTTTCCCAGTCTTCGAATATAGCCAACACCCGGATAATTTCGATAGTCCAGGGAGACGATGGGAACTCCGTTGCAATAAACGCTTTCGAAGCCTTCCATAGCACCCAGGTCCAGCGGCAGAAGATTGCTCCCGGGCTGGGCGATGTCGATCTCGGTGCGTATCCAGACGGCACCTCTACCGGAAATCTTCCCCGTTTGGACTGGTCCTGGGATTTTGACTGGTTGCCAGTCTGAAATCGGCGTGTCGGGAGCAGCGAACTGGTTTTTGTCTCTCCCGGAACTATCCTCTCGATGATTGGTTTTGAGCCATTCCGTGAAGTCGATCGCCCATTGTCTTTGCTTTTCCGGATGTCGCTTGACGAAAGAGTGGATTTCGTTCTTGGCGGTTTTGAACTCTTTCACTGCGTCGAGAGCCGCCGTGCTTGTCCAAGATTCCGAAGACGTCCCACCCCAAGATGAATGAATGAGTCCCACGGGAATCCCGAGGTCGCTTTGTAATGCCTTGCCGAAATAATAGCCTACCGCGCTGAAAGCACCGGTTGTCCCCGGCGACGTAGTCACCCAACGGCCCTGACAGTCCTCCTTGGGTTCTGGAGAGGCGCATTTGGCGACTTCAAACTGGCGTAACATGGGGTTCAAGGAGCTGGCAATCTCCGCCTGCGCATCCTTGCTTCTCCGGATAGGCCATTCCATGTTGGATTGGCCCGCAGCCACCCAAACCGCGCCGACAACAACGTCGCTAATCGTGATCGTATTTTTTCCCTGCACGGTCAGCTGAAATGGGCCGGGCCCTGAGTCGGCCAGGTTCAGAAGGATTCTCCATCTCCCATCTGGACTGGCATTCGCTTTTGCGGATTGGCCACTCATGCTAACGATGACCTCCTCTCCTGGCGCGCCTCGTCCCCAGATCGGTACGCGAGCGTCTTTCTTCAGCACCATATGATCGGAGATTATTGCCGGCAGCGTTACATCAGCTCGGGCCGGGCCATAGACCAGGCAAAGAATGACGGACCAAACCAGAAAGGTTCTTTTCATGAGGAGAAACTCGGAAGATTTTTTCAGCGCCTTCTTTTCCAACTCATCACCCCAACGATGGCGAGGCCCAGGCAGACCTGCAGTGTGATGTTGGCTTCGGGAACAATCTGGAGCTGGATATTGGTCGGATTGAAAACAAGATGGGCATCATAGGCCTCCAGGCCGGTGCCTATCACAAGTCCACCCGAGTAAGCTCCGGCAGAATCGAACGTGAAGAGAGTGTAGAGTCCAGGGGAAAGATCACTAGAGGAGGCGAAATCTATTATATTTGACGAAAAGAGAATATCTCCACTGGCAGCTCCGAAGAAGGTCAACCGATCGCTGGCGTGATTGTCGGCGAGATCAAAAAGGAAACTTGAGCCAGCCTGGAAATCGGCCTTCCCGGTTGATTGGGAAAGGTCGATTGTCATCATGCCGATTCCGTTGCGACCTGCGGCAATACGAGCGCCGCTGAGCACTGATAGTCCATGATTCCCCGTGGGAGCAATAACGCCGGATCCGGAAAGTGAGGCGTTTGCGTAAATCTCCACACTCCCGTTTCCCGTGGCAGACCCGGTAGAGTTACTAATGACCAATGAAGTGCCTGCCAGGGCTGTGACACCTCCCGAGAAGGTATTCCCGGACGCGGACGAAAGAACGATCGTTCCACCAGCGATGCCGGTCGCCACTACTTGCAAGACGGGGCCGCCGACATCACTGATACGCCCGTGAAATTCGACTGTAGCCGTTGAGTCAGACTGCACCCACCCTTCAAGAGAAACCTTCCCCAGTGAATTTCCTGATGTCGAAATATTCCCATCGACGCGCAACGTCTGCGCTCCGGTTCCTCCCGTTTGAAACGCATACTTGATCAGGCCGGTCCCGGTACCTGTCCGTTCCAGTGTAAGGTCTCCCTGGTAGGAAACCTGCGTGGCACTCCCCAGAGCAATGGCAACGCTGGAGACGTAACCCGCGTTCATGGTGGCACTGGAGTCTTGATTCGCTGATATCCGGACGTTTCCACGAACGTCCAGGCTATCGGCAGTCAGCAACCGGGCCCCTGTCTTAACGATATGCTCTCCTCCACCAAGGGCGCTGGAGGAGCCGACGACCACATTCCCGCCTTCAAAGACAAACTTTCCACTATAGGCGCTATTATCACCGGCGAGCGTGATGTTTCCCGAACCCACTTTGTTAACGACTCCGCCTCCCGTGAAAACACCTGAGTAGGAGGACGAAAGGTCCGTCCCTCCGATGGTAATGGAGCCGCCATTCATATTGACAATTCCCAGACCGCCTCGCAAGGAGTTGATGCTGCCAAAGACCAGCGATTTCCCATTCACATCCAGAGTCGCGCCAGGATTCATCGTATCGAAGATCACCATGCCTCCGATAGGAATCGCTCCATTGACGAGGGCTTTAACCGTGCCGTCGTGGATGAACGTTCCTCCGGAGTAGGTATTCGCTCCGCCCAGCGACAGGACGCCGGCCTCGTCCTTGGCCAGGCTTCCCGTACCAGAGATCGCACCGTTCAGCGCGGTATCCTTGCCTCCTTGAACAACAAGCAGATAGCCATTGTTGGAGATTCCTCCGTTTACGACGAGATTCCCGCCGATTGCCTCCCAGTTCTGGGACTCGGAAAGGGTGACCGGGATATTAAAAACATGCGTGGCGAGAGACCGGTTTTGAATACCCGATGCTCCGACACCTACCGAAGCGCTTCCGGAAAAGGCATAGCCTTGAGTGGACGCGGATTCGCGGAACAAAATGCCGCGCACGTCGGCGCTTTGGGTTAAGCCGATGCTATGGCTTGCGGTAGCGTCGTCGGAGTCGAAGACCGCCGGAAGCTGGCTGGGAGAAGCTCCTTTGCTCCAATTCCCGGCTTGCGCGAAATCCGACGTGGCACCTTGCCAGACATTGGCGGTATTTGCTGCGTCCGCGGGGTTGTCATAAATAGCCCAACGAAGCGCGTACCCGGTTTGCGCCATTCTCTCGTTTACGGCCTTGACGGGATTGTACTCTGCCCTCGTTGATAGCAGAGAGCCGCCCAATCCGCCCGCGCCCCACGCGGAGCCGGCTATGGTCAGGGTGTTCTGATATCGGATGAGGATGGGACTCCCGGAATCGCCGCCTTCCCAGTACTGAAATGACACAGTGGGATCAGTAGGATTCAGAGTGACATTGATGGTGCCTTGCCCTGAGTAAGGCGTCACAGATTTTATGTGAGTAGTGGCCACAATCTGCCCGGTTGTCTTGTCGTGGCTTCCCATGACGAAAGCATCCATGCCCACATAGTTGTTGGTGGATACGTCGAGGAGTCGCAGTGGAGTTACTCCTTCGGAGTTCAAGAGAGTCCGGTCCAACGGAGTGATATTGATATCATGACTCTGGCCCGGAATGGAAATCGCAGGATTGCTGGACGACAGGCCAACGTTCACAACACTTCCGTTCTCGGAAACGAATCGGACGTTGTTGCCCAGCGACCAGATGCCATTATGCCGGGCGCTGAACGCGTGCAATGGACTCACCATGGTAACATTGGTGACCCGGGTTGTACTGGCAGTGGCGGTACCCGTCATCCATCCGATGGCGGACCAGTCATAGTCAGCTCCAATAAACAATGGGCTCGTGTTTTCAACTGGAGAATCCGTCGTGAATCCGGAAGCAAAGCGATAATTGGCTTCTGATGATTCCCCGGCGACCTGAATGCCGTAGCCGTCTGCGACTGACAGCAGGAGACAGATCGAAAGAAGTTTTCGGAGGGGGAACTTTATCATCGCCCTAATGGTCTTCAATGTCCACGCGGCGGCAACGATGGAGAATTCAAATATCCCGAAATGGCTTTTGAAAATACGACTCTCTTTGCTCGTCACCTAGTGAATAAGGCGGCCGGAGTTAAGAGCATTGCGGGGGAAGTTTTCCGTCCAGCCAACTGGTGGTACGCTCAGTACCCTGCTCGCATTTTTTTACACGCCGCTTTACTCACCAGAGCACCAAGGAGACATGTCTTCCCCACGGGGGCGGCACTAACGATGTCGCATTTTCCAAACGTTCGTCCTTTTTATGACAGCGGATGTCATGGCCTAATCGAAGTATCCGGCGTTGATATTTTGCAATGGCAACATTCATCGGCTCCCAGCAGTTGCAATCTCTCAGCGATGATGTCTTGACTGATTTCGACGCCGGGAACAGCACTCCTGACGACGAAATCAATCACGATATGAGCTATGGCGGCCTCGACTGGTGCGCAGAGGGCTTCGATTCGAGACTGATTCGTGGAGGAATAACGATACCTGCCCGGTATTACGCGGATCAGCCCTATGTGGTTCGGACAACCAAAGGAGACTGGCTTTGTGTGCTCACCACGGGCGACGGGTTGGAAGGGTCCCGCGGACAGCACGTTATCTCCATCCGGAGCGAAGATCACGGCAAGACTTGGTCTGAACCCGTGTGTATCGAGCCTTCCAGTGGACCTGAGGCCTCCTGGGTGGTGCCACTGATCCTACCCTCCGGCAGGATCGTGGTGTTTTACGTTTATAACATGGATGACATCAGGGAGTTGCCGACGGAAAATCCGCCAGGTGTAACCAATCGCATGGATTCCCACGGGCACTACGTGTTCCGCTGGAGCGACGATGGGGGACGCACATGGTCGGACCAGCGAGGCGTGATTCCCGTGCGAGAATTTGACATCGACCGGGAGAACTCGACGGGGGGCAGAGTGCGGCTTTTCTGGAATGTCGGGAAACCGCGGATAGTCGGGGATTCGGTGATTCTGCCGCTCCACAAAGTCGGAGGATTCGGCCACGGTTGGTTTACCCGCTCGGAGGGAGCTTTTGTCCGTTCCGACGACCTCTTGACCCTGCAGGATCCACTACAGGCCTCGTGGATCACGCTGCCGGACGGGGATAAGGGATTGCGAACGCCGGAAGGCGGAGGCCCGATCGCCGAGGAACAATGTATTTGCGAACTGAGTGATGGCTCGCTGTTTTCGGTTTACCGATCGATCGACGGGTTTCCCGTGGGAAGCTACAGCCGTGATCTAGGGCATACCTGGAGCGAGCCAGACTATCTGGTCTATGCGGACGGTCGCCGCGTCAAGCATCCTCGGGCGGCATGTTTTGTGTGGAGACTGGCCCATGGAGGATACGTGCTTTGGTTTCATAATCATGGCGGCGACGTGCTGGGAAACAATGTCTGGCGATGCTGCCGGGCATACGATGACCGCAATCCCGCGTGGATGGTGCGCGGATGGGAAATCCAGGGGAAAGACGGCTCGACGCTTGTCTGGGGAAATCCCGAGATCGTTCTCTATGAGGACGACCCCCTGATACGTATTAGCTATCCCGATTTGCTGGAGGAAGGCGGGAAGATTTATTTAACCGAAACCCAGAAGACGATCGCGCGCGTGCATTGCCTGGGAGAAAATCTGGCTTGCGCCCTGAAATCAGGGTCAAACGGGTTTTCGGGGGAAGAGCTTCGGAAGGAAGCGCTTTTCGAATGGACACAAACCACTCACCCCACCCATGTAACGCCTCTACCTCCCTTTGTTACGGTATCCCCGGTGCCTCCCCATGGCACAGCCGATCAAAGGGCGGGATTCACGTTCGAATGTGAATTGGTGCCGGATGAGTTGCTAGCGCCAGGAATCATCGCCCGGGCCTGGCATCCTTCCCATGGAGGGTTCCGGCTGGAATGGACGGAGGACCGAAGGATTAGAATCGTCCTGTCCGACGGAAGAACGGAGCACTCCTGGACCACGAATGGTAATCTGTGGACCGACAGCATCGGTGGGAGTGTCATCGTTTGCGTGGACGGAGGCCCTAAGATCATCACGCTTATGGTCGATGGAATCTTGTGCGATGGCGGCAATGAACGACAGTTTGGATGGGGACGACTAAGCGCGAACTTCCGCGGCATTTGCACGCAAAATTTGACCATCAAACAGCGCTTCAAAGCCGACGGAGCGCCCTTGAAGAGTTTTCGAATCTATCCCCGCCCGCTTCTTTCGGCTGAAATGGAGGCTTTGTTCCGGCATCAAACGGAAGTCGCTTCCCTGCAATCCCTGTGAAAGCTCTCTTCGCGGCAACTCTTTTTCCCCATGTCTCGTCCCTTCATCCCACTTGACGGCTTCTGGCAGTGGACATTCACAAAAAGTGAATCCGTCCAAGTTTCCGACTTCGGCGAGCTGAGGAAGGCTGGACTGCCCATCTATCCCTGTACGGTTCCCGGATGCTTGGAAAGCGATATGGAAAGCAACGGGTTGCTGAAAGATCTATTTGTCGGTCGGAACATTCTCGAAATTCAGCATCTGGAAAATTTGCATGTTTTCTACGCGCGAGAATTTGCGGCGGACGAGTGGTCGGAGGAGATGGAACCGTGGCTTGTCTTCGAAGGGGTGGATTGTTTTGCCGATGTCTATTTGAACGGAACGAAATTGGGATCGTGCGACAACATGCTGATCGCGCATGAGTTTTTCATCGGCTCCGTCCTCCAAGCCCGGAATGAGCTTTTGGTTCATATCCGGCCCACGGTCGAAGAAGCGAAAAAGGTCACCTACCCCTTGGGACCGTGGGCACCGGAACGGACGTATGAGTCGCTTCCCGTTCGCAAGGCACCGCACATGTATGGATGGGACATCATGCCGCGTGCCGTGTCGGCGGGACTTTGGCGGCCCGCGAGAGTGGATTTCCGACCGGTGGAACGCCTGGAGACGTGCCACCTCGATACGGCAATTTTGGAACCGGACGACTCACTGGCGGAACTAACATTGTCTTATGAAGCGCACCTGCAACCGAAAAGCGATGCGGATTACGAAATTACCGTGGAGGGACGGTGCGGGGCATCCGTATTTTCCGGTTCCCAGAAGATGCTTTCCCCCGTCGGGCGTCTGCGCGTCAAGCTTTCCCTGCCTCAGCTTTGGTGGCCGCGAGGTTCCGGCGATTCTCGTCTCTACGAGGTGGAAGTCAGGTTGCTGAAGGACGGCACCCAAGTTGACGCGCGCCGTTTCCGGCATGGCATCCGGAAGATCGAACTCGTTCGTACAAGCGTCACCGACGAAAACGGGAGCGGGGAATTCGTTTTCCTCGTGAATGGAGAGAAGGTTTTCATCAAGGGAACGAACTGGGTGCCGGTGGATGCCTTTCACTGGCGGGATCGGTTGCGCCTCCCGCAAATCGTTCCGATGTTGGAGGATTTGCATTGCAACATGATCCGGTGCTGGGGTGGAAATGTCTATGAGGACGACTATCTTTTCGACTGGTGCGACGAGCATGGAATCATGGTCTGGCAGGATTTTGCCATGGCGTGCGCATTGTATCCGCAGGACGAGTCTTTTCAGGCGAAACTGGCCGAGGAAGTGCGTCACGTGGCACGACGGTTGCGGCATCACGCCTGCCTGGTTTTGTGGGCGGGTGACAACGAATGCGACGAGGCGCATTTCTGGCTGCAGGCGGGCGACCCCAACCGGAATGCGTTGACCCGGCGGTTGATTCCGGCGGTGCTCAGGGAAGAAGACCCTGGGCGGCCTTATCTGCCGAGTTCGCCCTACATTGATGAAACGGCCTTCCATCAAGGCGGGACGCAATTTTCCCCGGAAAACCATCTTTGGGGGCCGCGCGGCTATTTCAAGGACGACTTTTACACGAAAGCGGCGTGCCATTTCGCCAGCGAAATTGGCTATCACGGCTGTCCGTCCGTCGAGTCGCTACGCCGTTTTTTGTCGCCGGACAAAATTTGGCCGCCGCAAAACAACGACGAGTGGATTCTGCATTCGACCAACCCTCGTCTCGACACGTCGCTTTTCTCGCCGCCCGATTTCCGGGTGAACCTTATGTTCAACCAAGTGAAAGCCCTGTTCGGCCAAGTGCCAGAAGCCCTTGAAGACTTCGTTTTCGCCAGCCAGGCCACGCAGGCGGAAGCTCTGAAATTTTTCATCGAAAGGTTCCGAAGCGCGAAATGGCGACGTACAGGCATTCTCTGGTGGAACCTTATGGACGGCTGGCCGCAATTTTCGGATGCGGTCGTCGACTATTATTTCAATAGAAAGCTAGCTTACGAGTTCATCCGGCGCAGCCAGAAGGACGTGTGCGTCATGCTGCGGGAACCGGAGAGTGATAGTCAACAAATCGTCGCCGTGAACGATCTCCGGCACGAGGCGTTCATCCGATTTGTCATCCGGGATTTTGCGGCAGAACGGGAAATCTCTTCCGGAGAACACGTCCTGTCCGCCAACTCCGCCCAGGTCGTAGGTTCGCTTCCGTACGACCCGCACAGGCAAACCCTGTATCGGATCGAGTGGACCTCCCGGAAAGCCACCGACCTCAACCACTATCTTGCCGGTCACCCGCCCTTTGATCTTTCGCATTATCGTCGATGGCTTACCGAGGCAATAGCCGGACAAATCGAACAAGATTAGCGACTGTCGCCGCGCGGACGCTCCATAGTCCCGGAAGCAATGTCGCGTTTTCCAAACATTCGTCCTTTTTGTAACAGCGGACGTTGTGGCCTAATCGGAGCATCCGGCGTTGATATTTTGGCATGTCAATTTCCATGGAAGCCAAGCCCTCGCGTTCGAGGCGGACTCGCGATGATGTTCCGGCTAAATTCCAATTTGAAAACAGTATTGTTGAAGAGGTCTGTGAAGACGAAATCAACAACGAGGCGAGTTGGGGAGGGCTTGGATGGAAGGGAGAGACCGCCGATTCGAGATTCCTTAGTGAAGGAATACTCATCCCGGCCAAGTTTTATGCGGATCAACCTTACATGGTTCGGATGGGCGAAGGGAAATGGCTGTGCGTCCTCACCACGGGCGAAGGGCAGGAAGGCTCCCACGGCCAGCATGTTATCTCCATCCGAAGCGAGAATTCCGGCAAGACATGGTCGGAACCCGTCTGCATCGAACCTCCTGGAGGACCGGAAGCCTCGTGGGTAGTGCCTTTGCTTCTGCCGTCCGGAAGAGTCGTCGTGTTTTATGTCTATAACATGGAGGATATTCGGGAATTGCCAGCGGAGAATCCTCCGTACGCCGATAACATCACGCATCGCATGGACTCTCACGGATACTTTGTTTTCCGCTGGAGCGACGATGGGGGACGCACGTGGTCGGACCAGCGAGGCGTGATTCCCGTGCGAGAATTTGACATCGACCGGGAGAACTCGACGGGGGGCAGGGTGCGGCTTTTCTGGAATGTCGGGAAACCGCGGATAGTCGGGGATTCGGTGATTCTGCCACTTCACAAGGTCGCAGGGTTCGGCCAGGGCGGGTTCACCCGATCGGAAGGAGCTTTTGTCCGTTCCGACGACCTCTTGACCCTGCAGGATCCACTACAGGCCTCGTGGATCACGCTGCCGGACGGGGATAAGGGATTGCGAACGCCCGAAGGCGGAGGCCCGATCGCCGAGGAACAATGCGTTTGCGAACTAAGTGATGGTTCGCTGTTTTCGGTTTACCGATCGATCGACGGGTTTCCCGTGGGAAGCTACAGCCGTGATCTAGGGCATACCTGGAGCGAGCCAGACTATCTGGTCTATGCGGACGGTCGCCGCGTCAAGCATCCTCGGGCGGCATGTTTTGTGTGGAGACTGGCCCATGGAGGATACGTGCTTTGGTTTCATAATCATGGCGGCGACGTGCTGGGAAACAATGTCTGGCGATGTTGCCGGGCATACGATGACCGCAATCCCGCGTGGATGGTGCGCGGATGGGAAATCCAGGGGAAAGACGGCGTGACGCTTGTCTGGGGAAATCCCGAGATCGTTCTCTATGAGGACGACCCCTTGGTACGCATTAGCTATCCCGATTTGCTGGAGGAAGGCGTAAAGATTTATTTAACCGAAACCCAGAAGACGATCGCGCGAGTGCATTGCCTGGGAGAAAATCTGGCTTGTGCTTTGAGATCAGGTCCGAGCGGGTTTTCGGGGGAGGAGCTTCGGAAGGAAGCGCTTTTCGAATGGACACAAGCCACTCACCCCACCCATGTAACGCCTCTGCCTCCCTTTGTTACGGTATCCCCGGTGCCTCCCCATGGCACAGCCGATCAAAGGGCGGGATTCACGTTCGAATGCGAGTTGGCCCCTGATGAGTTGCAGGCGCCAGGAATCATCGTCCGAGCCTGGCATCCTTCCCATGGAGGGTTCCGGCTGGAATGGACGGAGGACCGAAGGATTAGAATCGTCCTGTCCGACGGAAGAACGGAGCACTCCTGGACCACGAATGGTAATCTGTGGCCCGACGGCATCGGGGGGAGTGTCATCGTTTGCGTGGACGGAGGCCCTAAGATCATCACGCTTATGGTCGATGGAATCTTGTGCGATGGCGGCAATGAACGACAGTTTGGATGGGGACGGCTAAGCGCGAACTTCCGCGGCATTTGCACGCAAAATTTGACCATCAAACAGCGCTTCAAAGCCGACGGAGCGGCCTTGAAGAGTTTTCGAATCTATCCCCGCCCGCTTCTTTCGGCTGAAATGGAGGCTTTGTCCAATCTCCGGATGAAGGCAGACGCCTCTCAAGTTCTATGAGAAGCTCATCTTCTCCGGTTAGGATCGGTCTCTTGGGCGCGGGAATGCGCCTGCGAAGCGTTGTAGCCCTCCTTCTTGAGGAATCCAAGGGAACGATTGTGATTACGGGCGTTCATGATCCTGATCCTCTTTCGCAGGAAGCCGTGCAAAAGGAGTTCGGTTCAGACGTCAGGATATTCGACTCCGCGGATAGCCTCGTACATGCAGACATCGATTGGGTTTTTATCGGATCACCCAATTGCCACCATGCAGATCAGGCCGTCTCAGCCATGCGAGCGGGAAAGAACGTTTTCTGCGAAAAGCCATTGGCCACGCGATTTGAGGATTGCTTGCGCGTGCGCCAGGCAGAAAAGGAAACGGGGAGAGTCTTCAGCTTCGGATTGGTGCTTCGATACTCGCCCTTTTATCAAAGGGTGAAGCAGCTGATAGCCGAGGGTGCCATTGGAAAACTCATTTCCTTCGAGTTCAATGAGACACTCGACTTTAATCATGGCGGCTATATCTTCGGAAACTGGCGGCGCGACCAGGATGTCGCAGGCTCGCATCTTCTGGAAAAATGCTGCCACGATCTTGACCTGGCCAACTGGATCACCGGCGAGCTTCCCCTGAAGGTCGCCAGTTTCGGCGGTCGCAATATTTTTGTCGAGGCCAACAAGGGCTTGGTTGAAAAGATCGGGATCGGTCCCGGGAATGCCCTCGCCTACAGCGCATGGCCCGACCCCCATGGCGTTTCGCCTTTCTCTCCCGGCGCGACTATCCTCGATAACCAGGTCGCCATCATCCAATATTCCGGGGGCGTACGGGGAACTTTCCATACAAATTGCAACACAGCCATTCTCGAGCGCCGTTTTTTCCTTTGTGGCACGGAAGGGACTCTGCGCGCAAACGCCTATACCGGCGTGATTGAATGTCGGAAGATTGGATGGAACACGGATCCGGAAATTATCGACTGCTGCATCTCGGATATGCATGGCGGCGGCGATATTGTCATGGCGCGAAACCTGGAAAGAACACTCACCCAGAGTGAGCCGCCTCTGGCCACTGCTCTTGACGGCCTGCGTGCCTGTGTCGTGGCTTTTGGCATCGATGCGGCCACGACTACCGGCGATATCAGGGATCTCCAGCCCTATTGGGATGCGATTTCCGAAACTGAAGCTTAGTTAATTATTCTGGAAATATTTTCTAATGAGGCGCGCCCCGGGGAAAAGCGCGATCGCTTGTGGGGGAGGAGGTCTTAAAATCATGACATCTATGGTCGATGGAGTCTTGCGCGATGGCGGGAGAGAGCGGCAGTAGAGATGGAGACGGACGCGCGCGAGTTTCCACGGCGTTTGCGCGCAAAATTTGACCATCAAACAGCGCTTTTAGGCCGATGAATCGGCCTTGGAGAGCTTCCTCGTCTGTCCTCTGGAAGTTTCCTGGTTCGATCGGGCGAATCGGGACCGAATATTTCCTCCTGGGTTTTGAACGCGTTGATTGATGCTGAAGAGCCAGCTGCGAGTGCCTCCTCCTGGGTGCTGAACAACCGGAACGTGGTGCCGGATTTGAGCGCGACGGTTGGCAGAAGCAGGGAGCTTGGTGTCACTCCGTAAAAACGTTTGAACGCCGTGCAGAAATATGAGAGCGAGTTGAAGCCGCACGCGAAAGCGATTTCCTTAATCTGAAGTTCTGAATTTCGCGTGCCGATCAATTTGCGCGCCTCCTCGAGACGGCGTTCCAGGAGGTAATCATGGAGGCTTTTGCCGACATGCCGGACGAACAGTCGGTGGATCTGGCGAGAACTTAATGCTATCTCTTTGGATATTTGTCCGAGGCTGATGTCCGCGCCAAGATTGTCGTCCAGCAGCTTCACGATCTTTCCGATGATTTCGCGGCCGCGAGCTTCCACCGCGCGATTCTGGACATTAGCCGGTTCATTCACCGAAAGCGGCATGGTTTTCCGGACAATTGCTGCGAGCAGCAAAAAGAGCAAGGAAGCGTTGATGCGGGCGCTAAATGAAGTATCCTCCTCCATCAAGCCGGAATGAAGGAGGTCGTACGCGCGTAGCTTGACCTCCGCGCTGTTGGTTTTTTGAAAGCTGGTTATCATCCACCCATTCTGGCGAATGGATTCCGGTGTGGGGATCAGTTCGAGCGAAATGCCGATCATTGCACCGGTTTTGACGCATTTGAAACGATGAGCGTGCTTCCATGGGATGAGGATGGCCTCACCCGGGCGAAGTGTCGCTTTCCCGCTGACGGCATCCGTGGAATAGAACTCGAAAGCCCCGGAAACCGGAACCTCTATTTGATATTGATTGTGGGAATGCCAGGTACAGGTATGCCCGGTGGTATAGGTGCCGGTGGAAAGGTGGCATTCTACGCAGCGGAAGTGCCAGCCTCCCATTTCCAAGGAATGGCAATGAGCGAGAGACTCCGCCAAATTGGCATTCCAACGCATGACATTTTTCTTGGATCGAAAAAGTTTGGTCCAATCTCGCATAACAGCTTTTAGGAAACGGCGGGGGGTTCAGAATAAATGACATGAGAGAACCGCGCTGTCAATGAGAGCGGAGAATTGTACCAGAACCATACGACCACCAATCTCCAGACACAAAGCGTCCCGCAGCAAGATGAAGCGTATTAGTACGATGGACTCCGGGAGAGGCAACCGACCCACATCGTCCTCGCGCGGCAACTATCCCTTTGCCCGGACAGCGCCTGGTGAGATGCCACAGTGTCGCTTGAAAAGCTTGGAAAAATGATAAAGATCCTCATAGCCCACTCTCAGCGCGACCTCCGCCACGGTGAGTGTTACATCTCGGAGCAGGTAGTGCGCATGATTCATGCGCTGGCGAATGAGGTAGGCAATAGGAGCAACCCCGAAATGCCGGCGAAACTCCTCGGAAAAATGGGCTGCAGACCAGTTCGCCATGTGCGCGAGTTCCTCCAGTGCCAAAGGCTTGTCATAGTGGGTATCCATAAACTCCCTCACTACAGCCAGCCGCGCCGGCGGTCGCAGGATGCCTGCCAGTTCGCGCTCAAGGTCACGAACCCAGTTTTCGAATAGATTCTCCGCGATGATCTCGTCGGGAGCTTGATGCGCCGCGAGTTCCTCGTGCAGCGCCGAAAGGAAAGACAAAAACGACTGAGGCGAATTCAGAATCAGCGGTTTTCTTAGAAAAGGACCGAGCCAGCGTTTGACCGCCGACCCGTCGCAATGCAGCCATGAATGAACGTACCGTCGCCGCTCGTTTCCGTAGAACTGATGATCGTCCGGCGCCCAGATATACAGCGTCTGAGGACCGACCCATTTCGCTGCGGTCGAACATCCGGCGCGGACAGGGTTGTGGAAATACATAATCAAATAGTCGCCCGTGCCGCACGGTCGGTTGACGAACCCTGTCATCATGGCTTCACGAAGGCCGTAAGCGCGCGGACGAAACCGCGTTCCCAAGAGCGGCGATCGGGCGAAAAAACGAACCACTGCCGACATGAATCCTAAGATAGTACAAATGTTCCCTCGGAAAGTCCATTGTGAATCGCGAACGAACGATGCAACCTGCTTTTCGTTCATCCTTTCTTATGAATTCCTTCGGTCTTTCCCTCTCCAGTCTCCCGCTTGTCGCCAAAGCTCAAACCCGCTCGATTTCGCCAGAGAATGTCTATGGTGAAAAAGGTAAAGGAGGCATGGCTGACTTTTCCGAAACCCCTCAGCCCGAAGTCGAACGCATCGGCCAGAGCTGGGCTCCCCATAGTTGTTCCCGCGATCTCGGCAGAGGGTGGAAAGTTCGTCCCCTTATTTGCGTCAAAGCGGGGGAGACCACGACGCTGATGGACGTCGATGGTCCCGGCGTGATCCAGCAAATCTGGATGACGCCCACCGGTCATTGGCGCCACTCGATCATTCGCATCTATTGGGACGGTAGCGAGACGCCGTCCGTCGAATGTCCAGTCGGAGACTTTTTCGCCTGTGGCTGGAACAAGTTTGCGCAGATTTCGTCGCTAGCCGTGTGCGTGAATCCCGGCAGCGCCTTCAACTGTTACTGGCCGATGCCCTTCAAACGGAAATGTCGCATCACCTTCGAAAATATTGGTTTCGAGAACATGACCTTGTTCTACCAGATCAACTACTCGCTTGAGGAGGTACCGGAGGACGCCGGATATTTTCACGCGCAATTCCGCAGGGTAAATCCCATTCCTTACAAGGAAGTCTACACGATCGTCGATGGTATTGAGGGCAAAGGTCAGTACGTGGGCACCTACATGGCGTGGGGAGTCAACAACAACGGTTGGTGGGGCGAGGGTGAGATCAAGTTCTTCATGGATGGGGACGATGAATTTCCCACAATTTGCGGGACCGGCACGGAGGATTATTTCTGCGGGTCGTATAATTTTGAAAATCAGGACACCAAACAATATCAGGAATACACGACGCCCTACGCGGGGCTGCCGCAGGTGATCCGACCGGATGGCGTCTACAACTCGCAGCAGCGGTTTGGCATGTATCGCTGGCATATCGTGGATCCGATTCGCTTTGAGAAGGATCTCAAAGTCACGATTCAAGCACTGGGATGGCGGGGACATGGTCGCTATCTCGCCTTGCAGGACGATATCGCCTCGGTTGCCTATTGGTATCAGACGACCATCTCAAAACCGTTCCCCCCCCTTCCCGATCGCGATTACCTTGAGGTCTGCTGACCCGTCCTGACATTTGATCGAAGTGATTCGAGGGCTCCCTGCGTCCGGCAGGGAGTCCTTTTTCATTTGAAAACGACAATCGAGAGTCTTCTCTCTTCAATCTTTTCATGAACCGCGGGTAATTTTTTCCGTCGCTTCCGCACCGAAAGGGCATCTTTCAATGTCAATTTTTCACAACTCATGACACTTAAAGTAGAGCGGTTTCCGTTGTGAAAGCGGAAGAATGAGCCTAAACGGAAGGGGATCCCACTTTTCACGGTTTCTCCCCTTCTCTCATTTCCCATGCGCCGCCCCATCTCCCTGCCCGCCATCGCTGCTACCGTTCACCTGTCCTTTATGATTCCGCTTTTTGGGCAACAAACGAATCAACCTAACAGGCCGGAACCGGAGGTCGCACCGCTGTTAACAAAAGAGCAGCGATTGGAACGAGCCAATTTGGATGAAATCCTCAGGCAGTCGCGACCGTCAACTGGAGAGGTCCGGCTAAACGACGCAGGGGAGTTGGAGTTGCTCCTGAATGGAAAGTCGAAGCCTCCGCTTGTAGGTGGACTCAAGGCTTGGGTTCCCCCACATATTCTGCGTGTCAAAATCTGGAAGCATGCAGGTTACGACGTAGTCTGGCTGCCGATTGAGTTTGGTTACGGCTCCTACCGCAACGGACATCAGCAGAGGTCTTTCTGGGATGGTCCGGGGCGGTATATCCGCGAGGATGTCGAAAATGCGCTCTCCCGGGTATTGCTGACGTATCCCAATGCCAAGATCATTTTGTGGCCGTTGATCGATGTGTATTCCGGATGGGATGACGAGCATCCCGACGAGTTGCACCTTACCGAGAGCGGCGAAAAGCGAGTCGCCGCTGCGCATTTCGAGCGCATTGGAACGAAAGATCCGGCCAAGAAGCATGAACGCTATGCCTGGTCAGGGTACTCGAAGGTCTTTCGCGACGAAACGGGGGAGGCGCTCCGGGAGCTGATTCATACGGTTGAGACGTCACTGGAAGGCAAGCGCGTGGTGGGCTACGTGCTTGGAGGTGGTCAGGACTGGCAGCTTTATGCCTGGGAGCCGCCCAACTTCCAAGGAGTCAAGGATCCGTCGCTACTGGGAGACTACAGCAAACCGGCGGTGGCGGCCTGGAAAGAATGGCTCAAAGCCAAATACGGCACAACGGAGAACCTGTCGGCAGCATGGAATCGCCAACTGGCGAGCTTTGACGAAGCCGTCCCGCCCGGGGTCAAGGATCTCTCGGGGAACGAGGAATTCTTCAACATGAAAACCGAGCAGCGAAACATTGACTGGCGGAGGTTCAATGCCGAAGGACGGGCGGAGTTCGTGGAGTACTTTGCCAAAATCGCACGTGATGCTGCCGGGCCGGATAAGCTGATCGGAGTGTGCGCGGGAGACGGCGGGGCACGAATCGGTATGACTGCAAATGGACTGCTCCTTCGAAGCAAAAACATCGATCTCTACTTTGCGCAGCCAAACTACGGCGCCGATCGACGCGGCCTAGGAGCTCCCGGGGGTATGGCTGCAATTTCCGCTTCCTATCCGTTGCACGGCAAGCTGCTCCTCGCAGACATGGACCACCAGACGTGGATGATCCCCAACACTGAAGGCCGGTTCGGAACGATCACCATTTCCAGCAATTCACGGGGTTATGCGCGGAATGCCGGTGAGTTGGGCGCCATGTGGCGCCGCGAACTCGCTCTGCTCTGGCAAAATAGCGCCGGAGGGATGTTTCATCCGATCTACGGCGATCTGATGCTGGAAGATCCGACCATTTGGGAGGAAGCCAAGAACATCAGGGAGATTCTCTCCGGGTTCTCCTTTGCGCCCGTGAACAAGCCAATCGGAGATGTCGCCGTGATCTACGACGAGCGCTCAATTTCCTATCTAAAGCAGGCCCTGGCGGGAAGACCCTATGATTGGACTGCCGGGCAACAACTGGAACTGAACAGCTCCGGCGTGCCGTATCGCGTTTACTATGCTGATGACTTCCGGGAAGGCCTCGTCCCGCCCGCCAAGGTCTACCTGTTTTGCAATATTCTCGATTTTGATCAGAAGTTCGTCGAACAGGTGGAGTCCATAAAGCAAGTGGGAGCCGCTCTAGTGTGGCTACAGGGAACCGGCTATGTCCAGCGAGATACTGACCTTGCTCGCATTTCCAAGACTTGCGGACTTGAGGTTGCCCCCATTGAAAGCGACATCCCCAATGTCACTCCATCCGGAGGTTCCATCGCGCGGCCCTTCGTCGTAGACAAAGGAATCCTTTCCCGGCAGCCGCTAGCTCCAGTGAACGCAATCGGGTTGCAAGTTATCGATCCGGCCGCCCAAACATGCCTGACGTATCCGAATACCTCGAAGGTCGCTATCGCCGTTCGGCAGTCAGGTCCATCAACCTCGATCTTTGTCGGGGGATATACATTGTCCCGGGATATGATCGCAGCCATCGCCGCGTATACCTCATCCTGGCAGATCGCGCCTGTAGGCAATGCCGTGGCTGCGGGTCCGAATTGGCTAAGCATTCATCCGTCGAAAACCGGCCCTATTGCGCTTCACCTAAACAGGCCGGCATCGCTCCAGGCTGTGCCTCCCTTCAACCTCACATCACCGCTCGGAACCGAGCACAAACTCAACCTCCAATCCGGAAATACCTACTGGTTCAAAATCGAGGAATAATCATGAAAGTTGGAACATTGATTCAAAATGGGAAAGGAAGGCTGGCATCGTCACAAATCTTCAAGGTCCGGAGGAATGCATGTCGGCTATTTTCGTCAACTTTTGCTGTAGCTCTACTCTTTGCGGCCACCGTCCGCGCCGAGCCCCCCATTCTCGACCTTACCGTGTCTGCAGGAACCATCGAGGACAAGAGCTCGCACCAGCGCCAACTGCAGTTCAATGGAATCGAGCCCATGCAGGGAGACAAGGAGATGCTTCTTCCTTCGCTTGAGGCTGTGCGGATCGAATACGCCGATGGAGATCCACTGTTTGGAACCGGTGCATTTACCTTCATGATCCGGTGCAAATTCGGGACATTAAATCCCTACCCAGCGAGGCCGTTTTTCTTCGTCGGCCGCTGGGACGTAGGTCAGGACGGGCGAGTTATCGGCCTCAGCTTCTCCGCAAACGGAGCCGGATTGAGCTTTGGAGTGAGTCAATTTGGCAACCTGTCAGAAAAATCGCTGGCGGGAGTGGAGCTTACTGAGCTTCCTGGCGAAACTTGGGTCGTCATTGTAGGGCAGTACGAACCAGGTCAGTTGCTTAAGGTGCAACTCTACAATGACGATGGAGAGTTACTGGCCAGCGAAAAATCAAAGTACGTTCCGCCCGTTTTGTACAAGGCTACGACGCCCTTCCTGGTGGGTTGCATGCCGGAGGTCCAGATGATCATCGGTCGCGTGCTGGTATGGAACCAATGCCTCTCTGGAACAGATGTCCAAGATGAGGTCGACAAACTTGCAAAGTAATCCAGCGACGATGTCGTTTTCTTAAAATCAATGTCTCAGACGAAAAAGAGGCAATAATTGTCAGTCCGGCCGATAACCATCAAACATAAATCAGCTCACTCAACCTCCCCACAAACAATGAAAACCTACCTTGCAAAAACAAAAATAGCATCTCTCCTCGCGATACCACTGATCACGGCCGCGACATTTCTTCCGACTCCGGCAGAAGCGGCGACCCTAGTTGATTATAATTTCAATTCCCTAACGACGGGATCGATAAACGGCCAGGACGGCTGGACGAGCACTAATAACGCCCAAGTGGCAACCACACCGATCGCTGGCCCTGGAGGAACATACGGATTGTCCAATGGAACGGTGGCGTCGGGCGCAGTTGTCTCCAAGAAGAACTTTTTTGCGGCGGGAAGCCTGACTTCCTCCGACACGGTTACCCTTACCTTTCAGGCCTATCAGGATACATCAGGATCGGTGGAGCTCTTTGGAATAGGATTGGCGAGCACTGATGCCGCACACTTCGGCATTTGGAATGGCACCCTGTTCCTTCGTGAAAGAGGGTTCGGAACGGCCTACAACGCCAAAAACGCCAGTGGTAACGACATCCTCTTCACGAATGATTCGTGGTATAGCATCCAGAGTGTCTGGAATCTCTCAACGGGTACAGCGACCTTGTTTTACAAAAACCTGACTGCTGGCGATGTGTCTTACACCCAGGCGTTCTTTAACGCAGCGCAGACCCAGGCCAGCGTATCCATCGGATCAGTTGCTGATGTGAGCTCATGGACGAGCGCCTGGGTCAGGACGGGAACAACTGCTGCGGGGATCGGCTATCTAGACAACCTCTCCGCAGTCTCGGTTCCCGAGCCGAATGCCCTGGTGTTGGGAGTGATTGGCTTGGGAGTCCTGGTAATGCGCGCTCAACGTCGCCGGGCTTCCCTCGCTGCCTAGAGTCCGTTCGGAAGCTGGGGATGTATCGACCGCTAGCAGAATGTGCTATCTGCCCAAGTCTGCTAGCGGTCGTCCTTTATGTACCAAACGCAAGACGTAATAGCGTTCCTCGCTCGCGCGACACGTGCTGCGTGTTCTCCATCCGCACCCTCTATCGTACAGGAAGACAAAAGAACTGACAGGATGTGACAACGAGATCGGAATCGAGCCCGCTAATGCCGCAAGCACCCGGAAATCCCTGGATCAGATGCGCTTGGCGAGTGACTCCGCGATCTCTCGGCAACCGTTTTCATCTAGATTCCCGGCCCACTTCGATCATTATCGGGCTGCCGTCAGCCGTTAACTCATCGTTCGGCTCCCCATCTCCCCGTTCATTGCGCACCTTAACGAGCATCTCAACTTCAGACAATGTCTAAGAAAACCTACCGGGCCGGGACGCTGACCTACACCAAGCTTGGGCTGGTTGCCTTGTTCGGTTGGCTTCTTTGGGGCGACTTCATTTTCAACCTGATGGAGATCGTCGCAGGAAGCTTTATCCCTCTGAAACTGAAGTCGCTCGACGCCCCGAACTGGCTCATTGGTCTGGCCCTGACGACGGTGCCCGCATTCGTCGGCATGACGGTGCATCCCGTGATCAGCATGGCGAGCGACCGCACTCGCACACGTTGGGGCAGACGGATTCCCTACCTGCTGGGAGCCACCCCGTTCGTGACCCTTACGCTCGTTCTCATCGGGTCGAGCGACTGGGTCGCTGCATGGCTGCAGGCGACGCTGTTCTCCAATATGACGCCAACGCAGGTCACTCTCTGGCTTCTGGCTTTTCTCGTGATCGCCTTTCAGTTTCTCAACACCTTCATTACCAGCACCTATTTGTACTTGTTCAATGATGTCGTGCCGACTGAGCTTCTGTCCCGCTTCATGGCTCTATTTCGGATTGTGGCGATCGCGGCGACTTCAGGCTTTCAATATTTCCTTTTCGGCAAGAGCGAAACTCATATGCCGGAAATATTCATTGGCAGCGCTTTGTTATACGGCGTCTTTTTTGTCGCGATGTGCTTGCACGTGAAGGAAGGAGATTATCCCCCTCCAGAGGAACTTCCGGGCCAGGGATTGCATCGCGTCTGGTCCAGCGTGCGCACCTATGCGGTGGAGTGTTACTCCCACCGGTTTTACTGGTGGATCATCCTGGGGAGCATTTTTTGGGGAATCAGTTTCGCCATGATCGCCTTCCGCGTCTTCTTTGCAGAATCGGTGGGGTTGAGCCTCGATCAATTTGGAAAGCTGATGGGCGTGGCCGGAGTGGTGAGCGCATTTGTTCTTTATCCGGCCGCAGCTCTCGCGGACCGCTGGCATCCAATCCGTGTGATTCTTCTCGGGCTGGTGGGTCTAATTGTGGTCGTGCCGCTGCAGCTTGTGTTCCTAATCTTCGACATGCCTCCGGAGCAGTCTCGGGCGATCTACATGGTTTTGTTTGTACTGCACATCAGCGTCCAGGCATTCTACGTGGCCGCACAGATGCCGATGGCCATGCGGCTGTTTCCCAAGGACAGGTTCGGCCAATTTAACACGGCGGGAGCCATCATAGCAGGCCCGGTTACGATGCTGGCAGGCATCCTGGTGGGTGCTTGGCTGGACTGGCTCGACAACCGGATGGAAGCACCGCTGAGCCAGTATCGATACTATCCGGCGTGGGTGGCGGGATGTCAGTTTATCTGCCTTATTTTCATGATCCTCCTCTACCGTGACTGGAAGAAGCTTGGCGGCGACGAATCCTACAGTCCCCCGGCGGAGCGAAAGCCGGCGACGGTCGGGTAATAAGGATTCCCGTGAGAAGAGAAGTCTCTGAAACGTCGCGAATCGTGGAGACGGTCCGATTGCCCGCGATTACCTGGTTTGACTAGCCCGCGATTTCACAAAGTTTCCCATGTCCTCACCACTGCTCACTCACCAACGTCAGGTCCATCTGGACTTTCATACTTCACCACACATTCCCGAAGTGGGGGCGGATTTTGACGCCGCAGACTTCGCGCGAACGATGAAACGGGCGCACGTAAATAGCGTCACCATCTTTGCGAAATGCCATCACGGGTACACGTACTACCCGTCACAGGTTGGAAGAATCCATCCGACCCTGACTCCCTCGGGACGGGATCTTCTCGGCGAGCAGATCGAGGCGTTGCACAGGGAGGGAATTCGCTGTCCGATTTACCTGACCGTCGGGTGGGACGCTCTCACCGCTCAGGAGCGGCCGGAGTGGCGAGCGATGTTCAAGGACGGTCATTTTGCCGACTGGAGGGGATTACCTGGCACGTGGCGGTTTGTGAATTGGCTGCATCCCGACTACCAGATGCTCCTGGAAGATCTCACCCTGGAGGTGATCTCCCGCTATGGGAAGGAAGTGGATGGATTCTTTTACGACATCTGCTTCTTCCCCAAGGGCGCCTGCTGGTCGCCGGAGAGTGTAAAATTCCGCGAACGCTTCGGCTTGATGGACGACAGTTCCGAGGGAGGAGAGCATTTCATTGCCAAGGCGCATGAAGAGTTTTCGGCTCGATATTGGAAACTCATCCGGGACGCGAGGCCGGATGCCACAGTGTTTTTTAATGCGGGATCAGACATCTTTCTGGAGCGTGGCCTTGGAGCACGCGCCCGATACGGGAACATGAGCCATATGGAAATCGAGTCCCTGCCTTCCGGGGCATGGGGGTATTTTCATTATCCGCGTCTAGCTCGATCTACCGGCCACTGGGGTAAACCATGGCTGGGAATGACCGGACGATTTCAAAGTTCCTGGGGAGATTTCGGCGGTCTAAAACCCTTGGCGGCTCTGGAGTTTGAATGTTTCCGTCCTCAAGCGATGGGCGGCGCCAACTCGGTGGGAGATCAACTGCCGCCACGCGGGAAGCCCGATCCGGCCGCCTACAAGTTGATCGGAGAGGTGTATGAACAAGTAGCGAAGGCGGAGCCTTTCTATGCAGGATCGACACCGCTGGTGCAGGTCGGCATCGCCACAAGTGGAGCCCCGCGTATCAACCCCGAGACCACTGCAAAATCCGACGAAGGAGCGATCCAAATGTGCGAAGAAGCGCACTATGAATGTCGTGTGCTCGACGTGGAAAGCGAGCTCGACGGCCTGGATCTGGTCATCCTCGGCGACACTACGACAATGACTCCGGAGTTTGCAGGAAAGCTGGGGGTCTTCTATGACCAGGGAGGAAGTTTGCTGATTTCCCACGCCGGCGCCTGTGACGCCGACGGGACATGGCTGCTCGACTTTGTTCCCGTGTGCATCTCCGGAACGTGCGCATATGAACAAACGTACTGGCGCACAAAGGCGGAATTCTCAGCGGACCTGGCTTTGGCGGATCGGGTAATATACCAGAAGGGGTTTGTCATTACCGCGCCTGAATGTGAAATTCTAGCAGAGCGCGTACATCCTTATTTCAACCGAGATGCGGTCCGATACTGCTCTCATCTTCAAGCACCACCAAAGCCGATACCGAGTGCAGAACCTGCCGTTGTTGCAGGTGAGCGATTCGTTTACTTCGCTGATCCAATTTTCCGGGAATACCGTCAGTCGGGAAACATCGCGGTACGGGATGCCTGGCGTGAATCGATGCTTCGGCTGGCGGGACCACCTACATTCGGATACGGCTTAGCCACGACAGTCCAGATCTATCCGCGTCGGCGCGGGAGAGATTTGATCCTGACGCTGCTCCACTATATCCCGGTCCGAAAGGCTCTTAATATCGACATGATCGAAGAGCGGTCCTCCTTCGCCGGGCAGATCCTAAGATTGCCCACTGCGGCTCGTTGCGTCCGTGTCTTTCCCTCCGGCGAGCTGCTGACTCCAGTACGCGACGGCGAATGGATGCTGCCAACCTGGGCGAGCGGCCGGCTGCTGCTAGAAGTTCCCGACTATTTTTGAGAGACGATGCAGGCTCGGAGTTGCGGCGAAGCGCCGCCGCTCCGGACATTGTCTGTGTCTTGCTCGCATAAGCCCAGTATCCGCCTCGATTTTTCTTCCCGAGGAAGCCTAACGGCTCTCTGTCAGTCAGCTACATCCACAGGGAGACTCTGGCCCGCCTCGACAAACACTCCCGCGGACAAGCGCTCCCCGCAACAATGACCGAGGTTGCTGCCGTCATTCAGGTTCCACAGCCTAAAGCACGCGAGGAATCAAAGGCGGATATTCATGACAGAGAAAACACGTCCGCTCCGCGTCCTCCACGATCTTTGGAAACCGGGCAGCCCAAGAGTCGAAAAACACGTTGTCATTCCAGTCGTCGCACACGGAAGAAACTTCGACACTTATGGAATGTCGCAGACCATCGACCGCCACACCTCCCTCCCCCCAAAACTGATGGAAGGTACGTGGCGGTATACTCAGGCTTTCGCCGACGCGAAGAGACACGAGCTCACCGGCTGCGATCCTTTTCCGAAAACCGTCGACCTGAACATCCAGCGGAGAGCTCGTATCGGGAGTCCCGTCTTTCGTCGATTGATAGAGAAGAACGACCACCCGGCCTCCGCCGCGATTGATGATGTCTTCCCGCTTTGACAGATGGCAGTGCAGAGGAGAGCGCTGCCCCTCGGGCTCGATCAATACCTTCTCGGCGTAGGTTTTGGGATAGCCGTGGCGGTCCGACCGTCCGTTCCTAAGGGTAAAGAGAGTACGCCCGAGAGTTTCAAACGACTGGCTTCCGAAATCGGTGACATCCCAGCCGAGCATACAATCACGGATCTCTGCCGAGTCCTCACCTGCCTGGCGCCATTGATCCGGAGACCAGTAAGCAAAGGGAGGGAGTGGAAAGGAGAGCTTTTCGAGAACGGACTTGGCGGTGGCGACGGCGAGATTGATCCTCGAACGAGAAAGCGGGGATTCGCCTTGGGAGGAGTGAAGGGTGTTTGGGAGACTCATAAGTGGTACGTGCGGAATGCTGACGTTCGCGGAGAAACTTCATAGTCACTCGTAGGAGACGATGTCCCGTTCATAGATGCGTCCGGATTCCAGAAAGACAAACCTTGGAGCGGCGGGCGGGAGAACGCAATTACGAAAGAAAAGATGTCCGGATTGCGCAATCGATGTCATTTCCGCCCGGGACGGGGCGACTACATTGGCAAGAATTATAAAGGCCTGTCCGCTTTCTAAATCGAAAATCGGTTTATGCCGGACATCATTTATAGGCATATATTGGGGGAAGCCATGTTTCCCCCACACAGCGCATCATCGGCAAAGGTCCGGCTCCCGGGACTTATCTCGTCGTTTCAAAAACAGGAGGGTTTCACCCTTGTGGAAGTAACCCTGGCGCTCGGTCTGACCATTTTTGCCGTGATGACGGTCGTTGGCTTGCTCCCTGTTGGATTGGGGGGATTGCGCCAGGCTGCCGATGACACGGTGAGGGCTCAGATCATCAAGGAGTTGGACGCCCGTCTTTGCATGGCGGATTCCAGCGCGCTTTTTGCGCAATCTCCAAGTGCGTCCGCCCCTGTCGAGTCATGGTTTGACAGCGACGGACAAGTTGTCTCCTCAAACGACCAAGATGCTCGATTTTATGTGCGTGCAGGACAGGAAACACCACAGTTCCCCGGAAGCGACCACGCGAACGATGCATCAACCTCGTTACGGGTATTCAGGATTGAGATCGAAGACTTGAGGACCCACACCAGGACCAAGGCAGTATTGCATGTTGCCAACAACGGTCACTGAGATGACTTGGATATCTGGGATTTCACCGGACAAACAGACCGGATGTGATCGGTGCATATCGGGGAGAACTCGGGCAGGTGCTTTCACGTTGCTGGAGCTGCTCGTCGCCTGCGCAGTTTTCATCCTGCTATTGGCACTGCTACTTTCCATCATTGGACAAACGAGCCGATTGGTTGGGCGGAGCACGCAAAGTGTTTCCGCATTTCAGGAGGCGCGAACGGCCTTTGAGCTCATGACCCGCTCGTTGAGCCAGGCAACGCTGAATACCTATTGGGATTATCTGGACGCTAATGGAGCGTACCGGACACCCGACAATGCCTCGACATTCCAGCCGACAAATTACGGACGAAATTCCGACCTTCATTTTCTTTTGGGAGACGCGGGCAGTGTCCCAGGAAGCGGCTACACCAGCCTGCCGGGAACGGTTGGAACCGGCCAAGCAGTTGTTTTTCAGCTCCCCTCTGGCCGGAGTGCAAACTCCCAGTACAAAAATCTCGAGCAGCTTCTTAATGCCTGCGGGTACTTCATTCAGTATGGAGATCGCGTCGCTTTACCCGCTCCATTTCCGAGCGGGGAATCCAAGTACCGTTTCCGCCTGATGCAGGCGATCCAGCCTGCGGAGAGTTTTGAGGTCTTCAAGACAAAGACGGGAAACTTATGGGTTCAGGGTTTGAGCCAGCAGGCGCTTCCTGTCGCGGACAACATCGTCTATGCTCTGATCTGGCCGCGGAGATCTCCTTCCGACGATCCTGAGGGCAAGGAATTGACCGATCTGAGTCCCTCCAAGGGGTTCGCTTTCGATTCGCGGCCCAACAGCGCTGCCGCCTCCAAATGGCCGCAACCGGATAACGTGCATCAGCTCCCGCCTGTTCTCCAGATCACCTTGGTCGCGCTGGATGAGGTTACCGCTGCCCGCGTCTGCCGATCGTCGACGCCGCCCAGTGAAATAACCTCGCTCTTCCAGGGGATATTTCAGTCACCGAGTCAAAACCAGTTTGAAGAGGATCTCAAAACCCTCGAGCGCCGGATGGGAGAAAAAGGATACGGGTTCCGTATTTTCACCACGACGATCCCTCTCAAGGAATGCAAGATGCAATGAACGAGTCCGTGAGAATTTCCTTTTCGCAGACAGGCTCCAGATTGGCTGCCAAGGCCTGTACCGTGGAGCCTGAACGACTCCGGCGAACATCGCGGAGTTCTGCGGCATTTTCACTGGTCGAGCTTCTCGTCGTGATCGTGATTCTGGGAGTGCTGACCTCGCTGGCCATTCCGGCATTCCAATCGATCAGTCGAGGCCGGAACGTGGCCGAAGCAGGGCAACTTTTGACTGATCGACTGGCTCAGGCGAGGCAATACGCCGCGCTGAAAAACAGGGAGGTGGAAGTGCGTTTCATCGAGCTAAAGGAAAATGGAGTTTCTTCCTATCGAGCCATTCAGCTCTGGATGGCGGATGCGTCGGGAAGCTCGCCATCGATGATCGGGCGGGTGGACAAACTTCCCGTGGGAACGATTATTTCCTCGCGGGCGGAACTCTCCCCGCTGCTTACGGCGGATCCCTCCATTCGTGGCTCCATGAATGTTCCCGGCTACGGAAACTGCGCGTACAGCGGTATCCGGATCGACTCGGCGGGATCGCTGGGAGGATCGATCACGACCAATGACTTTCTGACCATCCATGCGGAGCAGGATCAGTCCGTGCCCCCGCTCAACTATTTCACTCTGCGAGTTAATCCCGTGACAGGTCGCGCCACGGAATACCGACGCTGATCCACCTCATATCTCCCATGAAAAGGTTTTTCAAAAAAACGCCCTTGTCTGGAAAAACATTTCTTCGTCCGGGGGACTCGTTCGGGGGAGACCGCCGACATCGAGGCGCTGCGCTCGTCATTGTTCTGGCGCTGCTTGTTCTCGTATTGGGGCTGGTAGTAGCTTTTTTGACCCGGACGAGTACGGAGCGCTCAGCTTCATCCGCCTATCTTTCCTCCGCATCCACGCGACAATTGGCTGAGACGGCGATTAATCTGGTGCAAAGCCAGATTCGCGACGCCACGACCCAGGGAAAGGATGTTTCATGGAACTCGCAACCTGGAATGATTCGGACCTCCGGTGCAGCGGGCAATCCCGGCAGCGCCGTACAAAAGGTATACAAGCTGTACTCGGCGGATGGCTTGATCTCCACTGCGTTCAGCCAAGGGACGGATTTGCCTTCGGGAACGTGGTCGGACGACGTCGCGCTCTGGACGGATTTGAACGCTCCAGTGATGGGGCGAAACCCAAATGATCCGACGCTAGACCGGATCCCGCAGTTTCCCATCCTCGATCCCAGAGCCTTGGGGAGCGTGGAGGGGTTCTCCGTCAGCTCACCGCCGACCGGAAGCAAGTTGACTGGCGAGGAGAAGGATCTGCGGCTTCCCATGCCGGTGAAGTGGCTGTATGTCCTGCAGGATGGCAAGATCGTGGCACCCACCGGAAGCGGATGCCAGGCCGTCGTCGCGGGAGCCACCAAAGACAATCCGGTGACGGGGCGGATTGCCTTCTGGACGGATGACGAAACCTGCAAGGTAAACGTCAATACATCCTCCGAGGGAACCTATTGGGATACACCGCATGTGATTGCCAAGGATGACTGGGCGCTTGCCGACAAACAGCCCGCTCAAGGAGAGTTCCAGCGGTATCCTGGACACCCCGCCATGACGGCGCTTTCCCCGGTCCTGTTTGCTGACAGCGCCACGCTCACGGAACCGCTGACGAAAGCGGAACGGGACGCGATTTACGAGATCGTTCCCCGGGTCGTCGGCGGAGGGTCGGATGCCGGCACAGTGATCGCCCCAGGCGCATTGAAGCCGGATGCCGACCGACTTTATGCGAGCGTTGACGAGTTAATATTTAGCAGTAACAGGACATCGCAGACCGCAGCGTCGGGGTTAACGAGCAAAAAACTCGAGGCGGCGAGGTTCTTTCTCACTGCCTCCAGCCGCGCTCCAGAAGTCACTCTTTTCAACACACCCCGCGTCGCAGTCTGGCCGGTAGTCTATAATCATCTTACAACCAATGCATCCCGTGCGACAGCATATGACCGGTTGATAGCCTTCTGCTCGACCATCGGCGGGGAACCCTACTATTTCCAAAGAGAAAACTCCAAGAGTCCCACCGCCGACTGGGCTGGCATTCCGCGCAACCAGGAACTACTCCGCTATTTGCGCGCCCTGTCGGATCTGCCGTTACCCGGGTACGGAAGCACCTTGCGATCAAAAACGAGCGTCGACGATCGGGATCAATTGCTCGTCGAGATATTGGACTATATCCGCTGCACAAACCTCTATGACGATAATCTCACGCCGAACGGCTATAGCTCCCAGAGTGCCGCCGACAATGCCGTGCAATTTACCACAGGGCGAAAAACCACCACGCTGGATGTCTGGAAAGGCCATGGGACAGTCACGCCGCTGAAGGTTCCTCAAGGCTTGGGCTCCTCTTATCCCTCGGGCGTTCCAGATACCACCTCGCTTCAGGGCTTCGGGCGCTTTGCAACGATCTCCGAAGCTGGACTTTTTTTTATCTGCTGTGCAGACGGCGCCGCAGGAACCGCAAGTGCGCCCGTCGGTCCTCCCAACGGAAGCGATTCGGTAGCGGATGCCAAGCGCGCAAGCAACAGTTTTCCGGGAGATGCCACCTATCCGAAAAACAAGACCCTCGTAGCTCCCTTGGCAGCGACCGAGCGCCGCATTCAGGCGATGCTGATCTTTGACTTCTTTGCGCCTGCGCACGGCTGGACGCAGTTTGCCATGGATTACACGCTGGAAGTCGAGCAACTGGGTGGTTTGCAGGTCAACGGCATCTCTCTCGGGATTCCGTCTCCGGTGACTGTAGATTTTGGCGATACCGGAGTCTGGGGATACCATCCGTGGGGATCTTATATCGGAAGCCGCAAAGGGCTCGTTGACCGCTATGTCTCGGAGGCCCGCGCACCGCTGCCAGCCGATGTCCAATCCAAACCCTACCTGACTCCGTACAACCTCGTCGGGGTTCCCATTACGATTTCGGTGCCAAGCGGGCCAAACCCGGTGATGCAGTTTTCCGGCGGCACGGTGCGGGTAAAGATCCTAAGTCGCTCCGCCGTCGTGCAAACTATCGACCTGGAATTTCCGGCGGCAGATTTCCCTATTCCTGAGTTGAAAACCTCCGGTACGCCCGCCAGTGCCGAGGGAAATAGAGGCCAAGGCACTCCCGCGACGGACATGCAGTATTGGTGGGCGTTCCAGCGAGATGGTGCGATCGATGGCCACGGTGGCGGACGATTGACGAATCCCGATGGGCGACCCAGGAATGGAGCGGGGTCCATCATCTGGCCGACAGATACCTTTCGGACGGTCATCCCGTACCACGGCGATTTCCGACTGGTCGCCGGCAGTTCCTACGTTCCGCCGGGAGTCTTCATGCCGACCTTGGGATACTTCAACACCACAAGGGTGGCGGCAGGTGCCGAAAACTATCTGAACCCCCTGCCACAAATCCTCAATCAGATGACGGGAAGCGCGTTGTCCGACACCGAAGGCGGGCCATCGCCCGGTTTTGGCGCCGGTTTTTTCGAGCCGCCGCTCGCGGATCGGCTCGTGGCAAATGCCAAATATGACAACAAGTTCTTTCCCAAGTTCCCCAAATTCAAAGAGAGCGCCGGAGCGCCAGACCGATCCGCCAAGGCATTTCAGGCGTACGGGGATTTTGACAATGGCGTGGCGGTTACGGCCGATGGCGCCTATATCAACAAGCCAGACGAGGGCAATAACTATCGGGGCGACGGCAGCAAGGTGCCCTACTTCAAAGACAACTTCAGTCAGGTCGCAGTCGGAAAGACGTTTTTTTCACCCAATCGCCAGACCCCTGGCCCGGGAATGTTTGGCTCCCTGCCCACGCGGCTGAAATCAGGAAACCAAGCCTTCGATAGCAGTAATCCGTCAAAAAACACGGGAAACACATGGTGCACGCTTTTGTTGAGACCCCAGCCAGGGCACTCCGGCGCGAGCGACCCTCCGGACCATCTGTGGCTGGACTTCTTTTGGATGCCGGTCGTAGAGCCATATGCCATTAGCGAGCCCTTTTCAACGGCGGGAAAGATCAATATGAACTACGCCATCGAGCCCTTCTCGTACATCAAAAGGGCGACCGGGCTGGTGTCACTGCTCCGAGCGGAAGAAATGCTCGCGATCCCAACAGCCGCGCGATCCGCAGATTACAAACTGAACGACATCGCCCCATTGTCGGTAAACCTTCGCCTGCCGATCGACGCGCAGGAAACCCTGAAGCAATTTGACTTGCGATTCTCGGACGGGAAGGTTTTCCGATCAGCAACGGAAATCTGCGAAATCCATCTTGTTCCCAAAGGCCAGCAACTCACCGGGAATGGAAGCAATGCCGACAGCGTGATGGCGGGATTTTGGTCGGTAAACTCGCTGACGGGGGACAATTCTCGAGAGCGTCCCTATGCCAACCTCCAGGGCCGGTTGACCACCAAGTCAAACACGTTCACAGTTCACTATCGCGTCCAGTCCCTCAAGCAGGTGCCTAGAGCCAGCACTGCGGAGTACGCGAAATGGAATGAGCAAAAGGACGTTGTCCTCGGTGAGATGCGGGGTTCTGTGACAATGGAGCGCTTCATCAAGCCGAGCGAGAGCGGCATCCCGGATTACGCCTCGATCTATTCCGGGAACCCTGCAGCAACTCCACAGGACTTGGGGAGTTTTTACAAATGGCGGATCGTCAATGCCCGCGAGTTTAATCCCTGAGTGGGCATTCGCGTTCCTGGTCATCGTCACTTTGATCAATGATCTTTGGCCGCCGAACACGAGAACTCCTGCCTATCGCTAAAGGTCTATTCCTCTCCGGGCTGAGTTATCGTCGGCTGACGTACCGTCGGGGTCTATCGCGGCTGCCATGGAGCTCCAGCATAATTTCTGAGCGGCGGCACCACCCTCAACAGTGGAGCCGTGTATGGAGCCATCAACGCGCCCAGCGGCGGAGTGACCGTCAACTCGAAGCTGATTGGTTCCATTTCGGCAAAGTCCCTGAATATTAACAGCAGCGGGTCAGTCACCGTTTCACTCCGTCCGCCTCAATAAAATCAACCGTGACTCTTGGGAGGGCCTCGCGCAAAGAAAGGGGAGAACCCTTCTTTCATCGAGGTTGGGCACCACGAGTTCACCCGGAGATGAATTCCTCTGCATCGACTGCTCCATGGAGATACGTGCGGACGACCTTGAGCCAACGGCAGATGGTTGACTCGGAAACCCCGAGGCGGCGCGCAACGTCGCGTTGTGGAATTCCGTCGAGATAGACGAGACGCCCCAGCGCGGCGTGTCCCCGCGGCAATACTCTCTGACGGGCGGCCCGACGCAGAATCCGGCGGGCAAGAGAAAATATCTCGTCGCCGGTCAGATCACTGACCGCGCTTCTCAGGCTCGGATGGTAGGCGGGGAGTTCGGGCACCTCGGCCATGGAGAGTTCATGCTGCACGGTCCGGGTGCGCTCGCGCAGTTCCTCGCTCTTGGCGTAGCCGACCACTCGCCGGACTACCGCCTCAATCGCTTCCGCCATTGAGGCCCGGTCGCCATCGAAGACGGCCATCCGAAGATTTCGGTTCTGCCCGAGATAGCCGAGCAATCGCTCGTGAGCGCGCTGGCGAATGTCCTCGCTAAGAGAGGTTAATACATCAGACTGCGAGCAAACCGCGCGCACCCGCTGGTGAACCAGCAGGTCGAGCGCCTCCACGAGGCGCTCCCGGTTCGTCATCGACGGTGCGCGCTGATATTGTTCCCAGCCGGTCACGGCTGTTTCCAGGGTTTCATTTAGGGAGTACGCCTTCCGGGAAAGGCCCATAGTATCCATTTCGATCTTCATACGGTTCCCCACTCCCTCCTCCGCCTGATGCGACAGTCCGACAACCGCCAGGACTTGACGCAAGCGCAGCCTTTAAGCGCTTTTCGCGCAAGTTCGTCGTCTGAGTTGCTTCTATATCCATGACGCAATGGACTCTCCCACCAACACCGTACTAACGCTCCTTGAGCAGCAACTGCGTGATGTTTCCGGCCCCCGCCCGGCCTCACTGCCAGAAGCTCTCGGGATGATTCACCAGCAGCTTCACAACATTCACGCTGCCTTGGGCGAGGATGAATACGATGCCGAGATCCTGCTCCAGGAGCTGGTTCGCCTCACCGCCATCGCGGTCGCGGCCAGCGCGGATTTCATCCTTCGCGAAATCAACAACGACTGACATGACCTGCCAGAAGTGGACATCCGAACAGGTGGAGAAGCTTTTACATTTCCACCAGCAAGGTCATGAGATCAGGGACATCGCAAGGTTGGTGGCCCGCACGGAAATGGCGTGCCGGCTCAAGCTTCACGCCCTTGGCCGATCCAGCCAGCGCCAGCTTCCCTCGGACGACAGTGCCCTGGATCTCAGAGAGAACCAGCCAGCTCCGGACTCCGAGGCCGAGCCTATGCCTCGCGACTCCTTTTTGCAGGCACAGGCAGCCCGCGAACTGGCCCGGACACAAGAGCGACGGGAGTTTCGCATCCGGGTCGATGAAGCCAAAATCGAGCTTCTCGAAGATCGGATCCTGGCCGTGTTTCGGGAACACCTTGTTCACTACCCGCGGCATATCACGATCCCTGTCTCTGCAACCCGCAGTGAGCCTCAACCCGACCCGGCTTCTGCAACCGCGGTTCTGGTCGCTTCGGACTGGCATATCGGCAAGGCCGTCGACCCTCGCGAGCTCGACCTCTCGACCGCATTCAATCCCGTCATCGCCATCTCGCGCGTAGCCGAGTTGCAACGCCGAACCACCGCGATTCTCCAGGCAAAGGGTACGCGCAAGCTGATCATTCTGGCGGCTGGCGATCTGGTGGAAGGTCATCTGGGTCACGCCCTCGAGGACAATCTCACCATGCCCCTGGCGGACCAGGTCCTTCTTGCCACCAGCCTGCTCTTTCAACTGGTCGTGGCTCTCTCCCATGAGGTGGAGTCCGTGGAGGTTTACGGGGTCGCGGGAAATCATGGGCGCTGGCCCGGTCTCAAGCGTACTCCGGCGGATCGCCGTTACTCCAATCTCGACACCATCGTCATTCGTCAGGTCGGTGAATTGGTGCGGGCCTGTGACCTTAGTCAGAAGATCGTTATCGACGATCGGATCGCCGGGCGCCGCTTGATCGAAGTTGGCAATCATCTGGTGCAATTGCAGCACGGTGACGAAATACGTGGCGGCAGCTACTGTGTCACCGGCTTTCAACGAGAGGTGACCAACACCATGTTTCGTCAGGCGGCCCGAGGCGGTCGAGCTCCCGACTACTACGTGATCGGCGACAAGCATATCACCGCCTCGTTTCCGGTAGGCCATGGGGCGGTCATTATGTCGGGTTCGCTCGTCGGAGAGGATTGCTTCAACCAGGCCTTCGCCCCCTCCCCGCCCAGTCAGACCCTGTTCTTTGTCGACCCTGTAGAGGGCAAAACCGAAACACACGAGCTTCGTCTCGCCCGTGCGCCAGCGTCCTGGCCCTCCATCTACGACCTGCCCCCGAGCCTGGCCTCCACCCTGCATCCCTTTATCCCCACCCGATGAGCATCCTTAGCGAAACCCTCCTCCAGGATCTCTGCGCCATGTCGATCAACGATCTGACGGCATTGATGCAGACGATCACCACGATCCGTGATCTCAAGCAGCGCATGGTCTCCTCTGCGCAATCCGAAGATTCACGGCCATCCCCGGAATCCTCCGTCTCGCGTACCTCCGCCCATCCGCCAAGTCTCGGGGAATTGGTTCACCAGACCCTGGCCCGCAAGTCCCCGCAACGACGCAGCGACATCATCGTCGCCGTGGCGGAGGCAGCAGGTCGCCCTGTAACTGAATCCCTCAAGTCCAAGGTCGGCGACATTCTCAATCAGCCGAAGAATACCCACATCCGCAAGATCGGCTACGGGATCTACTCCC
Source organism: Spartobacteria bacterium LR76 (assembly GCA_003054655.1). Taxonomy (GTDB): domain Bacteria; phylum Verrucomicrobiota; class Verrucomicrobiia; order Chthoniobacterales; family Terrimicrobiaceae; genus Terrimicrobium. The sequence goes on along the minus strand of QAYZ01000014.1, from coordinate 367,886 downwards.
TGGCTCAAGGAGCTGAGTGATCATGCGTCCTCTCCCAAAGACCATTCTTCCCGATGGCGATCCTCATCGCACCCTGCGGCTGGTGGGCGAGATAACGCCCGACAGTTCCGGCGCGCTCACAGACGCTCTGCTCCGATTCGACGCCGAGAGCCAGCAACCTATCGTACTTTGTCTTACCACCCCAGGAGGATGCGTTCATTCGGGCCTGGCGCTGATCGACGTCATGGCACATATCCGCTCCCCCGTTTTTACGATTGCCATGGGGATGGTCGCCTCCATGGGAGCCATCATTCTGGCGGTCGGCCAGCCTGGCTACCGTTACGCCTTCACACATACTCGCATTCTGGTTCACGAGGTTTCCGGTGCTGTCTCAGGCCACCCCGAGAAGGTCGCATCATCCGCCCGCCTGCAGCAGGAGAGCGCGCGCCGGATTGAGCAGATCCTCCTCAGGCACACCCGACTGACCAAATCTCAACTTCGCCAACTGCTTCCAAGAGAACAATTCCTCACGAGCCACGAGGCAAAATACATGGGCCTGATCGATCACATCCTATGACTCAAGAAATCTTCACCTTCCCCGCACCGCGGGCAATCCGACACATCGAGAGTTTGCGCGATGACCTTTTGAGGTTTCGCGCGAAAGGCCGCAGATCGGGCTATTATCCGGACACCGAAAGCGAGCAGCTAAAGTCGACCAGCCTCCAGCAAAGGTGCGTCACGACGGCGTGTCGCAAACTCCTGACCGCCCTCTCCCAGGAGGAGTTGTCCGAAACTCCCGAGATCCGTGCCGCCGTCACCCTGATTCGCTCCATGGCATCGGCTCCCGAGGATCTCTATCGACTCTCAACAACCGACATCCACCAACGCCTGACGTTGCCCCAGCCTCTAACCATCGAACCGGAGGCAGAAACTGTTTTTAATTTATGACGCCCTCTCCCCTCGCCCAAAAGGATCTCTTTCGTCATCTTCTCGTCCTCGGTGCCACCGGGTCGGGCAAGACCCGGCACGTTCTCATGCCCTTGCTCGCCAACCTGCTTTCGCAGGGCGCAGATGATCCTCACCGCAAATGCGGTGCGATCATTTTCGACGTCAAGGGAGACATGACCGCCCATATCTCTGCCGCCATGCAGAGCGCTGGTCGCAACCCCGATGATCTCCGAGTTATCGGCCGCGGAGGAAACTCCTGGTTTGATCCCTTCCACGACATCCAGACGGATTGCCGGACAGTCGCCGAACGGCTCATCGCGATCGTCCAGTCCCTTCGCTCCGATCGCTCCCACGGCAACTACGAGGACTTCTGGGGCGAGAACCTGCGCCGGTTCCTCCAGGCCTCCGCGGTTCTGGCCACAGTCAACGGCTATGGAGACATGGGAGGACCAGAAGGATTGTTTCGCGCCGTAAAACTCCTCGCCTCTCTCCAGTCCATCGACGAGGGCCGCGCCATACCCCGCGCCACGATGGAACAAGTGCGATCCGCCGCCTCCAATCAGTGGATCTGTGATCGTGATGCCGAGATGTTAACTACCTTCCTCCAGACCGACGCGATCCATCTGGCCCGTAACACATGGTCTGTGGTATGCAACTACGCCCAATCCTACGTGTCCTGCCTCCGCGACAGCAAGATCGCGGAGATACTCGCGCCCTCCCCGGCGCGCCCGCATCAATTTCTTCCCGACCAGGTGATGGATCTTGGACTCGTGGTTCTGATCAACCTCAGCCCCATTTATTACGGCCCGGCGGCGAGAGCCTATCAGATGATGCTCAAGACCGCCTTCCAGCAGTCCGCCCTCGCCCGCTACACGCGGGTATACTTTGACGGCAAACGCGTACGGCCCGTTAATCGGAACCGGCCGGTGTGCATGATGATCGATGAATTCCCTGCGCTGGTGACTCCCGGCACGGGAGATGACGGAGACGCCTACTTTATCGACAAGGCACGGGAATCGAAGGTTGCCTGCCTGCTGTCCGCTCAGGGTATCAGCGGACTTCGCGGGCAATTCCTTCACCCATCGCGATGTCACCACCTTCTCAACAACTGCTCGTACAAGATTTTCCTTTCCTGCGATTGCCCGGAGACTCTCGATTACTTTTCCCAGGCGGTTCCCCACGAAGAAGTCGATGAATCCACGCTCCATCTCGCTCCGGTGGATTCCCCTGCGATCTTCCATCTCCCGAGCTACCGCTTCGGCTCGCCGCGATGCTGGTCTCTCCAAGGGAAAAGCGTAACCACCCAGCGCCAACCTCGTTTCGACGCCTCCGTCCTGCGCACCCTCAAAACCGGCGAGGGCATCCTCATCGAGCCCGGCGGAGCTGCGGAGCAGATGACTTTCCCATCCTTCTACCCGTGCCGCAAATCCTGATCGCACCCCCGGGAACTGTCTGGGAGGTAGTCTTCCGGGTCAGGTGCCTCCAGTTTCACGCCTGCTTTTGCCACACCGTGATGGTCGGAGGCGGCCACATGACTTTAGTCGATCCATTCCAACGCCGAGAGATCGCGCTCCCAGCAGTGATGATTGTCGTGGTGGAAGTCCTAACCTCTCAGACAGTCCCAAAGACAGAGTACACCGTTTCCACAACCACGATGGTCGTATGGATGTGCCTGCCAAGTCGGGGTACGAACATGTCGGGGATATGAGGGCGGTCCGGACCAACAGATTAACGGCAGAGCTTCCGAATGAAGTTCGGAAGCTCATCTCGATATTTCGATCGACCGCTTCCGACCGCTCACGGTTAATCACTTAAGCTTTAGCGAATGAATTAATCGCGCGCTACCTGCCATTTACGGTGGCGGCGGATTATGAGCAGTCCCATGCCGCAGGCGAGGATTACGAGGGAGAGAGACGAGGGCTCGGGGACCACGGAGACCGAGTCGAAGTAATAGCCGAGATTCGTTCCGCCACTATAGCCTACCGACATCTCGACTTTACCGATCGTCCAGTTTGTCGTCGTATCGGAAGACGTTATGATCTGCGTGCCGTTAAGAAGGACGGTCGCCGTATTGGTACTTTCGCTAAAGACAATGCCGAGCGTTGCCCAGCTATCAAATGTCGTCGAGAGATTGGCGGTATAGGTTCCCAGGCTCACGCCTCCCGTTCCGCGATAGAGCGTGATCGTTCCCGAGTTGGCTGCCGGGGTGTACCAGATTGAAAAGGTCGCCGTTCCGCTCGTAGTATAGAAATTCGTGTAGAAATTTGCATCCGAAGTACCTGCCAGCTGAAGCATCGCATCGCTGAACGTTCCTGCCGTAATATTGCTCGCCAGAGTGTATGATGCGCTGGGACGGTTTGCTGTGTTATTATCGTAAATCAGCAATGATTGTGTGCCGGCATAGGCCTGGGCACTTGACACAGTGATCGTAGAGGTTCCCGAGCCTGAGCCATTATTCAATGTGCTAACCCATCCACCCTGCGTGCCGAGATTTCCCACTGTATACCCCGGACTGGGCGTGGCGACCTCGTTGGGTTCGAATCCGATGAAAACCTGAGCGTTAGCACCAGTGGCGAAGAACGCCATTTGGGACACGGCAGCTATCAGTGGGAGAAATGTTTGGGGCTTCATGATTTCCTCCCCTGCTATTGACACAACGAGGCGCTGACCAGTAGATTTGGCCTCTAACAATAGAGTAAAATACTGCTCGTGTTCTGGCTTTGAGATCCCCCCATATCGAGACGCCACACGCCTCGACTCCCCCTAAAAGTCATGTCCATCAAGAGAGTCTTCCAGAAACATATCGCAGAACGCGCAGGCGTTCATGTCACGACTGTATCCCTTGCGCTCCGCGACGATCCCTGCCTTCCCAAGAGTACTCGGGAGCGCATTCAGAATCTGGCGAAGGAGATGGGCTATCATCCCGATCCCATGCTCTCGGCGCTGACGGTTTATCGCCGGAACGCCCAGCGCCCCCACCACCAGGGGACGCTCGGGTGGCTGAATGCGACGAAACGGGACACGATAGCCTATGGGGACAGTTTTCGAAGCTACCGCAGAGGAGCCGAGGCACGCTGTGCGGAACTCGGCTATGTCCTGGAAGAATTTCGACTCGACGAGCTTCCCCTGGCTCGCTTGGCGCGGATTCTTCAGGCGCGTAACATCACCGGAGTGCTCCTCCCGCCGCAGCCTCGTCGCCTGTCTCATCTGAATTTTGAGTGGGAGTCCTTCTCTGCCGTTTCCTTCGGCTTCACGCTGGCTCGACCTCGTTTGCATCTGGTCACGAATGCGCAATACCAGTCAACACGCACAGCGGTGCGGGCGATGCGGTCCTGTGGTTATCGCCGCATCGGCTTCGCGACGACCTATGACAATGAGCTGAGGACGGATCAAAATCTCTCCTCTGGCTATCTGGCAGAGCAACGTCTCGGCAAGAAAGCCAAGATTCCGGTTTTCGTTTACAACGATGTGAAGGAGACCCTCCGAAAGACATTCCTCAAAGGCTTCTCCAAATGGATCTCAGTCCATCAACCCGATGCAATCCTGGCTTTTGATGACGAGATTCCGCAGTCGCTGGAAAGGCTGGGAATCTCTGCGGAAACATGCGGCTACGCCTCGATGAGTCTCACCCAACCGGGAGGCCCCTTCGCGGGCATCTATCAGAATGACGAAAAAATCGGTCGTACCGCCGTGGATTTTCTCGTCGACATGATCCATCGCGGAGAACGAGGCGTGCCGCAAATCCCCCTACGCATTCTTGTGGAAGGCACCTGGATCAATGGGCCATCCCTACCTCGGTCCATGTCAAAAATTTCTAAATTAGGTAAGAAAGACACGACTTCGCCTCCTAAATCCTAGACGAAATATGAGTTGGGCATCCCGCTCAATACGGATGCAGAGCAGGCTCTATTGTTGGAGTAACCCTGACGTGGCACCGCGAGATTTTGGCGGCAATGTAAATACATCCTCTTCCACGTCTGAACGGATCTCCAACCAGTCACCCACACATGCTTCCGTACCCCATCCAGCAAGCATTGCCTGACGCTCAGCCCCCGCAGCATTCTCGCTGCGAATAGGCTTACGCAGGGCATCCTGAGCTCAGAAGGACTCCATGAACAAGAGCATCGATCGCGAGGCTGAAAGGAGGAACGCTCTCGAAAACAGGGCGGGTTCTCGCCGGCGACGCTCTCCGAGGAGACTGTTCCGGGAGAGGGGTATCGCGCTCGTCGTCGTACTGAGTTTTATAGTCATCGTCAGTCTGATTCTCGTAGCTTTCGTTACAGCCATGAGGCTGGAACAAACAGCCTCAGCGAGCTACAGCAGTTCGCTGCGCGCAGATGAAACCGCACTCGGCGCACTCACGTTGGTGGTGGCGGACTTGCAAAAGGAAATGGATGCGGGTGGCGCTGCCGACCTGACATTTCCCGGTAAACCGCTCTACACAAACATCACCAGCGCAAACATTCGCCCGCAGCGGATCGGAGTGTCATCGTCGATGACAAATCTCGTTCGAGTCAGCGGCGACTCGTCTTTTACCAATAGCCCGGGAGCAGTCAGCGGCCTCAGAGGTTCCACCAATCTCTCCTCCACGCCGTCGATGAACGGTCGTTATGTGAGCGCCCAACGATGGGCCGAGGTCTATCTGGGCGATTTCACCAACCAACCCGTGCCGGGCTGGATTTTCCTCTCGCGCATGGGTGCGACAAATGGGGCAGGGGCTCTGTTCACCGGAGCAAACGCCGTAAATAATCCGGCTCCGGACAACGGCAACTACATCGGGGCGCGTTTTGCCTATGCCGTATATGATGTCGGCGGGTTGCTCGACATCAGCATGGCGGGATACCCCACGCAGTCGATTTCTGTCGCCGCCGCCCAAGCCATCAAGGGAACGCTGGCAGGAGCTGATCTCTCGGTATTGGGCATCGATCCGGAGGCGTTGACGAAGTGGCGCAATGCGAAATCCGCTTCGTCGGGAACGATCTATCTCAATTATATCACCAACACCGCCATTCCGAATGGTTTCAAGGAGGTCGCTACTGGAGACACGACATTTCTCAGCCGCCAGGACCTGATCAAGGCGGCAAAGATGTCGGTGGCTGGATTGTCCACCAATGCGTTGCCCAATCTCTCCGTCTTTTCCCGGGAGAGAAATGCCCCAAGCTATTTCCCGCGCACGCCTGCAGGCAGTACGATCGACTATGGGACACAGGCTCGCACGACAACCTCGACTAATGTTTTCATCCCGCTCATTCGCAGAGACAAAGCCGCAACGATTAAAACTTATCAGGTTGATGGTGCTTCGTTCACCTACGAGGTGGAAGCCGGGGATCCGCTCGTGTACTTTCGCTTCCCACTTGATCGTATTCGTTGGCTGGGGTCGAACGGACCGCAGAACGGCGGAACGGAGGAAAATATTCAGGCGTGTTTCGGTTTAAAATGGGACCCGGCGGCAAATCTCTGGAAATATGTCGGGCCATCAGGTTCCACGGAACAGAGCGAGATCAAAACACTCGCTCAGGTTCTCGCCGATACTCCTGCCCGCGAGCCGAATTTCTTCGAGCTGCTCCAGGCCGGGATACTCTCGGGTTCCCTCGCGAAGGATGGAGGAGCGAAGGATCCGTTCACCACTTTTCATCAGAGAAAATCCGCATTCCATGTCTTCCGGATCGGGGCATCGATCATCTCGCAATATGAATCGTCCAGTTGCCCGGCAGTCGTTGAATACGATCAAAGCGGAGCTCCCTGGCAGGCTTGCGGTATAGAGAACCTGCCCTACCTCAATTTCGTCCGCTACCTTTGGGGATACACCTCCACGCCATCATCGCTGGAGCAGTACATGACGGTTTCGCTCTGGAACCCGCATCAGGCCGTCGGCTCCGTGGCATCCCGACCGCGAATCCGGCTGCGGATCAAAGGCTCCTTTGGAACGAGCAATGGCTATTACAGCGGGAGCAATTCCTTCACCGCGGGCAGCCCGCCCTCCGTCTTTGCCGGAGAGCATGGCAGCATGAACGGCACGATCGAGTTATCCTCCACGGCAGGACGCGGCGTGAATGGCTTCTCGGAACCCAATGTGCCGGTTGGGAGCGACTTGACCTCAGCTCCCGGCAGCGCTGTAAACGCGTGGGCGCTCATGCCAGCGGTCAGCACGACCGACGGGGCAAACTATCTCGGATACCGGCTCCCCGATTTTCCCATCTCCCAGAGTAAGACATCCACGGGAGGGCTGGCCTGGAGTTCGCTCCGTCTGACCCTGAGCAACAATGTCGCGGATCTGTTTAATGTCTGGCTGGAATACCTGACCCCGGGCGGGGTGTGGATCCCGTACAATTATGGAGTCGGCATTAATGACGAAGCGACCGGAATGTCCGGTTCCTGGTCCATGTATTCCGGGAGCATGGGGGGAGCAGTCGGAGCCAAGGCTACGCCACAGAAGTTCGACGCCTCGAATATCTCAAATGATCAGGCACCATTCTGGGCGATCTCTGATCCTCGATCCACGCGGTTCAATCTTGCTCAGGTCGAGAGCGTAACCAAGCGCCAGTACTGGAAAGCCTCGCTGTGGTCGGCAGACACGATGCCTGCTCTCCAGACCGATGGCACTCCGGCAAAACAGATCGTTCCGGCCACGTTTCCACAGCCGCCTCCCTATGATCAGTACTTTCTCGCCAAGTTCAGCCGCAACAACGCCAGCGCGACCACGAAGGTCGTAGGCTATACCGATCCCGATGGTGTCCGTCGTCTGGCGGATTCCGGCCTCTATACCTCCACGCCGTCCACGAGCTCATGGGAGGGTGATCCTTATGCACGGAGCGCGGACCGCCCGGTAATTCTCAACCGCCCCTTCTATAGTGTCGGGGAGCTGGGCTACGTCGCCCGCGACTACCCTTGGCGCACGCTGGACTTCTTTACGGACCTGAGCGGAGATGCGGGATTGCTCGATCTGTTTACGGTCGGGCAGAGCATGGATCGCGTGCGGCATGGCTGCATCAGCCTAAACAGTCCGAACAAGCTGGCACTGGCTGCCGTCCTGAAAAATACAATGGCGGACGTCATCGGGGGAGCGACCGTGGGGAACGCGTCAGCGATGGCCTCCAACATCACCTCACTCACCCAGAGTGCTCCTCTGGCCGGCAAGGATGAGCTTGTTACCAAAATCGCCTCGGGGCTCGGCGGATCATCCTTTGGAAATACCATGGAGCAGAATATCAAAACCCGGCGGGAGGCAGCAGTGCGGGCGCTCACCGATGTGGGGCAGACGCGCACATGGAATCTCCTGATCGATGTCGTGGCTCAGACAGGACGATACCCGCAGAACGCTTCCAATCTCGACCAATTTGTCGTCGAGGGCGAAAGGCGGTATTGGTTGCACGTGGCGATAGATCGCTTCACGGGCGAAGTCCTCGATCGACAGATGGAATTGGTTAACCCATGAGAAACATCATTCGATTTCCACTGCTCATCATGACGGCGTGCGCATTGATCTCCGCCACTCTGCACGCGGCATCAACTACTCCGCTCCCTTCGCCACCATTGATCAGGAAGGCCTCGGGGAAGATTCAATGGACCATCATAGCGCGCAAGGCGGCGAACGAAGCCAATCAGACCAACGCCGCCCCCGAAGCCAATGAAATCGAACGCGTCGAGAGTATATGGACGGATGGTATCGGGCATGACCGGGTGACATTCCGCAACGGACGCACGCAGGACATCTGGTACACAGAGAGAGCCTATCTGGTGGACGCCGGCAGCGAAGTCTCGATTTGTCCCACGAAAAGTACCGGAACGGTCCTCGGAGAGGATTCATCGATCACGGATGCGGCAAGGTTCGCCCCTCTTTCATTTGCCGGATTTCCCGGGGTGTCGTGGATCGCATTGCCGTATTTCGACAAAGTGGAGGCGTTCGATGGAGTCGTGTGTTACCACTATGTCCTCAACGCCGGGCAGGAGGCATGGGTCAATGTCAGCACGTCCCTGCCCGTCGCTTATCGGGATGGAAGTGCAACCTACGTCTACCAGTTTGGTGCGGAACCGGGCTCTGCGCTTGTATTACCAGACCCGGTAAAAGCAACTCTCGACAGATATCTCAAACTCGAAAAGCGGCGGGAACTCCTCAAGACCGGACATTGAGGATCAGATTTCAACGTCGGATTTACGGCTGAAATGCCGTATTGGCGGATACTGCCGGGGTGATCCGCATCACGATCTGGCCGGCGGTGGTCTTTTCCTTCAAGGCGATCTCGATGCGGCGGACTTGTTCTGGCCCGCTTTTCAATTTCTCCGAGATGATCTCTTCCTTCCAGGCAAATGCTGCCCCCCCGGCTCTCACCTCCACCTGAACGCTGCGGCCTCCCTTGGTTATCGTCAGGACCCCCGGCTTGATCTCTCGCACCGTGCCGAATGTCACCAGTGCCGTGGAAAATGTCTCCGGGGAAGAAAACTCGAAAGTATCCGTAATAGTGACGCTGGTCGTTCCTGTGCGATCATAGTCAAATCGTCGCAGGAGCTGCTTTACGGCAGGGACGGCGTAAGCCCCGGATATATCCAGCACAAGGGAGTCCCGGTCTTCCGTAGAGGTTCTTTCGAAAATCCTGGAACCATGTTTGGTTCCCGCCTTCTGCAATTGACCGGCCACGACCGGAACCGGATGGCCGTATGAGTTCAGGATTTTGTTCTCGTAACGCCGCTCGTCGAAAGTCGCCGCACTATAGACCGCTGCCCCAGGATCAATGATCATTCCCTGATCCCCGTTGAAAACAGCAAAAGATCCCTGATCCAGATGCCCGTGGCTTTCGCCGTTGTTCCCTCCTTTGCAGGCCAGACCCAATCCCATCGCGGCGTCTGCGGGGCGAGCGACCAAGACCTGTGACTCAGGAAACCACGTGGTTAACAAATTGCTGAAATCTTCCTGCCCAGGCGAAGAAACCGCCGCCTCCCCGGGGGAGAAGGCCGTGCTGATCGCCGCCGCATAAAGGAGCGGCGCATACATCGAATCAAGCATGGGAAACGCAGCCCCCTCCTTCCAGCCAAACTGATAGCGGGCGTTCAGGATACGAAGCGCCCAGGCAGATGGCTCCATGGAGACAACACAATCTCCAAACGCCGGATAGGTTCCGGGAAGGACCTCGAGAGCTTTCGGAAACTGAGCTACCCGTCGGGCTCGATCTTCGGCATACAGGTTGATCCTGCCGTTGGTCGCCTGGAGCAAAGTCTCCGCGAGGAGTACGTAATGCCCGAAGCCGTAGTTCCAATAGCTGAGGCCCTCTTCCGCGTACCCGTCAGCTTTGAATCCTCCGAGATAGGGGCGTATGTCCCGCTCCGCCTCGACGACAAACTCCGCGCGTTCCTCCGGACTCTCCACCAGGGCGAGCGCCGCTCCGGTGACGCCGGCATGGACGACGGCGTTCCAGTTAAAGCTGCTGTCAATCCACCACGCAGGAGGCGCCTCCCCCCTTATTTGAGCCAGCATCGGTACGAAGACCCGTCTCTGCGCCTCTGTCCGGATCTTCGCCCGCGTTTCAGACCCAAGACGGTCTCCGAGTATGGTGTCGGCAGTGGCGAGATTCCACACCGTCATTGCCGTCCATAAATCAATCTCGGTCTTGGTTCCCTTGAAGTTCTCCAGCCCTTTGTCGTGGGAGGGAAGAACCCATGTCGGTTCGGCGAGAATCTTGGCCAGCTCCTCGTTGATGTACGGCAAAAACCGCCCCTGGTTTTCCAGTCCCTCGGCCTGCACGAAAATCGAGAGACGATGCCGCCGCGAATCGGCCTTGCCCTCATAGTTGGAGCGATTTCCGTTCCTGGAAAACTCGAAATAGTCGGCTTCCGAAGTTTCGGGAGATTTTTGTTCGATCAAGCGATTAGCCGATCGCAGGATCTCCTCAGCGTAATGCGGTCGCCCGGTCAACTTGTCCCACGCAGCGCGATCTTCTATCGGCACTCCGACTCCGACAGGCCTGGCAGGAAGCACCTTCGCGATCTCGGCGACTCTCTCCGACGAAAGCGGCTCAATACCGACGGCCTTCTCGCAAAAAACACCACAGACCGCCGCGGCAGCAATTCCTACGGCATGAAGGCAATACAAGGGCGAACGCATTCCATACCATCAATACACCCCTCGGCAGGGGCAATCGAGCGAAGAATCTAACAATAGAGTATCGTTCTGGGCGCCATTTGCTTCGGAAACTAAGGGTCTGCAAATTGGATGGCCTATCGATATGAACACTCTATTGTGGGAGTGTTTTAGAAGACATCGAACGCTTCCTCACCTGAAGGTCTTTCCGCTAGGGAGGAAGCATGTCCCCCCTGGCATCCCTGCGCATGGGCCTCATTGCGGCCATCACCCTGACTCTACCATGTTCCGCCCAGATCCTTTCGTGCGGCTTCGAGGCCAGCGAAGGATACTCTCCGGGAAACCTCGGCAGTTCCGCCACATGGTCTGTGGCGCTGAACAATGGAGCTGGAACGGGATCCTCAGCCGTCACTGTCACGACTGCAATAGCGAACGCTGGCACACAATCGCTCCTGATTCAGGATAACAACACAGCCAACCGTCCGGTCGTAACCTGCGACCTTGGGGAAAACTGCACTTCCGGGGTATTGAAAGTTGCCGTACGTAGGGCTACATCCAGCGCCACGGCATGGTACTTGAATTTTTATAATGCCTCGAATGCCAAAGTCTTCGGGCTGGTCTGTGATGGAACCAGCACCATCTCCCTGACGGGAGGGACGGCTGGAACGACAACCCTGGCAACCTACACGAATGCCAGCCTCCTCACTACACTCGCTTCTTGGGCAAACCTGGAGGTTCGGTTCAACGAAGCCACCAACAGCGCCGCCGTGCTCCTCAACGGCACAACCGTGCTGACGTCCGCCGACACCGCGACGAATTGGTCGATCCGCAAGTTTGACCTGTCGGCAGGTTACGGATCTGGAACCAATCTTGGGGTATATATTGACTCCCTCTCAGTCACTCCCTTACCGCCACTCAATGGCAACTGGCTCCTGACGTTCTCGGACGAGTTCAAATCGGTAAACACCTATCTCGATGGATTAAAATGGAAGGTCGGCCAGGCAAGTCTGTGGATCAACGGCCAGGGCGGAAACGATCCAGGGAATATTTCGCAGGGATTGGGGGTGCTCAATCTGCGTTCTCAAGTGCGAAACAATACCTTCGGCGGCATCAACTATGCTTATACCGGAGCCGAGATTTCGACCTTCGGGCTTTTCCGGCAGCAGTATGGCTACTTTGAAGTCCGCGCTCGGTTTCCCTTCATTGCTGGGCTGTGGCCCGCATTTTGGCTGATGCCAGACCGAGGGGTTTATGGCAACCTCAATGGATACTACCGATCCTTGCTGAAGTTTGACCTGAGTGGAGCAAATATCGCCCAGGTCAACTCCGCCTATATCAAGCTCACGGTATCTTCCGCAGATCAGGGATCAGGCAACAACCTGCTCCTTTTGAAAGTTCGGGATGACTCATGGACGGAGAGCGGGGTGACCTGGAACAACCAGCCAGTGCAGGATCCCGGCTGGATTGCACAGGCCTACAATCAAACCTATAGCTCAGGCCAACAACTGACCTTCGATGTGAAGGACTTTGTCACCGAGAAGCTCGCGGGTAATAGCCAGATCTCTTTGCTTCTTGCTGATACTTTTCGCCGGGTAAGACAGATAAAGTTCTACAGCAAGGAATGGTCATCCGCCTCGATGCGGCCTCAGTTGGTCGTAAACGGGGTCACCTATTATCCGGTCGCCGATTCCTGCCTGCAAAACGGAACTGCCGCCAATACGAATTTTGGTTCTTCGCCCGAATTGGTTGTCCGCGACGACTGGGGAGATACCTCCTCGACCTACAACGGGGGCATGGAAGTGGATATTTGGGAGTCGCTGTCATTTCAGGGACAGAACGCGGCTTATCAGACACTTCATTGGGACGGGTACGGCGTAGATCACCAATCCGTCGGCACGGGTCTTCAAAATATCACTCCGACTGCGGACGGCTTTCACACTTACGGGATCTACTGGGAGAATGGATTGATGGAGTTTTATGTGGATGGAACGAAAACCTATACGTTTGCAAACTCACGAGCCTGCAGCGTCCCGTGTTACCTCCTGCTCTCCTTGCAGCTTGGCGGATGGGATCCGGCCAACGCTCCCGGTTCACAGGTAAACAACCAACTGACCCAGATCGATTGGGTGCGTGTCTGGAGCGGGACAAGGCAGCCTTAGCCTGACTCCCGGAGAATGCAGCGTGCCTGCGGTAACTCTATTGTTTGAGGAGTCGGAAATTTGACCCATAGTCCGGCCCTGCTCACAGTGTTAGCATGTCACATCGAGTTTCCCTCATCCTCTCTGTTGCCGCCATGGCATCGTTCTCTTCTTTCTGCCACGCAGATGAAGTTCTCAATCTGGAGAACCCCGGGTTTGAAGCCGACCGTCAAGGTTGGGTGTGGGGAAAGGAAGACGCGGAATCCGAGTTGAGCCGCGTTACCACCGAGAGCGCGTACAAAGGCAAGCTGGGCCTGAGTGTCATCGTGGCAGATGGCGAACAAGCCCCCATGGGATCGAGCGTGCTGAGCAACAAGGTGCCGGTCGAGCCTGGCAGCGTCTACCGCCTGACTTTTTACGCCCGCTCCAATGAAAAGAGCGGCATCGGTGTCATGCTGCAGTTCTACAACGAAGGGTTCTCCATTGTCGGCGATGCCAAGCAAATCCTCCCGATGGAAGTCGGAGATTGGACGGAATATAAAGTCGAGGCCCCTGCGCCGGCCAATGCCGCCTACGCCGCGATCTTCATACACTCGTGGTCGAGGAATCGCTGCAATGTGGATTTCGACGAGTTTACCATCTCGAAGGTGACAAAACCCTGATCGCAGCAGTCTGCGGCAATCTGGATCTCGAGATCAACCATGCCTGACTACTCCGTCGTTCGGCTGAATCGATTTCCGGGAGGAACCCAAAAGGCTGTCACCGCCAGCTACGACGACGGCTCGGTTCATGACCGTCGTCTCGTCTCCATCTTCAATGAGGCCGGGTTGAAGGGAACCTTCCACCTCAACTCTGGACTATTGGGAAGGCATGATGTCCTTACGGAGGAGGAGATAGGCACTCTGTTTACCGGACATGAAGTGGCCATCCACAGCATGACGCATCCTCATTTGACTACCCTGTCGCCGATCCAGCTGTCCTACGAAATCATGGCCGATCGTCGAAATCTAGAATCTCTGGTGGGCTATCCGATTCGTGGGATGTCCTATCCCTTCGGAACGAAAAGCACAGAGCTTTCGACAAGGCTCGAGGCTTACGGAATCGAGTACGCCAGAGTCGTCGCAGAAAGCCGGAACGACTACGCCATGCCGGACGATTGGCTGGACTGGCACCCGACCTGCCATCACAAGGACCGGCTTTGCGAGCGATTTGACGCTTTTGTCGCCAGCGACCCCTGGGTGGAAATGGCGTTGTTTTATTTCTGGGGTCACAGCTTCGAGTTCCACCGCGAGGATAACTGGGAAATCGTGGAAGACTTTGCGAAGAGAGCAAGGATCCATCAGCAAGACCTTTGGTTCGCAACGAATATCGAAATCAAAGACTACATGGAGGCTCTCAAGCAGGTGAAGATGTCCCTCGACGGGATTCATATCCTGAATCTCAGCGCCCGCACCATCTGGTTCGAGGTCGATGGCGTGGCGGTGAAGCTCGCCCCTGGGAACCTGATGAACTCCCGGAACCTCACCTCGTTCTCCCTTTATCAATGAAACTGCTGCATATCGGATGGGCGTGCCTGGTGCCCTTTGCTCATGGGCTCGCTGCCGATCCCGCTCCCGCGCTGTCCATTTCTCCGGTTCACTCCTCGGGCGTCTGGCAAACAGGAGACAAGATCGTTTGGAATGTTTCGTACACCGGTGGAAACGCGGCGACGCCGACCAAGATCGCCTACGTGATAAAGCGAAACGGCGCGGATATCGTTCTTCGGGATCAGGTAAATCTGAGTGACGGCCGCGGTATCATCGAGGTTCAGACAGACACCGCCTCCACGCTCTTGCTGGAAACTACCGCCTCACAGCCCGGGAAACCGGTGGTTCGCGCCGCCTCGGGTGCGGCTATTGAGCCTTGGAAACTGGCTCCCTCTGTCCCATTGCCCGACGACTTCGATTCCTTCTGGGATTCCATGGTGAGCCGGATGGCGTCCATTCCGCCGGATGCCATGCTCGAAAAGGTGGAGAGCGGACGCACTGGAGTCGTGTGCTGGAAAATCACCTTGAGAGGATACGATGGGACACAGGTGCAGGGTCAGATCGCACGTCCAACGGGAACCAATAAACTGCCTGCACTCGTCATCTTTCAGTGGGCGGGAGTTTATCCGCTGAAGAAGGAGTGGGTAGTGGATCGCGCCGCTGAGGGATGGCTGGCACTGAACATCATGGCTCACGATCTCCCCATTGATGAATCCCAGGCGTTCTACGATCACGAGGCATCAACGTCGCTCAATAACTACGCTAGTATCGGAAACGATAATCGCGAAAAGAGCTACTTTCTTCGGATGTTTCTAGGCTGCTATCAGGCGATCGAATACCTAACCCGGCGGCCGGACTGGGATGGCCAAAATCTTTTGGCATCTGGCGCAAGCCAGGGCGCTCTGCAAGCCCTGGCTGCTGCTGCACTGCATCCCGCAGTCACGGGCGTGACGGCTCTTGTTCCGGCAGGTTGCGACCATACGGGCCGCGAAGCGAAGCGGCAGCCCGGCTGGCCGTTCTGGATCGCCAATGCCGGATCAGGTGAGCCCGAGGCAGTGCTCGAAACATCCCGCTATTTTGATGCGGTAAACTTCGCGCACCGCATTAAATGCCCTGCGCTCATCGGCCTCGGTCTCATCGACACCACCTCGCCACCGACTGGTGTCTTTACACTCGTGAATCAGCTTCAATGCCCGAAAGAGGTGGTCATCATGCCAGCCTCCGACCATGGAGGAACAAAGAACTCGCAGGCCCCATTTCAAACCCGGGCGGCGGCATGGCGCCGCGCGATTCTGGAAGGGAAAAGCATCCCGCTCATTTCCTGGACCAAAGAAATCGCCAAGCCGTCGGAATAGATTTTGGCGCACTGGGATCGGTGGGTTTTACGGCTCTATTGTACGAGTACAGGTGCGGTTGTCGTGAATCCACCAACTGGGGGATCATTTTCGTAATCCGGCACTCAAGAATCATGGAACTTTTGAACACCGTCCCCGATATTTTGGAACAGAAAATCGCCGCCGTTGAAACTGAGAAATCGGACTGTGTGCTTTCCACGACAAGCCGACTCCTGGTGACGCTCAATCGGTATGAAATGCGAAAGTTCTTTCCGGACGCCAGTCTCCTCAACTCCATCTTTCCTGAAACGCGAAGTGTCGAGGCCTGCTGCCTCAAGGCAGAGGAATGGCAAGCCGTTCTCAGGGATTATCAACCGACTGCAATTCTGTCCTGCTGGTCGACTCCGCGGGTCCCGGATGATATCGCAGCAGACCCGGAGTCGCCGCTGAAGTATATCTGCCACGTCACTGGCAGCCCGAAGGGTTTGGTTCCGAGATCGTTCTTTGAACGTGGCGGGATCGTCACCAACTGGGGAAACCTCGCGGCGGGACAAGTTGCCGAGCAAGCCCTTCTCCTCGCGCTGTCGGCTTTGAGAAACCAGGGTGCCTGGCGATCCCAAACCGAGGAGTTCAGCCACACGCCATTTTGGGACATGGTGGAAACCCTGCAGACGCAAACGCTCTTCGGACGCCGGGTCGGTTTACACGGTTTCGGCCAAATTGCACAAAGCCTCGTCCGACTCCTCCGCCCGTTCGACGTTCAGGTGTTCGCCTACTCCCATGGAGTTCCGACGGAAGTCATGGAACAGGCCAGGGTAAATCCGTGCGATTCTCTTTCCTCGCTGTTCTCCAAAAGCGAGGTCCTCTTCGAATGCGAGGCATTGACTCCGAATACCTTCCAATGCGTGGACGAAAACCTCCTTTCCCGACTTCCCGATGGGGCGGTTTTCGTGAACATCGCTCGCGGTCATCTTGTGAATGAAGAGGCACTCCAGCGGGAACTCCAATCAGGCCGGATCCGAGCAGCTCTGGATGTCGTGGCAACGGAGCCGCTCACTCCTGAGCATTCCTTTTGGACCTACCCAAATGCAGTCCTCTCTCCTCACATCGGAGCCCCAACTGCAGACATGACGCACATTTACGGCGAGTTCGCCTCCGAGAATCTTCGCCGTTTCCTAAACCGAATGCCCCTTCGTGGCACGGTTTCCCTTTCCGCCTACGATCGCTGCACCTAGAGACTAACGTTCTCATTTAGCGAGATATTGCGAAAACAGTCCCCACGCTCGCTCCATCCCGATAAGGAGCATCGTCCATGGTGATCACAATTGCTCCTGACCGCCCTGGAGTGCCTGTTAACGGAGGGGAGGGTCGAACTCTATATCGGCGTGGTTGGACAGACCGGACCTGAAATTCGCATTCAGCGGTTGTTTCGAGATCGCTACATCGGAGTGGTCCGAAACAGACCTCCGCTCAGTGGTGATCATATCACCCTACGGAAATATGCGGATGCGGAGCACATCGGAGTGTCTCGTCGCGGATCACTGGAGAGCCCAGTCGATAGGGAGATCGAGTCGCGCGGGTACCGGAGCAGGCTGGTTGCGATAGTTGCTTCCTTCGGCGAGGCGATGAATATCGTTCTGGCCTCGGATCTCGTGGCGGCGGTGTCGTCCGTGCTGGCGGGAGTCGAGAACGAAGACGTTCATTTCTTCCCGTTGCCGGTTTCCACGGACGTCATCACCGTTGCGCACATGTGGCATCTCCGCCTGAAGGCCGACCGGGCTCACCTTTGGCTGAGATAATGCGTTCGCGAGATAACCCGGACAGTGGAGCAGCCTGATTGACGATGGCGTTCTTTGCCGCCGCGTGACCCACGACTGACCGGCTGTCAGGCCAAGCGGTTGCAGATAGTCAAGAACGGGCAGCAACCGGGTCTCGGTACCGCCCAGAGCGTTAACCAGATGATTTTGATGAAATCGCGCCCACTGATCCCCGAAGGTTTGGACTAGCGAGGCTATCAGCTGCCGGACATCATGCAAACGGCGGTTTGCAGCGTTCTTCTCCGGGGTAGTTCAGCAAAGAATAGACTGGCCACGTGATTCAAAAAGAACCCGATGCCGACGCCCTGCTCGAAGTGGATCAGCGCGATCTCCCCGGATCCACTACAATCACCATGGATGACCTCCACCACGCGACCAAAGGCTCGCGCGGTGCAATCGCCTGCCGACGATGCTCAATCGACTCAGTAAGAGTGCGCCATTTTGGCACACTTTGATATTGCGCTTTGGGTGGAAAACGCCAGACCTCGGACTCTCTGGAACAGAGAGCTTTCCAGCTTACCATAGGGCTAATTTCGTAAATATTTTGCATTTTGCATGAGTATATCGCATTTTTAGGTCCCATCAGGAAATGCTAAACCTGATTACGAGAAAGAATCGCACAAAGTTATTGCAGTACTTTGAGGGAGACTTCGACCGCTCTCGCATGTGGGATGCTACGCCTGCCCCAATTTGTTTGCCTCAGAGAACGGTCATTGCTCCAGACATCGAAGGTGACGCCTTATGGATACCGTTGGAGCCCGGGACATATCACGCTGGCGTAATGGCCTCACCTTGCGGAACGAATCGAGTCATCGCGTATGAATGCTGCTTTGGAGCGCCCAAGTCTTTCAGTGTGGCGGCTCTGGCTGGACCTGAGATTCTTGTCGATTTTCTGCGGTACCACCGCAAGGCCGCGCAAGAAACCATTTGCTTCGCCAGTCGGTACTACATGACCCGCCGGATGACTGGGGGACGGCGGCGGCTTGACCCTGTACCCGTAGAGGCTTGGGCTTTCGCTCATCCGTGGAACCGCACCCTGGAGCCTCAACTCCACGAGCATGTTCTTCTGCGGGTAGCGCCGGATCTCGGAGCCCTCGATGCCTACCCGCTGTTTTACCATCAGATGGCGATTCGCGCGGCGTACCATTACTCGCTGGTGTCGGCGCTGAGAGCGACAGGATACGGCATCGATCTTGGACCGCCAGGATCCCTGCTATGGGAGATGCAGGGAATAACCGAGCAACTACTGCGATCTTTCTCGCGTCGGGCTGAATACACTGCAGCAAAAGCTGCTGAAATTGGCGGACGATACTTCTCCCAGTCCCTTGAGCAACGAATTGCAGCATTGTCCTCTCGTCGCACTTTGCCGCAGACGACTAGCGGCGCTTCACTTAGGGACCAGCGTAAAAGATGGCGAAAACTTGCCAATGGTGTCATGATCATGCCTGTCCGTACCGCCACGACTGAGCACCCGCTTCTGCTGGATGATTTCTACCGGCATTTTCGGGTGGCCAGCACCCAGACCCTGATGTGTCTGAGCGGTCGCATCCTCGCGGCAAATCTAGGCTCCACGGTCCCCTTGGCCGAAGTCATGCGCATGATTGAAGAAAGGGTGGCCGCTGAGGCAAGAACCGGCCGGATTTTACGTGGAGAGAACGGAACGCTCTGCTACGGGCGAGCTTTTGCCGCAGAGAATCGGATTTTGCATGCCTTGCGGGAAGGCCTCGGCACCGGCAAGAGCCACCGATTGAAATTCAAGTTCACGTCGAGAGCCTCCGCCCGATCTCGCCGATCTCTGGCTGCCGCAGCTATCCGGCCAGATGCCCTCCGGGTCGTGAGCCTCTATGGCGAACCAGTACCTCCTGTTGTTGAAGCGGGAGAACTGACATTACTGAAGCAATCCCAATGGGACACCCTTGCCGTTAGCCGCAAGATCCGGGACTGCCCCGGGGAGCTTTGCATCGTCACCCGGGAGACGCCTCACGTTGGAGATTTTCTCTCCTTGGTTTTAAAAATGGTCTCCCCGCCAGCAGCTCGCTCTCTGGTCAATAGTCGCCAGTTACGAGCAGGGCGCACGCGATATTCCGTGATCCATTTTGAATCTGCCTTACAGATTGCCATGAACGCGTTTGAGAACAGAGCAGATGGAGTGGTTGCCGTACTCGCCTCAAGTTTATCAGAAAGAAGTTTCTGAGCGATAGAGCCGCAGTGTTTCGTTGAGGAGCGAAAACGCCTGGGCGACCCCTGTACGGTTATCGAACTTGGATATCCCATATCCGATTATCGCGCCAAACAGACGTACTATCTTCTTGTGCAAAAGCGGTGGGACGAATTTCCCCGAGGACGCCTTTGCACGGTAAAGGCTCTTGAGCACTTGGGTGGATGGCAAGTCCAGTCCAAAAGAACTACCCGCGTGGTGACCAGTCAGGAGCTTGACGAACTCATCCGCAACGCAAACGTAATGGCCTTGGAGTTTCGGAAAACGGAACTCAGAAAAGGTCAGCAGCTCCAGGCGCAATGCAATTTTCGTCGTGGCCCAATGAAGCTCCTGAAAGGCCAGATCGTACAATTTGAGAATCTATCCGCAGATGGCTCGATACAGCTCGTGGGAGGGCAATCAATCCCAGCAGATTATCGACTCCTGATACCGGCGGTACTTACCCGAGGAATACCTCCTAGTGCTCATGGGATCGATCATCTCATAATACTGGAAAATCACGAGCTGATTCGAAACTTGATCGATCGGTTTCCCCATGCAAAAAGCATTACAATCGTGCTCACTCCAAATTCCTCGCAAAGCACGGTAAAGACTGGCCTTGCTCAACAGATCCACACCCGGCTGAAAGAACGTCTGCAGCATAAGCTCGATCGTTTGCGACTGGATTCAACAACTACACATGCCCTCTTCCCCAGTCGCCGTTACTGGAGGGATTGCCTTCGCAGATTGCCGCCGATCGCCCCTCTCAGCCCGTACTGGCAGCAGATGTTCGCGAGCCAAGGGAAAATCCTCCAATCGATGCAGCCGCCTTCAATCGACTCACCAGAAATACACAGATAATGCCAGAGCAAGAACGACCTAAATTTACAGTTCAAACTGTTCCTCAAGCCTTCATTCGCTTTGAAAGCGGGGGAGGCGAAGCGCACCTGCTTCCATACGGACATCTGCTATATGGTAACCTTCAGCCCAGAGACGATAATAATGAAGAAGAGATTTATCTCTACTACGCCGCCCATGAAGTAAACATCTGCGGAACAAACTTGCGGGAAGTTTTTCGCATGCTCCAATCATCGAAAGTTCAAGCGATATCGCTGGGTAGCTTCGATTTTCAACCTCCACACAAGAAGTCAACCGAACTCGTTCACTTCACCATCTCGGAGATACACGTTCAACAGCGTTCAAGCAGAGTTAATCAGGACGAATAACTTTCCGCTTGGAATAGCGAGCCGAGACAAAGAAATCGTCCGATTTTCTTGAGGCTTTTTTGCAGGTTCGACAGCAGTTGACTCGAGGACCAAGATTATAGGTCGACTTGGTAAGCTTCGGCAATCAGGCGGTTGCAGGTAAATGGGATGTAGACCGGACCTTAGAACCTCGACCAGCCCTACGCCTACTTTCCGAAAGTGGGAGGTACCCCGGTTCAGATCCGATAGCGGCCCCAACAACCACCGGTGCTTCTCGAGCCAATCATGCAAGTGGAGTACACCGTGCCAGTGGATCACCAAGGCGATCTTCTCGGCGACCTTAACCGTCGGCGCGGTCGGATCACGACCGTCGGCGAGAAAAACGGCGGCGGCTCAATCCATGCCGAGGTACCGCTGGGCGAGATGTTCGGCTACGCCAATTCCATCCGCAGTCTGTCCCGCGGCCGCGCGGAGCACTCGATGACGCCTGCGCGATTTGAGCAGGTGCCAGGCGGGGCCGCTGCCGATGTCGTCGCAGCAAACAGATAAGTGCAACGATGACGCTCGGGAAGCCGGGCTCCGTCGAGTGCGCGCTGCTCAAGCGATTCCTCGGATTCAGCGAGAGTTTACTGAATTCCAGTTTGTAATGAATTCGCCTTGCTCCGCGGTCTGTGGGGTGGGCCAAAAGGATTTGCTTGCATGCGCGGTCAGTGCTTTCAGCCTATCCAGTATAGTTGCCTTGGTTTCCAGGTTCCTCTGAATCAGATAGCACCCAATGACGGTGGCGGTGCGGCCTTTTCCTCCCCAGCAGTGAACGTAGACCACACCGCCGGAAGTGTTGGCCGTATGGATGGTAGAGAGAATTTCCCGCATCTGAGCGGGGATGGGTATGTCCTGATCCCTGATCGGGAATCGCACCATTTGCACGGCTTGACCCCGCGATTGCGCAAGCTCGGTGAGGCGGGGAAGATAATCTTGAAAAGGGTTTCCGAAATGATCCTTTTCGGATTCTTCCATGAGGTTGACAACTAAAGTGACACCACTTCGTAGCAATGCATCAAGCTTCACGTCCATTTGGGCTGCGTCGAGGTCGCCGGGATAACAGCCGGCGAGAATCTGACCGGGTATAGCCCAGTAGGACCGAGGGAATGGCGGGTTCATAAGGGAATGAGGCGGCGGAATGCGTGGGCGAGCACGATAACAAGAAAGATAAGGTTCCGTAGTGGCAGCGCGAACCAGTGAAAGGGCGGCATGGGGAGACCTCCGCCATGTTGCACCGTCTCCAACGCGGAGGCGAGGTCCGCCAGGTAGGCAGAAGAAATCGGGTAGTCACCGAGATTCTCGATCCATTCCAGAGGAATCGGAGCGTTCAGGGCCGCCAAGGCGCCAGTGATGGCTCCTACAGTATCGGTGTCACCGCCACAGGTAAGCACGGATTCTATCGAAGCGCGGAAATCCCCGAAATGGTGCAGCCAGGCATAGAGTGCTACTGGCACGGTCTGGTAGACGTAACCGCTAACGCCACTTTTGCAGCCGATAATGCGGGCAAAATCCTGCACGGAGAGGTTTTGTTCATGAGCCGAGAAAATATGGTCGATCAGTTGTTGCCAGTCGGAGTCATCGGCACCGGCGCTTTTCCACAACGCTCCGATTTCAGCTCTGTCATTCCTGGAAGATAATGGAGAACTTACCGCGAAGGCCGCCGTCATTGCGACGGCCAGGGCGCCGATCTCGGCTTTCGGGTCAGTGTGGGTCAATCGGGTGGAGGCCTGGACGAAAGCCCTGAGGCGCGCGGGATCGTCTGCGAAGAAAACACCGATTACCGCGCTACGCATGGCGGGTCCATTGCCCGCCGAGAAGACTCCGCTGCGGGAAGGAGGAAATCCGAGCCAGAGTTTCAGGATGGCGCGGAGGGTCGCGAGGCCGATTCCAGCAGGCAGGCAGAGCAGCCAAAAGCGTAGCCGCCAAGCGAGGGTGCGCTGGAAATTCCGGGGATCATCGTCGAACCTTGCGAGGCTCTGCGCGACGAAGACGGTATGTTCCGTATCGTCGCTCACCATGCCGCGACCGAGAAAAAACCTCTGCCGCCATGGACCGGGCCAGCGGCGCGCAATACGTCGGGCGGTGAGCCCTTCCGCAGGCAGTCCCAGACTGTCGCCCACCGCCGTGCCGAGCAGCACGTTTTCGAGAGGAGACTTCATCGGCCCCGAGAACGAAGTTCGAAATAAAGCGCTGTGTAAACCCGGCTGTCAACGATGTGTCCGAGAGCCTGCCGTGATTTCAACCAACGATCCACCTCGGCGAGAGGTATCTCGTGGAGCGTGATCTTTTCCGAACCGTCCCCCACCCCCATCCCGGCTTTCTTCAGCTCACGCGCGAGAAAGATGGTGATTACCTCATCGGTCAGCCCTGCCGAGGATGGACCTTCAAAAACCTGCTCCAGTTCCGCGGCATCGTAGCCTGTCTCCTCGAGGAGCTCGCGTCGTGCGGCTTCGACCAGAGGTTCGCCTTCGGAGATGTCTCCCGCCAGTCCGGCCGGAATCTCCACCACTGTTTTGCCCAGGGGCGGGCGGAACTGCTCGATGAGCAGCACCTTGTTCTCGTCCGTGATGGCTAACATCGCCACCACGCCTGTGACTTTGGTCCGCTGGACAAACTCCCATCCATTGGAGCGCTTGATACGCAGATATTTCCCCTCGTAAGGCGTGTCCGAATCTGAAGTTTTCCCGCTCATATCGTGGTCAGCCAAGCTTTGGGAACCTTTTGGTTGTCGTCGAGTTCCTCGGTACATCCCTCGCCGCGAAAGACGTCGAGGATTTCAATAAGGCCGATGATTCGGCTGTTGAACTCTTCCAGTCTGTCTCCAGATTCGGCGAGAGATGCACATGATGCCGCTCGCCTTTGAGCAGGCCCTCGCGGAAGATGGAAGCGAGAAACTTTTCCACTGTTCCATGATAGAGCTTCTCTGGGGGCATCTGAGCCTCCAACGCGAGGTCAACCTCCACGGAATGGCCCTGGTTGGCACGAATGCGTGTGCCGTCACTATTGAACGCGAAACGCTGTTTGTCGTTCTCCCTGACCAGTTGGTCGAGTTCCGCACGGCTGAGAGGCTTACCATGGGCTGTCATCGCGGCGAGAAGCGCCTCAACGTCAATCCAGCCACTCTCGTCGAGTTTCACGCCGATTCTTTCGGGCTCATGGCGAAGTACGAGGCTGAGGAATTTGCTTTTGCGGACATCTTGCTTGCTCATGCCAGGCTCCTTTCCGCTTTGGGGCTATACATATCGCCCCCGAGATGGTGCGCGATTTCCGGGTCGTACACCGGATAGACGTCTTCGTTGGCTGTGACGATTTGCCTGTAGGCTTGGTAAACGACCACGCCCTTGTCATCGTATTGGGCGAGGATGTGCTGGCCTCTCCTGGGCCAGAGCGCGACCTGTTCGCGGTATTTTTCTTTCTTTAACATAAAGTGTCCTAGGTTTCATGCAGGTGCAGTTGTGGTGTGGCCTGCCCTTGATCGATCCGTATAACTTTGTCCGGGTTTTGGTATTGGGCAACGAGGTAGCGGGTCAGGTCGACCTGGAGCTCGCGCATGCGGCTAAAGAATTGAGCCTGTTCCTCGTGCATAGCTCGCTCGTGGTTGAGCGTGAGATCGTTTTGCTCACGCTTGATGGCGGCCGAGAGGTCCTCCTCGCGGCGGCGCGCTTCGAGGGTCTGCTTTTGTTCGACCTCCAGTTGGCGGAGTTGTTCATCGTGCTGCAATTGCTTGAGGTGATTCCCGTGCCGGGTCTCGCCCTCCTCCATCTGTTGACGCTTCGCAGTCCGCTCCAGCTCGCGGGTGAGCTTCATGTCGGCGAGTTCCTGGGCCTGGCGTTCTGTTTCGGCCTCGAGGTGAAGCTTGGTGCGGCATTCGATCGCGCCATCGTGCATCGCCTGCAACTTGTCGCTCGCATAGTAGCCGCGATAAACCACCTTGCTGATGCGGTAGCCGATCTTTTCTGCTCTTTGTATCAGTTGGGGATAGGTCGCGAGCTGGTTCAGTGCATCGGTCTGGCCTTTGAAGGCATCGAATTCATTGCCCCCGACAAAGTCCACCACATCCGCACTAAGGGCGTTGATGAAATCGGCAATGGGGTCGTGCGTCTGGTCGAGCATCTTTTCGATGTCCACCAATTCGAAGAACACCATCACCTTGATGATCAAAAGCGCGTCGTCGGCGGTGCGGACATTCTCGACGTCGAAATACATCTGGTCGGGAATGACACGCAACTTGGTAAACTGAAGCGCGTTCGGGATCTTGCGATTGCCGAGCTTTGCGTCGCTCCCATGCCAGCGGAACTGGTGTGTCCACTCCTCCGGCGTCGGGACGAACAGAGCCGGCCCGCGAATGATTCGTCGGCTCACGCTTGCAGGCTCGCGGTGATAAACCACCAAGGCCTCGTTGGCATCGATCTTTGTCGCTTCGCCGATTTCGATTGCGAGATGGTCCACTGGATCGAACCAGGTCGAAGCCGGGCCAGGCAGATGTACCGTCGTGCCATCCTTCTGCCGAATGATGAGGAACTGATCGGGCTCTGCCGAAAACCTCCTCAACCGCTCGGGACGCTCGCGAAAGAGAAACATCCGCCGAGGGCCATCGGTGTATCGTACCGCGCCATTGACGCGCCAGACCGCCGCGCGCTCGCCTTGAGGGACAGTGTAGAATCCGATCATAGTTTTTGTTCGAGTGGGATGGTTTCGATTGGGAAAAGTTCCTGCGAAGTCGTGATTTCGACTCCCGCCTGTCGCATTGCCTCGACGGCTTCGCGTTCATCTCCGGGCTGGAGATTCACTGCGCGGCAAGCGTCGAGCACCAAGTGGGTGCGAAAACCGAGTTCCACCGCATCGAGGGCGGTGAATTTCACGCAGTAGTCAGTGGCCAGTCCGAGAATGTACAGGTCGGTCACGCCTTGTTCCTTGAGATAGTCGCCCAAGCCGGTAGCGCGTTCCTTCCCATTGTCGAAAAAGCCGCTGTAGCTGTCGATGTGCCGGACCGCTCCCTTCTGAAAGACGGCGGCCCAGCGATCTTGATTCAAGCCGGGAACGAAGTCCGCACCACGTGTCTCCTGCACGCAGTGGGCGGGCCACAGGATCTGTGGTCGTCCTGCGAGCTCCACCACATCGCCAGGACTGGCGTCGGGATGGTTATTGGCGTGGCTTCCGTGGTTCGCGGGATGCCAGTCCTGCGTCGCGAGGATAAGGTCAAAGCGTTGCTGGATTTCGTTGATAAGAGGAACCAGTTCCTTCCCGCCCTGGACGGCCAGTGCGCCGCCTTCCACGAAGTCGTTTTGCAGGTCGACAATAATGAGAGCTTTCATAGTTCGAAATGGAACCCCTTCTTCTTCAGTTGTTTGTATTTTCCCTCGTCGAAGCGGTAGAGACGGGCGGCTCGATGGGCGACGTCCTGCTCGATCTCATCGGTCTCCAACAGGAGATCCATCGCGAGGATCTTCTTGCGGAAATTCCGCTTATCCAGAGGTGCTTCCAGAATAGTTTCGTAGAGATGTTGCAGTTGGGTGAGGGTAAATTTTGGTGGAAGAAGCTCGAATCCGAGCGGCTCGTAGCGGACCTTGCCTTTGAGGCGAAGGAGCGCAGCCTCGATAATGTTCTCGTGATCGAAGGCCAGCCGCGGTAGATCGCTAACGTCGAACCAGGCGGCATTGCGGGCATCAGTAGCCGCTTTCACGCTATGGCTGCTCAGCTTCACCAGCGCGTAGTAGGCTACGGTAACAACACGCTCCCGCGGATCGCGATCAGGCTGGCCGAAGGTGTAGAGCTGCTCGAGATACACTTTACTCAGGCCGGTCTCCTCCTGAAGTTCGCGCAGAGCGGCGTCTTCCAGCGACTCCTCCACGTGGACGAATCCACCGGGCAACGCCCAGCGTCCCTCGAAAGGCTCGATGTCGCGCTGGATGAGGAGGAGCTTCAGGTCGCCTTCGTCAAAGCCGAAAACGACACAGTCAACGGTCAGTGCGGCGCGGGAATATTGGTAGGTGTGTGCCATCGCGATTCGTTATCTTGACGGCAACGATAGTGTTGAAATTACACTATGTCAACTTGGAATCTGAAATGCCGCCGAAAAAGTGCTCCTGGATGAGAGATAAAGTTTCCGACAACCGTTTCTCCGGCGACCCTTGGACGAGCCGCCACGGGACAGGCTGGCATGCCAGAGCCTGCTTGAACCAACCATGCATTTCATGCCGGATGTGTTCGCCGTCGCGATAGCCATCTTGCACGAAGGGAATTTCGTCACCGGTGAGAATGTAAAGGTGGCAGCATCTCTCGGCGGCCACGCTGGCTACATTGGCATTTTCAAAGCCCATATAGCGCCTGTGCCAGAGAGTGGTGGCAAAGGCATCGGTATCGCAGATGAGAACTTTGTTTGCCTGGCGGGCTGCGGCATTTTCACGCCGGTTTTGTTCCTC
Source organism: Spartobacteria bacterium LR76 (assembly GCA_003054655.1). Lineage (GTDB taxonomy): Bacteria > Verrucomicrobiota > Verrucomicrobiia > Chthoniobacterales > Terrimicrobiaceae > Terrimicrobium. Next base: position 340,206 of record QAYZ01000014.1, on the reverse strand, counting down.
TGCGATGTGGACGAATTCCTCCGTGGTCCAGAGATCGTCGCCCCGCCGCATTTTCTCCTCTGAGTATTCCCGGCCATATTCCGGCACCCAGCAGGTATTTAACTCCCGCGCCAAAGCTTGGGCAAGCGTGGTGGTGCCGGTCGACTCCGCTCCAAGGACACAGATGCGTTTCACGAACCAGGCTCTGACCGGAGGCTCTAAATATTCCCATTGCGCGAAAGGTTGGGTCCGGATGGCCGTGCCGGAGCACGGGACCTGCAAGCGAGCTTTGTCGACGAGCACGTGAGTGGAACCCATGAAGGCGGCATAGCGATCTCCGTAATCTTCCGAGGTGAAAACCGCGTCCGGCGTGTATCCCAGCCACCCTATGGTGAGGTCGGCCCACTCTTTCGAGTCGTCATCGCTGTAGATGTCGTCGATCACGAGCACTGTGACACTAGGATGAATTTCCCGAAGCCAATTTCCGCGAACTTCTCCGGGTATGTCGTGCTCCTTTTTGCCGCAAACAATGACGGTGACGTGCTCAGCCTGCGATGCAGCAGTATCGATCAGGAATTTATGTCCCCGATGCGGAGGATAGAATTTTCCAATTACAACCGCAGTGCGAAATCTCATGCTGTTTGGGGTTCCCGCCACTTTCGTTTCCACTCGGTCAAACCAATGAGGCACATGACAAGAAAGATGCCGTAGAGAATAGCCGTCAATGGCAAGGACCGGCTGAAATAAAGAGGGATGTAGATGAGGTCAGCGGCAATCCAGAAAAACCAGTTTTCCAGCCGCTTTCGGCAGAGAAGAAACTGAGCCGCGAGACTGAGGATCGTAGTCAAACCATCCAGAAAAGGCGCGGCATCGCCGATGGCTGCCAGTATCGTCACCATCAGCCACAATGCGATGGGAATGACGATGGCAAGGGCGATCCACTCGTGTCTGCGGGTTCTTGAGATATGCAAGGGCCGTTTGTTCGGTCCGCCATGAAGCCATTCCCACCAGCCGTAAAGACCAAGACCCAAATAGACCACTTGCAAGGCCATATCGGCGTAGAGTCGTGCAGAAAGAAAGAGCACAAAGAAGACGAGGTTATTCGCCAGGCCGAGGGGCCAGTTGAGCATGTCTTCGCGAACGACGAGCCAGACGCAGATTCCTCCGGTAGCGAATCCCAACACTTCGGTGAGACCAAGCGGCCAGACCTGAAACCAGGAAAGTCCGAGCAGAGTTCCCGAAATCAGCAGCAGCAGAGCCCATTCGGAGGCTGAGGCCCGGCTTGGAGCGTTCGTTGCCGTTGAGTTCGCCACTACCTTTTCTCCCGAAGAAACTTCCTGAACTCGTCCAGTTCCCTCTCAAACCCTCCCGAGAGGATTGGAAACCGGCACCAGGTCTTGGGATCGAGGTTCTCGTCATCGAGATGAAAGGATGGCGCATAGCGTTCCCTCTTCCATTGGTTGTGGCACCAGAGTTTGAAAAACCGCTCGATCCAGAGGCCAAACTGCGCGTCGGTGTAGTCAGGAAATTCGGGGCGCAGGCGGCGGAAGACCTCCAGGGGAAAAAGTTTGTCACGGATGGCGGCCTTTTCGATGGCGTCCAGCACGGGATATGGCATGAGATCGTCCTCATCGGTCTGTCTGTTCTCCAACGGGCGAAGCTCGGCCGTAGGGGCTTGTTCATTGATCCATCTCAAGGCCGGAATGGGGCCGATACCTTCCAGCCCTTCTTTTTCCAGCCACGCCAGCCATTGCCGGAGGAAGGCCTTGTCAATGCCAGCGATGGGGCTCAGGCCTCCGCTGGTGTCGCCGTCCATCGTGGCATAGCCGACCGCTGCTTCCGAGCGGTTGCTGGTCGACAGCAGAAGGGCGTTTTGCAGGTTGGCGACCATCCAGATGCCGGGCGAGCGGACGCGGGCCTGAATGTTTTGCAGGGCGATGTCGTCGGTTTGCCAGCTCAGTTTTCGCCCCAGGCCCGCCTCCACCATTTGCGTGTAACCATCGACCAGTGCGCCGATGTCGAATTCGTGGTAGGCGGCTCCGATGGCCCGGGCAACTTCTTTCGCCGCATACCGCGTGGTTTCCGAGCTATTCCGGCTGGCCTGGTAGACACAGGTGAGAAGTCGACCTGTCAGGGCGTCCCGGTCTGCAATGCCTTCCGGGCTCACGCCGATCTTTTCGCAAGCGGCAGCCAGTCCCAACTCCGTTGCGACCAATTGACTCATCAGGGAGACGAGACAGCTTACAGCCGCCGAATCCGCACCCCCGCTGAGCGAGACGACAAAACCCCGCGAATGGCTTTTGCGCAGGTAGTCGAACAGGGCCAGAGCTACGGCTCGAGTAAATTCCTCCTCTTTAAGCGTGGGGCTGTTTTCCCATCCCGCTCGGGTGGCGGGAGCCGTTTTGGCGGGTTCCACCTCGATCCAGGCGAAATCAGTTGCTACAGGTTCTTCCGCGGCGCCGCCGATCTGCGGCCGATAGCTGGCCGAGCGAGCCTGGCTCATTCGGGTGGCATCCACATCGATCACTGCCGACGTCAATACAACATCCTGGTAAGAGAAGCGTGGCCCCTTGGCTAAAAGCCGGTCTCCGCTGGCAATCAGGGTGCCTCCGTCATAGATGGCCCGCCCTGACTCGTTACCGAGAAGATTGCTGTAAAGATAAGTAACATTGAAAGCGCGGGCTCCTTCGAGAACAAAGCGTTCCCGGATCTGGATCTTTCCGAAGGCGAAGTGGCTCGCGCTGGGATTGAGAATCAAATCCACGCCCTGGAGCGCGAGTTTGGCTCCGGGCCGCGCCGCCACCCAGGCATCTTCGCAGATTTCAAAGCCGATGTTGACGTCGCCGCAGCGGAAGAAAAGGTCGCCGATCGGATATTCTTCGCCCAGGACTTCAACCATTTGCCGGACTTGTCCTGGCCATGCCTTGAACCAGCGCGGTTCGTAATGAATGCCATCTCCAGCCAGAAACTGCTTCGCGCAGAAACCGAGGATACGCCCGTTAACCACGAGGCAGATCGTATTGAAGAGGGCATTTTGGAAGAGGAGAGGAAGTCCAAAGCTGACAACCATGCCCTGCGTTTCCGGCAGCAGCCGCTCGAGCATCCGGAGTGCCGCCTCGCGGGTGCCGTGAGCGTGAAAGGCATCTTCGCACCCGTAGCCCGTCAGGCACAGCTCCGGCAGGCAGAGAATACTGACGCTGGCGTCGCGGGCCTCGGTGATGGCCTGCCGGATGCGGCGTTCATTGCCACCCCAATCCAGCGGAGTCTGGTTCAAGGCAGCGGTCGCGACCCGAATCAATTTCATGGATGTTCCTTTAATGCGTTGATGAGCAGGCCCGCCAGGGCGGGAATTTCCGTCATGGTCAGGCCTCGATGCCGCGGGCTTTTAGGATCAGATCGGTCTTCAAGTGATAAAGTCCGAGTTCCAGGCCGACGGGGTATAGATGGGGATTGAGAAACCGCTTGATACCGGGATGAAAACCGGCGAGCTGGGAGGCCGTTCGTTCGCGAATCTGCGCAATCGAGGGGGCCTCGTAATTGAGTGCGCCTTCGCGAAAGACGGGCACGAGAAGATCTTCGGCGGTGGCACTCGGCGGGATCTTCTTGCTGCGAGTCATATTGGTCGGGTCCACGATAAGATGGTCATTTTTCACCGGTCGGCCTTCGTTGTAAATCATGTCGCCAATGAATTCCCCTTCGTGGAAGAAGCGCCGGACCTGTTGGATACCGGGATTCGAAATCTTAATCGCCTGTTCCGATAGTTTCAGGCGGTAATGCCATTCTCCGGCCGCATCCCGCACAGCACCAAGTTTGTAGACTCCTCCCATGGCCGGCTGGTCGTAGGCCGTGACGAGCTTTGTGCCTACGCCCCAGATGCTGATGCGAGCCCCCTGTTGCTTCAGACTGGTGATGATGTGTTCGTCGAGGTCGTTGCTCGCGACGATGAGCGCCTGGGGGAAGCCGGCGTCATCCAAGATCTTTCTGGCCTCGATGCTCAGATAGGCCAAGTCGCCCGAATCCAGCCGGATTCCCACCATCTCATGGCCTTGCTCGCGCAGCTTCCGACCGACCTGCACCGCATGCTGAACGCCTTCCAATGTGTCGTAGGTATCCACGAGGAAAACGCAATTGTTTGGCATGGCGTGCGCATAGGCATTGAACGCTTCCTCTTCCGTGTCGAACGACATCACCCAGCTATGGGCATGCGTCCCTCGCACCGGTATGCCGTAGCGCATGCCGGCCAGTACGTTCGAGGTCGCGGCACAGCCCCCAATGTGAGCCGCCCGGCTTGCCGCCATCCCGCCATCAATGCCTTGGGCGCGGCGCAAGCCAAATTCCAGCACAGGCTCGCCCTCCGTCGCCTGGCAAACACGGGCGGCCTTCGTCGCGATCAGCGTCTGGAAGTTGATGATGTTGAGCAGGGCTGTTTCGAGGAGCTGTCCTTGTAAAATGGGACCTCGAACCCGAATAAGCGGCTCGTGCGGAAAAATGACCGTGCCTTCCGGTACAGCATCAATATCGCAGGTGAACTTGAGATCACGCAGGTAGTCGAGAAAGCCTTTTTCGAAAAGAGCCTGGCCATCATTTCCTCGCAGAGTGCCAAGATAGGCGAGTTCCTCCTCATCGACCCGAAATTGCTGAATATATTCGATCGCATCGGCCAGTCCGCAGGCCACGCTATATCCGCTTTGAAAGGGATTTTTGCGGAAAAAAAGGTGAAAGACGGCTTCCCGCTCATGAACTCGATTCTTCCAGTAACCATACGCCATCGTGAGTTGATAAAGATCGGTCAACAGCACCGAGTATTTTTTATGCGCGCCATTCATGGTGTAAAAAATACACTAAGATAAACAGCAGCGTCAACGCATTTTCCACGTGAATAGCCTGGACTCTTGAAACCTCATGGCCCCGTGGTCGCTATCGGAGGTCTAGCGTCAAATGCCAATGAGAGAACGATACCCAGAGTCGTAGGCTACCCAAACCCAACCGACCAAAATGGCGGATCGGAGAGGATTGAAGAGGCGAGTTTTCTAACCTTAAGGCCTTGTCGCATCCCACAATTCACCGAACGCAACTTTGCGTAGCGGGCAAAAATTCTGTGCTTGAAAGAAGATATCTCTGAGAATCCGCGGAGTTACGAGCCGACTTCTCATTACTCGCGCCTAAAAACGGCTTTCACCGCCCGATAGGCCAGTTTCGGCTGCCGGTATTCGGTTACAGTGCCCTTGTTGTTAAAGGTCCGCGGACGTTTCATTGACCACCCGCCGCCGTAGGTGCGCACGTCGCTGAAGTGCCAGAGCGCGATCCCGCAGTATCGGGAGTTTCCCAGCGTCGATTCACAGGCCAGTCGCAGATACTCCGCCTGATACTCCTCTGTATAGAAATCATTGTGTGGATCATGCCACCCGTAGAGTCCCTCCGCTCCGATTTCCGAGACCAGGAGAGGCTTGTCCGCGCAGCCGTGTTCATCGATCCACTTCGCCTCGTCGTCCACCCGCGCCTTGATCAGCTCCAGCGGCGCCTCTGCTCCCTCGCAGCCGTACCAGCCCGGGTAAATATTGATGCTCACCACGTCTGCGAGGTGAAAAAACAGATCCTGGGTGGAGTACATCGAGGCAGACGTCACGAGCCGTGACGGGTCGAGCCGCCTGAGCGTGGCGGCGGTTTGCTCAAAGATCTCCCGAGCATACTCGTGGTCCGATCCAGCCTCGTTCAGGAATCCCCACATGATGATCGACGGGTGGTTGAAGCTCGCTTCCACCATTTCCTCCAGCGCCTCGGCATGGTCCGTTGCGAACTTCTCACTCTGGAACGTCTTTTCCCGCTGGCCCCAGCCCAGATTCTCCTCCCACACGAGGAACCCCAGTTCGTCGCACAAATCGAGAAATTCCTGATCCTGCGGATAATGGCAGCCCCGGATGAAATTGCACCCCATGTCCCGCATCATTCGCAGGTCGATGAACATCTGCAGGCGGGGCGTGCAGGGGCCGAAGTTTGGGTGCCACTCGTGCCGGTTGTATCCCTTGAGGATCAGCTTCTCGCCATTCAATCGCAGTTCCGTACCGGCCGTCTCGATACGGCGCAGGCCAAATCTCACTGCTAGATCGTCCGCCTGCTTCCCCTCGGGGTCAGCGAGGCTGACGCGCAGGACATGCAGGATCGGATTCTCCATCGACCACACGCGGGGGTGGGGCACGCGCAAGGCCAGCACGACCTCGCCTGACATCGGAACGACTTCCAGCCATTGCGTGCCACCGCCATCGAAGGCTGCTCCCAGCTTGATCCGTTGCGGCAGTTCGCCGCCCAGCCTCACCCGCACGCTCACGCCGCCCTCACGGTACTCCGCCGTCGGCGTCACCTGCACTGCATCGATATGCGGCCCATTCGCGGGAAGCACATTCAATCCCACACTGCGAATGATGCCCCCGTATTGATAAAAATCGAAGTACTCCTCGTGCATCGGCACGCGCTCAAAGTCGAACCGGTTGTCCACCAGCACCACCAGTTCGCGCTCCGCCGCCTCCGACGCCGGCACCTCCACCCGGAAGGGCGAGTACCCGCACGCATGCTCCTTCAGCGGCACTCCGTCCACGTACACCCGCGTCCACATCGTTACTGCTCCAAAGTCCAGCCGCGCCGGATGCCCCGCCGGGACGGTGAAGGGTTTCCGATACACCGCCGCTCCGCGCTTCCCGGCATACATCGGGAGCGCGTCAAAAGCGGCCGGCACCGGCAACCCGTCCGTGTACTTCACTCTCGCAGGGTCAAAGCCCTGCAAATCTGCCGCTCCGAGAAAGGTAAAGTCCCACAAACCGTCGAGCGACTGCCAGGGACGAACGTGATGCGCAATCATGGGCATAATGAGTAGTAGGAATCTCGGCTCGCCCCTAATGATGGGGCGGGCCTTCGGATCCCTACGCAAAGTCTCCGCTCAGGACGATCTCGCTCACGTCCAGCACGTACATCTGCCTGCGGCCCTCGTGCAGAGAGTCAATACATATCTTTCGACCGTCGCGGTTCCATCTCGGGTGCAGGTCGCACCGGATTTGCCACTCCATCGGCGGTGACAGGAATTTTCCGATGTCGATCCGCTCCCGGCGCTCCCAACCATATAACAGAAGCGTCCGGTAATGCTCCGTGTCGGGGTATGTATCGGTCAGCACCCATTTCCCGTCCGGAGAGAAGGAGCAATGCCCATCGCACGCCAGGTCGCCGTCACCCACCATCTCGATCTGGCTCGACTGATCTCGGAAGTAGTAATAGTGCGCTCCGCTCCCGTTACGGTTCGCCCAGGCGAGGATGCCATCGCTCCCCCGCCAGTCATAGTGCGACACCAGTTGGTGATCCGAGAGGCAGCAGAGATTTTTCCCATCGATATCCATCGTCATCAGACGTGTGCTCCCGACCTCTTCCTCCGGCGTCTTGTACCGATGCAGGAAAGCAAACCTCCTCCCATTCGCCCCGAACTGCAGATGGTTGAAGCGATGCGTTTTCCCTTCAAACGAGGCATTCCGCAGAAATGCCGCCGCCTCCGCCGTGCTCAGGATCAACCGCGACTCTCCCGTCTGCAAATCCACCGCAAATATCCCGTCCTCCTCCGGTTCACCCTCTTCCTTCCACGGATCGGGTACTCCCGCATATCCGTACCCGGGACGCTGGTGATGCAGCCGTGAGAAATTCACCGACACCGCATACGTTCCCTCCCGGTTGACTCCGTACACCGGCCTGTCGATGACCTGCTCCTTGCCCGTCGCGGTATCGAGGATTCTCGCGACATATCTCCCGTCCTTCCGGTCGTTGAAGATCACCTTTCTGCTGGTTCCCAGCCACTGCAACATGCACCCTTGCTGCCAGTTCCACGCCCGCGTCTCTGCCAGCGGCATCCACTCGCACCCGTTCGCCGTGTCGATCATCCCGATCTTCAGCACATCGTTCTCCCCCGGCGGACGGTGCATGAACCCGCTCTCCTGCCCCAATATCCACCGCCCGCCCGCATCCCAGCAGGATTTGTCGTAATACCCAAAGAAGTGGTGGCCTGCGCCCTGTGTGACAGAAACAGCCTCGACCGAGGCTAGAGATGCGTTCATTTCCCCCTACACATCATCCGTCCTGTCCAGGTTCCTACTCCTTCCGCACTCATACAGATAAGAGGTGAGGGGGTCTTTTTGGTTATTTTACTTATACATATAACAAGCCCCTCTTTGCTCTCGGAGCACCCGCGATTTACTGATATTGATAAGTGCACTTATGGGCACCCCCCGAGTCACCCAAAAAGCCATCGCCGAGCGTCTCGGCCTCACGCAGGCGGCCGTCTCCCTCGCCCTCGCCAGCAACCACAGCATACCCGTCGAGACCCAGGAGCGCGTCCAGGCAGCCGCCCGCGAAATGGGATACATTCCCGATCCCTATCTCTCTGGTCTTTCCGCCTATCGCAAGCACGTCCGGCCTGTCCACTTCCAGGCCACCCTGGCCTGGCTGTCAAACTACCCGGACGCCGAAGGCTGGCGCAGTTCCTATACGTTTCTCAACTACTTCAAAGGTGCCCTGCACCGGGCCGCCGAGCTCGGCTACAAGCTTGAGGAGCACTGGCTCAACGACGAAGGGATGACCAGCGCCCGCATGGAGCGCATCCTGATCACGCGCAATATCAATGGTCTCCTCATCGCTCCTCAGCCGCGCCCCCACGTCTGCATGACATTTCCCTTCCACCGCTTTTCTGCAGTCACCTTCGGCTACACCCTTTCCGAACCCAAGCTCCATCTCGCCGCGCTCCACCAGTTCCGCTCCATGCGAATCGCCATAAGGGAGGTTCTCTCCCTGGGCTACCGCCGCCCCGGCCTGGCCCTGGCTGACGACAGCGACCTCCGCGCCGATCATAACTGGTCCGCATCCTTCTGGAGCGAGCAGCGCCGCCTCCCAGCCCGAGATCGCGTTCCGCCCCTTCTCTCCCGTTCGCTTGACAAGGCATCCTTCCTCAAGTGGTTCTTTCGCCACCGGCCCGATGTCGTCCTCGCCATCTGGCCCGCGGTATACGACTGGCTGGTCGAAGCTGGCGAATCCGTCCCCGGCACCATCGGTCTGGCCCTCCTCTCTGTCCCCGACGAGGGCCGCAAGTTCTCCGGCATCTGGGAAAATCCCCGACTCATCGGCGCCAAGGCTGTCGAGTTCGTCGTAGATATGATCCACCGTCGCGAAACTGGCATCCCCTCCGTCCCCAACTCGATCCTCGTCGAGGGCACATGGGCTCCCGGTCGCACGGTTCGCGCCCTCCCCTAATGCATCTCTTATCTGAATAAGTCACAGTCCGCCTGCGCCGCCACTGATCCGGCTTATAGTTCCTCTCATCACCTCCCCCTTGGATGCTCTCAACCCGTCATCGCGATTCCGCCTTCAGCCTCTTGGAGATCCTCTCTAGCGCTGCCATTGTCGCTGTACTTGCCGCCCTCCTCCTGCCGGTCTTTCAGTCCGCCCGCTTCAGCGCGCAAAAGGCGAAAAACTTGGCCAATCTCCGCGTCATTCAGGCCGCTAATATTGCCTATTCCGCAGAACACGACGGACGTTTCGTCGCCAGTTCCATCTGGGATAGCGAGGGGAAGGGGGTGAACTGGCATGAGAATCCCGAGTTCCGTGCGAACTACCTCAATATCTCCAAAACCGGCCCGTGGCCCGATGGGATGCTCTCGCCTCTCGCCACCATCCGCAATGACAAGGGATACCGCCGGACGGATCGCTCCTACGGCTATAACTATGAATCCCTGGGAGGCGTCGCCGGCACGCCCAACACCATCCGGCAGGCCGTGGCCCAGCGCATGAGATCTCCTTCCAAGACCCTCGCCTTTGCCGACGCCCTCGACTGGCAGATCAAGATGATGGCTGCTGATCTCTATGCGGGCAAAGAGGAGTTCATCGGCAGCGCCATTGCCTATCGCTACGAGGGAAGGGCTGGCGTGGTCTTCTTCGACGGCCATGCGGAAATGCTCTCGAGGTCCGAGGTCGTTAATAATGCCGACCTCTGGACCATCTTTCCCCAGTAGTCACTGGAAAGAGTCCCTCTAGGGCGCGGTGTAGTTCTTCGGACCGCCCAGTCTCATGAATCGCGCGTGCACGGCAAAGGCCGCCAGCAGCGCCACCCCGGCCAGCACCACACCAGCGGAGAAGGCGTGCCGGTAGCTGTTGCCGGACATATCGATCACCGTGCCGATCAATGGCCCCAGTGTCATGGCACCCAATGATCCCAGTATGCCAGCGGCCGAGGCAAACTGCGCAAACTTGGAATGCGGATACAGCCTCTGTCCAAGCGACGCGGCGCTCGTGAAATAGCAGCCGGACAACACCCCGTGCAGCACAAGCGCAATCGAAAAGGTCTCTGCCGTCGTCGCATACGCCCCTCCCCACGCCGCCACCAGCACATAGCCTGCCATGGAGGCAATGCACATTCGCAACGGATGGAAGATATCCGCCAGCCAGCCGATAAAAAAGGCCAGGCACAACGAGATGAAGAACGTCAGCGCCAGGCAGTTGCCGTAATCCTGCATCGACATCCCCATCTCCTTCGCAAATGGTATCGCAAAGGTATTGATCGGCAGGAAGGAGAGCGTCGCCGCAGTGACCATCAGAAAGATCAGCAGATAGTACCTGCTCGTGAAACACTCTCGCAGATAGATCTTCGCACCCGCCAGCACCCCCGAGCGCCCGGGCGGATGCTCCGGCGGCGGGTATTGCCCCTCCCTGACCTTCAGGCACACCCACATGAAGGCGATCCCGTACCCCAGGCCAATCAGGCCGAGGATCAATGTGTAGTGAGTCTCGACCTTTCCGATCAGAAACCGATTGAAGATCATTCCATCGATCAGGCTTACCGCACGGAACAAGCCGTAGAACCGCCCCAGCAGACACTGAGGCACCACATCATTGACCAGCCCGCCGAAGACCGCGGTCACCGCGATGGTCGCAAACTCAAAGGCCGTCCAAAACACTCCGAAACACACGAGAGTCAAAACCATCTCTCCGGGGGAGTACTCCCCCAATAGCTGATGCAGCCACGGTCCGAGAATCGGGCACATCGCCAGCCCGATCATGCCGGAAACCGCCAGAGGTGTGGTCACCAGCAGAAAAGGAATGCGCCGCCCTCTCCGCCCCCGGTGCCTGTCGGACCGATAGCTGATCATCGGTGCGAAGATCAGCCCGATGAGCGCCGGCACCGAACTGATCAGCAACCCGTAAAGGAAATTTGGGACATCCAGGTGCTTCAGGTACCACTGAGCCATCGGCCCCACCGAGCGCTCCCTCATGGCCCAGGCGAAATCTCCAAACAGCAAGAGCAGGAACAACACGACGATCCCGCCGCTGGTGTACACCAGCGTTCCCGCCCTCCATGTTGAGGGTGCGTTCCTGGACGTGGCCGGAGTTGTCATCGTCCGACGACCGCGCCTGGCCCGAGCCGGTATCGCCGCAACAACTCCTCCTTGCTTCCCGGCGTCAACGGCGCACGGAGACGGAGTCCGTCCCATGTGATCTCCGCCTCGCTGCCCTGCACCTCGACGACCGGCGGCGTGAGCGCGGTGGAATCCTCCGAGATCTTGCTGATCTCCAGTGCGACCACGATGAGCGCGGATTTCAGTTTATGGAAATCAATCTCCGCCGACTCGCCATCATGCAGGACCAGGTCGATCCACGACGCCTTGCCATCGCCTCCCGTCGTGTATTGGACCTCGCCGCCATCCCACGCCACAAACGGGACGTCGATATTCATCTTTATCTCGCCGAGATCAATTCGCATCACCTTGCCGGTCCCTCCGGGCTCAGGCAGGACGGCGGAGCGGCCCGACCCGCCAAATTCAAACCTCAGGCGCAGGGATGACGTCTTGAGCTTGCCTCCCGGCATGCGATCATAGTTGTACCTGGCTCCATCCGTCGGAAACGAAATAGCCGATAATACCCGCCCGTCCGACTGGACAGATACAATCACTGGAGCCTGGAAATCCTTGTCATCGCTTAGGAACCGCAGCCGGAAATAACCGGGATCTTGCCGCGTGCCCCAGTGCGCCGTCACTGCGCGCTTCTGCCACCAAAAGTCCCCAGCGCTCACGCTGCCCAAGGCATATTCCGGGGTCAGGTAAGTGGTGCCGGCCAACGGAAGGATGCCGAGCAGCTCCCCGTTCACCATAGTGCCCCGAGTCTTCTCTTCCGCCCGATAGTAAGTGCGTGTCACCATGCGCGGCAGGCTGTCCGGCGAGAAGTAACGCCTGAGGCCCTCCGGCACGGAGAGTGCATCGGGCGGCCCCAGCAAGGCCCGGGGCAGCCATTTGGCAAATTCATTCTCCGGTCCCAGCAAATCAAAGTACGTGCGGCTGTATGGCCCCGTCCATTGCCCGCTTGGCGCGTGATAATGCAGGGCGACCCCCTCCCATGCCAGATGGTAGAGCTTTTGCGCGATCTCTCTCGTCTCGGGGTCCGTCGAATGCTGCCTTAGGATTTGCAGCGCGTTGATCGTCACCCATGCGTAGGTGGGGCTGTTATACTCGGTGAAGTCTCCGTGCCGTTCGGTATATGCGGCGATGCCACGGAGTTTCTCCATGGCCTGTTTGCTTAACTCCGGATCACCGGAGATCTGTCCCGCCAGACAGGCAAGGGCGGCTCCCTTGACTGCGATATTGGTATAACCCGGATCGGCATGTCTCCCTGTGCGCGCCAGTGTCGCGCGAGCGGCCACGTCGATGGCGCGGTCCACGGATTTGCGGAGAGCGTCCGGTAGCCGCTCGGGGTGGGAAAGACGCAAGTCGAGCAGCGCCTCGCCAAAGAACGCGGTCCAGTTCAGATCCGGCTTCACATCCGTCGCCAGAGGAAGTTCATAAGCACGGGGCCAGGTGCCATACGTCGGGCTAGCGGGGTCCGTGTCCTGCATCGTCAGGAGGTTGGCCAGGATCGCCTGCGCGGCAGGATACAGCGGAGCATCATCTCCCTTGAGTATGCTGCAGGCCAGATACAGCGTGTCCCGCGTCACGTGCACAGGCACGCCGGGAGGCAGGTTTGCATAGGTCTTGAGTGTGGGCTTTGCGACATACAAAAGCTTGAGATCCGGATCGAATGTCGGCCCCTTTCTCGCCGCCACTTTTTCCTCAAATCTCTCCCTGAGCTCCGGTGTCGTCAGCCCTAGCGCTTCATACCCGGTCGTTTTCGAATCAGCAGACGCCTGGCTCTTCGGCGCGGCCGCCTGCACCTCCGCCTGCACAGGCTTTTGCATGGCCTCTCCAGCCGTCTCTCTTTTCTGCGTCACCAGAAAGACGACCGCCGCGATTAGTCCCGCTGCGACCACCACCCGGTATTTCCACACATTGCGGCTCATTTTCAGCACCGGACCTTAGCGCAGAGGAGAGATCTCCACCCGCGAAACGGAAAACGTGATCGCGTCGCCACCGTCTTTCAACTGGCCTTGAAATGCGATGCCCGCCTGCTCCGGTGCCCATTCCGCCGCACCTGCGCGATACTTCAGGCCTTCTTCATGGACGGCTTGTGATCCATCAGAGATGGCCACATCGTACGTCCCTTTTTCCGGGTGGTTCTGGATTGTCACATCATAGGTCTTCCCGATTTCCACCGCCATGCCTTGCCCTCGTCCGCCGATCTCCATGAGTTGCTTCGACGTAAACGCCCCACCGTCTCCATTTCCGTGGTATGCGGCCCATTTCCACTCACTGGGATTCCTTCCCCAGGTACGGATCACCCAGGTGGAACTCCTGTTGGTGTTTTGATGCGGATCGACTCCCCCAAACGCCCCGATGAAATTTGCCGAATTATTGTTTCCCTCCACCCGGTTGAGGCTGATCTGAAACCGGATTTGATGCGGGCGATTTGCCGCCTGATACATCCGAACGATTGATCCGTTAATGAACTCCTCCGACGACTCGCTCGCCGCCATCTCCACCTCCAGCCGGGGCGAAGCCGGCCCGCCCAGCACCTCTGTCCGTACTTTGATCGGTCCCCACCTAAACGTTTTCCAGGCGTCGGCCCATCCTTCCCCTGCAACTCCGGGAAACTGATCCACCTGGCTTGAACCCGCCCCCGCCTGGAATCTCGCCACGGCCTCCTGTGCCCGGCCAGGCGTCGGCAAAGACAGTGCGATCGCGGCGGCAAGGCTCCAGGCCATCCTGTGGAAGAATCGATCATTGCGGCGTTCGTGGGATAGCTGACGCCCTTGTTTAGGGAGGGGAGGGGAAGGAATCATTTCACCGCCATCCTGCCATGCCCGGAGCGAAACAAAAGCTCGCTGTCCGCTTATTCATATAAGCGCCATGTCAACGGCCTTCTCGATCACACAACGGAAGACGCATCTTAACATCCTTCCTGCCAGCCAACCTGTCACTCCACTTATTTATATAAGTCCTGAACCCATTGCGCGGCGCGCAGAAATGGCGACAACTGCCTGAACCTATGAAGAAATTCACCTTCCCCTTGGCGCTCACGACTCTCCTCCTCGGCATGATATCTTCCCACTCCCAGATCGTACTGACCTCGTCGAGCTACTCGCAGAACTTCAATTCCATTCCCACCAATACGGCAGGCCTTTACCCTTGGACGAATAACAGCACGCTTTCCGGCTGGTACGGATCGACAACGGGAGCCACCACTCAGTACTACCGGGCTACCAATGGCAACGGACAGACCCCCACCACCACAGCCGCCAGCCCGACTTCTCTCATGGCCTTTCGTACTTCCCAGACCGACGTCGCGCTCGGCTCCGTCAGCAACTCCACCTATCATGGAGTCTTCGGTGCCCAGTTTGTCAATAACACGGGCTTCACCATCACCTCCATCACCATCACCTACACCGGCGAACAGTGGGCATGGAATACCGGCGCCGCCAACACTCTGGACTTTGCCTACTCCGAGGATGCCACCTCCCTCTCCACCGGGACATGGACGGACAATAACAACCTCGACTTCAACGCGCTCTATAGCAGCAACTCGACCAACCAGGGTCTCAACGGCAACTCCGACACCATCTTTGTCTCCAGTGCCTATGTCGCCAAATCCGCTGGCCAGGCCGGCGGGCCGGGAGCACTGAACTACACCACCATCTCGGCCACGATCACCGGACTCTCGGTCGGAGCGGGTGAGTCGCTCTGGATTCGCTGGAGTGATAATTTCTCCGGAACGGGCGTCGGTCAGGGCCTTGGCATCGATGACTTCAGCCTCACTGCCGTCCCCGAGCCATCCACGCTCAGCATCGCAGTCGTTGGTTTCTGCCTGGGAGCCGCAGTCATTCTTCGCCGCCGTCGCTGCTCTCGCTGAGGGTGTTTCCGCTTCGTTTCTTCATAAGCAGCTCTCTCCCGGTGCCTGCATCGGGGGAGAGTTTTTCTCGCGTCCCCGCCCTCCGGGGAGTCCAGTAATTCTGGACCGTCATGCGGCGGCTAGTGTTGTTTCCTGCGCGTGCCTTTTTTGAAACGCTTCCGTCCAATTCGTAACCGATTCCTTGCGGCATCATGGATAAGGGCGGCAACACCGCTCCCGCTGGCGATCACTTTCCGTCTGGACGAATCCACCCCGCCCTAGACAAATAATCCGCGGTTCCCTTGAGGGAAACGCCCTATTGATCACCCTGCGGAAACTCCGCCCAATACTGCCGCCCCGCACCCGGCAGCGGTGGCAGATCCTTCCCCGCCAGCACGTGCAGCGCCTTTCTCAGCGCACGTGCGCTTGAGGTTCCGTTCATATCCCCCTGCCTGTTTTCCGCGGCATAGCACGTGCCAAACATATCATTCGGATTCAGGTAATACCTATTCATAAAACTTGCAAACCCGCCATCTTCGCAGCGAAACGCCTGCAACTGTCTCCGGCTTACGTCAACCACCATTGCGATTTCCTCCGGTGTGAACTTCTGGCCCTCCTTCATTTTCAGCTCCGCAAGCAGCTCCGCTCCATTTCTCAGGAAGAAAATATTATCCACCATCGGGTAGCTCCGATACCACCGCAGCACGGACTCCTTGAGCTTGTCCGCCGCCGGGATCTCCCTCCCCAGCGTGCGGCAGTACGCGGTGATCTTGAAGGCCCCTGAGATTTTCACGATAGTCGTCCCCCCGCCGACGAAGCCCGTCTCGGGATCGCGGCGGCGCGCCATCGCGGCTTCCGCCTCGTCCTCCAGCGCCCTGCGCTGCCGCCCTGGCAGCAGTTTGATCGCGTCCGCCTGAGAGGCCACCTGATCCAGCGCCTTCCAGGCATCCGCCCACGGCCTCTCATCCAGCCACTGCCGGAAGGCTTCCACGTTTCGGAGATGTTCTGGCGCTCCCGATGGCGCACTCGCCGAACTCGGCAGGCTTTCCATCCCGCTCGGCACCCCCTCTGTCTTCTTTGATTGACCCGGAAGCGGATACAGGGGTTCCGATCCAAGATAACGCAACCCCGCCGTTGAGAATTTCAGCGCCCGCCCCAACGTTCGCTGGTCGTCGCGCATTTCCGGATACGCCGAATCGACGAAATATCCCGTCCTCCTGTCCTGCCTTTCCCGGAAATACCCGGCCATCCGCGCCCTCAGACCCTGCGGCATCGTCTCGAGCACTCCCGCCTCGCTCAGGATCTGGATGGCAAAGTAGGTGGATTGAATGTCGGGCGCGAAACTCCGATCTGGCCTTGGCTCCTTTGCCGCCAGCGAACCGTAAAATCCCCCGCTTGGCGGATCGTACAGCCGCGCGATCCAGTGCGGCACTCCGGCATACTCCGCCTCCAGGCCGGCCAGCACCTCATCCGAGTCCGCCGCCTGGAGCCATGCCCCTGGCAGCAGAACCGCCAGCACGATCCATCCCTTCGTCATCTACGGTGCCGGGGCGATTTCTACTTCAGAAACCGAGAAGACCAACAAATTCCCCACCTCCCGGCCTTGCGCCTGAAAGGCCAGCCCAGCCTGCGGCGTCGCCCAATCGACCTCGGTGGTACGATACTTCAGATTCTGCGTCTCCACGGAGTTTGCCCCGTCGCTTACCAGCACGTCATACGTTCCTTTTTGCGGATGGTTCGTGATGGTGAACGCATAGGTCCTGCCGATCGCCACTTTCATCCCTTGCCCCAGGCCTCCGATCTCCTTCATCAACGATCCATCGTAGGAGCCGCCGTCGGCCAGCCCGTCATAAGCCCCCCAGCGCCACTGCTCAGGCGTCTTCCCAATCGTCCGCACCACCCACGTCGATTTCGGGTTGAAATTACTTGCAGGAGACTCCCCGCCAAAAGCTCCCACGAAGTCTGCCGATGAGGGCAGTCCCGCTGTCTTCTCCACCTTGATCTTGAATCGGATCGTATGGTCCTTGTCCGCCTGGTCGTACAGCCTCACTACTGCGCCGTTATTGTAATCAGCCGCGCCGTCGAGCACCGACATCCAGATATTCAGGTGCGGATTGGCCGGTGCTCCCTCAACCGTCGACAGCATATCCACCGTCTTTACCTTTCGCACCGCCCACGCCGTCGCCCAACCGTCGCCCGGCTTGCCCGGGTACTGATCCACGCGGTTCATCCCGGGTCCATCTTTGAAGAATGCCTTTGCGCTCTGCGCTTCTGCCTTGCCCGCCAGCACCACCATGGCGATCACACACGTCACGGCGCTGCCGAAGAGAGGGAGGTGTTTTGTTTTCATTGTTGTTTAGTTGTTGGTCAGTTTTGTTTCAGAGGAAATCTTCACTTTCACGTCCAGCGGCTCCGTCCCCAGCGTCACCTCCCTCACATCCGCGACACGCTCGCCGATCCATGTCGTCACACGGTAATCACCTTTGAATCCGCGTTCCACCCATGTCCCCGCGCCATCCGTCTTTCCCACGCTTTGCGTCCACCACTTTCCTCGTACGAGATCGAGATACGCACGCGCCGCCGGGCGCGGCGTCCAGTCCCGTGTCCACAAGGCCGCCGACGCCTTCCAGTGCCGGCCTTCCCAGAAACCCCACATCTGGATTCCCCGCACCGCCGGATGGCTGAAGACTGCGGTGTAGAAATCCGCCAGATACTTCGCCTGGAATTCACTGTCCATCGTGTCGATGTCAAACTCCGTCACCCGGATCGACAACCCCAGCTTTGCCAGCCGGTCCAGCGTCTCCACGATCTGCGCAGGCGGAGTCACCACCCATCCGTTGTAATGGCACTGGATGCCCAGCCCGTCGATCGGCACCCTGTTGTCCTGCAGGAGTTTTGCCACCCGCTCAAGCTCCTCGATTCGGCTGTCCGGCGTGAAGGTCAGCGCCTCGTTCAGGTACAGCCTTCCCTCCGGCAACCACTTCCTGGCCTCGTGGAATACCTCCACCATGAATTTCTCCCCGCCCAACAGGTCGAGGATTTCATGATTCAGCCTCGGCTCGTTGATCACATCCCACTCGTTCACAAATGGTGCCGTCGCCGTCACCTCGTCCCTTACATGATCCAGGATCACCTCGCGAAGCTTCGCCGGTTCCCCTGCCAGCGCCCTGAGCCTCGCTGGCGACCGGTTCGCATAGAAGCTCGGCCACAATAGGACATGCCCGCGTATCGACGTGTACCCCGCCTGCCGCAGCCACTCCAGCCCCAGCAGCGTCCTGGTCCTGAGCTGCGCCTGGTCCCATGCCGGCCACTTCAGATCATTCTCCGTCCCGCACGAATCAAAGGCGCTCAGCAGTGTCGCCTGGTATGTCCGCGTATCCGCTGGTTTTTCATTGCCCAGCAGTTCGCGAATCGATACCGCCGTGCCAAATCCGAACTCATGCCGCGTCTGCTCCAGCACCACCTGCGCATCTGGCACCGGTTTCCCCGCCTCGTCCGTCACGATCACGCGCACATCCTGCTTGCGGTATTTATTGATTCGTTCCTCGGCGTCCTGTCTCCATGCCGCATTCTTTTCGTGTCCGGCATACAGCGGGGGGCTGGTGAAAGGCAGTGCGGCCAGTTCCACGGTCGGAGGCAGTTTCCATACCTCGAGATCCTTCACCTCCAGCACTTGCGGCGCGTACCCCACCCGCAAGCTGAGGACCAGTTCTCCCTTCTTGTAATCTCGTCCCACCCGGCCGGGAACCATGAATTCCGTCCATTCCGCCTGCGCCGGAAACCGCGCCCAGATCGTCTTCGTGTACGGCTCATCGACCAGTTCGATCAGCGGCGACATTATTCCCACTCCGCTCTCCTCCGCCGTGCTCAGACATCTCAGCTTGAATCGCAGGAAGACCACGTCGCCTCGGGAGAAGTCCGCCGGCAGTGGCTCCTTCAACTGAATCTCGCTGTCATGTTTCGGCCTCGGCCCGCTTGTCGTGATTTTCATCACCCGGCCCGCCTCCGTGCCGTCCTCCCACTCCACCTTCACCTTCGGAGAGCGGATGGAAAACATTTCCGGTCCCGCCTCCCTCAACACCATCGTCCCACCCTTCAGGTATGGCTCCGGCGGCTCTGCTGCGACCAGTGTCGCAGCGGAAAAAATCGCGATCAATGCACAGCTTTTCATCACGGGGGGAGTCATCCCACCTTACATACCTCGTGCCGAAGTTTCCAAAACTTCGCACATCCTTATTCAGATAAATACCACAGCCGCTCCGGCCCTACTCTCCGGTCACTGCCTTCACCCTGAGCTCATCAATGCCCAGCACCTGCGCGCTTCCGCTCTCTGTGCTGCTGGCATCATCCCGCCAGCGCAACCAGATCACTCCGTCGGGGGCGATGGAAAGCCCCCCGATCACCGCCGGCAGCCTCCTGCGGTTTTCCTCGGCGTTTCCCTCACTCATGTCATTCGTGCTGTTCTCCGAGTGAGGCGCGACAAACGTCAGCGACTTCACTTCCTTCCACGTGCCGGAGGAGAGGGACTCCGCGTCGACCGAGTACTCGCAATGCAGCGCATTGGCTCCTCCAGTATTGAACCCCCATTGCTCTCCCGTGTAGCTGACTTCCAGTCCCGAAATCGCCGCCCCGGTTTTGTTTGCAAACTTCACGCCAAAGACCGCCGTATATTCCCTCCTGCTCACGATGCCCAGGGCAGCTTCCTTCTCGTTCTTTCCATCCCGCAATGCCAGCAGCGATGTCGGCTGCTCCTTGCTTACGGTCGGGTTCACGCCCTTCCCGGTCGTCGCCCGGTAGTACTTTGGCTCCAGCACCTCCGGGCCCTTCAGCGTCTGTGCCTGCCACCCTGGCATCAGTACGCCATCAGTCCACTCATACACGCCCGCCTTCGCCTCCAGCAGCCCGTCAAAATCCGCCGTGTAGAGTTCCCTGATGAGCCAGACTTCAGGCCGGGGCTTGGGAAAGGAAAAAAAGGTCACCGAGTCCGCCGGGAGTTCCATCTCCGCCAGTCCCTCCCGGACAACGCTCTCCTTGTGCAGTCCCTCTGCGTCGATGCGCACCCGCTCGCCCTTCGCCGGCAACTCCGCCCCCTTGGAACTCACTGAGACCCGCACCGCCTCCCTCGCCCGGTTCACCAGGACAAAAGCCCGTCTGGCCTCCGAGTCCACCGCCATCACCACCACTTTTGCCGGATCCAAGGTCTCGCCCGCCACCACCTGGCCGACAAGGAATTCGTTGAAGTAATGGAACACGTGCGCCGGGGGACGCAGCTTGAATTTCTTATCCATCTTGCCATACGCCGCATCACACTCACTCCAGGCATTCACCACGTCTATTCCCTGCTCCGCCATGCGGATCAGGACGAGGCTGTCGAAGACCGCCCCCTCGTTGGTATGCATCCGCGTGTCCCCCAGCTTGTAGTTTGACGCGATGTTGAATTCGTTCACATGCAGCTCCACGCGCCGGTCCGGGCTCAACTCATCGAGCATCTTCCGATGATCCGCTGCCAGTCGGGCCATCCACACGGGCATGTCATAGATTTCCTGAGGCGTATAGTCCCGCGTGCGCGGATACGTATGGAAGGAAAAGAAATCCAGTTGAGGCAGCGTCCGCTTTATAAATCTCCGATGAATCTCCTCGACCCAATCCTCGCCGCTCGCCGCCGCCGGTCCTCCTGTCTTGATCGTGGGATCGACCTTCTTCATCGCCTTCGCCGCGAGGTTGTAGATATCCGCCAGATCATCAACCTCCACCGGCTCGTCCTTGTTGCGCCAGTAGGCAAAGTCCTTCTCGTTCGTGATCTCAAAATACTTGAAGCCTCGTTTCTGCTCCACGTTCAGGATGCGCACCAGCTCGGCGCAAAGCGCCGCAAACGCCTCGTACTGGTCTTTGTCCAGCTTCTTGTTCCCATCCGCATCCATCCACGCGGGCCACGAGGAAATATTGATCAGCACTTTCTCAGGCGGCCACCCCGGCCCGTCCAGCGTGGCCGCGATCACCGCAACGTCCCACGTCTTCGTCTCCTGGTTCATCCACCCCCCTTTGGGCATCCCGGCATTGTGATACCTCAACAAACCGGGATTCAGGTACTTTAATCCCTCACGATACGCAGGCTGCACCGCCATCTCCCGATGAAATCCCCCCTGCGCATTCACCGAAAACTGCCGACCTGTCGTCTGAAACCTCGGCGCTCGCCAATCGATCTCCAGCGCGACATCCGCCCTGCCCGAAGTCCATCCGGCGAAGAAGGCCAGCAGCAACAAACACAGAGAGGGAAACAACTTCATTTGCAAGGAGAAAGCATTTCGCCTCCGCCCGCGCAACAAGCCGAGTGCTTATTTAAATAAACCGCGAGCCAGCCAGCATGCCTCGTTCGCCTTAGGCAAAACCCAGCCTGATGCTTTTCACTCTCGCCTCGCGTCGAATATTCTCTCTCCCAGGTCTCGCAGGAGAATCCCTTTCACGTAACACTCGCGAAGCGCTGGCTGCAACTCAGGCACATACCGATGAGGAAACGGCTCTGCGGATTCCTTCTTCAATGAGTCAGGAAACGCACAGATGTCACCACCCGCCTCCTGGATCATCAGAACCGCCCTCGTATGACAAGCCGCCGCCGCGATCCCGCATAGCGGGGCGGAATTGGTCCGGGCCGACTCCAGCGAGTTCCAGAGCTTGATCTCGTAACCCTCCTCAGGAGATCCATAGTCTATCAGCTCGCCCGTTTTCAGAGAGGCATTTATTACCCCTTCTGGCGAAGCAGAAGTATCGTAGTCGACCGTTCCCAGCTCAAACTCATAGGAAAACCGGGGGCCTTCCCGGCCTTCCACCGCATGGGAGGCGTAGAAAAGAATCTCGGTCTGAGCCTCCGTCCATAAGCGAACCGCTGCCGTATCGAAGTTCTCAATATCATGGAGACGCCATAGATCAGCCTCTGCTCCGACGACCTCCGCGCTCTCGCTCCGAGACGGTCCCAGCACATACAGCATATTGTGCAAAAAGTGCGCCGCAGCATTATTTACGGGACTGTCAAACACTGGCCACCCCAGATCGGTATGACACCTCCCTGCCCAGGAGTTTCTTTCGTAGTACCCGACTGGCCGAGGCAATCCCGCCAGGGATTTCAACCGGATCGGACGCCCAAAACGCCCGGCCAGGATATCAGCTTTCAATTTCTGAATGGCAGGAGTAAATGACCACTGGTAGCCGATCGTGACCGTCTTCCCGGCAGCAGATTCCGCCCGGAGCATTTTCTCAATCTCGGGAAGCGAGGAGCACAGCGGCTTTTCGCATAACACGCTGGCACCATGCCGGAGGGAGAGGCATGTTTGCTCTGCGTGAAAGTGAATGGGAGTGGAAAGCACGACGAGATCACACGACCCGATACTTCCCAAAAGAGCGGCCAGATCATCAAAGACAGGAATCCCCTCCCTCTGAAGCGCCCCGGCGAGATCGGAATCAATGGCTCCGGCCACTTTTTCCACTACCCCAGCCAGGCGAAATCCTCTTGCATTCTGCTCCCGTAGAAGAGCCTCAAGGTACCAGCGTCCATACCCCCCAGCGCCGACAAGAACAACCTTTGTCATACCGCATTACCTCGCGGAAGGTTCTTCGAGCGATCTCCTTCCGCAGAAAACCGCCAAACGGGGTGTACTACCAATGCCAGCTTCCGTTCCTGTCCGGCTCCTGTCCCATTTTCAGAATATTTGTCGACAAGCATATTTTTGTGCGGAGAAAAATCCCCAAGGTGCTGGCTCGGACTCGCTAATTGCCTCCAGATGGAAGCCAGTCCGAAGCTCGGC
The DNA here is from genome assembly GCA_003054655.1 of Spartobacteria bacterium LR76. GTDB lineage: Bacteria > Verrucomicrobiota > Verrucomicrobiia > Chthoniobacterales > Terrimicrobiaceae > Terrimicrobium. The sequence continues at coordinate 317,158 of QAYZ01000014.1, read as the reverse complement.
AGAGAGTTGATATCTAGGTTGGCTGCTCAGGTTTGTCCATCTTTGGCGCAAGAAGCCCGGTGGTCGCCTGGAGCCAAAGATGGCGGGCTGTCCGAAAAGGGTGTAGAACTCTGGCAGCCCAGCTTAACGTGCGGTCGGCGACGATTGTAGTCGCATCGAGTCGTCCTTGATGACGACACGAACTTCGGTCGGCGTCCAGAGCTGCTGCCGATTGAAGCACTCATCTCGGAAGCGGTCATGAAAGCCTTCGCTGAACCCGTTGTGCCAAGGACATCTAATCGGCGATCACTGTAAATTGTCCCAACCCGATTTACAGTTGGCAGCGCTGAACTTGCCCGGCAATGAACTCGGAGCCGCCATTGTTGCGCAGACACTCCAGATTTCATTCTCAGCAGTGGCTGCGCCAACCCCCAAGCACAGAGAGGCCCATGAGGATCCGGTTGGTCCGCATGACATGGTCCGCTCTGACCCACTCGTCCAGATTGCCTGACGTCCGGAAGGTATTTTCTTCGCTGATAGGTCTCTCTTTGTAGCTGCCGCGAACAAGCACGCCATGCGTAATACAGCCAGGACTTGCCCTTGTGGGTGATTGTCCGGCACTCCTCCAGTGGGAGAAACTTTTTACAAACACGACAACGCTTTTTGCCTTCTTTATTCGGACAATATTCATCACGTAAGTCATTGATAGAAAATGGGCTTTCAAGCCACAAACAGGAGTCACCGAAAATCGAATCCGTAGAAATGCGGCTACTATGGAGACCCAACGCGCGAGTGCCGGTGCTCGCCGCGCGAGATCGAGAATTACCGCAACCGCATCTCCGGCCCGTTGCTCGACCGCATCGCCCCCCATGTCGAGGCGCCTGCTGTGGAGTACACGGATCTCAGCAGCACGGAAAGCGCCGAGACGTCTGCCGCGATTCGTTCCCGCGTGACCGACTGCCGCATCCGGTGCCACTCAAGCAAGATCCAGTTATCCCGTTGGAGAGGGACAGATGTGAGGATGTTCGGCTTGGGTTTCCGCTGGAATCACGCGGCGACCGGATGCATCCCGGCTTCAGGGACTCCGGACTCAGCTTCCGTCATTCCAGCCTCGAAAAGTCGTCTTTTCTTGTGGAAACGGCATCGGCCAGCACCGCGTAAAACTGAAATAAGCTCTGGGGAACGATGTCGCCGGGAACAAGCCCGCGCTCTCACCGCCAAAAGTGTGCAAACGAAGTGCTATGTCGAATGAGTCCGAGAAACTCGTCCCGTCTAGTCTTTGAATAAGCCCGGCAACTTGGACAACTCGGCACTGAGTTCGACCCATTCCGGTTCCGTGTAGAGTCTGTGTACCTCTGGACTCGTGTGATCCGCGAGCTTCATTCGGACCTCTTCTCTGACCTTGGCCAGAGCGAGCTGAGTGTTGAACGACTTGCGCAGGGAGTGGAATCCGAAGGTCTTGACGTCCCGCCCACGACCGTTTTCAGCTGAGCTCTTTTTCCGTAGAGGTGGATTCGGGATGCCCGCTGTGTCCATTTGACGGATAAACGTATCAGAAAGCCCACTATGTCCGTTGAGAGATTTCTGAGACAAGGCAGGAAAAACGAATGGCTGATGACTTCGGGATTTCACATCGGCTCTCCATCCCTTGAGCCAAAACAAAAAATCTCGATGTATTGGCAACTCCAAAAGAGGCCGGGGCCGTTTCTCTGACCTTTTGTCCGGAGAAATCGTTATGTTTTTCCGTTCCATGTCGATCTGAGCCCATTTCAGCCGGGATATGTCACCCAGTCTGAGCCCGGTGAAGTAACCGGCGTAGATCAAGCCAAACCATTCGTCATCTGGAGCTCCATCGAGAAGTCGCCTCACCTGATCGAGGCTGAATGCCTTTTTGGAGGCGCTGTGGGCTGGCTTGGTGTCAACCGTGTTCGCGACATTGATCTTGATGTAGCCCCGCTTGAAAGCTTTGCCAAGGGCGGCCCTCAAAGCCTTCAAATCCAGGTTCTGACTTTTCGGCGCCAATCCCTCTTCGGCTTCGTGCACGATGAAGGCTTCTATTCTCTCAGCCGACAGGGCCTGAAGGTCAGCATCTGCATCGCCGCCCAGGAAAGAAAGGAACTTTCGGATGCTGCTCGTATAACGGGTGTGCGTACTAGGCGAAAGCTGAGGCGGCTTGTTCGCCTCGAGCCAGCCCAGGAAATACTCGCGGATAGTAGGAACCACGACTGGCTTCTTTCCGCGGGCCAAACGCATCTGATTGAGGATCTCAATATCCCGGTCTGTCGCCCCCGCCTCGCGCGCCGCCTCTTCCCAGGCCATGCACACTTTCCAGGCCTCCGACTTTCTCTTCATCCGGGTAGAACGGAACCGCCGGGTCCCGTCGGCAAGTCGATACGCTCCGTAATAGAACGGGGATCGCCCCCTCGGATCTTTGTGCAAGCTAGCCATCTTTCATGGTATTTCCGTTACGAATAACCGATCGGAGCCTCATATTTTCAAGAGCTTTGATGGGCTTTTCGCAGCGAAGAAAGTCATAAAAAAGTCATAACAACGCCGAGCAAAATTACCGTCGTAGAACAATTTCTTACCTAGGTGGAACATTTTAAAGAGGGGCCTGTTACGAGTCACAGGTTCGAACCCTGTATCGCGCACCATTTCCCATTCGGGACTGATTGGGACTCCAACGGACTCTTCGAGACTGGAGCCTCTATTTATAAGCCTCTCCGGCTCATGCTCCGAAATTGGGCTCTCCGCCAAAAAGTGGGGACGAGGTCAATTGTTGATGTTGTGTTAGCCGCATTGGGCGATGACGCGCAAGCGGTAGTTGGGGAAGTTTTTGAAGCCGTAGGCTCGTCTTTGGATGAGTTTCATTTTGCGGTGGAACCCTTCGGTGATGCCGTTGTTTCTGGTAAATCGCCACATGGTCACGAGGGCCTCGCGCCAGTGGTGGAAGGTCTTGGCCAGGCGCACGAAGGGTTCGAAGATGCTTTGCCGCAGGTCTTCGATCAGGCGCAGCAGGCGGCCAATGTGATGGCGGCAGGCTCGGGCGGTTTGGTGTTTGAGCCGCAAGAGGTCCCATAGCTCGATCATTTTTTCGTGGAGAGGCTGCAAGGCGGGATAATCGGCCAGCAGCTTGCGCAGCCTGCCCTGCTGGCGTTCCTCCAGACGGCTGGGATGGCGGCGCAGCAGGCCAAGGAGGCCCCGATGATTTTTGAGTTCCGGAACGATCTGACGAGCCAGATTCACCAAGGCTCCTAGCCCCCGGCGTAAAACTTTCTAAAACTCCGCTTACCCGGCGGGCACGATAGCAGGATAAGCTTGATGTGGACTATTAAATCCCATTCCACAAACGCGGAAGCTCAGCACGGAGGAGGGTCGGAAAGAGATCACTTGAAGCGGTCGTATCCGAAATAGAGGTTCTGGAAATTCGGATCGGTGAGCCGATAGGGGACATGCTCGACGTGAAAGTCGCAGAAAGCGACATTCATTCCCTGCCCGTGGCGGCCCTCGGCGCAGCGCGCGTCATCGCCCGAGAAGAGGTTCAGCAGATTCCCCTCTCCGTAGAGCATCAGCCGGGAGAGCTTGAGCCTCTCGTCCGAGGCCTGAAGGACCCAAGGCGTGCGAGGAACGGGCTGGGCGGCGTTGGCGACCATCGTGGCGTTGATGCCGTAGGCGATGACTCCGCTTCCGTAACGATACTTCGGCGTGTTGCCGTTCAGCGAATTGCGATCCGCGCCCGGGCAGAAAAAGACGCTGGATTTCGGGGAGATGTTCGCAAAATACAACTGGCCCTCGGCTAGCGTGCCGGGGCGATCCGCCAGATACGGGAGCAGCTGATACGCCCAGTTGTTTGATTCCGGGTACTGCTGGGAGTTATCCGCCATGTAGGATGCCGTAGCATTCGCGAGCTGGCGGAGATTCCCGAGGCAGGCGGCTCCGGTGGCGGAACCTTTCACCCTGGAGAGACCCGCAATCAAGAGCGCGGCAAGTACGCCAATGATCGCCACAGCCGCCAGCAACTCCAGAAGCGTGAAACCCGACTCGTGCGATTTCCTTCTGCCATTTTCACCGTGGGAGCGCATGATTTTTCTCATCAATGAGCGCTCTGGAGAAATCCGGTCGCAAACCAAACGCGATCGGATCCAGGGAGACCGGGTCGAGGGACCCTGCCGCGGGATGACCGGCAGCGCGCGTGCTCCATGGGTGAGATGCCGTGATGGCTGGAAGGAAGCTCCTTTCCGAATGCGATCTGAAGGGGGAGTCATGTAGGTGAATCTCTAGTGCTGGGTGGCTACGGACACATTGGAAATCATCGCGTCCAACTGCCGGGCATCGCCGAATCCCGACGAAAACGAGAGGCGGGTATAGTCGCCCAATACGGCGGACATCCTTTCGCTGTATTGCAGAACCGGCTCGTCGTTCCCCGGTTCCTTCACGAGGAAAGATTGCGTTCCCTCGGTGCCCGGCGGCGGCAGAGTGACCTCGACGTGATACCATTGGTCGAACTTGAGCGCGGCGAGTTCCGCACCCGGCTTGTTGCCGACGAGCACTCCCCTGCCCTCTCCATTCCAGTTGTTGAAAAACTGGATGACGCCCACGTATTCCGTATTTTTCCCGGCATCGTCGTAGACGCGGAAAAGCAGGTTGGAATTCGTCCCGGTATTTGCCATGCGGAAGTCGAAGGAAATGACCACGGCCTTTACCGACGGATCGGAAGCGGGCGAGCTGAGAAGCGCCGCAGCCACCAGAGGCCGGAAGCTCTCGGCATCGAGGTCGGGGTCCAGCAGATGCAGGCTGTTTTTATCCGGCCCGCCAGCGGGCGCCTCCGCCACGACCTCGGCCTTCGCGGCCCCCGAGGCCTTCACCTCCCAGTCAAATCCCCCGAGGGTTGCCTTGGGAAAACCGGCGAAGTCCCGGTCGGAAATGACCGGTCTCAACTCCCCGCAGGAGGCTGCGGTTATTGCGAGGAAGATCAAGCAGCCTCCCACCAGCGCAGAGCGATGGCGTGAAGGGATCGCCCCATCAGATGCGGCAAAGCGATTACTGCCGGGCAGATTTCCCCAAACAGTGAGTCGGGACTCTGGAGCGCGCAAGGCGCAAAACATATCATTATTCACGGGAGGAGATTTCGTAATATTATCATCGAGGATCATCTGCGATCCGAAAGTCATCTATTGTCTTAGGATGAGGACTGGGGGGCGCATCGTAGTTTGCTGGTGAAAAACCCTCCTTCACAGGAGACCGGGGACGTTTGCATTTTCCTTCATGAGGTCATATCCGATGAGGACCTCGGAGCATTCCTCCCCGCGATGGATGCGGGCGAGCTGGTCGATAAGAGCGTCCACGCATTGCGCGCAGGAGTTGCCAACGATAGTGGCGGGAATCGGGCAAAGGAAGGGCAGCTCCGCATTTTTGTGAAAAGCCACCTTCAACTCCGCAGGCACTTTCACGCCGGTGGTGGTAATGCCAAGCACGATGCCCTTGGCGCAGGTATCCGGGTAGCCCACGAGGCCGTCCGGCTTCTCGGGCAACTCCCAGAGTTCGCGAAATTGTTTATAGCCAAACTCGTCGTGATGCTCGGGGTGCCGGATGTTGTTTCTCACCCACGCCTCGCGGATCTGGAGCTTCAGGCGCTGCGCGACCTTTCGAAAGACATGAAAGTGGTCCGTCTTGGTGGAATCCACCGCACTGATCAGCCCCACGCTCCGGCAGCCCTGATCGCGCAGGGCGGTGAGCGAAATCTCAAAGAAGCTGCGCACGTCAAAGTCGACGTGGTTGCCTAACAGCCGGCTCAGGCCGGTGACCGGCACGGGCAGGTCGTTGATCCACCCGACATTGTATTCGCCGCCATTCAGGGCAATGAGCGCCTGGATCTCGCCCTTTTCCACGGCCTTAATGAGCTGCGGGAGCGGCGTGGAGGTTTTTTCTCCCTGCCGCGTCTCGAACCACACGCTGGCGCGAATGTTCTCCTGCAAAAAGCGGCTCTCGAGGCGGAGAAAGATTTCGCGGGTGAAGTACAGCTCGCTCGCGTCCTGCCAGAGCTGGCTCGGAGCGAGAACGCCCACGCGCGACAGGCGGGACTCGCGCTCCTTGACGAATGTCCCCTTGCGGTGGCGGCGGTCGAGGAGACCTTCCTTCGCCAGGGTCGAGAGGGCGGCATGCACCGCCGGGACATAGGTGCCCCACTGCTCGGCGAGCTGCTGCGTCGTCGGCAGGCGCGTCCCCGGGGGCATCTCCCCACTGAGGATTTTCTCCCGCACGCGGTCCGCTAGTTCATCGACGGTGGATCGTTTCTTCGATAGAGCGATGTCCAGTTTCACGGGTGCGGAATGCATGCTGTGTGGAAGGGTTGGAATGTGACGGGCGGCTCTTTCCGAGGGCGCTAGGGCGTTCGCGTGGTACGGCAAAAGAGAGCCGCCTGGCGTGTGCAGGTTTCAGGCATAACTATAAAGCTGGGCTCGGCGGATGGCGGGTTCGTCGCCGAATCGCAGGACGTATTCATCGCCGTTCAACCTGCGGCCGGGCAGCCAGGCGCCGTTTCGGTATTCGCCCTCCTCGATGCTCAGGTAGTCGACATTCATCCGGCGACCTTCCGGGGTGAGTTCCCGGCTGGAGAAGTTCAGGTCCATACCTCCGAGGCCGAGGACAGTGAGCGAGTCCGGCGTTTCCTCGATGATCAATGCCGCCGCCGGAGGGCGGTCGGTGCGCGGGGCGGAGTGGTAGCAGACCTCGACCTGGTACTTCCCCAGGAGGAGCACCTCTTTTTCCGCTCCATTCACGCCGGGCGCCGGTCCGATGCCGCTATTCACCGGGGCTCCCTGCACGACGGCGGTCATCCGGCCCGTGCCCGTATGCGCGGTGATGAGCGGCATGAGATCGGCGAGCAACTGATACGTGCGAGCAAGCAGCGGGTCCGACATGCTGTCGATCCCGAATGGCGCGAAAGCCAGCGCATCGTGCCGACCGATGGCATAAATGGCATGGGCGGCGGATTCCCGCCGACGATTGCCCGCCTCGGGTATCAACAGCGGATTGCCGCTGCCTGCGTAGTCCGCACAGATCCCGGCAAAGGCATCGAGATAGATATCGGGGGCAAGGGCGAACAGCTCGGGACCGGCGATCTGCCAGATGTCGAGCATCCGCGAGACCGGTCCGCCGCTGGGATAATCGCCCGGTTCCTGGCCGGGGTACTGCACGAGCCAGCTATTGGCATAGCAGGGCAACGGGTAGGCGCTACGTCCTTCGGCGGCGACTTCATTGATGAAACTGGCGATGTGCCAGGACATGAAGGCCTCGTTGGCCAACTCTCCAAAGGTCGCCGCCCAGGGGGAAGGTTTCTCCCCGAGATGCATCCCAGCCAGCTCCGGACGCAGAGCGCCAGCCGCCTGGCGCGCCGCGAGCGCCTCATGCAAATCTGCCGGAATCGGCGAGGCAAAAGCCGCGTCGGCCAGCGCCGAGCGATCCCGGGGCGCGCCTCGCAGGCCGGGCTCATTTTCCACCTGCATCATGATCACCGTGCGATCCGCCGCATCGTGAATGCTCAGGTATTTCATCAACTCGCGAAAGGCGCGAGCGTCCGCCCGCAGGGTCTCCGTGCCAAAGGACGACAACGCGCCGCAGGATCTTCCGGGTTCGCGCTCCATGCGCGGGAATCTCCGTGCGTCCGTCTTCACCCAGGCAGGTGCGTAGGTGGAGAATCCGTTCTTCCACGTCCCAAACCAGAGGATCACCACCCGAAGCCCCCGCCGTCGCGCTCCGGACAACAAGCCATCCACCAGGGTGAAATCAAACTGCCCTTCCTCCGGCTCCAGGAGTTCCCAGTAGACGGGAGCGAAGATCACATTGCAGTGATGCTCGACCAGTTTGTCCCACACGGCCGACTCCATGTAGGAGAGATTCGACGCACTCGAGTTGTGAATCTCCCCTCCCAGCGAGATGAATGGTCGGCCATCCACCAGCAACTGCGAGGATTTCCCCTTGCGGCAAAACGTCGGGATGGAGGGCGCTTCTTTGGCGTATCGAACTACTGACATATCGGATGGCGTGGCAAAATTTGAATATTCGCTTTTTTTAATTCTTGTTTTCTAAAAGTCAATTAGCGTATGTGTTGCTCACGCGAGATTTCTTTAGGAAGCCGCCGCCGCCGGAGAGATGAGGAGACGGATAACTAAAATCCCGAAATCTCGAGTAATATTACATCACGTTGATTAACAATTAATTACATAGCTTTTTTTCTTTGCGGGAAAATTCACCCAGCCACATAGTTCACCTGTCCGACAACCTCCACACACCCAAGCCCCATGAACCCAACATCCGCCCTCAAGTTCCAAAGCGTCACGGCCGTTAGCGCCATCGCCCTCGGCCTTATTTTCGCCGCAGGCGCGCAGGCTGCGCCGCTGTACACGGACCAGAATTTCTCGACCTTTCCGACGGGCTGGACGCTCTCTACGCCGACGAACACCTCGATCTCTGTGGCGTCCGGGGCACCAGCGACCGGCACCGACACCAACAACCTGCACTTTGTTGATAACACCAATGCCGCGCTCGCATCCGGAAAGGTGAACATCGATGGCGGCACTCCTCAGACGGGCATAGTCACCCTGTCGTTTGATATCAAGATGACGCTCGTGATGGTGGACGCCTCGACCAACCAGTACAACAAGATGGTGATGCGGATCTACGACAGCTCCGGAATCACGAACAGTGCCCACACCGCGGTTGGTATGACCTTTTCCCGCAGCGCTGGTGCCGGAAACAGCTCCTCCAAGCTGACCTTCGGCGACCAAGGCGGCACCTCCGTCGGCTTCTTCGAGCCGGGCTCCTGGTACAATATCTCCATCACGCTCCCGGCCATCGGGACCACGGCCACATCCGTCATCACCATCACCGGCCTCGACGGTGCCAAGGTCTATAACGCATCGAACACCCTGGTCTCCTCGCTCTCGTTCAGTCAGGCCTTTGGAAGCAGTGTGACGAACTTCTCGGCGCTCTCCCTGTCGACGGGATCATCCGGGGAAAACACCTCGTATGCGGATGCGAATATTTCGAACATCGTTTCCGTTCCGGAGCCTTCGGCCGGCCTCAGCATCCTGGTCGGATCGGGCCTTCTCTTCATCCTGCGCCGCCGACTCCGGTAAATCCGGACTGGTGACGGCAAAAATCCCGCGCGCGGTCGGCAAGACTGGCGGCGGGATTTTTGCGTTTCCGGGGAAATCTTTGCGCGATTCGAGAGACTCGTCGTGAGTTTTGATCCGGAGGGATGCGAGCGACGCGGCGGCGTATCCCGAGCGATCCGAATACTTACCCAGACCGCGCGGCGAAGTCCAACTTTTGGAACCGGGCTGGCTGACGCGTACGCAGCAGAGAGCGGGCCAACGTGAGGCGGCGTCTTGTCGGATCAGTCCTTGCCTGCCCTGGCCTTTTCCGCTGCGGATGCATCCTGCAGCCTGAGCATGGCGACGCTCCCTGCGATCAGCAGGACAAAGACGCGCATTTTCATGAGATTCTTCCGTCCGGATCGGAACCGCAGACGATCGAAATGCGGTTGTCTTCGCCCAGCATGTCGTAGGGAATGAAAGAGTCCTCCGGGGAAAGCCTACGTCCATTGAGGTCGATGAAAGCGCGCCCCGGTTTGCCGGAGATTCCGATGTCCACAGACCTGCCGCGAAATTTCAATCCCGAGACCTCCACGGGAAAGGAAAACGGGCCAGGATTGACGGAAAGCCCGTCCAGTCCAGCCTCGAGACCCAGGACCGTACGGAAGAAGAGTCCATACCACGCCTTGGCCGCGAAGGCCTGCTTGGTGCCGGGGTTGTCCGGGAGCTCGCTCTCCGTCTCGTAGGTCAGCCCCTCTGGGATGGTGTGACTGCTCCAAAACCAGGCCACACTGCGAGTCCAGGCCTTGATCTCAGCGGATCGTCCGGCCAGAGCCATGACATTGCGGAAGAAGGGTTCCACCACGGGATAGTACGCGCCGCATTGGTTCCCATCGCGCATCCACGCGGCATCCCAGCCGGGGTACATGCCGAGCCCGTGGGGACGGAGGAAATTGCGGTTCATAAAGGCCGCGATACGCTTCTCGTGTCCGCCCAGCAAATCACGGGCAAACGGAGTGGTCCAGAGGATCGCGTAGACGGGATAGTGTTGGCGAGGCGTGAGATCGACCGCGGAGATGGAGTCGTAGAAATAACCCTTCTCCTCATCGAAGAAGTGCCTCACGAAGGCTTCGCGAGCAGCCGCAGCCCTCGCGGCAAAATCCTCCGAGAGCGCGCGGTAGCGGTCCCCTTCCCCACCAGCCGCCAGATGCGCGGTGAGGCGGCTCATGGCGGCGAGGGCCTGATAGTAAATGCTGTTATTAAAGCTGCTAATGTCTTGGCCATCCTGGCCCATGAGGCCGGGGAAATCGGGATAGAGCGAGGTGCCGCGAACGAGCCCCGTCCCAGCCACCACGTCGCGCCCGCATTTCTCCAGAATCCAGAAAGCCAGCGGCAGAGCCTCCCCCAGGAACGCCCGGTCGCCAGTATGGCAATAGTAGCTGTAGAGCGTGGTTATGAAGAGGCACTGGGCCGGAAACGCCATCACCATCTGGGGGACGAGGCGCGTGTTGAATTGATGAGGAATGCCGAGCACGGGGTCCGCCGTTTTCACAGCAAACCTCAGGGCGTCGCGCACGAAATCCGCGTCGCCCGCGAAGAGATGCGCCTCGGGATAAACCAGATCGTCCCACGACCAGACCCAGTAGCCATGAGCCGCAGCACGCATCCCGCCGGGCAGGTCAGCCACCTTGAGCGAATCGAGCACGGCGGGAATATTCTCCAGGCAGGACCGAAGGGCGGGCGGCTGGACCTCGATGCGCGGGGCAGTGCTCAGCCGCGTGTGGTACGAGAGGACGAGGGCATCGCAGTCGGCGCAGGCGCTTTGCCGGAGCTCGCGCATGCGGGCGGTCAGCGTCTCCTCGCTGGGGCTGAAACAGACCGTGAATGCCGCCTCGTCGCCGACGAGATCGCTGCGCAGGTAATGCTTGAACCCCTCGTGAACGCCTCCCGTGGACTCAAGCGTGAGGGCCTGGGTGGCGAGCAACCCGACATGCGTCTCGGCCTCGGCGACATCGGTATTTTCAAAAGTGGGATTCTGCACCGGGTTTTTCTTCCGATCTTCGATCTGGGCCAGTAGCTGGCTCTCGGGAATCCTGTCCACCGCCGCAGCGGTGACTCCCAGCCCGTCGGGACGGGGCACCCAGGGAGTCCATGTCCGATAGCCGGGCGTTGTATTGACAAATCCATGCAGGACGACCTTGAGGGACATCCGCCGCTCCCGCGGATTTTCCAGGATGCGCACCCGCTGGACGAGGGCGTCATTGAGAAGGAACATCTGGAAGCCGTAGCGTACGTCCTGAAACCGTCCTTCCGTCTCGAAGCCAAAGGGATAAAGCCGCGTATTGTGAAATCCCGGGTAGTGGCCCCTGCCATCGACCTCCAGCACGAGGCGAAACAGCTTGGGCCAGGACGAATGGGCGAAACTGGAGCGAAAGAGCGAGGCTCCGCCGAGGGATTGCCGACCGTAGTAGATCAGGTTTATCAGGCCGCCGTGACTGGCGACCGTCATGCCGGTGCGGCCGCCGGAAAAATGCACGTGCGCCAGGGGGAAGCCGCGCGGGGCGCTGGGGGGGCTTTTTCGGAAATCAATTTTCATTTGGGCGGGGATTTCGGTGGCGGGATGAGTTCGTACCCGAGCAGGATCTCGGGGCACTTCTCTCCGGCGTGGAGGCGCGTGAGCTGATCCACAAAGGCGTCGACACACTGGTGGCTGGAGTTTGCCACCATCGCCGCTGCGATCGGGCAAAGAAAAGGAAGCTCGGCATTCTTGTGAAACACGACCTTCAGCTGTTCCGGCACGCGGACGCCCGCCGTCGTGATGCCGAGCATGACACCCTTCGCGCAATTATCCGGGAAGGCGATGAGTCCGTCGGGATGCCCGGACTCGGCCCAGAGTTCGCGAAACTGATTGTACCCGAACTCGTCGTGCGGCTCGGGGTAGCGGATGGTGTTTCTCACCCAGGCGTCACGCACCTGGAGCTTGAGCCGGCGGGCCGCCCGGCGAAAAGCCTGCACGTGCTCGGCATGGCTCGGAGGGACGGCGCTGATCAGGCCGGCCGACTTGCACCCTTGGTCACGGAGGCGGGTCAGCGCGATCTCAAAGAAGCTGTTGATGTCGAAATCGACGCGATGCTTGAGCACGCGCCCCAGGCCGGTGACCGGCACGGGCAGGGCGTTGAGCCACGCCGCGTTGTATTGACCGCTGTTCAGCGCGATGAGGGCCTGGATCTCCCCTCTCTCCGCCGCCTTGACCAGGGCCGGAATGGGCGTGGTCGTCTTTTCTCCCAGGCGGGTTTCAAACCACGTGGTGGTGCGGATGTTCTCCTGGAGGAAGCGGGCTTCGAGGAGAAGGAACAGCTCACGGATAAAGAGCAACTCGGTGGCATCCTGCCAGAGTTGGCCGGGAGCGAGGATGCCGACGCGGGAAAGCCTCGCTTCGCGCTCCTTCACGAAGGTGCCCATGCGATGGCGGCGATCCAGCAGCCCTTCCTTTGTCAAGGCGGTGAGCGCCGCATGCACCGCCGGAACGTAGGTGCCCCACTGGGCGGCGAGTTGCTGGGTGGTTGGCAGGCGGGTTCCCGGGGGCATTTCTCCGCTCAGGATCTTTTCACGCACGCGGTCTGCGAGTTCGTCCACGGTGGACCGCTTTTTCGAGAGCGAAATATCCAGGCTTCCCGGGATGGGATCGGGAGAGGTATGGGCGGCGGGTCTTTTCACGCTCGGAGTATTTCTGATTTTGCGGCCTCAGGCCATCTCTCTTCGCTCGTCGAGAGGACGCGAGGGGAATGGCCTCCGGACATCGTCGTGGACCATCATGGAGCAGAGGAAAGGCCCGCGTCGTGAGGACGGCCAAAGACGGTGAACTCCCATACGGCAGCAGTCATTCCCCTCGGCACCGCGAGGATTTCCAGCCGCACATGCCGCGTAGGTACGGGCGTCCAAGTGTGATAAGCGATGTGGCGTTCCTCCGCATTTGTCGAAAGATCGGCCAATACCGACCACTGCGCCCCGTCAAGGGACCCATGGATGCGATATTGATACGGTGCCGGGCAGTAACCGGCGGCATAATCCAACCCGCGATCCGCAAAAAGAATCCGCGCCGCCGCCACCGGAAAGGTCGCCTCGAGATCCACCTCGAGCCACTGCGGCGTCTCCCCGGACGAGGCCTCCCACCAGGTGCGAATGCCATCATCAACAGCGTAGTGCGGAGAGCGCCCCTCGCGAACTGAGGAAGCCTGCGCCGGGCAATTCACCGACAGCGCCACCAATGGCTCGCCTGCTTCACCGCCGGGGACCGGCTGGGGCGTCTCCGTCGGCCCCTTGATGTAAAGCTCGCCATTCTCATCAAAGGCTACGGGGTCCATGCCAATACGGCGCTCGTAAGGGTGATTGATGCGGACGAGTGTCGTATAAAAACACCATAGCCCGCCATCCGGCCCCTCGACCACCGAATGATGCGCGCAGCCGTTGACCAGGCCGCCGCGATGCATGAGGACGGGGTTGCGCCGCTGGGGCTCGAATGGACCGAGCGGATGGTCGGAAACATAACACCCGATGGCGTAGTTGCGGTACTCCGTGCCATTGGCGCTGTATTGGAGGAAGTAGCGCCCATCGTGCCGGGTCATCCACGCGCCCTCCAGCACAGGTGCGTCGAGGCGGTGATTGGATTCGCCCCCGCGCTCCCACCAGTGCTCCGGGCGGAAGTTCACGAGCTTCACCGGAGCCTCGGCAAATCGGCTGGGATCTTCCGCATCCAGGCGGATGCCGAGGATCCCGACGTCGTTCGTGATCCGCCAAGGATGCGCGGGGCTGGGCTCCACCTCCCGACCCAGGTTGCAATAGCAGTAGAGCGAGCCGTCTTCGTCGGAGAAAAGACAGGGATCTCCCCAGCGAACAGGCTTGCCGGTGTGGTCCTTCAGCCACGTCTCGTTCCCATCAGCATCATGCGCTCTGGTACCCAGCCGCTCCCAGGGGCCCAAGGGCGAGCGGGCCCGCCAGATCGCGGAACAATCCCAGGAAGCCGTGAGGTAAAGCCATCCGCGATGGACCACGACCGTCGGGGCGTAGCCGGGATCGAACGGCTCGATGGGAACGTGCTCCCAATGGACCATGTCGGCGCTGCGCCAGAGCAACCCGGCGGATGGAAAGAGATACCACTGTCCCTCGAAACGAATGACGGTGGGATCGGCCATCTCGCGAAAGTCCGGGCCGTCGTACCCGGGTTTTGCACAGGCGCGGCCTCGCTGGTAATGCGGCAACGGCAGGGGATTGCAATACGTACTCACGAACACGGGATCAGAAACACTCTTTCGCTGAAGGGATCACACCATCGACCGGATGAGACGGCGCGCCTACGCTTTCCGGAACCGGGCGTTGCACATTCCGCCCGCCATCCCCAAACCCGTCTTCAGCACTCCAGAAATTTCGCAATTTCATTCAAATATTCGCTTTTTTTAATTCTCTTTTAATAAAAGTCAAATAGAGTCTCGCAAGACTCGAAACTTTCCCTTCCTCGACTGCCATGAAGTCCTTTTGCCATATCTATGCCCAATGGGATCAGGTGAACGACCGGATCTCTGAAGAAGCCGACCATCTGCTGGGCCTCGGCCTGACTTGCGACACGACCTTTGGGTTTGGCCGGGCCGAGCAAAATCGTTCCGTCCTGAAGCGCATCATGGAGGCGGGCGGACTGTGCGCGCCGAATATCTATCCCGCCGACTTCGCTCCGGAGTGCCGCGATGCCAACTGGTGGAAATATCCGCAGTCGCAGTGCGAGGAGTTTCTCGGCAAAGCCGCCGCGCGCTTCGCGGCGCTGGACCTCGGTCCGCTCCGGGCGGTGAACACCTACACGACGGGCAACACCTTCGTCGCAGCCTGCCGCCGCGCGGGCATCGGCTACATCCTGGGATTTTGCGCCCCCACCGTGATCGAGGACGGCGGCTGGGAGATCGCCCACTACGGTTCGCCGCTCTCGCCCTACTTTGCCTCCGACGAGGATTTCCGCAAACCCGAGGCAGGAATGCGTACCGACGCCGTGCTGATGTCCAGCATGGAGTTGCGCAATCCCATGGTCTGCCTGAACCACTGGAGCGAGGGACCGTGGTGTCCGCTCAATGCGCTGGCCGCAGACCGCTGGCTGGAGCCCTCCCGCGATCCCCTGCCCTTCCAGCAAATCGCCGAGGATTGGCTGCGCCAGGCCGAGCTCAGCGGACGGCCCCTCTTCTTTCACATCAACCTCCAGTACTTCTTCTCGGGGCGATGCTACGAGCATAACCGCCGGGCGCTGGAATGGCTGGCCGCACAGCGAGACAAGGGGCGGCTCGAAATCGGCGGCCTCCAGGCCTGGGCAGCACGACTGCGATCCCAGGGAGGATTTGAGCGGCAGACGAGCTACTGGCGCGGCGAGATGATGGGCTTTCACGTGGGCCACCGGCCCGGGTGCTTCCCGGATGTGATCGTCGATGAACACCACGGCTCGCAGACGGTGTGGCAGCATCCCGATCCGCTGCCGCAGAGACGCTACGACTACTCGGCTGAGTGGAATTACCCGGCTTTCCAGCCCGACGGAAGCGCACCCGCCTCAACCATCCGCCCGCAGGATGAGGTGAAGATCGAGAGCGAGGAGTCAGGCAATACATCTCGCATCCTCACCATCACGCGCCAGGGCGAGGGATGCGCTCCGGTGATGATCTGGGAGGCATTCACGGGTTGGCAGACTCCGTTTGAAGCAGAGATCGTCAGCGGAGAGGGAGAGACGCGTATCGTCCCGCATCCGGCAGGGTCGGGCGGCGCGCTGCTGGTGGAGACCACCGATGCGAAGGTCGTGGTCCGCGTCGCAGGACGGGCGGGCGGCCATGCGGGCGGCACGCGCCAATGGGGAAACCTCGTGGTCGGCCAGACATTTCATCGTGACGGGATTCCGTACACGGTCCTCGCGGCCCAGACGCCGGAGCCCTTCGCGCTGGAGGCCCGCATCCGGCGATCCTCCGAGGAACCGATTGAATGGGAAAGTCTCTGCGGACTCGACCACCGCAAGGAAATCGTGCCGGGCGACCGGATCATCCTGAGTTTTGACGGGTCCCGCCTCGCGTGCTGGCATCGGCTCCGGGGCTTGCAGCCAGGCCAGATCGAGCTCATCGGCGTGAGTGCGATCGAAGCCGGACTGCGCCAGGCCACCGCCCTCACGTCTCAGCGAATCGACCCCGCCATCATCCCGGACGAGCCGGGTTTCCAGCTCTTTGGCAACATCCGGCAGCCTGATCGCTGGGACCGCAAGCTCGCGCGCTCCGCCGGGGAGAAGGAAATTCACGCGATGGACCGGTGGTTCGCCGAAAAGCGTCCGGCGGCGGGAGATGCCGTGATCGCCGTCCACCCGGGAGCCTTTCTCCCTCGCGGCTCGATCACCAAGGTGCTCGGGCATGAGTTTGACTCGATCACGTGCGCGGAAGGTTACGCCTTTAACGAAATCTGCGTGGACTATCCCCAGGGGTGGGACTGGGGTGTGAGCGCCTGGGTGCAGTGGCGTCATCTGCGGGTGAGTCTCGGCGGGTTGAGGCGCGGAGCGGGCACCTACCTGCTCCATCTCCATGCGTTTGATCCCGAGTGCCGGGATATCTCGCAGCGTGTGCATTTCTTCAACCCCCTCGCCTCCTCTCCCGCCTCCCGATTCCCAGGCCTCCCGGTGCATCAGCCGTCGGAAACCTGCGCGGTGGCCGACTGGGTGCTCCCGTCGGGCCTCGAGGGACGCTGGAGCGATGAGGCGCTGTGTTCCATCGAGATTCCCGAGACATGCCTGGACTGGCCCGCCGTGGGAGTACGCATCATGCCCGTGGAAAAGACCAAGCTCTATGACTGGGTGGCGGAACGCGGCGCGCCCGGCCTCTTCAGTCATCTCTGGGTGACCCGTCTGCCATGAGCGAGTCCCACCCGAAGGTCGCCGAGATTACCGACCCCGCCCTGCGCGCGTATTACGAAAATCGCCCACTGATGTGGCGCAACCTGGGGTTCATCCTCTTTCTCAACCTCGGGTGGGCTGTGAGCTTCACCGTCGTGGGGCCACTCATGCAGTTGCGGGTGAACTCCCTCGGGCTCAACGAAGCGGGCATCGGCATCATCGGGTCGATCAACTCGTGGGCGTACAGCTTTCTGGTGATGTACTTTGCCTGGAAGAGCGATCATACGGTCTCCCGCTTCGGCCGCCGCATCCCGTATCTCTTCATCTCCGCGCCGATCATCATTCTGTCGTTTGTCCTGTTCCCCTTTGTCCATGCCCTGTGGCTGCTCGTCGCGCTCTGGCTGCTGCAGATGCTCTTTACCGACATCAAGGCGGCGACGATTCCGCTGCTGAATATCGACTGCATGCCCCGGCGGATGCTGGCCCGGACCGGCGCACCGGCGGCGATCCTTACGGCCATCGTCACGTTCTTTGCCCTACGGGAAGGCATGGCGCTGACCGAGATCGCGGAGTGGCTGCCCTATCTGCTCGGCGCCTTGGTCCTGCTCGCCACGACGCTGGTCGGGGGGTTCTCCATCAAGGAGCCTCCAGTGCGCAATCCCACCACGGAGAAGTTTCGCCCCTGGTCGGCCATGAAGGTGGCCTGGACCGACCGGCGCAAAGCCGTCCAGATGGCTGCGTGCTCGATGTTTCAAACCTACCAGATCGTCTTCAATGGCTGGATCTGGCTCTTTGCCGTCAACAAGCTCGGCATGGCTCGCGGCGAGGTCGCCATCGCCATCTCGTGGTCGATCCTTTGCGGAGTGCTGGCCGTATTTCCCATCTCCTGGCTGGTCGATCGCTTCAGCCCGTACCGGCTCATGCCCTTCTTCTGCCTCATCTCGGTGGGCAGCCTGCTACTCTTTCTCAACATTCGCGACATCAACGCCCTCATCCTCGCGACCTGCCTCCAGGCCACGGTGCAGCCGCTCTACAACTCTGCGGACATCATGGTCTATCGCACGACCGAACCCGCCAACATCGGCTCAGTCACCTCGACGAATTCCTGCCTGAGGGGATTTTACAATGGCTGCATCGCCATTTTCATCGGCTGGCTCATCCACTCCTCCGGCGGCAACTACCAGTGGGCCTACATCCTGGCCTGCTCGCTGACGGTGCTCGGCCTGGTCCCGCTTTATCTCTATCGCCGCCTCATGAGCCGCGATGCGCTCCAACCAACGACCGCTCATTCCGAGCCCGTCGCCACGCGCTGAAGAAACAGACATCGGACCACAAGCCCCCTTTCCTTAACCCCCTCAATCCCACATGAAAAACATCCTGGCACTCGGCATCCTGGCACTCACGGCATTGCCTGCTTCCGCCGCTCCGCAGCTTCACACAGACACCCTCCCGACTGTGGGAGCGATCGGCAACTCGATCTGCCGCAACCAATACACGCCGATGGAGTGGAAGGGACTGGTCGGCACGAACAGGCAATGGACCGCCTTCGGAGCGTTTGTCTTCTTCGGCTGCGATGGAGTGGCCGTGCCGGACATTCAGGCCTTTGAGGGGCACTCTGGGAGAACCTCCGCAGAGATCGCGCGCCTGCTGCTTCCTGCGGGCTCGACCGAAGCCTGGGGTGCCGGTCAGCAGATCCCGGCCGGGATTGCCTCGCTAAAACCGGAAATCACCGTCATCATCTCCTCGACGAATGACCTGCTCCTCGCCCCGCCGGACAAGATCGCGTCCGGCAAGGCTCTGGAGGAAGCGCTCGACGGATTGAAAGAAAACATCCGGTATGTTAAGTCAGTCGGCTCGATCCCGGTCGTGTGCAACATCCCGCCGATCGAGGGGCTGACCCCGCTGGTCCCGGGAGCGTCGATCCCCAACGATATCACCACTGTCGTGCCGACATGGAACGCCGAGATCAAGGAACTCTGCGAGCAGGAAGACGTGTGGTACTGTGACATCTTCTCCGCCTGCGCCCGGGAGGATGGCTCCGCGCGATGGAAAGAGGGATTTGTCTTCCGCAATGGATCGGAAACCGAGGGACGCCCGGAGGACGCGTGGAAGGTCCACCCTTCCCTCCTCGCGTCTCTCGCCATCGCCCGCGAAGCGCTCCACCCCGTGCTCAAGCAAGTCATCGGCCCCGACTGCCCCAAGCTGCCCGCCGGACCGGGAGCCGACAGCGAGATCGCACCGCGCAAATGGAAGGTCGACTACGACCCCGAGGCCGACTCGTCATTCCAAGTCGCCGAGAACGCGGACGGCACCGAGATCGTGCGCTTTCACAAGCCGACGCACGAGGCTGGGCGGTATGCCCAGTGGAAGACCGATGACATCGCGGTCGAGCCGGGACAAACGTACTTCTATGCCGTCGACCTGAACCTCGCATCCAGCGACGGCAGGGCTTCGCTCGGTTTCTCCATCGGAGACCGGATGACCGGCAGCGCATCGAGAGGGCAGCCTCTGGCTGGAATCTCCACCGCGCGACTGACTACTCCCGGGGCGATGGAAACCGGCACGTTCCGCGCATCGGGCTTTTTCACCGTTCCCGCCGGGATCACCAAGGTGAGTCCCTGCGTGTCCATCAATCGCTCGGCTGGCGGCAAGGAGGGCGGCAAGGATGTGGTAACACTGGGCAACCTGATCATCGCCCCCGCCCACGAGGCAATCGCTGCCAGGCGCAAGCCAGCCCAATAGCGCGACAGCATTGCTAATATTATCATTCCAGATATGCTAATTAATTACATTGCATAAGGCCTTGCAGTTCCGCCCCGCCTGCGCAACCGTATGGGCGGAAATTTCCGCTCCCCTGATCCCGGCGACTCGCCTCGGGGATGCCGCGGAGATCGCGCCAAACCGGCAAGTTTAACCCCCGCCCCGACACCCTTCATGACGACTCGTCCCACCAAGCCCTCGCCCACCTTGCGCAAGCGCACGACCCTGACCATGCTGGCGCGGAAGACATCCCTTGTGATCACTCCCATCGTGGCGATCCTCACCGCCGCGCTGGCCAGCGGATGCGCAAAGCCTCCGCAGGAACGGACAAAGTGGGCCGGACAGGAGCAGGGACTGCCCGACTACCGGCTCCCGGAGAAAACCTTTTTCAAGATCGACGACACCTTCCTGAAAAACCGCAAGGTCTTCGCGTGGTATATGCCCTGCACCTCCGTGTTTCCCTCCTGGGACGATGCGTCGGTCGAGCAGCGGGAGGCGAATTTCATGGCGGAGATCCAGATGGCGCAGTCGATGGGGATCGATGGGTTCGGGCTCGACATCATGCAGGACAACGAGAACTACCACCGCTCGATCGAGGCCATGTTTCGCGCGGCCAAGCGCCTCAACACCGGCTTCAAGCTCTTCTTTGAGTTCGACTACGGACAGCCGACCCTGGAGCAGCGCGCGGCAGACATCCTCATGCTGATGAAAAAGTATGCCGATCACGAGGTTTACGAAAAGGTCGATGGCAAGCCCCTCGTCGCGGCCTACGGTCCGGACGGCTGGGTCATCGATGGCAACAACAAGCCCTCCTACGCCGGGAGCGTGAAGTGGTGGCGCGATAACATTACCGAGCCCCTGCGCAAGGACGGGATGGAGATTTATTTCGTTCCCGCAACTTTTCGCCAGGTCTGGAGTGGAGGGGTCAATTCCCAATCCGCCAGCGCCGAAATCACCGACTGGGGCGACCTGATCCAGGGCCTCTCGCTCTGGCAGATTCAGCTATCCCCCAACGGCGTCGGCCTGCAAAACCTCGAACGGCTGGGGCGCGCGCTGCATGAGAGCGGCAAAACCTGGATGAGCACCATCGCCATGCATTACTGGTGCGGAGCAGGCAAAAGCATTCCGAGTTGGTACTGGCGGCCCGGCGATCCCGAGTCGGACAACAAGCCCAATGGCACGTACTACGAACACTCCGGCGGCAAGGGACTCGATGCTCAGTGGCGCTCGGTCATCGACGTGCAGAAGCCGGAGTGGGTCATGATGCTCACCTGGAATGACTACAACGAATCGTACATCATTCCCGTCGACGACCTCCACAAATACCGCAACGGCACGGGAGACGCGCCCTACGGATGGTACAAATCCATGGCTGGGCTCGATGAGCTCAATCGCTATTACATCCAATGGTACAAGACCGGGGTGCAGCCCACGATCACGGACGACACGCTCTTCTTTTCCTATCGCACAAGCAGCCAGAAGCTCGTGCCCTCCGCCGATCGGCGCCCGCCGGTGAAGATCGGCAACGGCCCCATCAAGGACGAGATTTACATCACGACCGCCCTCACCGCTCCAGCCCAGGTCGAGGTGTTCTCCGGGCAGGAGCGCACGCGCATCGATGTCCCGGCTGGCATCCATCATGTGGAAGTTCCCTTCCAAGCAGGCCGGCAATACTTCGCCCTCTGGCGAGACGGAAAGCAAATCGCCAGCGGCGAAGGAACCCCGGTGAACTCCAATATCCAGTTCCACGACTATTGGCCAACCACCGGATACATCCGGGCCAACTAACCTCCTGCATTCAAACTCACGTCAAGACGTACCCTTTTGTCGGAAACGGTACGTGCCCGATTTGCCTACCTTTATCACCGCCAGACATTACATTTAGTGGCTCGCTGGAGTTCCGTTCATCTGAGCCCAATCATCGCGCGCTTTGGGGCAGCAGCCTGAGCCAGGGGAAACGTGCTGGCATCTTGCCCGAGCCAATGCCGTCTCCCTGGGGACCCATCCAGCAGCGACGCCCGCTTCCGTCATTCTCGTTGACCGCAAAACTCACTCCAAGGAGGGTATCGTCCGCGGGAGGCGCAGACTTTCCATAAAGATAGGACCACGGCAGAAACACCTGATAGATCGTCTTGTCGCCGTCTCGTGTGACAAGGGCGTGGAGATCTGGCGGATCTTCCCGCAGGGGATAGGTTTGACGCAGTCCCGTCGTTCCATCAGAGATCAGAGCCAGGTCGATCTCTCGATTTCCCGGACGGTATCCCGAAACACCTCCCCGACTTTGCGGATCGAACGCGATCTGGATACTATCGAAATTCCAGAAGGACGTTCCGGTGGCACCGGTGTGTATGTCGTCAGTCACGATCCATATCCCGTAGAGTCCCGAATCGTTCCAGGCCCAGCCATAGCGAACACTCAAATCGTCGGGGCCGCGCCAGGCCACGGCGGGGTCAGGAGGAGAGATATTGACTCGTTCTTGAAGAAACTGTGAAGCCAACGCCAGCTTCGCGGGAGAAAGCGGCCCATCCACGGCTGGCAGCGTCTGAAGCCGGGGCACGGGTATGATGGCTTTTTCCAACTTTCCTTTTACGACTGCTCCATTGCCCGAGATGGTGACATTGGCATTCAAGGCATTGCCCAGGCGGAGCAGACCTGAGGCAGGCACTTCTATCGTGTTCTCACCGGGTTTCAGCCTGGCCTGATAAGGGGCATCGCCTGCGCCCAGAGCGATCTCGACATCAGTCTCCTCCATGAGGAGGCTTTCCAAAGTAAAGTCCAGCGTGGATGTGGAGCGTGCCCCGATATTGGTGATGACAAAGGGCTGCTCAGGCTGCCAGAGAGCCTTCTCAATGGCGGAGCGCAACTCCACAGACCTAGCCAGCGGAGCCACGAAGAAAGAGGGTCCGCGGGTCAGCCTCAAGGTGGGATCTACCGGGTGAGACTTTCCATAGAAATCGACAGCCTGGAGGCCATCCGGGAGGCGGGACTTGAGCGATACGTCGTACCTCGTCGTCCAAAGTGCAGCGATGACCTGATTGGTCAGAGGATTCTCAAAGAGGTAGCCGCGCAGAGCGGGACCGAGATCAAGTTTTTGCCCGACCCTGCTTCCCTCCAGCAGGGATGAAACGGTGGCAAATGCATTGACTGCTGTCGTCGGACGCATGCCTCCGAGAGTTTGGAGAAAGACGCTATAGTCGTAGCCTCGCTCATTGAGGCCGAGCTTGTATTGATATCCGCGGAACCATGCGATCTTTCCGATGTGAGGTACGGTTTTCAACAAGACCAGTGCCTGCGCACAAATGGCGGCATAGTCCCTCGTGGAGTCCGATAGATACAAGTCCTCCTTGGGATAAGCCCACCCTAGCTCGGTGGACCAGAGGGCTTTCTTGCGGGTATACTGGACAGCGGTGGCGGCGGCGCCCTCCAGAAAAGGAATGATATACTGATCGGGCCAAACCACGCTCCCGGCGGAATCGATGTACCGCGAGCTGGAATACGGGTGGCCCGAATAGTAATCGACCTTTCCGTGAGCCGCCTCGAGAAGGTGCTGAGAAAAACCGTTCGTACGCGTGGCCTCACCGGAACCTCCTCCTCCCAGGACAGGAATGCCTGGTTCCACAGAGTTTGCGACTTCAAAGCCGGTGCGCAGCAACGTGCCGGCGGCGACGGCAGCCCTTTCTTCACTGACCAAGGCCGTGCGTCCCATGGTGATATCGGGCTCGTTATTGATCTCGATCCCCCTTGATCCGCGTGGAAGTGCCTCAAGGCCGGCCTTCACCCAGTTTGCAAAATGGCGCAGGGGCTCCGGCTGATCGAGAAAGACCATGTGCTGGACTCCGAGCCAGGCCGGGACATTAGGCTCAAACGTCCATATGGAGCCTACACCAGCAGCGGCGGTTTCCCTGGCCTCCTCGACGTAGCTCGAGATGACTTTTTGGACAGCCTCTACTGCGGACCGGCGGATTTCCTCTTGAGAGGAACCCTTGATGATCTCTTTCCCGCCCCTTCCGATTTTCTTTGCTTCAGCCCATTGAGCACCAGATCGATGGTATGAGTCAGCCCCTCCTTCAATACGCGAGGGGATTGCAAATCCAAGCCTACGCTCTGGGACAGTGTGAAGCGGTTTGCATGATAGACAAAACACAGGCTGATCAGGCTGATCAGCAAATGCTTGACGTCAATGCCGGGATGAAAGACTCCGAGCGCAACCCCCTCGCCGACCGCCTCGCGGAGCCGGCCCAGCACGGGATTCTTGGACAACAGGTCGGGATGCCTCTTCACGAACTGCCCCTGATGCAGATTCTCCCATGAGATCAGGTTAACAAACTCGGGATTTTCCCCCAAAAAAGCGAAATAGGATTCCAGAATCCCGGCTATCGCCTCCTCCGGCGAGCCCGACTCGCCGACTGCTTTCAACTCAATCGCCGCGAGCCGGTTAAACACATCGCGCAGGACCTCGGAATACAGACCGTCCTTGCTGCCGAAGTAATGATAGACCATGCGCTTGTTCACTCCGGCCGCCGCCACGATGTCATCGACGGCGACTCCATCGTAACCCCGTTCGGAAAACAGTCTCGTGGCCGCCCGGAGGAGGAGGCCCCGGGTGCGGTCCGGATTGCGGGTCTGTCGGGCGGCAGGATGTCTTGGCATCGGATGATGGTTTCCAGACATATGCGCGACCGGCCGAAAACAAAAGAGGGATTCCGGCGTGTTCTGCAGTTGACATCTGTCACAAAGTAACCATTTAGTTACTTAATGAACACTCAACTCGATGGACTGCCCTGCGCCCCATCCCAGGTGGACGATTTTCTGAGCGAGCCGCCCGATGCCGTCGTAAAGGCGGTCGGACGCATGGGTGGAAATTTCATGGTTCTCGGCGCAGGGGGCAAAATGGGGCTGCACCTTTGCCTGATGCTGCGCAAGGCCATCGACCGTAGCGGGAGAAGGGCACGACTGACGGCGGTATCCCGCTTCGGGAACGCGAGTGACCGCACGCCATTTGAGTCGCGCGGAGTGGCCGTTCAGTCCTGCGATCTTTGCAAGCCCGGGGATCTCGAATCCTTGGAGTCTGCGGAAAACATCATATTCCTGGCGGGGGCCAAGTTTGGCACGGCGGGCCAGCCCGGCCTTCTCCGGCGGATGAATGTCGAGATGCCGGAGATGGTGGCCAATCATTTTTCCAATTCCCGGATCACCGCCTTTTCCACGGGCTGCGTCTATTCCTTTGTCCCGGTGAACTCATCCGGCTCCTCCGAGGATTCTGAAACGAACCCGGTCGGCGAATACGCTTTATCCTGCCTGGGACGTGAGCAGGCTTTCCGGAGGTCCGCGCTGGAGTTCGGCTCCAGGCTCGCGCTGATCCGGCTCAACTATTCCGTGGAATTCCGATACGGGGTGCTGGTAGACATCGCCCAGCGGGTGCTGCGAGGCGATCCGATCGACGTGACCATGGGTCATGTGAACCTCATCTGGCAGCGCGACGCAGTCGCTCAGACGCTGCTGTCCCACGAACTGGCCAGCACGGCGCCATTCATCATCAATATCACGGGCCCATCAGTCCACCGTGTGCGCGATCTCGCCACACGTTTTGGGGAGATCTTTGGCCGCGCTCCGATCATCTGCGGCCAGGAGGCGGATACAGCCTGGCTCAACGACGCCACTCGCTCCCACCGGCTCTTCGGCGCACCGGAAACCACGCTGGACCAGATGATCGACTGGGTGGCGGCCTGGCAGATGCAAGGACTCCAAACCCTGGGCAAACCAACCGGATATGAAAAACGTGATGGAAATTTCTAGCCTGCGCCAGCACCTGCAGGAGGGGCAGGTCATCCCGGCTCTGCCCCTCGCTCTCGACACCGACCGCCAGTGGTCGGCCAGGCACCAACGCGCGCTCGTTCGCTACTATTTTGAGGCCGGAGCCGGCGGCCTCGCCGTGGCGGTGCACTCCACCCAATTCGAGATCCGCGAGCCTCAGCACGCGCTCTTTGAGCCAATCCTCCGCTTTGCCGCAAAGGAACTCGCCTCATTACAAACCAAAAACCCCCGGCCGTTTTCCCTCATCGCCGGAATATGCGGAAAGACCCGGCAGGCCCTGGATGAGGCAACACTCGCCCGCGACCTGGGCTACGAGGCAAGCCTGCTCAGCCTGGCCGCCTGGAAGGATGGTGATATTTCCGAAATCGTGGAGCATTGCCGCGAGATCGCCGGAATCATCCCGTTAATCGGGTTTTACCTGCAGCCCGCAGTGGGCGGAATGGCGCTTCCCCATTCCTTCTGGAGGCAGTTTGTGGAGATTCCCAATGTCGTGGCGATCAAGATGGCTCCGTTCAACCGCTACCAGACCATCGATGTCGTGCGAGCGGTCATGGAGTCCGGCAGGGACGACATCACCCTCTACACCGGCAACGACGACAATATCATCGCGGATCTGCTCACGCCCTGGGTCTTTAACGGTCGGCGGCAGTTCATTGCCGGCGGATTACTGGGTCAATTCGGCGTATGGACTCATCGCGCCGTGAGCTTGCTGGAAGAAATCAAGGCCGCGCGCTCGCAACCTGACATTCCCATTGAGTGGCTGGGAAAAAACGCCGCTCTGACGGACGCGAATGCCGCCATTTTCGATGCCGCCAATGGCTTTCACGGATGCCTGCCCGGCATCCACGAAGTGCTGCGCCGCCAAGGCCTCCTCCCCTCCACTCACTGCCTGAATCCCCGGGAGGTTCTTTCACCGGGACAAGCGGAGGAAATCACCCGGGTTTCCAAAGCCTATCCCTGGCTGCGTGATGACGAGTTTGTCGCCGCCCGCCTGGACGCGTGGCTTGAGGATTGAGCCATGGCCGGGCACCTGTCGGTTTTCGAGATCATCGGGCCGCCCATGGTTGGGCCGTCGAGTTCCCATACGGCGGGAGCCTGCCGTATCGGCTGGGCGGCGCGCAACATCCTCGGCCAGCCTCCGCTGCAGGCCGAGGTGCTACTGCATAGCTCCTTCCTGGCCACCGGCGCGGGTCACGGCACCCCGGAGGCTCTCGTCGCCGGACTGCTGGGCTTTGAACCAGACTCCGAGAGGCTGAAGGACGCGCTGCAAATCGCTCGGGACAATGGGATGGACGTCGTTTTCGGGGAAGTGGATCTCGGCCCGCAGGCGCACCCGAACTCCGTGCGGCTGAATCTCGCAGGAGCGAGCGCGACCCTTTCACTCACCGCCTCCTCCATTGGCGGAGGCTCTGTTCAGATCGATGAGATGAATGGCTTTCCCGTGTCTATTCCCGGCACGCTCTCCGCGCTCCTGATGTCGCACCGGGATACCCCGGGGTTCCTTGCCCGCGTCACGGCGGTGCTGGCCTGTGTCGAGATCAATGTGGCGGGCATTCGCACCAGCCGCAGAGAACGCGGAGCCGAGGCCCTGACGGTGATTGAAATCGACGGACATTTCCCCGCTGAAGTCCTGACGCTTCTGCGCAGCGTTCCCGCCATCTCGCGGTTGACCATCCTGCCGGTATTGCCGGGATTCTGAGAGCGCCATGCGTTATCAATTTCGCACAGCCGCAGAGCTTCTCGCCCACAGTGAGGAGCATTCACTTTCGATCGCCGAGCTGACGATCCATGCCGAAACCGAAACGGGTTCGCTCGCGAGGGAGGAAATCGTTCGGAAGATGCTGGACTACTATCAGCGCATGAAGGACTCCGTTCGTCGCGGACTGGAGATTACCGGGCGCAGCCGCAGCGGATTGTCGGGCGGCGATTCGCGGCGGGTGCTGATGCATAGCAAGCAAGACTCGGTGAGTGTGCTGGGTCCGGTATTCGAACGGGCCATCGCCTACGCGCTCGCGGTTTTGGAAACCAATGCGGCCTTTGGGCGTATCGTGGCCACTCCCACGGCAGGCAGCGCAGGCATCGCCCCTGCCTGCCTCCTGATCTGGCAGGAGGAACGCCGCGCCAGCGACGAGGCGACGTCGGCAGGACTCTTCACGGCGGCGGGACTGGGAAAGATCATTGGCCATGGTGCGTGCTTTTCCGGCGCTCAAGGGGGCTGTCAGGCGGAAATCGGGAGCGCCTGCGCCATGGCAGCGGCAGCAGTATGCGAACTCGACGGCGGCACGCCAGAGCAGGCAATCAACGCGGCGGCGCTGGCCCTGCAAAATACGCTGGGGCTCATCTGCGATCCCATCGGCGGCTATGTCGAGGCGCCATGCATGATGCGCAATGGGCTCTTCGGCTTGCACGCCTTCGGCGCATCGGCCATTTCGTTGAGCGGAGTGAAAAGCGCCGTGCCCTTTGACGAGGTGGTGTCCGCCCTGCGCGAGGTCGGAAACAAAATGCCTCGCATCTATAAAGAGACATCCGAAGGCGGACTCGCAACCACGCCGACCGGCTTGCGCTTCAAGAACGCCAGGCCCAAAAACGGAATCACCTCGTCAGAATAAGGGACGCCGAACTCATCCCGCACGTATCCAGGCGCAAGCCCGGCACGTAACACCTCCCGGGATCAACTCGCCGGGATGTTGTCGAAAGTTAAGGAGCAGTCAATGAACTGCAAACCATGGGGATGCCATAAAAAAGGAGGTCACATGGCGACCCATTTTCCGGTGAGCGCGCTTTGATTTGCCGCCTCCAGGAAACGGATCACCTCGACCGCTTCCGCCAGCTCGACGACTCCGGATTCGCCGCGGAAAAAGGGAATCACCTTTTCCAAGAGGCTGGCATAATAGGGTTTGCGTCCCTTGGAGACATCGAAGGACACACTGGCGGTCTGCCGGTGGAGGGTTCCGCCAAATGCATCGTTGCCGGTACGATGGCCTCGCAGCGTCCCCAGCCTTCCATCGGTCCAGCGGCCAGCCACGAAGTCGCAGGCATCTCCGCGCACCGCCAGAACCTCCCGGCAACCCGCTCCCAGAGCGGCAAAGAGCATCTCCGCAGAGTGAATGCCATACCAGAAATACCCCGGGCATTTCTCCACAAAAGCCAGGGGGCCATGACAGTCCGCCCCCGTCAGCGGTTCCTCGCTTTTCATGGCGAGCGCTTCTTGAAACTTCTCGGCAAAGCGCAGCGCTGAGGCGCTGGTCGCGAGGACGCTCTTCTCACGGGCTATCCGGGCGATCTCCTCAGCCTCTTGCGACGAAATGGTCATCGGCTTGTCGATGAATACCGGAACGCCCCATTCCGCAACTTCCCGGAATTGCTTGAGATGCACCCGGCCGTCGATGCTCTCCAGCATGATCGCGTCGCATTTACCACGCAGATCGGAGAAAGACTCGACGATTTCGACGCCATGCTCGCGCTGCAGCACTCTGGTATACCCTTCGACACGGCTGGTGCTCAGGTCAAAATCCGCCGATCCTCCGGGGAATGCGGCGACGATGCGGGCGCCGGGAACGTGATATTCCCCGGATACCTCATGAAGAAGGCTGGCAAAGGCAATCACATGGGACGTATCGAGCCCTGCCATGCCGATTCTGCAAGTGTTCATAAAAAAACGCTCATTCCCCGGCTCGCCCGACTTCAATCCGGTAAATGAGGATCAGCCAATACTTTCGCCCTGTGATCGAAACCCGCTCACCGCATCTCTGCGTTTCACCTGGGAGTCTGGGACGTGGGCTCCGGTGCCGCCGTGCCCGGAGTGGACTCCGCCACGGCAGGATGGCTCGTTTCCACAAAGACGTTTTCGGTAAAACGAATGCCAGCCGCCTCCGCCTCGCCTTGCACGCCGGTTTTGCGAAATAGAATGACGGTTTCCTGGCCAGCACGCTGAAACCGAATGCCGACGGCCGTTTTGCTCTCCAGGCGCTCGGCTTGCCAGTCGGAGACTTCTCCAGCCCGGCTCGCGACCAGGACCGTCAACATGCCGGTTTCCAGTTGGCGCTCGGTGGTGCTCGCCTCCAGATGCCACTGGTTGGGAATCACCATCTTGGGGTCGCGCAGTTCGGGCTTGGGATCATAGCCATCCCATTGCCGGAAGCTCAAGGGCTCGGCGGTGAGATAGCGTCCTGTCAGAACGGCCTGGGGTTGTTGCACGGTGAAAGACTTTGCCGCTTCATCGAGGACAAAGGGCTGATAAGCGTGCAGCATGAACTGAAAGGTTGCCGGTTTCTTCGCGACGAGGTCGTCGTAAATTAAGAAGAGATCAGGCCGGACAAACACCACCCGGCGATAGTACCGGCTCAGGCGGCCTCCATAAGCCTCGGCGGCGTCTCCGCAAAGATAATCCCACTCCGGGGTGAGGCGCGAGTCGATGATCTTTCCCCGCGAAAGCGCCCCGTTTTCGGATTCATTGCGAGGAGTCTGACCCTGGCCATTGACCAGCACGGCGTTGTGAGCCCGGGTGCTTTGCGCCCATTGCAGATGAAAGGGGCTGCCGTACGTGTCGCGAAAGACACACGTAGTCAGCAGCGCCTCGCCATAGGCATTGAGCTGAAAACTGTTTTGGGGGTTATGCCCATGGCTCAACGAGCCGAACGGACTGGACTTGAAAAGAAAATGCACGTCATCCCGCGAATCCAGCAAGGTGTTGTGCAGGCTGGCCACTCCGATGCCCTCAAAGACGCGCGAAGGAGGGATATCCGTGGGCGGCAGTGCGGGCGATGGAAGCGTCGGCAGGTTGGCTGAGTAGAGAAAACCCAGGACGCCGGAAGCGGGATTGAGCCTCCATTGCTCTTTCCACCACTCCCAATGGGCCGCGGCTTTGGCACTGGCCGGGCGAGCGCCGGCCTCCCGCGCAAAATACTCGATGGTGGCGCCCAGATTGGCTCCCGGCGGAGCTTCCGATTGATCGCCAAAGCCGGAGTTGGGCGAATACGGAGGCACGACATAGAGAGGAAAATCTCCGACCGTGGAGAAGAAGGGCTTGTTGAAGCCATCGATCTGGAGCGCGGATTTCATCACCTGCAACCACCAGACCACGCGGCTCATATAGCTGGACCAATAGGCAAACCCCTCGTGCCAGCCGCCATCCTGGCCAGACCAGACCGGATAGGCTGCGAAGAATTTGTTAAGCGCGTAGTCGAGCCAGTCCTCGGCCTCGGGGATCTCTCCGAGAAAAGCGATGCCACATTCGCCCAGCATATGCCAGGTCCGATTGCCATGGCTGTCGTAGGGGGAGTTCAGGTGACCGCTGCCGCGTTTCACCTCGCTGCTCTCCCAGGCATCCCGGGCGCGGCGCAGCATGATCTTTTGAACGATCTGGCGATCCTCGGGGGTCAGCGCCTCGTAGGCCCAATCGTAGGCTCGCGGGAGGCGAAAGAGGAGCGGCTTGGCGGCCTCGGTGTTGAGGCTCCAGTTCGTCGGGCCGTCGGGGTCCCAGGCCGCGAGGTGGAGAATCCATTGCCTCGCAGCCTCCCCATATTTTTCCTCCTGGGTGATCAAATAAACAAAGGAAATCAGCTCCGCTTCGGTGGCGGCCTGATTGGCGGCGAGAGCATTGGGCCACCAATGTTTGAGAGCCTCCTTGTCTTGCAGGTTGGAGGCGGTGCCGCGATATGTCGGCTCGGCGGTGGGGCCGGCCTGGATAAAGCGATCGGCGAGCGCCCGTAGAGACTCAAAGGCTGCACTTTCGCGGCCTTGCGCGAGCTCACGAAGGCGGGGCAGTTCCTCGGGACGAAGGAAAAGCCGCGGATGCGCGGCCGGAACACGGCGACGTTGCTCGGCTCGATCGGGCATCGGAAACTCCGTGGCGTTTTCGGGAATGATGACATCCCGAGTGCAACTCCACCCGGAGGTCAGACCATCCGGGGTGACGTAACGATAGCGCCAGTAATAATGGCCCGGCGCCCAAGGCGTGGAAGGCGTATAGGTATTGAAGGGAAGCGGACCTGCGGATTCGGCGGCCGTGAAATCCTCGTTCCGGCTCCATTGCATCTCGTAGGTGCGAGCCTTGCCTTCCTGCAGCCAGATAAAGGAAGGCGGATTAAGCGCCGCCGTCTCGCCCGGGAGGGGGTGGTATCCGATCTCCGTCGAGAGCGGCTGACGATTATCGATGGCAAGAGACACTTCTGGAACGGGTGCTTCCGAAGCTCCGTACATCTCGCATTCGGAAGCAGCCGCCAGAGCGGCAATGATTACGACTAGGAATTGCCGCATGGGAAATCGTCTGGAGGGCTATGCCAGCAATGCTATTTCCTGGCGCGATAGAGTGCGGCCAGCAGGCCGACTCCCACCCCAAGGTATCCGGCGGTGGAAGGCTCCGGCACGGTGGCAAGGCTGATATTGTCAAATTTCCCCGAGGCCAGTGTCGTGCTATATGCAACAACCTGGAAGGCATTAACAGCCAGTCCGTTTCCGGCCGAGGTATTAGTCGTTACATTAGTGCTGGCGAGAACCAGCGTCCCGTTAAGATAAACATCGTACTTGCCAGACGCGAGCGTGGACGGAGTTCCATTCAAGTTATAATTTACCGCGGAAGTGGCGTTATTCATGACAAGGGTCAGCGTCACTTTTTCGTTGGCAGCCCAATGGCTCGATCCCGTGCCATTGAATACACCGGTGTCAGAAAAGCGAAATGTTGACACGCGTTCCGTTGCGCCAGTTCCGGCGGTGGTGAACATTTCGAGCGTAAAGAGACCGCTGGACATGTTCAGGTCGAAGGAAAGCGCCACGAGCGATGTCGCGTCTCCCGCCGTGCCCACTCCCTTGAACAACATGGTGTTTGCAACGGTTTTGTTAAACGCAAGGTAGTTGTCCCCGGCTGTGCCAAAATAGGTCGCGGAATTTTGGTCCGTTACCGTGATGGTATTGTTGGAGGTGACTCCTGCAGTGGTGAGCGGACTAACCGTGCCGTTGTCGAAATCGGCTTCCAGCAGGACGGCGCCATGGAGTGCGGTGGTGGCCAATACAGCAGCCAACGTGATGAGGATTTTATGATTTGCCACAGTGATGTTAGGTTATTTTAGGTTTAGTGTAGGATTTCGTTCATGCCTGCTCAAGTTGCGGTTCACTCACACGGGTAAACCGCGTTAGGTAGAGCGATCGTAAATCTCAAGGGTCACTTGCGCATGCAAGGGCTCCTTACGCAGGTAGCGTGCCACATTTTCGCGCGCGAATTCTCCGCAGGCAGTGAGGCGGTCATTGGTCGGACCAGCGATATGCGGAGAAATTAGGATATTGTCCGTGGTAAAGAATTCCATGTCGGGAGTGAATGGCTCGTTGGTGGAGACATCCAGGGCGGCGAAGAGGCGTCCGCTTTTCACCTCTGCTAGAAGAGCTGCCTCATCGACGAGAGGGCCGCGCCCAACATTGACGAATACCCCTCCATCGGGAAGCTCGGCCAGGATCGCTGCGGAAACCGATCCCGCGGAGCGGGCCGTGAGAGCCTCGCATTCGAAGACCACATCACTGCCGGAGAACAGTTCCGCCAGGGAGGAACTGGGCGTGACTCCATATTCGCGCATATGGTCAGGTGGAACCCCTTCGGAGAACGCACTGATATTCACCTGAAAAGGTCGAAGCAGAGCGACGAGTGATCGAGCGACAGCGCCGAAACCGTGCAGCCCGACCCGACACCCGAACAACGTCCGCGTTTGCAGCGGGGTGAGATGTCGCGTATTCGTCGGCTGCTGGATGAAGCCACGCCATTCGGATTGCCTGCGCAAGATGGACAGGGTGAGCAGCAAGGTGTGTTCGGCGACCTGAGGGGCAGCCATTCCGCCCCAGTTGGTCACGAGTCCCCCTTTTTCAATGAAGGAGCGGGGGACGGTTCGACGAACGCTGCCTGCAAGATAACAAACGTACCGCAGAGCACAGTCGGCGGATTCCAGCCAGACCTTGGGAAGGCGTGGAGTCGACCAGCAGGCCAGAAGAATCTCGGGATTTTTCCAAATAAGGTCGTCGAGGTCAAAATCCTCGCCATTTTCAGTCAATACCAATGGATCTGCCTCGCAGTTTCCTGTCCAACGGATGGAGAACAGGTCGCGTTCAAATGGTTTTATTGCGGTGGCGATCCGGACAGGCAGGCGCGAGGACGCAGTTTCTACAGCGGCGACGGGAGCGATGGCGGACATTTTTCCAATGTTGCGCCGCGCCTTTTCCCCGGCAACATGGCTGTAATTTACACGGGTGAGCGAGTTGTACCAGGCTAAGGCCGGGGGCGCAATGTGGCCCCCTCCGTCCACTTTCCCTCCACGTGGATACGCTGCGGGTACTCGGGAATACCGCGTTCTCCGCGGTTGATCATCGCGATGAGGAAATCGATGGCGATCTCTCCGATATGGATGGAGTTTTCCACAATGCCGGTCAGTTGAGTGCCGGGCTTGGGGATACTTGCGCAAACCACGCCGATCTGGCCAGGAACATCGATCCCCGCTTCCTGAAGATAGCGAGGGACCAGTTCAAACTCATTGGTCAGGATGACGTCGGGTTTTTCCCGATGAAGCCACGCTAGAAAGGACGACTTCTCAAAACCGAATTGCTCGTCGTAAAACGGCTGGCAGAACATTTTGCCCGATTTGGGGAACTCGCTGCTTAGGTAGCCCGCCAGGTAGGTATTGTCGACGCGCGCATCATTACCCCGGCTGGAGGCGAGGCCGATTCTCCGGTAGTTTCTTCGGTTCAGTTCCTGGATTACCCTGCGGACGGAGCGATAATGCGCCCCGGTGACAGTATGAAGCTCGGGCTTCGCCAGGGAGTAGCCAAATGTCACCGCGGCGAAATCCTCCCAGGGAAAATCAAACTCCTTGTGATGCATGGGCTGCGGACAGAGCAAAATGCCTGCGATGCTCCTCGCGCTCAGAATCGAGGCCATGCGATCCGCCTTCATTTTATGACCATCAAAAGTGACCGTCTCGAGCTGATAGCCATGCGATGCGGCACGGCTCTTAGCGCCGGAGAAATAATCGAGATAGTGAGGAGACTCTTCCCACTCCGAATTCTCCCGGACCAGCCAAGCCAGAACGCCATGATAAACCGCAGGTCGCAGACTATGGCGATATTGGGACAGGGCGGTGAGCATGGGATCAGGCACATAGCCGATTTCCTCCGCGATCCTAATAATGCGCTCGCGAGTGGAGCGAGGGATGCTGGGATGCTTGCGGAGGGCTAATGAAACAGTCGCCCGATCCACGCCCGCGCGCACGGCGATGTCCTTCTGCGTAACGCGACGAGCGACCATACTCACCCGTGTAAACAATCAATCATTTGTCAACAAGCCAAAAAGGAGGAGAATGGAAATCATGCAAGAGGGGTTCCGGCTTCGCTCATTCAAAGCAGCAGCGCAGGGTGGTTTTACCGTCGTGGAATTAAGCGTGACGGTTGCGGTGATGTTTATTTTGGTCGCGCTGCTTTTTTCCGGAATCAAGGTAATCCGTCAGAATGCGCAGCAGGTGGTCTGCGCCGCCAATCTCCGCCAGGTCGGACTGGCTCTCCGATATTATGCAAACGAACATGATGGAAGGCTGCCCGGGCCTT
The DNA here is from genome assembly GCA_003054655.1 of Spartobacteria bacterium LR76. Taxonomy (GTDB): domain Bacteria; phylum Verrucomicrobiota; class Verrucomicrobiia; order Chthoniobacterales; family Terrimicrobiaceae; genus Terrimicrobium. The sequence continues at coordinate 282,040 of QAYZ01000014.1, read as the reverse complement.
TGTGGACCATGCAAACGGCGTGGTATGGCCAGGGCCAGACGGCATCAATCGGGACATTTCTCGCGCCCTACCTGGGGCTGCCGGAATTAACGAGCGGCTCCCAACGGGCAAAGGTGCTCACCTGCCCGTCGTGGAAGACGACCATGAAAGGCAATGACAGCGGGCAGCTTTATCAAGTGCCATCCTTTGGCGACGTGGAAGTCACCAGCGGAGCCAAAGTCACGATTTACGGCTTCCCGGCCCTGGCGGGAAAGGCGGGATCGGAGCCTCAGTTATATGCGAGCATCGCCCGGCCGGCCTCATCTCTGGCGCTCTGGGAATTTGACCAAAAGGCTGCCCCGGCTGGGTCGGCCTACGTCGGGCTGCCCACGATAGCGGACAAACCAGTGCATGGACTCTTCCGCAACGGCCTCTATTTTGACGGGCACGTGGGAAAAATCCCCGTGAATCCGTAGGAGCCGTCATGTATTGGAGTTCGCAAGGTTCACCGCCTGCCGGACGCACGTGGCGTGCCGGCACGTTGACATACACTTCGGCGGGTCTCACCGCCTTGTTCGTCTGGCTTTTGCTGGGCGATTTTTCCTGGTCGATGAGGGACCGATCGGTCGTCCCCATGGCTCAGTGGTACATGACGCATCTTGCAGTGCCCAATCTTCTGTTCGGGCTGCTCCTGGTTTCCGTGCCGGCCGCCTTTACCTTGATCCTGGGCCCCATCGTGAGCGTGATGTCAGATCGACACCGGAGCCCCCGTGGGCGGCGGCTGCCGTTTCTTTTATTCACGACACCGATCGGGGCGCTAAGCATGATCGGGATGGGTGTGACTCCGCTCCTGGCGCGTTCGCTCCAGGGCTGGGCGGACGGTGCCGGAATCGCGGCCAGCGAAAAGATTATCGCACTGGCTGTGTTTGCCTCGTTCTGGGCGATGTTTGAGTTTGCGACCGTGGCAGGCCAGGCCGTGCTGGGCGGCCTGATCAATGATGTCGTGCCTCAGTCCTTGCTGGGCAGGTTCTACGGGCTTTTCCGAGCCGTCAGCCTGATCGACGGGATGATCTTCAACTTCTGGCTGATGGGAAAGATCCCCGATCACTATACCCTTATCCTGGTCGCTGTCGGCATCTTTTACGGCGCGGCGTTCATGCTTGTCTGCCTGAAGGTCAAGGAGGGGGCATATCCTGCGGTCGGCGCGGTTGAGGAGAAGCCCCGGCACGCGTGGCTGCATGGGATTGGCCAGTATTTCCGGGAGTGCTTTTCCAATCCCTATTATGTCTCCATCTTCGGGATCTTTATGCTGGCCGGGATGGCCTTTGGGCCGGTGAACATGTTTAGCATCCCCTACGCTCAAAGCCTCGGGGTGAACATGGATGCCTATGGGAAGGCCATGGCTCTAACCTTCCTGATCTCGTTCGTCCTGTCGTATTTCATCGGCTGGCTGGTCGATCTCTTTCATCCGCTGCGAATGGTGATGGTCTCGCTGGGAGCGTATGTTCTCGTAGCCGCATGGGGCAGCCATTTCATCACGGATGCGCCGACCTTTCTGACAGGCTGGGTGATGCATGGCGTGGTGTCGGGGCTATACTTCACCTGTGTTGCCTCACTCGGCCAGCGCCTGTTTCCCCAGCTTAAGTTTGCGCAGTTTTCCTCGGCGGCGGGCATTGGCATGGCTTTGGCAAACATGTCCATGGCTCCGCTGATGGGCGGCATCCTGGACCGGACAGACGGCGTCTTCCACTACACATTCCTGGCGGGCCTGGTCCTGAGCATTCTGGCCCTCGGGATCACATGGCATGTCTATCGGGAGTTTAAAAAACTGGGAGGACCCGACCACTACATGCCTCCCGCCTGACCGGCAGAGAGAAAAGACTTTAATGAACACATTGATCAAGACACAGGAGCCAGCCCGGCGGTTTTCCCTGGTTTGGGAAACGGCGGGAGAGTTGACCGGAGGCCTCAGGGAGATCGCAGCCAGCCAGCCGGAGCGCTTTCCCGCAGAGGGCGGGGAGATTGAGATTTCCTTTCGGCAGGGAGAGGACCGGCCGGGCTTTCGTCTCACCCGCACATCATCCGGGATCGAAATCTCCCATGCCAGGAAATGCGATGCATTTCGGGGGCTGGGGGCAGCGATAATGGGCGCTGAAGTCGCCGCCGGAGAATATACGCCCTTCTCCTCGCTCGGGGTGATGCTGGACGTATCGCGCAATGCCGTGCTCACGGTCGAAAGCCTCAAGCGCCTGTTTCGCCATTTTGCGCTGATGGGAGTCAATACCATTCAGCTCTACATGGAGGATGTCTATGAGATCGAGGGGGAGCCATTTTTTGGCTACTGCCGGGGGCGCTACCGCAAGGAGGAGCTGCAGGAGATCGACCGCTATGGAGATCTCCTGGGCATCGAAGTAGTGCCCTGCATCCAGACCCTGGGCCACCTAGAAAAGATCCTCCAATGGCCGGCCTACGCCGCGCTGGCCGACACCCCGGCCGTGTTGCTCGTGGACGATCCCGGCGTTCGGAGCCTTATCGAGAAAATGCTCGACGCTGTTTCGTCATGCTTTCGCTCCCGGCGCATTCACGTGGGAATGGATGAAGCCCACGGCATCGGCCTGGGGCGCTACCGGCTGCTCAATGGAGACCGGCGGCCGTTTGACCTGCTAAGCACGCATCTGCGCACCGTGGTGAAGCTCTGCTCGGAGAGAGGGCTGCAGCCCATGATCTGGAGCGACATGTACTTCCGGCTGGGATCGGCCACCGACGACTATTATGACCGGGAGTCACAGGTCCCAGCGCATGTCGCGGCGGAGATTCCGGGGCCAGTGGACCTGGTTTACTGGGATTATTATCATTCCGATCCGGAATTTTACGTCGACTGGATCGAGAGACATCGGAAACTCGGCAAGGAACCTGTCTTTGCGGCGGGAGCATGGTGCTGGGGGCGTTTCTGGACCTGCTATCCGCGAGCTTTTGCCACCATCGGAGCGGGGATGAAGTCAGCCCGCGAAGCGGGATTGAAAGAGGCCATGCTAACGATATGGGGCGATGACGGCGCGGAGATGGACCCCGTCTCCATCCTGCCTGCGGTTCAGTATTTTGCAGAGTGCGCCTACGGCACGGCGACCGAGGCCGCCGGGCGTTTCGACGACTTTGACATCCCGAGTTGGGACGCCTTGCTGGTGGGCGGCGAGCTGGACCCGAATACCGGGCACGAGTATGAAGGGGGACATTCCACCAATTTCGGCCAGTGGGTTCTCTGGCACGACCCTCTGCTGAACTTTCTGGAAAAGCACGTGCCGACAGAGATGCCAGCCCGATGCGAAGCCTTGGCGGAAAGGCTGGCACATTTTCAGGAAAGGAAGCCCGATCTCCATCTGGAGTTTATTCGCCAACTGACCGTGACACTGGCCGTGAAGTCTCGTTTGCACCTTGACGTCGGGCGAATGTATCGGGACCGGGATCGGGCCGGCCTCGGCAGGATGCTGGGGGAAACGGTTCCCCAGACATTGGAAGGCGTGCGCAAGCTCGCGCTTCTCCACCGGGCTGTCTGGGGCGAATGGCACAAGCCATGGGGTTGGGATGTGATCGAGCGCAGGTATGCCGGCTTGATCTCCCGGCTGGAGAGCCTGCGAACGGCGCTGGAAGAACATTGCCAGGATGAAGCGAGGCGCATCCCCGAACTGGAGGAAGAACCGCGCCCCCTCTGGACCGAAGCACAGAACTCGTTCTTCACCTACGCGCGCGCCAGTTCCTCCATGTGATTTTCCCTCCCCGCATCGAGGACGCCCGCATCATCGTCCCCCGCCCTTTCGGGTGGGTCGGGGGCCGGACACCCTGCGGCTACATCCGTGTCAGGATCTCCCAGCAGACCAGATTCATCCGCGGGATATGGAAGAACCCCTTGTACATCGTCCCCTTCACTGTCGTGGATACGCTGCCGTCGCGGTGCAGATATCCGTACCACTCGCCATGTTCCCGATCGGGAAAGTGGGAGTAGGTCCATTCGCGCACCCGCTCGTGCCACTCCAGATAGCGTTCCTCTCCGGTCAGTTCCCAGGCCAGCAGGGTCGCGATAAGGGCTTCATTATGGGGCCACCAGAACTTCATGTCGTGCCAGTACTCCGTGCAGGGGAGGTCGCGAACATCGCGAAAATACAGCATCCCTCCATGCGTGGCGTCCCATCCCCATTGCAGCGAGCAGTCGATAATCTGCGTACCGAGGCGGACAAGCTCCGGATCCTCTCCCCGCACTCTCGCCTCCTCAAGAATGAACCAGCCCGCCTCGATCGAGTGCCCGGGGTTAAGGCATCGCCCGTCCAGCGTATCGAGAAATTCGCCATGCGGCCCCACCATCTCCAGCACGGCAGAGAACTCCGGTTTGAAAAAGTCGCGCCCGATCTCCTCGATGCACTCCCGGATCACCTCGTCACAGAGCGGCAGCCCGCCTGCCTTGCGCAATTCCTGCGCCGTCACCAGCAGGATCATCGGCATGGCGAGCCCTTTGGAAGGACGCACCTCGGGGTTGACCTTCGGCTCAAGCAAGCCCGGCGTACGATGATACTTCAAAACGAGGCGGAATAATTCCTGCGCCTTTTCGATATACGCAGTTTCCCCAGAGGCTCTGCCGTACGCGGCGAAAGCGATGATGGCGAAACACTCGGAGAAAAGATATCTGCGCTTGCGCAAGGGCCTGCCCTCCGCCGTGACCGAGTAAAACATGCGCCCGTCCGCATCAAAACAATGCCGACTCAGAAACTCCACGCCGCTTCGCGCATCGGCCAGCCATTGCTCGCGCCGCTCCATCCTGTCATACAGCGTGGCCAGCATCCACGCCATGCGCCCCTGGAACCATACGGCCTTGTCCGACTGCATCAGCGAACCGTCGCGGTCCAGGCAGGTAAAGTAGCCACCATGCTCCCGGTCCACGCTGCGCGGAAACCAGAATGGCACGATGTCCTCAAGCAGTCCCTTACGGTAAAAATCGGCTAGTTCAGTGCGAGATATCTTCATTTTGGTTCCTTATTCGTTTTGGGATTCAAGATTCCTGATCCGTGCCCTTTCGGAGAAAATGCGAGTGAGAACTGATGGGGAGGTTTTACGTCGAAAGCGGTCATGAAGGAAAAAGGCGACCCCATGCGTCTCGCGGGAGTGATAGCAAAATCGAGCGACTTTGGGGAGGGATATCTCTTTTCCGAAACCACCGGAGAAGATTAATCGGTATTACCAGTTCCGCTCCCGTCAACCGCCTTGCGGAGCCGCTCGGGAGCCGGTATCGCAGAAGGGCCGTCCTCGCCGCTTCGACTCCGACCCAGAGAGGAATGCTGCCAGGCGGGTTTGTGATCGAGCACCCAGCGATAGTAGTCTTTCCGGGAAAGGCAGTCTGCGGAATCTTCGTCGAGCAGGATGATCGCCCGCGGGTGCATTTGCAGGATCGAGGCCGGCAATGCCGCGGAAATCGCCCCCTCGACGCAGCCGCCGACAGCCTTTGCCTTGCTGGTGCCAAAGGCCATCAACAGCACGCTCCTCGCATCCATGATGGTGCCGACACCCATGGTGATGACGTGATACGGAACCTCCTCGATCGTCTGAAAATAAGGTGCGTTGTCCTGGCGGGTGCGTGCGGTCAGTGTCTTGATCCTCGTGCGCGATGCCAGCGACGACCCCGGTTCGTTGAATCCGATATGCCCGTCGGAACCGATCCCGAGGATCTGCATATCGATGCCGCCGGCCCGGGCGATCTCCGCCTCGTATCTTTGACAAAACCCCTCGACGTCCCTTCCCTCCACGGTGCCCGACGGCAGAAAGACCCGGGCGGGATTCACGTTGATGTGATCAAAGAAATTCGTCCACATGAAGTGATTGTAGGACGAGGGATGACTGGGACGGAGGCCCACATACTCATCGAGGTTGAACGTGGTGGCCCGGGAGAAATCCAGACCGTCGTTCCGATGCATCCGGATCAGCTCGGCATAAACACCGAGAGGCGACCGGCCCGTCGCCAAGCCGAGAACGGCATCGGGTTTGCGGCAGATGAGAGCGGCAATCTGCCGGGCTGCGTCGCGGCAGGCTTCGGCTTCGCTGGCGTGAATGGCAACTTCCATAACTCTTATCACCTCAGCGCCCGCCGAAGCTTCATGGATACGTCGCTGCGGAACCGCTCGATGAATCCCTGCGTGTAGTCCACGGGATCGAGCGCCGCATCCCGGACAAGCGGCGTGAGGTCCATGGCGTAGGAAGCGTGCGTCACGTGATCGACATGATGTGCGGCGAGATAGGTCGCGTTGGCCCGGCGGCGCCCCTCGGTAGCCAGACCGTAGTTCTTGCCGCCGGAAATTTGCGAATCGAAGAGCTGATTCAGAGCGGCGGCCAGCTCCGGGCGGGGGCTGACATCGTGAACCACCTTCTCCGAATCCTCCATCCAGTCCAGGCCACGCCAGACTTCGCATCCGTACACACGCATGGGACGCTTTTCCGCCGGGAGGCTGCGCAAAGCCTCGATGACGGCGGCAAAGACGTGGAGATGCGTCTCGTGCTTGTCAGCGGGATTGTGCGTGTAGACCACCCGCGGGGAGACGGCGGAGAAGAGCGCCATCAAGTCCGGTGTCAGAGGATTGGACGCAGCGGTCTTCAGTGTTTTCGTCGAGTGTCCCAATTGCACCATCAAGCCATAGCGCCCGAGACGGGCTGCTGCGCGCTGCTCTTCGCCGCGAATGCTGCGCATTTCCTCATCCGTTTTCTCCGCATAGAGGCCCTGCCTTGCGCTGCCTGCTCCGTCGGTGCAGGTGACCCCGCCAAACGACCAGCCGGGCCGGTCATAGCAGGTCACGATCCCATGATAGGCCATGAACTCCAGGTCATCCTGGTGCGCTCCGATGGCCAGATGCGTGATCCGCCGGGCCGCTTCCGCGACCGGAAGCCCGTCCGGGACGAAGATGTCGGCCCCGGGATTTTGCAGTGAGATCACGTCGTTTCCTTTCTCCCGTCCCTCCGGAGACGGAAACCAACGCTGATGAGGCCGATGGAGAAACGGTCTTTTTCGGCAGCATTCATTTTCTCACCTTGTCACAGTCGGATTTGCCATCCCATGGCATATCTGATTAATTTCATTGCAGAAATGACTTTCTGCCATTCCCAGGATCTTCTTGTGCAGTTGGAGCAGAGGGCCCGGGAACTGGATGTGCCCGCCAGTTACGAAGGCATCGTTGGCGAGTCGGCGTTGTCCCTGCCGCTCAACATGCTGATATTCTGCAGACGAAGTGCGGCCAGTCTCTCGTGGTCGGGAAACCCCATCGCGAGCAATACCTATCCGCATCAGCACCACAGGCACGTCTTGATTGTCGCGCTGAAGGGCAGCGGCCTCGTCTGGATCGACTCCCGCGGCTTTATGCTGGAACCTGGGCAGGCGATCCTTGTTTCTCCCTACCAGAAACACAGTTACACCGATATAACCTCGTCAAAGATCACCTGGCTCTTTGTGACATTCGAACATTCACGCTGTGAGCTCATGGATAACCTCCGCTCCCGCCCGGCAAGCCCGTTAAGCGATCAGGCCCTGCGATCCTTGGGCGATCTGCTTGCCGCGTGGCGGACAGACCAGCGAGATTCGTCCAACATTCTGCTCCTGGCCCTCCTGCTGAGATGGATTGGCCGTGAGGTTCCGCTCCGCCGTCGAGCTCTCGCCACCCGGCATGGGAGCGCAATCTCGGCGCTTGTTGGAAAGATCAACCGCATTGCGTTCGAGCACCGCAACAGGGCTGTGTCCATTGAAGAAGTCTCAGCCAAGGTCGGCATGTCCCCGAGTCATCTCCGAGCGACTTTTCGTAAAGCCACCGGACAGTCCCTGGGAAATCATCTGCGAGACTTTCGCTTGCAGTACGCATGCAGCCTGCTGGCCGACAAGAGCCGAAGGCTGGCAGGAATCGCGGAGACCTGCGGCTATGAATCCCAATTTACTTTCAGCCGCGCGTTCAGCAAAGCCTACGGTTGTTCGCCGAGAGCCTACCGCGCCCGGCTCGTGGAAGGAACGGTCGCACGCGCTCCCTCGACCCGACCCGATGCCGATTGACCATGTTTGGTTCCCAGCCATCTGTTTCAGGTGCTTTCAGCCTTCGGTCCTAGTGTGATGTCATCGAAGTTCATTACAGATTGCAGAGACCTTACCGAGGATGGAATCGGCGGTGGCAGTCCAGCGGAAAGGGCATGAGATTTGCCAGTTGAGAGAGTGTTCATAAGTGATGATCAATGGGAGGTTCTCGTACCGATTTCGGCGCGACCGCGAAAAGGTCAATACGGACGGCTGCGGGCAAGCGAGAGGGAGGTTTTCGAGGTGATTTTGTTCGTGCTGCACACGGGCATTCAATGGAAGCACCTGCCGCGAACCTTCCCGCCGAAAAGCACGGTTCATGACTACCTGAAGGCATGGAGCCAGTCGGATGTTTTCCGAAAAATCTATGCGGCCATCATCAGCAACCTGATTGATCAGGGACGCGTGAGTTTGGATCAGTGCTTTATCGATGCCACGTTTGCCGCAGCCAAAGGAGGCGGTCAATGTGTTGGTCTGACTCGCAAAGGCAAGGGAACAAAATTGCAGCTTATTGTTGATCAAAACGGAGTTCCGTTGGCCCTCTCGATTGACGCCGCCAGTGTCGGCGAGACCTCGATGGTTCAGCAGACCCTCGGCTTGCTGGAAGAGGAGAGCACTCCTGAACGCTTGATTGAAGATAAGGGATACGACAGTGATGCCCTCGATCAAACCCTTGCTGAGCTGGGCATCGAAATGATTGCTCCCAATCGTTCCAATCGCTCTCAGACCCAAGATGGCCGCCCGCTTCGACGCTATCGTCACCGCTGGATCGTCGAGCGCACTATTGCCTGGCTCGGCAATCACCCCAGGCCTCTCACCCGACACGAAAACATGCCTCCCTCTTCGCCGCCTTCGCTACCCTTGGCTGCCTCATGATCGCTCTTCGCCATCTTCCCCTCGCTTAGCTCAATCGAGTTTTCGGACAGTCTCTACGCTCCCATCTCCGTACGGAAATTCTCCGGCTAATCTCTGTATTGATACCGTGAGGGACAGGTTCCATGTTCTGAGGTTTGGGCTTCCTTGCGAAAATGTGGGAGTGAGTTGAGTGAGTACCACCATGTCCCGCCTGCCCAGCATTCAATTCCGATGGCCTAGCTTTCTAACCGGAACGGTAACCTCAAGCTGGGACGATGGCACTGTCCATGACCGCCGGATGGTGCAGCTCTTCCGGGAGTATGGGTTCAAGGGCTCGTTCTATCTCTGCAGTGATCGTTTTTGCGATCGGGAGGACGGTGATTCCCGATGCATCTCCTCGGAGGAGGTGCGGACCCTTTACAAGGGATTTGAAGTCGGCTCCCACACCGTCACTCATCCCCGCCTTTGGACGCTCCCACCGGAGGTGATCTTTTCCGAGATGGTCCATGATCGGCAGGCTCTGGAAGCTATCGCAGGGGAGATCGTCACGGGATTTGTCTTCCCTTTTGGTCGAGGGGAATCGGGAGATGCCATGCTGCCGCTGGCAAAGCGCGCGGGGTTCCTGTATGCACGTCGATCTTCGCCGGCCAAGGTCCAGGAGCCTCCGGCGGACTTCTTCAACTGGGATACATCGTGTCACTGCGGTTCCGAACTCGCCGAGCAATGGGAGTTCTTCAAGACACGGCGGGAGCCCGATCGCCTCTTCAACATCTGGGGGCACAGCTATGAGTTTGAGGAGACGTGGGGGTGGCAGCATATCGAAGACTTTCTCCGGGACGCTGCGCGGCAGGACGGGCTATGGTTTGCGACCCATCGCCAAGTCTATGACTATATCACCGCATGGCGCGGGGTACTTTGGTCGCTTGATCTTGGTCGCGCTCACAATCCTTCCGCCACACCAGTCTTTTTCACGTTCAATGGCCGCGAAATCCGTTTGCTCCCGGGAGAATCGATGGATTTCTAGTCGCCGGGTTACTTACTTTCTCTCCCCAATTTCATCCGAACACCTGCAATGCCCTCGACCACCGAGCCGCCCAAAGCCCATGCCGACGCGCCCCCCGCACGGCGTGAGCTGATATTTTACACGCTGGGCAACTTCGCCGTGGTCATGGGAAACGGCCTGATTCAGAGCCTCCAGTTTCCCATTTTCAACATGCTGCTGGGGGTGAATCCCGGAATGATCGGAACGATCGCGGGAATCGTGCGCCTATGGGACGCCCTGATCGATCCGGTGATGGGCCAGGTCTCGGACAATACGCGGACGCGATTCGGGCGTCGCATGCCGTTTATCCTTGTCGGCGGTGTGCTGAGCATGGCCTGCATTGGGTTATTCTACTGGTGCGGCACCGACTGGAACAGCACGTCGATCCTGATCTGGTTCGGCGTGGTGCTGCTGCTCTTTAACACGGCCACCACTATCATCAGCGTGCCCTACTATGCCCTCGGGATCGAAATGGGGACCGATTATGATCAACGAACGCGGGTGGTCGCATACCGAAGTCTCGGGGACAAGGTCTTCGCCATCTTCAGCAACTGGTACTTTCGCTTTACGGAGCTGTTTGCCAATGCCCTGGTCGGTGCGCGCTGGATAGCCGGGCTTGTCGCGGTGTTTGGCATCGCATCGACCATTGCCCTGGTAACGCAGAACCGCGAGCACAGATACAAGACGGTCGCCGCAGCGCGGAATCTGCCGGAGAATTTCTGGAAAACCATCGGCTCCGTCCTGTCCAACCGGGTGTACCTGAGGCTCCTTGCCATCTGGACCATCCTCACGCTGAACACCGGCGTATTTACCGCACTCGGCATGTACCTGAATGTCTACTTTGTTTACGGCGGAGACAAGGCGGCCGGAGCCACGCTGGGCGGGGTGGTGGGCACGCTGGGGTTGGTGCTTTCCGCCCTGGCGATCCCGCTGACGAAGTATCTCTGCGACCGCTTCGGGAAACACCGGGCCCTGGTGGTTGCGCTCTGGCTCTATGTCGCCGGGAGCATCCTGAAGTGGTGGTGCATCGATCCCGCCCATCCGTGGATGCAGCTTGTCCTGCCCTTCTTTTTCTCGATCGGAATCTCCTCGATCTACATCGTGATGTCCGCGATGCAGGCGGATGTCGTCGATCTGGATGAGCTGTACTCGGGCAGGCGGAGGGAGGGAATGTTCGGTGCCATCGGAGGATGGGTCATGAAGATGGGCGGCTCGCTGGCCATCATTCTGTCCGGCTGGGTCGTGGTATGGACCGGCTTCCACATCGGAAATGGCGCAAATCAAGCCGACGGTGTGTTCTTTGCCATGAGGGTGAGTTTCAGCCTCATCCCGGCCGTGGGGAGCCTGCTGGCGCTTTTCGCCATTCGTGGATGGCCACTGACCCGGGAGCGGTGCGAGGAAATCCGCGCTGAACTGGAAAAGAAACGCCCGGCGGAAGCCTGACCCTACGGCACAGGGTCCCGGCGCACGTCGATGAGGGCGACGACATCGTAATGCGTCCGCTGCCGGGCGTCGGCGGCGGAGGTGATCAGCAAGGTCGCGCGCTGATCTGCGGGAAGCTTTATCGAACTGGAGTCTATCTCCTTCCAGATGCCGTCCTGCACCGCGACGGAGAACGGCACATTATCCCGCCGGGCTCGCGCCGGGGAAATGTTGCGTGTTTCGCCAGGTTCGATCACTACGGAGGAGTCAATATTCTTCAAGGAAACCGGACGATCACTCGCATTGATGACTCTCATCGTACCAAAGGGAAAGGCCGTCTCCTCCGTGTTCAGCACCGTGGTCTTTGCATTGACAAATCCTTTGTCCCGCGAGGCGCGCAGCAGGATGGTGACCGCTGATCCGGCGGACGGAGAGATCGAGGTGATCCTGGCATCCGCCGACGGCTTGGAAAAGAGTTCCAGCGGCTGTCCCTTTGGAAGCGCGACCGGATTGGCGGGCCGGTTCACGGGAAGCACCAGGGGCAGAAAAGACACATCCCCGCCGCCGCGAACGGTCGGAGCGCGATAGTACACCGTGGGGTCCAGGGATTTTACCGTTCCCTCCGCCCCGGCGGATTCCGCCTCCGTGGTCGGGCGATCAATCAACAGCACGGTAAATATCGTCTGCGGCTCGACAGGAGACTGTTGAGCCAGAAGCACCGCCATGGGATGCAGCAACGCCAGGGCAAAAACGGGAATATAATATCGCACCTTCATCTAAACCTCCTCGGGAGTGAGCCATCGAAAAGCAATGATCCGGAACAGCCTTCCCAGTGACGCCGCGGGGTCTCCCGCATTGGCTGGCCGCTCCGGCCAGGCGAGATCCTCGGGATCAGTCGATTTCTTAAAAGGCTCGGGATATCTCTGCACGATCGCCTCGCACCAGGCCCGGGCCTCGATGCGTCCGGTGCGGGGATTCTTCACCTCCCCGTAGGCTCGAACGCGAAAGGTATCGCTCCGAACAGTCAGGATCGGAGCCAGCGCCTGGAGCACGTCCGCCTGCGTCAGGAAGCCAGGCACTCCCGCGGCAGTATAGTACCACTCCTCCCCAAACATGGCCAGCCGGGGCACCACGGCTCCCTGGAGGGAGGAATCATCCACATTCACATCGGTCCGCGGATCGCCGACGTAGGTCCGCATTTGCGCCGGGGTGTAGAACGATCCCTCGGTGCCGGAATCATAAAACGCCCCATTGATGGCTGGCTTTCCCGCGACGGTCTGAAGGCTGCTTCGATCGATGGCCGCCTGCAGCGCGCCTCGCAGGCCGGTACGGGAAAGGGCTGTCTCCGTGAAGGGTGAGGCGCTCAACTCGGGGGTGAGACGGCGATTGACGAAGTCGGCCATCGAGACAAAGGGTCCGCGCTCCCTGACCTCCGCGACGATTTCGCGAGCCAGCAGATCGACCTCCTGTTCCGAGAGGCGGCGGGCTCCGGTGTAGGCCTCGGCCAGTTCCCCCGCAGGTTGATTGCTCGGAGGAACGAGAAACCCTCCCGCACCGTTGCCCGGTTTTAAAAGACGACTGAAGACAGCCTGGTCTGCATTTGCGGTGGCATTGTTCACCTTGAGTCCCAGCCGCGATGCCAGCACGGCTTTCCAGGCTTCGACCGAGGTGGAGTTCACGTTGAAAGCGCCATCTGTCAACAGATAGGCGGCCCCCAGCTTGAAACGGTTCGCGGGAGTCCCGAGGGCATTGTAGTCTCCGCCCAGGGTGCTTCGGAAGCGAAGCCTGCTATTCGGAAGCGCCTTTTCATTGTCCAGGTAGCCTTGGGAGACGGCACCAGTGCCTGTCAGACCGCTCAGGAAGAAGCGATCCCACAGCGCATCGTTGGCCATGTAGGAGGCGTCGTAGATGAGGTTGAACCGGTCCTGGGAGCTATTGGCAGGCTTGGGAGCGGGGTACCTGTTGAAGTACTCCACATAGGAGGAATTGCTGTAGTTATAAAACCCGGCATAACAATCGCGTCCGGCCAATGGAGCATACACCCAGGAGTTTCCAAAAATATACGATGGCTGGTTGCCATGCCCCGACAGGTCCGCATGCTGGAGCCAGCCCAGACTGCCCAGCCCGTCGGGAGGCGCGAAATCAAAGGCCGGGTTCTCGTATCCCAACTGGCTCCAGGAAAATGCGCCGCTGGTCAGGCCGGACGGCTTTACCGCAGGATTCTGATCCTCGTAATTGTAAAAGAGCGACTCGAGAAAATCGCCCCCCGCATAGCGAATCTGGGGCGGAGCGTACGCCGTGTTGTTCACTCCGGTGGTGCCATCGGTAAAATTCACCCAGTTGCCGTACCATTTGATCAGATTGTTCGCACTGGCTCCCGAAACCCCGACACCGAAGCGGGACGGGGTGGAGAATTCGCCTCCCGAGCGCATATTGGAGTACAGATAACCGGCGAGAAATCCTCCCTGAGGCCCTCCCCCGTTGGTCGAGCGATGAACCAGCGGACGGCGGTGAAACTGGCCGACAGGCATGCGGGTATCGACTTGCACCTGACGCTGGAATTGACCGGCACTGAAGGAAAGCCCCAGGGTGGCGGCGGTCGAGTTGGCCAGCCAGCCTATACCCATGGGCCAGTTGGAGATGATCTGCAAGGGCTGGCCGAGATCGGAAACAGAGGATGCCTTGTGCAGCGTGACTCCTCTTGGGGCGTCAGCATAACTCAACGGATCGGAAGGCGTCGAGGGCGCGGTACCGTAAAACCTCATGCGAAACGAAGTGGCAACCGTCGGTGCCGCGGTGATCTGGAGGGGTGTGCTTCCATCGGGCAGGGCCGGAACTTCAAAGTAGCCGTTCTGATTGATCACCGATGGCGAGGGGTTCTTGACGTTTGTCTTGTCGCCAAATTGCTGATTCACCTGGCTGAAATCGCAGACCATATCCATGACCTGCTGGAGGGCTCCGCTGTTTTGCAGGGTGAATACCTTCGAGGCACCGGGAGGCAGCGAACTCTCGGAGGCGGGAATCCTCAGGTAAATGGCGGCGTCCTGCGTCGCGGTATTGGCGGCCAGCAGGCTCGCATTCACGTCGAACTTCATCACCCCGCTGACATTCGTTGTATTCGGCGGATCGGCCAGAAGCTCGAAGAGGGCGTCGTCATCGACGCGGATGCGAATGATGTAGGACACGCCCGGCAGCCTGACGTTATAGGGATTGTAGAGCGTGATGACGGGATGAAATCTCAGCCGCACCTGGCCGGAATTTGCCGGGATCGTCTGCGGATAGGCGGATGCGGTCGGGAGATCAAAGTGCAGCCACGCAGGCCATTCGCACCGGGTGATGACCGGGAAGAGTCCATGCTGCGTATCTGTCCTCGGCGCGATCTGCGGATTGGAAATGTCAATACCATTCCATGTACGAAGGAGCCCCATCCGCGGTAGATTGGAGTTGGACGTGGGATGAAATCCGGGGAATCTGGTCCTAAAGGGCGACCTCGGATCATCAGCCGCCGTCCCGGCATCCCTGGGGTCTTCGTAAAGCAGGTCGGTATCGCTGATGGAGCCCGAGATGTTTCCACTCCCCAGATAGACCGAGAGGTCCTCCTTGAGACCGCCCTTTTTCACATCGGCGAGCACGCCTTTTGCATAAAGGGTGAGGTCATGGAAGCGGCGCTTGAAATCCGCGCCCAGCTTGTCGCCGTCCGGCAGGTAGTTCACCTGGGAATCCGCGGAGAGTCGCAGCAGGCTTGCAGCAAAGCCCGGGGCCGACGGATCGTAGCCATCCGTGGCGAGATCGTGATTCGTCACCGTACCCTCAACCGCACCGATGCCGAGTTTCTGCGAAGACGCCAGGCGGACCTGGTCGAGCGACGCCCCGGAGAAGGTATGGCCGAGCGAGGAGAACTCCGCGCCGGCCTGAAACTTCGCTTTCGTTCCCTCGTCGCCAACCCAGAACGCGTAAGCTCCGGCGGCGACGCCGGGCTGGGAAGACGCCGGGTTCCAAATCGACACCTTGGGCACGACGACACCCTCCGCCTGATCGCCGGCCAGGTCGACGGAACCGCCGCCGAGCAATACGACATGAGCATCGAGATCGGCCACACCCGTGATCTTCCCAGCCGAGGTCAGGCGGGCGGGATAGCTGAGCGGCGTCACATTGTTCGTTTGCGACTCCGCTCCGCCGTTTTTTCTGCGCCCCCCGGAGATGAGCCAGGCGAGAGGCTCGGGCGACACCTGGGATGCCGAGGAGCCGACATTGGAAACGACGCGGCCCGGCTTGGCGGAGTCTGGGATGTAGCGATTGCGGGAGGCATCCCACACGCCGCTCCAGTTGCGAGCGGGAGTCTGCGCCGCGGTGTTGGTGCTTGCTCCCGGAAGAAAAGCCGGCTCCCAGGTGGATGTGCTGGTGTTTCGATTCAACTCGGCCGGGGCCGTGACCCGCTGGTCGGGCCCGGCGGTTTCTTGGAGAAGGGTGATCGCATTTTCGAGACCGAAGATGGCATTTCGACGCGCCTCGGCGGCTTTCTTGGCGTTGGAGGACGTGAGAGTCTCCACCCGCACAAAGATCGCCGCGCCGACCAGCACCACCACGAGCAAGGCGATGACCAGCAGCGCCAGTATGGTGGCAAATCCTCTCTGTTTGATCTTATTCATGGGTCAGCAGGAAAAGCGGCGTGCGAGCTTCAGCGGTGTCTATGTCCAGGGTCAGGTCGCCACTGGACACCGGCTTGAGCATCCGGGGTTTCGCTGGCAAGGGAAGGCCCCGGGAGTCCACACCGAGAAGAGTCCAACTGCCCGCCAGACCATTCTTGATGGTCAGGGACGCGCGTATCGGTTCCATGATGACAGGACCGACTCCGGGACTACGGATGCTCCAGACCGTGGGATGCACCCCGCGAGGTTCCGTACTGCGGTCAGCGGTCTGGCCGGTATTGCGCGAGCGCCCGACCAATCCCAGGAGTAGTTTCCGCGAGGTCGGGATGGGCTGGCCGTCGAGCGCGGTGACGTAGATCACGCCATATCCGTCGACCACCCGCACACTGACTGAGGCATCGTCAAACTCCCCCTTCGAAAGCGAACCCGCCAGGGCGATGGATCTCGCGGTCGAGATACGCATGTGATCCGCCGGCATATCGATCTCCAACGACCGGTCCGGCGTGGAGACCTTTCCGTCAGGAGGAGCATCCTGTGATCTGGCCAGTTCGCCGGAGTCCAGCCGGGCCACGACCTTGCCGCTAAAGGCCAGCCAGCCAGGCAGGCCATTGCCGCCCGCAGGAATCACCTGCGTTGCCGTAGCGATGTCGTCCGGCGAAACCAGCCTCCGGCGGAGAACCAGCGGAGCTTCGCCAAGATCGCCACGCAGGAAGAGATTGCGCCCCAGCGGAAGGACAGCCAGCACGGAGGGGTTTTGCAAAGCACGTCCCGGCAGCGGAACATCGCTCATAGGCGCTCCATCCTCGGGAAACCGGTCGAGCTGGCGGTGCAACACCCCGTCCCAACCCTGGATGGCCCCAACCGCCAAGGTACGGAGCACCCGCACGAAATTCCGATCTCCCGGCCAGGCGCCGATGGCATCCCAGACGATGAAAGGCTTTCCCTCCACCCGCTGAAAAGGCGTCCTGAAAGTCGCCAGCGACGCCTCCGAGATGGGTGAGACATCCAGATAGAGCGCTCGCTCGGGGTCCGACATCGTGCCGGTCTCTACGAGCTCGGCGCGCTCCTCGATCACGTCGAGGCTGGCAGCGGTACGGGTCTGCAGGTCGCGCAGCCAAGCCGGAGAGGTCCAGGCGGTGGCGCTCCATTTCGCAGGAGGGAGGATTTTTTCCGCCGCAGCCCGCCGGGCCAGGAACCAGTCGGACTGGAACTGCTCAAGAAAGCGGAGCTGATCGGCGATCCGTCGGCGAAAACGGGGCGAGGCAGCGAGGAGGTTGCTGGTGCTGAGGAATTCGACTCGACCGCGCTCCAGGCTCTCGTCGGGATACAGCGGGCTGGCCTCCCCCGGCATCTGCCAGATCTCCTTCAGCTCTTCTCCCGACCCGTAACGCTGCTTGAGCCAGGCACACCAGCGATTTTGCAGCATGCGATGGTGCGGACGGGTAAGAAAGTCCTGATGATATCCGAACAATCCTCCCTCAAATAATATGGCGCTTGGCTCCATCCGCGCCGAGGTTCCGACCGACTGCCAGAAATCCCCCAGATCGCGCTCCAGCAAAGCGGTGGCCGCCTCATCGACGAAATAATACTCGGGATAGCCGATATTCAGCTCCCGAAAAGCCGCCACC
Source organism: Spartobacteria bacterium LR76 (assembly GCA_003054655.1). Taxonomy (GTDB): domain Bacteria; phylum Verrucomicrobiota; class Verrucomicrobiia; order Chthoniobacterales; family Terrimicrobiaceae; genus Terrimicrobium. The sequence continues at coordinate 264,379 of QAYZ01000014.1, read as the reverse complement.
CCCTCGTCGGCATGATAGACACGCCCGCCGGCCAGGGTGACAGATACAGCCAGCCCTTGCTTCTCGCACTCGGCCAGGAGATTCCTCAACCCCGTCCGCAGCGTGTCGCTGGCAGGCTTAGCGATCAGCGGATCGATGGGAGCAGTCCTTACACCCGTGTATCCCATATCTTTCAGCGCCCGCACGGCCTGCTCCGCCTGCTTTTGTTCCGGAGCGCTCAGGCTCTGGCCAAACTCCATCATTAACACCCGCCCGGTCTGCGCCCCGTCTGCCGCTGCGCCCCAGACAGGAGCAGTGCCAGACTCCGCATCGGCGTGCGCAGGCTCGAACCATCCAGCCGTGTCGGATGGCTCCTCTGCCCACGCGGGAGGGGCAAATGCCAGCATGGCGGGCTGATTCGACAGAGTGAGGCCGAGGATCAAAAGCTGCCCGCGCACGGGAGAACCTTCGAGAACGACCGACCGCACCGGCGTGCCGGGTCGCGTCAGCTCCAGCCCAGCCAGATAGACGCCGACGGGCACTCCCGAACGATTCTCCCCGCGCCATGCCACGCGGGATTGGTTGCGGCTCAAGGGATACCACCAAGGCCCGGTCTGGGCATCCTGGACAAAAGAGAAGCGTTCTTCCTTCCCATCCTCATAAGCAACCGTAACGGTCGCCAGCTCGGACGGCGGATCATCCCAGGCATGAGCGGAAAGAACAAACAGCGTCTTTCCCATGGAACCATTCGCCGGTACGGTCACGGTCGGGGATGCCTTCGGCCAGGCCTTTCCCGGCAGAGCGAGGACAGCCGGACCATCGCGCGGTATGTCGAACGGCACTCCGAGGAATGTCTGCTGCCCGGTGGGAAATCCCTGAAGCGAGTTCTCCGGCCCCTCGTCGGTCCACCCTCCCACTCCATCCGCCGCGACCGCATCGTCGAGACCGACGGTGGCAACGCCCTTCAGGGACAATGGCGTATCCGCCATCGCCGGAGGGATGGCCAACACCAGGAATGCTAACAAGGAAAAGACTCTCATGGTGCGAAAATCGGTATGCGCTTGGAAAACACCTCGCTCGATGCAATGGCATCCTGCCAAGCCTGACCGCTGAGACCGTTCAATCTCGCTGCGACCTTCGGCTTCAACAGCCGGAGAGATACCTCGACAGCCTGGAGCCGGGCGTGAGGGAATGTCTGCGAGCCGGAGCGGATCACCCCGTCGGGGCCAACGGAAAATCCCTCCGCCGGATCGCTGCGATGAGTGGCGTCGTTTATCTCGTCGACAAACTCCGCGATCACCTGAAAGGCCACGACATTCTCCGCAACGATATCCTCCGGCCTCACCGTGGTGAACCCCAGCACGCCCGCAGCCCAGAAGTCCGTTTCCAGGTTGGCCACCGCCATGTTCTCAAACGTATCGCGCGGATTGATTGCCGTCCTGAGGAGGGCGAAGTTTTTCCTGCTCCCTCCGGAGACCATGGGATCGAGATAGCCCATCATGTACGAGACGGCGATCGGGCCGGTGATCCGCGTGGAGGAGTTGGCAGGATCCTTGGGACGTTCCCCCGGCTGGCAGAAGATCATCAGCCGGGAGCCATCGATCGATCCTCCGCTCCCGCCCGTCACGGAAATCGGCGCGATGCGGAGCCACTCCGAGTCATCCCCGCTCACGATGATGGTCTGGATGTCTCGCGATATCCAGTCGAGCGCGAGCCGCGCCTGCATGTTGGCTGTCATGCGGTCATTGGCCAGCCCCCACTGGTTCAGGCTCGCGGTGACGACCTGCACCGACAGCACGAGCACGATCGTCATGACCGCGGTCGCCACAAGCAGTTCGATCAAGGTGAAGCCCGGACGGCGCAAACCGGCTGATAACGACCAGCCTTGCCTGAAATGTACGGTCCTCATTCGCGGGGTTGAAGGTTCCGATGAAACGTCCAGTTCATGGCTGGACGGGGCGATGACTGCCCGGCTGCGAGGACCGCAATCTCCATGCGCACGGGATAACTCGCATTCGTCTGCGCAAACGTCGCCTCGGTGGAGGCATCCACATTGGCCCGGTAAAGCGCCACTCGATAGACCCTCCCGCTTTGTACGCTGGTGATGGGCGGGGAGACATTCGTCCAGGTGAGGCTGTTGGTCTGGCCGGGTGCCGTACCGAGATAGCCATAGAGCAGCGGTCGACCGGAAGCCAATAGGTTGGTCCCGGCGGGAACCGCGGCGATCTCCGCCCGGGAGAGCATCGACACTTGCTCGACCGCCGAGTCCGCGACAGCGACCATGCCATCGCGATCCACGACATCACGCACGCCGCCCAGAGCACTGCCAAACAATCCCATCACCGCCACCACGACAAACGCAAAGATGCCGATCGCGAGCACCACTTCGACCAGGGAAAACCCCCGTGCCACATGCCGTCCGAAAATCATAAGGCCCTAAAAGCATCCCGGATGTGCGCCGGGTCAGAAAATGCGCTGACCTGCCCCGAACGACGAATCATCGCCGCCTGAAGCAGGTCGGGATTCTTTCTCACCCACTCCGTACCGGTATGCCGGCCCAGGCCGAGGACGAGAATCGCTCCGGCATTTTCCTCGCAGGTTCCCTCCGGATCAAACTCAAGGTAGTACCAGGTCCTGTGCTGATTGCGAAAATCGAGCGCCATCGTCGGCGGCGGAGCCGAGGTGCCGCCCGCAGTGGAGGACGGCGACAGGCCATCGCCGACGAGAAATGTCGCCCCGTCAGGCAGCAACGCCGGAGTGCCTGCAATCTCCCAACTGCCATCGGCATTCTCCACCGCCACCGCGATGAGCCTGTGGCCGTTCTCACGATCATTCCCGGAGTCAATCAGGAGGCGGGTGGGCGCGTTCTTTGCGATGGCGGTAGTGCGCGCAGCCTGCGCCTGGGAGATCAGCACACTCAGAGCGGTCTTCAGCTTTGCGCCGTCGCTGCCCCCCATACCGCTGGAGGCGACAGCCGCGAGGAGGCCGATGATAGCGATCACGACGAGCAGCTCCATCAGCGAAAAACCGCCTGCGCCAGCCTGTCGGCAGCGTGGTTTCATCGCGAGCGGACCTTGATGCGTCCTAGGCAAAGAAAGAGTGCTCATGGGGGGGACTAAGCGAAATAAACTCTGCGTCGGGCTCGGGGGGAAGTCATCGCCATATGGGCCTTGTCCCATAATGCAATATCGTATAGTCTATTTGCCAGTCCTCCCGAAAGACCAGTCTTTTAAATCCTAATGAACACGGAGAAATCCTCTCTCCCATCTCCGGTGAATTACCGCCGCATCGCAGAAGCCTGCGGCGTCGGAAAAACCACCGTGGGCCGCGTACTGCAAGGGACGGGTTACGTCGCGGAGAAAACCCGGGAAAAAGTCCTCCAGGCAGCGAATAGCCTGGGCTATCGTCCCGACCCGTCGCTGGGAGCCCTGACCCGTCGCCGCTGGCCCCTTGGTGCCAAACCGCAGACCGCGACGCTGGCATGGATTCACCAGCCGTTGATCCCTCCGTCCAATCATCCTGCGCCGGAGTTTGTCGGCGCCCAGCAGCGGGCCGCCGAACTGGGGTATCAGCTCGATGAATTTTCCCTGGGCGACTACCCCACTGCAGCAGCCCTCGGCCATGTGATTTATCACCGAGGTATTCGCGGCGTGCTCATCCAGGCTTTCCGCGATGGGATCAATCTCGAGCTGGACTGGGAGCATTTTTTCACGATCTTCGTCGGTCCGGAAAACGATCTCGCGCGAGTTCACACCGTGCAGGCCGATTTTCGATCCGCCATGCACCAGGGAGTGCAGGCATGCGTCTCGCGCGGGTATCGCCGGATCGGCATCGCCTTGATGAACTACCGGGCAAGCGGCACGGATGTCCCTTTTCACGCCCAGGCGCTATTTGAGATCGACCGGCTCGGCCGGACTCTCGGGGCACAACCCGCCATCCACCACTACGAACCCAGCGACGATTCCGTACGGGACTTCGCCACCTGGGTTCGCCGGGAGCGACCGGATGTGGTGATCTCCACCAACGTCCAGCCTTACTACTGGCTAACCGGAGGTGATTACTTCGACCGCAGGCTTCGCTCGTGGCGCATCCCGGAGGAGCTCGGGTTTCTTTGCCTGCGGGATATCACCGAGCTTCCCGATTGCTCCCAGATCAGTCTGCGCCCGGTCGAGCAAGGTCGGCAGGCTGTAGACCTGGCTCATCAGCAGCTCCAGCATGGAATCGTGGGACGGCCTGAGATCCCCCTTCGCCTGCTGGTTCCTCCCGTGCTAATTCCGGGCGCAACTTTGCGCAAGCTGCGCATTGCGACATGATCTCAAAAGAGCGCCATTAGTCCGCCCTATTCCTGCGTGCGCATCTTCTAAAGTCTTTTGCGGGTTTACGCATTGTGACTACCAGTTGAATAAAGCTAATTGAGGGAGCATGAAACGTCTCCCGCTCCACCTCGCAGCTCTTTCTCTCGCGATTGCCTCCGCGCACGCCGCCACGATCGTTGACTGGGGTGGTGATTATGTTTCCACCCCCCAGGGCCAGAGTCTGAACATGGGGACATCCAGCGTTTCGGGCAATCAAAGCACCTGGGAACGCACCGGAGCAACCGCGCTTTCGCCAGCAGCAAACTATAGCGGGCCCGCATTCTATGGCATCATCCAAAACAATAGCTCCAATGGCCCGGCCGCCAACATCTCCCAGACACAGGTGGTGAACAATGCCGCAGGCGACACCATCACGGTGGGCTGGACGAATTCTTCCTTCACGGACAAATCGGTGCTTGGTTTGGTCTATATCAAACAATCCGATTTTCTATCCTACAACACCGGCTCGGTAACCTTCGACAGCACCAGTTCGATCAGTATCGCCAAGCCAACCGGAGCTGGTAACAACTATTATGTAAAGGCGGCTGTCCTGGCTAACGGGCAATGGTATCTTTCCAGCACTTCCTCGGCCAACGCCCAATATTCTGCCGGGCTAACTATTAACAACGCCGCAACGGAAATGTGGGGAGCCTATACCGCGACGGCGGCATCGCTATCGACCTTGCCGAGTTCCTACACCACAGCAGGATCCTCGCTCTCCGACATCACTGCGGTCGGGTACTTCTTTTTCGCAAACCGGACCGGCGGCTCGACGCAAAACTCAAGCGTGGCGGTCTCCGATATCACCTTCTCAGCCGTTCCTGAGCCGTCGACGGTGTTGCTCTTTGCCATTGGCGGCCTCTTTCTCCTGCTTCGCCGACGCAAGCGCGTCATGATCTGAGCCTCTGCGGGGAGCCTGGCTCCAATCTTGCCGGGAGGCTCCCCGGCCTCAGCCTGGAGTGATCTCCCGCCACCACACATGGCTGGCAGCGGCCCGGCCGCGAGGCCGCCGCATTTCGGCTGCGCGTGAACGCGGCTGCCTTGTTTTATGACCACCGATTCCGTACCGCACTGGGCGGCATCCGCCGTATTCTACGAAATCTATCCCCAGACGTTTCAAGACTCCGATGGGGACGGGATCGGCGATATCCCAGGCATCATCTCCCGCCTGGACTATATCGCGTCGCTGGGTGCCAACGCGATCTGGCTGAATCCCGTCTATCTGTCCCCCATGCGGGACGCAGGCTATGACGTGGCCGATTTTCGCAAGGTCGATCCCCGGTACGGGACTTTTGCGGACCTGCAGCGTCTTTTCGATGAAGCGCACCGCCGGGACATGCGCGTCCTGATGGACTTCGTGCCTGGCCACACCTCGGTCGATCACCCGTGGTTCCAGGCATCGGCCCAGGCGGCCCGCAACGCTCATTCGGACTGGTACATCTGGACCGACAGCGCATGGAATGACGGCGGTCCTGAATGGCGGGGGCGCACCGTCCATGGCTTCTCGGATCGGAACGGCAACTATCTCATCAACTTCTTCTGGTCTCAGCCCGCGCTGAATTTCGGCTTTGCCGAACCTGATCCCGCCGAACCGTGGCAGTTGCCAACCACGCATCCCGATGTCCGCAAGCTCTGGGATGAGATGAGGGATACCATGGTTTTCTGGATGAAGGCCGGAGCCGATGGATTCCGCGTCGACATGGCCGGCTCCATCACTCGCCGAGACCCGGATGGCCGGGAGGCCCGCCGATTCTGGGCGGAGGCCCGGGCCGCCTGCGAGGCGGTCAATCCCGATTACTTCACTGTGGCCGAGTGGTCCTATCCCCGGAGCGCGCTCGACGGACAGGGGCTGCATGCCGACTTTCTCCACTGGGTGCCCACCTATGAAAATCTCTTTCGCAAGGAACTCGGGCGCACTCCGGGCGGGCCTCGCCGCCCAGGCGGAGCATCCTGGTTCGACCGCGAGGGGAAGGGGGATCTCCGCGCCTTTCTCGACGATTATCTGGGTCACTACGAAGCCACGAAAGCCAAGGGGTGCATCAGCATCCCGGTCGGGAATCATGACCTTTCCCGCATCAGCCTGCTGAGGGATGATGACGACCTCGCCGTCGTCTTTGCCTTTCTCCTCACGATGCCCGGAGTGCCGTTTATCTTTTACGGCGACGAGATCGGCCTCCAGCAGGTGAATGACGCTCCGGTACGGGAAGGCTCCTACCCGCCGCGCGCTGGCGCACGCGTGCCGATGGCGTGGACGGAGCATGAACTCAACAGGGGCTTCTCAACGGCGGAGAGCGACAGACTCTGGGCTCCTATGGATACCCGCCCCGGATCGCCCAGTGTCGAGAGTCGGCAGGCCGACCCCGGCGGTCTCTGGCATCGTGTGCGCCGCCTCATCGCCCTGCGCCGCACCGAACCCGCCTTGCGCGCGACCGCGGAGTTTCGCGTCCTCTTCTGCGAGCCGGACCGCTACCCGTTTGCCTTCCTTCGCGAAGGCGACGGACAAAAGCTGCTTATCGTGCTGAATCCGTCCGGCGCGAGCCAGGAGGTCATGCTGCCCTGCCGGATCTCCTCGTCCCATCCTTCGCTCGCAGGCGACGGGATCAGCCTATACACCGAGGATGCCACCCGCACCCGCTGCGTTGTCGGGCCGGTCACCTATGGAATCCTCCCGGTGACCGAGTCCGATATGGATTAGGCAATCCTTGCGCTAGGATTCCGACGCAGCGGAGCCCCGGCGAATCACCCGAAAGCCCACCCAGGAACGTCCCACCCCGGGATGCTCCTTGGAGTTCATCCTGTGCGGATTGACTCCGGGAGGATAGGCGAAGTTATTCCCGAAACGCACCTGTCCAAACAGGCTGTCCCCTCCATAGGTCCACTCGGAGACATTGCCCTGCATGTCGTACAGCCCGGTATTGCCTGGCTGCCGGGTGCCGACCGGATGGGTTTTCATCCCGGAGTTGGTCGAGAACCATCCCGCCTCCCCGGACTTCTGCGGCTGCTCGGCCGCCTCAAGCTCTGCCACGGTGGGCAGCCGGAAGCCGTTGTTGGTCGCGACCGTTTTCCATTTCATCACAGCCGCCGTATCCAGCGGCCTGCCAGCGTAGTTCCCGGTGTTGGGATAGTGGTACTCCGGATACATCGCCACGCGAAACGGCGAGGCTTGCCTTACCGGCTCACCCGTCCCTTCATCGACATAGACCGGAGCGAGTCCCAGCAACTCGGAGAGCGCGTTGCTCCACACCGCCGCGTCCTGCCAGCCAATGTTGGTCACCGGCTCATCACGGGTGTAGGTCGGGGCGGGCGATAACGGGAATGTCATGCTCCCCATGTCGCCGGAAAAGTTGAACCGATACCCCTTTTCCTGTTCCGCCCAGTTGCGCACGAGAATCCAGAGCCGGTAAGGGATCTCGGTCCCTGAAAGAGAGGCTGGATAGGCCTCCCCTCCCCGATAATCCTTGTTGGGATTGTTATTATCCGGCAGAGAACCCGAAACATCGGCCAGGTGCAGTGTCTTGCGCGCCAGCGCCTGCAAATCCTGGACAGACATCGGGGACGCCGCTGGCAACACAGCGCCCTCAGCAACCTGCCGCTGGAGTCCGTCGGCCGTGGTTGCGGGAATCCCGCCGCCGCCATTCCGGACCACGCGGAATCCGATGTCATACGCGCCCCGTGCAGGTTCGGAGCCAAACGGCATCAGGGATTTCTCCGCATTCGCAAAGCCGGCCCCGAGAACAGCGTGAACCCTTTCCGTGGCGGGATCGAAGGAATCCCCGCGTGCATCCCAGACATATTCCGCGACATTGGAGGACATGCCGGCAAGCCCCCATGCGTTCAACGGCTGCAAGGCGACCGGAAAAGTGCCGTTCGCCGGGGTTCCTCCCTGCGGCACGGCGGTATTGCCTCCCGCCTGGGCCGCCCACGCCCATTCGGATGCTGTGGGCAAGCGGTATCCGGGGGCATCCTTCTTCCAGTAGACCGCCGGACGTTCCCCGCTCTTTTCCAGATGAGCGCGATCCATGCCGGAGCGCAGCGGCTGGGTGAACGCCGCGTCTGCGTAGTAGGCGGGAACGAGCCCCTCCGACTCGGAGAGCGCATTGCACCAGAGCACCGCATCGTGCCAGGTGATGCCGGTCACGGGTTCATCCGGAGTCACCGCACGATCGGCGGCCAGCTCCATGCTCCCCATCACACCGTCCCGGATGAAACAGTATCCAGGTATCTCCTTGTCCTTGTGCTCGGCGGGAAAATTGCCCGCCCGCTGGTTGGTCACCGCCCATCGCCAAACCTTCAGCCACTGGGCGTAGGAGGTCTCCGTCTTTGCCATCCAGAGCAGGGGAGATGAGGCGCCGCCTCCCAGCGGAACCATCCCGACCAGAGACGAACCCGGACCCAGGTCATGCACGGTGGCCCTCGCCTGGACGGCGTTGAACTTCAGCGCGATGGACTCCCCTAGCCCGTGGGGGAGCTTCCATAATCCTTCCGCCACCGGATGACCGGTCGCGAGGTTTCGCTGCGCGAGGAACCCGACCGCCTCGACATTATCCAGCGCCACTTTCGAAAACTTCGCCTCATCGGCATGGAAGAATATCTCGTAGCCGGGCTTCGGGTCATAAAGCGCCCATTCCGTCTGCGTCGGATCGAGGTAGTGCGTCTTGCGAACGACAGGGTTATTTGCGCCATTGGGCGTTCCCTCGCCGCCGGTGAGGTCAAATGACTTGGTCTGGTCTCCAAAAGTGGCTCGCGAGACATAGTACTTTCCGGCGCTCTTGACCACCCAGCGCCCCCAGTCGACGCCGCCCCAATATCGCGAGATAAACACCCCGATCATGTCGCCCGGCTCAAAAGAGACCCGGTGCGTCGCGCCTCCATTAAGAAAGTCGTCCTTTTTCCAGAGCACGAGCAGGGCTCCGGCAAATCGCTCCTTCTCGGGCTCGCGCTTGGATGACGGCATGGCCATGAGGTTCCAGTCATCCCGCAACTCATGATTCTGATTGATATGACCCTCCGTAGCTCCGCGGGGACGCAGGGGCTTTCCGTCTTCGCCGTTCGGAATATCGGTCACCTGCACCACGGCTCCGCCATAGAAGGTCGCGGAGGGCAGGCTGTAGTCATAAACCAGCGTGGTGGGACTCAACGGCTTGTCCATCGAGAACGGCCAGCCGCCGATGTAGTCATCGTCCGTCCGGCCATTGCCATTAATATCAATCTCGGCGATCCGCTGGGCAGGCTGTCCGGCCAGAGCGGTGGTTTCCCGATACCATCCGGCGCCCCAATCGTGCCCCCAGTCGACGATCAAGGGGCTGTCGGCGCGAATCGCACCAGGAGCAACAAAAACGAAAAGAAACAGGAGGGAACGAATCTTCATTTTTTATCGGACGTTGTGAAATTCCCGCCAGCGATCGCCTTCACCGCATCCAGCTTCGGGGTGCTGGTTTGCTGCATATTCTCGATCAGCCCCCAGTACCCGGACATCCCATAGGCGCTGACATGGCTGTAATAGACAAACTCCCCGCCCCCGGCGGCCGCCCAGTTGGCGGCGGCCCGCTTATAGAGATCCCCCATGCGCGGGTCGCGGTTCGCGGCGATGAATAGTTCGTTGAGCTGCTTATCCCGCTCCTTGTCGCCGCTCGAAGGCGTCAGATGCTGCCCCCCTTCATAAGCCACGAGGCGCAGATTTTTCTCTGCGGCGATGGCGGCATTGCTGTCGATCGCCTTCTTGTTCGACGTATCAATATCCTCTCCCAGACGGGCAAAGACTCCTTCAATCCCCTCGGCAAGCGTGCGATCCGCCTCCTTTTTTGAGCCGAGAAAATGGCCGAAGTAGGGCGCAATGGCCACGGCAGCAACCACTCCATCGAGCACCCCGCTTCGCAGATAGCTCTTGGTGATATAGGAGTTGGCCGACTGCGAGCCGATCACAGGGATGAGCCGGGCGTTGTCGGCAAATTCATCACGAAAGATCTTCAACGCCCTGGCCGCGCTCTGGGCCTCCATGTCCCAAAGCATCGCGTAAAGGTCCTGATTGCGCCGGGACTCCTCCATCTCTCCCGCACGCACCCTGGCATCGAACGCCTCGGTCGCCTGGGCTTTGAAATAGTTCGTCTGGGGGAACTGGAAATTCCACAGTTCGTTCGAGTATTCCACGTAGACCTTCAACCCGGGATCGAGCTTCGCCTTCACGAGGCGGGCAAACTCCCGGATGTAGCCTTCGTCGGCCAGGTGCGGGATGCAGAACCACGCATCCGCATGCAGCTTGTTGCAAAGGTCGATGCAAATCTCGATCGGCACTCCGTTGGGACGAGTCCATACTGCGGATTCCACGGTCGTGCGATCAGCCCAGGAGACCTGCTTTGAGCCATTGATCCGCATCCAATCCATGAACCGAAGGGTCCCGAAAGGCTTCAGGCTTTCGAGAAAGGCCTTGGTAAACGGTCCGTCAGCAGGCAGATCGCGGAGGAGCTCGACATCAGTCACGCCTCCCTCGGTCTGCTGAAAGGCGAGGCTGAGAAGCGCCTGCCCCTCGGGCACGACCACCCGGGCGGTCGAGACCCGCGTGCCGGAATCATACTGGTAATCCTCGATCTTTCCGCCATCCGGAGCGGAGACGCTGGCGGGACCGCGAAACTTCAACTGATAGGTGCCTGCGAGGTCGGGCACGGAGGCATTGATCACGATCGCCGCGTCCTCGAGCGGCCATCCCTGCGGGTTCAGCGACACGCCGCCCGCCTCATAGCGCTTGTCAACCCTGGCCCATCCCCGCGCATTCTTCATCGCATCGGCAAAGGGAAACATCGGCGTGTAGTCGGAGTTTTGCCCGAGATTGATGCCAACGGGAAACCTGCCTTCAGCATGGCAGGAGAGCAGGGCCATCGCCATGGCCCCGAGCAGGGGGAGGATTTTCATTGGGGAAAAGTTAATCGCGAAGGAGGCATCCGATAATGCGAATCTGCGAAAAAGACTTCGGATTTCTCGCCCGCGAGCGCAGCGCTCAGCGTTGATGCCCGGAGGCGGCGAAGCGCTTGCGGTAGGTGCCCGGAGTCATGCCCGTCTCCCGGTGAAAGAACTGGCTCAGGTACACGGCGCTGGAAAAGCCGAGTTCGTCGGAAATCTGCTCGATCGACCTCCGATCCCGCCGCAGCATCTGCTTGATCGCCTCGATCTTCACCCGGTTCAGTTCCTGCAAGGGAGACCGGTCAAGGACCGCCCGGAATCGCTTTTCCAGACCCCGACGAGAAACCCCGCAGAATGCCGCCAGCGAGTCGATATCGAGCGATTCCTTGATGCGGGCCTGGATTTCCCGGATCGCCTTTTCCACCACCTCGTCGCGGCACCTTATGACTTCGGTGGACTGCCGCGTGACCAGGTCGGGCGAGTCGAGAAAAACAGGTTCCGACGGCGGCTCTCCTCCCTCCATGATCTCATGCAGCAACTGGGCGGAGCGAAATCCCACCTCCTGCCAGGGGAGTCGGATGCTTGAGAGCGCCGGTTGGGTCGCCATGCACAGGATCTCGTCATTGTTTGTACTGAGAATCGCCACGTCCTGGGGAACACGGAAGCCCAGTTGAGAACAGAGAAAGCCTATCTCGTGGCCAAAAAAATCCTGCGGGCAGTGGATCGCGATCGGCTTTGGCACGCGGCGCAACCAGTCCATGGGCGCGGCTTCGCCGAGCCTAGAAATCCGCTGCTTTCGCATCGAGGTGAACTCGCAAATCTCCACCTTGCGACCCTCGCCAGCCAGTTCGTCAACAAATCCCTTTTTGGTACATTCCGAGAAATCCTCATTCTTCAACCCATAGTATCCCAGATGAGGATAGCCTGACTCGAGGAACTGCCTCGCGGCAAAGCGTCCCGTCTCTTCATGACTCGGTCCCACCATGGGCAGCCCTTCCATCGGCTGTCCCCCGTGAACATTGATGGCGGGGATGCCGAGGCTGGCCGCAGCCTTGGCGAGCTCGGGCCGGCCAAAGCGCCCGATGATGCCTCCCGTGCGCTCATTGATCGGCAGAGACCGGATGACCTCGGGATCGGTGTCGACAAAGAAGCAAATCCAGTGGTGCGTCGGCAGGGCGAATCGATAGATGCCCCGCGCAATCTCGCGATTATCGAATCGTTGGAGCGGAAGAGCGAGATAGATTTCCCGATAGGGGCCTGCCGGGTGGCGGTTCGGATTCATCAGGTGTGTAAACAGCGGGGGGAGACGCCGCTCACACTACCATGTCGCACGATCTCTTCCTAGCCAGAACCTCCGGAGCATGGTCGCGAGGAAGGCCTGTATCGCCCGGCGGGACATCCGCACGGGAATCTTGCGCCCGCGTCGAGACCGAGAGCGGAAACCCAGCCAGCCGCCCCTTTGGCCGAACCACCACCTGGATCGCCTCCGGGTGGCGGACCTCGACAAAGAGCCGCCCCTCGCTCACCACCCAGTCCACCGAGATCGGCCCGCAGGGATGAGCGACCCTGCCGGAGGCGGCGTCGAGTGTCTCACACTCCGGAGCGATGAGCATGACCCGAGGGTCTCCCGGGAGAGCAGGCCGCACTCCGAGCGTGTATTCCGCAAGAAATGGCACCGCTCCGCTCGACCATCCGTGACACATGCTGTCCCGACCCAGGGAACCTTGCATGAGCCTTTCCCAGAGGGTCCAGGCTCCGCGCTCGCGCATGAATCCATAGTAGCTGCGAATAGCTTGCTCCGCCGCAGCAATGCGACCGGTGCGCTGCAGGGCGATAAGGGCATAATAAAGAAAATACACCTCGATGCGTCCCGCCGGAAAATCCGTGTCAACCCGGAGACGTTCGGCGAGATAATCGCCTGTACGGGAATCGCCCGTATCGAGGCCAAAAGCCAAGGCGAGGGCATTGGCATGCAGGGCGGGTCCTTCATGAGGCGCTCCATCGAGCACGCTGGCGTAAAACCGCCCGGAGCGTTCATTCCAGAAGGCGCTCCGATAGGCCTGCTTCACGTCGGCGGATTCCTTCTGAAATCGTAAGGCGGAATCATGCCGCCCTGTCGCCTCGGCCATTTCCGCAGCGCAAACGAGAGCGTGGTAGCGGAAGGCGTTCAGGCAGGCGTTAACGCCCGAGCACTCCTCCGGCGTCGCCCCCCAGTCGATGAAGATGCGCTGCCCCGGGCGCACCTCCCACAAACCAAGCAAAGACAACGACCAGGCGGGACTGGCAAATATCCCCGTGACGGTCGGCCAGAGTTCCTCAACCAGAGCGATATCTCCGCTTTCGGCCCAGTAGTTCCGCAATGCGATGATCCAGATGAGGGTGTAATCGACAAGAGGCTGGTCGTGAGAGGATGGAACCACATCCGGGAGCTGCCCGTTGCGAAATTGCGCCTGCGACCAAAGCCGAAAACACCATGGATCCAGCCGCCAGTCGGAGGTGATCTTGCGAGTCGCATGCCCCTGGACCAGGGCATCGCCAAGATACAACCCCTGCTCTCTCCAGGGGTCGATCCAGCCATCCGCCATGCTCGCTCGCAACGTCCTGTCGGCCGCGCTCCAGGCCCAGTCGAGATTCTCGTCTCCGGAATGGAACTGCCCAATCGTCGGATATGCGGCACAGGCAGAGCGAACTCCCACACGATGCACAGCGACTTCTCCCGCCACATTGCGAAAGGTAAGCTGGAGATACCGCCCTCCCCGAGGGTGAAAAGTCTCCACCGTCTGGACACCCTCCCTCAGGACGAATCGGTCGGCCGAGTTCAGCAGCGGATTGCAGAGAAAGTACGCGGGCGTCCCGTCCTCTCTCAGTCGCTCATCGTAGCCGATATCCATCACGGTGCCGCCAGGAGCCTCCACTTCCACGCGGGCATGCCCGAGAAACTCCCCCGCAAAGTCCAGCACGATGGTGAAATCCCGGTCTCTCGCCCGACACACCGGCTCAGAGAGAGGACTGCCAGGCGGCACAAGGTCGGACTCCAACTGATCCCAGGCAAGCTCCTTGGCCGGAGACAAGGGAGTGACGTCTCCCTCCGGATGCCAGGGAAAGAAATCGCTCCCCGCCTCCGCAAAAGTCCTCGGGGGATATTTTGCGATATCCTCCGGTATGGTCGCATCGGCCAAAGGGCGGCCCAGGAGAAACGGCCCCTCCGAGTCCGGCAGCGCGTGAAGCCGCAATCCGCAGCCCGCCGGAATCTCGATCTGCCAGGTCCAGCAGGCCCCCAACAGTTCCGGCAGTCCAAAGCAAAAATTCCACCCCGGTTGGAGATGAAGCTCCGTGATCTCACGGTTCGGCGTCGGGCCGGAGGCCGACGATTCCAGCCAGACGCCGTTAAGAGCGAGCGGCCCCCAGCCCATGAAAGCCGGGACCGACAGGGCAGCGGGCGAGAAGATGTGAAAACAAACCGGCTGTCGGCCGCCTGCTCGGTCAGGCCCGCGGAATCCGCGGCGGATGTGGCGGGATGAAAGAGCGGCGCAGCGCACCACGCGGCAGGGAAGCAGCTCCTCCAAGCTGGGTCCGGAAATTTGCGCCGCCGAAGGGACGCCCCAATGTCCGCGCTCCGCGCGTTCGACGGGAGTGCTCCAGCCCGTCTCGGAAATGCGCAGATCGCGTATCTCGATCGGACCCTGGGCAAAACTGTAGGGCTCCGCATCACCATCCCACCCCCGGGAGACGGCCACTCTCCAGTCGGTCGGCAGGTCCAGCACAAGCGACCCTATGCGGCCTCGCACAGCGAGGCCTCCCATGCTGACGACGGCCTGGTAGGAGGGCGCTCCCCGGGAGTTCACCTCGATCCTCAGGAGATTCCGGCCCTTTCGCAGCAAACCGCCGAGATCGTGACGTACATAAACCGGATGCCGGGGCAGGAAACGCGGAGGTCCGTAGCCAATGATCTCGCCATTGACGATCAACCGATACCGGGTGTCGGCAAAGATTTCGATCCATCCAGCCTCCGGGGTTGCTTCGAGATCGAGATCCCTCTCGAAGATACAAAACTCGTTGCGACCGCCTCCTTCCGGGGCATACCAGAAGATGGGCCACGAGACGGAATCGCTGACTTGCTGCATGATCTCCGGAAGATGCGCATCACCCGCGAGGGAAACAAAATCCCCCATCCGGGCCATGTCCCACACGGGATCACCTAGGAAAAGGCAAGACCTGTCGCGTGCCGGACATGGAGATCGATGGCATCGCCATCGGTCACTTTTGTCCCGTTGAGAGAAAAATCCTCGAACTGCACCCCCGAGACCTCATGTTCCGCTGAAAATCCCCCGATCAGCGAGATCGAGCAACCCTCATTGTAAATGGATCCGGTCACCCCGATTTTCTCGAATCGGATGTTCCGGATGTGTCCTCTCGATTCATCGCGATTGTAGCGGGAATGAACAATGCGGAGGTCCACGAGCTTGTCCCAGTAGTGTTCGACCCGGATGTCGCGCCACGTGATATTCTCCACCACCGCCCGGTCTCCGTTGTGGATGGAAAACACCGCCCCGTCCCCATTGGCCTGGATCACGTCGATATTCTCAAAGAGGACTTCACCCACGCGATCCGCGCTGAGCTCGTAGCCGATCTCCATGACATTGCCGGGCTGGCCGTTGAGAAACGTACAGTCCCGCACGATCACATCAGCGATATTGCCCCGCCAGTCACGGCCGTCCGAGGTGAACAGCGATTTGACCGCGATGTTGTCGTCATCATTGCGCAGGCAGCATTTCTCAACCAGAACGTCCCGGGAGCCGCAGATGTCGATCCCATCCGACGACATGCAGGAGCCGATCTGCTTCACCCCTCGCACCACCACATGCTCGCATCGTGCCAGGACCAGCATCCACGTCGTCGGATGGACCATGATGATTCCTTCCACGACGACATCCCGGCAGTTCTCAAAGACAATCGACCTGACGAATTCCCCAGACACGCTGTCATAGTACGAGCCATCCAGAATGCCTCCTCCGCAGATGCGTACTCCCTCTGCGTCGCGGCACATGATGTTGCCGCGCAAAACCGATCCGCGCTCGATGCATAGCGTATCGCCTGAGTGCAGTTCGATCTCGCCGACGTCATAAACCCTGCCTCCGCCATAGTATCGCACCTGGCGCTCGCCAGGCTGTGGAACCTCCGCGCCGGGAGCATCAATGTAGAGAAAGAGCGGTTTGCGGTCCGGCAGAATGACACAGAGATTCCCCGGCTCCGTGATCGTAAACGCAATCGTCCCGCCGTTCACCACAGGCCGGATATTGCGGCGGAGCGGAGAGATGGTCGTTCCACTGGCGTCGCCATCGACATGAATCATCACCTCCCCGGGCTGGATCATTTCCCAACTGGCAAAATCTGCCTTCCCGGCATCGAGACAGGCGACTGCTTTCCCGGCCACGGTCACCGAGTAGGTTTGCGAAGGTACGAGAAGCGTCTGGCAGGAGCCCTCTGTCTGGGTGGAGGTATTTTGCATCTTGGAAAGACCACATTTCTCCAGACGCGCATCGCCTGATGAATCCCGTCGCCGAGGGTCATGTCCCACAATCGGGGCGCTCGCATTTTCAGGAGGCCATGCCATCATCGCATAAACCCCCGATCGTCATGAGATATCTGCAAGTGCTGTGTGCCTGGCTTTTTCTTTCCGCGGCATGGTGCCGGGCCGATGTCACCATCGAGGCCGATGGTGTCTACATCCTCACCGGAAACTGGATGTATTGGAAGGAGAAGAACCTCCTTGCTCCCTATGGGAAATTCAACCGAGGAGAATTCGATGCGATCGTATTCAAGGGGTCATCCAACGAATTTAATGGCGTCAAGGAGCTGAACAACACCCCTGCGACCATCAAGGCCCACGGCAAAGTCAATCAAGGCGGACAGGCGGGAAAGGTGCTCGTCATCACGGACATCATCGAGATCGACGGCCAGGCTGCGGCCTCACCCACGCCGAAGAAGTAAAAGCGCGGACAGCCTGCATCAAACCGCTTTCATCACCTGCATGGCGTCATGACTGAGACCGCGGAAAGGCGAATCGCGCTGTTCATGCCGAGTTTTGCCTGGACGATCCGGGCCGGGATCGCCCGTTACTCGGCTCCGCCCATGCTCTGGGACACGATCAACTATGAGCGAAGCCCGCAGGCCTTTCTCAATGCGCGCAGGTGGCATCCGCATGGCTGCATCGGGATGCTGGGGCGCGCCGATCTCGTGAAGCACGCCCGCCGCCTGCGCTGCCCCATCGTCAACATCCACGGCGGGCGCATGCTGCACCATGGCGCCCAGGTCGGCTGTGAACATGAGGCCATCGGGGCCATGGCGGCAGACCACCTCGCCACGCTGGGCTTCCCGTACTTTGCCTGTATTGGCTTTCCCGGAGAAGATCCCAATGACGACCAGAGGCTGTGTGGATTTCTCCGGGCGCTGCCCGGCAGGCAGGTCGACGTCTTCGACGTGAACGCTGTCTATCCGGGATACAAAAAGCGCCGGGGCGCATTGATCGAGCCGGACGACGAGGCTCTGCACCGCTGGGTTGGTTTCCTGCCGAAACCCTGCGCCATCTTTGCCTCAGGCGACATGATGGCCGCCCGGGTCCTGCGCGCCGCCCTTCATCTCGGCATCCGTGTGCCGGAAGAAATCGCGATCCTCGGGGTCGGGGACATCCCGGAGTTTTGCCTCGATCAGTCGATCCTGATCTCGAGCGTCATCATTCCCTGGGAGCAAATCGGACACGAAGCCGCGGTGCAACTGGACCGCATGATGGGTGGCGGCGACGCGCCGTCCGCGCCGGTGCGATTCCGCCCGACGGGCATCGCCGTTCGGAGATCGAGCGATACCTATGCGGTCGGCGACCGGGTAATCGCGGGCTTGCTGCGCTATATCCGGACACACGCATGCGAGGGAATCGGCGTGGGGGACGTTCTGAATCAAACCACCCTGGGACGGCGCGTCGTCGAGCGGCGGTTTCGCTCGCTCCTTGGGCGATCTCCCCATGAAGAGATACAGCGCGTGCGCCTGGAAAAGGTCGTTCAGATGTTGCTGCACACCGATGCCACCCTCGAGGCCATCGCGAGCGAAAGCGGACTTGGCTCCAGCTCCCGCCTGAGCGCGGAGTTTAAAAAACGCTTTGGACACTCTCCCGGAGCTTATCGAAACAGCTTCCAGCCGCGACGCTAGCCGCCTTCCCGAGGAAACGGCAGCACTTCCAGGAACGGGTCTTCCGATTCCAGGCACCAAGCCAAAAGCACCTGGCGATGCCTGAGCAGGTCGGAATGATACCGGGCGTCGCCTGCCAGATTGTTCATCTCACCAGGGTCAGCCGCCAGATCAAAGAGCTGCTCGGCTGGTGCGCCTGGAGAATATGCCATGTATTTGAATCTCGGCGTACGCACCATGCGGCCCTGGATCTCGGGCCGCTCCTGATCAGCCGCGAGCTCACAAATCACACGCTCCTCTTCGCGTCCCCGCACACCGGAGAGAGCCTGGCGAAGACTTCTGCCCGGGAGGCCAGCCGGGGCATCGGCTCCGGCGAAGTCACACATGGTCGGCAGGAGGTCCAACCCGGATGCCAGCTCGCTGGCAGTGATCCCGGAGGCGATGCCGGGACCCGACAGGATAAGCGGAACCCCCGCAACCTCCTCGTAAAGAGACTGCTTGGTCGCCCATTGGTGAGCCGCGACTCCCTCGCCATGGTCGGAGGTAAAAATCACGATCGTATTCTGGCTCCATCCCCCCGCCTCCAGGGCGCGCAGGACGGAGCCGACGGCGCGATCGACCTGGGTTACGAGGTGCGCATAGGTGTGGAGATAGGTCCGCCAGCGCGCCTCGTCCCAACCAGCGCAACTCGCCAGCTCATGCCCGTATCGCGTATTTTGCCGGCGCAGCCGCAGCGCCTCGGGCTCACCGGGATCAGTGGCAAAGTTTTCTGGCAGGGGCGGAAAGTGTTCGATATTGGGACTTGTCAATACTTCCTCGACCACATGATAGCAAATGTCGTGGGGATTGTGGAGCGACACGCCGAGGAACCAGGGCTTGGGCTGCTTGGCGGCCTGCCATCTCAGGAAAAACTCCGCGTCCATCGCCGTGAGAAAGTCTGTCTGGTCGCCCAGGGCGCACCACGACACACCGGGAGTCAGAGGACGATGGTGGAATCCATGGGAATCGATCTCCTCCCGCAGAAAGCTCTCCGGGAGATGCCATTTGCCGGTCCATGCCGTGTAGTAGCCCGCCGAGCGCAGCACCGAGCCGATGGTCGGCAGATCCGGGCGCAGCGGATCGCCATTATAGACGACTCCGTTCTGATGCGGAGGGAGGCCGGTGATCATGGCCGCCCGGGAGGGTCCGCACACCGGGGCGGCGCAGTAGGAATTGACAAACCGGACACCTCTACGCGCCAGCGCATCCATGGCAGGCGTCTCGACCCAGCGGTTTCCCGCGCAGCTCATGGCGGAGGCAGTCTGCTGATCGGTGAAAACGAGCAGGATATTGGGCCGGGGATCAGCCTCCCGCAGCCTGGCGGACCGCTCCCTCAGCAGTTCATCCTGCGGGCCTGAGGCAGTGATATCCGGATCGCAGTTCATGGCGTTGGCTAAGGAATTCAATTCCCTTTATCCCGAGCCACGCGCAAGCCGATGAACGAGCGGGCTGCCCCGGTGTACTCTCGAAAATAAGCCTTGTTACCCTTTGGCGGAGTCGGAAGTTCAAAGAAATAGCCATCGCCATTCACCCGATAATCGACCATGGAGTTGAGATGGGATGCCGACGGGTCCCATCCCCACTCGAGCACATTTCCGCCCACGTCAAACAGACCGGCCGGATTTGCGCCAGCGGTGCCAACCGCGTGGGTGCGACCGTCCGAGTTCGCACCCGTCCACTCAAGACCGCTCTTTCCCGGCACGCCCGCTCCCGCTGCCGCGCGAAGCTCGTCATAGAGGGGCAGACGATATCCGTCGCGGGACGGATCGAAGAAGATCAGCGTCGAGAGCGCCGTATCGGTCTCCTCTCCCGCCCGGCGGTTCTTCTTCCACGCGGGATTGGGATAGCCCGGGCCGGAATAGGTCTCGAGGCGAAACGGCGAGACCAGACGAAAGACTTCCTTTTTCTCATGGTCGGTAAAGTATACTGGAGAGGCGTCCATCAACTCCGAAAGCGCATTGCTCCACGCCACAGCATCATACCAGGAGATGTAGGTCACAGGCTGATCGGGACCGAACTCCATGTCGGCCTGCCGCTCCATCCGCATGCTGCCGATATCTCCGGGATAGTTGAAATGATATCCCCTGGAGGCCGACCACGCCCGCACCCGGTTCCAGAGGCCGTAGGGAACCTCCGTTCTCTCCAGATAAAGCTCCCGCGGGGAGCGAGGTTTGTCCCCCGTCTGTTCCGGTGCGGCGTCACCCGCTCCGGGGCGCTCCAGGAATTTGTCGTCGAGAGCCTTTGCACGGGTGGTGTTACGCTCCTGAATATTGAGCGGATCGACGAAGTCGCGTTCATCCGCGAGTCCTGCGCCGGGCACCCGGATCATCGCGAGATGCTTGTTCACGTATTCCCTGATAGCCGCCACATCCCCGGCCGCCCCCGGCTCCATGACCATTCCGCGTTCGATCCGCCACATGGGCACCTCACCCGGAGAGCCGGATGTCGCCTTCCATGGTCCGCTGACCACGCGAAACCCGATGCCATAGGAGCCTTGCTCAAAGGGCACCTCTTTTCCAAATCCGAGATTCTGCGGCTGCTGGCCCGCCACGGTGGTAAAATCCCCGCCCAGCGCCAGAGCAGCCGGCAAGGTCGCCGGATCGACCTTCGCCTCCTGCGAGGGCCAGACGTATTCCCACACATTGCCATTCATGCCGCACAGGCCCTGCGGGCCGGGCTTTTGCGCCAGCGTGGACTGGGTTGTCCCGCCAGAGTTGGCGGCAGTCCACGCGGGGTTATCTTCAAACCCCTTCCCTCCGGCCAGGGCAAGAGCCCTCCACTCCGCATCGGTCGGAAGCCGGTACCCCGTGGCATCCTGCTTCCAGAAGACCTGCATCGGTTTGCTCTCCACCTTGTCGCGATCAAATGTCCGGCGCAGAACAGCCTTTTTCTCCGGGTCCGTGTAATAGGCGGGTTCCCTTCCCTCGACTTCGGACAGGGCGTTGCACCACGCCAGGGCATCCAGCCAGGTCACGTCGGTGACCGGCTCGCCCGGGGAATGCGGCTTGTCTCCCACTCGCATCGACCCCATCGAGCCGTCTCCCTGGAAGCAATAGCCCAGGTCGCCGAGATCCCGTCCATATTGATTGGTCACCGCGATCCGCCGGATTTGCTCCCACTGGAAAAACGAGATTTCCGAACGCCCGGCGGACAAGCCGGCAGAGGCCACGTCGACCATCGGGACGTGAGTGGATGGCATGTCGCCATTCCCGACCACCGCGTCACAGCGAAACGCGTACCACTTCACCGCGATCGGCTGATTGGGGCTCAATCCGCCCGGGACCGCCTTCACCGCCGGAGTGAGTTCCCTGGTGACCAGGAACCCCACAGCGGCGACATCCGTGAACCGGTGCGTCTGGAAATCGGCAGTCCGATGGTCGAAGGAAAATGCATAGGGCGGCTTGGGCTCCCATTTTGCCCACCGGGTGGCGTTGGGACTCAGGATATGCGTATGATGAACGATCGGGTTGTCCTTATCCTGAAAGGTGAACTGCTTATACTGATCTCCAAAGGTCTTCTCCGACACATAGAAGGCCTCTCCATCGCGCACCACCCACCGCCCGGCATGCACCCCGCCCCAGTAGCGGGATACATGCACGGCCATGAGGCTCTTGTCATTGAAAGATACGGGCTGGCTGTCTCCGCCGTTCAGGAAATCCTTCTTTTTCCAGAACCACAGCGCATAGGCCTCGATCTCCTCGCCGGGCTTGAAGGCGCCGCCCTGGAGCGCCATGAAGTTCACGTCATCGCGGAAGGCGTGGTTTGCATTGAGATGACCTTCGCTCAGGCCGCGTTCCGGATTGTTAATGGTCAGGGTAATCAGCCCGCCGTAAAAGACTGCGTTCTTTTGCGTCGTGTCATAACGAATCCCGGGAGGGTTCAGCGGCTCGTCGAAACTCAACGGCCAGGCCGAAACAAAAGTGCGCCCCGCTTCATGGCGCGAATCGCCTCCCATGGTCTTCTCGTAGGGGATTTTCTTCGCGGGCGGTTTGCCTCGATAGGGAATCTCCCCGCTGCCGAGATCGGACCCAAAGTCGACGATTCGCACATTCCGGGATTCCGTTCCGGCCAAAGCGGATGCCGTCAAACTCGCAGCACATATCCAGGGGAGAAACTTCATGACTCTTAGCCAAGCGTATCTTCGCCGTCCCGTCGACGCGGCGAAGCGTCCGGATTCTTGCTGTTTTGCGTCATTTGTTCAAGCGACCGTCAGTTGGCTCCATGAGCTTCCACTCAGACAGCGCGGGGGAGAAACTCTTTGCCCAATCATTCCACTCAGCCAGGAGTTCCTCGACCTTCGCTGGCTCGATCGCTGCCATATCGCGGGATTCCCCGGGATCACGATCGATGTTATAGAGGGCGACGACGCTGCCACCCTTCGGCTTGTCGGCTGCATAGAGTTTCCATCCCTGCTTGATCACCGCACGAGACAGGACTCCCCCCGGTCCGGTGTACTGAAAACACCTTGCCTCGGGATTACCCGAGGAGGGATCTGTCAGCAGCTTCTGGAGATCCTTCCCTTCAAATCCCGCCGAGACCGGCAGCCCCGCCAGTCCCAGTGATGTTGGAAGCAGATCCCAGGCGGCAAATGTTCCCGCGCTCCGCCCGCCAGCAGGGATCACGCCGGGAAGACGCGCAAACATCGGCGTGCGAATGCCTCCTTCGAGAAGCTCATTCTTGTGACCGCGCAAGGGGGCATTTCGCCCGCCGCCACTTGCCGGCGCACCATTGTCGCTGAGAAAAACGACGAGCGTGGACTTGTCGAGGCCGAGTTGGGCTAGCTCATCAAGCAACCGGCCGATATTATCGTCGAGGGACTTCATCACCGCGGAATACATCGCCTGAGGCTGACCGCTGAAGCGCGCCTGATAACTGGCTGGAGCGTCCAGGTAGTAGTGAGGCGCGTTGTAGGCCAGATAGAGGAAGAACGGCCTGTCGCGGTTCTCCTGCAAAAAATGTATGGCCCGGTCGGTATAAAGGTCCGTGGTGTATCCCGGCTGATCGGCTTTCGTAGTGTTCTGGTAGAAGTCCAGTTGCTCGACGCCTCCGACCTTCTTGGCATGGGAAAAATACCCCGTTTCACCCCAGAGAAAGCCATAGAACTCATCGAACCCCAGCGCATTGGGGCGCGATCGCGGCTTATCGCCCAGATGCCACTTTCCGATCAATGCCGTGCGATAGCCAGCAGCGGAAAATTCCCTCGCCGCATTGGGGATCTCCGCAGACAGTCCTGCCTCATAACCAGGAAGAAGAACAGACTCAACGCCGCAGCGCTGCGGAGTCCGTCCCGTCAAGAGCGCCGCACGGGACGGTGAACAAACGGGATATACATAAGCATGATCCAGAGTGACTCCCTCCCGGCCGATGCGATCGATGTTCGGAGTGTCATAGTTCACACTGCCGGTGGAGGATAGGTCGCCATACCCCATGTCATCGGCGACAATCCATAGCACATTGCGATGAACGCTGTCCGCGGTCGGGCCAGCCAGGCTCCGCGCCGTCACCAGGCCGGCAATCCCGGCCCATGCGGAAATCCGGAGCCACGTCCGGGACACCCAGCATCGCTCTCCTGCGACGGAGTTTCGCGACATTTCCCGGGGGATATCAAGAACCTTCACCGGTCAATCATCCCCCATCCCGGCCCGATTTACGATACGCGTTTGCGTCTGCGTTGTTGCTGATTTGCGCGGCTCTTTTTACTCAATCCGGAAGCCAGCTCCCGGTTGGCCCGGATCAGCTCAAGCCGCTGCTGCACGGAGGCGGCCGACCGGAGCCCGTCCGATGGGGTCTTCATCACATAATCCAGCAACCGGGGAATCGTGCTGGTCGCCACATGGAGACGGGTATCGCTCGACGCATAATAGATCAGCACGGTCCCATCACCTCGCACGACCCATCCATTGGAGAAAACCACGTTGGAAACATCCCCGACACGCTCCGCGCCGACGGGAGCCAGGAAATAGCCCTGCGGTTTGGCGACGACTTTCGAGGGATCACTCAGTGACGTCAGGAACAAATAGAGAACATAGCGCAACCCCGCCGCCGTATTCCTCACACCGTGAGCCAGATGCAACCAGCCTGCCTCGGTTTTCAAAGGCGCAGGACCCTGTCCATTCTTTAGTTCGTTGATGGTATGATAAACGCGCCGGTCGATGATGCTCTCGCGTCCGGTGACAGCCTTTTCCATGCTCCGGCAGAGCGTCCACCCTATCCCTCCGCCCGATCCGGCATCGATGAATCCGTCCTGCGGGCGTGTATAGAGCGCATATCTCCCGCGGACAAACTCCGGGTGCAGCACCACATTCCTCTGCTGGGCCGATGGGGTCTTGATGTCGGGAAGGCGCTCCCAGTCGATCAAGTCCTTGGTCCGGACAAGGCCGCATTGGGCGACCGCGCTGGATTGATCCGCTGGCGGTGCCTTCGGATCGCGGCGCTCCGTGCAAAACAGCCCGTAAATCCAGCCATCTTCATGAGGAACGAGCCTCATGTCATAGACATTGGTATCCGGTTCATTTGTCTCCGGGATGACGCACGGCTCCTCCCAGAAGCGAAAGTTGTCGATGCCGTTGGGAGATTCCGCCATGGCAAAGAAGCTCTTCCGGTCCCAGCCCTCCACTCTCACGCAGGTAACGACTTTTCCCTTCCAGAGCATTGCTCCGGCATTGAAGGCGGCATTGACCCCCAGACGTTCCTGAAGGAAAGGATTGGTCTCCGGGTTGAGATCATACCGCCACTCCAGAGGAACGTGGCCGGGAGTGACCACCGGATGCACATACCGGTCGTACACGCCATTGTACCACGTGCGGTCCGGCACATTGCGTCGGGAGAGCAGGGTCTCGTGGGCTTTTCTCAAGCCGGAAAGCTTGATGGCGAATTGGGATTTTTTCATTGGGAAGAAGGGAGAGAACTAAAGAGCGGCCATGATCTCGGCACCGTCGCGCAGCGCGGCCAGCGGGATGAATGCTCCGTCGATCTCGGCCCCATCGACGACTAGTCGGCGGACTCCGCGATTTCTGCCATCCGGGTTGGTCACGGCGATATGCAGCCTCATCCCGCGAAAACGTCGCACGACCTTGAAGCCCGGCCAGTTGGCCGGAATCGCCGGATCGATGCAAAGCCCGTCCTCACGCGGGCGGATGCCGAGAAGATGATTCGTGGCGACATAGTGAGCCCACGACGCCGTCCCGGAAAGCCAGGGCACCCGGGAGCGCCCGTACCGCTCGGAAAATTGCGAGTGGGTACTCTGGCAATGCACATAGGGTTCGATCTCCCGGATCTCCGCCTTGTCATTTTGCGCCGCCGGGAGGAAGGACCGATAGTACTCCCACGCGACCTCCACGCTTCCGGCCGCCAGTTCGGCCAGCACCGCCCAGCTTTGCGTATGGGAAAAGATGCCGCCATTCTCCTTGTTGCCGGGATTGAAAAGGACCGCCCGCATCACCTCCACCGGCGTACGCTGGAAAGGAGGCGCACACATCGCCACGCCCCAGGGCGACGCCAGCCGGGACCGCACGGCATGAAGGGAACTCTCCGCCTGCGCCTCGGAAGCCGCTCCCGAAAGAATCGCCCATGCCTGGGTGTTAAGGTAAACCTGCCCCTCGGGTTGCGCCCGGGTGCCAAAGGTCGTTCCGTCTTCCGCGATCGCCCAGATGAACCACTCACCATCCCAGCAAACCCGCGCGATCTTCCCATCGAGTTCGCCGAGTTTTTCCCAGGCCCAGGCGGCATCCTCCGTGCGCCCCCTACTCGCTGCGATTTCCGAGTAGACCTTCAGGGCGAGACGCAACTGGAAGGCGACAAAGACAGACTCACCGTGATAACCCAGCTTGAGGCAGTCATTCCAATCCGCCAGGAGACCGCAGGGCAGTCCGTGGGCGCCGGAGCGTTCCAGATTGAACTCGATGGCCCGGCGCAAATGCCCCAGGACGCTCGCCGAACCCGCATCCGCAAAGGGCACAATTTCGTCATAGAACGCATCATCTCCGCTCTCCGCCACATAGGCAGGGATGGCATTGAACAACCACAAACAATCGTCCGACCGGTAGTGCCCGGGAGGCGTCGGCAGCATTTTTCCGGGAACATGCGACCATGGCCTCACCTCGGGCTGCGCGCCGCCCGTCACGTCCTGTGCCGAAAGCATGAGAAGCAATCGCTCGCGAACCGCCTCCGGCTGCATCAGGGTCACCCCGAGACAATCCTGCACCGAGTCGCGATAACCCAGTCCGTCGCGATGGTCGCCGGTATAGACAAGCGAGCACGAGCGCGACCACTCAAAGGTCATGAGGGCATTGTAGGCCCCCCAGGTATTGACCATGTGGTCAAACGCGGGCTCCGGCGTCTCGACCTGGAAGCAATCAAGCAACTCCCCCCAATGAGCCTTCAATACAGCCATCTCATCGTCAACCCGATCGCTCTCGGCATAGGCGGAGGCAATACGCTGTCCCGAGTCCCCGGCCCGCCCTATCCCGAGCAGCACGAGAATGGTCGCTCTCTGCCCCGGCTCCAGGTCGAGGCGGCTCTGGATGGCTCCGCATGTATTGTCGGAAACCCCGATGCTGTTTGAACATTGCCCGGCCACGACCGCAGCGGGATTGTGAAAGCCTCCATAGCTGCCCAGAAAGCTCTCCCGGTCGCAGTCGTACCCGGCAACACCGCCGCCGAGCTGCGTCATCCACCAGTGCCGCGACTGATCGCGATTGGCAAAATTCCCGGAGTCCACAGGCAGTCTCGCGCAGGACGACGCGGCAATGAATCCATCCACCCAGCGGGCCTCGGCAATATACTGGGTGTATTGCAGATTGAGCATGTCATTGACGAGGTTCCACTCGGTGGTGAACTCGCAGAACGAGAAAACATCGAGAGACCGGGTGCAATCGCCGCAATTTTCCACCACGAGCCGCCACACCTCGTGCTCTGCTCCGAGTGGAATGTAATAGAGCGACTCCGTGCGAATCCCTCGATAGTTGCTGGAGATCACGGCGTACCCGGTGCCGAACCGGGTCTCCGTTTCATACTCTCTGAGAGGCTTCGCCGTGGCCTGCCAGGCCGCCGACCAAAACTCGCCCGAGTCCCGGTCGCGCAGATAGAACTGCCGCCCCGGAAGCTCAGCCGGTACGCTGTTGTAACGATGCCGCAGGATTCTCCCCTCGGCAGGCGATCTTGTGAAGGAATACCCGCCTGCCCCCGGAGTGATTATCCCGCCATAGCGACGAGACCCCAGGTAATTTGACCAGACACGCGGGGTGTCCGGTCGTGTGATGACATATTCCCGGCCACGTTCGTCAAAATATCCATACTGCATAAGCTCCGGGTCTTCCTCCTGATAAGTGTCTTCACGGGTGGACTACCCACACGTCCGAAGAGCAGCAACATTCCAGCTAAGGGTGCTGTCCCACAGGATGATTCCGGCCACCAAGTGGATGACGAAAGACCTGGAGCCTCCTATTATCTAGCTGTTCCTGTAGAGGAGGCTGTTCTCAAAATCCTTCCGATGCCCGGCTTGAAATCTTCCAGCACATCGATGGTTGCTACAATACCCATCGAAAGCACTCCAGTCTCGGATACCTCACTCCCTCCCAGTTCGAGTCCTCCGTGCATTCCAACAACTAAGCACCATTGGTCCAAAAATGCGATCGCATCTCACGCGTTGCTGAGTTGCAGCGCCGTACCAATGCGATTTTGCAAGCAAAGGGTCCGCACACGCTGATCATTCTGGCAACTGGCGATCTGGCGGAAGGTCATCGGGACTAAACTGCGGGAAATCGCGTCCTTTCTTAAGAAAACCGTATAGATACGGTTTGTATCGTTCACATTGGCTTTCCTTTGACCCGCAGTGCGAAAGGCTTTGAAATGGAAAGTGTTTCCCATGCGTGTCCGCCCCCCTTCCCGCCATGCAGCCTGCATCTTGGCGCTGCTCGTCTGTCGTTGTCTCCTCGTGATTCTCTGCGTGATGCTCGCAGGCGTCCTTCGCGCCGATGCGGCATCCGAGATCACTCCCTACGACTGCTGGGGAAATCTCAGCTTCCTGCCGGGTCCCGTGAATATCAGCTCTTTTTCCGCCAATGGCACGGCGGTTTCATTTCCCTCCGACCCCACCGGCGGCCATGAGGGAGGCGGGCCAAATGTGCTGCACATGGATGGTACATCCCTTGTCTCAGTATGGGGTGGGAGTTATGGAGGTTCAGCTCTGCCCGCCGCAGGGGATTCCGTGGGAGGATCTTTCTGGATCTATCTCCTGTCGACACCGACGCCGGGCGCTTCCGTGGATGTCCGCATGACAGGCTATGACTCCAGCAACACCGAAACGGTCTATTGTCACACATCCGCCATCGATCTTTCCACACTGCCACTAAATACGTGGGTGGAGGTTTCGCTCGCGCCCTCCTCCTTGACCTGGACGGCGGGACTGACGCCCGGCTTCAACATTCTCTCCAGCGGTGGAGTGAACTGTTACATCAATGCCGTGACTTTTGGCCGCCAGACCCAGTCGGCGGGAGGCGTCGTGGCAAGTCAGGTCAGCGCAGGAAATATTCCGGTGTTCCAGCCTTACTCAGGTTCAACGTTCAATGGCGACTTTGAAGTCGGGAACGCCTCCGTGGGAAATCAATACTGGGGCTCCAGTACCCCGGCCACGCTGCAACTCATCACCACCCCCTCCAGCACGACACCCGGAACCACCCAGAGCGGGTACAACATGGCCGCAGTGGGTGCGTCGGGCTTCGGCTGGAATCCCGCATCGCTTTCTTCCTCGGCCAGCGACAACCTGCCGCGTATTGGCGACAAGGTCGGCGGATACTACTGGCTGTACGTGCCGGCCACCGCAGACGTCACCAAAGGAATCCCCACGATCTCGTTCTCCTCCTACGATCCCATGGCGGGTGACATCATCATTTCGGACTCCAACACTTTTCCCGCAGCCAATCTCATCAAAGGTGCATGGAATCAAATCCCGATCCTCCCCGTTTCCTCGGCCAAAAACACGGTCCAGCCCAAGGCCAACCGCGTGGCCATCATCCTGACTGCGCCGTCCACGGCGGCATACTCCGCTCCGTTTTACATCGATAACATCGCAGTGGGAAAAATCCCGACCGGCATATTTTTCTCCCCGAGCACCTCCCTCCTCGACCCGGCTGGCAACGTGACCACCATGCTCAAGGAATCGGATACCACGTTGTCGGTGGAGGCCGTCATTCAAAACTCGCAGTCCGGGTCCGCGCTCAGCGGATACGCGGTCATGAATCTCTGGCAGCAGGGCGTCCTGAAAAGCACGGTGACCAAGCCGGTGAACATTCCTGCCATGGGTGTTTCCGGGCTGAGCTTTGCCTCCGCCGATCTCAATGCTCCTCTCGATGGCCTCTCGCCCGCCTCGCTCAGCGCTGACCTCACCCTCTACGGCAGCGATCGCAGCACCATCCTGGCTGCCTGTACGACCCTGCTCCGCCAGGTGCAGACGATCTCTCCGTCCAACTCCAAGATCAAGTATGTTGGCCGATGGAGCGGAGGTGCCTCGGGGATGGTGAGCGATTATGTGCGGCCGTACTTCAAGTTCAGCTTCACCGGTTCCTATGCCGCCATCCGCCTTGCGACTGCGACCAATCTGGACGTGACGGTTGACGGCATCACCACCCACTACAGCGGCGTCAAAGGATACACCGAGATCGCCCGGGATCTCGCTCCCGCAGGAGTCCATACCGCCACGGTCGCGGCGTCGACCTATCCCGATATCATCCGCTACGATGCGCTCTATCTGGATGCGGACGGAACCCTGGTCCCCGCAGTGACCGATCCCAACGAGATCGAATTCATCGGCGACTCGATCACGGCATGGAACGATGGGTATTCCTGGCTGGTTCCCCGCTCTCTCGGGGTGGAGAGCAGCCGGATCTGCTGGCCTGGCATCGCCCTTCAGACCGGCTACGGTTATGTCACAACGACTCCCGCCAATATCGGGATGCAGGATGCGTATTTCAACATCGCCATGGCGACCTATGGCTCCAGTACGGCGGGCTTGTGGAATTTCAGTCAATCGCCCTACAAGCCGGGCATCATCGTCATCAATCTCGGCACGAATGACGCCGCGCAAATCACGGGAAACCCCGGCCTCGTCACGAACTTCCAGACCGCATACGTCAACTTCATCAAAAAGCTGCGCTCGTATCATCCCGACGCGCACATCTTCGTGATGCGGCCCGTGAGCATTCCCTACGCTGATGTCAACACGGCCATCTCCGCCGCCGCCCAGGCGGTGATCTCGGGCGGCGACAACAAGGTGCACTTCATCGACACGACTGGCTGGACCGTGGAAATCCTCTCGGACGGCATTCACCCCAGCCCTGCCGGGCACGCCGAGATCACGAATTACCTTCTCCCGATCCTGCGCCCATATCTGGCGACGGCCCTTCCCGTTTTCGCCAGCGCGTCCAGCGCCTCCGCCGTGCGAGGCGACGCCTTCCACTTTCAGGCGGCCGCCTCGGGACACCCCACCCCGACCTATGCGGCCTCCGGTCTGCCGTCGTGGCTGAGCCTCGACCCGGCCACTGGGCTGATCTCGGGAACGCCTGCCGCCGCCGGGTCAGTCGCCTTTACCCTTACAGCGACAAACTCCGCAGGCAGCACCAATCAGTCCTTTATCCTCGCAATATCTGAAAAGAATGGCCCCGGCTCGCCACAGACCCTGACGACAACGATCGCCGCCGGCACCGGGACGGCCCGCATCAACACCTTTCTCTCGCTGCCGCTGCTCGGCACGCCGACAGCGTCCGGGCAGATGAGCGGTGTGGTAACCGGGTTTACCGCCACGACCTTCACCAATGCCAATGCCGGGTGGACAGCAGGGCAGCTCTCCAACCCCGCCTCGCCATACCTCGTGCAATTCACCAGCGGAGCTGCGCTGGGACGAGCGCTGCTTTTGTCCACCGCAACAGCCAATACCGCGACCACTGCCTCCATCGACCCGAGCCAGACCGCGAGCCTGCTGACTCTCGGAGTGGCTGTCGGCGATGCGTATGAGATCATCCCCTGCCCGACTCTCGCATCGGCATTTGGCACGCCCTCGACCACCGGAATCCTGGGCGGCACCTCGGCCAATGCGGCTGATCAGGTGCAGATTCTCTCCGGGAGTACCTGGAAGAAATACTACTTCAACACAACGAGCAGCTCCTGGAAGCAAGCCAGCCTGGAGACTGCGGCGGGAAACACTCCTGTCCCGCCCTCCACCGCAGTGCTTTATTCCCGGCTGGCGGCTTCCCCCATCACTCTCTCCCTGCAGGGAGGAGCATCGCGGACCCGCCGGGTCGCGGATATTGCCAATGCCGGGATCACCGTGCTGTCGTCCACGTCGCTGACCGGACAGACGCTCGCGTCGACCGGCATCGAAACCCTGCCCGGCTGGATATCCGGCACCAGCCCCGCCACGGCGGATACCGTCATGCTCTGGAGCGCGAACACCTGGAAGAAATACTACTACGACGGCTCGCACTGGCGCGCCGTCGGCCTCAACACCATTGCAGACTCCGTGACGATCCCTGTCGGCGGAGGCTTGCTGATTTCCCGCGCTGGCTCCGGGTCGGGCTCGACCTCGCTCATCCAGAACTTCCGCTGACCTCGTTCTCTCCCCATGAAACACCTGTCCATCCTCACCGCCGCGCTCGCGCTTGCTCTCCACCCCGTCGCGGCTCAGATCCTGACCAACTTTGGCTCGGATCAGTTTACCATTACCTATAGCGACTTCACCGATACACAGACCCAGTCCTCTCTCCATATCTCGGGTACGGACTTTGGCTCCGAGCTGTCCGGCATCGTTTCGACTGTGGTGATCCCGGCTTCCGCGATTCAGCTAACCCTCACCGGTACGCTTTCTGGCGCGAATCCCGGCTCGGCATTCCAGATCGCGCTCCTCGACACGGTCGACAATGCCGTCTACTTCGATGGGTCCTGGAGTTCCTATTCCCCAGGCGTGGAAACGAGCGTGGTGCTGAATCGCTATGAACCCGTGCCAGCCTTCAATGGCAATGTCGTGCGTATCGCCCTCTTCACCGCTGGCACCGGCTCAAGCCTGAACTTCACGCTCAAGGAGTTGAAGACGACCACCGTGCCGGAACCATCCCTCACCGCGGCTCTCCTGGTCGGCCTGGGCGGTCTTTTCGTGCACTACCGGTATGGAAGGCGCAGACTGCTGCCTGAACGCACGATCTAAAGGCATCCGATAATCAGGAATCTCCAAAAACAGAGTTATGATTCCAGGAAGAAATCATCTGCGGAAAATGATCGGCGGCATCCTTTTGCCAACACTCTTCTTCGCCCTCCTCGCCGGTGCGGCCACGCTTTGCGGCCAAGTCGTGGAGGATTTTGAAAGCAGCCTCCAGACGATGACCGAACCCGGCTGCAACGAGACCGCCCAATGTCTCATCGCCGAGGACCGAGCCGCAAACGGCAATCATGCCTTGAAGCTCTCCTGGGATAAGCACCAGGGCAGCCATGTCGGAGGGAATCTGGCTTCGCCCGGTGTGACCATTGCCGATGCTCCGGGCGTGTATGAGATCGCGGCCAGGGTGAACTTTGAGCAGTGCGGATCCGAGATCGGGCCGATGGCCATTCGGCTGGTCGATGCCAACAACGAGACCTTTCAATACCTCGCCAATGTCGAAGGCAAAAGCGGCGAACCCGGCTGGACCGAGATCAAATGGAGTTTTGACACAAACAAGCCCGTCTCCGAGACCGTCAAATCCTGGGGCGAGAACGCCAATGAAACCGTCGATTTTCCCATCAAGTTCCTGGGATTTGCCGTGCCCTTCCATGGCGGCAAGACGGAGGGCGGTGCCCTGCTCTTCGACGACCTCTCCGTGACCAAGGTATCGGACTAGCCTGCATGCGATTGACCGCCCTTGCGCCCGTCGCGCTCTTCAGCGCGTTTTTCCATCCGCTCGCCGCCGCGCAGATCGGAGTGGAGATCCCGTGGGAGCGCGGTTGGCCGGTGGTGACTCCGGCGGGAGCGGCGGACTTCGGGTTTCGCGTGAAAAACAGCGAGGCGGCTCCGTGCGACGTCCGGTTTGCCGCACGATTGATTTCGCCTTCCGGAGAGGCGGAGGATGTCTCACGGGACCTGTATCTCGCCGCCGGCGAAACACAGATCGTTTCCTGGCCGATGACGGAGCGCGAGTTCGGCGTATGGTCGGTCGAGTACGCCGCCAGCCCGCGCGCACCTACCGATACACAGACGCGAGGGAAGATTTCCTTTGCCTATCTCGCCCCGGTCGGCCCGAACGCGACGAAGCCCGAGTTCCGCCTTGGCATCGTCTCCCATACCGAGCGGCTCTCCCGGCCTGAGATCGATCGCGAGCTTGAGGCAGCGGCTTTTATTGGCTGCAAGGTGATGCGCACCGGCTCCGACTGGACCGCCATCCAGCCTCAGCCGGGCCAGTGGCAGTGGGAGGTAATGGATCATATCGTGGAGAAGGCGGCCAGCCTCGGGATGGAAATCGAGGCTCTCCTCGCCTTCACCCCGAAGTGGGCGGCCCCGGCATCCGCCCAGGCCTCGCCCGACTGGCTCGACTGGAATCGCGCCATGCCCGATGCCACCGCCTGGCGCGACTTTGTCTCGACCTACGCCACACGCTATCGCGGTCGCATCCATCTCTGGGAAACCTGGAATGAACCCGACCTCGAGGGTTTCTGGCGCGGATCGACCGAGGATTACCTCACGCTGCTCACCATCGCACGGGACGAGCTTCGCCAAGCCGATCCGGCCAACGTGGTGATGAGCGGAGGCTTCGCCACCCTCCAGGACCATCCCTCCCGCAAAAAAAATCCCGACCTCCAGCAGCGAACGATGACAGCCCTCGGCCCCACCCTGGATGTCCATGCGATCCACGAGCACGGACCATTCGACCGCTTTGCCCAGGTCGTCGATGAACGGTACGCGGCGTTGCGCGCCTCGCTGCCCAAACCCGTACCGCCGATTTTTTTCAACGAGACCGCCGATTACTCCATGCCCGGCTCGGAAAAGGAACAGGCGGCCACCTTGGTAAAGAAAGCGACGTTTGCCCAGGCTCGCGGCGCGATCGGGTATCTCTGGTACGATCTTCGTAACGACGGCAACGATCCCGCCGACCCGGAGCACAACTTCGGGCTGCTCACGCATGCGCTGGAACCCAAGCCGGCCTACGCGGCCTTCAACACCCTCGCCAGATATGTCGCCCCACAACGGTTTCTCCAACAGTTGGACGCCGGACCGAGCCGCTGGTTCTTCCTCTTCGGTGGCGAACGCGAAAAGTTGCTCGTCTTTTGGAACGACGACCTCAGCACACAGAATGAGCAGATCCTCCTGCGCATGCCCGGGGCAGCCAAAGCCACCCAGATCGACATCAATGGCAATACCTCGCCGCTTCCGCCCTTCAACGGCCTCGGCGTTGTCACCTCCAGCAAGGAGCCTCGGTTGATCCTCGCAGAAAACGCCTCCGCCATCGCTCCGGCGGGACTGCTTGCCGGACCCTCCCGCGCCTTCTTCGGCGGCCCCGGCGAAGAAATCGCGATCTCGTGCGAATTCACCAATCCCGTCGCCACGCCGGTAAGAATCAACACGACGTGGACACTCCCAGGTACGATGCGCCTGGTGAAAGCAGCCCCGGCGAGCGTGGAGGTTCCCGCGTCCGGGCGCGCAACCTCGACCATCACCGTGCGATTGCCCGGGGATGCGAATTATGTCTTCGGCCGCAATGGCAAGGTGAAGATCTCCTATGAATTCGTCGGCCAGCCTTATCACGGCAGCCTGCTCGTGCCTGTCCACTACGGAACCATCGCCGTGCCTCCCGGCCTGGGTTCCGAGCGGACTCCCGATGTCATCCTCGATCGGCGCGAACAGCTCACCTCCTTCATCGAGGCCGATCCCCACCTGAAGCCATATCGCTGGAAGGGGCCGGACGATTTGAGCGCCACGGCGACCTTCGAACTCGATAAGGACGATCTCGTCATGCGCGTCGCCGTGACTGATAACAAACACCGGCAGCCCGGCCCGGCTGCCGACATGTGGATGGGCGATAGCGTGCAATGCCTCATCGCCGTGCCTGGGCAGAAGGGTTCCTGGGAGCTCGGGTTCGCCCAGTCCGATGCGGAAGAACCCCTCGTCAACGTCTGGGCGGCGCCTCCCGACGCCCCAGATATCGTGCAGGGCATCCGGCTGGCTGTCGAAAAGCAGGGCGAAGGACGCGTCTATACCATCCGGCTCCCAAGAAAACCTCTCGGCCTCGATGACACGACCGCACGCGAGGGAATTCGCTTCAACCTTGCCGTCAACGACAACGACGGGGCCGGACGCGCCCACGTGCTCCAGATCGCGCCCGGTATCGCGGCCAACAAATCCATCGACTCCGCGCCCTATCTGATCTTCAAAGCCGCCACCCAGGAGAAATAGCAGAGCTGCGAAAAGCTTTGCCGAATGCTGCCAGCAGGAGGTCGATCTGGCCGCCCGCGAAGCCTTTGAGGAAGCGGCGCAGGAAGCGGTATTGGTGCTTGAGATGGCTGATGCCCCGCTCGATTGCGGAGCGGCGACGGTACTCCGGGCCAGATTACATCAATCCAAACGGAAACGATCTATTCCTGCTCGAATGTCAGTCCCGATATATACAGGGTCGAATCGGGCCATCCGATGTCACCAATAGTGATATGCAGCTCTTTCTGGGTCGGGATAAAGGAGAAGACATATTCCTGCCACTCCATGTCGGGAGCAAAAGACTGCCGATCAATAGACCGATTCTCCTTCACGCCCTCCACGAAGCAAACCTTCCTGGCCTTACGGCCGCCCTCGAGACGGGCGACAAACCGAAGCACGTAGTTTTTCCCCGGTTCCACTACGATGTTCTCCGAGGAAATCCACGCACCCCACGGCTTCGGATCACCCGGCCCGAAGGTGAGCACCAGGGCATTTTTCCCCTCGTATTCTCCCGGCAGCACCTTGGCCTGTCCACTGACGCCCTCAGAAGTTTCGAGCTTCCACCCTTCCGTACCCTGGGAGAAGTCGGCGTTTTTCAACAGCCCTGCACTTAATAAAGCACCAGTTAAAAATAGAAACAGCAAGGCGAAGCGGAACTTTTTCATAACGGGACAACCAATCTATGTGCTTTCAGTATTTTTGAAAAGATCGCGCAGGCCGGCGAGATCGCCCCTTTCCCAATCTCGCCGCAAGAAACGTTCCTTGCATCGTAAATGCCTGGCACCGGAAGCGGCAACATGGCGCTCAGTCCACCGGAAGCGGCTGCGGCGGTGCTCCCGCCTGACCGGAAGCAGGAGGCAGGCTAAAGAGTTCCCGGAACTTCTCGGCGGCCCGGGGGAACTCCGTCACGATCTTGCCATCCCGCGTTGGCGAAAGCTGATGATGTCCGTCTCCCGCCTGATAGTCGAAGTAGCTATGATAGGCGACGTTATTCTCCGGGTTATTGATGAACTCATACATCTGCTCGATGAAATAGGGGTTATCTCCTCCGCCGTGGCCGTCCGGCTTGTTGTTGACGCCCCACTCGGGAAACGACATGGGCTTGCCATGTTTCCGGGCAAAGTCCCTCCAGTAGTTCAGGCCAAACTTGCCGCTCAGGATGTGGTCGTGCCAGACCTTTTTCCGGATGCGGTCCTTCTCCGCCTCTGAAGCGTTTTTCGCAAAAGGATACGTGTTGGGAGCATAGCAATCGTCGTAAGTGTCAATACCGACAAAGTCGACGTATTCATCGCCCGGCCAGGCGTTCTCAGGGTCAAAGGAACACCATCCCAAACCGACATTCCAATCGAATTTCAATCCCTCGGCGCCCGGGACAGAGCGCATGGTTTTGACAATTTCGCGGAAGTAGCCTGCGAAAGCCTTTGCCTTCGCATCGGACTGGGCTCTCCAGGCGAACCAGCCGCCGTTGAACTCGCAGCCCAGGCGGAGGATGGAATCCTCCAGACCGTATTTCACGAGGTTCTCCGCGAGTTTCTTGTAAAACTCGTTGTACTTGCCCGCAGCGCCGTCCTCCAGGCTGACTGGTATGCCAGCATTCTTCCCGGTTTGGGGTCCGCTTCCGTCCCACGGGCCAGGAATGATGCAGATATTCAGGATGAGCCTGCGCCCGGGCACCACCTTCTTCCAGTTGGACCAGGGAGCGAGCTGCCAGGTCTGGCCGGTCATATTGTCCCAGGTAGCGCCAGGCTGCGTATCCTCAGCCCAGACGACATTACGGTTCAGCCATGCGGCGTAGGCGGCGTTGTTCTGCGCGCCATAAGGCTTTTTCACGCCATCCACGCTTCCCTTGAAAACGGCGATGTGCGGCGCTTTGGCATTATCGTTCGGCACATTCTGCAAAGGCTGGACGGTCGTTACCGCCGGAGTCGGGGAAGCAGGCACCGCGGTGGCGGCAGGGATTACTGAAGGTGCAGGTTTCGCGCTCGGGGTCGGCTGAGTCTCCGCAGCGGGAGACGGCGAAGGCGCTGGAGGAGGGACGTTCTTAACTTTCACCTCGCATGAGGCCAGTACCAGGGTGCAGGAAAGAACCAGGAGTTTAGTCAATAAACGCATATGCAAAAGAGGAAGCGATAGCCAGTCGGCCTAATGGGTGGTTGCCGCGGAATCCAGGGACTCCACATGAATCCGGAAGGAAGATCCGCCCGGGTTTGAGGAAAAGACGTAGGTATAGATGTACATGAATACAGGCCATTGGAAGGCGCGGTTATCCTGCACCTGCATGAAGTTCTGGGTGGCGGCGAGGGTCAGTCCGATACCGGCCGGATTCACGAGGGTGAACTGCTTCGCTGTCTTCTGCTCCAGGAGCTGCTTGGAATAGTCGGCAGGGAAGTCCTGCAGCGGCGCTGTCCCCAGGGAGAACCTGCCTCCGCGCGAAAAGTCGATCGGGATCTGCATCTGGAAGACAAAGGCCCACGCCCCGGCAGGCACGCCGGAGAATGAAGCCTCGATCGCCTTGTCCTCCGGGGAGGCCTGCAGCCGAATCTCCGCGCCGCTCGGGAACTTCGCGACCAGCGTATTGTCGCCCGCGAGTTCGAGGACCGGCTTCTCTCCTTCGTAATTCGTTTCGGTCAGACGGAGCGCGGCTGGCACGAGAAGAAACGAACCGGCTTCGCCCTTGATGGCTATTCCCTTTTCCGTGGCTGACACTTCCGGATCGGGGGCCTGGGCGTGCGCGAGTGAGATGACGCCCACAAGGGCGAAGAGTTGGGTGACGAGACGATTCATGAGGTGAGGGAACGTGCTGCGCATTTCGCGTTCGCACAGGAGCACGGTGCCTCCGCCCGATCCATGAAACAAGGGAACGATAAGTTGACAGTCAACATGGGGCCGTTCTGAAAAAAGGAAAAGCGGTTCTCCCTGTTCGAGAGAACCGCTTTAGGGATGAAATCCGAATATGCTAGCTGACGCGGCGACGCAGGAAGATCACCGCGCAAAGCCCGAAGGAAAGCAGGAGCGTGGCGGAAGGCTCAGGGACAACGGTCAGCACCAGGTCATTACCCGTACCGCCGAGGTAGGTGGCTTCGAATTGATTGGAGCCGATGGTCAGGGTCTCGCCTTCCGTGAGGTTCGAGAAAGTTCCCGAGATCGCCGAGGCCGATGTGTTATCAATGATGGTGAACGCTGTTCCGAGGGTGAGAACAGACGCCCCGAGATCGGAGAAAGCGAATACGCTGGAGGCATTCAGCACGACGCCATTGGCCACCAGCTTGTCCGCGGTCGCCGCCGAGCTGTTGAGCTCGAAGGTGAATGTGGCATCCGAGTTGAGGCTCAGCGAACTCGACGTGGTAAATGTCCCGATGGAACCGTTTCCGGCGACGATGAAGGAATCGCTGCCGCCCGTGCCGTTTCCAATGGTCACAGCTCCGGAGACCTGTCCCGTACCGCCAAAGGTGCCAGCCGTCACGCTCACGGCACCCGTGCCCGTACCGCTTCCCGAGGTGTTGCTGACCAGCAGGGTGCCGGCGCTCACCGTGGTGCCGCCATCGTAGGTGTTGCCCGCCGCCCGGGTCAGGCTGACGATGCCCGCGCCGATCTTGGTCACGGCGCGAGACTCCGATCCATCCGTGACGAGGCTGCTGAAGACAGTGGTGCCTCCAG
This sequence comes from Spartobacteria bacterium LR76, assembly GCA_003054655.1. Lineage (GTDB taxonomy): Bacteria > Verrucomicrobiota > Verrucomicrobiia > Chthoniobacterales > Terrimicrobiaceae > Terrimicrobium. Next base: position 224,848 of record QAYZ01000014.1, on the reverse strand, counting down.
AGGCCGAGGTCAAAGATACCCCGGTGCCAGCCATCGTAAGCATACCCGAGAAGGTCGCCGTGCCGCTGGTGATGCTGCTTCCGATGGTGCGGGTGTCCGAGGTATCCGCGCTATTCAATGTCATGGCAGTGGCAATGGTGACTCCGCTCGTGCCGATGAGCACCTGCTGCGAATCCGCCGTCGCACCGCTGTTGCCGCCTAGGCTCAGCGAGGCTGCCGTGCCGAGCGCCCCGGAGTTGTTCAGCACCAGGACACCGCGCTCGATCCGCAGCGTGCTGGAGGAGGTAATGCCGGTGTTATTGCCTCCGAGCTTGAATGTCGACGCGGCAGAAGAGCCGCCAGCACCCTCTCCGATTACGAGGTTGAAGACATTGGACGTGCTGCTTTTCGTCAGCGCCCCGCTGATATCGATGACTCCCGCAGCCGAGTAGCTGCTGAGGGTCAGAGTGTCGGCGCTGGCGTTCGTATTCTGAATGCCCCCAGCTATCGTGAGCGAACTCGCTCCGGATTGAATCACGACCTTTTGGTTGCCGCCGGAAAAGTTGAGCGCATTGTTGAAGGTCGCGGACGATCCATTACTGACGCTGATGGCCGTGCTTGAGGAGCCTGTGGAAAGAGTGAGCGCCCCCGTTTGGAATGTGTAGCTTGCTGCGCCGGAGGTACCCGCACTCGTGGGCCCGACGGTGATTCCTGCCGCCGTGACGCCCGCTCCGTCCACGGTCACTGTGCCGCTCGTTCCGCGCACGAAACCGGCGACATTCGCGCTACTCCAGGTCGACGGCGTTCCCCCGCCTGTCGCAGCAGCCTGCCATTCCGCCGTGGTGGTGTCCCAGGTTCCGTCCCCGGTGTAGGTGCCTGTGCCGCTGGGATCCCAGTAAACTGTCGCGGCAGAAGCTGAGCTGACGGCCAAGGCAGACAGAGCCGACAAGGTCCTGAGGGAGACGCTCCGGCGAGAAGAATGAGTGGGGGAATGTGAGGTATTCATGGACGACGTGTGCAGGTTTCCATCGAGAATGCGCTGAGACTGCCAGTTCGCAACGCACCCGCTGTTTGACAGTCACGCATAGAAATGGGGGATCATTGCACCCGGTTTGACTGTCAATCTTTGCGCCCGTTGGGTTAGGATGCCGACGATTCATAATACCGCGACTATGACTCGCCCCGGCCTGACGGCACTCCTCCCCCTCCTCTGCCTCACCGCAGCCCTGGCCGATCCGGACGCCACGCCGCTGGTGGACCGGTTCGGACAGAGCAACCGCGTGGAGTATCCCGGGAAAATTCACTCGGAGGAAGAGCTGCGCGCTGATGGGGTGAAAGAATCCGGAGAGCCGGAGCATCCGGGAAATACCTCCCTGGACCAGTACGGAGGTCTGGCGGGAAGCCAGCAGTCGCTCAACCTGCGCAAGACGGGATATTTCCATGTCGAGCAGGCGGCAGGGCGCTGGGTATTTGTGACCCCCGAGGGCAATGCCTTTTTCCAACTCGGCGTCTGCACTCTTACTCCGCTGGATGACTATACCCTCGTCAAGGGGCGCGAGCAGGTCTTTGAGTTCGTGCCGAGACCCGGCGATGAATTTGCCTCCGCCTGGCGGCCAGGCAGCCCGGGAGCTTTGTCGTATTATCTGGTCAACTGGATCCGCAAGTTTGGCAAACCCTTTGACCAGGAGGAGTGGTCGGCCCAGGTCGTCAAAAGACTGCGTTCCTGGGGATTCAACAGCGGCGGAGCGTGGACCACGCCGACAGCGGCGATGAGAAAACTCTCCTTTCCCTATACGTTGATGCTGCCCACGGACCACCTCCCGGGGCTGCCGCCCGTCAAGGGGATCGACCGATTGTTTGACCCCTTCGATCCCGCCTCGGCGAAAGTGCTGGAGGCGGCCTTCGCCAAGCGCCTCCCGGAACGGGCCAGTGATCCTCTGATCATCGGGTATTTCTTAGGGAACGAGCAGTTGTTTGAAAACCTGCCCAAGGTCATCCCTTCGCTCGATGGCAAAAGCGCATCGAAACGGCGGCTCGTTGAGTTGCTGCGTGCCAAGTACGGGGAGGATATCGCCAGATTCAACACCGCATGGCAGACGAAGACGCCGCTCCCTTCCTTTGACGCAATGATCGACACTCCGCTGGAGGTCTCCACCCGCGAGGCAGCGGGCGACATGAAGGAGTTCTACGCGCTCTTCGCGGATACCTATTACGCGCTGGTATCCGGGCTGTTCAAGAAATACGACCAGAACCATCTCCTGCTCGGCAGCCGATGGCAGCCCGGGACGGCCAACAACGAGATCCTCGTTAGCACGGCGGCCAAGTATGTCGATGTCATCAGCGTCAACTACTACACCTATGCCATCGAAACCTCTTTTTTGCAGCGCATTCATGACTGGAGTTCGGAGCGTCCGATGCTGCTGAGCGAGTGGCACTATACCTGTACGGATCAGGGTCTCGCCGGAGGCAAGGAGGTGTCCAGCCAGCGGGAGCGGGGCCTCGCTTATCGCAACTATGTCGAGACTGTCGGGGCATTGCCCTTCGTCATAGGCAGCCAGTGGTTTTCCTATGTCGATCAAGCGATTACCGGGCGCTGGTTCGAAGGGTTCCGGGGAGAAGGCGGAAACATCGGCCTCGTTGATGTGACGGACCGCCCGTACCTGCCGTTTGTGAATGAGGCAAAGATCACGAATGACGAGATCTACGACATCATCTTCGCCAAGCGCGCCCCCTTTCAGTTCGATGATCCCCGGTTCACCGGGCGGGGAGGTTCCGGCAGGAAGGTCATGGCCGTGGCCAAGGCAACCGAAGGACTCCAGATCGACGGGGCATCGGGCGGCTGGCCCGGCATCCCACCGGAAACCCTTACCTCAAAGAACGTCTCATTGGGACCCGTGGAAGAAACATTCTCCGCCACCTGCCGCTTTTGCTGGGATGAGACCTATCTTTATCTCCTGGTGGACGTCAACGACCGCACTCCACGCCAGAACGGTCGCGCGGCAGGCAGCCTGTGGATGGGCGACGGCGTCGAACTTTTCATCGGCTATGAGGACCCGGAGGAAGCGGGCGAGCTTCGCTTCAGCGACCGGCAGATTTTGCTCGGCGCAGGGGTCCAGCCCTCGATTCACTTTGCGAAGCTAACCATGCAGCCGGCCGGCACCAGGATCGCCGTAACCGATAATGTAACCACCAAGGGGTATACCATCGAGGCGGCGATTCCCTGGAAAGCGCTCGATATCGTACCGTCGAAAGGCGCGGAGATCCTGTTTGATATCGCGGTCGACGACAGCGAAGACGGCCTCGCCCGGAGGCGCCAGCTCATGTGGAACGGCTCGTCCCGCAACTCCAGTGATCGCGGCGGCTGGGGCCGGGCGAAGCTGAATTAGCCGCACTCTTGTTTGCAGAGAATGAAGGAAGGCGGTCCGCTCGCAGAGTTTGGGATTGATTTGCCGACGCCTTCTGACATTTGCTTTTGAAAGCGCGAACGTCGCGCATCCCCCAGCCTGCATGTCCTCCCCCACGATCCGAGAACTCGCCAAGATCGCAGGCGTGTCGCGCACCACCGTCTCGCTGGCCCTGCGAAACCACCCGCGCATCTCGGCAGCAGTCCGGGACAGGATCATCGGGCTGGCGCAGGAATCCGGCTATCAGCGCGACCCCGTGGTTTCCGCGCTGATGAACCAACTGCGCACCGTGCGGAAAGCGCGCGGCGTGGAAAAGATCGCCTATCTCACCTTCTGGAACACCCCGGACGAATGGAAAAAGAATCTCAACGAATCGGACTACTTCAACGGCGCCTGCGAGCGCGCCAGCCATTTTGGCTATGAGGTCGAGACCTTCTGGGCCAAGCAGCCGGGACTAAGCGGAGCACGTCTCAGCAAGATCCTTTACGCCCGCGGCATTCGCGGCGTGCTCATGGCGCCTTTGCCGCGCGGGGTCGGTCACGTCACGCTGAACTGGCCGCTTTTTGCCTGCGCCACGCTGGGCCTGACCGTCCTGAAACCCGAGCTCCACCGGGCCACGCATAACTATATCGAAGGAATGCAGCTTGCCCTTCATTCCCTGAAAAAGCTCGGCCATCGTCGGATCGCATTCGCAAACATGGCGATATACGAGAAACGAACCAACCACGGCTGGATCTCAGGTTTCCTGACCTGGCAGTATCATACCCCGTCCCATTTCAACATCCCTCCCTACCTCGTTCCGGGAATCGCGAGGGATACGCCATGGGACAAGGAGCTCTTTGCCCGATGGCTGGAGAAATGGAAGCCGGATGCCATCCTCAGCAACACCGAGCAACCTCTGTATCTGGCAAGGGAACTGGGCTATCGCGTCCCGGAAGAACTCGGCTATGCCTCGCTCCACCGCCTTTATGCAGACGCTCCGTGGGCTGGTGTCGACCGTCAGCCAAAGCAAATCGGAGCGGCCGGGATGGATCTCGTCATCTCGCAATTACAGAACAACGAGTTCGGCCTTCCCGCTTATCCAAAGACGGTCTCGATCAAGAGCATCTGGAGGGAAGGCCCGACCGTTTGCAACAAGCTGGAAAAGAAGGCAATCGTCCCGGGTTCTCGTCCTCGCAAGCCTTCCCGGAAGGTGAAAGCGTCGGCCACCTGATCGACCGTCGTCGGGCTAAAGGCTTCTCCGCAGCCGGTGGTGTCCCCAGTTGACTGTCCACCTACGCGCCACTGGATAAAGCGGTCGGGCGCATCAAAGGTTACGAGAGATATGAAGTTCCTCTGCCCCTCGATTCCGAATCTCCCTTGGGAAAACCGCCCCAGCGACTGCCCTGATCTCGTGTGGCGCTACTCTGGCAACCCGGTCATCGGGCGGCGGGCGCTGGCCAAGGCCACTGGCTGCTACAATAGTGCGGTGGTTCCTTTTGAGGGAAAGTTCGCCGGGGTCTTTCGGGTCGACTACAAGGATCGCATGCCGCACCTGCATACCGGGTGGAGCGAGGACGGCATCCACTGGACGATCGAGCCGGAAGAAATCCGCCTGCACAATGGCGATCCTGAGAAAGGCGACTTTCACTACGCCTACGATCCCCGCGTCGTTAAGCTGGAGGATTGGTACTATGTTATCTGGTGCATGGGATACCATGGCCCGACCATCGGCCTCGCCCGCACGAAGGACTTCCGCAGCTACGAGCAGCTCGATAACCTGCTGCTGCCGTACAACCGCAACGGGGTTTTCTTCCCGCGAAAGATCGGAGGCAAATACGCCATGCTCAACCGCCCGAGCGATACTGGGCACACTCCGTTTGGAGACATCTTCTTCAGCGAAAGCGACGATCTGGTGCACTGGGGCAGACACCGGCACGTCATGGGAAAATCCGGGAAATGGTGGGAGGACAAGAAGATCGGACCCGGGCCTGCTCCCATCGAAACCGATGAAGGCTGGCTCGCGTTTTACCATGGCGTCGCAGGCACCTGCAACGGCTACATCTATGCGATGGGCGCGATGATTCTCGACCGTGACGAGCCCTGGGTGGTCCGCTACCGCCTAAATCAATGCCTTCTCCTGCCGGAGACTCCTTATGAGCTGACCGGCTATGTGCCGGGCGTCGTCTTCCCTGTCGCCGCCCTCTGCGACGGCGACACCGGGCGTGTCGCGATCTATTACGGATCGGCAGATACCGTGTCGGGACTGGCCTTCTGCCAGGCTCAGGACATCGTCGACTTCATCAAGCGCAATTCCTTGACTTCCGCCTAATTAGTTTCACCGTTTACCCTAAAGATGTTTCGCCCCCCCACGAATATCTCTGCCCGGCACGATAGATCGTCCAGCCGCCGATGCTCCGCCGCATTCACACTCGTCGAGAGCGTCGTCGCCATCGGGATTGTTTCGTTTGCCATGCTAAGCATCCTGGGGTTGATACCAGTTGGTCTCGGCACTTTCCGACAAGCGATGAGCCTGACGGTGGAGACCACCATCGTCCAGGCGGTGAGCGGTGAGCTCATGCGGTCGGACTATACGAATCTCGCGTCCACCAACATTTGCTTCGATCAGGAAGGCAACAAGGTGGCCGAATCCGACAAGCAACGCCTCTACACCGCCCGGGTCCTTGCACCCGAGGCGCTGGACGCCGGCGACCTCGTAAACTCGGAGGCCGCGAGGAAGGTTCCCATTCAGATCAGTTCATCCACCCATCCGGAAACGACCAACTCTTATTTCGTAATCGTTCCCCGGAGCCGCTGACCCCAGTGAAACAGGCCATCTCCCATCGCCTCGAAAGAGGCGGTAACGCGCATCTCCGTGCGTTCACTATTGTGGAGTTGCTCGTGGCGTCGGCCGTCCTCGTGATCATTCTTGGAGTCATCTTCAGCATCACGCAGCAGACCAGCGCCGCCTGGAAGAGCGCCAGTTCAAAGATCGAGACCTTTCAGCGGGCGCGGGCGGCATTTGAGGCCATCACCCAGACTCTCGGCGAAGCGACGCTTTTCAACTATTACGATTACGAGTACGACAGCAACCAGAACCCGAAACGCTATTATCGAAAGTCCGACCTGCATTTCATTTCCGGGAAATCCCTGGTCAGCGCACAACTGACGCAGGCGGTGTTTTTTCAGACACCGGCCGGATACTCCAGCTCGCAGTCTTATCAGAATCTGGAATCGCTCCTGAACGCCTGCGGTTTTTTCGTAACCTATAGCATTGACGATTCCCGCCCGGACTTTCTCGCCTCGCTGCCCAGCCAGCCAAAGGCCAGATATCGCTTTCGCCTCATGGAGTTCCTCCAGCCCAGCCAGAATCTCGCGGTGTATGCGAGCAGCTCCGGGACGGGCTGGTTTACCAGCGCGATCGCCTCCCCCGCCCCGCCCGTGCGGCAGATCGCCGACAATGTCATCGCCCTGGTCATCATCCCCCGGACCTCGCAGGGAGGGGAGCTGACGACCGACTACGAGTACGACTCCCGATCATGGACACCGACTTCCGGCGGGACGCAACCCGCCACAAGCAATCAACTGCCCCCGCTCGTAGAGGTCGTGATGGTGGCGATCGACGAGTCATCCGCCGCGCGGTGGTGTACCGGCTCATCGGCCCCGGCGCTGGTTGCGGGTTCACTCTTCGGTAATCCATCCTCCCTCCAGATCGACCTGGACACCCTGGCCGGCTCCCTCGCGGAAAAGCATATCACGTACCGGATCTTCCGCACCACAGTCGCCCTGCGCAACGCAAAATGGAGCTCATGAAAATGCGACGGAGGACTTCATCGATCCAGGGCATGGCGCTGGTCATCGTCCTGGCAAGCCTGGTCTTGCTCGCCGCCCTGGCGCTGGCCTTTCTCGCCAGCGTCAATACGGAGCTGCAATCCTCCAAGGTCTACTCGCAGGGGGCAAATGCCAGGCTGCTCTCGCAGACCGCCGTAAACCTCGCCATCGCTCAGATCTCGGAGGCAACGAAGGGCGTCGACTCATCCGGTAATACCCTCGCCTGGGCCTCGCAACCGGGCATGATCCGCACCTATGACACGGCGGGAAACCCGGTCCTGGCATACAAGCTGTATTCGTGGACCCAGATGACCACCCCTGGGGCTTTTGACTACTCCGCGACCGACAGCAAGATACCCGCCACCTGGAGCACGCAGCCGGCGATCTTTACCGATCTCAACCAGCCCATCAGGCTCCCTGGAGCAGCCGCCACCAATGTCGTCTACCCGATCCTGGATGGGAATCACCTGGCCACGATCTCCGGGAGCAAGACTTACGACGCCGACAGCAACGGGGCGGCCGATATCAGCGGGTTCTCGATCAGCACATCCGCGCCGACGGCAGCGGGAAGCGGGGCCAACCCCGTCCCCATGCCTGTCAAATGGCTCTATGTGCTGGAAAACGGAAAAATCTCGGCCCCCACGTCATCGACCTCCAGCGAAGCAACCGTCGCGGGAGCCTCGGCGACCAACCAGATCGTCGGGCGCATCGCCTTCTGGACGGATGACGAAAGCTGCAAGGTAAACGTCAATACAGCCTCGGAGGGCAGCTACATGGACATGCCAAGGTTTTACTCGACGTACGATAGAGATGCGCTGGCAAAGTGCCAGGCGGTGCAAAACGAGTTTCAGCGCTATCCCGGCCACCCGGCCATGACCTCGCTCAGCACGATCTTCTCCACCCTTGCCGCGGAGAGCATCTATAAGTTCACCCCGCGGGTCGCCGGAGGAGGCTCGAAGGGAGGAACGGTTGCCACGACGACCCCGATCACGATCGAGCCCAACAGGCTTTACGCCACGGTCGACGAACTCCTCTTCTCGACCGGCATGTCGCTGGAAGAGCGGCTCACGAACATGCTGGTGGCCGGCTCCGCAACCCCCGATGCACTCGATCAAGTCATCGAACAGGCCAGGTTCTTTGCCACGACGACGAGCCGTTCGCCCGAGGTGAATCTCTTCAATCGTCCGCGTGTGGACATCTGGCCCGTCAGCGCAAATGAAAACTCCGACCATAGGACGGCTCGCGACCAGCTCTTTGCCTTCTGCTCCTCAATGCGGACTGATCTTAACACTCCGTTTCGGTTTTACTTCCAAAGGAGTGATCCGACCAGCGCCACAGCCGATCTTCCCCCCACGGCCTCGGTCTCCGGTCTGGGACGCAATCGCATGCTGCTGGATTATCTCAAGGACAACGCGTCACACCCCATCCCGGGCTTCGGGGGAGACTTCCAGAGCAAATACGGGAGTGATTTTGATCAGATCTTTACCGAGATCTTTGATTACATCCGGTGCATCAACCTGAGAGATCCGGTGACCAAGACGGACTCGTCATTCGTTCCCTTTGCAGGCCCCCTTTCCGGTACGAAATCCGGAGGCGGCCAGGTGATTCCCATCGTGGACACCGCAACAAACACCCGGGGATTTGGACGTTTCCCGACCGTGTCGAAGGCCTTTTTCCAGTTCATCGGTACGGCGACAAATTCCACTGACAGCAGCGTTCCCGCGGGAAAACTGCGGGTCCAAGCTGCGTTCTTTCTGGAGATGTTTGATCCGTCCTTCGGATTTGTCGGCGTCTACCCGTATTTCAAGATCCGGGTCACTGGACTGGATGGGTTTCAATGGGCGGGAACGCCATACGATGCCATGTCGCCGATGGGGTTCCCAGCTTCCGCGACGCTTAACCCGCCGCAGACAAATGCCTTCAACCTGGAAAACTTCGTGGGCGGCCCGATGGGATATAGCATGCTTGCGTATGGGAAAGGGTGGTCGGGGGCTAATCGGTATCCCTTTGTCAGCCAGACCATCGACCTGCCTGATCCGGCGAATGCGACCACGGCCGCGACCGACAAGTTCTTCAACTTTTCGGGAGGTTCGGTGACAGTCGAGATTCTGGAAGCCGCGTCCAGTGCGGTCGTTCAAACCCTGACTTTGGACTTTCCGGCTGCGACGCAGGCCGCCAATCGCTTCCCCACACCCAGGCTGGCTCCCAATAATGTACCAGATAGCACCCAGCCGGATTTCCGTTCCTTCTACAACCGGATCAACTCCAGCATCGCGAGCGGCACGAGCAGCTTTGCGGGAGCCTGCTGGATCGTCGATGGAGACATCGTGCGGAGCGTGGAGGCGAGTCCCGGTGACATACGCCTCATCGCTGCACGGCCCACGGTCACCGCAGCGGACAATCTCTTCGCGCCTCATGCGAATTACCTCCTGTCCGGTAAACCCATGGCCCACAGTCTCCGGACGGGACAGGGAAATCCGTATCGCGGAGCGACGGTCGGCAAGCTGGTCAACGTATCCTACTACGGCGTATCAGGAACCGAGTACGGCAGCTCGGGAACCTCCCCCGGCTATGCCATGCAGGGGCAGGTCTGGGACCTGGGCAATCCCTCCTCATCCGGGGTGGCTCTGGGAAAAGCAACCCCCTTTGCCAGCGGAGACATCCCGGGCGACTGGGATACGGGCTTCGGAAACCAGCGCGACGGCCCCTACATCAATAAACCTGATGAAGGCGACACCTCCAGCGGGACCAAAGTGGCATATTACGACGACCTGCGGTATTTGCGAAATGATCCCGGCACATTCTCGCCCAACCGACAAATCCCTTCCGCCGTCATGTTCGGCTCCCTGCCAACCGGCGTGCTGGCAAATCGTCCCTGGCAGACGCTCCTCTTCCGCCCCGACCCTGCCGGGACGCATCCGGGTTCGAAAAACCGAAAAGGCGACGGCAGCAGCGTCACCGGGATGCCGGCAGACCATCTCCTCCTCGATCTTTTTCAGATGCCGGTGGTGGAGCCCTACGCCATCAGCGAGCCGCTTTCCACGGCGGGAAAGGTCAATATGAACTTTCAGATCCTTCCCTTCGACTATATCCGGCGCGACACCGGCATCCGCGCCGTGCTGAAAGCGGAAAAGCTGATCTCTGTCCGCGATGCCGACGCCACTGTGTACAAGGGCGCAGCGGGCATCACCAGCACCGCCTTCCGCCAGGATCTCAATATCGACGAGACCCTGAAGGGTTTTCAGCAGCGCTTCGACGCGAAGGATATTTTCCGGTCGGCGACCGAGATCTGCGAGTTGCCGCTGGTGCCCAGCGGCGCGACGCTTTCGTCGATGAGCACCTACTGGAACACCCGGCGCCTCACCGGCGACAACCTGAGGGAAAGGCCCTACGCAACGATCTATCCCCGGATCACGACCAAGTCGAATACCTTCACCATCCATTTCCGCGTGCAATCGCTGAAGAAAGCGCCGGGAAGCGCGCCGGGAACCTGGTCGGAAACCCGGGACAAAGTGACCGGAGAATACCGGGGAGCGCAGACGATCGAGCGGTACATCGATCCCAACGATACCTTGATCCCAGACTATGCGGATAGCGCCACCACGACCCCGATAAGTAATTTCTATCGCTATCGCGTCCTCCTTGCCAAACAGTTCGCACCATGAAAGCGCCCGCCCACTCTGCAATAGCAGGCAAGAGTTTCTGCGCCTTCAGCCTGGTGGAGCTGCTGGTGGTGATCGCGATCATTGCGATCCTGGCCTCAGTGACCATGCCAGCCATCAACCAGGTCCTGCAATCCACCAAGCTCTCCGCCGCCGGCCGCAGCATCGTCGACAATCTGAGTCTCGCCCGGCAAACCGCCCTGAGCAGGAATCTCCCGGTGGAGGTCCGTTTTTACAAGCTCCCCGCCCACGCCGATCCCTCGACTGCCGCGCCGCAGACCTACCGCGCCATGCAAAGTTTCCTGCTGGATGATACAAACTCCGTTCCGCTCACCAAGCCGGTCTTCTTTCCTGCCCCCATAGTTTTCTCGGACGATGCGAGCTACTCCAGCCTCTTCACCGCATCGGTATCGACCAATACCCCCGCGACCTCCTACTCGGTGCCGGGCTATGGCCGGAACTACGCCTATCGGGCATTCTTCATCAAACCCGACGGTTCCACCAGCCTCACCACCAACGCGTTTGTGACGCTGACGCCGGACAACACGTCTCCGGGCCAGGGCGGCAACTTTATCACCATCCAGATCGACTCCTTAACAGGACGAACACGAACCTTCCAACCATAAACTATTCGTGAAAGGAATGGCGATGCTGCAACGCTGCGAGGCTCCCAAGGCCGGGCAATAGCGATCAAGTCAATACGCCTGGCAGGTGGCGGCCTGCATCCCGCTGATGGCGCTGCGGCTGGCGGTCTGGCGCAGGGTTAAGCTCAGCCAGACCAGCTCGGGTGGGTTACGCTCCCGGACGGCCATGAGCTCTCGATATAAACGAGCTTCGGGAAATTTTGCACGCCGAGGTGGTTGTGGTTCATCTCTTCGGTCATTACGTCCACCGCGGTCGCTCCGATGACTTCGCAGTTCTGGATTGCACCGGAAAAATTGAATTCTTCCGGGTGGAGACTGAGGAAGCCGATTCCGATTTCGTCCGGCACGCGGTAGCCGAGATTTTTCCCCAAAACAGGCGTATGTTGGCCCCATTTTTGAGGTGATACCCAGCCCGCTTTCCATAGGCAGGCAGGCCCAGCGCCTTTCCGGTTGAATTTGTCGAGACTGGGGGCGAATTTCCTATGGCGCATCCCGGTGTGATTTCCCATGCTGGAGGCCATCCCCTTACCATGGCTCCACTCCTCCCCCAGAAGCGTTCGTTTTTTTCCCGGCAGGCTTTCGTTTTTGCATGCTCCGCCACCATGCTTCTCGGATCAGCCATGGCCGGTGCCGGGCTGGATCTGGTCATGGATGATCCCTCCTCGCTGCTGAGGTCGCAACCCGAGGGGCTTTCCAAGCTGACCCCGGCCTTCGCCTCCAGCAAGGCCACGATTGCCTCCGGCGTGGGAGGGCGAGCCGTGCCTCAATTCTCCGGCGCACCCTCTGCCGAGTCGCCCGATGCCAGGGTACAGATCCTTTCCGAGCCGGCCATGGGACCGAGCCGGTTCTTCCGCGCGACTCTCAATGGCGCCTCGCAGGTCAAGCAGGTCGGCCTGGGCATCCTTCCCGACAAGGAGGCCTCGCTCCAGTCCCTCGCCACACGGGAAAACGGCCTCGTGAAAATCTCCGGCTGCCTGGACTTCCTCATCCGCGCCAGCTCAAGCAGCGGCGCTCCGAAATTCCAGATGAACACCAAGGTGGCCAACCTGGGCATCTCCGTGACGACCAATCCCGGCGACGGCGGACTCGGCCTCAGGATATTCACCTCCGCGAGGTCTCTCGCTGTGAACAGCGACAAAACCGGAAAGCGCGCCATGATCGAAAAGCGCTCCGATATCCGCCTCGAAAATGACTCTATTTATCATGGAGCGCTCGTCTTCAAAACCATGGAGGATGGATCGCTCTCGGTGGCCCTCTGTCTCACCTCTGGAGCGGGCCAGTTCGATCCCCAGACCACGGTCGCAACGGTCATTGACGGCTTTGAGCTGATGGAGGATGCCAGCAGCAAGGAAACCGACAAGGTCACTCTCACCCTGGGCCGCGATGAAACCAGCCAGCAAACCCTCGACATCGCCGCGTTTCGCATCTTCAAGCAAGTCCCGGAAATCCTCCCAGGTTTCGAACCTCCGAAGCCCTAGGCTCACAAGCCACCATTGGACGAAAATGCAAAGTTTTTGGGCGTTTCCTCTATAGCGGGAGAACGGACTCGAAGTATATTCATTGTAAAGAATCCGCTCCCCCAATGAGCTCCCATCAAAACCTCAAACCGATGAATGGCAGCGCCTTCAGCTTAATCGAGCTGTTGACAGTGATGGCGATTGTCAGTGTGATGATGGCCTTGTCGGTCCCTGCCTTCAATGTTCTGAAAAGTACAGGCGACATCTCCACGGCAGCCTACGATATCGCAAGCACGCTGGAGCAGGCCCGCGCCTATGCGATGGCTAATAACACCTTCGTCTACGTCGGCTTCGCCGAACGCGCCCAGATGGACGCCACGAAGCCGGGCGAGGGCCAGATCCTCATGAGCGCGATGGGCTCCAAGAGCGGCTCGCGCAATTTTGATAGCAAGAATCTCGTCTCCCTCACCCGGATGCGCAAGATGCCCAATGTCCGCCTCGAGGATAACATCCCTAACTCCGGAAGCCTCTCGCGCCCTGTGGTGCAGAGCGCCTATCAGGTGGCGAACGATGCCTTCGCCGCGCAGGATACCTTTGAGGTCGCCGGGGTCACGTTTTCCAAGATCGTACAGTTTGACCCCCGGGGGATGGCCAGCATCCAGGCTCGCGCCGCATCGGTATCGCAGTGGATGGAGATCGGGCTGGCCGGAGCGCAAGGGTCGTCACCGAACAACGCGGTCGTGGTGCTTGACGGTGTGACCGGCGTTGCCAAAGTCTATCGTCCGTGATGCGCTCCCCCGACCAGCGCCCTCCTGCGGGTTTCTCCCTGGTGGAAATCTCCATCGCACTCGGAGTCGCCGCATTTTGCCTCCTGGCGATCCTCGGTCTCCTGCAGACCGGCATCACCAGCGAACAGACCACGGTCGGCAAGACCGCCGCCTGGGGCATCCTCTCGACGGTATTCTCCGACCTGAATTCCATCCCTTCAGGCCAGACGATATCGAAGGCCTACAATATCTCCCTCACAGGCTCCTCTCCCCAGACGCTCTACTTTACCAAGGAGGGAAAGCCCATCGGCAACGCACCCTCGCAAGAGGCGTACTATCGCTTGAGCGTCGGCTTCCAGAGTGCCTCGCCCGCCTTTGCCAACCCGACGCTTGCGCGGCTGCTTGTCACCTGGCCCGCAAATGCCGACTCCTCGCCCGGCACATGGCCGACGAAGGCATCGGGATCGGTGGAGGTGATCACCTCCTTGCTTCGCGACTAGCTTTCCGCAATTTTTCTCCCTGTCAGCCTGGATGCAACTCCTGGCCTCATCCCCATTAAAATCCATGCGTCCCCCGCCGATCCAACGCCGCCCCGGAGGCTTCACGCTGATCGAGATCCTCGTGGCCACGGCGGTATTGATCATTCTCGTCGCGATGGTCGCGAGCATCGTGCAAAGCGGCAACACCGTGATCTCCAGCAGCCGCAAGCATCTCAGCGCCGACTCCGAGGCGCGGGAGGTCTTTGGGCAGTTTGGCATGGATCTCTCGCGCATGCCCCGCCGCACAGATCTCGATGTGCTCACGTCCTCCAGCAACAACGCGATCTTCTTCTACAGCGAGGCCCCGGGCTTTCAGTCCACCACCGACTCCCGCCAGTTCAACAAGCTCTCGCTCGTGGGGTATCGCGTCAACGACAAGGCCCAGCTTGAGCGCCTGGGAAAGGGGTTGAACTGGGAAAATCAGCCGTTCCTGACCTTCGCGGACCAGCCCATCACCACCAACTCGACACCGCTGGCCGCCAGCACCATCGCGAAGGCTTGGGAACCCGTCGTGGGTTCGTCGCCCACCTATAGCGATGGCGTCGACGACAACTACCACCTCTTTGCCGAGGGAGTGTTCCGCATCTTCTATTGCTTCCAGACCACCAAAGGCACCTATACGACAAAACCCGCTGCCTCCGCGATAAGCGGTCCGCTGGGTGATGCCTCCTCCCTCATCCTCACCCTCGCCATCCTGGATTCGGAATCCCGCAAACTTGCAACCAATACCAGCAAGCTGGCCTCGGCTCTTCCCGATCCCGATCCCTCCGGCGGAAAACTGCCTGCCGAAACCTGGCAGTCTGCGGTGGACAACGTTTCCCAGTTTGCCCAGGACGCCGACATCCCCGCCGCCGCAGCCAGTCGCGTAAGGATTTACCAAAGGAGCTTCCCGCTGACTTCACCGTGAAAAAGTTTCCCTCCACCCCGCGCCCAGCCATGAAGTTCGCTTTTCGTAGCGCCGGCCTGTCATTGCCTCGTGGTCTCGGAAGCCGCCTCATGACATCACGCTCCGAGCGCGGCGCGTCCCTGGTGATTATCCTGGCCTTCATCGTCCTGCTCACCGTCCTGGTGCTGGCCTATTTTTCGTACTCTTCACTCCAGCGGCAGATCTCCCAGGCCAGCGTGAATCAGGCGGCGGCCGAGGTTTTTGCCAAGGGAGCAGTGAATACACTCATCGGCGACCTCCGCCAGGAAATCCTGGCCGGCTCGACCAATATCTCCACCAATGGCGCCAGCTATCCCGTTTACTACCCCGTGAATGCAGGCACCATGGTGCCTGCGCTCTCCGGATTCACCACGAATGCCGGCCTGGAAAATCTCGTAAAGATCAGCCGCTCGGGCAGCAACTTTTTCTCCGGCGCCGGTTACACCAACTATCCCCCCTCCAAACGCGCAGCCCCTGTCTCCACCACCAATGCGTCGCAAAACGGGCGCTACCTGAGCGTCGACCGCTGGAATGCCGCCCTGCTGCTTGCCAAGGCCGACACCAACAGCGCCACGAACCTGACCGCGACGAATTTCACCGCTCCGGACTGGATCCTCGTCGCACGAGATGGATCAAACCCCAAGACCTGGAACGCCAGCATGCGCTGGAGCGCAACCAACTCCGCCACGGTCGTCGGGCGTTATGCTTATGTCATCTACGACGAGGGCGGACTGCTCGACATGAACGCCGCCGGATTCCCTCCCGGCTCCCCCACCAATCTCATCGCCAACAAAGGCAGCCTCGCCACCGCCGATCTCTCGGTCATCTTCGGAACGAACAGCCTCGCCACCGGTGCCATCTCGGCGCTCGTCGGCTGGCGCAACTTTGTCACCGGCGGGGCCTCCGGCACTTTCCCAAGCTACACTTTCGACGCTTCGGCGCAGACGAATTACTTCGAAATGATGCGCACCAACACGACGGGATTTCTGCGCACGGCCAACACCACAATGTCCGGCGGAAAAACGGACCGCATGTTTGTCAGCCGCCAGCAGCTCATCCAGTTCCTCACCCAGGGCGTGGCGGGCAATGATGACACGGAAAAGGCCGCCCTGCAAAACGCGCTGCGCTACCTCGGCACGTTCTCTCGCGACCTCGAGCAGCCGTCGTTCCGGCCCGATCCCGACCGGCCGAAGAATACCGGCGCCCAGTTGAAAACGAGTACGAATCCCGCCAGCGCATCCGCCGCGGCCGGCTTCGGCGGCAATGATGCGTATGACAACTCGGCCCCCTATCTTCAGGACACGATCAACCCTGCCGTGCTGGACGTGCGCGATGCCGCAGGAAAACCGGTGATTAAATGTCGCTTCCCGCTCAGCCGCTTGGCGCTGGCATCCCCCAGCCAGGTCGGGACCCAGTCAGACTCCATCAGGAAATACTTCGGTTTAGTCTGGGATTCCAACAACTTCCGCTGGGACTACACCTCGCCCGACAACATCGATGCCACCTACCGGATCAAAACCCTGGACGAGGTGGCCGCCGCCGGGCGCGAGCCGGACTTTTTTGAAACGCTCAAGGCAGCGATCGAGAGCGGCTCGCTCGGCAAGCAGAATGGCGGAAACGAAAGCAAAGGCGCGGAGTCACGCTTTACCAGCAGCGATCCCGCTGTGGACGGCTACATCGATTTTCAGATCTTCCAGATCGGCGCAAATCTCATCGACCAGTACGACGCCGACAGCTATCCCACCACGATTCATACTGATGTGGGCTCCAATGGAGATACCCGGCCCGCCCGAAACATCTCCGGCGTGGAGAACATCCCCTATCTCTACGGATGGATGAGCGCGTGGTACCGCACCCAGCAACTGGATATCAACAGCGATGTCGCTCTGGAATATCGCCCACCTTCGGGCAGTCCGACTAGCAAGGTGCTTTCCACTGCTCCGAGTTTTGCCGGCAAGAAATTCTTCGAAACCGCGACGCTCCTCCAGCCCATCCTGTGGAATCCTCATGCGCCGTTTACAGATGCGAATCCGCCAGACATTCCGACACAATTCCGCGTCGTCGCTGGCACCGTCTCCTCGACCGGCCAGCTCGTTACCATAAGCAATTACCCCACCATTCGCTCCACTGCAGCAACTCCCGGGGCATGGTGGGATGGATTCGACGCGTCGCAAAGCGGTAATCCTTCGGAATTCCCCTTTTCTGGATATGCCAGCCCGAAACCTTATATCCAGGCCGTAATTGATCCCGGGTCGGATTGGATCACATTCAACACCACACTCACCGGCAAGGCCGCATTCCGCGAACCTTATCGCATTCAATCCCCCAACTACCCGCCGGACAGCAATGCGGCGGGATATCCGGATGGCACGATCACTCCGATTGATTCCCAAGAGCTCAATGATCCGACCCAGCCGGATACGCTGAATGCGACAGCCATCGGATTCTACACCGGCCGGTGCTGGACGGGGCCTACCACGAAGGATGATGCGGCGCATTCCTACCTCAACATGGGCGGGATCCGCAATTCTCTCCGCATGGAACTGCAGTATAAAAATCCCTACGGAAGCAGCCCGGAGTATCTGACCTATGATGTCATCGATTATATCTATGCAGGGGGCTCGTTGGGCTCCGTCGCGAACCTTGCAATCGTAGACAACGACGACTCCGTCAGTTCGAACCGCGGGTTGAAGACAGGTGTTCGCGCGGATCCTCGCTCGAATCGCTGGGGACTGCCAACCTTCCGTGCGTCGCCCTACTGGAATACCGGTACGCTCAACTCCCCGGCAGACAATCCTCCCTACCCAAGAGACAAAAACTCGAGCTTTGACTCCTATCCCATCTATCCGTTTCCGCAGGGAAATACCATCGCCCCATCGGGCACCTCGAAAACCGACGTGTTCTACCGCCAGATCGGTGATAATAATGGAGGCGTTCCAAAGGCCTCGGGCTGGAGAATTCCGGGAGGCAGCGCCATTCCCCAGGGATATTCCGACCTGGCGGTCAATCTCCCAGTCGGCTCCACCACCTCGGCCATTCCCGGTGCCAAGAGCTACTATACCGATCCAGACGGCGTGCTCCGCCGCGCTTCCGGGGCGTATTTCACCTCCGGAAGCTCAAACGGACTGCCGCTGACGACCGGCAACTATGACAGCCGCCCCGTCATCCTGAACCGCCCCTTCCGATCCGTGGCGGAAATGGGGTACGCCTTTCGCGGTGTCGCCTGGAAGGACCTCGACTTCTTTACCCCGGAAAGTGGTGATTCCGCGCTGCTCGATTTCTTTTGCCTGAACGAACTCGACGCCGCTCCCGACGATGTCACCGTAGCCGGGCGGGTCAACCTGAACAGCCGCCAGACCTCCGTGCTGGAAGCCATCATCAGCGGGGCTTCCAAGGCGGAAGGAGGCATCCTTGACTCGACGGAAGCGCGGAAAGCTGCCGAGGCCTTGACCGCGTGGACAGCCGACACCACCAGCACCTCGGGCGGAGTCCTCACCAAGGGCCCCCTGCGAAACAGGGCGGAGCTCGTCGGCAAGTTTGTCTCCACCACCGGCGCCGACCTGCCCTCTGGGAGCGGCATCAATCGCGCCGACGTCACAAACTACGATGGGAGCAAGGCCTACAGTGGCTACTCCAGCAAGCTCACCTCCGCCTCGGACGGCGTCTTTTCCACGGCTGCTGATGCTGCAATCAAGCGAAGGCGGGAAAGCGTGATGCGGGCGCTGGTTGATTCCGGCAACACCCGCACGTGGAATCTCCTCATCGATCTCGTCGCGCAGGTGGGTCGCTATCCTGAGAGCGCCTCCTCCCTCAGCCAGTTCACGGTCGAGGGCGAGACTCGCTTCTGGGTTCATCTGGCGATCGACCGCTTCACCGGAAAGATCGTCGACATGCAAACAGAAATCGTTACCGAATGAATCGCCTCCTCGCCTTATCCCTGGTCGTCCTCTCCGCTCATTTTTCCCCGGCGCAGGACATCCTGCCGCCTCCGAAGTCTCCGGTGCTGGCCAGGCTTCCCGAGTTTTCTTCCTGGACGGTGACGTATCGGTATCGCGACGAGGCAAAGTCCAACGCCTCCCCGACTCCCACGCCAAAGCCGAATCCCTACGTGTTTTCCGATCTCAAGCAGAGCGTCTCCGTCATCAGGACCGGCAAGGTTTTGAGCGAAACGACCGATTGGAGCTCGGGAGCGCAGACGCAGCTCTGGATCTGGAACAACCTGCGTGCGGGCATCATTCCCGGGACAAAGAAGCTGGCGATGATCCCCTTCTCCACCGACTCGGAATCATTCGATTACCGGCGGATGGACTTTGAAGGACTCGACTGGATCACTCCGGAAAACTACCGAGGCACGGCGAAGTGGAAAGGACAGCCGGTTTATTTCTTTGAAGAGGGTTCCCCGGCTCCATCGCCTGCTGGAAAGCCCCTTGAAATCCCGACAGGCAAATGGGGCGCGGCACGGTGGGCCGTAGTTTCTCCCGAGACACGGCTGCCCTTGCTCTCCTACGACGGAAAGGCTGAACGCGAATATCGCTACAAGCCGGCTCCCGTCGGGATGCAGGTTCCGCCGGACAACTTCCGAGTGCTATTCGATAAGATGACCCCGAAGGCTCCGTAAGCCCCCGCTCCTGACCAGATCCCGCCGAGTCTACTCCAGGCGAAGCTTTCCCGGCCAGCACCATCCTTCAAGCGAGTCACTCCACGCCACCCCAATGCTGGCGTGCGTGTCGAAGAGCGTCCGTTCATCTTCCGGGCCGGAGCCGTGGAAAAACAGCAACGCTTTGCCAATGTCTGGCTCCCTCCTGAGATCAAGAACAAAACCGGCGGTAAGGCGGCCTGCCGCCCATGGCCAATCTTTTTGCCCGAGGAAGAAAATCCCCTCGTCCCGCCAGTGCTTCAAATCCCGGGATCGCTTAACCCCGATACCGTTATCTGGAGAATGGAAGAGCACATATTCATCACGGTCGGTGATGACACATGCGTTCTCGCCCGCCTTCACATTTCCGAAATAACTCCATTCCTCCAGGTCGAACGAAGACGAGATACTCACCCCATCCTGTTTGTAGAAGCACCACCATTTCCCGGGCTGGTCCTTGTCTTCAACCAGGAACGGGTCGATCATCCGACCCATCGCGGCCTCCGGCACCTCCGGGCCTTTCACCCTTAGCAGCCTGGGAGCGCTCCATGTTTCGAGATCAGTGCTGCTCATGGTAAAAAGACGCGCCTGCGCGTTTCCGTATTTTTCTCCATCGGGACGCGGATAGGTTTGAAGACAAAGGATCCACCGCCCGGCGAACCTGATGATATTTCCCGGAGAACTGTAGTTAAGTCCGCGGTCTTTCGGTGTCAGGATTCTCGGCGCAGTCCACGTGACCAGATCGACGCTTTTGCTCGTGGCAACGAACAAAAACACCCGGCCATCTTCCTCGGTTTGAACCAAGGTGAAGAAAAGATGGAATGTTCCAGAGTCGTAGATGACCGCAGGATCCCGGTAGGCAAGTGTTTCGTTGCCTCGAAAGAGGATTGGAGAAGTAAGACTATCGAGATGAATCATGGTATATTTTCTCCAGAGCTAAAAACACTCCAATGCCCGAGTCCATTTGGCTAAGACTTATTCGTTGCCAGCCTTTTTCTCCAACTCAAGGTATCCCATCCTGGTCGGTGAGATATGCGCGTGCTTTTCCAGCACGGGCGCCCAGGAGGTCGAGACCAACTGACGGCTTGCCTCGCCCTTGGGGAGGTCCCAGTTGTTGCGCACGAGGTGAATCCGCCAGGTGCGTGGCGTCAAGGGCGCACCACTTTCCCGACGATTGACGAAGCTGGCGGGAAGAAACATCTCCGCCGTCCACTCGCCAGTTTCTCGATTCAGTCGACTGGCGGAAAGAAACCCCTCCGGCGCGGGAATCACATAACGCCACAACTCGGAGGCCCCAAACTCCGGAGTGAGCCTGCCTTCCTCGGTAAGGCGGGGCTCGGCAGTCAGGACGTGCGTCTTCACAAATACCCGGCCCGCTGGATCGATCTGGACTTCGTAATATTGGCGATGATCTCCGCGTTGATCCAGAAAAAGCTCGAAAACATCTTCTTCGTGAAGGGAATCCCCCGGGGCGGCACTCCCCATCACAGGCGTTCGCTCGACAGCACGGAAGGCAACATAAGCGCCCTTCTCGTTCCAAAGAAAGCGGGTTTCTCCTGCCGGAGCGGCAATAGGAGCAACCTTCGCCCACGCCGCATCATCCAGAACACCGTCGATCTTCGGCGCGACTTCGGTGTATGCCGCTTCGGCCCTGGGCGTCTCCGCCCACCCTGTGGCTAGGGAGAGAAAAAGGGCGAACAAACCATTGGAGAGGAGGAAATGGGCGGGGCGAAAAGGAAAAATCATGGCAGCCTTGAGTATATGATCATCATTTCGAAACGCGGAGGCTGAAATAGAAAAGAACCGGAAGGACAGGCCCGGGACGGGCGATGAAGAACCCGGAGGTGCCGATCCCTTTTCCCAGCGGCTCTGCACGGTATCCTTCCCCCGCTGACAAGCCGCGAAAAGAACAAAGGGGGCAGGGAAACAGCCGCTGCTCCCCCCCCACGAAAAACAGCGGCTGTCACATCCGCGAATGCCGGCTCAATGCTGGCGGCGGCGAAAGAGCATCAAGGCAAGGCCGCAACCTGCAAGCAAGGAAACCGCCGGCTCGGGAACAGTCGCCACCGTCAGGACGAGGTCGTTTCCGTAGGTGCCGCCCGCGCCGCTGACACTGAAAGTCAGCCCGCCACCGGAATCGAAAACACCGCCAGCTGTCAGATTGTTAAAGGTTCCACTGATATTTCCGACACCGGTGTTATCGATAATCGTAAAAGCTTGGCCAACAGACAACCCACTCGTGCCAGCCAGCAACGTGAACTCGAATAAAGCGCTGGTGTTGATCGCGACTCCATTTGCCACCAGTTTATCAGCCGTTGCCGTGGCCCCATTCAGTTCGAAAGCAAATTTCGCATCCGAGAGCAGGCTCAGGCTGCCTGTGGTGGTAAAGGTGCCCGCGCTGTTGCCGGGAGCAATGACGGCGTCCCCGGCGATTCCGGAACCATTGCCGATTGTCACATTCCCCGTCGTGCTGCCCGAGCCCTTAAGCACGCCGGCATTAACCGTGATCGCGCTGGTCAAAGAGCCGTTCCCGCTCACCCCGACGACGAGAGTACCCGCGTTGACGGTCGTCGCGCCGGTGTAGGTGCTTGCCCCCGTCAGAACCTGCACGCCATTGCCTGTCAGATTCACTGTAAGGGCCATATTTGCCGGGGTCGTGGCGGTGATTTCCCCGCTGAAAGAATAGGTGCCGCTGCCTCCGAGGGTCAGCATCGTCGCACCGGCAGCCGCATTCGTCACGATGCCACCTCCACCTGTTCCGTTGTTCAAACCTGCCACAGTTTGATTATAGTTGTTGATATTGAAAGTAGCACCTGCATTAACAGCGACAGCATTGGACGAACTCAAAGCTGTAGTGCTTGTGACTCGGGTGGTTCCCGAGTTGACAATCAACCCGCCGGTAAATCCAGAATTATTGCCACCAAGAGAGATATTACCAGTGCCATTATGATCGGTGGTGATGTTCCCAGAACCGGTAATGCCTCCGGCACCTATCGTAAAGCCGCCTGCGCCTGCGCCGGTATAGCTAAGCGCCAAATCACCATTCACCGTGATCAGGCCGGCCAAGCTTACACTAGCGGAGCCACCCGCATTTTCGATGGTCTTGACACCGCTACTGCCCGCCTGAACCGTTATATTATTGGCATAGGTTCCAGCATTCGAAATCAGCAATTTGGCGTTTGCCGTTCCGACGGTGTCACCGATGACAATCGTTCCGGTGCCGAAGGAAGTAACAGTTCCAGCCGAACCGGTGCTGCGTGCCACGGTGCCAGACTTGATAAGTATTCCGCCCGAAAACGTATTGACTCCCCCCATGGTCAGCAGTCCTGATCCCGCCATGACCACCCCCACCTGGCCGGAACCATCCCCAACAACCGCGGTAGCATTGCCCCCGAGATTGGCATTTCCCGCGCCGGTGAAAGTGATGGTCTTGAGCCCCGCCGAGTTGGCACCAATGGTACTGCCAGCCGCCGATGCCAAGGTAGTCAGACCGGTGCCTCCGAGAGAAACGCTCAAATTCGAATCCAGCTGAATATTGCTGGCAATGGCGTAATGGACGAAACCGCTTGCTCCGTTTGTTGTGGTCGTATTGTTGATCGCGGCAGAGAGCCCGGACAATATCAGCGGGTTGCCGGTGATGGTGATGGTCCTGGCAGTCGAAGTTGAACTCGAAGAGCCAGAGAGATTCAGCTTATTGAGTTCGAAAGTGCCGGGCACGTCGTTGTTGGAAGTAAAGGTCTGGGAAACGCCCACAGAGGGCGTAAAATTGACCACGGTTGTGGAACCCGAAGTCGGCAAGGTTGAACCCACCCAATTGCCCGAGGTATTCCAGTTCAGGGTTCCTGAGGTAGTGTATGGAGACCATGTTCCATCCGCCGCAAACGCCGACGCAGCTCCGGATGCCATTACCAAGGATGCCATTGCGATTCGAAGGAGCCGTTTATCAATTGCGAGCATTTTCGTGAGAGGGAGAGTGTTGCGATCCATAGGAAACGATGGGAGGGAGGGTTTGTGTGGAGTACTTGTTAAATAGAACCTATGAGAGGGAGATAAGTCCATGGCAGAACCAATCCATTAGTTAACATTTTCGACCATTTTTGCGCCTTGAGCCGGTTTTCCTTCGAAGAAGAACGAAGATCCCGACTGACGACAGAGCCAGGACGAAGGTGGAGGGTTCGGGAACAACGGTAATCGTGATGGAACTGGAGGGCAAATGAAACTCCTTCCCTTCTTCGCTCAGTACGTCATAGAAGAAGATGCTGTCGGTCGTGGCCTGGAGCGTGTAGCTGCCCGGAGCGATGGAGGAAGCGACCGTGATCTGAAGCGTAAACAGCCAGAGATCGCTGCTGGCAGGGAGATTCACCCAGCCGGGGGTGGAGGCGCTTCCGTAGTCCTGGCTGGGGCCGATATCCGGGATGGCGGCGGGCAGGGTCGGCGCGGTGACCATGAAGTTCCAGTCCGGCGAAAGGATTTCCGACTGCACGACGAAACCCCCGGTGGCATCGGTACCAGCCATGTTGAAATAAACTGAAAATCCCGCGATCGGCAGCCCGGAGGTATCGAGCGAGACCTTAAGGGAGAATGTATCGCCTGCTCCCAGCACGGTGGAGTCTGGCTCAAGGATCAGAGTCTGGGCGTGAGCGGTGATGGACAGCATCGCGCCCAGAGCGACGATGGCGGTGAGAATTCTCGCTATCATGATTCCGTGAGATTCAGGGCTGGGAGTGGCCGGAGCGCTGGACGGTCAGCGCGGTGTCCAACGAATTAATGTAACCGTTGGCATTGACGTCGTAACGGAATGTGTTCGCTGCAACCGGTTTGCCCGATGAACTCGCGACCAGGGCGCCATCCAGTCCATTCACCGCGGAGCTTCCATTCACGTCACCAGTCAACATCTTGACTCTCATGACGCTCGAGGCCAGCACACTGCCGTCGCTGGCGGTGACGTTCTCCAGGTTGATTTGCAGAGTCTGCATGTCCGACACATCGGAGAGAGTGACCGTTACGTCCTTGCCGGAGACTGCAGACCCGTCGGTGAGCGAGGCATTCCCCGTAGCCACAACTGCGTCGCAGGTTAGGATATCCTTGTCAAAAGTCGCCACCAAGGTCAGCGCGAAGCTGGCGCGACTCTCCACGGGGACGGTGCCACTCGGGGAGATGGAAATCGGAACATCGAAAGTCCCGACCGAACCATGCGTCTTGCGCGACACAGCTCCGATCAGCGATGGAGGATTGACCGGCACAGCCTGTACCGCCGCGGAGTCCGCACTTTCGCCCCCCGCGTTAACGGCAGACACCGTGTAGTAGTAAGTCGAACCATTTACGAGATTGGCATCGAGGTAGTTCAGGGTTGAGCCGTCGACCTCACCCAGCAACTGGAACGGTCCAGTCGGCGAGGCGGAAGATTTCACACGATAGCTCGCGGCATTGGCGGCAGCCGCCCAGGAGAGCGACACCTGCCGATTACCCGGCGAAGCCTTGAGCCCAAGCGGCGGGACCGGAGCCTGCACTCCGCCACCGATATTATACTTCACCTTCAGGTAATCCACGATCGCCTGGATTTCGGCGGAGGGGTCGGTGGACTCCGTGCTGCCAAAGACAATCTCATAGCAATCCAGGTCGATCGGCACGTGGCCCTGGGCAGAGTTGAAGAGTGTCCAGGCTTTAGAGGTATCCTGCACCGCAGGCGGGGTATTTCCCTTGGCAAGCGAGAGAACTTGCGTCGCGCTGACTGGTTCATTCACCCCGAGGGTGGCGACTGCGTTGGTGACAGCCGGGTCGGGATTGTTGAAGTCGACCTTGAAGACAAGGATCTTCAGGTCGCCAAAGCTCACCCTCAAGGGAGGCGGCTCGAGGGTGGGCGCCAAAGTCCCGTAGGCGATGAGGGTCGCATCGTCGTCGTAGCTGACCAGACTCTCGCCCGTACCCGCCGACGTGTAGGTGATGCAGCCCGAAGCAGCGAGGGTCTTGCCCACTCCGGCCTGAGCGCTCGCAAGGCTGGAGTGCAGCCGCGCACTGGAGCTGGTCGGAGAGGATTTGGAGACCCAGTACCGCGTGCCCGCCACCAGGGGCGCTGGAAGGGTTGCGCCCGGAGGAGCCCAGAAGACCACCGGCGTCAGATCGGCCACACTGGCGAAGCCTGTGATATTGCCGTTGTTGCCTCCCGTCTGGAAAGCCGTGGCGTTCTTCAGGACGCTTGCCCCGGATGGCATCGGCTCCTGGAGCCGGGCGGAAAGCGTATTCCCTCCCCCGCTGCCCGGCTCGAGCACCTCGGCGAAAAAGCTCCAGCGCCGCCCATCGCCCACACGTTGCGGGGCGTAGAAGAGGAATGATCCCTCGCCGGTCGAGGTCAGGTCGATGGCATTGGCGCCACTCGTGGCATCGGCTGCGGTGGGGTGTAGCGTCATGAGCTTCGTATCCACCTTGCGGGCAAAGTAGTTCGTTCCCTCGACCAATGGTGCCGGCAGCGTCGAACCGCTGGTCGGCTTGACGTTGATCAGGTCGCCCGTGGCCACCTTGCCTGTCATTCGGTTGTCCCAGCCATAGCTGATCTGGTCCGTCGAGGTGTTGATGTGCGAGGGATTGTCGAGCACCTTGAAGACCTGCCGCTCCTTGAAGGAACGAACCTTGCAGACGAAAATCTGGTAGATGACCCGCTTGTTGCCGATGCGCTGGCGGGCCGCATAGCGGTCGCCGTTCTGGAAGAACGTCGGACCGTAGCCATTGTAGGATCCCACCCAATTTTCCCTCGAGATCGCCCCCAGGGTCTTGAAAAACCAATGTCCGCTGGCATCCGTATCCAGCTCCAGCAGGGCGTGTTTGTTGGCTGAGTTAGGCCCGGCGGAGTTGAAGCCGTTCGCTGTGAGATCGTTTAGCTGGAATAGGAGCTTCTTCGTCGAAAGCGTATGCGTACCCGTGCCGCCATTGGTGAAAACTATGCCTCGAACACCCATGTAGGCATTTTGAGCAATGTGTACTTTTTCACCCAGCAGCGATCCGGGCTGATAGGGTGCGTCCGCGTCGGTCGCGAAAGGGTAGACCTTGTATCCTCCCGCCGCAGTGCCCACCACATAATAAGGAGTATTCGGCTGGAGCGGCGCAGGCAGTGTGCCGGTGGTCGAGAAGTACACCGGCGTCGCATAACTCTTCGAAACCGAGGGGAAGCCCAGGTCGGGCAGCCCGGTCAGCAGTTGGTTGGTGAGATCAACATTCGCCGAAGTAAATGTCTGACTCAGCGGCGCAGTCGTGACATTCGCAATATTGTCCGCCGAATAATGCACATAGACCGACGGAGCATTCGGGAAGTTTTGAGCCTGGAGCAGGGCTGCGGACGCGACCAGCGCAGCGAATTGAGGGAGAATCTTAAAGCCGGAAAACATGGGAGGAATGAACCTGCCAAAAGGAACCCTAAACACCGGCTGCCGTCCATGGAGGAATCGCCCCTATTATTGACAATATCGACCTTCATTGAGCAAACTGAACCTGTTCCGTCACTCTGCAGGACGAGTCTAGCAGCATGACCGACCGGATCAAAAACCGGAGGGACAGCGAACCGTCCGGTGAAGATCAGAAAACCGCTGTAAACGGCATGAGACATGCGCTACGGCGGCTCGCATGTCCCCACGAACGGTGACAACTGGCCGGGATGCGTTTTAGGTATTCAGAATCAATGGCAGTGCATCCAGCAGGCCGGACACCTTGCCAACGAGGAAGGGATTCGATCCGCTGCGATCGATATTCCCGCCCTCGATACCGAGGGCCGAAAAGCCTGCAAGCCGGATCGAGACAACCCCGGCCCCGGAATCCTCCATGCCAATGACGCGATGGCGGCGGGCAGGGTCAATGCCCAGCCCAACCCTCGCCGTCTCGGCATAGAGCCACGGGTGGGGTTTGGGCGCGAGTTCGCCCATGGTGCCGCACTGGCCTTTGCGAATCGCGTGACCTGCGCTGATGATGGCGTCGTAGAACTCCAGCGGATCGCCCATCTTGAGCGTGCGAAAGGCCGACAGCACCTCCGGCCAGGCCTTTTCATAAAGCCCGGACGTGACGAGGCCGATCTTCACGCCGTTTTCCTTCAGCTTGCGCAGGAATTCGTCGAGGCCCGGGGCGGGTTCAAAGGCATTCGGCCGTCCGCGCCCGGCCATGATCTCGCTCATCTCGTGATGAACGATGTCAAAGTAATGCTGCCGGGCCTCCTCGACGGTTTTGTCGGGACAGTATTTTGCGATGCAATAGCTGAGATGCTCGCTGACGGAATGCCCCGAGACGTGCGGCTCGTCGGCGGCCTCGAGTTGAAACCTCGCGTTGCCGAGCAGACGAGCAGTCGTTTGCTCGATCACCCAGATCCAAAAGTGCTCGCTGTGGACGCTGGTGCCGTCGAGATCCATCAGTACGGCCTCGGCAGGTCCCTCGTACCTTGCCTCGTGCAGCGGGTACAGGGCGGGATAACCCATCTTGGAGCGGATATACACCAGCGTCTTGTCGGCATGGACGATGAGCTCGGAAACCCGGTCGAGAGGGGTGAAGATCGCCTTCACGCCCTCCTTCCCCACGCGGAACATTCCATCGCCGCCGACCTCCAGCGATAAGAACTCCCGCTGGATCTCGTCGGTGATCGGACCTATGCCGGGAATGTGGTCGATCGTCATCGTACGCGAAGGGTGTAGATTTTCCGGGGTGCGACGGTGATTTCCACATTCGCCCCATCCACAGATAACGGCTCCAGCACGCTTTCGTCCATCCCACAGCGCTCCGCCCCCGCGACCGGCTTTCCAAACGCGACGGAAATCTCCTGCGTTTCGTCGGTGGGATTGAAGAGGCGAATAATGAGCCCTTCGCCATTCTCGGCCTGCTTCACCGCGCTCACATGCACAGTGGAATTGGAAATACAGAACAGCGACTGCTCGGATGGGAGCGCACCCTTGCCGCGACCGGTCATGATCGCCCGCACGGGATGCGCGGCATCGTCGGCCTGTTGCAGCAGGACATTGGACTTCCAGTCACCGCCGGCCGCGACCAGCGCGTAACGGAAGACCTGCCTGCCCGGGCACTGGATGCCCTCGTCGGGCAGCTCGGTCAGCTTCTCCTCACTGACGGCCAGCTTGATACGGCAGGCGCGGAGAAGGGTGAGCGACAGGGTCGATGCGTCATCCTCGCGGGCCTCAAACTCAAAAAGACCCTGCGGAAGAACCGCAAAGGTCTCGCCGCCATTTTCCAGGCAGGCAAAGGTCTGCAGCGGATGCGTGCCAAAGGCCTCCTCGACCCAGCCGGTGGAATCCGGCAGCTCCACGGGCCGCGAGATCACGTCGAAGTGCGTGTCCGCCGTGCTGACCTTGGCATCGAGATGCGTCGGGAAATTCACCCGCAGCCAGTGGTCCTTCGCCACGTTGTCGAGCCGCACCGCGACATCGAGGCGGGGTGATCCGTGGTTCAGGCGATATTCGACGCGAACAGGGATTTTCACCAGCGTCTCGCTGCGGCCCGTTCCATCGCCATAATCGACCGGCACCTCGAAGTCGTAGGCCGCCTCGATCGTTCCCACGAGCGGCCCCTCTTCCTTCACGCAAAGGACGGCATTGGCTCCAATGCTGCTGTATTTGCGATCAAAGGTCGGCGCGACGTGCTTCCAGGCATTGCCGCACTCGCCCTGGCTGGTGAGGTAGTTCAGTCCCTCGTAAACCTTGCCGGTCTGCTTGCAAAGCAGGTCGACCGTTCCATTCGCATTCACCGAGACACGGAGGTGTTTATTCTCCAGCGTCGTATCATTGACCACGATGGAGCCACGCGTCCGCAGATCGACGGTTTCGGGAATGATGTCGTACACGCGATAACCGAGCGCGGGGAGCGCAGTAAGCTTGGCGTGAAATTTGATGCGGTTGGAGTTCAGGATGCGCGGCACCTCCCAGATGCTGTCGACAAAGACGCTGGATTTCTCGCTGCTGATCGGCTGCCGGGCCACCTCGGGGTCTGCAGCGGCGGTCAGTCGTGCCGCCCTGGCCTTGTGCGTCGCAGGAATCTCCAGGTCGACCGGGACGATGGCGTCGCGTGTGAAGGGCAGCGGGTTGAAAACGATGAGCTGGAGAGCATTGGCGGGACGTCCCTCCGGCGAGATATTCCGCGCAATGTGGCATATCGCATCCTCAGAGACGATGTCGCCGATATCCGAGGCCTTGGCATACCGCCCGGCGATCTCTTCACAGACGGCATCGGGCGCGCAACCGCCGTTGGCATCGTGGGTGTGATTTGAGAGCAGGATGCTCCAGCCGCGGTCGAGGTAGTTTTTGGGATATTCTGCTCCGAGACCGGCTGCGAGCGCGGCCAGCGGCTCGGCATAGCGCACGAGGCGGGCGGTGGCGGCAAAGTCCTTTTGCTTGAGATACGTGCGGGCGCTGACTGTTCCCGGGAAAAGGAACGTCCACATGCCCTGCTTGAGATACGAGCGCTTTTCGCCCTTCAGCACCGCGAGCTTGCTGCGGTCGAGATGCTCCTCCGCCGCCGCCCAGAATCCCTCGAGATCCGTATGCTCGATCGTGTACTCGCCCCGGAAAATCTCCTGTGCGTCCTTGATGATCTGCGACTCCAGCGGATGGGCGACCGAAATGTCGTGCCCGTGCATGGCGAGAAATACCGGCGTGGTGAAGTGCGCCCCCTCGCGCTCGATCATGTCGCGGATGGCCTGCTCAAGGCGCGACCGGTCGTACCGCAGCTCCGGCTCCTGGAGATCAAAGGCGAGGTCCTCCCCCGCCTGGCCGTCGGCGATGCGGACCGGCACCTCCTCGTGGGCGTCCCAGTCGTAGGCCTTGTCAAAGACCGCATCCGCCGTCACCGCACGGTGGACCTGGTAATACCAGTTGTACCGCGCATACACGGCGAAGCGGCTCGCGGTGAGCTGCGTGCCATCGGGCGCCTCCCAGATCCACTCGGCATCGGCCTCATGATGCGAGATGCCGCGATAGAACATCATGTATTTCTGCCCAAAGTCCGCAAGGATCTGCGGCAGTTGACCGGTCTGTCCCCACGACGACGGGGTGTAGGCAACCGTGCCGACCTTGCCACCGTATTTCTCCACCGTCCGGCGGCCCCAGAGCAGATTGCGAACGAGCGACTCCTGCCCGATGCTGAATTCCTCGGCCAGCGTGTAGTAGGGGCCGAGGATGAGCCTGCGCTCCTTCACCAGCTTCTCCACCAGCGGACGGCGCTCCGGGCGCATCTCCAGGTAATCATCAATCATGATGGAGTGGCCATCCATCGTGAAGGAGGCGTAGTCCGGGTCCTTTTCCAGGATGTCGAGCGTGACATCCATCATCGTGAGCAGCCGTCGCCGCGTCTTTTCAAAAGTCCGCCGAAACTCGCGGTCCCAGTGAGTGTTGGAGACGACCTTGATCTGCTGAATTTGTGAGCTTTTCATTTTCTGTACCTAAACGGTTGGTGTTTGGCGTGGAGATTCTGGGTCCAGGGCGGCATCGGCTCCCGGGATGGCGACTTCATAGACCTGGCAGTCGCCGCTGCGATCGGAACTGAAGACGAGACTGCGGCCATGCAGAGCGGTGATCGGGTGCGCGTGCGTATCCTGGTCCTCGATGGTGGTGTCGTGCCGGCAAAGATCGATCACCCGGGGTGGCGCGCCTCCGGGTTGCGGATCGATCAGGGAGATCATTCCATCCCGTCGATCCACCGCGAGCCGCCGCCCATCGGGCAGTCCCGTGGCATGCCAGAATTCCACCCCATCAATCGCCGATTCATGCAGCAACTCCCCCTCCCAGGTGCGCGCCGCCACAAAGGCCCTTCCGTCGCGCGAACCGTGGTAGACGATGCTCAGGCCATCGGAAGCCCAGTTTTCATGCGAACGCCATTCGCCCTTGACCTCCGGGGCGAGCGGGCGAAACGAGCCGTCCCGCTCCAGGCACCAGATGCGATCCGGCAAGGGCCCGCCATCTCCGCTGCCCTCCAGGTTAAAGATCATCCGGAGCGAGCCTGCCGGGTCAAACTGCACATGCGTCACCCAAAATGGCACCTCCGCCGCGATGCGCTGCGCGCCGGTTTCCATGTCGATGAAGTAAAGCCGCGTGTACAGCCCGCCCGCCGCCATGCGCGAGGGCACGTGATCGAGCTGGTCCCATTGCGTTTTCTCATCTGCGAAAGCACGAGGGTCCGCCACCGGCACGCAGAGCGTCTTTCCGTCCGCCGAGATATGGGTAAACCCGCCATACCAGCCCGCGGGCAGCGACGCGAGAGATCGTTCCGTCGGCTCCAGGTCATCGAGATTCACCTGAAAGATCCGGTCGTCGCGGATGTAAAACAGGCGATTGCGAAAGGGGTCAAGGCAGGGCGAGACCTTGCTCAATCCGACAAGGCCGCCCAGCGGATATACGTAGCTCCGCAGTGTCCCGGCGGCGTTATTGCTCAGCCTGCGGATCGCCCCATCGCGCCGATCGATCGCGTAGAGATTCGGATGCCCGTCCCGCTCGGACAGAAAGACCAGCCACCGGTCGTCCGCCGTGACACTATGGGTGGTGAAATAAAGATGGTGATTCTTCCCCGGTCCCTGCGTCCATCGAGTCACCTCGGCTCCAGTCGAGGCATCGCAAACACTCAACCGCTCGGAGGAATGGGAGATCTTCACGGGTGGCAAACGAACCGCCTATTGCCCGGCCCGATTTGAAATCGGCTGATCGTCGGTCCGGAATGGCGTGGCCGGCAAACCCGCTCCATTGGCGAGGTTGGCGCCGACCGGGTTGATCGCCCAGGCATAGCGCACGGCGACGGGCTGCTTCACCTCCGCACTGGAGACCGCCACCTTGTCGCCCTCGATCACCGCATCACCCCAGACCCACTCGCCATCGGCCCCGGAAATCGCAAAGCCCTTGAGCGGTCCCCCGCCCTGCGCCACCAGTCCGCCATCGGTGTGGGTGAAGCTGATGACGACGCGGTCGCCTTGCACAGTGCTGCCGGCGGGAAGCGGTCCGGACATCGCGACATCCTTCTGGCCGTACACCGAGGCCAGCGCCCAGTTTGCGAGACGCCTTCCGGCCTCCTGCTTGTTGAGCGGGTGGTTGGACTTCTCCTCGCCCGTCCCGAGCAGCACCGCCAGGCCGGTATTGGGAAGCTCGAGGGATTTGAGTTCCCCCTCCCGGACGAGCACGCGCCCGTGGGTCTGCATCGGCTCGGTCTGCGCGGGTCCGAGCTCGGGCAGTTGCACCGTGAGGAAGGCAAAGTCGTACCCCCAGCGCGAGCGCCAGTCCTTGATCATCGTGGCGAGCTGGAGGCCGTAGAGGTTGGCGTGTTCCGTGTAGGAATTTGCCTCGCCTTGATACCAGAGCACCCCCTGGATCGCATAGGGAACAAGCGGCAAAATCCGATCAGCAAACAAATAACCCGGAGCTTTCTTCTGCGCAGCGACAGCCTGCTTTCCCTCCACCTCGACCGCCTGCTGGCGATCGCTTTCCGCCTGTTTGGCATCATCGCCCGCCGCCTCAGCGACAGCTCCCTTGGCAAACAGCGGCTGAAGACCGGGTACGGCCTTCTGCGCCTCCGGGCTGGTCCAAAGCTCGATCGGCGTGCCGCCCGAGGACATGTTTAGCAAGCCCACCGGAGCGCCGGTCTTTTGATGAATGTCCCGGCCAAAATAGTACCCCACCGCCGAGAAGGTCCCCGCCGTCTGCGGGCTGCAAAGGATCCACTTTTTGTTTTGAAACATCCGGATCTTCGGCCAGTTGGCCGTCGCGATCTCCGTCGCCGCGTCTTTCGCCTTCGCCACCGGCAGGGCCATGTTGGATTGCCCGGAACACAGCCACACCTCGCCTGCCAGCACATCGCTGATGGTGACAGGCGCTCCCGATCCGCCCTGGATGGTAAGAGTCAATTCCTCACCGGACTTCAGCGGATCGAGCGTGACCGACCATTTTCCATCTGCAGCCGCCTGGGCTTCCTTCACCTGGGCACCGGCTCGCACCGTGACCTTTTCACCCGGCGAAGCCTTGCCCCATACCGGCACAGGCCGCCCGGCCTGGAGCACCATGTGGTCGGAGAAGACTGGCGGCAGTTGCACATCGGCCAGAGCGAGCGAGGGAGCGACGACGCAAAGCAGCGCCGCCAGCAGGCGGTAAGATTTCACTTTTTGAAACAGAGGGCGACGGCGGGAAAAAGAGAGGCTCATAGGGGACTGGAAACTCTGGGAAACGACCCTGTCTTCGCGTTCATGCGACTTCAGGGCGCATCACGTCTGACTATCCATCAAAACCGGGAGTGCCGTCCATGCGATCAGCATCCCGGTTTTTGATATTTTCGCCCCTTTCGGCTCGATGAGATTTCATCACATCCGCCATCCGGGAGCAGGTCTTCTTACTCGATCCGATAGGCGTTGAGTTCCATCGGCTGCGAGTCGATGACGAATTGCAGGTCAGCGCCCGAGTTGGTCGTGGAGACATACTTGTCGGTGACAAGGTCTTTCAGCTTCGCTCCGGCCTTGCCGGGAACCTTGATCGTCAGCTTTTTGCCTTCGTACCCCTTGTAGGCCACGCCGAGATAGGTTCCCTTGTCAGTCGGATACAGCCGCGCCTTCACGTCTGCATCACCCTGGTCGATCACCGTCCCCTTGACCGCAGGCAGGGCAAGGAACGCCTGGGCAAACCGCCGATGCGCATCGGCAAAGCCGCGACCGTACGTATAGACCGTGTAGTTCAGCGTGCGAGCGTCGCCATGGAAGTAGGCAAGCAGTTCCAGCGCCATGCTGAAGTCCGGACCGCCCGGGGTGATCATATTGCCCTCATACTTCGGGTTGATATTGCGGGCATTCACCTCGTCGTAGGAAACGACGTTGCTCACCGCCAGGCCGTCAGCCGTCTGGAAGTAGTTCAGATACTCCGGCTTGTCGGCATAGCAGAGATAGTTCGCCGGGGCGAAAATCTGAATGCCAGGCGTGTCACGGTAGAGCTCCGGTCGTATGCCGTAGTCGGCACGGTTGCTGCCTTTGAAAGCATCGCCAAAATTGCCCGTCCGCACGGTCTCGATGTAATCAGACGCAGTCAGCTTCTTTCGCTCCGCACGCTCGGCCTCGTAGGCGGCTTTTCCGCCCGTGGGGCCGGACTTCGCGACCTTGGCCTTGAACGCCCAGGCCGTGGTGTCGGGCAGGATGATGCCGAATTTATCGGGGTCCCAGTTGTAATAATACAACTCCATGTCCGGACGGTAGCTCTTCAACAGGGCGGCGAGCTTCTTGTGAAAGTCCGCCCGCTTGCCGTGCCACCATTCATCATACTTTGCCCGCATCTCGCCCGCCGCCCAGGCGGCGCGCTGCGCCGGCCCTCCGGGAGGAAGCGCGATGCCGGTTTCCTTGGAGAAAAGCTCCAGGTCGGCCTCGCCGTAGGAGATTTGTACGCGGTCGCAGCGGATGCGCCACAGGACGCCAGTGAGCTGCGGGTTGTCCTTCACATACGGCTTGATGAGATAATCCATCAGCTTCTGGAGATCGTCCCACGTCGCCTGGTTCAGCAGGTTGGACGACCACTGGGCGAACCGGTTGGGCTTTGCCAGCTTGGCGTCCACTCCGATGGCTTTGGCATCCTCGGGCAGATCCATCGAGCCGCCCCACTCGAAGCGCGGGATGTAGTCAATACCCCACTTCTTCGTGGCCTCGAGGAAAAGCTCGTGCTGGGTCTTCCTGCCCGGAATGGGTGACGATGCCGGCTCGCCGGTCGCAGGGTCGTAGGGCTTGCTGGCCCAGTAGTTATGCTCGTCGATGACGATCGAGGTGTAGCCATTCAGCGGCTCGCTGAAATTCATGAAATGCCACTTGATCATGATCGGCGAGATCGCCGAGTAGCCCATGAGTTTGGCATACTTAACGAAATCCTCCGGGTTTCCATCCGGCTGGCGCTCCCAGTCCAGGGAGAGCACGCGGTTGGGCAGCCCCTCGGGACGATGGATCACGGGAGCGTCCTTCTCCGGATTGATCTCGTAGAGCTTGATCTTCGCCACCGCCGGGCCGCCCTCCCACATGCTGTAAAAGCCCTGGGGTCCGATCTTGTTCATGAAATAGACCCAGAAGCCGTTCTCCGCCGGGGCCGTGCCGGTGCCTCCCGTGCCCGTGGTTTCGTCGTCGAGAGGCACGATCACGTCGTACCAGTTCCACTTCTTGTTGAGCGGCCAGTTGTCGTAAACGTCATCGGCTCCGACACCGCTCTTCCAGCCGATGTCCATGAAGTTCTGCCCGACCTGGACCTCGATGGGGGAGAAGCGGGGCTTGTCCTCGGGGTACTCGATGCGGAGCAGATAGGTCGAGCGGGGGTTGAGCTTCCCGCGCCCCACACGATAGGCAAACCAGCCGTAGGCGCTCTCTCGGGCCTTTTTGCCGAGGATCTCGGACACCTTCACATCGACATCCGAGCCGGCCGGCATGCGCTCCTGCGCCTTGGTGAAGCCGCTTTGCAGATAGGGATGCGCGTCCTCAAAGATCGGCTTCGAGGCGTCAATCTCATCGACCAGCTTCAGCTTCCCGTACGGCGTGTCCTCCAGAGTCTCCGGCAGGGCCGGCAGCGGCGTCGTATCGCGCTTCAGGAAGGAAAGACGATCCATCTCGCGGCCTCCGGCGTAAAGCGGCATGCCCTGGGCATCATTGATGATAAGCTGCGCCCAGAGCCGTCCGCTCAGGTACACCTTGCGCGAGGTTTCTAGGTCGACCGGGACCGTGGCGGTGGCGATGCCCTTGTCTCCTGCGACCAGAGGCGCCTGGCCGGAGGCGAGCGCGGTCCCGATGGAGTTCACCAGCTTGAACTGCACCTGCGCCCCCGCCGTCTGGGCGAGTTCCCCGGGAAAGGAAAAGACAATCTCAAAAGGCTGCCCCTGCTGGGCATCGCTGAGGTCGAACAAATCGGGCGCGACGGCTTCGCCGCCGGGCTTGCGGAATTTCACCGTATAGGGATCGAGCTCCGCCACGAGGGGACCTTTGATAAGGCCGCTCTTGTTCTTGATGAAGGTGAGATTGCCCCCCCAGATCCGAATGGCGATCTGATTGTTCTCGCCGTAGCGAATGACGGACGGCGGCACGACGTAGGTCCGCGTGCTCCAGTTGTTGTACTTGTACTCCCCATTGAATCCCCCGATGCGCTGGCCATTGAACCACGCATCGTCGTCAGCCTTGATGTCGCAAAACGTGATCTTGAGCGGCACGCCCTCGAATTCCTTCGGCACGAAGATCTGCTGGCGATACCATCCGTATCCATAGTGCTGGATGCCCTGCGCCTGCCATTCCAGGCCGGACTTCAGGACTTTCCATTGGGAATCGTCAAAACCGGGCGCGAACCAGCTCTCGGTCATTCCTTTGTCACCGGGATCGGTGGCAAAACGCCAGTCACCATCGATGCTGATCGTCAGCTTCTGCGTCTTCCATAGGTCATCAAAGTACGGGACGTTCCCGACGGCGAGATCCTTGATATCGACGACGGTCCCGGCGGGCGCCTTGACGAGGCGGAAGCCCAGGCCGGCGATTTTTGAGAAATCCTTGAGACGGAGTTCGGCGACCGGCAATATCACCCGTTTCCAGTCGCCCGGAGCCACGGAAAACGGACCGCAGTAGGTCCCGGCCGACTTGCCGCGCTGGAGCGGATGGAAAGTCATCTCTGCCGGGTTGTTGCTGCGACAGAGGAAGGTCACGTAGTTCGCCCTGGCCTTGGCCCAGACCTCCCCGTTCGCCGGGGCGTCGCCGGGGGGGGTAGCTCGAACCGTCATTTTCCCAGGTTCCATGGCGTCCGTTTTGATCCGCAGGAACCCGGTTCCGTTTTCGCTCTGCAGGGAGAACGGGATCTTGTCACCGACGGTCTCGGGTTCCGTGCTCCACAGTGCCGATTTTTCCTGACTGAACAGGTCCACCGGAGTCACGGTTGTCTTGGCGGGCTTGATGGGGCGAACCGCCACCGGCTGGGCGGCAAAGGGCGTGGGAGCCGGCGTCTGGGCATATGCGCTCAGGCTGAACGCGCCGACAAGGATCAGGGCTGGTACGGATTTCATAGCGGATTTACTCGACTGTGCGGACATTGGAGATTGCGGCGGTTCCCGGCTGCTCGGCGGTTGTTTTTCCTTTTCCGACTGCGACCGAGAATTTCGTAATGGGGTAATGGATCACTCCGTCAGCCGGGCCGCCGAAGCTTTTGTTGGCGGGCTTGGCCAGGTCGACCGTGAGGGTCTCCCATTCCCCTGCCGCCTTGGAGAGCAGATTGTACTGATGGGTCTGCTTCGCGGAATCCTCGAGCCGCACGATCATTTTTATCTCACGGTCGGCCTTGACGTCAAAGCGCAGCTCCGCAGGCCCCTGCGCGATGTCCACCGGAGTGCCGGCCAGCACGTACGCGCCTCCGCCGGTGAAATCATACTCGATCACGAGCGCATCGCGGCCATCGACGGATTCCAGCCGGCAGGTTCCTTTCGCGCCGGGAAACTCATAGCCGGGATAGAACGCCCATTTCTTGCCGCTGAGGACATCGAGCGCGGTTTCACCCGCCAGGGATGAACCAAGGAGCACGGCAAAAGCAACAAGGCCAAAACCCACGCGAACGAGACCGGGGGAACGCGACGTAATCATAGGGGGAAGGGTACTTTTCATAGAATAATCAGCAATTGCAACCAGACTGGCGAGGCTGGGAATTACCCTGCCAGCACAGCGGGATCGCCTGCCGGTGCCGCCGCCACCTCGGGGAGATGATCGACTGCGGGAGAGGTCCACTCATCGAGACGGAGAAGGGAATCCACCTTTACCGGCAGGCCCGTACGGAAGGATTCGTTCGCCGCGATCCCCGTGAGGATCGAGCGTGCTCCGTCGATGTGATTGGCCGCCCGGTGAAATGGGTCCGGGAATGGCTTCCCGCCAAAAATCTCTTCGAGCATGATCGGGTCGCCGCCGCCATGACCGCCCTCGCTCGGGGGTATCTCCACCACGACAGGCTTCTCAAACATCGGAAACAGCACGATCTGCTCGGAACTCGACATGCCCTCGGTGAGAGTGCCCGTGCCGGCATTGATGTAGGAGGCCTCCTGATGATTGACCTCGATGCGCCCCTTCGTGCCGTTGAAGGCAATGCGGTAGCCCTCCCATGGGGCATACGTGTAGAGGCTGTAGCTCATCTGCGCGCCGGACTTGTAACGCACCAGGACATTCATCGTGTCCTCGATGGTGATCCCGTCGGAGAAGACACTCTGGTCCCGCCGGTAGCCATCCTCATGCTCCGCGTCGAGATAGAGATGGCGCAGGTTTTCCGATTTGCGCAGATCCAGGGCAAAAGGATCATTGGCTGCCGCGGCGGAGTCTTCCGTCCCGCGCTCGTAGAATTCCGTAACGCCCCGCTTGAGAGCGTTCTCCCTCCCATAGAAGCCGAGATTGCCAAAGGCAAAGACCGTCTCGGGCGACGAGTCGAGCCACCAGTTCACGAGATCAAAGTGATGGGTTGCCTTGTGCACCATCAACCCGCCGGAGTTCCTTTTATCGCGGTGCCACCGGCGGAAATAGTCCGCTCCGTGGTTCGTATCGAGAAGCCATTCGAAGTGCACAGACTTCACCTCGCCGATCGCTCCCTCCATGATGAGCTCCTTTACCCTGGTGCGGAGCGGGGAATACCGATAGTTGAAGGTGACGATCAGCCGCCTCCCCGTGCGGGTCACGGCATCGAGGATCGCCTCGCACTTTTCCACATCCACTGTGAGCGGCTTTTCCGTGATCACATCGCAGCCGAGCTCCATGGCCCGCACGATGTACTCGTGATGCGTGCGGTCGATGGAGGACACGATGACCACGTCGGGCTGCTGCTCGCGGACCATCCGGTCAAAGTCCGAGGCCGGATAAGTGGCCACAGGCTCCGCGTCAAATTTCTCCGCGATCTCGCGATTATAGAAATCCATCCGCGTTTGGTTCGTGTCACAAAACGCCACGAGAGCGCAGCAGTCACGATAGGTCGAGGAAAGCGCCTGGGTAAACATCCATGAGCGTCCTCCCGTCCCTACCAGGGCAAAACGGGCGCGGGAGCCATCCGGGTGTACGAAAGCGGGAGGAGATTTTCGTTCCATTTCAGACCAAAGCTTTCCATCGAAGCCCGGATTCCGCCATAGGGGAAACGCCCAAATACTTGATACTTTCGCCCAATCTCCTACTTTGTGGGGCGTGTTCCTATTCTACCGCAACCAGGGGGAGCGCCAATACGGAGACCACCCCGTCCAACCCTACCCGCGAGGCCGGTGGGAGTTTCAGTTTTTTTTGGAAGGGGAGTTCAACGTCATCGTTTTGCAGAACGGAATCAAAAGGAACGAACGCCTGAAGGCACCCATGCTGATCCTCACCGGACCCGACTGCGTCCACGGCTGGGGAGGGAAACCCGGCGACAACACCCGCAATATCATTTTCCATTTTGACGAGGCTGAGTACCCCATCCGGTCCATCGTCGGGACGCATGGCTGCCGGAAGGTTCCCTTTCAGACCTCGGAGATCCCGATCATCCAGGCGCTGCACGACCGGTGCGACGAGGCCAGAAAGCGCCTCGGCACCACGCCGCTCGAGGTCAGCAAGCGAGCGGGATTCTGGGAGCCGCTCATCTACAAGATCGTCGCCGCCGAACTCACCATCTTCTTCCTGAAACACATCCCCAAGACGGAATGGGGAACGCCGCCCAACTACGGAGAGTCCAAGGTCAAGGAGGCCATGGCATGGTATGAAGCAAACATGGCAAAAGCGCCCAATATTGCGGAGGTCGCTCGCGCCATTCATCTTTCTCCCACCCACCTGCGCCGACTCTTTCACAAAGTGCGAGGCATCTCTCCGCAGATCGCTTTCACCCATGTCCAGTTTGAACGGGCAAAATGGCTGATGCGATCGCCCGACATGACCCTTGAGCAAGTCGGCGAAAGCACGGGCTTCGGCAGTGCCAGCGCCTTCTCCCGCGCCTTCAAAACGGAGTTCGGCATGTCGCCGCGCGAGTTTCGTCAAAATGCCCTCGGCAAGCCGACGAAGGCAGACCTTCTCGCAGGTGCCAGCCAGCGGAGGAGCTGAAGCCGCATCGCGCCATTGGCTCCGAATTTCCAGTCGGGCTGCTCTTCCGCAGGCCGTTGACCCGGTCTTCCATGCCGAACCGTCCCGTTGCACCACCGGGACTCTCACCTCGGATGCCTGGAGAGCACTCAAAGTTTCCAGACATCGAAAAAGCGATTCCGCCAGAAATGCCTGCCTCCAACCTCCCGACGACAGCCATTTCTTCATTCGCAAAGTGCTTCTTCCTGTGTGACCTTGCACCAGGCTCGAACCCTTCCCCAAAATGGCACAACAACTGGACGGCGTCCTCTTTCAGGTCAAATTCCGCTCGGCTCCGGGCATTCCGGCGCATGCGGTGCGAAATTTCATCGTGGCAGCCAAGCAGTTGCCCGCCTCGGGCACGGCGGGATTTTTTCAGGCGGCGGTGGCGGTGCTGGACAAATCCGGCGCTCTGACGGATGCGAATAATTCGCTCGCGGTGGATATCGACCACCTCCAGCGCATCCATGTGATCATCGAGGATTACGCCGCCGTCTCGAAGATGTATGAGGACGAGAACTGGATCTGCATCGACCGGGACAAGATGCCCACCAATGATTGACCGTCGCGAAGGTTTATAAACTCCGTCTATGCCAAACGCCCTCGATGTTTTCCTCGATCAAACCCCTTGGAGACGCCAAGCCTACAACGAAATATGTGCCACGCCGACTGGCCAACTGGTTAGCTACGGGGTCATCGCGGATATTGTCGACGTCAGTCCGCGCAACATCGGCTGGCTACGTCGCGAATTATACCGGATACTGAGTCATGAAACGAACGTGCCGCTCCACCGAGTGGCCTGCCAAGGTGATGTTTACTCACTAAAAGACTCCGAAAAAACCCGACAAGTTAATACACGTCTCCGAACCAAGGAAGGCTCTCTACAAGACCCTGTTTGGAGGACAAAATAAACAACCAGACACGCGTAAACGGTCATTACGCAGACATCCGTCAAAAGCTAAACCAGCAGAACCTCCCACTCGATCGACCCGTCTTCGTGGACGGTCAGCCAGGCCCAGGAGCAGGGGGCTCCGTGGTTCGGCTTGCCGATGGTGCCGGGGTTGAGGACGCGGGTGGTGTTCACCATTTCGTCGCGGGGCACGTGGGTGTGGCCGTGGAGGAGGAAATCCGCTCCGCCGATGCGGGCCGGGGCGGGCGGGATGTGGATGAGCAGAAAGGTGCGGCCATGGCGCTCGAGGAGGAGCTTCTCCGGGAGGTCGAGCGTGTAGTCGTTGTTGCCCAGCACGCCGTAGAAGGGGCGGCCGAGTTCCTTGACGGCGTTGAGGTCTTTGAGGTCGCAAAAATCCCCCAGATGCCAGATTTCGTCGGCGGCCGAGATGGCCTCGGCGACGTGGGCGGGGAATTTTCCGTGGGTATCGGCGATGACGGCAATTTTCATCAGCGCTGGTAAATTACCCCGCCGCCCCGTAATGTGAAGTTTTGTATGTGGAATACCGCCCATGAGCATGTGTTGAAGCTCGTCGCCTACGAACCCGGCAAGCCGGTGGAGGAATTGGCGCGCGAGATGGGCCTGCAGCCCTCCGACATCATCAAACTCGCCTCGAACGAGAATCCGCTCGGCCCCTCGCCCAAGGCGCTCGACGCCATGCGCGACGCGCTGGAGCGCGCCCATTTTTACCCGGATGGCGGCGGCTGGGCGCTGCGGGGAGCGATCGCCGACAAACTCGGTCTGGATCGCTCCAATGTCATTCTCGGCAATGGGTCGAACGAGATCATCGAATTCATCGGCCACGCCTTCCTGCGTCCCGGCGACGAGGTGATCACGGCGCGCCATGCCTTTGCGGTCTATGGCCTGATGTCACAGCTCTTCGGCGCGCGCTCGGTCGAGGTACCGGACCCCGGCTACACCCACGACCTCGAGGCCATGGCGGCGGCGATCACGCCGCGCACCCGCCAGATTTTCGTCACAAATCCGAACAACCCGACCGGCACGATGGTCGGCCAGGAGGCGATCGACCGCTTCATGGCGAAGGTACCGGATCACGTGCTGGTGATCTTTGACGAGGCGTACTATGAGTTCGTCGACAATCCGCCGGACGTGCTGAAGTACGTCCGCGAGGGCCGCCACGTCGTGGTGATGCGCACGTTTTCCAAGATCCAGGGCCTCGCCAATCTCCGCATCGGCTACGGCCTCGCGCCGAAGGAAGTCGCGGAGGTGCTGCAAAAGACCCG
The DNA here is from genome assembly GCA_003054655.1 of Spartobacteria bacterium LR76. Lineage (GTDB taxonomy): Bacteria > Verrucomicrobiota > Verrucomicrobiia > Chthoniobacterales > Terrimicrobiaceae > Terrimicrobium. The sequence goes on along the minus strand of QAYZ01000014.1, from coordinate 181,789 downwards.
CCAGCCCTTCAACGCCAACGGCATCGCCCAGGCGGGAGCGGTGGCAGGGTTGCAAGACGACGACCACATGCGCCGCACGCGCGAACTGACCCACGAGGGGCGGGCGTATTTCCAGGAGGAGTTTGAAAAGCTCGGGCTGGAGTACGTGCCGAGCTTCGCGAATTTCGTCCTCGTGCGCGTGGGCGATGGCGACGCGATTTTCCAGGCGCTCCTGCGCAAGGGCATCATCGTACGCGCCATGCGCAGCTACAAGCTGCCCGAGTGGGTGCGCGTCTCCGTCGGCACGAAGGAGCAGAACGAGCGGTTTATCGCGGAGTTGAAGACCCTCGCCGCGCAGGGACAGCTCGCTCAGAAGCAACTGGCGAACGCCTGACGTGCTGGCCGAGGACACCATCGCCGCGATCTCGACGCCTCCCGGTGAGGGAGCCATCGCGGTGATCCGTGTCTCGGGGCCGGACGCCATTCGCGTGGCGGAGAGCATCTTCCGCCCGCGCAAGGCCGGGGCCGCAGTCACCGAGCGCGTACTGCATTTCGGCTCGTTTTACCGCGACAGCGAAAAGCTCGACGAGGGGCTGCTCGCCGTCTTTGCCGCGCCCCGGAGCTACACGGGGGAAAACATGGCCGAGATCCACGGCCATGGCGGCGCGCTGGTCAGTTCCCGTCTCTACGAGGCGGTGCTGGAGGCCGGAGCGCGCGCGGCGGAGCCGGGGGAGTTCACCCAGCGCGCCTTTATCAACGGCAAGATGGACCTCACCCAGGCCGAGGCCGTGATGGATGTGATCCGCGCCAGCACGCCCCGCGCCCTCAAGGCGGCGCAGGAGCAACTGCGTGGCCGCCTCGGCGAAGAGATCGAGGCCATTCGCGCCCGGATGCTCGCCGTGGTGGCGCATCTGGAGGCGTATATTGACTTTCCCGAGGAGGGAATCGACCCGCATGTCGGAGCCGACCTGCTGTGCGACATCGCCGCCATCCAGGAGCGCATCACCGCGCTGCTCGATACGGCGGAGGAGGGCCGCATCCTGCGCGAGGGCGTGCGCCTCGTGCTCTGCGGTGCGCCGAATGCCGGGAAATCCAGCCTGCTCAACCGCCTGCTCGGCTTTGAGCGCGCCATCGTGAGCGCAATTCCGGGCACGACACGCGACACGATCGAGGAATTCGCCAGCCTGCACGGCCTGCCCTTCCGTATCACCGACACGGCGGGCCTGCGCGAAACGGACGACATCATCGAGCGCGAGGGCGTCGAGCGCGCCCGCCGCGCTATCGAAAACGCCGACGTGGTCGTGCGCGTGATCGACGCCACGGAACACTACGACCTCGCCGGCACGGAAAACGAGCTGGTTGTTTTCAACAAAGTCGACCTCCTCGCCAGCCGCGACAGCCTTCCCGCCCAGGCGCTGCCGGTTTCCTGCACCACGGGCGAGGGCATACGCTCCCTCGTCGACGCCATCGTGGCCCGCACGCGCGGCGCGAACATCGAATCCCCCACCCTCGCCGCCATCAACGCCCGGCACCAGAACTGCCTCGTTCGCGCCCAAAAGGCGCTGGCCCAGGCAACGGACGATCTCGCCGCCGGACGCGATCCCGAATTGGTCGCGCTCCCGCTTCGCGAGGCCCTGCAGGCCGTGGGTGAGGTCGTCGGACTCGCCGACACCGAGGAAATCCTCGGGGAAATTTTCAGCACCTTTTGCATCGGAAAATGAATATCTACGAATCGGTCCTGCGCCCCGTCATGTTCCGGATGGACCCGGAAACGGCGCACCATTTCGCCCTCGACCAGCTCGCCACCATCCCGCCGCAGGTCCTGCGGCTCATCTTCGGCCCCGCCCCGGCGCAGCCGCGCGAAGTCTTCGGCATCACCTTCCCCAATCCCGTCGGCCTCGCCGCCGGCATGGACAAAAACGCCACCTCGCTCGCGGGCTGGGAGGCGCTCGGGTTTGGCTTCGTGGAAATCGGCACGATCACCGCGCACGCCCAGCCGGGCAATCCGAAGCCGCGCATTTTCCGCTATCCGCCGCTCGGCGCGCTGGTGAATCGCATGGGGTTCAACAACGACGGCTCCGAGGAGGTCGCCCGCCGTCTCACCCGCCTGAAAGAGGCCGGAGAGTGGCCGCGCATTCCCGTGGGAGTGAATATCGGCAAATCAAAGATCACGCCGCTCGAGGGAGCGCCCGAGGACTACCTGACGAGCTTCCGGCGGCTGCGCGCCTTTGGCGATTATTTTGTCATCAACGTCAGTTCGCCCAACACGCCCGGCCTGCGCAATCTCCAGGAGACCGGCCTGCTGCGCGACATCGTGCGGGCCATTCGCTCGGAGGACACAAAGATCCCGCTGCTGGTGAAAATCGCCCCCGACCTCGCGGACGAGCAGGCTCTTGAGATCGCCGCCATGGCCGAGGAGGAAAACGTCTCCGGCCTCATCGCGACGAACACGACCATCGACCACAGCGCGCTGGCGGGCTTCCGCGACGAAACCGGCGGGCTGAGCGGCAAGCCGCTGCGCACCCGCGCCAGCCAGCTCCTGCGCGACCTGAAGAAGAAAACGAAGCTCCCGATCATCGCCTCCGGCGGCGTGATGGATGGAGATTCCGGCAAGGAGAAGTTTGACGCTGGGGCCAGCCTCGTTCAAATCTACACGGGCTTTATTTACCGCGGGCCGCGATTGATCCGCGCCATTTGCCACACGGCCGCGTAACGTCTCCACCACATCCCTTTATGACGACAGACTGGAAATCGATCACCCTCACGCTGGGCCACTCTCCCGACCCGGACGACGCCTTCATGTTCTACGCGATGAAGGAGAACAAAATCGACCAGCGCGGGTACAAGTTTGAGCACATCCTGCAGGACATCCAGACGCTCAACGAACGCGCCACTCGCGGCGAACTAAACATCACCGCCGTCTCGATTCACGCGCTGGCCTACGTGCTCGACAAATACGCCCTCCTGCCCAGCGGCGCGAGCATGGGCGATGGCTACGGCCCGATGTTTGTCACGCCCTCCACCGAGGGCCTGGCCGACGACGCCGACGACGAGGCCCGCAAACAGTGGCTCCTCGGCAAAAAGATCGCCATCCCCGGCCTGATGACGAGCGCCTTCCTCGCCGCCCAGTTGTATCTCGGCAAGGGCTTCAACTACGTCGTGGTGCCCTTCGACGAGATCTTTGACGCGGTGAAATCCGGCAAGGCCGACGTGGGTCTCATCATCCACGAGGGCCAGCTCACCTTTGCCAACGAAGGCCTCAAGCTCGTCCTCGACCTCGGCGAATGGTGGAAACGCACGCGCGGCGGCATCCCGCTCCCGCTCGGCGGCAATGTCGTCCGCAAGGACTTCCCGCCCGAGGTGCGCCACGAGCTGAGCGACATCCTGCGCGAGAGCATCGCCTACGGCCTGGAGCATCGCCGCCCGGCGGTCGTTCACAGCATGGCCCATGCGCGCGGCATGGACATCCCGCTCGCGGACCAGTTCATCGGCATGTACGTCAATGACTTCACGCTGGACTACGGCGACCTCGGCCGCAAAGCCGTGCACCAGTTTCTCAAGGAAGCTTCGGACGCGGGACTGATCCCGACGATCGAGCACCTCGAGTTCGTCGAGTAACAAACCCGACAGAAAAACTTACCAACCAGCCGGCTACTGCACTAGTGGCCGGCTGGTTTTTTTTCGGGCTGCTCGGCCACCTTCTTCGAGGCTTCGTCGAGCTTGGCGAGGAACTCCTTGTTCTCGGGGTCGAGCGCCAAGGCCTTCTGCCAGTAGAGGACGGCCTCGGCGGTCTTGCCGAGCTTGTGATAGGCATCGGCGACGTGGCCGTAAACCGTCGGGTCCGGTTCGGGCAAAGCCTCCGCCGCCCGGAGCAACTCCGTAAGGGCCTCCTGGTACTTGCCCTGGTGGTAGTAAAGCCAGCCCAGGCTGTCGATGTAGGCCCCGTTGGATGGCTCCATGGCGAGCGCGCGCCGGATCAGCAACTCGGCCTCATCGAGATTCTTTCCCTGATCAACCCACATGTAGCCGAGATAATTGTACGCCTCTCCAGCGTTGGCGGGGTCGAGGTCGATGCTCTTTTTGAGCATGGCGGCAGCCAGATCGTGCTGCCCGGCGCGCTCGGCGGCTCCGCCGTAATCAAAATAAAACCGGGCATCGAGCAGGTCGGGCTGGCTGTTTTCCCCCTCGCGCTCCGCCTCGGCAAAGGCCTTCACCGCCTCGTCATTCTTTCCCGCCTGACTGAGAGAGACCGCATAAAGGTGGGTGATGCGAGCGACGCGGGGAAAATTCCGCCGGGCCTCGGCGAGGGTGGCGGCCATTTCCTCGTAGCGCTTCATGCGATAGAGCAGGTCGATCACCACGGAATAGCGGTCGATGTTACCCGGCTCGATCACCACCGCCTGACGGGCATTGACGAGCGCCTTGGAGAGATCCCCATTTTTGACGTAAAGCTCCGAAAGCGTCGCATAGGCATCGAGGCTGAGCGGATTGGCCGCCACGATGGCCTCAAACTGCTCGATGGCCGGATCGACCTGCCCCGCATCGAGGTAGCAACGGGCGAGCTTTTCGCGAGTGGCGAGGGAATCCGAGCGCAACTCGATCACTCGCTTGTAGTAGGGAATCGCCTTGTCTGTCTGGCGGGATACGGCGTAAAGATCGCCCAGCTTGGCAGCGACGCCGAGCTTTTCCCCTCCGAGAGAGGCGGCCTGGTCGAGAAAACGATTCATTTGCGCGACCGTCGCGCCATCCGGCGGCACGTTGTCGCGCACGGCTCCGCGAGCTGTCATCTCCGCGAGGGAGAGCCAGAACTCGGGGTCGGTGCTTTTGGACTTTGCCGCGCGATCCAAGACGAGCTGGGCCTTCGCGGACATGCCCTGGCTCAGGTACGTCTCCCAGAGGAGCTCGTAGCCATCGGCATTATCGGGCGCAATGTCGATGGCTTGCTGCGCGTAACGCGCGGCAAGCTCCGGCTTCTGCAAGTGACGCAGATAAATCGTCGACAGGGCGAGGTATGGGGCAACGACCTTGCGCTTCGCGGCAATGGCATCCTTGAGCACGCTGGTGGCCTCGGCCGTTTCCCCGCGGCGCAGATACTCATATGCCACCTCAATGGCGAGTTCCGAGCAGCCGGGATCGAGGTCGAGGACCTTCCGTTTGCTTTCGAGAGCCTTTTCAGGACCGGCACTCTCCTCTTCGAAGATGCCGGACATGAAATACGCGAGCGCGTCGGCCTGCCGTTTGCCCTTCTCGTTCAAATCGGGTGCCGTGTGAGGCACATCCGTCGGAACGAGATCGGCATCGGCAGCCCGGACCGGGCCTGCGACGAGAATAAAGCCTCCAAAAACAAGGGAGGATGCCAACCAAAGCACTCTCTGGGAGGCTCTGGGACATCCACACCTGTTCATGGCGGAGACTTTATCCGCTAGGACTTGTAGCGCAACCGCTTCTTGTGACGATTTTCGCGCATGCGCTTGCGACGCTTGTGCTTCGCGATCTTCGCCTTTCTTTTCTTTTTAAGTGAACCCATGAACAGTGATGTACTTCTAAACTAGTAGACTACCTTGTTGAGCGGATATTCGATAATCCCCTCCGCACCAAGGGCTTTGAGTCTGGGAATGATCTCGCGAACGACCTTTTCTTCAATGATCGTTTCGACAGCAACCCATCCAGACTGGGCCAAGGGCGAAACTGTAGGATTTCGCAACGCAGGCAGCGCCTCAAGCAAATTCTTCAAATTTGCATCGGGTAAATTCATCTTGAGTCCGACGAGGTCGCGGGCATTAAGCGCGCCCTTGAGGAGAAGCGCGATATTTTCGAGCTTCGCACGCTTCACCGAATCGGCCCAGGCCTGCTTGTTGACGATCAGGACGGGGAAGGACTCCATCAGCGTCTCGACGATGCGGAGCTTGTTCGCACGGAGCGACGACCCGGTCTCGGTAATGTCGACGATGGCGTCGACGAGGTCGGGCACCTTCACCTCGGTGGCACCCCAGGAGAACTCGATCTCCACATTGACCCCGGCCTTTTCGAAGAACCGGCGGGTGAGGCCGACGGCCTCGGTCGCGACACGCTTGCCCTCGAGGTCCTTCACGGAATGAATCTCGGAGGCTTCCGGCACGACGAGGACCCAGCGGGTCGGGCGGGCGGTGGCTTTGCTGAAAGGCAGTTCGATGATCTCGTGGACGTCGGAGGCATTCTCGGCCACCCAGTCGCGGCCGGTGAGACCTGCGTCCAGATACCCATGCTCGACGTAGCGGCTGATTTCCTGGGCGCGAAGCAGGCGAAGCCCGAGCTCAGGGTCGTCGACGGACGGCCGGTAGGACCGCTTGGATGTGGAGATCGAGAAACCGGCCTTGTCGAAAAGGTCGATCGTCGACTCCATCAGGCTGCCGGATGGCAGGCCAAGTGTAAGGATCTGTGACATGAAAGGGGCGATGATTTAGGGCCAAGCGCCCCCCTCACGGCAAGGGAAAAGGATCAGGCCGAGGCGGAGACTCAGTCCTCGCGGAAGGTTTCCGGGTCGACTTTGGCCTGGGATTCCAGCTCTTTTCTGGCCTCGCGCTCCCTCTCCCGGCGCAGACGGCGCTCCAGCAGGCCCAGGGTGAGGCCGTAGCTGATGGCGGCTGCCGGAGCAGCCAGAAAGAGCGATCCGACGAGCAAAGGCAGACCGACATTGAGAAAGGTCGTCCACTCCAGCATCTCCCCCAGCTTCACGTGCAGCCCGTGCGTCTTGGTCGGGATGTGCTGAAAGTGGCCCAGGTGAGTGAGCACAAAAACGCCAATGTCGTACTCGATCTTGAGCAGGACCGGCCAGAGGGGCGTCACGATATCATGGAGCGACACCGCGATGACGGCGGCAATCGGGTTGACGCGCAGAATGTAGGCCAAACCCAGACAGAGCACGGTCTTCAGCCCGAAGAGCGGGGTAAATCCCATGAACATCCCGATGGCAACACCACCGGCGATGGCATGCGGCTTGTCCTTCAGGGCGATGATCTTGCCGGGCATCGCCTTGAATTCGCCCAGCACTTTCCTACCCCAATCGGACAGCTTCATTAAGCGAAGTCCTAAATGACCCATGGGCTTCGTTCCAGATTGAATTCGCCGCCGGGCGAATCTATCCTGAGGGGCTATGACCATGGCGGAGGATTATCGGGACGAAGATTCGCCCTCCAGTTTCCAGCGGTGGATCATTCCGGCGCTGATCCTGTCGATCCTGCTACACGCCGGTTTGCTCTACTGGGCGAGGCTCACGCCGGTGGTGAAATCCGAGAAGGAAGTTTACGAAAAGGTGGTGCCGCGCACCTTCCGCATCGAGCGGGCGCAGATCGACGAGGCGCTCCTCAAACCCGAACCCGCCGAGAAAAAGCAGGTCGCCATGGCGCCGGATGCCGTGAAGCTGCCCGACGAAGCCCCGGCCTTCGAAAAGATGATGTCGCAGAATCCCGGCCAGCCCGCCGCGCCGAAGATCGACCAGCAAATTCTCTCCGAGAAGCCCACCGCCGCCGCGACCACGATGGAGCGCACGCTGGCCGAGGCGCAGAAAAACGGCACTCAGAGCGCCCTGGAGGACCCCAAGGCGATCCAGCAGGCCCTGCTCAATGAGAAGCCCGCAGGCGGAGCGGCGGTCAGCGACCTGCTCGCTCCCGACACGATGACGGGCCGGGCCATCGCCAGGACGGGAGCCGAGGCCGGGCGCAATGCCCCGGGATTCAGCAATCTCGACGACCTGCTGGCCCAGACCGGCCCGCTCACAGCCGAGACCGCACCGATCCTCATGCCAACCGACCTGCTCTTTGGCTACAACGAGGCCGACCTCCGCCCCGAGTCCCTGGCCAGCCTGGAAAAGCTCGGTGAACTCATTCGCCGCAACCCGCAGGCCGTCTTTCAGATCGAGGGGCACTCGGACACCTTCGGGTCCGACGCTTACAACATGACTCTCAGCCAGCGCCGCGCCGACAGCGTGAAGGCGTGGCTCATCGCGAGGATGAACATCCCGGCCGACCGCGTAACGGCGCAGGGATTTGGGAAAACACGGCTCATCGTGCCCGGTGGCTCGATCGAGGAACAGCAGATCAACCGCCGAGTGGAAATCGTAATCCGAACGAAATGATCATCCCTAAGGAACGGGCCTTGGAGCAGGCCGCAAAGTCGCTCCAGGAAAAGGCCCGAAAGAAGAAGGACGACTCCATCGAGATCTTCCGCGGATTCCGCAAGATCGAGGAGCACCGGCTGCGCATCTGGCACAAGTCCGGCGGCGGCGGCCGCGAGGTGGCCCGCCAGCGTTCCGACCTCGTCGACATCCTCTTCCGTGAACTCTTCGACGGCATTGTGCGCTCCGTCGCTCCCAAGGGCCTGCCCGACAGCGTCGTGGTGGCGGCCTTCGGCGGCTATGGCCGCCGCGAACTCACCCCGAGCAGCGACATCGACATCATGTTCCTCCTGCCCCGCGCCCAGGTCTCCAAGGTGACGGAGGAGGCAATACGGATGACGCTCACCGCGCTGTGGGACATCGGGTACAAGGTCGGACACTCGACGCGCTCGATCCCTCAGGCGATCAAGCAGGCCAACTCCGACCTCGTGACGAAAACCTCGATGCTGGAGTGCCGTTATCTCACCGGCAACCGCGAGCTTTTCAACGAGTTCAAGGAGCGCTTCGTCGCCGAGTGCGTGGATGGCAGGGAGGCCGAGTACTTTGCGTGGCGCCTCGCCAATCAGACGGAAGTCCACGACAAGAACGGCAACAGCGTCTTCATGCAGGAGCCCAACGTGAAAAACGGCATCGGCGGCCTGCGCGACTACCAGAACATCCTCTGGATCGGCTACTTCAAGGAGCGCGTGATGACGACAGCCAAGCTCGTCGAGCACAAGCATCTCCGCGAGCCCGAGCGCCGTGCGCTGGAAAAGGCCTACGATTTCCTGCTCCGCGTCCGCACGGAGATGCACTATGTGACCGGCCGCCCGCAGGACAGCCTGACGCTCCAGCTCCAGGGGCGCGTCGCCTCGGACTTCAACTACCCGCAGCGCCATATTCTCCGCCGCGTGGAGGCTTTCATGCGCGAGTACTACACCAAGACGCGCGACATCCACCTTATCACGGATTCCGCGATCGAGCGCATGAAGCTCGTGCCGGAAAAGGGTCCCGCCCTGCTCGGACTTTTGAAGCCGAAGGTGGAGAGATTCGACGGCTTCATCTCCCGCAACGGCAAGCTGTATGCGGAGAATCGCGAGACCTTTGCCGAGGATGTGTTTCGCATCATTCGCGCCTTTCTGCACATTCAGGTCCGCAAACTGGACCTGAGTCCCGAGCTGAGCGATTCGCTCCGCCGGAGGCTGCGCCTTGTGGACCGGACGTTCCAGTATTCCCGGGCGACGCGAGAGACCTTCCTCGCCATCCTCTCCCGCAAGGGCGAGGTGGGCCGCATCCTGCGCGAGATGCATGATCTCGGCTTCCTCGCACGATTGGTTCCGGAGTTTGCCCCCCTCACCTGTCTGGTGCAGCACGAGTTTTACCATCGCTACACGGCGGATGAGCATACGCTGGTCTGCATCGAGAAGCTCGACGCGGTGCTCTTCGCCGAGGAGGAGAAATTCCGCGGCTATCGCTCGCTTTTCCAGAAGCTGGAAGATCCCGGCATGCTCTACCTCGCGATCCTGCTGCACGACGTGGGCAAGGCCGCCAACCAGCGCCACCACGAGGACGCCAGCGCGATCCTCGCCCAGAAGGTGGCCCGCCGCCTCCAGCTCTCCTCCGAGCGCCGCCGCATGCTCATCACGCTGGTGAACTCGCACTACGAGCTCTCGTCCACCGCGCAAAACCGCAACCTGGATGATCCGGCGACGATCGAGGAATTTGCCCGCATCGTCGGCAACCGGGCCAATCTCGACGCCCTCATGCTCCTCACCCTCGCCGACGGCATGGGCACGAGCGACCAGAACTGGTCCGACTGGAAAGAGGGGCTGGTATGGATCCTCTACCGCAGGACGAGTGATTACCTCGAGGGCGGCCACGAGGCTCTGGAGCGACTAAAGAAGGATCGCGGCGAACTCCAGATCGCGGTTAAGGCCAAGCTGCCGAAGGACTACGGCGAGGAAATCGTCGCGCACTTCGCGCACATGCCGGATCGGTATTTGCAGATGTTCGACGCGGACCAGATCGCGCAGCATCTCAAGATCTTCCGCTCCTTCATCGAGACGCACCTCAAGAAGGACGGCGTCGACGCCCTGGCTCCGTGCTTCAAGTGGATACCCAAGCCCGATCTCGGCCACAGCGAGGTGTGGGTGTGCGGCTGGGACCGCCCGCGCCTGCTCGAGCGCATCGCGGGAGCGTTCCTCTCGGCGCAGCTCAACATCCTGAGCGCGGATATCTTCACGCGCGGCGACAATCTCGCCATCGACATCTTCCGCGTCTGCACGACCCAGCTCACCCCGGTGACAAACCCCAAGGATTACACCCGCGTGGAAAGCTGCCTCCAGGAATCCCTCGCGGTGGAGGACTACGACTTCTCCGCCCTGATCCGCAAGGACACCCGCATGCGCAGCTACCGCATGTCGCAGGAGGCCGAACTGCCGAGCAAGATCAACATCGACAACATCTCGCACCCAAACTACACGCTCATCGACATCCAGACCCCGGACCGCCTCGGCCTTCTGTATGACCTGCTCCGCGCCTTTGGCGAGGCCGGGGTCAACATCGAGCTGTCGCGCATCACCACGGAAATGGAGGTCGCGATCGACAGCTTTTACGTGACGGTGAAGGACGGCCTGAAGCTGACCGAGGAAGTTCCGTTGAAGCGCATCATGAAGCTGCTGCGCCGCGCGGCAATCCGGCCCATCGGATGACCTCCCGTTTCGGAGCGCTGTTCTGGAGACAGATCGTGCGCCCGTCCTGGCGGCGTCCGGCGCTGACGTTGCTCAATGTCTTCAGCATCGCGCTCGGTGTCGCCGTTTTCCTGGCCATCCAGGCGGCGAACCGCAATGCGATCCAGAGCTTTCGCAGCGCCGCCGAGCTGACCACGGGCAAGGCCGACCTGGAAATACGAGGTGACGTACCCGAAGAGGTATTTCCGAAGGTGCAGGCCGTTCCCGGCGTCCATGCCGCCACCCCCATCGTCGAGGGGTTGGTGGTGGTTCCCGACCTGCCGGGCGAGTATCTCCGCATCCTCGGCGTCGATCCCTTCACGGGCCGCGACCTGTTTGCCTTCGATCTCCAGGGAGCCAACCGCGAGCCGCTGGATTTTGACAAATGGCTGGCTGACCCCGAGGCCATCGCCATCCAGAAGGATCAGCTCGCCGTCATCGCTCCGGCCATGCGCGAGGGGAAACTCCCCGTCCTCGCAGGCAGTGCACGGCGCGAACTCAAACCTGCGTTTCTTTTTTCCGCCAGTCACAACCTCGCCGGAGCCGATCCGCGCGTGGCAGCGATGGACATCGGCTGGGCGCAGGAGCTCCTCGGCAAATCCGGCCACCTTTCCTCGATCCAGATCCTCCTCGATTCCCCAAAAGACGAAGCCCGCGTCACGGCCGCGCTCAAGTCGCTGGTCCCCGCCGACGTGATCGTGGCCCCACCGGTCACGCGCACGCGTGAGGTCGAGTCGCTGCTGGGTTCCTTCCAGCTCAATCTCACGGCGATGAGCCTCGTCTCGCTCTTTGTCGGCATGCTCCTCATCTACAACAGCGTGAGCGCATCCGTGGTGCGCCGCCGCCCGGAGATCGCCATCCTGCGCGCCTGCGGAGCCACCCGTGCGGAGGTGCGCCTGCTCTTCCTCGGCGAGGCCGCCTACGAGGCGCTGCTCGGCTCCGCGCTCGGCATCGTGCTCGGCCCGGTGCTCGCCAGCCTCGTCGCCACGCCCATCGAGCAAAGTGTTTCCAGTCTTTACGAGGTCATCCGCCTCGGCACGATCTCCCTCGCCCCCGCTCAGGTCGTTCTCGGATTCGCCGTCGGTATTGGCGCGTCCCTCGTGGCCGCATGGCGTCCCGCCTCGGAGGCGGCAGCCTGCGATCCCGCCAAGGTGCTGCACCCGGGCGCAGCCGTCGAGCAGCTCGCGCCCCGCCGCCCATGGCACCTCGCCGCCGCCGCCATCATCCTGCTCGTCGCCTTTCTTTCCGGCGCGCTCTCTCTGAAACTCGGGTCCCGCTGGCTTCCCTTCGTCAGCGCCGGCGCAGTGCTCACCGGCTTTGCCCTGGTCGTTCCGTGGCTCGCGGCTGGCGTGGCCGCGACCTTCCGCAGCCGGGGCGTCTACCTGCGCCTCGCCTCCGATCACCTCGTGCGCGCCATGCACCGCAATGCCGTAACGATTGCCTCGCTGGCCTCGGCGGTGGCGCTGACCATCAGCGTGTCGGTGATGATTCATTCCTTCCGCGCCAGCGTGGCAAAGTGGATCACCCACACGCTCCAGGCCGACCTTTACATCTCCCCGGCGGCGAATGACGTCGGGGGCTTCGAGTCGTACCTGCCCGCCAATGCCCTCGACTGGGCGCGCTCGCAGCCCGAGACGGCGGAAGTTTCCGCTTTCCGCGAAATGACGGTTCGCTGGCAGGGCCACCAGATCGGGCTGACCGTTCTCGATGGCAAAGGGCGCGGTGACCTGGAGTTTCTCCCCGGCTCCTGGCCGGATGCGAAGGAACAGTTTCTCACCGGTCAGGCCGTCGCCGTTTCCGAGAGCCTGTACACCCGCTACCGCATCAACACCGGGGACACCATCACCCTGCCCACGCCCTCCGGCGATCAGAGGTTCACCGTCTGCGGAGTCTTTCGCGATTTCACCAACGAGCGCGGCGTCATCATGATGCAAAGTTCGCTCTTCCAGAAATACTGGCACGACGCACGCTGGCACTCGATGGGCATCCGCGTGCAGGAAAACCGCGACGCCGTTGCCCAGCGATTCCGCGCCACCTTCGGCGACGAAGGGCAGTTCGTCGTGTACAACAACCAGTCCCTCCGCCAGCGCGTCTTCGAGATTTTTGACCAGACCTTTGCCGTCACCTCCGTGCTGCGCGGCATTGCCGTGATCGTGGCGATCATCGGCGTGCTCTTTTCTCTCAGCGTGCTCGTGATGGAGCGGGAGCGCGAGGTCGGCGTGCTCCGCGCCATCGGAGCGTCGCGCCCGCAGGTGCTGGGGATTTTCCTCGGCGAGGCGGGGTTGATCGGCATCGCCGCCACGATCTGCGGCGTCCTCTCCGGCATGGCCCTCGCCATGGTGCTGACCTGGGTGGTAAACAAGGCCTTCTTCGGCTGGTCGATCGAACTGACCTACCCGCTCAGCCCCATCCTCACCACGCCGCTGTGGCTGGTTCCCGCCGCGCTCGTCGCCGCCCTCTTCCCAGCCTGGCGCGCGGCGAACATCCGCCCGGCCATTGCAGTGAGATTTGAGTAAACCCTACTCCGCGCCCGTATGGCAAAGGGCGGTCCAGAGGTTGCCGCCAAAGTATTCCCGCACCCGCGCCTCGAGCGCCGGGCCGTCGGTTGTGTCCTTGAGGATGGCAAAAACTGTTGAGCCCGATCCCGACATCGCGGCTGCCCTCACCTCGGGCTGCTCGGTGAGCCAGCGCCGCAGGATGGGCAGGAAGAGAAACTTCTCAAACACCGGTCGCTCCAGCGAATTCACGATGCGAATCCACCCCAGGTCGGCTTCCGTCTCCCACTCGCCCGGCAGCGAATGCGAGTCCCGCCAGCGTTTGTAGGCCCATGGCGTCGGGACGCCGAACGGCGGCTTGATCAGCAAAAGCGGGAGCGTTTCAGGAATCTCCGTCGGCTCGATGATTTCGCCCCGCCCCCGGCACCAGGCCGGCAGGGTGCGAATGAAAAAGGGAATGTCCGATCCGATGCGGCTGGCGAGCTGCTCGAGATCGGGAGCGCTCATGTGCGTCTCAAAGAGCGTGTCCAGCGCCACCAGCACGGCGGCGGCATCGCTGCTCCCCCCGCCCAGACCCGCGCCCATCGGCACACGCTTCTCGATCTCGATGTGGGCGGCGAATTTCAGCCCCGTGGCCTCGGAGAAAATCTGGGCGGCCTTGACCGCGAGATTCGAGTCCCCTGTAGGCAGGGTCGGATCATTGCTCCGCACCTTCACCGTGCGCCCGATGGCGGTCTCGATGGTGATCTCGTCGGCGAGGGAAATCGGGACCATGAGGGTCTCGATGTCATGGAATCCGTCCTCGCGGCGACCGAGGATACGGAGTTGCAGGTTGACTTTCGCCGGTGCGCGCAGCTTCATGGCGCGCGCATCCTGTGCCAATGTCTGCTTCCGCTAAAGAAAAATTCATCGTCGCTCTGGACGCCCCAGACGCCTCCTCCACGTACCAACTCCTCGACCGCCTGGGCGATTCGGTCTCCTGGATCAAAGTCGGCCTCCAGCTTTTCACCGCCGAGGGCCCGTCCATCGTGCGCGAACTCAAGGCTCGCGGGTACCGGGTCTTCCTCGACCTGAAATTCCACGACATCCCGAACACCGCGAAGGAAGCCGTCGCTTCCGCCGCCAAGCTCGGCGTGGACATGACCACCATCCACCTCGGAGGCGGAGCCAAGATGATCGCCGCCGCGCAGTCCGCCGTCGGCGACTCCGGCATGCTCATCCTCGGCGTGACCGTGCTGACCAGCTTTGACCAGGCGCAGCTCGAAGGCGTCGGCGTAAACGACCCCGTGGAATCCCAGGTCAGCCGCCTCGTGCGCCTCGGCTACGACAACGGCGCACGCGGCATCGTGTGCAGCCCGCTGGAGCTGCCCGTCCTGCGCGCCACCTATGGCGACGAACTCACCATCGTCACGCCCGGCGTGCGCCCCGCAGGCGGGGACAAGGGCGACCAGCAGCGCGTGATGACCCCGGCGGAGGCGATTCGCGCCGGAGCGAGCTACCTCGTGATCGGACGCCCCATCACCGGAGCCGCCGATCCCCGCGCCGCGGCGCTCGCCATTACCGAGGAAATCGCCTCGGCCTGATCAGTCGCGGAAGTTCTTGAACGCGAGGGCGACGCCATAGTCGCCCGCACGCAGGGCGGCGATGACCTTTTGCAGGTCGTCGCGCTTGCCGCCTGTGACACGGATCTGGCGATCCTGCAGCGAGGCCTGCACCTTGAGATTGAGCGCCTTGATCGCCTTGTTGATCTCCTTGGCCTTGTCGCCATCGAGACCCTGCTTGATCGCGAGCTCCTGCCGGGAATGGCCGAGGGGCGAGATATCGGGGTCCTTCTGCTCGATGTTGCGCAGGTCGATATTGCGCTTGGCCAGCTTGCCGATCACGATCTCGCGGAGCGCCTTCATCTGGGCTCCGTCATCGACGGTGAGCAGGATCGAGCCGGTCTTGGCGTCGATCTCGATCGTGGTGGTGAGGCCTTTGAAATCGAACCGCGAGGCAAGCTCGCGCAGCGATTGGTCGACCGCGTTTTTGACCTCCATGCGGTCAACTTCGGAAACTACGTCAAATGAGGGCATGAGAGTCAGGATGCCATCGGGGAGCGCGCGCTGCAATATTTCGCCAACGCGGCCGCGAGGTCCGTGGTACGGATGGGTTTGGCGAGGTAATCATTCATCCCTGCCTGGATGCACTTTTCAGCGTCGCCCTGGAGAGCCTCGGCTGTCAGCGCGATGATGTAGCAGGGTTTGCGCTTGTTTTCCCTTTCGCTCTCGCGAATGCGGGCGGTCGCCTCGAGGCCATCGAGCACGGGCATCTGGATATCCATGAAAACGAGGTCGACATCGGTTTCGGTGACGGCCTCATAGGCCATGACGCCGTTGGAAACGCTCCGCGCGTCGATGCCAAACTTGCGCAGCAGCGCGGCGATGAGCGTGGCGTTGACCTTGTTGTCCTCCGCCACGAGAACGCGCGATCCCGCCAGGATCTCATCCACTCCCGGCGTACAGGATACCGTGACCTTGCCTCCCGGCCTTTGCGGCAGCTCTCCGCCCACACCGAGCTTGACCATGAAAATGAACTCCGCACCCGGGGCGCGCTCCGGGTTGACCCAGATGTCCCCCCCCATGAGCTGGCAGAGCCGCCGGCAGATGGTCAGCCCGAGACCGCTGCCACCGAACTTGCGCGCGGTCGAGGGGTCGAGTTGATCAAAGCTCTTGAAGAGCAACGGCTGCTTCTCCGGCGGGATGCCGATGCCGCTGTCGGATACGCTCACCCGGAGGAAGAACGCGTCATCCCCCGGGGCCGCAAAAAACCGGTCGGTGGCCTTGGTGATCTCTCGAGGATCGCCGAGCGAGGCCATGATCAGAATATGGCCCGAGCGGGTGAATTTCACCGCATTCGACACGAGGTTTGAAATCACCTGCCTCAGGCGCATGGAGTCTCCCACCGCAGTCGCGGGAATCGCCGGCGAGATCTCCCACGTGAGCGCCGTGCCGTGGTCCCTCGCCTTGGGAACGAAAAGCTCGCTCGCCTCGCGAATGCACTGGCCGATGTTGAAGCCCATGTTCTCGATGGTCAGCTTGCCCGCCTCGATCTTGGAAAAGTCGAGCACGTCGTTGATCACGGTGAGGAGCGAGCGACCGCTCGAGCGGATCGTCTCGACAAAGCCCTTTTGCTCGTCGTCCAGCGAGGTTTCGGCCAGCAGGTCGGAAAATCCGAGCACCCCGTTGAGCGGAGTGCGGATTTCGTGGCTCATCATGGCGAGAAACTCGGACTTCGCACGTGTGGCGACCTCGAGCTTCTGGTTGAGCGAGATGAGGGCCGTGTTGGAATCCAGCAGCTCGCGCTGGCTCTCGCGCAGGGCGTGCATGGCCTCGTCACGATCGAGCTGGGCGAGATACGCGGCGGAGTGATAGCGCACGCGGGCCAGCAGTTCCAGGCGATCGGGGAGCTTTACCAGATAGTCATTGGCCCCGGCGGCAAAGGCATCGCGCTTCGTCTCAGGTTCCTCGCGCACGGAGAGAACGATGACCGGCACCTGGCGGAGGGCGGGATCGGCGCGATAGAGACGCACGAGATCGAGTCCGCTCACGCCCGGCATCACGAGATCCTGCAGGATGACGGTCGGGCGGATCTTGCGCGCCTGATCGAGGGCGGATGCAGCGTCCGCACAGAAGTGAAAGTCGATGTCGTCCTCGATGGCGAGGGCGCGGCGCAGCGATTCTCCGACCAGAGCCTGGTCGTCCACTAGCAGGACCATTGCGCGACTGGGGTTGATGAGTTCGTTCATGGGATTGGCAAGTTGCTCCAGGCTTCAATGCGGCTGGCGATACGATCAAGGGGCAGGATTTCCCTGGCCGCCCCGCTCTCGGCGGCGGCGCGGGGCATTCCATAGATGGCGGCGGTCGCCTCATCCTGGGCGACGGTCAGATGGCCCGATGTGCGCAGGCACATGAGCCCCCGCGCTCCATCGCGCCCCATGCCCGTGAGGATGACGCCCATGAGGCGGGCCGGCCCATGGGCGATGGCGCTCTCGAACAACACATCGACGGAAGGCTGATAGGAAATGTCGGGCACACTGGTGTAGCGAAGCCGTCGATGGTTGAAGGTGAGGTGACACCCTCCCTTGGCTATCACCACTTCGCCCTGGGCGGGCTCTTCGCCGTCCTCGGCCAGGCGCACAGGCAGTTGGGATCTGGCGTCGAGCCAGGAGGCGAGTTCGCAATCAAACCTCACGTCGATATGCTGCACGATGACCACCGCGGCCCGCAACGTGGCGGGAAGCTGCTGGAGGATGGTCATGAGGGCGGCCGGCCCTCCCGCGGAGGCTCCAATAAGCACACAGGCGTCGGCCCCCTTCTCGTTGCGCCTCGCCGGGCGGCCCCGGCGCTCAATGGATGAGGGAGCCGCGATGGAAACGACCGCGCGGATTTTCTCCACGAGGGAGCGCCTCCCATCCGAAGAGCCAAAGGCGGGAGTGGCAACCGCATCGACGGCACCCGCCCCCATGGCTTCAAAGACAGCAGAGACATTCCCCTCGACCGTCCCCGTGACGACCAGGATCGGACATGGCGTCTCCCTCATGATCTGTCGTATGGCCTCGACTCCGCCGAGCACCGGCATGACCAGGTCCATGAGAATGATGTCCGGCAGATCGTCCCGGCATTTCTGCACGGCCTCGGCTCCGTCGACCGCCGCCCAGGCCTCGGAAAAGCCCTCCTCGGCGGTGATGACCTCTCTCAACAGCGCAATCGCTGTGGGCGAATCATTGACGATGGCGACTCTCATCACGCCGCCGACGGCTGCCCGAGCAACTCGCGCACCGCTCCCAGGATCGACTCGTCCTGATAACTGGATTTTGTCAGATAGTAGTCCGCCCCGGCTTCGAGACCCCGGGCGCGGTCCTCATCCCGCTCCTTGTAAGACATGACGATGACGGGCAGGTCGCGGAGCTGGGCGCTGCCGCGGACGAGCTTCACCAGCTCGATGCCGTCGAGGCGCGGCATGTCGATGTCTGTCACCAGCAGATCGTATTTCCCGCTCCGGAGGGCATTCCAGGCATCCGCCCCATCCACGGCGGTGTCGACCTCGTAGCCCTGGCCGGCCAGGAGCTTGCGCTCGAGTTCGCGCACGGTGAGCGAGTCATCCGCGACCAGGATGCGGCAGCACGGGCTGGCATCGTGCTCGGGGAAAAGCGCGCGCTGCCGGGAGGCGGAGGAGAAATTCGCGGCACTGACGGAAAGGTCGTTGATGTCGAGGACGATGACGACTTCGCCGTCCTCCAGCAAGGCGGCCGAGCTGACATCCTGCGTGCGGCCCAGCCGGCCGTCCAGACGCTGCAGGGAAAGCTCTCTCATCCCGAGCAGACGATCGACCGCCAGGCCGATGCGGCCCTGCCCGGAGGGGATGATCACGAGGCTGAGCGCGTCGCCGGAGACGTCTCCCGCCCCCAGCTCCAGGATCTGGGCTGCACTGAAAATCTCCACCTTTTCCCCATCGAGGAAAATATGCGCGATGCCGCCGATGAGATGCACGTCGGAGCGGGTGACCTCCACGACACGCTCGATCCTCGCCAGCGGAAACGCATACCGCTCGCCCTCCACCTCGACCACCACGGCACGCAGGAGGGAAAGCGCGACGGGCAGGGTGATCTCGCAGAGGAATCCCCCCTGTGCGCTCGGCCCCAGGCGGATCGATCCCCCGGCCTCATAGGCCATCGAGCGCACGGCGTCGAGGCCGACGCCCCGACCGGAGATCTCCGTGACCCGCTCGCTGAGGGAGAAACCGGGCAGCAGCAGAAACGCGGAAAGCTCCTGGTCGCTCATCTGGCGTGCATGCTCCTCGGCGGAAAAGCCGCGCTGAATGACCGCCTGCCGGATGGTCTCGGCCTTCATGCCCCGGCCATCATCGGCCACGGAAACACTGAGCCAGCCCGCATGATGATGGGCGGAGACCTCCAGCCTTCCCGACGGGGCCTTCCCGGTCGCAAGACGCTCGGCGGGAGTCTCCAGTCCGTGATCCAGGGCATTGCGGATCAAATGGGACAGCGCGCCCTCAAAGCGGTCGATCATGTCGCGATCCACCTCGGTATCTTCGCCCTGGATGACGAGATCAACCTCCTTGCCCAGATCGCGGGCGAGGTCGCGCACGAGACGGCGCAGCGCCCCGGCGACGTCGCCAAAGGGGCGCATGCGGCAGGAGAGCGTCTCGCGGTAAATGCGGTCGCAGAGTTGCAGCAGGCGGCGGTCGTGCAGGTCGCGGCGCTCGCTCTCCTCAGCCGCGAGCGACTGGCAGGATGAAGTCAATGCCCCGGCCTGCCGCAGCAACTGCCGCTGTCTCGGCGTGAGATCGGAGCTGTTCAGCCCGCCCAGGACCGTCTGGAGCGAGCGCAGCGCGGCGCGCAGACCCGCTACTCCCGTGCCGGTCTCCGTCGCCGACACGACGGCCTGCCCGGCGAGCGCGAGCAGATTGTCGAGGCGCTCCGCATCGAGCCGCACGTCCTTTTTGGCATGCTCAGGCTCCGGCGCAGAAACGGCGGGAACCGGCTCCGGCGACGGGGCAGGCAGGATCGGCGACGGCCCGGATTCCGCACACTCCCCGAGAAAACGCTCCATGCGGCCCGGCCCGTCGGCCCGGTCGGGAGCGATGCTCAAGTCCCGCAGCAGATCGACGCCGCGCAGTAGGACATCGATCGCCCGTGCGTCGGGAGCGGCATTTGCCTTCTGCCCCTTGACGAAAAGGCCCTCCATCGCATGCGCCACCCGCACAGCTCCATCATTGCCCACGATGCGCGCCGCCCCCTTGAGCGAATGTGCCGCACGCATCAGGATCTCCAGAAGCGGGGCCGCGTCGCTGGCCTTTTCCAACCGGAGAAGATGGTCCGAGAGGATCGCGCACTGCTGCTCCGCCTCGGCGCGAAACAACTCGTCCATGGAATACGCGCTCAGGTCGTCGCCCTTCATTCGATGGCCTCCTGCAGGCTTGCAACCAGACGCTCTCCATCCAGGCACACCACAGGCCGGGAGGCATGCATCACGACACCGCGGCTCACTCCAGCCAGCGGAGCGCTGGCGTCGTCGCGCAGCTTTTGGAGAGCGGACAAGTCAATTTCCTCCAGTCCGAGCGCGGAACGCACCCGCACGGCGGCCTGCGTGTGCCGCCATTGCAGGATCAGCATCCTCGCGGCGGCCCCATCCTCGGAGCCAGCGGGAGAGGTCTTGAGGAGACGCTCCAGGTTCACACATGCGACGATGCGCCCATCGGCGTTGAAAAGACCCTCGATAGTCCCCGACACGCGGTGAGGGATGCGGCGGACCGCCCCTGCCGGCAAGGTCGCCGAGACCAGGGCCGGGGGAAATCCGAGCCAGTCGCCTCCCACCCGGGCGACCAGGAGCCGCTGCCTTCCCTCGCGACCTGCCGCGATCTCCGGAGGCCGGGCGATGTCGGCAGCCCATTCCGCGCGGAGATCCGCAGGCAGCGGCCGGTGGGGATGGGTCCGGCTCATGAGGCGGTCCCCCGGGAGACGCGCCGCTCGAATCGTCCGGCGGCGTCGGTGCGGCCCTGCTGGCGCAGGAGGAGGGCCATGTGATGCATTGCCTCCTGGTGCGCCGGCTCCAGGTAAAGCGCCTGTCGGTACTGGACCTCGGCCTCGGCGAGATTTCCCAGGGATTCCTCGATCAGCCCGAGGAGAAACCTGCCGCCGGCATCGTCCGTCCTCGCCGCCAGCACCCGGCGAAGCATCTCGCGCGCCTCGCTGACCCGCCCCTGGTCGGCCAGCTTCCGCGCATCCTCCACCGTCATCTCAGGCGGCAACGCATCACACGTGAAGCGCGGGACCGAGTAGCCGATGGCGCGGCGGCGGGGGGCGAGCACGATCGGCTTGGGCTTGATCATCGATGGCGTCATCGCCGGGTCGACCGATGCCTGCACCGTGAAGCTCATCTCCAGCCCGGTCGTCCGCCACCCGTAGGCCGACATCGCAGCAGGCTCCGCAGGGCCGAGAAAGAGCATGCCGTCCGGCTTCAGGGCGCGATGGAGCAGATCGGAGACGCGCTGCCGGCTGGGATCATCAAAGTAAATCATCACATTGCGGCAAAAGATCGCATCCCAGCAGGCCACGTCCTCCATGAGCAGGAGATTCGAGCGGCGAAAATCGATCAGGCCGAGGTATTGACTCCGCACCCTCCACCCCTCTCCCGCAGGCTCAAAGAAACGTTCCCGCCAGGAGCCGATCTCTCCGCGGAAGGAGTTGGGCCGAAACACGCCCTCGCGGGCCGTCTGAATCGCCGCGTCGCTCAGGTCGAAGGCCTCGACCTGGAAATCCCTCGGCTTCCAGCCCGCCTCGAGGAGGGAAAATGCGATGGAGTACGGCTCCTCTCCCGTCGAGCAGGCCGCGCTCAGGATGCGCAGCGGGCGCTTCTTCCGCTGGCCCGCCCACTGCGCCAGGGTGCGAAACGATTCCTCGTAACGAAAGAAAAACGTCTCCGGCACCACAAAATCCTCCAGGAGGCAGCGCAGTTCCGCCGGGGACGATCTCAGCTTCCCGAGGTACTCCTCCAGCGAACTCTCCCGATCCTTCCGGCGCTCAATGGCCTTGATCAACTGCTGACGGCCCGCTCCGGATGTTTCAAACCCGGCATGCTCGTTCACATACCCGGCGATCTGGTCGATCACATTCACGCCGCCTCCCCTGCCTCGCTCCAGCCGAGGCTTTCCAGCACATCATCAGGCAATACCGAAGGCAGCTCGATGCGCTGGATGAACGAACCCGCTGCAGGCGCAACATCCCCCAGGCACGGATCGGCCGACGCGCCGGGAGGAGTGAAGGACTCCTCCGGAACAGCCGATACACCATCGACGCATTCAACCAGGATTCCCAGCCGCCCGGAACGAAGCCCCGGTGCCTGGCACAGGATGATGCGGGAGCCAAAGGCCTCCGGGGTGGGAACTCCCTGAAAAAGCAGCCCGAGATCGACCACGGGAACAGACTGCCCCTGGTAGTTCAGCACGCCGGCGAGTCCCCGCACCGCGCCAGGCAGAGGCTTGAGGGCGGCAAAGGGCAGCACCTTGTCGACCGCACCTGCCGGCAAGGCGTAGGCGTCGTCCCCGATACGGCAAACGACATAGAGCATATTACCTCAGTTTGAACCGGGAGACGGCCTTCTGGAGTCCCCCCGTCGCCTCGTTGAGCTGCTCGACAGCCCGGTTGGAATCCCGGATGGCATCCGCCGTCTGCCGGGCTGCGTCGCCGAGCTGGACGAGCGCCTCGCTGATCTGGGCGGAACCCTGGGTCTGGGTGCGCATGCCCTCGTAGACCGACTCGACGCTGGGAGCGAGCAACTGGACCTGCTCGATCATGCCGTCGATCTGGCGGGTGACATCGGTCACCTCGTGGGCGTTGCGGCGCACCTCTTCGGAAAACTTGTCCATGCCCATCACCCCGGCCGAGACCGAGGCGAGCATTTCCTTCACCATCTGCTCGATGTCGAGCGTGGAGGCGGCGGTCTGGTCGGCCAGGCGGCGAATCTCGGCCGCCACCACGGAAAAGCCCCTGCCGTATTCGCCCGCCTTCTCGGCCTCGATGGCGGCATTGAGCGACAGGAGATTCGTCTGATCGGCCACCTTGGTGATGGTGGTGACGACGGAGCTGATCGTCCCGGCGCGATCATTCATCTCCCCAAAGCGCGCGGTGATTGCCGCCGAGGCGTCGATGATCTGGCGCATGACCTGCTCCATGCGCAGCAGGCCTTCCTTTCCATCGACGGCCAGGCCTGCGAGGCGCTGGCAGGCTTCGTTCATGGTGTCCGCCGCCTTCAAAAGTTCCGCCGCCGTCACGCTGATCTCCTTGGAGGTCGCGCTGATCTCCGTGGTCGTGGAGGCCATCTCGCTGGCCGTGCTTTGCTGCTCCTTCGACGTGGCGGCGATCTGCACGGCGGAGGAGTTCACCTGCACGCCGGAGCGCTGCACCTGCTCGATCAGGTCGGAAAGCTTCGTTACCATGTCGGCCTGCGACTTGCCGACGACATCCTTGCCGGAGAGCGGCTTGATCTCGACCGTCAGGTCGCCGGAGGCAAGGCGCTCGCTCAAGCTGGCCGATTGGCGCAGGGAAGCCACCATGCCCTCAAAGGACCGCGTGAGCGCATGGATCTCCTCGAGCTTGGATTTCTCGGGAAGCTGCACGGCGAGGTCTCCCTCCGAGACCGCGCGCGCCGCCGCGGTGATTTCCTCGACCGGCTTGAGGATGCGGCGCGACGTAACCATGCCCGAGAGGATCATCACGACGACGGAAAGCGGGATGCCGATGGCGAGCACATCAAGCAGGAAGGCCGAGGCGCTTTGCGCCTCTTTATTGCGGGTATCCTGCTCGCTGACTTGAGCCTGCTTGATGACATCCAGCCTCTGGCGGATGCGATCCATCGCCTCCCGGCCCGCTCCCTGGTTCACAACATCCAGGGCCGCGGCACCTTGCGCCGCACGTTTCAGATCGATCGTATGCGCCAGCTCGGCGAGCCTGTCATTCACCGCTGTCTGCAAGTCAGCCACGCCATCCTGTCCCAGGGCCGATTTTCCCAGCAAAAGCTTCAGGTTATCGACGGCGGAAGGAAGGCGGGAAGCCGCCGAACGGTAGGGCTCCAGGTAAGGCTCGGCCCCCGTGAGCAAATAGCCGCGCTGCCCGCTTTCCGCATCCTGGATCAGGGTCAGCACCTGATCGGAAGCGAGAATGATCAGGGTCGCATTCCGGCGCTGGCTGAAGGCATCGAGCATCTGATGAGAGGCCCAATACGCCGTACCGCCCAGAGCGATGACGAAGAGGAGGGAAATCGCATAACCCGCAGCGATCTGGCGGTTGATAGTCCAACGCATAGCTATCTGGCCACCCTAACGATTTCGCCAGATCAACGCAACGTTGCAGTCTATTGGAGGCGAAAAAACCCTTCCGCCGTCTGGGTCGTGGCGGAAGCGAGATCCTGCACTGATATGCCCCGGCTCGCAGCGATCTTTTCCGCCACCAGGCGCGTGTGGGCGGGTTCGCAGCGTTTTCCACGGAACGGGACCGGAGCGAGATAGGGGCAATCCGTCTCGACCATGAAGGAATCCAGGGGCAGCGTGGCCGCGCACTCCCCGGCCAGTCCGGCGTTTTTGAAGGTGACGATGCCGGTAAAGGAAACCAGGTGCCCGAGCGCGAGAATCTCCCGGGCCTGGTCGGGGAAATTGCCAAAGCAATGGTACACCCCGCGCACCTTCCCGGTGTAGGGCTTGAGAATATCGAGCGTATCGTCCCAGGCGTCGCGCTGGTGGATGACGACGTTGAGCCCGAGTTCCACCGCGAGATCGAGCTGCATGCGAAAGGCATCGGCCTGGGCCGATTTGTAGGCGCCATCCATCACGGCAGCCTGGGCATCGTCGGGGCTTTCCGCCTGGAGAGCGGCGATGGCGGGCGAGGATTGCAGGGCTTCGCTGGGCAGGCGGTGATAATCGAGACCGGTCTCCCCGATGGCGGCGACCTTCGGGTGGCTGGCGAGATCACGCAGGGCGGGCAGAAAATCCGCCTCCTCCTCAAGGACATTGGTGGGATGCACTCCCACGACGGCGTAGACCTGGGGATATTTCTCCGCGATGGCGATGGCGCGGGCGCTGCTTTCGAGACCGGTGCCGATCGTGATGACCCGAGTCACCCCTTCATTTGCCGCCCGGGCCAGCACCTCGTCGAGATCCTGCTGGTAGTCCGGGTAGTCGAGATGCGCGTGGGTATCGATGAGCATGCCCTAAAGCTGGCACATCTTTCCGCAGGAAGCGAGGGCGGAAAGCCCCCGCCCTACCACTGGACGACGGAGCTGGCGTAGGTCAGACCGCCGCCAAAGACCACCATGAGGATGTAATCGCCGACCTTGAAGCGACCGATGCGATTGGCCTCGTCGAGGGCGATGGCGACCGCCGCAGCGGAGGTATTGCCGTACTTGTCGAGGTTCATATGGAACCGGTCGAGCGGCAGGTCCATGCGATCGGCCAGGGCCTCGATGATGCGGAGATTGGCCTGATGCGGGATCACACAGGTGAGATCCTCCACCTTGAGACCCGCGCGGTCGAGGGCGGTATTGGCCGCGGCCATCATCGAGATGACGGCCTGCTTGAAGGTCTCGCGCCCATTCATATGCAGGGTGTTCAGGCGCTGGTCGACGTTTTCCGCCGTGATCGGCATGGCGCAACCGCCGCCGGGCATGTGCAGGATGTCTCCGTAGTTGCCGTCGCTCCCCATGAAGGTATTGATAACCCCATGCGAGCCAGCGCGATACCGCAGGATGGCCGCACCCGCTCCGTCACCGAAGAGCACGCAGGTGTTGCGGTCCTTCCAGTTGACGATCGAGCTGAGACGGTCCGCCCCGATGACCAGGATGGTCTCGTAGGTATGATTGCTGATGAACTGCTGGGCGACCTCGATGCCGTAGAGAAACCCGGAGCACGCCGCGGAAATATCGAAACACGCGGCGTTCTTCGCCCCAAGCTGGCGCTGCACGTGGCAGGCGGTCGAAGGGAAAAAGGTGTCTGGCGTGACCGTGGCCACGACGATGAGCTGGATCTCCTCAGCCGTCACCCCCGCCTGTTCCATGGCACGCCGGGCGGCATTGGCCGCCATATGGCTGGTGAACTCTCCCTCCGCAGCGATGCGGCGCTCCTTGATGCCCGTGCGGGAGACGATCCACTCATCCGTGGTGTCGACCATCTTTTCCAGTTCTGCGTTGGTGAGAACCTTCTCGGGAACATAGCTGCCGGTTCCGACGATGGAAACGGCGCGGGAGGGCTGGCGCACTTTACTGCGCGGCGAGTTTTTCATGATGGGTATCGATGGCCTCTACTATGCGCTCATTGACCCGTTGGGCAACAAATTCGCGCGCGACGCGCACCGCATTCTTGATGGCCGTAGGAGAGGAATTGCCGTGCGCCTTGATGCAGACGCCATTCACGCCGAGCAGCGGGCTGCCGCCATACTCGTCGGTGCTGGTCTGCTTGCGGATCGCCAGGAACGCGCCCTTGGAAAGCCACGCGCCCAGCATGCGGACGGGCGATTTGACGATCTCCTTCTTGATCCACTGGAAGAGCGACTTGGCCAGGCCCTCCACGGTCTTGAGGAGGATGTTGCCCACGAAGCCGTCGCAGACGACGACCTCGACGGGGTCTTTGAAAAGCCCATGCCCCTCGACGTTTCCGGCAAAGTTGATGGGTGCCTGCTCGAGGAGTTCGTAGCAGGATTTGGTAAATTCGTTGCCTTTGCTGGCCTCCGTGCCGATGGACATCAGGCCGACGCGGGGCTCCTTGTACCCAAGGATCTCGCGCACGTAGATGCTGCCCATGATCGAGTAGCCCACGATGTGCTCGGGGGCGGGATCGATATTGGCTCCGGCGTCGATCAGGAGGAATCCCTTGGGATCAGCGGGAATGACAACAGCCAGCCCGGGGCGGTGAATCCCGCTCAGGGTGCGCAGCTTGATCGTCGCGGCCGCGACGAGCGCGCCGGTATGACCAGCGGACACCACGGCATCCGCCTTCCCTTCCTTGATGAGATCGACCGCTCGGCTGACCGAGGAATCCTTCTTCTTCCGGACACTCTCCAGTCCGCTCTCGCCCATCTCCACGACCTGTGAGGCATGGTAGTACGAGACGCGATCGGCGACTCCGCTCAGGTCGTGCTTCGCTACCTCCGCACGAACCCTGGCTTCGTCGCCGACAAGAATGACGGTGAAATCGGGATACTGACGCAGCGCCTGGACGACACCCGCAACGGGGTTCGCGGGGGCGTAATCACCCCCCATGGCATCGAGAGCCAGCCTCATTGAAAGAGGAGGGGCCGACGAGCGGCCCCTTGATCAATTTTTGCGACTGTGCTGAAGAAACCAGCCATGGCGCGCCGGGAACTACTTATTCGGCAGCGTCGACGGTCAGGACCTGGCGTCCTTTGTAATATCCGCAAGCCGGGCAGGCGGTGTGGGCGCGCGCGGCGGCACCGCACTGCGGGCACTTCGAAAGCTTCGGCGCATGCCAGCGGTTGGCTGCCTTGCGGGTGCGAAGGCGCATCTTTGAGGTTTTACGTTTAGGAACTCCCATAATCAGTCTTTATTTTTCAGTTTGTCCAAGGCATCCCAAGCAACAGCGCCTGACGACTCGGTTGCAGACGCCCGCGGAAAGCTGGCTGGACACGCCCTTTCCCCCTCGGCATCACATCGTGGGTACGAGGGAAGGGCAAGATGAATATCTTCTCGAATCTCCTCCGTCAAGTCAACCAACTCTCGTCCATCCAACTCTTTTTGGAGGGCAAATGGGTCGATCCGGACCTTCGTCGGGTAGGTCTCCAGGCAGGCGACGCAGCGAAGCTCGACCTCGACCTCCACCCATCCGGTGGCAAAAAGCCCGCCATCGGACAGGCCGACATCGAGCGCGTAACGGACAGGCGACAGGGCCCTGGCATCCGCCTCCTCGAGGCCGAGGAACGACGCGTCCTCCTCCCCCTCGATCAGCAAAGTGCCGCCCTGGGGGATCTGGTGCAGATGAACTTTCATTATCTAGAATACTTCTCCTTGAGCAGCCGCACAACGTTGGGCGGCACAAAAGGGCGCACATCGCCCCCGAGCTTGGCCACTTCCTTGACGATGCGGGAGCTGAGATACGTGTAGTCCTCCTTCGGAGTGAGGAAGATCGTCTCGAGCCGGGGCTCCAGCCGCCGGTTCATCAGCGCCATCTGGAACTCAAACTCGAAGTCCGACACCGCCCGCAGACCGCGCACGATGACGTAAGCCTCCTGGTCGCGGGCAAAATCCACGAGCAGCCCATCGAGCTGGCGCACCTCGATGCCGGGAGCGCCGCCCAGGGCCTCCTCGACCATGGCAATGCGCTCCGGCTCGGTGAAAAGGGGCTTTTTCGCCTCGTTGAAGGCGACCGCCACGACCACGGAGTCAAACATCCGGCGCGCCCGGTGGATGATATCCAGATGGCCGAGCGTGATCGGATCGAAACTGCCGGGATAGATGGCGCGGGTTACTCCCATTCGATGGTGGCAGGAGGTTTGCTGGAAATGTCGTAGCAGACGCGATTCACGCCATCGACCTCGTTGATCACGCGGGTCGAGATGCGGGCGAGGATGTCGTACGGCACGCGCACCCAGTCGGCGGTCATGCCGTCGCGGCTCTCCACCACACGCAGAGCGATGGTGTTCTCATAGGTACGCTCATCACCCATCACACCCACGGAACGAACCGGAAGCAGGACGGCGAAGGACTGCCATACCTTGTAGTACCACCCGCTGGCCTTCATCTCCTCGAGTACGATGGCATCTGCCTCGCGCACCATGCGGAGCTTCTCCTCCGTGATGTCGCCGAGCACGCGCACGGCGAGACCCGGCCCCGGGAAAGGCTGGCGATGGACGACCTCCTTGGGCAGACCAAGCTCGGAGCCCACCTCGCGCACCTCGTCCTTGAAGAGCTGGCGGAGCGGTTCCACGAGCTCGAACTTCATGCGCTCGGGCAGGCCGCCGACATTGTGGTGGCTCTTGATGAGGGCCGCCGGGTTGCCGGAAATCGAGACGCTCTCGATCACGTCGGGGTAAAGGGTGCCCTGGGCGAGGAAGCGATATTTGCCGGGCGACGACTTCTTGAGATCGCGGGCCGCAGCCTCGAAGACCTTGATGAACTCGTTGCCGATGATCTTGCGCTTCTTTTCGGGATCGGTGACGCCCTTGAGCTTCTTCAGGAAGATCGCCGACGCGTCGACGGTCTTCATGCGGATGTGGAAATTATCGCGGAAGAGCTTCTCCACCGCCGCCGTCTCACGGGCGCGGAGCAGACCGTTGTCGACAAAGATACAGATGAGCTGGTCGCCGATCGCCTTGTGAATGAGAGCCGCCGCCACCGAGGAGTCCACCCCGCCGCTGAGGCCGAGGATCACCTGGCCGTCGCCCACCTGCTCGCGGATCTGCTCGCAGATGCGCTCGATGAAGGAGCCCATCGTCCAGCTCGGCTTGCACCCGGAGATGCGGTAAACGAAGTTTTGGATGATCTCCTTGCCCTTCGGCGTATGCGCCACCTCGGGGTGGAACTGGAGACAGAAAATCTTGCGCTTCGGGTCGGCGATGACGGCGTGCGGAGAGTTCTCCGTCTTGCCGATGGCGCGGAAGCCCTCGGGCATCTTCGTCACCTTGTCGCCGTGGCTGTTCCAGACGTCGAGGGTGGCCGGGAGATCGTGGAAGAGGTCGGAACGACGGTCAACCTTCAGGCTGCCGGGGCCGTACTCGCGGCGGGCGGAGCGCTCCACCTGGCCGCCGAGGTCGCGCGAAACGAGCTGCATGCCATAGCAGATGCCGAGGATCGGGATGCCGAGCTTGTAAATCCCCTTGTCCGCCTTGGGAGCGCCCTTGGCATAAACGCTGGCCGGGCCGCCGGAGAGAATGATGCCCTTGGGAGCGAGCTTTTTGATCTGCGCCGCGCTGGTCGTGAACGGCACGATTTCCGAATAAACGTGGCACTCGCGGATGCGGCGGGCGATGACTTGCGTGTATTGGGACCCGAAATCGAGAATGACGATCTTGTCCTCGGGCGTGGAGGATGAAACGGACATGAGAGTTGTGGAGCGGAGATGCTGGGTTACTGGTAATCGGAGCCGAAGCTGTCGGCCGTGGGATTATTTGGCACGATACGTCCCTGACCCTGAATGCCTTGCTGAAATTGCTGACCCACGTCACTAACGTCCTGTTCCGCTACGGAACAGCCGCCGACGAGGACCAGGGACACTATGCCCATAAGAATTGTCACGCATCTCACGCGTGGATATTAGAAAGGACGACCCTCGTATGGCAACTATCATTCCGCCGGAGCAGCTTCTTGGTTTGTATGCCTCCGGGTGGTTCCCCATGGCCATGGCGGACGGCTCGATCCGCTGCTTCTCTCCCGACCCGCGCGGAATCGTCCCGCTCGACGACTTTCACATCCCCCATGGAACGCTCAAAACCTTGAATGACCCCGCCTGGGAGATCCGCATCGACACCGCGTTTGAGACCGTGATGAGAGCATGCGGACAACGCGAGGAGACCTGGATCGACGAAACCCTCGTCCGCAGCTACCTCGCCCTCCATCGCAGCGGCACGGCGCACTCGGTCGAGGTGTGGCGCGATGGGCAACTCGCAGGCGGCCTCTACGGCGTACGCCTCGGGGCGGCTTTTTTTGGGGAGTCGATGTTTCACTCCGTGACCGGCGCATCCAAGGTCGCGCTCGTGCGCCTCGTGGAGCGGCTGCGGAGCGGAGGGTTCCAGCTCCTCGACACCCAATGGGTCACCCCGCACCTGAAGGGTTTCGGCGCCCGGGAGATCACCCGAGCCAGGTATCTGAAACTCCTGGCAAAGAGCCTGAGCGCCAAAGCTGTGTGGGCCTAGAAAAGGCCGCCGCAACGGCTTAGTGAATCTCCTTGAGCCGGGACACATCCCATTGCATAGTCGCCGCACGATGTCTGTGCTGATCGATTGGGAACAACTCGACATGATCGCCGACGGCTTCACCCCCGACTTTGTTGAGATCTACCGGGAGTTCGTCTCGGAAATGCCAACCCTGCTCTCGCAACTCCGGAGCAAAGTGCTGGCAGGAGACGCCGCGGCTGCCGCCAAGGTCGCCCACCAGATCAAGGGGAGCGCGGCAAACTTTGGCTTCGTCGGCGTGAGCCGTGCTGCGGCCACCCTGGAGCAAGGTGCGAAAGCCGGCTCGCTCGCCGATGCCACCGCCCTGCTGGGTGATGCGACGGTGAGCTTTGAAAAAGCCGTCGCCGAGGTGCGCGCCCTGCGCAACGCCTGAGCGTCACCAGGGATAAACCTCGCCATCGCGACCAAAGAAACCGCCGCTTTTCTCCAGCCCGAGCCGGGTCATCGTCTGGAACAGCGACCCGGCGGATTCCTCCACGCTTAACGGCGCAAGGGAGCCGCCCATTTCCGTCTTCACCCACCCTGGGCTGAGCGCAAAGACCGAGATCTTCTCCCCCCGATACTCCGCCGCCATCGCGCGGGTGAGCATGTTCAGCGCAGCCTTGGAAACGCTGTAGGGATAGTAGGCGGAGTCGGTTTTTTCCGAGATCGTTCCCGCCCCGGAGGAAATATTGATGATGCGGGGGGCGGCTGATTTTCGCAGGAGAGGCAGAAAGGCCCGCGTGACCCGCGCCACCCCGACGACGTTGGTGGCAAAGGCCTCCTCAAACCACTCCAGGGAGGTCTCCTCCAGCCGCTCATTCCCCTCGCCCGGGAAGATCGCGGCATTGTTGACCAGCATGTCGATACAGGGATAGCCAGCCGCAATCGCGGCAGCCGCCTCCCTCACCGACTCGTCGGAAAGCACATCGAGTGGGATGGCTTGAATCGATGGATCGAGCGGTACGTCCGTGGTACGCCGAGCGGCGGCCAGCACCGTCCAACCCTCGGCGGCAAACTTCTCCGCCAGCCCGCGCCCGATGCCGCGTGATGCGCCCGTGATGAGGACGACGCCCGCCATGATCAATCGGGAATCCTGATGCCGTCCTGCTGCAGCGCGGCATCATAAAAATTGGCCTGGAAGCAGGTGCGGTTCATGAACACGGAAATCACCGCCGCGATCATGAGAGCAGGCAATACATGGATCTGCCACGTCATTTCCATCACGATGAGGATGGAGGTGATGGGCGCGCGCACGACCGCGCCCAGAGCGCCCGTGATGCCGACCAGGGCGAGGAGCACCTGATCGTCGGGCGTGAGCTGGATGAACGGCGTGGCGATTCCCGCGACGACCAGCCCGGCCATCGCGCCAAAAAAGACGATGGGCGCAAAGATGCCGCCGCAGCCGCCCGTGCCGTAGCAGAGGCTCGTGGCGATGATCTTGCCGATGAGCAGGACGAGCGCCGCCTGCCAGATGACCTCGTGGTTAAGCGCCTTTTCCAGCGTCACCTCGCCCAGCGCAAAGACCCCGACATAGCCGACCAGACGGAAGCAGATCAGCGCCACCACGCCGGCAAAGAACGCGCCAAGAGCGAGTTTGAAGGCCATGGGGAGCTTGATGTGTTTCATGCGAAGGCGCAGCCCAAGGGTGAAATACTGAAAGGCGAGTCCGCAGAATCCGGCGAAGATGGCCACCACAGGAGCGAGGGCCATGACCTTCCAGGAGAGAAGCAGATCCTTGCCGATGGGCAGGCTGGCCTGGTCATGGCTCAGGAAAAACACCACGCTGGCCGCGAGGGCGGCGGCGAGCAGCGAGCGACCGGCGAATTTATGCTGGTTCTTGCCTCCCGCGATCTCCTCCAGCACGAGAGTGACCCCGGCGAGCGGACTGTTGAATGCCGCCGCCAGACCAGCCGCGGAACCCGCGCAGACGGCATTGGCCTTGGCCGCCTTGTCTTCGCCGAGGAGGTTGGCCACCTTGCTCGCGACCGCCGCGCCGATGTGAATGGTCGGACCCTCCCGGCCCAGGCTGGAGCCGGTGCCGATCGAGAGCACGCCGCCGAGGAATTTCACCCAGATGAGATTCCACGAGAAATCGAGGCGCCCGGAATGGTAGGCGGCTTTCACCTGCGGGATGCCGCTGCCGGGAGCGTCCGGCGCAAAACGCGAGATGAGGAACCCCGTCAAGGCCGCCCCCGCGACCATGAGAACGATCGTCGTGAGGCCAAACCACCAGTGCCCTTCGGTCGACGGGGTCCGGATGAGATAGTCAAAGGTCCGCGTCATCGCCAGATGGAAAAAGACCGCCACCAGCCCGGCCACGAGGCCGATCAGCGCCGTTCCGGCGATCTGGAAAAGATTGCGCCGCACTTCGAGTTTCACAGAACTAGAAGGTCAGGAACTGCCCGGGGCGGCAACGAAAAATATTCCTGGCTGATCGACCTAGATCAGATTCAACTGGTCGAGGCCATCGCGGATGGCGGCTTTCTTGCGGCGGGAGCGGGCAATAACCGGCTCGCCTTCGGCGTTGAGTTCCGCCTTTTCGAGATTGTTGAGGATCTCCTTCGCCCGGTTCAGTACGACATCGGGCAGACCGGCCAGCCGGGCCACCTGGATGCCGTAGCTCTGGTCGGCGCGGCCCTCAAGGATCTTGCGCAGGAAGATGACCTGGTCATTCCACTCGCGCACGGCGACATTGAGATTCAGCACGCCGGAACGCGTGCGCTCCAGGTCGGTGATCTCGTGGTAGTGGGTGGCAAAGAGGGTGCGGCAGCCGATGATGTCGTGCAGGTGCTCGGCCACGCTCCAGGCGATCGAGAGGCCGTCAAAGGTCGACGTGCCGCGGCCGATTTCATCCAGGATGACGAGGCTGCGGCTGGTGGCGTTGTTGAGGATGTTGGCCGTCTCGTTCATCTCGACCATGAAGGTGCTCTGCCCCTTGGTGAGATCGTCGCTCGCGCCCACGCGAGTGAAGATGCGATCGACCAGCCCGACGTGCGCGGACTGCGCGGGCAGATAGCTGCCGATCTGCGCCATGAGCGTGAGGAGCGCCACCTGCCGGATGTAGGTGGATTTTCCCGCCATGTTCGGCCCGGTGATGATGGCAAAGCGCTGTCCATCGGTATCGAGCGAAGTGTCATTGGGGACAAACCGCTCGCCGGTGGATTGAAAGTCGAGGATGGGATGCCGCCCCTCCACGATCTCCAGCACGCCGGAGTCATCCACCACGGGGCGGCAGTAATGCAACTGGCGCGCTGTCTCGGCCAGCGAACCCAGGGCATCGAGCGCGGCCAGCGAGGCCGCGGTCTCCTGGATGGCGGCGAGATGGCCGACCACGAGGGCGCGTAGCTCCTGGAAAATCTCGGCCTCGCGGGCCTTGGCGCGTTCGTCGGCTCCGAGGATCTTGTTTTCGATCTCCTTCAGCTCGGGCGTGATGAATCGCTCGCCGTTCACCGTCGTCTGCTTGCGCTGGTAGTCGTCAGGCACGGACGGGAGATTCGCCTTCGTGATCTCGATGAAATAGCCGAAGACGGACGTGAACCGAACCTTGAGCGACTTGATCCCCGTGCGGGTGATCTCGCGCTCCTGGAGATTGGCGATCCAGTCCTTACCCTCGCGGGAGGCGGAGCGAAGTTCGTCCAGCGCGGGATCGAAGCCGTCACGGACAAACCCGCCCTCGCGCAGCAGCGCGGGAGGCTCCTCCACCACAGCGCGGGCGATGCTTTCCACCAGCTCGGGCAGCGGCGAAAGACGGTCGGAAAGCGAATCGATCAGCGGGCTGCCGATGGCTCGGGCGGCGTCGGTCACGGCGGGGACGAGAGCGAGAGAAGCACCGAGCGCCGCGAGATCGCGGGCGTTGCCGGAGGAGCCATTGAGCCGCGAGGCGGCGCGCTCCAGGTCGCGGATCGAGCCGAGATGCTCGCGAAGTTTTCCCAGTTGAAGCGAATCCTCCAGCAGCCGGGCAATCGCCTGCTGGCGAGAGACGATCGACTCCACATCGCGCAGGGGATGGAGAATCCACTCGCGGATCATGCGCGCCCCCATCGGGGTCACGGCCCGGTCGAGCACGCCGAGGAGCGTCATGCCGCGCCCGCCGCGCGACTCCACCAGGTCGAGGTGGGCCTGGGTGACGGCGTCGAGAACGAGGTATTGACTCGTCTGGTACGACTGGAGCCGCCGGAGATGCGAGACGCTGCGCCGCATCTGGCGGGTGAGGTAATGCAGGAGGGCACCCGCCGCGCCCACGGCGGCGCGCATTTCGGCGACGCCGAAGCCATCGAGCGAGTGGACCTTGAAGTGCTCCAGCAGCACCTCCGCCGCCGGCTCGGGTTCAAAGATGTAGCCGTCGAGGAAGTTCACCCCGGCCACTTCGCGAAAAACCTCCTCCTGATGCGACGGCGCGAGGGTTTCCGCCGGGGAAACGCGGGCCAGTTCGTTCAGGACAGAAGCGAGATCCGGCAGCTCGGCCACGCGGAATTCGCCCGTGCTCAGCTCGCAATAGGCCAGCCCGATGCCGTCCTTGCGCTGACAGATGGCGGCGAGGTAGTTCGGCTTGCGGTCGTCGAGGCCGAAATCGTCGAGCGTTCCCGCGCTGAGCACCTGGGTCAGCTCGCGGCGGACGAGCTTGCCCGCCTGCACCTCGCCAACCTGGTCGCAGAGGGCGACGCGCCAGCCGCTTTTGACCAGCTTCTCGATATACCCGCGGGCCGAGTGGGACGGCACGCCGCACATGGGCATCTCGCCGCGCTTGGTCAGCGCGACATTGAGGATGGCCGACGCCTCCTTCGCGTCCTCGCCGAACATCTCATAGAAATCGCCGAGGCGAAACAGGAGGATCGTGCGTGGCGGCAGCTCCCGCCGGGCGGCGAGATACTGCTTCATCATGGGGGTTTGCTTGTCTTCGGCCACGGGCGTGGAGGGCTCGCGATTTATTTAAGCACTTTGCAGGAAAGTCGAGAGCGGACTCGTCGCCTCGGCGTGGTCGAGCTGGGTCGGCAGTCCGGCCTCGACCGCCTCGCGGGCGGCCTCGACCGCCTTGCGGAAGGCCCGGGCCATCGCGACCGGGTTCCCGGCGGCGGCCACAGCGGTATTGACGAGCACGGCATCCGCGCCGAGTTCCAGCGCCTCGGCGGCATGGCTGGGAGCGCCGATACCGGCATCCACCACCACCGGCACGGTGGCCTGGCTGATGATGATCTCGATCAGAGCACGCGTTTCAACCCCCCGGTTGCTGCCGATGGGGGAACCCAGCGGCATGACCGTGGCAGTGCCGACATCCTGGAGGCGCTTGGCTAGCACGGGATCGGCGTTGATATAGGGCAGGACGGTAAAGCCCTCCTTCACCAGCACCTCGGCGGCTTTCAGCGTCTCGATGGGATCGGGCAGGAGGTAGTGCGGGTCGGGGTGAATCTCGAGCTTCACCCACTTTGGCAGCCCGGCGGCGGCGGCGAGGCGGGCGAGGCGCACGGCCTCCTCGGCGGTATTGGCTCCGCTGGTATTGGGCAGGAGCAGGTAGCGCTGCGGGTCGATGAATTCCAGGATATTGGCGAAGGGGTCGTTTTTGCCCGTCAGGTCGGCGCGCCGGAGGGCGACCGTCACGATCTCACATCCGCTGGCGTCGAGGGCGTCGCGCATGACCTCGTTGGAGGAAAACTTACCCGTCCCCATGAGGAGACGTGAGTTGAATTCCCGGTCTGCGATTTTCAGTGTGCCACTCATCCGCCCGTTTTAGTGCCGACGGGCCTCCTTCGCAAGTAGGGCGTCAATCCAGAATGATGCGATTGCGCTCCAGGGTCGATCCCGTGAGCCTCGCATACCGGGCGACGGCGATGATAAAATCCGCCCGGGCGCGCAATTCATTCACCTGCGCGGTGGCAAAGTCCCGCTGGAATTGCAGCACCTCAAAGGTGGTCGACGTGCCGCTGGAGAGCCGGGCCTGGGCCGCGTCGAGCGTCATCTGGGCGAATTCCCGCGCCACGCGGCTGGCCTCGATGCGCTTGCGCGTGGTGTCAATCTCCCCGGCGGCGTTGTCGGCCTCCACGATGATGGCCTGCTCCAGGCGCTTGAGGTCGACGAGGGCCTGGAGGCTTTGCAGCTTGGCCACCTCCAGGTCGCCCCTGGCCTCGCGGTTCGGGATGGGGAGGCTGAAGATCGCCCCGATGTCCCAGGCGGTATTGCGGTTGCTGCCATTCGCTCCGCTGGCGCGCTGGACGCTGGAGAGGAAATTTGTGTCGATGCCGTTCAGTCCCAGGCTGCCTGTGAGATCGAGCTGCGGCAGGGACTGGTTGCGGGTGAAGACGACGTTGATCTGCCGTTTCTGGATGCTGAGCAGGAGCTGCCGATAGTCCGGGCGCAGTTCAAAAGCGCGAGCGATGTCCCTTTTGCGGTTGATGTCGCCGACGTCAGGCAGGACCGGCTGGGAGACCTCGACATCCGTGTCGAGCAGGCCGGAAATCTCATCGGTGACGAGCTGCTTGAGGAAGTTCTCGTTATTCTTCACCTCGCGTTCCGCCACAAGCACGCGCTCCTCGCGGGCGGCGAGGTCGGCCTTGGCCTGCATCACGTCGAGCGGGGACATCACGCCGATCTCGGCGCGCTTTTCATTGTCCTGGACCAGTTGGGCGGAAAGCCCGCGCGACCGCTCCTCGACTCCGAGGTTTTCGATGGAGAAATACAGCTCGGTATAGGTCGTGATGGTGTCGGTGACCACATCCATGACCTGCTGGCGAAGCTGCCATTGGGAGATGGCTTGATCGGCCCGCGCCACGCGCACGCTGGCGAGGTTCACATCGGTGCCGAAGTTCTTCAAAAGCGGCTGGGTGACCGAGAAGCCGAGGAACGTGTTGTAGCTCGTGTACTGCGGGTCGCGCTGCGTGTTGTCGTTGATTGTCAGCGACGGCCCGATGTCGTAGGTGAGGCCGGTCGGTGTGAGGCCCGCGATGGAGATATCCGCCTCCTGCCCGGTCGAGCGGGCAAAGAGCGACGGGTCCTCGCCCCCCGGCAGCGATACGGGGTCGATGAGATTATTGCTCAGGGTGCGCAGCTCCTGCTCGCTCTGGCTGTAGGTGTAGGAGGCCTCGAGGACAGGATCAAATTTCCCCGTCGAACTGACCTCCCGCGCCTTGGCGATCTTGGGAGAAAACTCCTCCACCTTGATCCGGAAATTCTTCGCCAGCGCGAGCTGGACCGCCTTTGGCAACGACACGTCCAGCGTCTCGGCCTGAGCCAGACCGGCAAGGCAGACCGATGCGGCCGCAATGAGGGTTGCCTGAGGGAGCTTCATGGAACGCGCTAGTCTAGGCGGGAATGAGTGAGGTTCAAGCGAATCGAAACTCCTCCGGCGGCGGTGCCTCGAAAGAAAGACGCTCCCCGGTCACGGGATGGTCAAACGAGAGTTTCCACGCATGCAGCAGATGCCGCTCCCAGTTGCCGCGCTTGCCATAGACCGGGTCGCCCGCCACGGGATTGCCGAGGAACTTCAGGTGCACGCGGATCTGGTGGGTGCGGCCCGTCTTGGGGTGGCACTCGACCAGCGAGACATTGTCCCTCTTGCCCAGCACCTTGTACTCGGTGAGGGCGAGCCGCCCCCGGCCGTTTCTCGCGATGGCCATCATCTGGCGGTTCACCGGATGGCGGCGGATCGGCTGGTCGATGGTGCCGAAAGTGCGCTTCGGTACGCCGTCGACCACGGCGAGGTAGACCTTCTCCACCCCGCGATCGGCAAACTGCTCGGCCAGCACGCGGTGAGCGACATCGTTCTTGGCGACGACGAGGCAGCCGCTCGTCTCCTTGTCGAGACGGTGAACGATGCCTGGGCGCTCCTCGCCTCCGATGACGGACAGGCTGCCGCAGTGATGGAGCAGGGCGGAAACCAGCGTGCCATCCACATGCCCGGCGCCGGGATGAACCACCATGCCCGGGGGCTTGTTGACCACGATGATGTCGTCGTCCTCAAAGAGAATCTCCAGAGCGATCTCCTCGGGCTGCGCCGACTGGCACTCGATGACTGGCGGCGCTTTCCAGACGATGCGATCCCCCAGCCTGAGGGTCTCCGAGGGACGAGCCAGCACGCCATTCAGGAGGACATGGCCGGTCTTGATCAGCGACTGAAGACGCGAACGCGAATAGTCGGGCAGCCGCAGCGCCAGGAACACGTCCAGACGCAGCCCGGCGTCGCTGCCTTCGATAAGATATTCCGGCTCGGTGCCGTCGAAGACGATTTCCGGGGGAGAATTTTTTTGCGGATTGCCCATGAAAGGTATTAAGTGGAAGGTTAAATCACCTACCCCAGGAGCGAATGTTAAGCGAAAAAAGTGGCGAATCGCAGGGCGAACAGGTCGACAACCCCCAGGAAGAGGTCGAGAACCTAGCCGCAGAAGGTGCGTTACCGGAAGCGGAAATTGCACCGGAATCTGCCGACGCTCCCGAGGAGGAGTCCGCCGCGGAGGCGGAATCTCCCGCCGAACCGCCGATCATGGAAACCGTGCCGGTCGAGGAACAGGTGCCCGGCCAGTTGCTGGAGGCCTGCCCGAGCTGCGGCACGCTGATGGATGTCACGACCCAGGAACCCTTCGCCAAAATCTACTGCCCGAGCTGCGGCCAGAACCTGCGCGCCCGGCGGCAGTTCAACAACTTCCAGCTCATCGAGCACATCGGCGAGGGCGGCATGGGCGCGGTGTTTCGCTCCCTCGATTGCAACCTCCACCGGCAGGTCGCCCTCAAGATTCTCAAGAAGGAATGCGCCGCCAATGCCGAGGAACAGGCAAAACTCGAGCAGGAGGCCCGCATCACCGCCTCGATCAACCACCCCCACGTGGTGAAGATTTTTTCCTTCGGCCAGGACCACGGGCAGTTCTATCTCGCGATGGAGCTGGTCGAGAAGGGTTCGCTGGATCAGCTCATGACCCTCCAGCACCGCGTGCCGGAGCTGCAGGTGCTCAATGTCGGCATCCAGATCGCGGAAGGCCTGGAGGCCGGGCTGGAGAAAGGCCTCATCCACCGCGACATCAAGCCGGGCAACATCCTGTTCTCCGATCCGCACACGGCCAAGCTGGTGGACTTCGGTCTCGCCGTGGTCATGGACGAGGCGGCTTCCGTGCGAGGCGAGATCTGGGGCACGCCGTACTACATCGCCCCGGAGAAACTCGATAATCAGCCCGAGGATTTCCGCAGCGACATCTACAGCCTCGGCGGCACGCTTTTCCACGCCCTGGCGGGACGTCCTCCCTACGAGGCAGAGACGGCCTCGATGGTCGCCCTCAAGCAGCTCAAGAGCCAGCCGGTGAGCCTGCAATCCTTCGCCCCCGATGTGTCCAGCGAAACGGCCTATGTGATCAACCGCATGCTGGCGAAGGATCGCGAGGACCGCTACCCGTCGTACCGCGAGCTGATCGACCACCTTTCCTACGCCCGGCACAAGCTGGTCGAGCGCACGCAGAAGCCCCAGCAGCCCAAGGCCCGCGTGGTGCTGGAAACGCAGGAGACGCGCAATCTCTCGGCCTACATCAGCCTCGGCCTCATCGCCACGATCCTCATCGTCGGCGCGCTGCTCTGGGTCTTCCGGGACAAGCTCTTCGGCGACAGGCTGGCCCTCGGCGCATCAAGCAGCCAGACCGCCGGATCGAAATTCGACGAGGCGGAAGGCTGGAAAGCCCTGCGCGAGGGTGTGAAGCTGATGAACAACCGGCAGTTCACCGAGGCCGGGGAGGAATTTCACCGTCTGGCCGAGTCGGGCGGCGTCCCGCAGCCGCTGAAGAACTGGGCCTTGATGAACCAGGGACTCGCCCTCCTCGCCAATGATGACGCGGATGGCGCCGCCGCGATTTTCAACCAGGTCGCCAAGGCAGGGCCATACAGCACCGAGTCGGATCAGGCACCGCTGGCCAGCTTCTTCGTGGAGGCCGCCCGCACGCTGGCCAGTCCGAAGTCCACCATCGCCAGCGAAATCGACCGGGTTTACTCCAGCCAGGGGTACGAGGCCTTTGGCCTGCTCGCCTTTGCCATGCACGACTGGATCCTGGGCGAGTTTGACGACGGCGGACCGCTCTTCCGCACCTTTTCGCGCAGCGGCGGATTTGCCCCCCGCATGGACTGGATCGCCGACTACAAGAAATTCGCCGCCCCCTACCTGACGGATTACACGACGCTCGCCAGCCTCCAGACAGCCCTCGACAAGGTCAAGACCGCCGACGATGCGCAAAAGCTTCTCACCAAGGTCAAGGAGGCCGAATCGACCGTCACCACCGGGAATAAAATCGCAGAGCGTTTGCAGGAGATGAAAAGCGAGCTGAAGGTGAAAGGCGCAAAACCCTGATTTTTCCCGCCTTTTCCATGAGCGAACCCAACCTTCCTTCACCCGAACAACTCCAGCAGAAGCTCCAGGAATTTCTCCGAGCCAGCCTCGGCGGAACTCCCGCCAACCCGGGCGTGCAAGCCGAACCCGTGCCGAACGGCGAAGGCGGGGAAACCGACACAGACAAGGTGGAGTTTGACTTCAACCACCGGCCCCGGGACATCAAGCAGCATCTCGACCGCTTCGTCATCCAGCAGGCGGAAGCCAAGAAGGCCCTGGCCATCGCCGTCTGCGACCACTACAACCACGCCAAGCACGTCGCCTCCCTGCCGCCCGAGGAAGCGGCGAAGATCGAGTACGCCAAGCAAAACGTCGTCATCATCGGCCCGACCGGCGTGGGCAAAACCTATCTGGTCAAGCACATCGCCGATCTCATCGGCGTGCCCTTCGTCAAGGCCGACGCGACGAAATTCAGCGAGACCGGCTATGTCGGCGGCGACGTGGAGGATCTCATCCGCGAACTCGTCCACAAGGCCGACGGCAATGTCTCCCTCGCCCAGTACGGCATCGTCTACATCGACGAGATCGACAAGATCGCCAGCAGCGGCGAAGCCATGGGGCGCGACGTGAGCGGGCGAGGCGTGCAGACCGCCCTGCTCAAGCTCATGGAGGAGACCGAGGTGCCGCTCCGCAGCGCCAACGATCTCCAGGCCCAGTTGCAGGCCGCGATGGAATTCCAGCGCAAGGGCAAGGTCGCTCGCGACTCGATCAATACCCGGCACGTCCTTTTCATCGTCTCCGGGGCTTTTGACAAACTCGGCGACCGGGTGGCCCGCAGGCTCCGTCACGCTCACATCGGCTTCGCCGCCGAACCAGCCCTGCAGCCCGAGGGGGCCGACCTCCTGCGCGCGGCCGAGACCCGCGACCTCGTGGACTATGGCATGGAGCCGGAATTCGTCGGCCGCCTGCCCGTCCGCGTCATCTGCGATCACCTCAGCGAGGACGATCTCTTTGAAATCCTCAAGCGCTCCGAGGGCAGCATCATCCGCCAGTACGAGCGGGCCTTCCACGCCTACGGGTTGGAGGTGTATTTCGAGGATGACGCGCTGCGCCGCATCGCCGCCCGAGCCGCCCATGAGGGGACGGGC
The DNA here is from genome assembly GCA_003054655.1 of Spartobacteria bacterium LR76. Classification (GTDB taxonomy): domain Bacteria; phylum Verrucomicrobiota; class Verrucomicrobiia; order Chthoniobacterales; family Terrimicrobiaceae; genus Terrimicrobium. Next base: position 139,588 of record QAYZ01000014.1, on the reverse strand, counting down.
GCGCGGGGGTTGCTCACCGTTTGCGAGCGCATCTTCCGCGATTTCAAATTTGAGCTGCCGGGTTCCGGCGTGCGGTCGTTCACGGTGACGGCGGCGCTGATCGACGACCCGAAGGCCGCCCTGGAGGAACTCCTGCGCGCGGGTCATGCCGAGCGGGAAAAGGCCCTGCAGGCCATCGTCATCGAGTTTGCCGACCGGTTTTCCGCCGAGCACGGCCTGCGTCTCACCTTTGAGGAAGAGGCCGTCGCGCGCATCATCACCCGGGCCGGGGAGGAGAACATCGGAGTGCGGGAGTTTTGCGAGCGCGCTTTTAAGGACTACCAATTTGGCCTTACTCTGATAAAGAGAAACAGCGGTCGCATCGAATTCTCCGTGCCGTCACGGGCGGTGGACCATCCCGACGGCGTGTTGAGCGAGTGGGTGGTGGCATCCTACCGGCAGCCGCAACCTGATTCCGCAACATGAGATATCTTAAGGCAACCATTCTTATCGGCACCGTCAGCACGGCCATCGTGACCGTGCTCTTCGCCGCCGGCTGGGTTTCCACCACCCCCGACCTCATCCTCGACAAAATTTACGCCCTGAAGCACGCGACGACCGTGCCGGTGCTCGCGCAGATCCTGCTCATGGCGTTCTTCAGCTACGCCATCGCCTGGACGACGGTCGACATCACCCGCCCGTCGCTGAAGACGGTGGTCGCCGCCGCCACCATCCTGCTGCTGCTCACGGGATCGAAGGTCTTCTCGCTCTACAACGTCTTTTTCTCGCCGTTCCCGAGCGTCTTCGCGGTGCTCATCGCGTACATCGTCGGCCTGCTTTATGGCCGCAGCGGCAGCGGATCGCGCAAAAAGGTGCTGGAGCGGCTCTTCGGTCACCGCATCTCACGCTCGGTCTTCAACCAGCTTGTGAACGGTAATGAACCCGTCAGCTTCCCCGGCACCCTGACCGAGGGCACGGTGATCGTCTGCGAGGTGCACAACCACCGCGAACTGATGCAACTCCTTTCGCCCGAGGATTATGCGGCGATGACCAACCTTTATCTCCAGACCGCCTCCGACTATCTCGTCGAGGTGGGTGGTTATCTGGACGAATGCACGGGCGAGAGCCTGCGCGTGGTCTTTGGCACGCCCCTGCCGGATGAAAAACACGCCTCCCGCGCCTGCCGCGCCGCGCTCGACCTGATGATCCGCCTGGACAACCTGAACCGCGAGTGCGACGCCACGTGGCAGCGCCGGTTCGATTTCCGCATCGGCGTAAACTCCGGCGAGATGATCGCCGCCGCCTATGGTGGCAGCCGACTGGTGAACTTCAGCGTGGCCGGTCCCGCCGTCGAGTTTGCCCGCCGCCTTTGCGCCGCCTGCGCCACCTACGGGTGCCGCATCCTCGTCGGCCCCGAGACCTTTGAACAGGCGTCGGACACTTTTGAAGCCCGCCCGATCGAGGTGCTCAAGGCCGCCGGCGAGCGCCGGCGCGTGGAGCTTTACGAGATCCTCGCGCCGAAGCACAGCCTCTCGCCCGAGCGGGAGCGCAGCCGCGACCACTTCTGGCGCGGAGTCATCTACGTCCGCGACAAGAAGTGGGAGAAGGCCATCGAGGAGTTCTCCAAGGCCCGCATCACCGGCATCCCCGACCCGGCGCTCGACTATTACATCCAGCGCGTGGAGCGTTCCCGCCGCGGCGAGGACGAGTCCACCAAGGGCGAGATGAGCCTCTTCGGAGCCTGATCCGGCCCCGCCGTACCTGTCTCACATGCGGCCGGTCGATTATCCCGAACCCTTCCGCCAGCTCGCCCGTCAGCTCCGGCTCCTGCCCGGCATCGGGCCGCGCAGCGCGGAGCGCATCGCGCTCTGGCTCACCGCCGCCAAGGACGCCAAGCCCCTCGAACTGGCCGACAGCCTGCGCGAAGCCGCCGAGCACTTGAAGCCGTGCGCCCAGTGCGGATTCTTCGCCACGGAGGAGCTTTGCGAAATCTGCCTCGACGAGACGCGCCACTCGGAAATTTGCGTGGTGGAAAATGCCACCGACATCCTGCCCATCGAGCGCACGGGATTTTTCCGAGGCAGATACCATGTCCTCGGCGGAAGGCTCGCTCCGCTCGACAATGTGGGACCAGAGGATCTCCGTATCGCCGAGCTGCTCAAGCGCATCGCCGAGAACCCGCCCAGCGAGATCATCCTGGCCCTGAGCGCGGACGTGGAGGGCGAGGCCACGACGAATTACGTCGCCGAAATCCTCTCCGGTCTTGAGGTGAAGCTCACCCGCATCGCCCACGGCCTGCCCGCGGGAGGCGGTCTGGAGCACGCCGATCCCCTCACCCTGCAACGCGCCCTCGCGGGAAGAAATTCCCTCAGGGTTTGACACCCCTGCCGATTGAGCCGATTCTCTGCACCCTATGCCAGCGCCCAAGATTAATCCCGAGCTTCACCAAGCCAAAAAGCCGGATTGGATCAAGGTGCGATTGCCTTCGAACCCGGTCTTTTTCTCGACGAAGACACTCGTTTCCGACCTGAAGCTGCACACGGTCTGCGAGAGCGCCCAGTGCCCGAACCGCTGGGAGTGCTGGAGCCATGGCACCGCCACTTTCATGATCGCCGGTGAACGCTGCACCCGCGCCTGCGGATTCTGCGCCGTCGCCACCGCCAAACCCCTCCCGCTTGAGGAAGACGAGCCCCAGCGCGTCGCCGAGGCGATCCGGCGGCTCAAGCTCAAGCATGTCGTCATCACCGCCGTCGCCCGCGACGACGTGGCCGACGGCGGCGCTCTGCATTTTGCCCGCACGATCGAGGCCATCCGCGGCGTCGATCCCGACATCATCGTCGAGGTGCTCACGCCGGACTTCAACGGCAAGGACGACCCGATCCGCGTCGTGGTCGATGCGAAGCCGAACATTTTCAACCACAACCTCGAGACGGTGGAGCGCCTGACCCCGATGGTTCGCTCCCGCGCCAAGTACCGCCTCTCGCTCGACGTGCTGCGCCGCGTGCGCGAGATGGACCCCGAGGCCATCACCAAGAGCGGCCTCATGCTCGGCCTCGGCGAGACAGAACCCGAGATTTTCCAGGCCATGGACGACCTGCGCGAGGCCAATGTCACCGTGCTCACGCTCGGCCAGTACCTCCGCCCGACCCCGCAGCACCTGCCAGTGGTGGAGTACGTCAGCCCGGAGACCTTCCAGCTTTACGGCGACATCGCCCGCAACAAGGGCTTTGAGTTCGTGGCCAGCGGCCCGCTGGTGCGCAGTTCCTACCACGCCGCCGACTTCAACCCGGTCCAGGCCAAGAAGAAATAGCCCGCCATGCGCTGGCGCATCGTGGCCGTCGGCAAGCCGCGTCTCTCCTACGCCCGCGACGGTATCGAGGAATACCTCTCGCGCCTGCGGAACTTCGGCTCCGTGGAGGTCGAGACGGTCAAAGCCTCGACCCAGGACAAGGAGGGCAAGGCTCTGCTGGAAAAGAGCGAGGGATGCTTCCGGCTCGTCATGGATGAGCGCGGTCGGATGTTCACCAGCCGGGCGTTTTCCGCAGAACTCGAAAAAATCGAGCTGCATCCCAAAAAGCCCTGCGCCCTCATCGTCGGCGGAGCGGATGGCTTGATTCCCGCCGTGCGGGAAAAAGCCGACCTCGTCTGGTCGCTCACGACGGGAACTCTCCAGCACGAACTGGCGCTAGTCGTTGCCTTGGAACAAATTTACCGCGCCTGCACGATCAAAGCCGGCCTGCCCTATCATCGCGACTGATCCCCGGGGTTCCCGCTTCGGTTGACTTGGCTGCATCCATCTGGCATTTCCACACGTTGCGTCTCCGATGATTTCCGTATCGTCTTTCCTTAATGAAGCCCAGGGATCGAGCCGTCAGGCGTCCGGCAAGGGCCTGGCACGCCTCGCCAGCGACTTGAGGGACCAGATCACCCCCATCGCGCCCCCGTCCACGCTGCGTTCCCGCGTGCTGGAGCGTATTGAAGCCGAACCGCCACGGGTGGAGACGGATGCCAAAGGCGGCATCGTCGCGATCAATCCCGCCTTCACCGGCCTGTGCGGCTATACCTTTCCCGAGATCCGGGGCAAGAAGCCGGGCAGCTTCCTGCAGGGACCGGAAACCGAACCCGACGCCGTCGACGCCCTTCGTCAGGCAATTCGGCGCGGAGAACCCTGCGTCGTGCGGCTGGTGAACTACCACAAGGATGGCTCGGCCTACCGCGTGGAGATTTCCATGGAGCCGATCCGCAGCGAAGCGGGCGAGATCACCGGCTTTCGCGCCGCCGAGCGCAAGCTGGCCTAGCCGCTCGTTACTCGAGACAGCGGATCAGGACGTTTGTCAGGCTGGGATGCCTGTAGCGATAGCCGCCTTCCTTCAGCGCCCGCGGCAGCACCCGTGAACTGTCCAGGAGCAGGCTGGAGAGACGCCCCAGGACCAGCCGCATGGCAAAGGCGGGGGCCGGCAGGAAGGCCGGCCGGTGCAGCGCATGGGCCAGCCGGCGGGTGAACTCGTGATTGCGAAACGGCTCGGGTATCACGGCATTGACTGGTCCCGCGACACCGTCATTCTCCGCCGCCCAGAGGAAGGCTCCGGCGACATCCTCGACATGGACGCCGCTCATCCACTGACGGCCGGAGCCGAGGTTGCCTCCGAGACCGAGGGAAAACACCGGCTTGATGAGCTTCATCGCTCCGCCCTTGCCGAGGACAAATCCGACCCGCACCCGGACGACACGCACACCATATTCCTCGGCCTTGAGAGCCTCGGCTTCCCAGCGCTGGCAAACCTCGGCGAGAAATCCGCTGCCTGCCGGAGAGGCCTCGTCCACCTCGTTCTCCCCCGTATCCCCATAAAATCCGATGGCGGATGCGTTCACCAGCGTCTTCACGGTATTGCCCTTCTCCGCCAGAGCCTCGACCAGGCGGCGGGTTCCCATCACGCGGCTGTCAGCAATCCTCCGCCGTTTGGCTGGGGTCCAAAGCCCCATGATCGACTCGCCCGCGAGATTGATGAAAGTGTCGAGACCCTCGAGATCCGGCTTTTTCGAGACAGACCAGAGCCGGCCGCCGCCTCTCGCCCGCCGGGAAAACCTCACGATCTCGTGGCGTTTGGACGCCTGCTCACAAAGCTCGCTCCCGATGAATCCCGAAGCTCCAGAAATCCCGATTTTCATTCGATATTTAATACGTTAGGAGCCGAACTTCTGTTTCAGCCATTTGTAGTCAAACCGGTTGCCCGGGCAGTCGGTGGGCTTGGGATTGATTTCCTTGTGAGGGAGGACGATGGCGGGCTTGCCCTTGACCTTGCCCACGCGACCGCGCAGATAGACGATGAGCTCGTCGAGAGCGGCCATCTGGGCCTTGGTCGGGCGATCACGGTTCAGGTCTCCGACGAGGCAGATGCCGATCGCGATGTCATTGAGATAGTCGCTGGCGACGTGGCCTCCATTGATCTGCCTGCGCCAGCGATCACCGATCTCGATCTCGCCATCGCCGGAGGATGAGCCATTGCCGATGACGAAGTGGTAGGCGAGGCCGTTCTGCATCTTGCGGACGCGCCGATGGTAGACGTCAAAGATGCGGGCGTTGCCCTGCCGGGTGCCGCTGTTGTGGACGATGATGTATTTCCAGCGCCCTTTCTTCACGCGGGCCTGGTCGATGGCGCGGCGCACGGAGGGAGTCAGGTATTTCCAGCGCTTGAACCAGCCGCCGATATTCTTGGCCGGGGGCTGCTCGCCCTGGTCGGCCTCGAGGCCGGATTTCTCAATGACGATGGGCGCATTGAGCGGCACTCCGCCCGGGGTTTTGCCCTGCGGCACCTGCCCTCCGGCGGCGGGTTTCAGGTCTTCCTCCGAGGGCCTGGCGGGAGCGGGCGTCGATTCTTCGCGCGCGGTTTTCTGCGGTTGCGCGGGAGGTTCCTCTTCCTCACGGGAGATTTTTTTCGGCGTGGGAGCCGGAGCGTCCTCATCCTTCTCCGGTTCGCTTTTGGCCGGCCTGGCTGGCTCCTCGTCCTCCTTCACCTGCTTTTTCGGAGTCGGAGTCGGCTCTTCCTCCTCAGGTGCGGGGGTGGCTTTCGGCTTGGGTGTGGGAGTCAGGGCGGGGCGCGGAGTGCTGGTGGCGCGGGGCTTCGGGCGCGGTGTGGAGGAGGCGGCGGGGACGGGGCGGATGTCCTCCCGGGCCTGGAGGAAGAGCTGGCGTTTCTGCTCCTCGGTCAACTGAGCGCGGGCGGAGGGGGCCAGCGCGGCCAGGAGGAAAAACAACAAGCCGCAAAGAGTTACGATGCTCCGCATTACCCGCGCACGGTAACAGATGAGCACGGCCAATCAAGGATGCCTGTGCGTTGATCTTTGGGAATTTCCGAGGTACACTTCCCGCCATGAAACGAGGCCTCATCGCGGTCCTCCTCGCCCTCCAGTGCTCCTTTGCCCAGACCCCTCAGAATCCCATGGTCGCCGAGGGCATCGCGGCATTCAAGAAAGGCGATTACGAGAACGCCCGCATGCTCTTCGATGCCGCTCTGGCACAGAATCCGAAGGATACCACCGCGCAGAACTACGCACGGATCACCGCGATGAAGCTCAAGTCCAGCGACTCCGGCCTGCAGGGTGCGCTGAAGAAGGTCATCATTCCCAAGGTGGAACTCTCCGACGTGACCGCCCGCGAGGGCATCGACTACGTAGTCCAACGCATTGAGAAGCTGACCGAGGGAAAGCAGAAGGTCAGCCTGGTCTGGATGGTGCCGTCGGATTTCCCGGCCAAAGTCACCCTCTCCCTGCAAAACGTCCCGGCCACCGAGGCCCTGCGCTACATCGCCGAGATGGCGGGCCTTCAGCTCGACTACGACAATTATGCGCTGAAGATCAGACCGCTCCAGGCGGCTGCGCCTGCCGGGACTTAGGCGTGCCGGTGTAGAGCACCTTCTCAAGGTACAGTCCCTCGGCGGGCGCGACGTGGTTCCACTTGGGTTTGCCCTCGAGAAGAATGGAGCGAAGGTCATCGAGAGAAGCTTTCCCCTGCGCATGACGCACCAGCGCGGCGGTGAGCATGCGCACCATCTTGTAAAGAAATCCCCCACCCTCGAAACGTAGCGAAAAGAGTCCCGCCCTCTCCATGATCGTGATCGACGTGATCCGGCGCACGGTGCTGTGGATGGGGCCGCCGCGATTCGCGGCAAACGCGGCAAAGTCGTGCTCGCCCACAAAGATTTCCGCCGCGGCGCGGAGGTCGCCGACCGCGAGCGGCGATGCCACATGCCAGACGCGACCCAGCTCCAGCGGAGGCAGCACCTGGCCATTACGAATGAGATAGCGGTAGACCTTGCCCGTGGCGGAGAAGCGGGCGTGAAAGTCCTTTGATGCCCGCGTGACGCGCATGATGCGTACGCCGGGAGGCAGGTTGGCATTGAGCGCGCGAAGCCACGAGCCGAGCGGCAGTGAACCGTCCGGCACCTCGGCATGCGCCACCTGCGCCAGCGCGTGTACACCCGCATCGGTGCGACCCGATCCCTGCACGACCACGCGGTCGCCCACGATCTTGCGGAATGCCGCCTCGATCACGTCCTGCACGGCATCGCCTCCGGCCTGGCTCTGCCAGCCGGCGAAGGGCGCACCGTCGTAAGAGATGACAAGCTTCAGCCGCATGCGGCCTGGGAATCCAGCCAACCCTGGAGGATGATTTGCGCGGCAGCCTGGTCGATGACGTTTTTCTGGTCCTTCGCCTTGCGGCCCGATTCGCGCAGGGCGCGCTGGGCGGAGACGGTGGTGAGGCGCTCATCCCAGGCGATGACGCGGCAGGCGACCTTCTCCTTCAGCGCGGCGATAAAAACCCGGGATTTCTCCGCGGCGGGGCCGAAGGTTCCGTCCATATTGCGCGGGACGCCGACGACCACCCCGGCGATGGAGCGTTCGTTGACGATCGCCGCGACACGGGCGACGGGGTCGCCCTTGCGGACATCGATGGTTTCCAACGGGTGAGCCAGCATGGCGAGATCGTCGCTGATCGCCACGCCGCAGCGCGCGTCACCGGGGTCCACACCGAGATATTTCTTCGTTTCCATTTCCAGTTGAAAATCCGATACCACAATCCTACGTTGCGCAAGCACGTACCATGTCTTCCATCTCTCTCAACAAATTCGGGGAAAATGTCCCCGTGACCAGCATCGTCGCCATTTCCCAGGCGGCAGTAGGCTTTGGCGTTGGCCTGCTCCTGGCGGACAAGCTGGGTCGCACAGCCCGTCAACGCACGGCTCTCGCGCTCATCGGAGCTGGCGCGGCGACGATCCTGCCCTTCGTGGCCGGGATCATCAGCAACGCCTCGCCGGAGTCCAGCCGGAGCATGCAGCGCCGCCTCGCGAGCATCCGCCGCGACACCGGACTCTCCAATGGAGAGGAAGCCTATTAGGCTCATCCTCGCCTCCGGTTCCCCCCGCCGCAAGGACCTCCTCCACGAGGCCGGTCTTGCCTTTTCCATCGAGAGCGCCCAGGTCGTGGAGCTCTCAGGGATCGAATGGACTGCGCGTGAACTCTGCCTGGCCAACGCCGAACTCAAGGCTGGCGAGGTGGCGCATCGTATTCCCGACGCCGTCGTCCTCGGGGCCGATACCGTCGTTGCCTTGGATGATCGCGTCTTTGGCAAACCCGCCGATCTCGACGAGGCCCGCGCGATGCTCTCGACACTCTGCGGCCGGGTTCACGAGGTTTTCACCGGCGTGTGCCTCATGCACCGGGAAAGCAATCGCGTGTGCCGATTCCTCGAAGCCACCCGCGTGCAGTTTCGCCCGCTGGAGGACGTCGATCTCGACGACTACCTCTCCACCGTCCACACCCTGGACAAGGCCGGAGCCTACGCCGCCCAGGAAGACAACGGCCGCCTCATCACCTGCATCGAAGGCCTGATGAGCAACGTCATCGGCCTCCCCATCGAGCGCGTCCTCGACGCCCTGACAGAACACTTTCCCCAGACACTCACGCCCAAACCGCAGGACTGACGGAAGGCCGGAAGGCTTTCAACAAAAGGAAGCAAAGGAAACGAAGGGTCGGGCATAACTTGCAGCCGTTCCGGGCTGTAATCTTGCGATGCCCTGTGAGATGGATACCTGAAAACTTTTTACAGAAGGTCGCAAAGGACACAAAGGAGAAGGCAAAGGAGATTCTTTGACCTCCGAGCCGCGTGAGCAGGTGAAATCCATTTCACGGCAGACGGCCTTGGCGCGTTGAAAAACAGCCACCGCGCTGGCGGCCTTGGTGAAAAGTCGCCGCTTTATCAGCACGCAAAGCCAACCTTCGCGTCCTTTGCGACCTTCTGTAAAAGGCCTTCTGCCTTGTCCTTTGCTTCCTTCTGTTGAAAGCCTTGGAGAAAGGTTGCCTCTCAGTGGCAGCAGGCGGCGGCTCCCGGCGTGGGAGAGGGAAAGACGTTTTGTGCTTTCACCGGCTGGCGCTCGCAGCCGGCGAGAAGGACAATGAGAAACGCGAGTGAAGCCCCCAACAGCGGGTTCACTCGACGATCTCCAGCGTGGCTTTCACGCCATGCTTCTGCCCTGCTGCGCTGAGCAGGGTACGGATGGCCTGGATGGTGTGACCACCCTTGCCGATAATCTTGGGCACGTCGGTCTTGCGGAGCGCCAGGTGGTAGACCACCCGGTCCTCGGCTTCCGTCCGGGTCAGGACGATCGCCTCGGGGGCCTCCACGAGGTTGCCAATGACGAAGCGCAGGAATTCCTCCATGCGACCGACGATGACAGGGCCGCAGCTTAGGCTGCGACCGCGGTGCTCTTGCGGGCCTTGTTGATCAGGCTGCCAACGGTCTGCGAAGGACGGGCGCCAACACCCACCCAATATTCCGCACGATCGAGCGAAAGGGAGTAGTTCTCACCCTCTTTTTTCGGGTCGTAGGTGCCGATGATCTCGATGAATTTTCCGTCACGCGGGCTACGCTGATCGGTCACCACGATTTTGTAGTACGGGTGATTGCGGGCGCCTTCGCGCTTGAGTCGGATTGCAACTGCCATGATGTCTCTGTTGGTTTAAATGGTTGTTTTCAGGTCCGCGGGGGCGGTTTAGTTCATTCCCAGCATTCCGCCCTTCCGGGCCTGGGCCATCAGTTTTTTCATCTGGCCCATATTTTTCATCATCTTGCGCATCTGGGTGAAACGCAGGATGAGGTTGTTTACCTCGGTCACGGTGGTGCCGCTGCCACGGGCTACCCGCTGGCGGCGTCGTGCGTTCAGGATATCCGGACGCGTTCGCTCCTGCGGTGTCATGGAGAGAATAATCGCCTCCACCCGTTTCAACTGACCTTCGTCAATCGAGGAACCTTTTAAATTAGCCATTCCCGGCAGCATGCCAAGGACATTTTGCAGGGGGCCCATTCGTTTGAGCATCCGGAACTGCTGGAGGAAGTCCTCAAGGTCGAAGGTCGCCTTGCGAAGTTTCTCCTCCATCCGGCGCGCGTCGTCCTCGTTGATGACCTCGGCGGCTTTCTCCACGAGGCTGACGACGTCGCCCATGCCGAGGATGCGCCCGGCGAGACGGTCGGGGTAAAACTGCTCGAACTGCTCGATCTTCTCACCGACACCGGCAAACTTGATCGGCTGCTTGGTGACCTCGCGGAGCGAGAGGGCGGCACCGCCGCGGGCGTCGCCGTCGAGCTTGGTGAGGATGATGCCGGTAAGGCCGAGGGCGGTGTGGAATTTCTCGGCCACGTTGACCGCCTGCTGGCCGGTGGCGGCATCGCAAACCAGCAGAATCTCCTGGGGCTGAAGGAATTCCTTCAGGCGACGCAGCTCCTCGATGAGCGGTTCATCGAGGTCCTGACGCCCGGCGGTGTCGTAAATCTGCACGTCGCCGGGGGTCTGATTGCACCATGCGACGGCTTCGCGACCGACCTTGAGCACATCGGTCTCTCCCGCCTGGGGCTGGTAAACCGGCACGCCGACCTGCTCGGCCAACGTAGCGAGCTGGGCGATGGCGGCGGGGCGGTGCAAGTCGCAGGCGATGAGCTGCGGGGCGCGGCCCTGGGATTTCAGGAGCCGGGCGAGCTTGGCGGAGGAGGTTGTTTTACCGGCACCGTTGAGGCCGACCACGAGGATGCGGGCGGGCTTGGTGAGATCGAGCGGAGCGGCGTCGCCTCCGAGGAGGGTGGTGAGTTCGTCCTGAAAGATTTTGACGATCTGCTGGCCGGGGGTGACGCTGCGCAGCACCTCCTCGCCCATCGCCTTGTCCTTGACCCGGGCGATGAAGTCCTTGGCGACCTGGAAGTGGACGTCGGCGTCGAGCAGGGCCATCCGGACATCGCGCAACGCATCGGTGATGTTTTTCTCACTGATGCGCCCATGTCCGCGGAGGTCCTTGAAGACGTCCTGCAGTTTGTCGGAAAGACGGGAAAACATAAGGCAGTTTTACAGAAGGACGCAAAGGACGCAAAGAAAGGCTTTAGGCGGACGCATTTTGGAGAACAAGACGATGAATGCCATCCGTGAGCCGGACTTGGTGAAAATTGATGAGCAAGCCGAGCGGCAGATTCAGCAGGCGCAGGTAACTCAGGACTTGCGCCTTGTGGACGGGGTGCACTTCCTGCACGCACTTGAGTTCCACCAACAGGCACCCCTCCACCAGAAGGTCGAGCCGCAGGGTTTCATCAAAGTACGCGCCCTTGTACTCCACCCTCGCGGCGACCTGCGACTCGCAGGAGATGCCTCGAAGCTCCAGCTCACGAGCCAGAAACTTCTCATAAAGGCTCTCCAGCAACCCCGGCCCCTTCAGACGATGCACCTCGATGGCCGCTCCGATTACCTCACGGCTCAAGTCATTCGCCTGCGCGAAACGCGGGTGCATACGAATCCTTTGTGTCCTTTGCGACCTTCTGTAAAAATCTGTCTTCCGTTACTTCACGGCGGCCCAGACGCGGTGGACGTCGTCGTGGTCGTCGAGGGTCTGGAGGAATTCTCCGACTTCGGCGGCCTGGTCGTCGGTGAGGGTCGGGAATTGCTTGGCAATGTGGCCGAGTTCGCTCGTGACAACGGTCCAGCCGTTCTCGGTGAGCCACTTGGTGGCGGCGCCGGTGGCGGTGCGGTCGGTGATGAAGCGCGCGCCGAGCTTGTCGGCGGGGATGTCGTCGTTCTGCGCGTGAGTCAGCGGCTCGAAGTCATTGGCTCCGGCCTCGATGGCGGCAGTCTCGATGTCCGCGCTGGTGTCGGAATGGTAGGCCTCGACGAGACCGACGTGGTCGAAGAGGAACTTGTTGCTGCCCGAGGTGCCGAGCTGGCCCTTTTTGAAAAGCACGCGAATCTCCGGGGCGGTGCGGTTGTTGTTGTCGGTGTAGACCTCGACAATAACGGGCACCTTGTGCGGGGCATAACCCTCGAAAAGGATGTGCTCCATCACGAGCTTTTCGTCACCGACGCCCGCGCCCTTCTTGATGGCGCGCTCGATGACGTCGCGGGAGACGGACTCCTTGCGAGCCTTTTCCACCGCGGTGGCGAGACGGGCGTTTCCCTCGGGATCAGCGCCTCCGACCTTCGCGGCGACCATGATTTCTTTGACGAGTTTGCCGGTGGCCTGCGACTTTTTCAGCGAGGCGACGGCACGTTTAGCGTGAAGCCATTGGCGACCCATAAGTCGCTCTCGTTTAGCAAGGCAGACCGTACCTGACAAGGGAGGGAATCCGTCCGCCCTCGGGAACAAGGCAACGTTTCGCATTTGGCACGCGCAATTACTGGACAGTCGGCACGGGGTGGAGTAGCGGGGGAGGGTCAACCCTTCACAACACATGAACACCAAAATCACGGAGTATCTCGGGGACAAGGCGGACTATCTGCTCAACCATGAATGCAAGACGATCTCGAAGGACTTGCTCCACCTGCCCGGCGGAGACTTCGTGGACCGGATTTTTGCCTCCACGGACCGCAATCAGCGTGTCCTGAACAACCTGAACTGGATCTACAACACGGGCCGCCTCGCTGGCACCGGGTACGTCTCGATCCTCCCCGTCGACCAGGGCATCGAGCACTCGGCGGGCGCGAGCTTTGCCAAGAACCCGATCTATTTCGACTCCGAGAACATCGTGAAGCTCGCCATCGAGGGCGGGTGCAACGCGGTGGCGTCGACCTTCGGCGTGCTCGGCTCCGTGTCGCGCAAGTACGCGCACAAGATCCCCTTCCTGGTGAAGATCAACCACAACGAGCTCCTCACCTACCCCAACCAGCACAAGGAAATCCTCTTCGGCAAGATCGACCAGGCCTACGACATGGGCGCGGCGGCAGTGGGCGCAACGATTTACTTCGGCTCCGAGGATGCGAGCCATGAGATCGTAGAAATCGCGGAGTGCTTTGCCTATGCGCACGAGCTGGGCATGGCAACGGTGCTGTGGTGCTACCTGCGCAACTCCGCCTTCAACAAGGACAAGGATTACCATCTCTCCGCCGACCTCACCGGCCAGGCCAACCATCTCGGCGTGACGATCCAGGCCGACATCATCAAGCAGAAGCTCCCGGAGAACAATGGCGGCTTCAAGGCGCTGAACACCGGCAGCTCCAGCTACGGCAAGCTCGACGAGCGCATCTACACGCAACTGACCACCGATCACCCGATCGACCTCTGCCGCTATCAGGTGGCGAACTGCTACATGGGCCGCGCCGGACTCATCAACTCGGGTGGAGCGAGCGGGGCGCATGACTTTGCCGACGCGACCTTCACCGCGGTGGTAAACAAGCGCGCAGGCGGCACGGGCCTCATCTCGGGCCGCAAGGCCTTCCAGCGTCCCATGGCCGAGGGCGTCGAGCTACTGAACACCATCCAGGACGTCTATCTCGCGCCGGAAATCACCGTCGCCTGATTTGACAACGGGCCGGAGCGTAGTAGGAGGGGAGCACGCATGCGTGTCCTCCCCTTCCGGCTTCTCTTCGGCTTTGTCCTGCTGTTGCTGGTCGGAACGCTCGCGGCGGTCTTTTTCTCCCGCCACGAGTGGGCCTGGGCGATCGGCATTCTTTTCCTGAGCTACGACGCCGTACTGCTCACCGCCATCACGACCCTGGCATGGCGTGGTGTGGTTCGCTCGGAGGCACATCGGACATACCATGTCCCACCCCCGGAACTGGCGGTGCTCGTTCCCTGCCGGAATGAGAAAAGCGTCATCTCCGCCTGCCTCGATGCGCTCATCCCGCAGATGCGCACGAGCGAAACGATCTGGGTCATCGACGATGGCTCGACCGATGGCACGGTGGCTTTGCTGGGCGAGCGGTACGGGGTGGTGATGGACGGGCACTTCGGAGAATCCCGGCTTTTTCCCATCCTGCGCGTCTGGTCCAAGCCCTCCTCGGGCAAGGCGAATTCCCTCAACGAACTCATCCCCCGCTGCGGCGGCGAGGTGATCGTGACAATCGATGCCGACACGGTGCCGACGCGGGATTCGCTCAAGGCGATCCGCGAGGAATTCCGCGACCCGGAGATGGCAGCGGCCTGCGGGGTATTGATTCCGGCCTGCCGGGGCGGATTCCTGGCGCGGGCGTTTGAATACTTCCAGCGCTCCGAGTACATGCGCGCCTACCTGTGGCGGCTGGCGTGGAGCCGGATCGATGCGATGGAAATGGTCTCCGGAGCCTTCGGCGCATACCGCCGGGAGGTGATCGAGAAGGTCGGGTTCTTCGATCCGTCGAGTTGGGTGGAGGATTACGAGTTGATCTTCCGTATCTACCGGGAGGCGGGAGACTCCGGCAAAAAATGGCGTGTCGGCGTGATCGGCACGGCCCAGGCGGTGACGGATGCCCCGGCGGCGGTGCCGCTATTCTGGCGGCAGCGATCGCGGTGGTTCGGCGGATTTCTCGCCACGCTTTTCGGCAATCAGGACATGGTGGCCAATCCCCGCTACGGCACGATGGGCGGCGTCCTGCTGCCGGCCAAGACGATCGACACCTTGCTGCCGTTTTTCTCCGCAGGCGCTCAACTGACCTTCATCGTCCTGCTGCTGGAATCCCCGCATGTCGCCTGGGGGCTGCTCGGCTTCATCGCGGCGAAGCTGGTCTTTGACCTCTGCCTGCAAAGCCTGTCCTTTTTTCTTTATGCCCGCTGGCTGCGGCGGCCGATGACGCCCGGCTGGGCGTTTCGCATCATCTCCGCCTCGCTGCTGGAGCCGTTTTTCTTCCAACCCCTGCGCTACAGCGGAGCGATTCTCGGCTGGGTGGCGCTGCTGCGCAATCGCATGACGTGGACGCCCCAGCGGACGGCTGGCACGGAGGTTCCCGACGCCGAGCAGGGATAAACTCTTTGCAAGGCGCGGAAATTGCTCTTAGTTCGCTCAGAATGTCGTTGGAACGCTCCCTATTAGCCGCGCAAGGTTACATCGAGCTCGAGATGCCGGAAAGCGCACTTCGCGAGCTCAACGAATTGTCCCCCAACGAACAGGATCGCGAGGAGGTGCTGCAGATGCGGCTTTTTGTACTCATGCGTCACAAGCATTGGGACGAAGCCCTCGACGTCTGCACCCGCCTGCGCGAGGTGTGGCCGGAGTGCACGACCGGGTACATCCACAGCGCCTTTTGCCTGCATGAAATGGGCCGCACCCGTGAGGCCAAGGACATGCTGCTCGGCGGCCCGGCCATTTTGCTCAAGGAGCCGACCTACCATTACAATCTCGGCTGCTACGACGCCGTACTCGGGAACCTTGAGGAGGCCTCGCGGCATCTGGAGAAGAGCTTTGAGTTGGATAAGAAATTCCGCGAGATCGCCAAGTACGACCCGGATCTGAAAGCCGTGCAGGATTTGCTCAGCGAGTGAATACGGCGGTTTTGGACAGGGTTCGCGAGGCCTTTGCGCGAAACGAATCGCTCGGTTACGACGTCGGCGCCTCGGTGGCGATCTGGCAGGGCGGCGAGGAAGTGCTCTGCCTGAGCCATGGCTGGCGCGATGGCGCAAAGACCCTCCCCTGGGAGTCGGACACGCTATGTCTGATCTGGTCGGCCACCAAGGGACTGGCCAGCGCCTGCGTGCTTCACGCCCTTGATCAGGAGGGCATTGATCTCGATACGCCCGTCGCCTTTGTCTGGCCGGAGTTTGGCCAGAACGGGAAGGAAGACATCACCCTGGCCGAGGCGCTCTCGCATCGCGCAGGGTTGTCGGCATTGGAAGATCGCAGCGCACAGCTGCTGGACTATCCCGGCGTGATCGCGGCGATCGAGAAGCAGGCTCCGGTCATTCCGCCCGGCATGGGCCATGCCTACGGGCCGCGCACCTTTGGCTTCGTCGCCGATGAAATCCTGCGCCGCGTGACGGGCATCCCGGTGAGCGTGTACTGGCGGACGCATTTTGCCGATCCGCTCGGGATCGACGCCTGGATCGGGCTGCCGGAGGAATATCATTCCCGCGTAGCCCAGATGCTTCCGCCCCGGGCGCACAGCGATGGCGGCACGGAAGAGGCCTTCAACAAGGCGCTGGCCGATCTGAATTCCCTCACCCGCCGGGCCTTCAGCACCCCGGCCTCCCCCCTTTCCCCGACGGCGATGAACGCCCCGGCGATTCGCTCCGCGCAACTCCCCTCCCTCGGCGGCATCGCGAGCGCGCGGGCGCTGGCGAAGTTCTACAGTTTCCTCGCCAATGGGGCCGTGCGGGCCGACGGGTCGATGTACACCGACAAGGCGCTGGCGTGGTTTCGCACCCCGCTGGCCAATGGCTTTGACCAGACGCTGCTGCGGGAAACAGCGTTTTCCGCCGGGTTCATGATGGACCCTCGCGACGAAACGGGGCGCAAGACGCGGGCGATTTACGGGCCGTCGATGACGGCGTTCGGGCATCCGGGCGCGGGAGGCAGCCTGGCCTTCGCCGATCCGGAGACGGGAATCGGTTTTGCCTACGTGATGAACCAGATGGAGTTAGGTGTGCTGCCGAGGACGCGGGCGCAGAGGCTGGTGCAGGCGCTCTACGATTTCGCGTGATTTCGGGTTGACTCCCCTGCTGGAGGCGGTAGGCTCCCCCTCCCGCTTTAACTCTCGGGCACCTATGGCAAACGCAGAAATCATTCTCACAGCAAACATCCCCAATCTCGGTGCGGAAGCCGATATCGTGAAGGTCCGCCGCGGGTATGCTCGTAATTTCCTTATTCCTCAGGGCAAAGCTCTCGAAGTGACGCCGACCGCGCTTCGCAAGATCAACCACCTCCGCGCGATCCGCGCCGAGCGTGAAGCTCGCGAAGTCACCGCCGCCGAAGAACTCGCCAGCAAGATCGGCAAGCTGAATCTTTCTTTCACCCTCGAAACCGGCGAGACCGGCAAGGCTTTCGGTTCCGTCACCTCCAAGGACATCCATGACCGCCTGGTCAAGGAGCTCGGCATCGACCTGCCGAAGCACGCTGTCGACCTCGATCGTTCGATCAAGGAGAGCGGCGACCACGAGGTGCCTGTGAAGCTCCACCCCGACGTGACTGGCAAGCTGCGCATCAGCATCGTCACGCCGAAGGTCGAGACGGAAGACGCCGAAGGCGCTGAAGAGGGTGCCAAGGCTCGCAAGCGCACCGCGAAGAGCTAATCACTCATCAGGACGATGGCCCAAGGTTCTCCGGCAATGTCCGCCGAGAACCCCGTCACCAGCAACGGGGCCGCCTCAGGAAAAGGCCGTCAAAAAGGACGGTCTTTTTCGCAAAAAGAGGCAGGTTACTTACCAGATATTCACAGGGCCCTGCCGCAAAGCGTTGATGCGGAAAAGGGCCTGCTGGGTTCGATGATGCTCGCCCCCGCGCGAGTCATCGACGAGGTGATTCAGCAGCAGGTGGGGGAGAAATACTTCCATCACCCCGCCCACGCGCGCATTTTTACCGTGCTGGTGGAGATGCGGGAGGCCAACAAGCCGGTCGACCTCATTTCCCTCACCCAGCTCCTGGCTGACCGTCACATGCTCGACGAGGTCGGCGGAGCGGCGGCGATCTCGGAGTTATTCACCTTCGTTCCGACGCCCGCCAATGCGGCGTATTATCTCGAGATTCTGCGCGAGAAATTTCTCCTCCGGGAGATCATCGGCACCTGCACGGAATACACCACCCGCGCCTATGAGGAGCAGGGCACGGTGGAGATCCTCCTGGACGAAGCCGAGGCCCGCATCCTGGCCATCGGTGACGACCGTTTCAAAGCCAAGGTTCCCGAGATGAAGGAACTGGCGATGGAGGCCCTCGATGGCATCGAGAAGATGTTCCAGAACCGCGGGGCGCTCACCGGGTTGCCGTCGGGCTTCAGCGGACTCGACCAGATGACGAACGGCCTGCATCCGGGCGAAATGATCGTCGTCGCCGCCCGTCCGTCGATGGGCAAGACGGCCTTTGCCATGAACATCGCCGAACACGTGGCGACGGAGGCCGGAAAGGCCGTGGCCGTGTACAGCCTGGAAATGAGCACCCAGCAGCTCATGCAGCGTCTGCTCTGCTCCCTGGCGCGCGTCGACCTGAACAAGATCCGCAACGGCTTCATCGGGAAGCACGACATGCAGAACCTGATTCAGGCCACAACCAAGCTGGCGGAGTGCAAGATGTTCATCGACGACACGCCGGGCCTGAGCATTCTGGAGCTGCGTGCGCGTTCCCGTCGGTTGAAGGATCGGCACAATATCGAGCTGATCGTCATCGACTACCTCCAGCTCCTCAAGTCTCCATCGAAGCGCGGCCAGGAGAACCGCCAGATCGAGGTGGCGGAAATCTCCTCCGGCATCAAGGCGCTGGCCAAGGAGCTCAAGATTCCGATCATCGTGCTGGCCCAGCTCAACCGTAATCCGGAATCCCGCACGGGCGAAAGCAAGGGACGGCCACGCTTGAGCGATCTGCGTGAATCCGGCTCCATCGAACAGGATGCCGACCTCGTCGGCCTGCTCTGGCGTGAGGATTACTACGCCGACGACGACGAGGAGCGCAAAGAAATGGAGGGCCACGCCGAGTTCATCATCGCCAAGCAGCGTAACGGCCCGGTCGGCGGAGTCCCCCTCACCTTCATCCGCCAGATCACGCGATTCGAGGATCGCGCCCAAGGCCCGGAAGAGGGCAAGTAAGCGGCCTTCGGAATTTTTACAGAAGGAAGCGAAGGAAGCAAAGGGTTGGGCGGAATGCACTGATCACCGAGCGATGTGAATTTCGAAGGCGCGCCGTGAAAACCCTGAAAAAGACAGGTTTTTACAGAAGGTCGCAAAGGACGCGAAGAAGGGCTTTGCGGGTTTGCGACCCGGCGTTTTCTTGTAGAAAGAACGACGAGAGGCGCACCCAATCTTTGAAGACCGGATCTAGATCATGCGCTTGAAATTCACCCGGTCCCAGTCCTTGCCGAGAGGCTGAGCGGGCTTGAGAGTTGGCGGAGGTGGCGCGGCGTTGGCAGCCGGATCTCCGAATTTTTTCCGATAGAGCGGAAGCAGCAGGTCAAAGTAGCGGAGCGCAAAATCGTCTGCATAAGCTTCCAGTCCCTTCATGCGACCGCCACGTCGGTGCTTCCAATCCTGATGATGCCCCAGCTCGTGCATGAAGACATGGAGAAGACTGAACGCGCGAGCCTGCGCCATGGTGAACCGGCAGAGAATGGGAGTTTCTTCCAAGGAGTACGTGACCCCGAGAGCGTCCATGTACGGCTGATGCTGCCGGAAATACCGGACAGACATCGGCGTCCAGATGTCCTTGGTCCAGGCACAAAGCTCGATGGTGGCGACTTTCCGCCGCCAGAGATCCCGATGCCATCCGAAAACATTCTCAGAGCCGCCGGAGAGGACGATCTTTTCCACGCCCTGCAGAAGCATATCCGCCTCGGGGATCAGGCGGATAAATTGCTCGAGCTGGCGGGCCGAGACAACATGCCGGAAACCACGGCCCGCAGGCTCGCGGATGATCTCATAGGGACGCGGATCGGAGGCGTCCTCGCGATTCTTGGGCGAGACGACGCCGTTGATCACCTTGGTACCGGTGCGGCGAACGATCCGGGGCATGGGCTTTTATGACAAAACCCATGCCTCGCGGCCAAGGCGGGAATGACGCCGACTAGACGATCCGGTTTTCCGTGATGACCTTGGAGTACCAGTGGGCGCTGAGCTTGGGCGTGCGCTTCTGGGTCTTGTAGTCGACGTGGGTGATGCCGAAGCGGGTCTTGTAGCCATCCTGCCACTCAAAGTTGTCCATGAACGACCAGAGGAAGTAACCGCGCACGGGCGCTCCGTCCTCAATGGCGCGATGAAGCTCCACGAGATTGTTGCGGACGAGATCGCGGCGGTGAAGGTCGAAGACTTCGCCGTTTTCCACCTTGTCGTCGTAGTAGCCGCAGCCGTTCTCGGTGATGTAGATGTCCTTCACGCCGTAGACCTCGTGCGGCAGGCGGGTGCCCCAGTAGAGAACCTGCGGGGTGATCTTGAGCCAGGTGCAGCTCGCGGTCGGGAAATTCTCGCTGAAGGGCAGAGTCTCGTACCCGGAGCGCTTCGCGCGAACGAAGGTGCCGCTGTAGAGATTCAGGCCGAGGAAGTCGGTCGGGACGCTGATCAGCTCCAGGTCGCCCTTTTCCACGATGGGACGATCCTTGCCCTGGCTGCGCAGGTAGGAGGCGGGGTAGGCACCCTGGTAGATCGGAGCGAGGATGCGGGCATTGTGATCCGCGTAGCACTTCTTGGTGGCCTCGATATCCGCCTCGGTCTCGGTGACTGGAATAAAGGTCGGCGAGTTGTCCGTGATGCCAGCGCGGGCGCGGCGTCCGCCGAATTCGCGCACAGCCTGCATGCCGAGGCCATGGCAGAGGAGGGCGTGGTGGTAGGTCTGGTTGATGACCTGCTGGGATTCCTTCGCTCCCGGAGCCTTGTCGCCCTGGCCGTAGCCCATGGCGGTGAAGCAGATGATCTCATTGAGCGTGATCCAGTTCTTCACGCGATCTCCGAAGGCTTTCACGATGGTCTGTGAGTAGCCGCGGAAGGCATCGACCGTGACGCGCGAGCGCCAGCCGCCGCGATCCTCGAGAGCCTGCGGGAGATCCCAGTGAAACATCGTGACCCAGGGCGTGATCTCCTGGTCGAGCATGGCGTCGATGAGGCGGTTGTAGAAATCAACGCCCTTCTGGTTCAGCGCACCGTCGCCATCGGGATAGATGCGCGGCCATGCGATGGAGAGGCGGTAGTTTTTGATGCCCAGCTTGCGCATGAGCTTAAAGTCCTGCTTGTAGAGGTGGTAGTGGTCGCAGGCGACGTCGAGATTCTCGCCATTGTCCACCGCGCCGGGGACGCGGGCAAAGCGATCCCAGACCGACTCTCCCTTGCCATCTTCAAATGCGGCGCCTTCGATCTGCGGGGCGGCGGCGGCAACGCCCCAGACGAACTTCTTGGGAAAGGTAAGTGCTTTGCTCATTTTCTGGAAAGAAAACGGGTAGACATTGTCCGCGAGGAGGGCGAGCAAATAGCATCGCGCTCATTTGGTAGAACTATGGAATCGTAAAGCGGAAGAGGCTTTCCCGCCGGGAGAGCGATGCCTTGCGGCGGCCGGACTCTTGGCGTAACTAACCCGGATGATCAAGAAGGCATTCATTGCACTGGCGGTAATCGCGGTGCTGATCGGCGCAGTCGTCATCTGGTTTTGGCGGAGCATGGGATTCATGGAAGCCGCCCGGCTCGTGCCCGGAGATGCGATCGCGCTGGTGGAATTGCCCGATCTCCCGCGCACGGCGTTTCGCTGGCCGCAGACCGCCATCTCAAAGGTGACCGGGGAGCCGGAGGTGAAGGCCTTCCTGGAAAAGCCGCTCAGCGGATTGCTCGGCACAACCGAGTCCAAGAGTGACAAGGGCGGGAAAAGCCCCAAGAAAAGCGACGGCAACAGCCCGGCCGAGGTGCTGCTGCGCCTGAAGCCCGGACATATCTTTGCGGCGGTACTCTCCGTCTCCTCCTCCGAGAGCTCGCTGCTGGTGGGCTTTCAGTTCTGGGGCGGCAAGGGAGATTGCGACCATGCCATCGCCCGCATCCGCAAGGAGATCGAGCGCAGCCAGAAAGCCATCGAGCAGAAAACCGAGTCCTACCAGGGCGACGAGATCATCTCGACGAACTACGGCCGCCTCACGCTGTACAGCGCGAGCCATGGACACTGGGGCTTCCTGGCGAACAATCCCGACGGGATCAAGCAGGCGCTCGACCGGGCGGCGGGCCGGACCAAGGGAGGTTCCCTGGCGGAAAACACCAGGTACCAGACGGCGACGAAGCGGCTCCTGCCCGACCCGGACTTCCTTTTCTTCAGCCAGCCCGAGCGGTTTATCGACACCCTGCTGGCGGTGGGAGCCACGGCAGGAGCGACGGTGAACCCGGAGCAGGTCGAGCAGATCCGCAAGGTGCAGGCGATCGGCGCCTCGATCAAGCTGGATGGCCTCGACCTGAGCGACAGCATCTTCATCCTGCACGAGAACCCGCCCAAGCTCGGCAAGCTCGCCCATGCAGGCATCCAGCTCACCGAGGAAACCACGGCGGGGTACGTGGACTTCCTGCTCAACTTCCAGCAGCTTGCGACACTGAACAACCTCAAGCCGTTGCTCAACCTCCCGTCGATCCAGAGTTCCCAGCTCCCGGCGCTGCTGCCGGAGGCCTACGGTCCCGAGTGCGCCATCGTGATGAACTGGACGGAAGGCCAGATGAAGCCCGATGGGTTCGTGGCCGCGCAGATCCGCGACAAGGCCAAGGCGGAAGCAAGCATCCAGGAACTGACGACGATCTTTCCCCAATACACCGTCTCCGAGATCGGGGGCTTCAAGGCCTACAACTTCACCAACCTCAACGGCGTGATGAGCAGCCCGACCTTTGCGCTCATCGACGGCTTCCTCGTCGTGGGGCTCAATCCCACCGACGTCGAGCGCGCCGTGGCGGCACAGAAAGCGGGCAAGCCGCTGATCAAGTCAGCCGCGTTTGCCTACGCGCGGAGTGAATTCCAGTCGGCCAACGAGGTCTTCGGGTATCTCGACATCCGTGCGGCCTTTACCCGGTTTTACCCTCTGGCCCGGCAGATCGCGGTATTCAGCGCGGCGATCAATCCCGGCAGTACGTCGGCGATCGACGTCAACAAGCTCCCGTCGACGGAAGCGGTGGCCAGGCACCTCAATCCCATCGTCTACGCGCAATCGCGCTACGACGATGGATACCTGCTCCAGTCACGCGGCCCGGTTTCCCTCAGCCAGGCGGGGTTGCTCGGCGCCTTCGGAGCAGGGCCATTGCTCAAGAATCTCCACTAGCCAGAAAAAGAAATGAGTTGCCATCCGCGCTTCCTTCATGCCTTGTTTACCCTGCATCTATGAAATTCTCGCTCTGGATTGTAGGCGGCCTCACGATTTTGACAGCTCTCGCTGCTTGCGAAAGCGGTACGAACTCCCGGCCGTCCCGTACTACGAACCAAAACCGGTTCGGATCTGACTCGGCGGGAACTCAGTTTGCCCAGCCGACGCCGCCCGCCGAGGTGAGTCCGACCCCGGACCCGCTCGCGGTGATGCCGCCGACGCCGACCCCAACCCCGACGCCCGAGACGACAGTAAACACTGTGACGCCGTCCCGTGAAGTGGCCTACGGCACCCCGGTGCCCGGCAAGCCCGGCTTCGTCACCAGCCCGTACGCTCCGGCGGCAGGCTATGTCGACGTACGCGGAATCCCGCCGGGAGTGGAAGTGAAGTGCCCGTACTCGGGTAAAATCTTCCTCGTCCCCTGAGCACGGTCGCCATTTTTGGCCCCGGTCTCATAGGCGGTTCGCTCGCTCTGGCGCTCCGGTCGAAACGGCCGGGGGATACCATTCGTCTCTGGACACGCTCTGAGAAATCCGCCGCGGCGGCAGCCCAGAGCTTTGAACACGTCTTTACCGATGCGGCAGCCGCAGCCGAGGGGGCGGACATCTGTGTCTTCTGCACGCCGATCGGCGCGATGGAGGCGATTGCCAAGGTGGTCGCCCCGGTGATGGCGGCTGATGGCGTAGCCACTGATGCTGGCAGCGTGAAGGGGAATGTGGTCCGCACGTTGGAACCGATTTTTGGCAGCCGGTTCGTGGGTTCCCATCCCATGGCAGGCTCCGAGCGCAGCGGACTCTCCGCCGCGCGAGCGGATCTTTTTGAAGGAGCCACCGCCGTGGTGACCCCGACGGCAACGTCGGCCCATCGCGCCATCGCCGAGGTCGAGTCGATGTGGCGGGACGTGGGCAGCCGCATCGTGGTAATGAGTCCCGCCGAGCACGACGAGGCGGTGGCCCGCATCTCCCACCTGCCCCACGCAGCCGCCGCTGCACTGGTCAACGCGATCAACCGCCGGCTGCCCGAGGCGCAAAAGATCGCCGGGGGCGGCTACAGGGACACGACCCGCATCGCGGCGGGGCCGCCGGCGATGTGGAGTGAGATTTTGCTTGAGAACAAGGCCGCGCTCATCGCGGGATTGGAGGACTTCACCCATACGCTCGAAGAGTTGAAGTCGCTCCTTAATTCCGACAATGCCGCCGCTCTCGAGGCCTACCTTTCCCGCGCCAAGGAAGTGCGCGACAACCTGCCATGAGTAAGAAAGAGACCTTCCGCGTCAAACGCGCCCCCACCATCGAAACCGAGATCACCGTGCCCGGCGACAAGAGCATTTCGCATCGCTCGATCATGCTGGCCGCGCTCTCCAATGGCGTCTGCAAGATCACGAATTTCCTGGAGGGAGAGGACTGCCTGGCCACGGCCGAGGCGTTTCGCCAGCTCGGCGTGACCATCGATCATCCGGAACCCCGGACAATGGTGGTGCATGGGTCCAAGGGCGTCTTCAAGCAGCCCGAGGGAGACATTTACTGCGGCAACTCCGGCACGACGATGCGACTGATCTCAGGCATCCTCGCCGCGCAGCCGTTCACCTGCCGCCTGACTGGAGACCCGTCGCTGACGAAGCGCCCGATGCGGCGTGTGATCGAGCCATTGTCCCGCATGGGGGCAAAGATCAGCGCGGAGGGGCCGGGAGACACGCCGCCGCTGCGGATCGAAGGAGGCCCGCTCACGCCGATCACCTACAACTCCCCGGTGGCCAGCGCCCAGGTCAAGAGCGCCATCCTGCTGGCGGGCATGTTTGCCAAGGGAGTGACGACGGTGATCGAGCCGGCCCTGAGCCGCGATCACACCGAGCGAATGCTCGAGTATTTCCAGGTACAGCTACGCCGCGACGAAGTGCGCCCCGAGCGAAATCGCGAGCCCAAGGAATACAAGGTTTCCCTGGTGGGGCTGCAAACGATCGAGTCGCGGGACTTTGAGGTGCCGGGAGATATCTCGAGCGCGGCCTTCTGGCTGGTGGCAGCCGCCGCGCAGCCGGGATCGCGCCTGCTGGTCAAGAATGTCGGCCTCAACCCGAGCCGCACCGGGCTGCTGGACGTGCTCGTGCGGATGGGAGCACGCATTCGCGAAGTGGTCGAGGTCGTCGAGCAGGGCGAACCCTCCGGCGTGATCGACATCAAGGGCTGCTCGCTCCACGGGACGGTGATCGAGGGTGCGGAAATCCCCAACGTGATCGACGAAATCCCGATCCTGGCCGTGGCCGCCGCGCTGGCCAAGGGCGAGACGGTGATCCGCGATGCGAAGGAACTGCGCGTGAAGGAAACCGACCGTATCGCCGCCATCGCCACCAACCTCCGCGCCATGGGGGTCGAGGTCACGGAAGCCCCGGACGGCATGACGATCAAGGGCGGATCGAAACTGAAAGGCGCAAAGCTGCCGAGCTACGGCGACCATCGCATCGCCATGGCCTTTGCCATTGCCGGGCTCTTCGCCACGGGCGAGACGGTGATCGAGGACATCGAGTGCGTGGCCACGTCGTATCCCGGCTTTGACGAGACGCTGAAGCAAATCCAGAAAGGTTCCGGCTTGCTGTCGCGCACGACTCCAGTCATTTCCTCTCTGGGCCGCTAGGGCCGAAATTTTTCATGCACACGATCATCGCCATCGACGGCCCGGCCGCATCGGGAAAGAGCAGCGTAGCCCGCAAGCTCGC
Source organism: Spartobacteria bacterium LR76 (assembly GCA_003054655.1). Taxonomy (GTDB): domain Bacteria; phylum Verrucomicrobiota; class Verrucomicrobiia; order Chthoniobacterales; family Terrimicrobiaceae; genus Terrimicrobium. Next base: position 113,677 of record QAYZ01000014.1, on the reverse strand, counting down.
CAGGACCATCAGATTTTCCTACGTGAACTCCGGCTCGTTTTACCGCACGGCGACCTGGTACATGCTGACCAGGGGCGTCGATGTGCAAAACGCCGAAGCCGTGACAGAGGCGGTGAAGGCGGGAAACTTCCGCAGCGGGTTTGAGAATGGGGAATCGTTCTTCGAGGTCGACGGCCAGCGCGCCAATATCACCGACGATGCGGTGAATCGCAGCGTTTCCTCCGTGGCCCGGGTGCCGGCGGTGCGCGAGGTGGTCAACACCCACCTGCATGCCCTGGCGGAGCAAGCCGACAGCATCGTGGAAGGGCGGGACATCGGCTCGGCGGTCTTCCCTGCGACGCCGTACAAGTTTTACATCGACGCCTCGCCCGAGGTGCGCCAGCAGCGCCGCTCGGCCCAGGGCCAGGCGGATGAGGTGGCAGCCCGTGACAAGCAGGATTCGTCCCGCGCAACGGCTCCCCTCACCATTCCCGAAGGTTCCACCGTCGTCGACAGCACCCATCTGTCGATCGACGAGGTGGTCGACGCCATCGTGTCCGCCCTCGAGAGCCGGGGGTGGTCCCCCGCTCCATGACGCTCGTCTATTGCATCTTTTACAACCTCGCCAAGATCCTCGCCAAAACGCTCTTCCGGATGCGTGTCGTGCATCCCGAGCGCATGATCGAGGAGGGACCGCTCATCCTCGCCGTCAACCACTCGAGCTACTTTGACCCGCCGCTGGCGGGGATCTGCTCAAAGCGCGCTGTGTATTACCTCGCCCGGAAGAGCCTGCTGAAGTGGCCGGTATTGGGTCCGCTCTTTCCGGACATGAACGTGATCCCGGTGGAGCGCGACGGCAACGACATGTCGGCGCTGCGCGAGGTGATCAAGAAGGTGAAGGAAGGCAACGGCATCGTGCTCTTCCCGGAAGGAACGCGGTCGAAGGATGGAGGACTGCAAAAGGCCAAGGCGGGAATAGGCCTGGTCATCGCCAAGACCCAGGCCCCCGTGCTGCCGATGCGGATTTTTGGAGCCTACGAGGCATTTCCCAAGGGGACGAAGCGGATGCGGTTCACCCGGATCACGGTGGTGATCGGGGAGCCGATCCATTTCACCAAGGAGGAGCTGTCCGACAACTCCCGCGAGACCTACCAGCGCCTGAGCGACCGGGTGATGGCAGGCATCTCCCGGCTGACGGTCGAGGGGTAGAGCCTCCCGGACGCTTGATCCCCCAGCCGCGCCGCCGATCATCGAGGATCATGGGCGCAGCCCGGCAATTCTTTACAAGGCATGCCGGGATGGTTAAGACTCACTTCATGCGATCCCTTAGCGGGATCGCCCCCCGGCAGTCTGCTCCATGAAGAGAAAGGACACGCATGAAGCCCATCCCCCCCGAGGCTGACATGGTCTGAGCCATGCCCCCCGACTCCCCCGGAATGCCAAGCGAAGCCCCCATACCGAGCCAGAGCGACGACCTGCTAAAGGCGAGGCTGGCCGCCATCACGGAAGCCTCGGAAAACGCCGTGATCACGTGCGACCTGCAAGGCAACGTGGTGGATTGGAATCCGGCGGCGGAGACGATCTATGGCTACGCTGCCGTGGAAATGATCGGCCAGCCGCTGGGCAGGATCATCCCGGAGGAAAACATCGAGAAGGAAATCCATATCCAGAACCGGGCGGCCAACAACGAAGCGACCCACCGGTTTGAAACCTCCCGGCTGTCGAAGAGCCGGGGCCTCGTGAGCGTATCCGTATCGGTGAAGCCGCTTTGTGATCCGGAGGGGAACGTGGCGGGACTATTGCGCATCGAGCGGGATGTCACGATCCAGAAGGAGCGGGAGCGGGAATTCAACCGGCTCAACAAGCTCTATGCGGCGATGGGACAGGTCAACCATGCCATCGTCTTTTCCAAGACTCGCGAAGAACTGCTCGACCGGGTGTGCCGGGCGCTGGTCGAGGACGGGGGGTTTCACATGGCCTGGATCGGCTGGGTGGAGGAATCGACGTACCGGCTGCTGCCCATGGCGGTGGCGGGAGAAGGGGCCGACTATGTCAACTCGATCATGGTCTATGGAGACGATCGCGCCGAGGGCCGGGGGCCGGCAGGCACGGCGTTCCGCACCGGCAGGCCATGCAAATGCGAGGACATTGAGAAGGAGCCCAGCATGGACCCGTGGCGCAGAGCGCTGCGGGAGTTTGGCTTTCGCTCGGTGGCGAGCTTTCCCATCCGGGTCCAGGGAACGTTGCGCGGAGCGCTTTCCATGTATGCCTCGGAGCTGAATTATTTCCGAGACAAGGAGATGGCGTTGCTGGAGGAGGCGGCCAGCGATCTGTCGTATGCCCTCACGGGACTGGAGGAACGGAGAGAGCGCCGGGTGGCCGAGATCACGGCCCGCGAGGAGCAGAGCTTCTCGACCGCCATGATCGAAACGATCCCGGGCATACTGTATCTTTACGACGACCGGCTGCGCTTCCTGCGCTGGAACCGGCGTTTCGAAGAGATCTCGGGATACACTCGGGAAGAGATCGGCCGCATGAGTCCCCTCGACTTTTTCCGGAAGGAAGACCGGCCGGGCATCCTGGAGCGCATCGGGGAGGTTTTCGAAAAAGGCAGTTCGTGGGCGGAGGCGGCGTTTGTCTCCAAGGACGGGAAGGAGATGCCGTATTACCTGACCGGCAGCCGGATCACCTACAACGGCGCCTCGTGCCTGATCGGCGTAGGAGTGGACATCTCCGACCGGGTCCACGCAGAGGAGCGTTACACTACGCTCTTTGAACATGCGCCGGACGGATTGCTCGTAGCCGATGCCAACGGGCGGTACATCGACGCCAACCCGAGCATCTGCCGCATGCTGGGGTACTCGCAAGAGGAGATGCTGACCCTCCACCGGGCGCACATCCTGAGTCCATCCCACAAAGAGCAGGTCCCGCATGCGATGGAAGAGCTCCGCCACAAAGGACTCTTCCGTCGTGAGTGGAGGCTGCACCGCAAGAATGGGACGGAATTCTTTGCCGATACGATCACCGCGCTCATGCCGGATGGGAGTACGCTTTGCATCATCCGTGACGTCACGGAGAAACAACGCCGCGAGGCGGTGCTCGCCCAGGCGCTGAAGCATGAAAAGGAACTCACCGAGGAGGCTCGCGCCGGAGAGCGGGCGAAAGGGGAGTTCCTCGCGGTGATGAGCCACGAGATCCGGACTCCGCTCAATGGCATCCTGGGATTCTCCGAGCTCCTGGCGCACACGCCGGGGCTGCCGGAGGAGGCGCTAGGCCATGCGAGAACCATCGTGAAAAGCGGCGAAGCGCTCCTGCATTTGCTCGACGACGTGCTCGACTTCAGCCGGATCGAGGCGGGGCGCATGCCGATCGAGCACGAGGTCTTTTCCCCAGGGCAGCTCCTGGAGAGCACCCGGGCGCTGCTGGCCTCCCTGGCCACGGAGAAGAAGCTGGATATGAGCGTCTCCGTGGGGCCGGATGTGCCGCGCTTTGTCATCGGCGATGCCGGGCGCATCCGCCAGATCCTGCTCAACCTCGCAGGCAATGCGGTGAAATTCACCCGGCGCGGAGGGGTGACGCTTTCCCTGCAGCGGGGAAAAGAGACCGGCTGGCTGGAGTTCCTGGTGAAAGATACCGGGCCGGGGATACCGCAGGAGAAGATCCAGAGCATCTTCCAGCCCTTTACCCAGGCGGACTCCAGCCTGACGCGACGCCATGGAGGCACGGGGCTGGGGCTCACCATTTCACTGCGGCTGGCGCAGTTGATGGGCGGGACGCTGACGGTGGAAAGCCAGCCCGGGCAGGGAGCCGGGTTTTTGCTCGCGCTGCCGCTGGCGGAGGCGGTATCCGGCACGGCGGAGGCACCGCCCGAGTCCCCGGTGGCGCTCGATGCGGAGTTTGCCATCAAGCATCCCCTGCGTGTGCTCGTGGTGGAGGACGACAAGGTCAACCTGCGCCTGATCCAGACGATCCTGACGCGCCTCGGCTATGAGACCTGCGCCGCGTCGAACGGGATCGAGGCGGTGGAAGCGTACCGAGAGATGAAGCCCGATTGCATCCTCATGGATCTCCAGATGCCGGAACTGGACGGGATCGAGGCCACGCGGGCCATCCGCGAGATCGAGAAAGCGGACGAGGAAAAAAAGACCGCCTATATCGCAGCGCTGACGGCAGATATCATCCCGCTGGACCGCAGGCACTGCTTCGAAGCGGGGATGGACACCTACCTCAGCAAGCCCGTGAAAATCGCCTCCATCGCGGCCACGCTGGTCGAGGCTTCCAGCCGTTAATCGAGCACGCGCTCGATGGCCTGCAGCACGGCGGGCACGGCGACGTCCGACATCGGGCCGCCTTTTTGATCCGGGGTGAAAGGCTCCTCCGTATCGGCGCGCACCACGGCGCTGCGCGGGCCGCGCGGCCGCCAGTGAAAAGGGTTCGTCGGGCCAAAGAGAGCCACGCAGGAAACGTGGAAGGCGTCGGCGAGGTGCATGGCCGCAGTATCGACTCCTCCGAAGAACCGTGCGCCGGAGATGAGCGTGGCCAGTTCCAGGAGACTGGTGTCGCCGGAGAGGTCGACGCAGGGGAGCTTGAGCGCGGCCTTGATGGCGGCGAGGTGGGCCTGCTCGGCGGGATCGGCGGAGCCGGTGAGGATGGTGGTAAGGCCGTAGTGGGAGCGAAGGAACTCGATGACCTGCGCCCAGCGGTCCGGCTCCCAGTATTTCTCGGGGCGGGCGGTTCCGGCGTGGATGACGGCGTAGGCGCCCTCGATCTCGTGGTTTTCCAGCTTCGCGCGCACCTCGGCGTGAACAAGGTCGGGAAGGTGCAGCTCCATCGGGACATTCTCCACCTCGATGCCGAGCGGGCGGAGCAGATCGGTATGATGGTCGGCGGTGTGGCGGAGCCGGACAGAGGAGTCGACGAACTGCTGGTAAATCTGCGGGCGGAGGAATTTTGTGCGGAACCGCTCGTAGGTCACGCGCTTCGATCCCCCGGCGAGGACGGAGACGAGGGCCGAGCGGTCGGTGCCGGTGAAGTCGAGGCAGTAGGCAAACTCGGAGAAGGGCAGGTCGCTCTTGATCCAGGGATTGATGGAGGGGCGGAAGAGATTCGCCAGCAATCCGGCGCGCTCGAAAGTCCAGGTCTGGTCGACTCCGAGAGCGGGGAGCAGCGAAGCGGCGGAGGAGTCGGCAATGACGGTGATGTGGCAGTGGGGCTTCGCTTCGCGGAGGGCCTTGATGACCGGCGTGGTGAGGATGAGGTCGCCGATGCGTTTGACTTGGACGAGGAGGACTTTCATTGGGTGCGTCGGATCGCGAGATCGTAGGCGTCGAGCAGTCGCTCGCGGAAATGATCCCAGGTGAAGTGGTTTACCACACGCTCGCGCCCGGCCTGCCCGTAGCGCACGAGCTGGTCGCGGTCGGCGTGGGCCGCGCGGAGGGCCTCAACAAGCGCGTCGACATCATTGGGCGGAATGATCCAGCCATTCTCCCCATCGATCACGACGTCGCCGGATTCGCGCGTGGCGATCTGGGCGAGGCCGCAGGCGGCGGCCTCGTAGGTAGCCTTGGCGCTGCCCTCGAGCTCGGAGGGAAAGACATGGACGGAGGCTTGGCGGAGAAGGCTCGGCACATCGCGGACGAAACCCGAGACCCGCACATCGTCGCCGCCGTATTGCTCGATGAAAGGCTCGATCTCCGGGTGCAGGGTGCCAAGCAGAATGAGGCGGCCATCGGGGATGGCGGCCTTGCGCCACGCCTCAAGCAGGATGTGGACGCCCTTGCGCTTGATGAGCGAGCCGACAAAGATGGCGCGGAACTTCTCCGAGGGCGTCTCCGCCGGGGTAAAGCGCGCGACATCGACGCCGCGATGCATGGTGAAGAGCTTTTCCTCGGGAATGCCCGCGATGCGGAAAGTCTCGCGAGCCTTTTCCGACAGGACAAAAATGAGGGTGGCGCGGTCGTACTCCTCCATCACCTGCTGGCGGGAGACGAGCATCTTGTTGAAAAGATTCTGCGGGAAGCCGGCAGCGGCGCGTTCGCGTTCGCTCTTAGTGAGATTGGGCTTCACCTTGCCCTTGTTGCGGTGCCAGGTGGGAATCTCCAGCACGCTGGGGATGTTGAGGCGATTGGCCATGCGCAGCGACCGCACGCAGTCGCCGGACCAGGAATGGAGCAGATCAAAGTCCCCGGTCTCCAGATACCGCGAGGCCAGATCGTCGATGGTGTGCTTCTTCGCGCCCATGTAGTGGCTGCGCGCGAGGGCGGAGAGAAGCTTTACCGGGTGGTAATCCAGCGTGGTGATGCGGTCGGCGGGAATTTCCTTCTGGTTATTCGACGCGGCAATGGCGCGCCCCAGGAAGGGGCGGGCACCGCGCAGGGACTCCAAGGCAACCGCATCCAGCCCGCTGCCGCCGATGCCCGCCGCGATGGAGTACAGCAGGGATTTTGGCAAACGGCGTGCCGTGGTTTGCAATTCCCCGGCGGATATGGACGTATGGCTCGGCATCGCTTAACGTAACCAGCTTTTCCAACACGTGCACACAAGGCAATGAAGATCGGTCTCGTTCGCAGGGGATTCTCCGGCACAGGAGGGGCGGAAGCCTACCTGATGCGGCTCGCCCACGGCCTCACCCAGGCTGGCCACGAGGCCATTCTCATCACCTCGGAGGAATGGCCCGCCGAGCGGTGGCCGGGGCGCGGGATTATTCGGCTCCCAGGCCGCACGCCGGATGAATTTGCCGCCGCTTTTGCGGCATCGAAGGCTCCGGTGGACATCACGTTCAGCCTCGAACGGGTGCCAGGATGCGACGTGTACCGGGCCGGAGACGGCGTACATGCAGCGTGGATTGAGCGCCGATCGGTCTTTGAACCATGGTGGAAAGTGTGGTTTCACCGTTACAACCCCAAGCACATCGCGCTGATCCGCCTGGAGCGGGGCGTGTACCAGACCGTGCGGGCGGTGATTGCCAACTCGCGGATGGTGGCTGACGAGATCGTTCACTGGCACGGATGTCCCCGCAAAAAAATCCATATCGTGCCCAATGGCATCGGCGGCGCGCTGGCGACGGCGGACCGGGCGGAATCCCGATCAAAGCTGGGCCTGGATGACGGATACATCGCACTTTTTGCCGGAAGCGGCTGGGAGCGCAAGGGGCTGGCCTTCGCCCTCGCAGCGGCGGAAAAGGCGGATGCCAAGGTGCTCGTGGCGGGCCGGGGCAAGAAGTCGGCCTACTCGTCCCCGGCGGCGATTTTCCTCGGTCCGGTGAGCGACCTGCCCCCGGTCTTTGCGGCGGCGGATGTCTTCATCCTGCCAACGATCTACGATCCGTTTTCCAATGCCTGCCTGGAGGCGCTGGCGGCGGGGCTGCCCGTCATCACGACGACGGCGAATGGCTTCTCCGAGATCATCACGCCGGGCGTGCATGGCTCGGTGGTGGAGCCGGGCGATGTGAACGGACTGGCCGAGGCGCTGCGCTACTGGCGCACGCAGGATCGCGCCGCCACGGCGAAAGCCTGCCGTGAGCTGGCGGCGCAGTATTCCATCGAGCGGAATGTAAAGGAGACGCTCGCAGTATTAACCGGAGTGCTCCAATCCTGAAACGCAAACAGCGGGGAGGACGAATCCACCCCGCTGCGCGTAAGGTCTTGGGAACGCTATCCGCTTAGGCGGCCTTGAAGTAGGCGAGACCGCTGGCGACGTTCTTGATCTCGTCGACGCTCTCGAGGAGGTCGGCGATGGCGTCCCATTTGCCCTGGACGAGAGCTTCCTTCGCATGCGGAGGAAGCGTGGCCGGGAAATCCATGTCGGCGGCGGTCACCTTGCCCTCGAGGAGGTCGAGGGTGATGAGGATGGCGGGGTCGCTTTCGATGAGACCGGCGAGAGCCTGGATGTCGTCATGGGCCATGACGGCGCAGGGCATGCCGAGCGTGATCGAGTTGCCGAAGAAAATCTCGGCAAAGCTCTCGGCGATGACGGCGCGGAAGCCGTAGCGGTAGAGGGCCTGCGGAGCGTGCTCACGCGAGCTGCCGCAGCCGAAGTTCGACCCGGAGAGGAGGAACTTCGCGCCGACGTAACGCTCTTCGTTAAGCGGATGCGGCTTGAGCGAGCCGTCGGCGGCCTTGCGTTCGTCGTAGAAGGCGAACTCGCCGAGACCGTCGAAGGTGATGCACTTCATGAAACGGGCCGGGATGATGCGGTCCGTGTCGATGTCTTCACCGGGGACGTAAACGCCGCGACCGGTGACCTGGGTGATTTTTTCGAGAGCCATAAACGAGTTATTTGATGTCGAAGACTTCGCGGGCGTCAGTGATCTCGCCGGTGAGGGCGGCGGCGGCGACCATGATCGGACTCATGAGCACGGTCCGGCCGGTCGGGCTGCCCTGGCGGCCCTTGAAGTTGCGGTTGCTGGAGCTGGCGCAGAGCTGATGGCCGACGAGCTTGTCGGGGTTCATGCCGAGGCACATCGAGCAGCCGGCACCGCGCCACTCGAAACCGGCGTCGCGGAAGATCTCCGCGAGGCCCATTTTCTCGGCGATCTGCGAGACGCCCTGGGAACCGGGAACGACGATGGCTTTCACGCCGTCCTTGACCTTGCGGCCCTTGACGAAGCGCGCCACCTCGGTGAGGTCGCTCAGGCGGCCGTTGGTACAGCTACCGAGGAAGGCGACGTCAACTTTGGTGCCCTTGATGGGCTTGCCGGGCGCGAGATTCATGTGCACGAGAGCCTCCTCGGCGGTCGCACGGTCCTTCTCGGGCAGTTCTGCCGGAGTCGGGACGTTCTCGTCGATGAAGATGGCCTGGCCGGGGTTGATGCCCCAGGTGATCGTAGGTCCGATATCCTCGGCGCGGAAGTTCACCACGTCGTCGTAGGTGGCATCCGGGTCGGAGGCAAAGGAGCGCCAGCGGGCGACCGCGGCATCCCACTCCTCGGCCTTGGGCGCGAAGGGACGGCCCTTGAGATAATCGAAGGTGGTATCGTCCGGGTTCACATATCCCACGCGGGCGCCGCCCTCGATGGACATGTTGCAGACGGTCATACGCTCTTCCTGCGTGAAATTGTCAAAGGTCGAGCCGCCGTACTCGTAGGCGTAGCCGATGCCGCCATTCACCCCGAGCTTGCGGATGATGTGAAGGATGACGTCCTTGGCATAGACGCCCGGGGCGAGCTTGCCATCGACATTGATGCGGCGGACCTTGGGCTTGTGCAGCGCCATGGTCTGGGTGGCGAGCACGTCGCGGACCTGGCTGGTGCCGATGCCGAAGGCGATCGCGCCGAAAGCGCCATGGGTCGAGGTGTGCGAGTCGCCGCAGGCGATGGTGGTGCCGGGCTGGGTGATGCCCTGCTCGGGACCGACGATGTGCACGATACCCTGCGCGCCGGTCGGCAGATCGAAGAACTTGATGCCGAATTCGTCGCAGTTGGCACGGAGGGCCTTGATCATTTCGTCCGCCAGCGGATCAGAAAACGGCTCCTCGCGCTCGTCGGTGGGCACGATGTGGTCGACGGTGGCGAAGGTGCGCTGCGGATAAAGAACCTTGAGGCCCAGATCGCGCAGCATGCCGAAAGCCTGAGGGCTGGTCACCTCATGAATAAGGTGGGTGCCGATCAACAGTTGAGTTGCTCCGTTCGGCAGTTTGCGCACGGTGTGCGCCTCCCAGACTTTATCCAATAATGTTTTGCTCATAGCGTTCGTTAAACCCCGGTTTCAGGGGAACTTGATAGTGTGCCTGTGTTCCGCTCCCGGCGCAAGTTCGTTATCGCGCTCCCCGATAGGGGCGCAAGGGAGGCGCGCCGCTCAACAAGTCTTGTCATTCGCGGTCGATTCGCGCATTGTTGCATTATCTCCTCCCCTCTCCCCGAGACTCCCTATGCCGCAGACCGACAATCCCGTTAATTGGTACCTGAAAAAGCACGAGAACGGCGAGGTTTTCGGACCGATCCACCTCTCGAAGATCCAGGAATGGGCGCGCTCCGCACATGTCAATCCGCAGGACATGCTGTCGCCGGACAATGTGGTGTGGACGAAGGCTCCGATGGTGGCCGACATGAAAATGGACTGGCTGGTCGTGGTGGGCGAGGATCTGCTCTACGGCCCGACGACGGCCGGGGCGCTGATCGAGTTTTACCGCATGGAGGAGATCACGCCGGAGACGCTGCTGATCAACTCGTGCACGGGAGAATGGGTGGCCCTGCGCGACACGGCATTTTTCCAGGAGGCCATGGCGGCCCCCAAGGAGGAGGAAGTCCCCTCCGGCACCTTCTTTGACAAGCTGGAGCTGCCGAGCAAGGGCAACATCCGCTTCAACCTCCAGAAGCGGGTACGCGAGCTGGAGTCGTCCCTCCTCGACAAGCGCCGCCGCCTGATGGCAGCGGAGGAGACCATCGCCAAGATGGAAGTGCGCATCAAGGAGCTGGAAGACCGGATCAAGGACTTCAGCGGCCTGCGCTCAAGCAACTGATCCTCAAACCCGCCGCCGGGCGACGAGGAGATAGCTGTTGAACGGCGTGCAGCCCCACATGGGTTCCAGCGTCACGTCGCATCCCGCCTCGGTGAAAGGCCGGGTCATTTCGTCGGCAGTGGGAAAGTTGTGCCCCGTGGTGGGAATCCATCCGCTGCGGTGAACGAACCATTCCTCCGCGCGGGTAAGAGCAAAACGCCAGTGGCGCTCGTTAAGCGTGAACCGGATGGCGGCGGTGCCGCCGGGAGCGAGACTTTCCGCGATACGGGCGAGGAGCGCCTGCTGCTGCGCGTCGTCGAAGTAATGGATGACGTCGAGCATGACCACGTCGCCGAGATGCGGCGGGAACGAAAAGGCGTCGCCGGGGTGAAACTCGGCATCGGCCTCGCCCAGAACCTCGCGGGCGACGCCCACCTTTTCCGCATCCAGCTCGATGCCAATGACATGCGCAGCATGGCCGGAAGCCCGGAGATAAGCGGTGAGCAGCCCCATGCCGCAGCCGAGATCGAGAAGCGGAAGGGCGGAGCCGCGAAAGAGAGCCGCCACGGCGGGATAGGCCGGGTCGAGAGAGGCCTTGCCGAGCGCGTAGTAGTAGAGATTTTTCCAGCGCCGATAGCGGTCGGCGGCCTGGCGGACGGGAGACTTCATGCCGTCTCCGGCTCCTGCCGCACGACGCGGCGATACGATGGCAGCAGGGCGAGGCCGACCAGCCCCCAGGCCAGCGACATGAAAGCCCCGCAGAGCGAGATCGAGACGGCTTGAGCGACCGGCACGCCGTAGAGGTCGCCCATGAGCGTGGCGAAAAGCTGATCCCGGACGCCGAAGCCGCCGAGGCTCACAGGCAGGGCCGCGATGATGTCGACGGCGGGCATGAAGGCGAGGAAGTCCACGAACGGCTGGTGTACGCCGAAGGCCCGGGCCGCACAATAAAACGTGCCGATATAGGAAACCAGGATGACGCAGGAAAGGAGCGAAGCAGCCAGAGTGGCGCGCCAGTGGGAGACGAACTTGAAGTAGGCCGAGGTGAAAGTCACCAGATGCCCGCGGCCGGGCATTCGCGCCGGGAGGCGATCCGTCACCCCGCGCATGGCGAGGACAAACGTCACCGCAAGGAAAACGAGGACGGCCACCAGATAGACGAGAACGCCCTGGCTCACGCCCGCCACGACCGGGCTGCGCGAGAGCCAGTCGAGCCGGCCAGCGATGAAAACCAGCGAGCAGATGACGAGCGCCCCCAGCCCGCTCATTCGGTCCATGAGCACCGATACCAGGGAGGAGACCTTCGAATGCCCCTTTGCGCCCAGCCAGACCACCTTCACCGCATCGCCGCCGACCGCGCCGACGAGGAAGTTATTAAAAAACAGCCCCACCATCGAGATGCGGAAAAGCTCCCAAGCCGAAAGCCGTATGCCCATGACGCGGAGAAAAATCTCCCAGCGATAAACGCCGAGGATGACGCCCACCCCGGCGGAAGCCACCCCCGCCACGAGCCAGAAAAGATCCGCCTCGCGCACGAAATGCACGACCTCGCGCCGGGTCGCAGCATCGCGAAAGATCCAGGCGAGCAGGGCCACGCTGACCAGTGTCTGGAGAATGAGGGTGAGCCACTTGCGCATGGGGCGAGGAGTGTGTGTCGCCCGAAGAGACACCAAGGGCAAGCAACAACGCACTCGAAATCTCGCCAAACCCGCGCTAGCGTACCAGGCACATGTCCACTGTGAGAGCCCACTCTCCCTCTCCCATCTATGTGCGCGGTCGCCGCCGCGTGTTTTTTTCCGTACGGGGAATCTGGGATTACGTGCGCCAGGTCACGGCGATCCTTCTCTTCATCGGCACGGGCATCGTGGTGTGCCCGGCGTGCGCCCTCCTGCGCTGGATCGCGGGGAAATCGCTCCGCCCGTCCACGGGCCAGCACCTGATCCACTGGCTGTTCCGCAACTGGCTGAAAGTCGCCGCAGCCCTGGGCACCGTCGACATCCAGATCGACGGCGAGGAAAAACTGCGCAACCTGCGCGGGACGATCATCGCGGCCAATCATCCGAGCGAGCTCGACGCGATTTACCTGTTGAGCTTCATCCCGGATGCCATCTGCGTGATGCGGGCCAGCCTGATGCAGCGTTCCTACCTGGGCGGTGCGGCGCGGCTGGCCGGGTACATCACGAACGACCAGGGGCCGACGCTGGTGCGGGAGGGCATCGAAAAAATCCGCGCGGGAGAAAACCTGCTGATCTTTCCCGAGGGGACGCGGACGCGGGCGCATGCGCTGAATCCCTTCAAGCACGGCTTTGCCCTGATCGCAGCCAAGACGGGCGCGCCGATCCAGACGGTCCTCATCGAGCAGGAAGGGCGGTATCTTTCCAAGCAGTTCCCGATCTTCTCCCCTGCCCGGCTGCCGGTGAAGGTGCGGATCACGCTGGGCGAGGTCTTCACGCGGAGGGAGGGAGAGAACGCCCCGGCGCTGGCGGGAAGGATGGAGGACTACTTCCGCAGCAACCTGGAGTACACGGGCGAGAGCATCCTCCGCCGCAAGAAAGACGCCTCCCATTGAGTTCCGAAGACCGGAAGAGAATCGTCATCCTGCCGAGCTATAACAGCGGCCGGCTGCTCGCAGAGACGGCCCGTGCCGTGCTGGCGGTGTGGCAGCCCGTGTGGGTGGTGCTCGATGGCAGCACGGATGAGAGCGTGGGTGAAATCCAGGATCTCGCACGCACCGAGCCGGGCTTGAGCGTGATCCATCTGACGGAGAACCTCGGCAAGGGCGGAGCGAGCCTCGTGGCGATGGAGGCGGCGGCCAAGGCAGGCTATACGCACGCGCTGCTGATGGATGCCGATGGCCAGCACCCGGCGCAGGAAGTCGCGCCCTTCATGGAACTCTCCCGCGAGCACCCGAAGGCGATGATCCTCGGCGAGCCGGTCTTTGGCCCCGAGGCTCCGGCGGAGCGGGTAAAAGGCCGGCGGGTCGGCAACTGGTTTGCCAACCTGGAAACGCTGTGGGGTGGCATCCGGGATTCGCTCTTCGGGTTCCGGCTGTATCCGCTGAAGCCCGCGATAAAGATCATGCGGTCGATCCGGACAGGGCGGAGGTTTGACTTCGACACCGAGCTGGCGGTGCGGCTGTACTGGGCCGGGGTGGAGCCGATCAACCGCCCGGTGCCGGTGAAGTACCCGGAGAAGTCGGACGGCGGCGTGACGCACTTCCGCTACCTGCGCGACAACCTGCTGCTCGTGACCACGCACACGCGGCTTTGCATTTTGCTGTTTCCGCGACTGTGGCGAGTCTGGCAGCTTCGGAGGAAATGGCTCTCTCCACGCGACATCTGATCCTGGCGGCACGCGCCGCCGCCCTGGCTGCCTGGCCGCTGGCCTCGTGGCGTACCCGCTGGTCGGTGGAAATGGCGCACAATTTTTGCTGGCTCTATCCCACGTTGCGCCCGAATTGCGCGTGGCATGGCCCGGTGGTGACACGATTTGAAACCGGCAGGCGCGAGGTGTGGCTGACGATCGACGACGGCCCGGACCCGCGAGACACGCCGGGCATGCTCGACGTGCTGGCGAAGCATGGCGCGAAGGCGACGTTTTTCGTGATTGGCCGGCAGGTGGACAGCCAGCGGGCGCTCGTGCGTCGAATCCTCCGGGAAGGACACAGTTTGGGAAATCACACATACAATCATCCCGCAGGCTGGTGGTGGGCCGCGCCGAGGCCGCTGGTGCGGCGCGAAGTCGCCTGGGGCGGCAAGGCGATCGAGACCGCGACGGGCGCGAAACCGAGATGGTTCCGCTCCCCGGTGGGAATGAACAATGCCTCCGTACACCCGGCGGCAGAAAGCGAGCGCCAGCGCGTGATCGGCTGGTCGGCCAGCGGCAAGGACGGCTGCCCCGCCGCGCCAACCGTCGTGATCCAGCGCATCATGGCCTCCGTCAAACCGGGCGCGATCATCGTGCTCCATGAGGGCGGATCGAGCCGCTACCGGGTCTCGACGCTGGAGCGGCTGCTCGAGCGGCTGCAGGGAGAAGGTTATACCTGCGTGCTGCCAGAACCGGAGTCGCTGCGTTGATGGAAAGCCGTTCGCACACCGAGCGCTGGGCGTACCAGCGGCTCTACCAGGACTCGATTTTCTCGCTGTGTACGCGGCTTTACCCGTACCTGAGGAGACCGGTCTTCCAGGCGGTGAGTCGCACGGTGGCGTGGGTGTATGCGATGACGCAGCCGGCGGTGCGCGAAGTGGTGCGCCGCAATCTCCAGCTTTTGCGCAGGGAGCCGGTGACCATGGCGGAGGCAGTGCGGGTCTTCGTCAACTTCGGCGCGACCATCGCGGATTACGTAGCGGTGGGCGCGATGCCGGTGGAGAAGGCGCAGGCGTTGCAGGAGAACGACGGCGACGGGCTGGAGCACCTGCGCGGAGCGATGGCCGGGGGGCGCGGGGCGATCCTGGCGACGGCGCATTTCAGTTTCTTCGAGTACGGCGCGGTGGCCCTCGGCAAGGCGGGCATCCCGCTGACGATCGGCACGCTGCCAGAGCCGACCGCCTCGCTGACGGAATGGCGGGCCAAGTGGCGGCGGCGCTGGAACACGGAGACCGTGCCCGTGGGAGCGGACCCGTTTTCATCCATCCAGATCGTGCGCAGCCTGGAGGCCGGGCGCTGCGTGGCGCTGCTGGCCGACCGCCCCATCGCGGAGCACGGGCTGCCGGTCGACCTGCCCAACGGGCGGATACTCTTCTCCACCGCCCCGGCGCTGCTGGCCTCCATGACGAAGTGCCCGGTGGTGCCGGTGATCGTGGTGCGACTGCGAGGAGGACGATACCGACTCATCGCCAAGCCGCCCATCCGGGTCGAGGCGGCATCGCGGGAGCAGAGAAAAGAGGCGATCGAGGATTGCACCCGGCGGATCGCCGCCGGATTGTTTGAGGAAATCACCCGGCACCCCGCGCAGTGGTATCAATTTGTCCCCGTATCGGCATGAAACGACTCACCCTCCTTGCATTGACACTTCCCCTGGCCTGGGCGGCCGCCCAGCCGATGAGCGAGGACGAAACGCTCCGCATCCTCGACCAGATCGCGGCGCGGCGCGCCGACGGCGCGGTGCAGAGCGACTTCCGCGAGGAAAAGAAGCTCGCGATGATGGAAAAGCCGGTGGTGGAAACGGGGACGCTCGCCTTTCTGGCCCCGAATAAATTCCGCCGCGAGGTGCCGGGCAAATCGCTGACGGTGTGCGATGGGGAGACGCTCTGGATGTATTACCCCGTCTACAAGGAGGCGGAGAAATACGCGCTCAGCTCCAACAAGGCGCTGCGCGAATCCCTCACGGCCATGACCTCCGGGCTGGGGTTGCGCGACCTCGCGAAGAACTACACGGTCAAGGCCGAGCGCGACGCCGACGGGTACACCATCGAGCTGACGCCACGCAGCCGGGCGATGAGGGGATCGGTGCAGGCGATCACGCTGGAGATCGGGGCCGACCTGAAGGCCCGCCGGATGGTGCTCGTGTCGGGGCCGGGCGAGTCGAGCACGATCACCTTTTCCAACGAGCGGAAGGCGGCGCTGTCGCCGGACGACTTTTCCTTCCAGCCGCCGTCCGGCGTGACGGTGAGCGAGCCGCTGGGGCGCTAGAGCAGATTTAGAAATGCTCTAGTACTTCACCGAGCAGCCGTAGGGCTTGGTCGAGGGATTCGACACCGCCTTGCCGGCGGAAGCCTCCTCAAAGGCGACGCGCACGTAGTTCGTTGCGTCCTTGATCGTGGTCGGATCGGGAGTCGGGGCGCTATCGATGGCTCCCTTGTAAATCAGCTCGCCCTCGGGATTGATGAGGAACATGTCGGGCGTGGTGGTGGCTCCGTAGAGCTTGCCGACGGTGCCAGGGGTGTCGAGCAGGTAGTCGGTGGCATGCGAGCCGTTGGCTTTCACCGCGGCGGCGACTTCATCGTTGGGGAAGTACCCCTGCTTGCCCTCGGCGGACGAGCAGATCGACAGCCAGACAACGCCCTTGCCGGTGAGCTCCTTCTGAAGCGCCTGCATATTGCCAGAGCCGTAATGCTTCTTCACAAACGGACAGCCAAAGTTGACCCACTCGAGGACGACGTATTTGCCCTTGAAGTCGGAGAGCTTCACTTCCTTGCCGGAAGCGTCCTTGAGGGTGAAATCGGGCGCGGGTTTGCCAATTTCCGGCGCGGCGAACGCGGCGGCAGTGGAGAGAGCCAGAATCGCGAGGATGCGGGATACGTGTGTCATACCGGCCTGAAACGTATGCAGGGATCAACCCGGCGCAACCAGGATGTGCAATTTTGCATGATCGGCCGCTCCGAGAAAAGAAAACGCAAGTGCGCAAAGGTGCCAAAACTGTCATATTTGTCACCTTGACGGCGCTGCAAGGCGCGAGCCAGCCTGCCCCTCGAACGCCGCGAACGTGCGGTCGCCACCCGCGTATGAGCAAACGACCCAAGACCATCCAGGAGTACATCGACGAAACGCCCCGCTGGGAGGATGGCACGGAGGTCCCTGAAGCGCCCATGACGCAGATGCAATGGCGCATCTGGGGGCTGGCCACGGCGGGGAAGTTTTTCGAGGGCATGGTGGTTTTCATGACGGGCGTGGCCCTGCCGCTGATGGTGAAGGAGTTTCACCTCACGGCGGCGGACAAGGGAATGATCAGCGCGGCGTCGCTGGCGGGCATCCTCATCGGCGCGACGGCGCTGGGCGGGCTGGCGGATCATTTTGGGCGCAAGATGCTTTTCATCTCCGAGATGGTGCTTTTCACCATCTTCCTCGTACTCGTGGCGGTGAGCCCGAGCTTTCCCTTTCTGGTGGTGGCCCTGCTCGGCATGGGGCTGGCGCTGGGGTGCGACTATCCCACGGCGCATCTGGTGATCTCGGAGAGCATCCCGAGCCATTGCCGGGGCAAGCTGGTGCTGGGAGCCTTCGGATTTCAGGCGGTGGGAGCGCTGGCGGGCACGGTGCTCGGCTTTTTCATTCTTTCGATCTCCAAATCGCTGGCCGATTGGCGGCTGATGTACGCCTGTGCGATCATCCCGGCCATCGCGGTGATCATCGGGCGGTTTTTCATCACCCAGAGTCCGCACTGGCTGATGAGCAAGGGCCGGCACCAGGAAGCGGAGCGGGAGATGCGCCGGCTGCTTGCGCGCAAGCCGCAGTATCCCAAGAACATCGTGCTGGAGCCGGATGTGCCGCTGCCCCTGGGGGCCACGAAGACGCCGGAGTTCACCAAACTTTTCACCAAGCCGAAGTACCGCCGGGCCACGATCCTGGCATCGGTCCCGTGGTTCCTTCAGGATCTGTCGACGTACGGCATCGGCATCTTCACCCCGACGATCCTGGCGTACACCTTTGGGCATGATTCCGGCATCCCGCGCAATCTGAGCGACATCATTCACGATGACATCCAGGCGGCGAAGGGAGCGGCCATCATCGACGTGCTGCTGATCCTGGGGATCGTGGCGGCGATTTTCCTGGCGGACAAGGTGGGCCGGATCAAGCTGCAGATCGGCGGGTTCATCGGCTGTGCGGTCGGGCTGCTGCTGGCGGCAGTGTCGACGTATTTTGAGGGGACCACGCATGTCGTGCTCATCTTTGCGGGGTTCATGCTGTTCAACTTCATGACCAACATGGGGCCGAACGCGATGACGTATCTGCTGGCGGGCGAGGTATTCCCGACGAAGGTGCGAGGGGTCGGGGCGGGGTTTGCCGCGTCGTTTGCCAAGATCGGGGCGGTGGCGACGGCCTTCCTTTTCCCCATCCTGCTCAAGGATATCGGCACCGCCACGGTGCTCTACATCCTGATCGGCACCTGCCTGCTCGGTGCGTGGGTGACGTATCGCTTCGCCATTGAGACCAAGGGAGTCAACCTCGAACACATCAAGCTCGACTAGGCATCCCGCCCCCAAAAATCCCTTCCACACCATGAACTCCGACGAACAGCATAGCCAGCAGTCCACGCAAGACCTCATCGCCCGTGCGCATCGCGAGATGATCGACAGCTTCGACGAGGAGCTGGAGCTCGAGATGGAGGATCGGCGCACAGAGTACCATCCGCCGCAGACGCTGGAGGAGATGGAGGATGAAAAAATCCAGCGGCATTTTTATTTCCGCGAGCTCTTCCGGCTGCAATCCGAGCTGGTGAAGATGCAGGAGTGGGTGGTGGCCTCGGGCGAGAAGATCGTGGTGATTTTCGAGGGACGCGATGCTGCGGGCAAGGGCGGCGTGATCAAGCGCATCACGCAGCGTCTCAATCCCCGCGTCTGCCGGGTGGCCGCGCTGCCCGCGCCGAACAGCCGCGAGCGCACGCAGTGGTATTTCCAGCGTTATGTCGCGCACCTGCCGGCGGCGGGCGAGATGGTGCTCTTTGACCGGAGCTGGTACAACCGCGCGGGGGTCGAGCGGGTGATGGGATTTTGCACCGACGACGACTACGAGGAGTTTTTCCGCACGGTGCCGGAGTTTGAAAAGATGCTGATTCGCTCGGGTATCCGGCTGATCAAGTACTGGTTCTCCATCACGGACTCGGAGCAGGAATTCCGCTTCCAATGCCGCGTGAGTGATCCGCTCAAGCACTGGAAGCTCAGCCCGATGGATCTCGAGTCGCGCCGTCGCTGGGAGGACTACACCAAGGCCAAGGAAGTGATGCTGGATCGCACCCATATCCCCGAGGCCCGGTGGTGGGTCGTGCCCGCGACGGACAAGAAGCTGGCCCGGCTGAACTGCATCAGCCATCTCCTGAGCCTCATCCCGTACCAGCAGGTCGAGTACACGCCGATCGAGCTGCCGCCGCGCGAGCATCACTCGGACTACCATCGCCAGCCGGTGCCGGAGGACATGATCATCCCCCAGCCCTACCTGCCGAAGAACGATCCCGGCACGAATCTCTCCTGATCCCGAGCCGTCCCGCTACTGCGCGGGCACGACGGAGGGCTGCATGGCATTGGGAAGGAGCAGGGAAAACGCGCCGTCGGGCAGGGTGATGCGATAGATCGCGGGAGTGGGCTTTTTCTCCGTCGCGCCGTTGCAGATGATGCGGGTGGCGGATTCCCAGCAGCCGGACCAGGCCAGAAGGCTGCGCGAGCCGATGCGCTGGCGCGCTCCGGTCTGGAGATCAATGGTCCAGAGGGCGGGCGGCGGGCCGTCCCAGTCCTTGATCTTTACATCCTCATCGCCGTCGATCTCGATGAGCAGGGACTTTCCGTCGGGCGAGACGGCGAGCGAGCTACCGCTGCTCATGCTGGCGCCGGGACCGAAGAGACTGACCGGCCAGGTCTTGAGCGTCTGGCCCTCGATCGAAATCTGGTAGATCGCCTCCATGTCGTGGGCGTAGAGTGACCGGCCATCGGGTGCCCAGGAGGGAGACCAGACTTCCATCTTCGCCGGGAGGCGGAAAAACCCGCTGCCATCCGCGCCGATGATGCCGATATCCCAGCGGTCGTTGTTGAAAATATGAAACGCGAGTTTTTTGCCATCCGGGGACCACGAGGGGCCGAAGGAATTGTCGCCCGGGATATTGGGCACAGGAGCGGATTTGCCCGAGGCCAGATCGTAAATGGCAATGTGGCGGGCGCCGTCCTCCTCCTCGGTATTGTAGGCGATGGATTTCCCGTCGGGGGAGAAGGCGGGGTAGACTCCCTTGACGAGTCTTTTCGGTTTGTCGCCCTCGGAGGAGAGAGAAATCCAGCCGCCGGACTCATAGGCGATCTGGGCGGGAGAAATCGTGATGACCGCGAGGAACGCGGCCAGGGAGAGAAGCACGGTGCGCATGGCAGAAGGGATGTTGGGCAGAATCCGGGCAGCACGGCAACCGGGAAAGGCGGTGGAAAAGACGGAAAAAAGCTCCCCTTGGGGTGGTGATCCGTGATTAATTCGCCAGTTCCTACCTATGTCCAAAGATCCCGCATCCCAGCGTATGGAGAAAATCGTGAGCCTCTGCAAACGGAGGGGCTTCATCTTCCAGTCCTCCGAGATTTACGGCGGCCTGAACGGCTTTTGGGACTTCGGACCGCTCGGCGTCGAGCTGAAGCGCAACCTGAAGGACTTCTGGTGGCGGCGCAACGTGCGCGAGCGCGACGACATGGTGGGCATGGACGGCTCGATCATCATGAACCGCGCGGTCTGGAAGGCCAGCGGCCACGAGGAGACCTTTTCCGACCCGATGGTGGACTGCAAATCGTGCAAAGCCCGCCACCGCGCCGATCAACTGCCCGAGAAGGACGGCACGAAGTACTGCCCAAACTGCGGCAGCCGCGACCTGACCGAACCGCGCGCCTTCAACCTCATGTTCAAGAGCTACGCGGGTCCGCTGGAGAGCGAGGACAACCTCGTGTATCTCCGCCCGGAGACGGCGCAGGCGATGTTTGTGCAATTCCGCAACGTCCTCGACACCTCGCGCCAGAAGCTGCCCTTTGGCATCGCACAGATCGGCAAGGCGTTTCGCAATGAGATCAATCCGCGCAACTACATCTTCCGCTCGCGCGAGTTTGAGCAGATGGAGATCGAGTATTTCTGCCGCGCCGAGGACGGCCTCGCGCTGACGGATTACTGGCTCGAGCAGCGCCTGAAATTCTACGAAGACATCGGCATCCCGCGCGACAAGATCCACGTCGTCGATATCCCGGATGGCGAGCGCGCCTTTTACTCCAAGAAGACGTACGACCTGGAATACGAGTTCCCCTTTGGCATCAGCGAGCTGGAAGGCATCGCGTACCGCACGGATTACGATCTCTCGCGCCACATCGAGGCCAGCGGCAAGCCGCTCGAGTACCACGACCAGGAGAAGAACGAGAAGTTCGTCCCGCACGTGGTCGAGCCGAGCGCGGGCGTGGATCGCACGACGCTGGCGCTGCTGTGCGAGGCCTTTGACGAGGAAACCGTCACCGACGAGAACGGCAAGAGCGAGGTGCGCACGGTGCTGCGCTTCCATCCCCGCATGGCCCCGATCAAGGTCGGCGTCTTCCCGCTGCTCAAGAACAAGCCTGAGCTGGTGGCGAAGGCGAAGGAAGTGGTCGCAAAACTGCGCCCGCACATGGCGGTCTCCTACGACGAGGCAGGTGCGATCGGCCGCCGTTACCGCCGCCAGGACGAGGCGGGTACGCCGTTCTGCGTGACTGTCGATTTTGATACGGTGGGCGAAAACGGACCGGAAAAAGCGGACACCGTGACGCTGCGTCATCGCGACTCCATGCAACAGGAACGCGTCAATATTGATGAGCTTCTGCCGCGTCTGGCGGCAGCCATTCTCTAGGCCCGGAAAAGCTAATAAAATCGCGTGGCATGGAAGCTGCTTCCGGCCACGCGATGAGTCAGGGACTACTCTCGGTCAAGGAGACGATACGCATCCGCCTGGGGCCGAACAAGGAGATCGCATCGGCCTGCGCGCCAGTGTTTGAGCAGGCCCACCAGGAAGAGGCGCGCATGGTCATTTACGAAGCGGGCTACCTCAAGGATTACCTGGATGAGTTTTCCTCCCTGCTGATGACGGGTTCGCCGGAGTTTGTGTCGATCACGGAGGCCGGGCGGCAAAGCTCGTACCGATATGCCAGGAATGGAGAGACCGCCATCCTCCTCACCCTGGCGCATCAGGGCGTCGACCAGATCCTGAGCGATTTGAGCTAAGGCCGAAGAGTTGTATGGCTGTAACACCCGACGCTCTCCGCAAAAACCTCGCGGACCTGTATTCCCACGCCGGAGTCTCCGGCTCCTGCCTGCAAACAGGCTCGCTGGTGATGAACCACGACCTGCCCTACTCCGACGAGCGGGTGGCGAACTTTGCCGCGCGGGTGAATCATCTCGTCTCCGGCTACGAGAGCGTCGATCGCCCGCTGTGGCAGATCTGCGCGGGGTTTGAGAACTTCCGCCTGCTCATTCTTTCGCGGGGAAGCACGCGGCTCTCCGTGCTCCTCACGCCCGCGGCGGAGGTCGACCTCGTGGCGGCGCGGGCCACGCGCCTGCTGATGGAGCTGGAGATGCTGCCCACGCCGACCAGCGCCACGGCAGCCCCTCCCGTCCTCGCGAGCAAGCCGGAGGCACAGCCAATACAGAGGGAGGCGGAAGGCCCGCCGATGATGAAGCGGGCGGAGTTTGAAAAGATCGTGACCGGGCTGCTCAGCCGGGTGACGGGACAGGCGCAGGCGGCGAAGCTGATCCAGCGGGCGATGAGCAAGGAGACGACGCCGATCAACGGCGAACTCAAACGCGACGATGCGAGGCGCATCGGGCTGGCGATCCTCGATTACGTCCCCAACCGTGGAAAACGCGACGCGCTCAGCTCGGAATTTCTCAACACGTTCGACTCATGAAACACCCGCACGCCATCCTCGCCGCCCTCGCCCTCGGCATCGCCGGGCTGACCGCCCAGGACGCGACGCCTGCTCCGCCGCCCGCCATGGAAGCCTTCATGCAGCGAAGCGAAAAGAGCCAGGCTGCGCTGATGGAAAACTCCAATGAAATCCTGCGCAGGCTCGGAGGAATCGAAAAGACGCTCGGAAAGGCCGGCGCGGCCACGACCGCCACTGTCGCGCCTGATGTGAGCGCACTGGAAATGCGGCTGAAAGACCTGGAAGCGCGGCTCGCGGCGGCTCCGGAAGCTCCGGCGGCAGCCGGGGACGAGTCAACACAGAAGAACGTGAACGCCGTGTGGATCGTGCTCACGGCGGCGCTGGTCTTTTTCATGCAGGCGGGATTTTGCATGCTGGAGCTGGGGTTCACGCGAGCCAAGAACGCGATCAACATCTGCATGAAGAACTTCCTGGACTTCTGCGTGGGCACGCTGTGTTTCCTCTTCCTCGGGTTTGGGCTGATGTTTGGCCATTCGGTCTCGGGGCTGTTTGGCACGGGGCCGTTCTGGATTTCCGATGTGCCGTCGGACACCATGCTGTGGTCATTCTGGTTCTTCCAGCTTGTCTTCTGCGGGACGGCGGCGACGATCATCTCCGGGGCGATGGCGGAGCGGACAAAGTTCGTCGGCTACCTGATATTCACCGCGCTCATCACGGGCGTGGTGTATCCGGTGATCGGTCATTGGGCGTGGGGCGGGTTTGGCGAGGCGTTCGGCTATGGCGGGGGCAAAGGGTGGCTGGAGCAGCTCGGGTATCTGGATTTCGCCGGGTCGAGCGTGGTGCATGCCATTGGCGGCGCGGCGGCGCTGGCGGGAGTGCTGGTGGTCGGGCCGCGCATCGGACGCTTCAAGCCCGACGGCACGGCCAGCCTCATCAGCGGTCACAACATGCCGCTGGCCACGCTGGGCGTCTTCATTCTCTGGCTGGGATGGTACGGGTTCAACCCGGGGTCCACGCTGTCCGGAGACGTGAATGTCGGGCGAATAGCAGTCAATACAACAATCGCCCCGGCGGCGGGCGCGCTCGCCGGGATGTTTGCCATGTGGCTGCACCAGGGGCGGCCCGATCTCGGCATGACGATCAACGGGGCGCTGGGCGGGCTGGTCGGCATCACGGCCAACTGCAACCTGGTCGCGCCCGCCTCGGCGGTGGTGATCGGGCTGGTCGCGGGGGTGATCGCCACCTTTGGCTCGCTGCTGCTGGAGCGGCTGAAGATCGACGACGCGGTGGGCGCGGTGCCGGTGCATCTCTTCTGCGGCTGGTGGGGCATCCTGTCGGTGGCGATTTTCAACGAGGCGGGATTTTCCCCGCATCAGCTCGGCGTGCAGGCGCTCGGGGTGGCCAGTATCACGGCGGCGGCCTTTGGAGCGTCGTTCGTCGGGTTTTTCCTCATCGACAAGATCGTGGGGCTGCGGGCGAGCGAGGATGAGCAGGATCTCGGCCTGGACTTCACCGAGCACTCGGGGGCGGCGTATCCGGACTTCATCACGGGCGAGCAGGGATTGTCGTAACGAGGTGTTTGAAAAATTCTCCTTCCCGAGGGCGGGAGGGCGGATAGACTTCCGCGCCGATGCAAACATCTCTCATTCTTCTCAAACCCGATTGTGTGACAGGCCGCAAGGTTGGCGAGGTCATCAAGCGTTTCGAGGAGGCCGGTTTTCAGATTCGCGGATGCAAACTCTTCCGCTTGAGCACCGAGATCCTCAACGAGCATTACGCTCACCTCGCCTCGAAGCCCTTCTTCCCCGAGATCGTTGCCTTCATGCAGTCCTCGCCAGTGGTCGGCCTCGCCGTCGCCGGTGACAATGCGGTCGAGCGCGTGCGCACGCTGCTCGGGCCCACGGATTCCAAGAAGGCCGACAAGGGCACGATCCGCGGCGACTTCGGTGTCGACGTGATGGTCAACGTGGCCCATGCCTCCGACAGCCCGGAGAACGCGGAAATCGAGTTGAAGCGCTTCTTCAAGGACGAAGAACTCTACGACTACGCGATGAGCTACACGTCGAAGCCGTAAGGTTTCCGGAATTCCCTTTCGTGCGCTCCCGCTCCGGCGGGAGCGCCGCCCCCTCTCCGCTTCTAGCTGAAGGAGAGGTTTTTTATGCCCGCCGCAGTCGCGGCGTTGAGGACATCCATGATGCGCTCGTGGCGGCTCTGCGGGTCGGGGCGCACGATGACGGGGTCCTTGTCCCCGAACTTGGCCACGGCATCGGAGAGCTTGGCCCTCAGCTCGGGCAGGTCCCGGCTGGATAGCGTGTCGTAGACCTTGTTGTTCATCTGCACCCTGCCGTCGGGAAAGATGTCGATGATGAGCGGAACTTTCTCCGCGTGAGAGGATGTTCCCCCACTCGGGAGGAGCACGGTGAGTTCCTTGTTGATGACCTGAGACCCGGCGGCGGCCATGAAAAACAACAAGAGGACGAACACGACGTCCACCATGGGCGCGATCTGAAAGCCGACGTCTCCTTCTTCCGAGGAAATGTTTCCAGCCATAATTCTGAGGGGTTGGCTGGAAGTTAGCGGGTCGGGCCGTCGAAGTCGAGAAAGCAAAACGCCCCCGCCCGGTGAGGACGGAGGCGTTTGAAAAGCAATTCCCTGACGTTGCGCGTCTAGCTGAACGTGAGGTTTTTCACGCCCGAGGCGGCCGCGGCGTTGAGCACGTCGATGATGCGCTCGTGCTTGGTCTGCGGATCGGGACGAATGATGACGGGGTCCTTGTCGCCAAACTTATTTATTGTATCGGCGAGTTTGGCCCGGAGCTCGGGGAGCTGGCTGCTGCCCGGGTTGTCGTAGACCTTGTTGTTCATCTGCACCTTGCCGTCGGGGAAGATGTCGATGATGAGCGGAGTCTTGGGCACATCAATGCCCGGGGCGGACTTGCCGCTCGGGAGGTTGATGGTCAACTCGCGGGGTTTGATCTGGGAACCGGCCGAAGCCATGAAGAAGAGAAGGAGCACGAACACCACGTCCACCATCGGTGCGATTTGGAATCCGACATCTCCGTCTTCTGATACACCACCACCTGCCATAGTTTTATTACCTCGTGATTATCCTTGGGGTTTCCCGGCGTCCTTGTCGACGACGGAGAAGGTGACATTGCCCACTCCTGCACGACCAACAGCTTCCAGGAGAGAGCGGATCGCCTCGTACTTGACCTGCTTGTCGGCACGGACGAGCACGCGGTACTGCGGGTTGCGATTCACTTCATTGGAGAGCATCGCCGCGATTTCATTCATCGAGGGGTTCTTTTCGTTCACCTCGAAGGTGGTCGCGTTGTTGATGGGGCTGAAGAGGATGTTGACGATCATCTGGCCGCCCTTGATCGGTTTGGGTTCCTTGGCCTCCTTGGCGACCGGGAGGTCGACGTCGGTGTTCGACTGCAGCACCTCGGTGGAGGTGATGGACATGAAGAACACCAGGAGAACGAGGAGAATATCGATCATCGGGGCGATCTGGAACTCCGGATCGGCCTCGGGATCGGCTTTGCGGACTTTCTTTTTGCCGCGCCTATGAGCCTCTTCTGACATCGGATGCTATCAGGCCCACTCGAGAGTGGCGCCGCAATGCGGGCAGGGATTCTGGCCGGGCTGGATGGCGCCGTTGCAGACAGGGCAGTTCGTGGTGAGGGCGACCGAGACCTTGCGGGAGCGGCCGGCACCGGTGACGGGAGCACCCGCACCTGCCTCGAAATTCTCACCGATGCGGACTCCGCCGAGTTCGTCAAACGGGATATCCTCGATGAGCTGGTTGAGCTTGTCGTCCGCATTGACGAGGACGATGGTCGCGCGGTTGCGGAAGTAGTAGTAGAAAATGAAGGCCGGGATGGCGATGAAGAGACCGCTGGCGGTAGCCATGAGCACTTCACCGATACGAGTGGCGAGGAGGCGCGGGTCCGACACACCGGAGGAACCGAGTACGGCGAACGCGCCCATCATTCCGATAACCGTACCGAGCAGTCCGATCATCGGAGCGACGACTCCGATAACGGAGAGGTAGCTGTTCTTGGTCTTGAGGACCTGGGCCTCGCGGAGGCCGTGCTCGATGAGAGCGGTCTCGACGGCTTCCTTGCCGCGACCGACGCGCTCGAGAGCGCCGCCGAGGACGAGGGCGAGGTAGGCCTTGTTGGCGCGGCAGATTTCCCAGGCTTCCTGGTAGTTGCCCGCATGGATGGTGGCGCGGAGCGACTCAAGGAGAGCGGCGGGAGCGAGCTGCTCGTCGCGAAGAACGAGGAAGAGCTGGATGATGAACGTCACCATCGTGATCGAGGTGCCAAGGATGGCGAGCCAGATCATGACGATGAGCGGGCCACCCGAGAGAATGACCTGGATGATGTTGTGGGACTCGGCTGGTGCGCCCTCGGCCGCATGGGCTCCGCTCACGGCGGCCAGAGCGATGAGCGCGGTCAAAATGGTACGCAACAGGGAACGGGAACTTTTCATAGATGGAATCACGAACGGAAGAGACGGCGGTTAGGGAACTATCACTTGCTTTTCTTTGACGAGAATATCTGCACGCTCGCGCGCCTTGGCAACAACGGCCTGGTCCTCATAGAACAAGGTCACCGTGCTCAGGTAATCGCGGAGAGCCTCGGGAAGGTTTCCCTCGGACTCACGGATCACTCCCATCAAAAAGAAAGCCTGTCCGTACATGGCCCCCTTGCCCTCGGGGGCAAGGGTAACGCCCTGGGCCTCGGCGACGATCGGCTCAAGCTTGGCCTTGGCGGAGGCGAAATCCTTTTTCTCGACGGCGAGGCGGGCGAGGCCGATCTCGGACTGGGCGGTGGAGCCGGGGTAGGCTTTTTGAAACTCGGCAAAAGCGGTCTCGGCGGCCGGCACCTGGTTCAAGGAGAGATAAACATCCCCGAGGAGGGCGGAAGCGCGCTCGGCCCAGGGAGTAGGCAATCCGCGGAAGGTATCGACGGTGGACTTGATGAGGGGCAGGGCCTGGGCGGCATTGCCTGAATCCCAGGCGGCGAGGCCATCGGTGTAGGACTTGGGGGCCTCCTTGGAGACGGAGGCGGCCTGATCGAGGGCGATGGAGGTTTCGACCGGGCCGACCTTGATTTTGATCTTGCCGGCGGCGACGCCTAAAATCTGGCCTTCGCTGCGGACTCCATTCTTCTGTACAACGGCATCCTGAGCGAATGCGAAAGACCCGCAGGCCGCGAGGGCCAGTAAAGACACTATCCATGTACGGGGGGACGCACTTGCTTTCATCCGATAACTGCTTTAATCACAACTCTCCCGCAAATCAACAGTTTCGCAGCCCTTTTTCATGTTAACGACTCTCCGCACCCACCAGCGCAAGCTCTTCCTGATCATCACCGTCGTCGTAATCGTGGCCTTCGCATGGCTTTACGATCCCGGCAACATGAAGCAATTCCAGTCCAGCGGGCTGGTGCAGGTCTACGGAAAAACGCTCACGCAAACCGACATCGACCGGGAAGTGAAAAATTTCACGCTGGCGCGAGCGCTCGGTCAGTTTGAGCTGCTGTCGGAGCTCGGGGGGCTTTCCCAGAACGAGCAGAGGGCGGTGGAGGACTTCATCTTCAACCTGCTCGTATTGCAGCACCAGGCCGGGCTGCTGGGCGTGGAGCCGACGCCCGAGGAGATCGCGGCGCGCATCCAGACGCTGCCGGTCTTCCAGACCGAGGGGAAGTTTGACTACCAGAAGTACGCCAGATTCGTGCAGGAGCAGCTCGGGCCGCGCGGTTTCACCGAGGTTCAGCTCGAGACGGTGGTGCGCGACAGCCTGCGACTGGAGAAAATCAAGAGCTTCATCTCCGCTCCCGCGACAGTGGGAGCCGACGAGGTGGCGGAAGCCCTGAGGATCTTTCAGAAGGTGGACGTGCAGGTGGTGCGCTTCCCAGGAATCGCGCAGGACGCCCTGGCGGCAGTGGCGGAGCAGGACATCAAGGATTTCTTTGAGCGCAACAAGATGACCAGCCCGGAGACGCGGGTGGTGAAATTTGTCGAGTTCTCGCTCCCGGCCGATGCGGCGGGCCAGACGGACAATGCCAAGAAGGTCGAGGCCATGCAGCAGCTCGCGGACAAGGCGGCAGCCTTTGCGGAAAAGGCCATCGGCGGTTTTGACACGGCGGCGCAGCAGGCCGGACTGACGGTGCAAACCTCGGCGGCCTTTGACAAGAATGGCCGGGCCAAGGAAGGCGTGGCGATTGCCGAACTGCCCGAGATCGCCCCACAGGCTTTCCTGTTGAGCGACAAGACCCCGGTCAGCGACGTGGTGCAGGCCGGAGACAAGTTTTTCGTGCTGAAGCTGGAGACGGTGACGCCGGAGCGTCCGCTCACGCTCGACGAAGTGCGCCCGATCGCCGAGGCCCGTCTGAAGCTGATCCAGGCCGAACGCCTCGCGACCGAGAACGGCCAGAAAGCCGTCTCCAAGCTGCGCGAAGCCATCGCCGCAGGCAAGCCGCTCCCGGAAGCCGCTCTGGCCCTCGGCCTGAAGGTCGACACGCTGACCGGACTCGAGCCGCAGAAGCTGCTGGAGCAGAACATCCCATACGAGGCGGTGAAGCTGACTCTCCTGCTCCAGCCGGCGCAGTTGACGAACTACATCCCGTCGGCAGACGGCGGCGTGGCCGTTTACCTCCAATCCCGCGCCCCGATCGACGGAGCGATGGAGGACCAGCTCAAACAGCGCATCTCGATCACGCAAGAGCTGCTCGAGGGCAAGCGCAAGCTGCTCTTCCTGAGCTGGCTCGACGGTGCCCGCGAGGCGGCGAAAATCACGCCTCTCGGCCAGGCCCGCTAACGCGCATGACGCCAGACCCCGCGGCGGTCGAGCTGTTTGAGGATGCCACGGGCGACATCGCCCTGGGGGATCTCGACGCCGCGATCGAGAAATATCGGAGCTGTGTCGAGATGGATGCCGCGTACTTCGATGCGTGGCATGCCCTTGGCATGGCGCTGATGAAGTCCGGCCGGTATCCCGAGGCGATCGAGGCCGGGCTGAAGGCGGTGGACCTGAATCCCAACGATCAGCTCGCCTGGTCAAGCCTGTCGCTCTTTTACGTCCGCAATCACCAGATCAAGGAAGCGGAGTCGGCGGGGGTGAAGGCGCGCATCCTCTCGTGGGGCGGGAAGATTCGCAAAGACGACGCCCCGCCCTCGCAGCAACAACAGCAGCAGCAACAGTAGGCCTGCCGCCTAGTCGATGAGCTGGCCGGCGAGTTCGTCGGCCACCATGCGGCCCTTGCGCGTAAGCAGCCAGCGGTCGCCGGAGCGGGCGAGATAGCCGAGGGCGGCGAGTTCGCTGGTTTTTTCCTCCGGCATGAGGCTCGCCTCCACACCGCGATTCGTACGGAGCGAGAAGGCGACCACCTCGGCCTGCCGGGTGGCGGCATCGACCGGCTCGACGAAATCGGCGCGGGTGACCCCGGCATTCACGCGGGCGACATAATCCGCGGTATCGCTGACGTTTTTCCAGCGTTCCCCGCCGAAGGTGGAAAAGGCGCTGGGGCCGAGGCCGATGTAATCCGCGCCGAGCCAGTAGGCGAGATTGTGCCGGCACTCGCGGCCCGGGCGGGCGTAGTTGGAAATCTCGTACTGCGCGTAGCCCGCGCCCTCGAGGGTTTCCATGGTGAGTTCAAAAAGGGCGGCGTCGACCTCGGGGTCCTGGGAGAATTCCCCCCGGCCGAGGCGGAGGAAGTACTCCGTATCCTCCTCGTAGGTGAGGCAGTAGGCGGAAATGTGCTGCGGCTGGAGAGCGATGGTCTGGCGCAGCGTATCGACCCACTGGTCCACGGTCTGGCCGGGGATGCCGAAGATGAAATCGAGGTTGATGTTGTCAAAGCCCGCCTCGCGCAGGATGGAGTAGCTGCGGAGGGCCTGGTCGCGGGAATGCACGCGCCCGAGGGTTTCCAGCAGGCCGGGGTCCCAGCTCTGGACGCCCATGCTCACGCGGTTGACGCCCAGCTCGCGGAGGCGCGAGGCCTTTTCCAGCGAGACGGTGGCGGGGTTCATCTCGATGGTGAACTCCTCGAGGCGGGAGAAATCCATCCGCTCGCGGAGACCCGAGATGAGGTGGTCGAGTTGCGAGGTGGA
This sequence comes from Spartobacteria bacterium LR76, assembly GCA_003054655.1. GTDB lineage: Bacteria > Verrucomicrobiota > Verrucomicrobiia > Chthoniobacterales > Terrimicrobiaceae > Terrimicrobium. The sequence goes on along the minus strand of QAYZ01000014.1, from coordinate 82,848 downwards.
AAGTGCCGTGGGAGTGCCGCCGCCAAAGAAAATCGTGCGCGGCTGGAGCCGGTCGCCCCAGATGTCCGCCTCGCGGAGCATGGCGTCGAGGAAGGCACGAGTTTTATTCCTGTCGCTTGCCTCCTTGTAAAAACTGCAATACGGGCACACCTTCGGACAGAATGGAATGTGCGCGTAGAGATGTTCGACCATGGCTGAGGGGCCACGGTAGCAGAAAATGGGCGATCGCGTGGATGTTTTGTGCAGGGATTGTCAGCGGTACGGCGGTGGCCCAGTCGAACCTGCCTCCCCCACCCCCGAAATCGAAGGTTTACTACGCCATCGACGGGTCCGCCCTCTCCGAGGGGAACCGGGCCAATCCGCGCACGGTCCAGAGGATGGTGGATTCCCTCATCTGCAACCTCGCCCAGAAGCCGACGGTCGCGCAGGCCTGGGCCAAGTACGTCACGCCCTCCGATGTGGTGGGCATCAAGGTTTCCGCCAGCGGACAGGCGACCAGCGGGACGCACCCGGAGGTGGTCGACGCCATCGCGCGCGGGCTGATCGAGTCCGGCGTGCCGGCCCGCAACATCATCGTGTGGGATCGCAATATCGAAGACCTGCTGGCCGCGGGATTCCGCAAGGACAACCCGCTCTACATCCTCCAGGGCATCGACCCGCAGAACGGCTACGACCAGGACGCGCAGGTGAGCGCCCCGGTGCTGGGCAAGCTGATCTGGGGAGACAGCCAGTTTGGCAAGCGGGAGGGTTCGCGCATCTCGGACCGCCTCTCCAACGGCGATCAACTGAGCAGCCGGAGCTTCTTTGCCAAGGTGCTGAGCAAGTCGGTGACGAAAGTGATCAATGTGCCGTCGATGACGGACAGCTTCATGACCGGTATCAACGGCGGAGTGGTCAATATGACGGTCTTCAACCTCGACAACTGGCGGCGGTTTGGCCAGGCGTCGATGGACGGCGGTTCGTATCTCTCGGAGGTCTACGCGGACGAGCTGGTGAAGGACAAGGTGGCGCTCACGATGATGGATGCGCTGGTGATTCAATACGCAGGCGGGCCGATGCCGAACCCGAACTTTGCCGTGAACAACTTCACCATCTTTGCCAGCACGGATGTGATCGCCATCGACGCCACGGCGGTGCGGCTGATCGACGAACTACGCAAGGGGAGCAAGCTCCCCTCGATCAAGCCCGCCTGCGCGTGGATCGAGTCCGGCGCGCAACTGGGTCTCGGGCAATTCTCCGAGACTCGCACGGAGCTGCTCCGGGTGGGAGTGGAAGCACTGCGGTGAACATCGACTGGCGGCTGCTGCGCGAGGTATCGCGGTCGTTTTACCTGACCCTGCGGCTGCTGCCCGCGCGGGTACGACCGACGATCGCCCTGGCCTACCTGCTGGCGCGCCTGTCGGACACGAAGGCGGATGGGGCCAGCTCCGACGCGGAGCGGGAACTGCTCGCGCGGGAGGAGGAGTTGCGGACTGCGCTCAAGGAGAGCGAGGACAAGGAGGAAATCGCCACGGTGTGGGCGACGATCCAGGAGGGGCAGGATTTTGATGGGACGCGATTCCCGCCGGGAGCGCCCGCGCTCAGCCCGGCGGAGCTCGATCGCTACACGTACCTCGTCGCGGGCTGCGTCGGGGACTTTTGGACCCGCGTGTGCGCGAAACACCTGCCGCATTTCGCACGGCTGCCGCACGATGAGATGCTGGAAGCGGGGGTGCAGTTTGGCAAAGGGCTGCAATACGTGAACGTGCTGCGCGACCGCGCGGCCGATTCCTCGCTCGGGCGGGTCTACCTGCCCCGGGAGTCGTTTAATCATGCCCTGGCCATCGCCCGGGGACATCTGCTCGGGGCCGAAAAATACGTTAAGGCGCTGCGAATCCGCCGCCTGCGCATGGCCTGTGCACTGCCTCTCCTGCTCGGGCGCGAGACGCTCGACCTGATCGAGAAAAACCCGGACGCGCCGCGCGTGAAAGTCGCCCGTAGCCGGGTCTGGCTGCTGCTGGCGCGGAGCGTGGTTTACTAACCGCTTATTCGTCGGCGGAGGGCACGGCCCATTCGCGGAGGATGACGGCGAGGCGCTTCACGCCGGGTTCATCGAGGAGCGAGGCGACCGGATTGGTCACGCGCTCGACGAATCCCTCGGGGATGGCATTGAGCCAGGCATTCTCCACCTCGCGGCCCTGGTCGGCACCGAGGATGACGCCCGCCGGTCCGTCAAGCGGAGCCGGACGATAGGCGCGGGTGGCGCGGAGATGGGCCTCGCCTGCGGGCGTGGCGGGAATCTCACGCTGGGCGGCCTGCCCAGAGAAAAGCCGGGTAAACGAGCGCAGCCAGACCTTGCCGCCCTGCAGCTCCGGCGGCGTACCGGCGAGGGCGAGGTAATGCACGGGGCGGCTGGCCTCGCGAAGCTGGCGGGCCATTTCATAGGCGAGCAGAGCGCCGTAGCCATAGCCGAAGAGATGATAGGGTCCGGCGGGATCGAGATCGACGAGAGCGCGCACAAGGGCGGCGGCTTCGTCCTCGACGGCCTCATGGCAGGACGCAGGCTGGTGAAATCCGCGAGCGGCGGTGGCGTAGATGGTCCAGTCGCCACGCAGGGTCTCGGCCAGAGGCCCGTAGACGGCGGGGTCGCCGCCTGCGTCGTGGACGAGGATGAGATTCGGCGTGGAAGGTTCGCGGCTGAGGAGGATGAGCGGCTCCCACTCACGGAGCACGGGGGCGGGCTGAGGCGCCGGCTGCGCGGCCACGGCAGGCTCGGAAGGGCGAGCCTCGGGGATCTTGGGCGCGGCGGCGGCTTTCGGAGCAGGCTCGGGTCTGGCCTGGGGCTTCGGCTTGGCGATCCGGGCGGGGGTCGGGAGGCCGGAGACCTTCAGTTCGCCCACGGGTGTGAGCGGGAAGAGGTCGACCTCCTGGACAAAATCCACCTTCCGGGCGGAGGAAAGGACGCCATTGATCTGCTCCAGCGCAGTGGCGGGAAGAGCGTCGCTGCCTCGCAAAACCCAGGCACCGCGCCGCTGGTCGACCTCGGCGACAACGGCATCGAGCGCACCGAGAGTCTGGCGGATCTTCGCCTCGGCGCAGTTTTCCGCGAGGAAGAAGAAAGCACCGTGTTCATCGCGCCAAGCCGGCATTTTCCACTCCTGATCGCCGTCGAGGAGCTTGATGACGGCCTCGCCCTGGATATACGGCGGCAGGTCGCGGCCCAAGGCATCGGCGAGGGTCACGGACAGGCCGGGCGTCGGGAAGCCCGTGGCAGGCAGAGTCGCGGCGGAACCGCCCTTCACAAAGGAGCGGATGCCGAGGCCGGAATTTGACACCGGGCTCCAGAAAATATGCGTGGCGATTTCCTCTCCGGCAAAGGCCAGCCATTCCGCAAAGAGATCGGCGGGGACGGCGGCGGCCTCGATGGCGACGGCGCGGAGGGATTCCGGCAGCGAGACGGAGCCGCGGCGAAGCTCGGCCAGGAGGTTGCGCCACTGCAGGAGGCTAAGGCGGAGGTGAGTGGGATTCCACCCAAAGCTGGACGCAACCGACGAGGTCGGCGGCAGGAGAATCGTCGCACCGGAGGCAAGAGCGGAAAGCAGCACCTCGAGGAATGCGCCGGTGCCGGCGGAGAAATTCAGCGGAATGCACGACCCCGGGCGCAGGCGCCAGCGGGCGTTGGATTCCTTGAGCACGGAGCCGACGAAATCCGGCTGGAGCGAGGCAATACGCGGAGCGGGGTCGCTTTCGGTGCCGAGGAGGAGGTAGGAGGTCTTCGGCTCGTGGCTGATTTTTTCAAAGACGGGCGAGGCCGAGATGGTCTCCCACTGCTGGTCGATGACGAGAACGCGGCGGGAACCGCCCTCGAAAAACGACGCGGTGCGCGAATCGCAGATGACGAGTTCGGCGTCGCAGGAGGCGGCCTTGTCGGCGAGCCATTCGCGGGCGGCCTCGGGATCGAGCGCGACGCAGGTATCGCCCGCGAGAGCGATGCCCAGCAGGGCGACGGGCAGCCAGGGAGTCGGCACGAGACAGACGGCGATCACCCAGCCCTCGGCGAGATTTTCCTGCTTGAGGTAAGATGCGAGCGATTGGGAGTGGGAAAGGAGGTCGCCGTAGGAAAGCGCGGCCTCGCCCTCGCCCTGCACGGCCAGCTCGGTGGAGAGCTTCGCCGCCGTGTCGCAGATGCGCTCCTCGAAGCTCTTCCCCGCGGACGGCAGCGGCACGCAGGCCACGGCGGGAAGGGTGTCGCTGTCGAGCGCGCCGGTCAGCGCGTCGAGCTTTATCTCGGGATCGGCCACCACCGCCGCGATGGCGGCCAGGAGACGCGCGAGCACGCGGTCGGCCTGGGCGGAAGTCCAGCGGTCGGCGGTGTAGAAAATCTCCAGGGAAATGCGGGAGCCGTCGTGGAGGTCGATGGAGACCGGAGTGAGCGGACGGCTCATGACCTTGGCGTCGAAATTCATCCAGCGCGGCTGGGCGGCCTGGATGCGGTCGCTGACGGGGGCTGGCAGCGAGCGAAAGGCTATCGGGTACTCTGCCAGGCGGCGGTCGAGGACGGGCAGGATGCCGGGAAGAGAACCCCCGGCGTGCGCGGCGCGGTCCTGCTCATTGAGTTCAAAAGCGGTGATCCAGTCGGAGAAAGTCAGGCTGCCTTTCAGGGAGACCGGGGCGGGCAGAAGATGCGAGACGCCGGGAGGATTCGACAGCCAGGTGAAAACCGGCGCGGAGCCGAGTCGGCCGATGACGACGGCGGCAACTCCCTGGATGAGCGAACCGAGGCTGACGCCGAGCTTCGAAGCGGCCTGGTGGAGAGCGCGGGAATCGTCGCGCTGGTAAAGATGGGAGACGGAGGCCGGAGTGCGCAGGGCGTCCGACGCGGGGTGAAGGGTGAGGGAAAACGGAGCGGCCTGGGCGTGTTCCTTCCACCAATCGGCGGAAGCGTCGCCGGAGGACGCGGCGGAAATCTCCGTCTCGTAGGCGGGAGCCTGTCCGTCGATGGCGGCGAGATATTCGGAGAGGAGCCGGTAGATTTCCTCCTCGCTCAGGAGGCACTGGGGAAAGGTCAGGAGCAGGTGCGTGCCGCCGCCAGGAAGCTCGATGGTGACGCCGCGAAAAAGCGGCGCACCCTCCAGGGCGAACGACATGGCGGATTCCGAAGCGAGCAGCGCGCCCCACTGGACCGGGATGCCCTCGCGGTCATCCTTCGTCCAGTCAAGATGCTGCCAGCGCATCTCTCTCGCGGCGGCTTCACGGAGCACGCAGCCCTCGGGCGTCTGGTAGATGCCCGCGCGCAGGAGCGCCTTGGCTGCCAGCAGGCCGTTCCAGGTATCCCGGATTTTTCCCGCTTCGATTTTTTCACCGAAGCTGACGGAAAGCTGGGCATTTTGCACAGCGGGGTCCGCCGCTTCCTTGTGGAGGAAGACAGCGGTGGAAAGACCGGCGGAGGCAGAGGAGTCGCGCATGGAGAGAGATCGGGAATGGGTACTACTAGAGACCGGCGTCGGTGACTGCGCCGAGCGATGCGGTGGTCACACTGGCGGCGTACTTGGCGAGCACGCCACGGCGGTAACGCGGCTTCGGGCGCTTCCACTTGGCGAGGCGGTCGGAGATTTCCTTCTTGGAAAGGCCGAGGGTGAGCGTGCGGGTGACGGCGTCGATGGTGATCGCGTCGCCGTTTTTGACAATGGCCAGCGGGCCGCCATCGAACGCCTCGGGCGTGATGTGGCCGACGACAAAGCCGTGCGTGCCGCCGGAGAAGCGTCCGTCGGTGATGAGCGCGACATCCTTGCCGAGGCCGCGGCCCATCACGGCGCTGGTGGGCGAAAGCATCTCGCGCATGCCGGGACCGCCGCGCGGCCCTTCGTAGCGGATGACGATGACGTCACCCTTCTTGATCTTGCCGTCGAGGATGGCCGACATCGCGGTCTCCTCACTATCGAAGACACGGGCCTTGCCGCTGAAGCGCTCGCCTTCCTTGCCGCTGATCTTGGCCACGGAGCCGTCGGGCGCGAGGTTGCCGCGCAGGATGACGAGATGGCTCTCGGGCTTGAGGGGCTTCTTGAGCGGAGCGATGATCTGCTGGCCCTTCGGGTAGGATTTGAAGGCGGCTAGGTTTTGCTTGAGCGTCTTGCCGGTCACGGTGAGGCAGTCGCCGTGGAGGAGACCCGCGTGGAGCAGGTCCTTCATCATCGGCACGATGCCGCCGATCTCGACGAGCTGGCTCATGAGGAAACGGCCGCTCGGCTTGAGATCAGCCAATACCGGAACGCGCTTCCCGATGCGGGTGAAGTCGTCGATGGTGAGCTTCACATTGGCCGCGTGGGCGATGGCGAGGAGGTGCAGCACGGCATTGGTCGAGCCGCCGAGGGCGATGACCACGGTGATGGCGTTCTCCAGGGATTCCTTGGAGAAAATGTCCGACGGGCGGATGCCGCGCTTCAGGAGATTCAACACGGCGGCACCAGCGTCGCGGCAGTCCTTCACCTTGTGGGCGGAGACGGCGGCCTGGGCCGAGCTGTTCGGCAGGCTGAGGCCCATGGCCTCGATGGCGGAGGCCATGGTGTTGGCCGTGTACATGCCGCCGCAGGAACCGGGGCCGGGAATGGCGCAGGACTCGACCTCGTGCATTTCCTTCGCAGTGATCTTGCCCGCAGCCTCCGCGCCGACCGCCTCAAAGACGGAAACGACATCGAGGTTTTTGCCATTCAGGCAGCCCGGGAGAATGGTGCCGCCGTAGACGAAGACGGCAGGGCGGTCCAGGCGGGCGATGGCGATGCAGCAGCCCGGCATGTTCTTGTCACAACCGCCGATGGCGACGAAGCCGTCGAAGCCCTGGCAACCCACGACCGTCTCGATGGAGTCGGCAATGACCTCGCGCGAGACGAGCGAGTATTTCATCCCCTCGGTGCCCATGGAGATGCCGTCGGAGATGGTGATGGTGTTGAAGATGGTGGCCTTCCCGCCAGCGCCGTCGACGCCGATGGCGGCCTCGCGGGCGAGCTGGTCGATGTGCATGTTGCACGGGGTGACCATGCTCCAGGTCGAGGCGACGCCGATCTGGGATTTGCTGAAGTCGCTGTCCTTGTACCCGACGGGGTAGAGCATGGCGCGGCTGGGCGCACGGCTCTCGCCATCGAGCACGAGTGAGGAGTGGGGGCGAAGGTTGGGCTTCGTGCGGGATTTGGAGCTCATTTGTGGAAGGTGGAGAGTCTAGTGGGTCGCGTCCCTACAGGCAAGGGCGCACGGGAGCATGCGGATCAGCGGCGGATTTTGGATTCCACGGTCTTCAGCGCGTCGCGCACGGAGGCGGAGAGTTCCGGGCCGAGGCCGGGAATCTCGAGGGCCTTGCGATAGGCGGCGGCGGCCTGTGGAGCCTCGCCGATCAGGACATAGGCCTGACCGAGGAAGACATAGTAGTTTGGCGGCACGGGGAGGCCCTGGCGCTGGGAGACATCGATGAGTTTCTGCAGCGTCTCGGCCTCGGTGCGGGAGTCGCGGAGTTCGCGGCAGACCCGGGCGTAGAGGAACAGGGTATAGGTGTCGTTGGGTGCGCGCTCCATGAGCTGGCGGGCCAGCGGCTCGGCCTTGTCGGGGCGGCCGGTCTCAAGGAGGGCCAGCGTCTTGAGCAGCATCGCGTAGGAGGAACGCGGATCGGCGGCGAGAGCTCGGTCGGCGTAGCCGAGGGAATCCGCCCAGCGCTTGTGCCCGGCCTCGATGGCGGCGGCGTAGGAGAGGACGGTGGCGTCGTTGCCCGCGAGCTTGAGGGCGAGGGTGATGCTGTCGCGCGCGCTGCGGGTATCGCGGAGAGCCTCGTAACGATCGGCCAGAGCGGCGAGGTAGACGGCGGTTTCGCGGTCGCTGCCGAGGCGGAACTTCCCAGGATCGAACTCATGCGGCATCGCCCCGGCTCCGCGGATGAAGACGTAGCCTTGATTCGTCACGGCGGCGAGGTGCCAGTCGGGCGACTCGAGGAGGTGATTGAGGAGCGGGCGAAACTCGATATTCGGCCCGGTCAGGATGACGGTCTGCCAGTCGGATTTCCGCAACTGCTCGCGCCAGGCGCCCGGGTCGTTGGCCAGCTTGACCGTGGCAACCTCGGTGAGATCCTTCGCCGCCGCCGGGTCGCGCAGAAGAACAAAGGGGAGCGCGGAGCGGGAGACAAAGAGCGGCCCGCCTTTCCACTCATCAAGGAGATTGAAGGGGCCGGTCAGCTCGCGCGAGCGGGCGACGCTGCCGTCGATCGTCGCGATCCGGACGATGGCGAGGGCGCAGACGCCGAGCGTCGCGAGAGCGACCAAACCGAAAGCCAGCCACCGCCAGAGACGCGGTCGGATTTGCCAGGCGAGGAGGAGAAGCGCGGTCAGGATGCCGCCGATGGCGAAGCCCTTGAAAAACCCGATGACCGCCACGAGGAACCCCAGCCCGGTCGGGCCGCCGACCTTCCAGAGCATCGCGGACAGGCCATCCAGCACTGTATGAGACTCCGGGACAAAGAGTTGCGGATACAGCCCACGGGCGGCAAAGGTCCAGTTTTCCAGGGCGAGTCCACTCAGCAAAGCCGGGACGAGCCAGAGAAGCCCGCAGATGGCCGCACCCAAAACAACAATCGCAGCGTAACGGATAAGTCGACTTCTGAGCATTTCGATGGATCGTACCCTACAACGAAATTTCCATGAAACGAGTAATACTCACCCTTCTTGCCATGACATTCTTCGGACTCTTCGGTAACGCCGCCCCTCTCGAGGTCGGTTCGCCCGCCCCCACCCCTGCCGCCATCGACCAGGACGGCAAACCGCTCGACCTCGCCGCGATCTACGCCAAGGGAGTCACGCTGGTGTATTTCTACCCCAAGGCCGACACGCCGGGCTGCACGAAGCAGGCCTGCTCGCTGCGCGACTCCTACGCCAGCCTCGGCGGCGCGGGAATCCAGGTCGTGGGCGTGAGCAAGGACACGGTCGAGGCGCAGAAGAAATTCCAGGAGAAATACAGCCTCCCCTTCCCCCTCATCGCCGACCATGACGGCAAGGTGGCGGAGGCTTTCCACGTCGACCTGATTCCCGTCGTAGGCATCACGCAGCGCCAGTCCTTCCTCGTGAAAGACGGCAAAATCGCCTGGGTGAACCTGAAGGCGAAGACCGAGGGCGCGGCAGATGAAGTGCGTCAGGCAGCCGCTGCGTTGAAGTAATTCGCGCAGAGAGCGCTTGCCATTCCTCGAAAAACGAGGAATATACGCCGTTCGCTTTCCCGATACCCGCTTGAGCTTCGCTCCCGGCGCGGTATAAAGAAAGAGACCCGGGTTGGTAGCTCAATGGTAGAGCAGCGCCCTTTTAAGGCGTTGGTTGTGGGTTCGAGTCCCACCCAACCCATGTTTCTTTTCTAGCACACGGCTCCAAGTTGCTTCCCGGATTCAATTCGCTCTATTTTACCTTCTCATTCAGTTCTTTCGGCTCTCCGCCAAAAAGTGGGGACGAGGTCAATTGTTGATGTTGAGTTATCCGCATTGGGCTATGACGCGCAAGCGGTAGTTGTGGAAGTTTTTGAAGCCGTAGGCTCGTCTTTGGATGAGTTTCATCTTGCGGTGGAACCCTTCGGTGATGCCGTTGTTTCTGGTAAATCGCCACATGGTGACGAGGGCCTCGCGCCAGTGGTGGAAGGTCTTGGCCAGGCGCACGAGGGGTTCGAAGGTGCTTTGCCGCAGGTCTTCGATCAGGCGCAGCAGGCGGCCAATGTGATGGCGGCAGGCTCGGGCGGTTTGGTGCTTGAGCCGTAAGAGATCCCAAAGTTCGACCATCTTTTCGTGGAGAGGCTGCAAGGCGGGATGATCGGCCAGCAGCTTGCCAAGCCTGCCCTGCTGGCGCTCCTCCAGGCGGCTGGGATGGCGGCGCAGCACGCTCAGAAGACCACGATGGTTTTTGAGCTCCGGAACGATCTGACGGGCCAGCTCCAGGAAGTGATGCTGAAGAACGCGCACAACATGGAACCGATCGGCCACGATGCGGGCGTTGGGGAACCATTTTCGCACCAGAGCCCGGTAAGTACTGGAGAGATCAATGCAAACCACCTTGACCTTCTCACGGCCTTGCAGACGGCTCAGGAAGGCCGCCAGTTCCCGTTCGCTGCGCCCCGGCACGATGTCAAAGATCCGATGGTTCTTCAAATCGCAGAACGTCGTCGCAAAGGGCATGCCTCGATGCACCCGATGCTCGTCGATGCCCAGGATCTGCGGACACTGCATGCTCTCGCGCTCCCTCGCCTTGCGGCCCGTAAACTCCGCGTAAATGCGGCCCACTGTCGCACTGCCCACCCGCCGCATCCTCGCCATCGCCGTGGCGCAAATTCCCTCATGATGCTCCCGGTATATGCTCTCCCTCCAGGGCTCCGTGCTCCGTCGCCACGACCGCAGCCCCGGGGTCTCAGGCACGAAACTGCGCCCGCAGTCCCGGCACTCCCATCGCCTCGTCTGGATCTTCAACCGGCTCGCTCGCCCGAAAGTGTCCAAATGCCGCGCCTGCCGCTCATACCTCCCTTTGCTCACCAGCCGCGAACTGCAGCAATGCCGACATTGCTGCGGCTCCTGTTCCAGTTCCACGCTTACCATCTCTTCCTGGTTGCTTTGCCTGCCGATCACTCGGTAACCTTTTATTCCTATACACACCGGGGCCATGTTGGTCGCTTGCCGACCTCATGGCCCCACTTTTTGATCAAGAGCCGTTCTTTCAGAAAATCGGGATTGGGCGTGTACCCAAGTCCCTGCGCCTCCGAAACAAGCTTCTTGGAAGCCTTATAGTCACCTGTATAAAACTTCAGAACCGCCCAGTTTGCCATTATCGGGGGATACTTCGGGTCGTGCTTGTAGGCGTCTGCAAATAATTCCTCGGCCTTTTCGTAGTTCTGTTTCCCGTCTTTGCCTTGGGTCGCGAGATAGTTTCCCAAAAGGGTATAGGAAAATGCCAGATCGGCTGTAATCCTCCCGTTGTTTGGAGTCAATTCATGAGCCGTTGCGAGCAGGTTGATCGACTCGGCAAGATTCTTTTCCGTGTCTTCCTTTTCGGCGCGGCGGCCCATTACAATCCCGAAACCCCAGAATGCGTCAGGATTCTTGCGGTCAAACATCCACGCTTGATTAAAGCGCTTCATCGCGGTGGACAGGTCGCCGCGATCGAGATATTTCCATCCAAGTTCGGCGGCACTCTTGCTATTCTCCTGGCTGGGTTCCACCTGTGGGGTGTGCTGTCCGCCATACATTGGCAGCTCGTTCATCTCGTACTCTACCGCGAAGGAATGAGCCGTAATCAGAAGCAGCGAGACAAGAACGACAGGTTTCATTTGTTTAGCGAACGTCCAAGTTCAGCTACCCCGATCCGGCCCACAACTCAAAGCAAAGTTGAGTAGGAGGTCCATAGGTCGTATATCATAAGGCCGGAAGAAATTCCCAACCGATGAAATCCCTCCTGATTGCCCTGGCTCTCGCGGTGCTGCCCGCCCTCGGGTTCGCTGCGGACATCGCGCCGGAAGACGCGGGGGAACATATCGGCAAACAGGGCACGGTGGTCGGAACTCTCGTCGAAGTGGCTGAGAACAATGGGAATTATTTCCTGAACTTCGGACATCATTACCCCCGGCAGGTCTTTCAGGGATTCGTCCCGGCCAGCAGCGCCGAAATGGTGAACAGGAAAGTCGCTCTCAAGCAACTCGAGGGCAGACGGGTCGAGATCTCCGGGCGCATCGAACTCCACAAGGGCTGCCCGGAAATCGTCATCACCAAGGCGAGCCAGATCCGCGTCGCCAGGGAGTAGGCGCGCAAAGCTCCGCCCGGGGCTGTTGGATTCCTGGAGAGCATCACCTCCGGCTGCCTGGGGAGGGGCGGGAATCGCGCGACGGGCGAGCGCCATCTATTCAGATGGGAGGAGGTTAAGGATGCAATTTGCTTTCCAGCATGGGCTTGCAAACAGTGAATAGATAAAATAAACTATTCATCAAAATGAGTTTTGAGCCGACATCGCTACGCCAGGAGTTTCTTCGTCATGGGGTGAGGAGTGCGGCGGAGCTGGCTCGGACGGCGGGGGTCAGCCAGCCAACGATTTCCCGGGCGTTGCACCAGCTCGGGGAGATGGTGGTGCGGATCGGAAGCGGACGCTCCGCGCGGTATGGATTCGCTGCTCCCATCGAGGATCTGGGAGCGGACTGGCCCCTGTACCTGTTCGGCGCAGACGGCGCGCCCGAGCAAATCGGCAGCCTCCATTTGCTGCTGGGCGGGAAGGTCTGGATCGAAAGAAACACCAGCCGCTGGGAGTCGCTTTTCGATCCGTTCTTTCCCGACAACGTATTCCCTGATCTCCCGTGGTTTCTCGATGAGTATCGGCCGCAGGGTTTTCTCGGGAGAGCATTTGCCCTCAAGCATGGCCGGGCGCTCGGACAGGAGGGAACGAATCCCGGGGCCTGGAACGCCCGGGCGGTCGTGGAGGGCATGGTCCGATTCGGAGAGGATTTTCCCGGTGCCTTCGTGCTGGGCAGGGAGGCGCTGCGGACCGCGCTGGCATCGCGGCCAGCGCCGGTCGCCCGGGCCTCCCGAGATAGGGAATACCCCATGCTGGCGGAGCACGCCCTGGGAGGAGCCCTCATCGGATCGTCGGCGGGTGGCGAGCAGCCCAAGTTTGTGATCGAACAGGACAGCCCGGAGGGGCGGAGACAGCTCATCGTGAAGTTCTCGCCGCCGATGGCCGAGCCGATGGGGCAGAGATGGGCCGACCTGCTCCAGGCCGAGCACATCGCCGGGGAGGTGCTGCGAGAATACGGAATCACGGCGGCATGGAGCGAGATCCTCGATGCGGGAGGACGCCGCTTTCTCGAGGTGGAGCGATTTGACCGGACCCAGGAGGGCGGGCGGGTGCCCGTAGTATCCCTCCGTGCGCTGGCGGCGGCGCTGCTCGATACATTCGGCGAACCGTGGCCGCGGGAGGCGGAGGAATTGCGACAAACCGGATGGCTCAGCGAGGCGGAGGCTGGCGAACTGGCCTCGATCTGGAGATTTGGACGACTGATCGCCAATACCGACATGCACGATGGAAATGCCAGCCTGATCCTGTCTCCAGCAAAGCCCGCCCGGCTCGCGCCGGTCTATGACATGCTGCCGATGGGTTACCGGCCCGATACCGCCTCCGGGCAGATCCCCGGACTTTCCCAAGACCTGGCAGCCGAGGAGATCGCCGCCAGCTTCCCGAAAGAACGGGAAATGGCCGGGCGATTTTGGACGGCACTCGCCGGTTCAAAGATGGTCTCGCCAGGATTCCGGGAAATCGCCGCAAGCCACGCGGTCGCCCTCACCCGCCGCGCCTAGCCGCTACCCGAAAAAAAGTTCGGCCTGGACGGGGCGGTCGGAGGGGATGGGGACGGGGGCGGTGATGAAGGTGGGCTGGATTTCGCCGGTGGGGAGGATTTCGCCGAGGTGCGGGAAGCGGGGGTGGCGGAAGTAGGCGAGTTCCTCAGGCGTGGCGAGGCGGGTGATGATGCGGGCGGGGCGGTAGGGCTTGATCTTGCCTGGAATCTCGGGGGAGACCACGAAAAGGAGGTTGGCTCCTGCGGGGGCCTTGCTCCAGCGCAGTTCCCGGGTGTCGTCGGCGCGCTCGGCGATTTCATCGACGGGGCATTGGGCCAGCGTATTGCCTGCCCGGCGAATCCACCAATCGATCTTTTCCTCCTGGGCGAAGCTGGTCCAGACTCCGGTCACCTCGCCCTCCGGGGTCTCGAGGATGATCTCGTCGCCCGGCTTGGTGATGATGCCTTTGGACTTGAAGCGCGCGCACATGAGGTCAGTCTAGATGGAGAAAGGACGTCGTGTGCCTCACTCATCCCCCATCCCCGCGGCCCACCCAAGAAAAAAACACGGGCGAATCGTGTTAATCGCAAGGATTCTCGCGCTCCTGTGTCTCGCGGGGCTTTCCGGCCAGGCGGCAGATCGCACGCTCGGGCCGACGAGTGTTTCGCTGAATGAGTTTCAGCTCATGCTGGGGGATTTTGCGCGGCAGTATCTCCAGGACTTTGACGACCAGCCGATCGAGGCCGGGACGGTGCTGGCGGCGGCGATGAAGAGCGAGACGCTGGAGGACTTTCCCTATGTGCGACAGCAGACGCTCGCCATCCTGCGGGAGCTGACCACCCTGCCCGGGGCAAAAACCAAGGCAGCCGCCGAGGCCGGAGTCGTACGGGCCGGGGACAAGCCAATCAGCAGCACGCTGCCCGACGATGAATGGGTCGCGGAGGAAAAGGACCGGCTGAAGGAGAACTTTACCGCCCGGCGGCGGTCGGCAGAGAAAACCATCTCGAACTGCCTCAACATCCTCCAGCAAATCGCGCAAACCAAGAGAGGGCGGCAGTTTGCCCTGCTCGGCAGCGATCCGATGCTGGAGGCGATGCGCAAAGCCTCGCAAAAGGACAAGGCGGAGGAATAGAACCCCCGGCAGGCGGTTTTCCCCGCCCCGGCCTCAAACACGTGTGGGAAATTCGCATTGCGGGCCCCCGCCGCCGGGAGTAATGATGACGCTCCTCTCATGTCGAAAGAGCTCTTTGATCTCACTGGTAGCGTGGCTGTCGTCATCGGCGGCACGGGTGTGCTCGGCGGTTCGCTGGCCGATGCACTGGGCGCAGCAGGCGCAAAAATCGCGGTGGCCGGGCGTAGCCGGGAGCGCGGTGAAGCGCGGGCGGAGGCGATTCGCTCCGCCGGCGGGACGGCGGGCTTTTTTGAAGCCGACGCCTCCTCGCGCGCCAGCATCGCAGCCATGCGCGAGGCGGTGACGAAGGAATGGGGCGTGCCCGACATCCTGATCAACGCGGCAGGCGGCAACGACCCGAAGGTGACGGTGACGGGGGATCACAAATTTGAAGACATCGCGCTGGAGGCGTGGAATGCCAGTTTTGACCTGAACCTCGTGGGCGGGCTGCTGGTGCCGTGCCAGGAATTTGGCCCGGCCTTTTGCGCGGCGGGGCGCGGCAGCATCATCAACATCGCGAGCGTGTCGGCGCATCTGCCCCTCTCGCGCGTGGTGGCGTACTCGGCGGCGAAGGCGGCAGTGCTGAACATGACGCAATTCCTCGCCCGCGAGTGGGCTCCGTACGGCGTGAGAGTCAATACGATCACGCCGGGTTTTTTCCCCGCGGAGCAGAACCGCAAACTGCTCTTTAACGAAGACGGCACGCCGACGGCGCGCGCGGCCTCGATCCTCGGGCACACGGCGATGGGCCGCTTTGGCCAGTCGCAGGAGCTGGCGGGCGCGGCGGTCTTCCTCGCCAGCCTGGCGGCCAGTAGCTTCGTCACCGGCACGGACATCCGCGTGGATGGCGGCTTCCTTTCCCAAACCATATGAGCCTCGTCTCCCAGATCGCGCCGCGCGGCGGCACCCTCACCGAAGAGCAAATCCTCTCCGTCGTCGACGGCGCCTGCGCGGGCAAGGTGTGGGTGGGAAAAAAGGTGCTTCTCATCATTCCCGACTCGACTCGCACCGCGCCGGTCGGCCCGGTCTTCAAGGCGCTCTATCGCCGTATCGCGCGCGAGACCGCCGTGGTAGACGTGATGGTGGCGCTCGGGACGCATCCGCCAATGACGCAGGAGGCGATCTGCCACCGGCTGGAGCTTTCGCCGGAGGAGCGGGCGGGCGAGTTTTCCAAGCCGCAACTCTTCAACCATGAGTGGGACAACCCCGAGGCGCTGCGTTCGCTCGGCGTGATCCCGGCCTCGGCGATCAGCGAGCTGTCGGACGGGCTCTTCTCGATGGATGTCGAGGTGACGATCAACAAGCGGCTCTTTGATTACGACCGCATCATCATCATCGGCCCGGTCTTTCCGCACGAGGTCGTCGGGTTCTCCGGCGGCAACAAGTACCTCTTCCCCGGCGTCGCAGGGCCGGAAATCCTGAATTTCTTTCACTGGCTGGGAGCAGTCATTACCAATCCCTTCATCATCGGGCACAAGTGGACGCCGGTGCGCAAGGTGGTGGATCGCGCGGCGGGGCTGCTGCCGATCGAGAAGCTGTGCTTCTGCCTCGTGGTGGACGGGAAGAACTTTGCCGGGATGTTTGCGGGAACGCCCGAGGAAGCGTGGGACGCCGCGAGCGACCACTCCGAGGGCCTGCACATTGTTTACAAGCCGAAACCCTTTCACACCGTGCTCTCCTGCGCGCCCGCGATGTACGACGAGATGTGGGTCGGCGGCAAGTGCATGTACAAGCTCGAGCCCGTGGTGGCCGACGGCGGCGAACTCATCATCTACGCCCCGCACATTCACGAGGTGAGCGTGGTGCACGGGCGGCTCATCGAGGAGCTGGGGTATCACTGCCGGGATTACTTCCTCAAGCAGTGGGATAAATTCAAAGACAAGCCCTGGGGCATCCTCGCCCATTCCACGCACGTGCGCGGCATGGGCACCTACGAGGACGGCGTGGAGAAATGCCGCATCCAGGTCACTCTGGCCACCGGCATCCCGGAAGAAACCTGCCGCAAGATCAACCTGGGCTACCGCGACCCGGCGACGATCAATCCCGCCGACTACGCAGATCGCGAGGATGAGGGCATCCTTTATGTCCCGAAGGCGGGCGAGATGCTGTACCGGGTGGCGAGGTAGGCTGGCGGGGGACCAGTTTTATTGAGTCGCCGGGGCAGCGGCGGTTTGCACAGCCTGCTGCTGGATAACCTCCCTGGCCGCCTTCACCTGGAGATTGTTCGCGGCATCATCACCAAAGAGAATGCGATAGCGGTCATCGGCCCGTTGCGCCGCCTGCTGCCATAATGTGCTTTGCTGACCGGAACCAGACGCAGGCAGTTGGGCAACCTCGTCGGCGAAATCCTGGGCAATCGCATCCAGGGCGGCGTTTTGCTGGGGAGTGTGCTGTGTGTCGTCGAGAAATACCGCGGGAGCCCGCTTGCCGGGAGGCACGTCCACAACGATCTCGCCTCCCGAGGAGACCTCCGGACTGGCACCGGTCGATGTCCCTCCTGAAGACGTGCCGCCGCCGATAGTAGCGCCTCCCGACGATCCCGTGGAAACGGCACCATTACCTGATGGGGCGGCAAATCCGGACGAAGAAATAGAGGGAGCCGCGGGCGGGCTGGACAGCGAGGACGGGACGACCGGGGCCGACGGCACGGAGGATGATGATCCTGCATTGACTGCCGCCTGGCGGCGCCTGGAAACAAACGCACTCAATGCGGACGGAGAGATCGGCGAGGCTCCCTGAGCCACGGGAGCGGCATTCCCGGCGGAGGCAGATGCCACCGAAGCAGCCGGGACTTGCGCACGAGAACGGGAGTCCGCAGAGTCCGGGACGAAAGCGCTGGACGAAGGAGAATGGGATGAGCGTATCCCGGCGCGATCCTCCGATGGGTTGTCGCGAGAGGGTTCTTTTTCCTCATGGAATACCATCATCGCAAAACAACCGGCGCCGAAGGCCAATGCAACGGGCAAAAAGGGCAAAACTCGCTTAAGATTCATCTGAGTTGGGAGAAGCTCTGCTAAAAAAAGAGACTGACGCTCCGCTGGGGAGCGTCAGTCTGTAAGACTAACTGGATAGCTCGATCAAATCGCTCTCTTAGAGAGGGAAGTAGATCGGAGCGCCATCATTCGAGCGGGTCACGCTCATCTCGCCGATGGTCAGACCATTGGCGGTCGACGTGAGAGCCGCCGGGAGGTTGGTGAGAATCCTCGAGTAGACAGCGTTCTCATTGGTCGTGAGCGAGCCACGATAGTAGAGCTGCTGGAAGCCCCAGGCGGAGTACTGACCGTTGGTGATCTTGGCCTTGTCCTCGGCGCTGAAGCCGCCGGAGATCGGAGTCACGCCCACACCATTGTAGGTAAGGAGCTTGGCACCATTCGACGCCGCAGTACGAGCGTCGGCAGTGGAGAGGAAGGTGAGCAGGAAGAGCGGAGTGTCTTCCAGCACCGGATCCTGACCGACTTCCGGGTCATAGACGTCGACCAAGGCGGTCGTACGGGCCATATGGTCGCGGAGCGTGCTGCCGCTGGAGTAGCCGCCATTGCCAGCAACATCATTGCCCCAGAGGGTGGAGGCATTGGCTGCGCCGCCAGCGGTGGCGAGATTGCCAGTGCCGGTGCCGCCAGCGGGAACACGGGCGATAGCGGAGATCACACCAGCCGTGGCCACGCCAGCGCTGGTAGCGACGTACTGCTGGACACTACGAGCAACGCCATAACCAGGCTCCGCGAGATAGGTCGAGCGGGTGCCCGATCCATCGTTGCGGCCCGTCGCGAAGACCAGCGTGCCCTGATCATCAGAGCTGCCGGTGAACAGAGCGAGGGGCTGAACGCCATTGGCGAGGAGCGCCTTCCACTGCTGTGCGGTCACATTGGTCCAATTCGCCGGAGCGCCTTCGTTGGCCAGGAAGGTGAAGGTCACCACACCGACGCGGGCATCGGCGGGATTGAGCACCGGGCTGGCGATCGGAGAGGTCGACTGGAGGACGTCCGAGAAGCTGAACTTCGGATGGACGGTTTCCGTAGGCGAGGTCTTGGCGGCGTTCTCACCAGCAGCCGTGATGGCGGCAGCCGTAAGGAAGCTGGGACGATGCTCGGGCTGCACGTCGCCGAGGGCGACAGCGCGGAGGCCTTCCGTCGAGCCGTTGAACGACGTGCGGATCGTCGTCGTGCCGGACACGCCCGGGAACGTACCAACGAAAACCGCCTTGTTGGAGGCAGTGAGGTTACCAGCCGAGCCGTCGTGAGCGACGTTGTAGGCCGTGCCGAGAGCGCCCGAGGCGTTGTAGGCGTTCTGAATGGCCTGAAGAGTGGCCGTACGGAACGCAGTGGCACCGGTGATGGTGATTTCGGTCTGGGCGTGAGCTGCCGAGGAAGCCGCGGCAAGAGCGGTCGCGCCAAGGAGGATATTTTTAAGTTTCATGGATAGTGCGAATGAGATGATGTTGGGAGAAGGATCAGGCCTTGGCCACGGAGCGGCGGCGGGCCATGTAGATCACAACGAAAGCACCGATGCCGAGGAGAGCCCAGGTGGACGGCTCGGGAACAGCAGTGATGTAGGAGATGTTGCCTGCGTTGTCGATGGTCAGAGTACCCTGGTACTCGCCGACGCCATTCGGAGAACCATATCCGTACTGCCCGGAAATGGTGTTCTTCGCCTGGATGCGATAGAGATCCAGCGCGCCCTCAACCGATCCGGCCGAGCCGTAGGTTCCGAACGAGCCGGTGTCAAAGCCCTGCTGAACGCCACCCGGAATCGCTCCGAAGGCCTCATCCTGCTGGCCAGGAACAACGAAGGGGTTCTGCTCATCGACCGACGAATCAGTGGTATTAAGCGCTGCAGCCTGAGTCGTCGCCTTTGTCTCCAGCGCGTTGTTCTGCGTATTGATGTTACCAGCCAGATTCGTGTAATCCGTGGTCGCATAGGCCGTCGAGGAGGCCTGCCCAACCGTACCAACGTCATTGCGGGAACGGCCCAGATAGACCGTACGCAGCGGATCACCATTGGTCAGCGTGTTTCCAAACGTCGAGGTGCCGATGTTGGCGGCGACGCCAAAGTACAGCGTATCGAGTTCGTACCAGTTCGCCCCGAACGTATCACTCAGGAGAGTGCCGATGTTGGCGATATTGAGGAAGTCTCCTCCGTCACGGAAGACGGTGGAGGCATTGCCCAGACTGACCATGACCGTTTGATCGGAGCCCACAGCGCCGCCGGGATTCTGGAAGTACATCACCAGGTCGCCCGGAGCGTAGTTAGCGTTTTCCGCACTCGCCGTGGCAATCGTTCCGCCGATCGCCAAAGCAACGAGAGCCGCCTTGATTGAGAGAATTTTCATTATTTTTTTGTTTTTAGGGTGTCGCACCTTCCTCTCCGAGGAGCCGCACAGGACCGGTTAAGGCAGCGCAAGAATCCAGGAAAGAGATGGCGTTTCCGGGAGGGATAAAAGTCGTTAGGCAGGGGAGTGACAACGGATCAAATGCAACAATATCGACACATTCCTAACTCCATTAGTGTGAGCCACT
Organism: Spartobacteria bacterium LR76; assembly: GCA_003054655.1. Taxonomy (GTDB): domain Bacteria; phylum Verrucomicrobiota; class Verrucomicrobiia; order Chthoniobacterales; family Terrimicrobiaceae; genus Terrimicrobium. The sequence goes on along the minus strand of QAYZ01000014.1, from coordinate 62,864 downwards.
ACCATCGGCGGAGGCGGCATTACGATTCTGCTTCGCTTTCTCCTTGATAAGCAGGGCGGAGGCGATCTGGGGATTCACCTCGCCGAGCGTTCGCTTGGCCATGGGTTCGCCCTGGGTTGCAGCCTTGACGAGCCACTTGGTCGCCTGGAGCCGGCGGGCCGGATCGGCGGAATTGATGCTGATCAGGTGCCCGAGATTGCTCTGCGCCTTGGCCTCGCCCTGTTCCGCCGCCTTGAGGAACCACTGCTCGGCCTTTGCCATGTCGCGCTCGACGCCGAGGCCGTCCCGATAGCAGACGCCGACTATGTTTTGCGCGCCCGCGTTTCCGGCCTCTGCGCTCACGATCGCGTAGGAAAAGGCTTTTTTGTAATCCGGCAGCGCATCATTTTCACCGAGGAAATAGATCTCCGCGAGGGTAAAGACGGCATCCTTGTCGCCCGCGTCGGCCGCCTTGGTGATCCACTCGATCCCCTTTGCGGAATCCTTCTCGCCGCCGAGTCCGGTGCGAAGAAACTGCCCGTAATTGAGTTCGCCCTTGGCGTACCCCTGCTCCGCGCTTTTGCGGAACCATTCGCGGGCCATTTCCTCGTTTTTCGCCACCGCGATTCCCTTGGCGAAAAGATAGCCGAGACCGGCCTGGGCGGCGGCATTGCCCTGGTCGGCCGCCCGCTGAAGATAGCTGAGCGCCTTGGCCGGGTCTTTGGGCGCGCCCTTGCCCTCGAGGTACATCTTTCCGACCTGCACCGCCGCATCGGCATCTCCGGAGGCGGCTTTGGCCTCCAGCGAGGCAATATCCGGGGGAAGCAGGGGTGCATTGTCCGGGGCCGCACAGGCAATGCTAATGGCGGCGACAACCATTAAGGAAATAGACAGGAGAGTTCGCATGGGAGCGGATAGTAAACGAAGGATAGGCGGGCGTGTTGTTACGATTTTGTCACAATCCCTTACTGTGCCTGAGAGCGGGCCCAGTCGCGGAAGCGGCGCGCCTCTTCATGGGCGGGGTTCTCGGCCAGGGCGAGATCGAACATGGCGGCGGCCCTGGCGTATTCCCCGGCCTCGGCATGGTAGACCCCGCGATAGAAAAAGGAATCAAACCGGCCCTGGTCTGGCATGACGGCAAAGATCTTGACCGATTTGGTATCGACGCCGGATGCGGTGGGGATGGGATAGCAAAGCGGACGCAACCACTGGGGGCACTCCCGGCCCTCCACGATGGCTCGGAAGAACGGGATATCCACATCGCCGGCGGCATCCCCGGACTCCCGCAGCAGCCGGGCGTAGGCCTCGGCAAAGTTGTCCCATGCGGGAAGGACGATGTGCGTAACGCCAGACTCGATGAGAAGCCTGCGGGCATCCTCCCCGTCCGTCGCCGAGAAAATCCGCGCGGCGCGCTTGAGGCCCGGCATATTCTCCCAATACAGGGTCCCGATGGTCTTGATCCCGGCGGAATAGGAGAGATCGGTGGAGGAATTCGGTCCCGAGAGGACGACCGGGAGGGAGTGGGGCGAGCTTTGGACCAGCCTCACCGCGATGTCGCGGACGAGGAGGCCGGAGCCGTCCTCGGGGTTGAACTTTGCCTTGAAGTCCATCTGCGAGCGGGTGACGGAGAGCGCAAGCTGCGGGAAGAGAGCGAGCAGGATCGAAACGGCCGCGACGAGCGGCAGCCCCCAGCGCACGATGACGGGGGCTCCCGTGCGGCATCGCGATGCAACCACGACGGCCAGGATGACAACCGCCCACAAACCCAGCGAGGCAGAGGCCCAGCGCACCTGCATAAAGGTCAGTCCCTGCAGAACAAGAGCAGGCAATACCGTGAGCACGAGCGCCCCGCGGACCATGCCCGACAGCTCCCGCCGCCACCATAGCCAGACCAGGGAGAGGACGGCAAAGACAGGCCAGGCGAGGTAGTTCAGCAAGGCCAGAGAGCTGGTCGAGTTTCGCACCGTGACCCAGAGCGAGCGGATCTCCTGGATATACTCGCGGTGCAGAGCCAGAAGGAACCTGTCCGCGACCCAGAAGGTGTCGCCAGGACGGAGTAAAATGAGAAGGACGGGCAGTAGGACCGCGCAAAACGCCAGGCAGAGCAGAATCAGGCGGCAGCCGCGAGGCAACACGCTTTCTCCCCGCAGGACGGCGGAAGCACACTGCAGCACATATCCCCCGCCGAGCCAGGCGAGCGAATACAACGGATGGTTGACCTCCAGACGCCAGCCCAGGTGATCCGGAAAATACTCCACGAGGTAGAATAAAAATCCGGTGAGCGCTCCGCACCCGCTCCACACCAGCCACAGACTGGAGTATTGCCTTTGCTCGCTCCTGACCAGGAAGGCCCGGGCGAGGGCGCCGAGGCCGCAGCCGAGGATGGCGGGAAGGGCTGTCGCCGCGCTCACCCAAAGGGCCAGTCCCCCGAGGATGCCCGCCAGTCCAAACCAGCGACGCGCCACCTCGAAAGGAAGGAGCCGGGAATACCGATCGGGAGCCACGCCCGCCAGCAGACACAGGGACTGCCCGGCAAGAAACGTGAGCACAATCCCATGATGATCCGCCTCTCCCGCCTGAAATGTCAGATACAAGGGCACGGAGGTGATCCAGACCAGAATGAACCAGCCCGCGGCGGAAATCCCAAACCGCTTCGCCGCGAGGCCGCCGAGCAAGAGGATTGCGGCCGCCAGCAGCAGCGGCCCGGCATAGAGAGCTGCATCGGCGACACAGGAGGCGGCGGGACGTCCGCTCTCCCAGCCCAGGAAGTGAGCGAGTGTATCCAGCACCCAGACCAACAATGAACTCCAGTGCACCTCGCGACCGAAGGGCGCATTGTCCAGCGAGGTGGACCTGACGCGAAGCGACCCGTCCCGAATCGCCTCCTCGGTATGCAGCACCCACCAGCGCGCATCCATCGAGGAAAAGGGAAGAACGAGCCGACGCTCAAATGCGCCAGGTGAAACCGGCATGCTGCCCGGAGGCACATCGGAGAAATACTGCCGGGAGAGTCTTTCCACGCCCTCCCAGCGCATGACGGAATCTGCCGAGATCACCAGCAGCGATCCGAGGAGCAGAAAGACCAGCACGACTGCGCCCAACCGTCGCTCCCAGAGAGAGCAGAAATATGTGGACGCATCTCGGGATGGCGACTGCCGCTTTTTCGCAGATCGCAAGCGTTGAATCGAGGACATCAGGGAACTAGAGGGCGGCCTGATCCTGGCGCCTCTCGTCATCCTCGGAGCCGTCCCGGCGGGAGGCGGGAGCGGGCACGGAATCCTCCTCCCCTCCGCCATAGCCAAGAACGTCAACCGTGATAAGCGACGGGGTTTCCTCCGGCGGCGCGTTCTGCTGCGACCTGCTTGCGGTGTCGGCGGCAGCAGCGGCGGTGGCCGCAGAGGCACTGGCCCCGGAGGTGAGACCGGCAATATTGGGAGCAGCAGGCGCAGCGGTGGCCGGAACACCCGTCGACGTACCGGCAGCGGAAATGTTGTCGGCATTGAGCACGGTCTGCGCGGCCACGCTGATGTCGCCCGTGGCGCGAATACCCGCATCGCCGGCATCCACCGCGCCGCGCGGAGCGATGAGATAGACGTTGCCAGGCTCGACATCCTTGACCGATGCGAGCACGCCGATACCGCCGCCAGTGGCGAGGCCGCCGAGATCGGTCTGCACTTCCGCGCTGGTTGAGTCGATACTTACGCGGGTAGGCGGAGCGCTGACGACGGTCTTGGCAGCCGATCCGGCAGCGATGCTGCCATTGGCGGACCAGATGGTCATATCGCCGCCGCGAAGAGTGAAGATTCGCGCCTGCCCGATATTGAGATCATTGTTGATAAAGATCGAAACCTCGCCTCCGTACTCGGTGACGATGCCGGGAGGAGTAAGCGGGTTTCCATAAATCTCCGGGGCCATGGAAATACCGGAACTCGGAGCCAGCATGGTAATCGATCCTCCGCTGGTGGTCCGGATATCCCGGACTCGTGTCGAGATCTGGCCGTCGGGGAAGGCGTCGCCCAGGCTTTGCCACGGTCCCCAGCCATACTCCCGGGCGGAGCGTGAGGAGGATGAAGCGGAGACCGGCATGAGCGTGGCGAGCGCGGCATCAGCCTCAGCCCCGCCGCTGTCATCGCGAGCAATGCTAAAGAGAAGGCGAATCGCCGCCATGGCCCGCCACTCCTCGGCATCGTCGCCGGCATAGCCGTCGTCGAGGAGCAGGCCGGAGGCATAGGCGGAGAGAAAGCTCTCGATGGCGAGATCGCTCTGCATCAGGCCCACGGCGGCACCTCCGTCCGATGAATGAATGCCGGACATGACAAAGAGATCGGCCCCCTCAAAGGGCAGGAACGGGTTGCGGTACCGCCCGATGCTGGAGACGCCGACGCCGGTGCCATCCGTGAAGTTTGCGCCGGTGCCGAGATCGAAGTTTCGTCCGGCGAGGATCTCCAGCGAGCCGGGACCGCCGATCTGAATATCTCCGGGCAGCGTCGTGGTGGAGATGGCAATACCATTTGCGTCGGTAAGGACCGTGGACCTCGCGGGATCCACGATGTAATTGAAGAGAGCGATATTGCGGGCGATCGAGCGGATCGCGGTATTTTCGTTATACGGGATGAGGTCTCTGCCGGCGGAAACGATGCTGACATTCTCCGAGGAAACGTTCTGGAGATAGAAGGCAATGTCGGAAATATCCTGATCGGCCACGATGCGGCTGAACTTCGGAGAGTACAGCGTAAGCCCGGTGATGTCGCCGCCGGTGGCATAGACGCGAACCGGGTTGGAGTCGTTACTGTGCAGGAGATAGGAGGCGTGCAAGGCGGACTTGACCGAGACGGAGGCATTCACGCCGGAATAGGAGCCTGTCTCACGGAATGCCGGGGAGACAGTGCCGAGCGGGTCCACCTGGGAGTCGCGGATATTGAGGAGAGCGCGCCCGACGAGAGCCTGGTAGGCGAGCGGAGACGTGATCGTGGGCAGAGAGTCCGGGTCGGCATCGGAAACATTGATGGAGGCGCTGGTCCAGGCGGTAACCTCGGTATTGACGCCATTGACGACGACGGTTGTCTTTCCTGAGGGCTGGAGCCCGACGATACTGCCACCGGCCAGGAGATCGAGCGTGCCGACGCTGGAAGGAGCGAGATTGTAGGTGCCAACGAGATTGATGTCCCCGATAAAGGCGGTGCTGCGCAGGGTCGGGAAGCCGACACTCAGGATCGTCTGGAAGGAAGACAGGCGGTTCTCGCTCATGCGAATCCACGGCTGATAGTAGGCAGCGTAGGCGGCATTAATGGTAAACTGCCGCATGTAGGCGGAGAGGATCGGTATGGCCTGCTGCTCGCCCGGCATGGTCACGCTGAAGCGATGGGTAACATCCCCGCCGTAGGAGGTGACGGAAAGCGAGGCCTCGTCGGAGAGCGTGTTGAACTGGGTCTTGTACCAGTATTTGTTGTTCAATCCCTGCGGGAGGAAGAAGGTGTTGATCGCGGGGCCGATGAGGACGTTGCCGCGGGCGGTCACATCGAAGGAGGTCTTGCCTCCGTAGAGCATGACAGGCATCCAGGTAAGAGGGTCGAGGATCTCAGCGGTGGACCCGGCGAGAATACCGCGGGAGATCGAGCGGGCGGAGTTTGTGGTGATGTCGCCATCGGCGAACAAGGTTCCCGTGCCTCGCTCCACGAGGAAAGAGCCGCCGTCGATGTTGCGGCCAGCGTAGACACTGAGATCGCCGCCGCCGTGCTCGAGCAGCTTGCTGGCATCGGGGGCGATATTGAGGCCGGTGGATGGATCGCGGCCCGCCATGCGCGCATTGGTGGGGATGACGGCATCGGCATTCACAAGGTCCCGGCTGGCAGAGAGGTCGATATTTCCACCGCCCAGCGCGCCGAAGCCCTGGAAGAAATTACTGTAGTCGATCCACCACGTGGTCGAGGCGGACGGGTCGTTGAACGTCGTCGTCGGAGAGCTGGTGGTGACGCCGCCGACGCCGAACAATCCGGTGGTGGGATCCACATAGCCGCGACGGTAGAGCCAGTTGGTCGGAAGCTGGCGCGAACTGTCCGCGATGATCTCCCCGTTATACAGCGTGAACCTTCCAATATCGCGCTGGGCCGAGATCGCCAGGTCTCCCCCCGCCATGGCATAGACCGGGGCGTAGGCTTGCTGGATGGCTCCCTGGGTGATGGGATCCTGCGCCGGGTGACCGGTAGGCCTGTTCAATGGCACGACAAAGTCGCCCGGCTGGAAGATCTGCGTGGGAGTGGGGAGAGCGACGCCCGCAGTGTAGATGGTGGCAAACTGATTGCGCAACTGGACGTCGATGCCCGCGGCAATATCGATCGATCCCGTACCGGTGCGCACCACCTCATATCGGGTGCGGGAGCCACTGCCCGTGATGGCGAGGCTGTTGGCCGTCAGGCCGTTCTGCCCGACCGCGTTGGCGGCGGTGTTTGGCACGGCGGCATAGAACTCACCGACAATAACGGAGCCTTTTCCAGAGGCAATGAGGGCCTCGGCAGACTGCAACGAACGGAAGTCCGCCCCGGTGAAATCGGCACCGGAGGCAATGCGGTAGGACCATGACTGCGTATTGATCGGGAGGGCCGAATTGATAGCCATCAGGGTCGCCAGCCAGAGGCTGGAGTTTCCATTGGCGGCCGTGGCGCTCACGGCGTTAAAGCCATCGCTGAGAGCATTATTGAAAACAATATCGCCGGCCGCCCGCAGGGTGAGCACACCCGGCGCTCCCTTGGGTCCGTATCGGAAGGTGGCGAGATTCCAGTCCGCCGTATTGCTTGAGGTCGAGGTGCCGAGGACCAGATCGCCGGTGGTGTTGATGATTTCGACTCCGGGAGCAATGACGAGGACGGGAGAGACATCGCCCACATTGGGATTGCCGCTGAGCAATCTCGCCTCCATCGCGGCATAACCCGCGTTCATGAAGCTGGCATTATCCGCATTCATGGTATCGCGCAGGGTATTGTCGAGGGTGCCGACACCCGTCCGATCGTATACGCGATAGGCTTCCACCAGGATGGAGGATGCTCCTTCTATGCGACCCTGGATGGAGTTGATCGCAACATCATTCCCGATACGAGGCGCCCGGAGATGCAGGGTTCCTTGGAATTGCCCGTAAAACGCGCTGCTGCCCGGCGTCTGGTAGCCTCCGGCGACATACTCATCAACGGACAAGTCGATATCTGATCCGGAGCGGATATCGAGAACGCTCTGGGTCTCGAGCCTGATGTTTCCTCCCTTGCCTGCATTATCAAAGTAGCGGGCGGAAGCGTCCAGGAGAGAACCGGCCAGGAGCACCAGATCACCTTTGGCTGAGAGGACAATCGATCCGCCCGTAAACCCGCTGGCATCGATGGTTCCCGCCACGGTGATCGATCCCCGGTCGGCCGAGAGCGAGAAGTCATTGGCACGGACAAGGCCAGAAACCAGTACATTGCCATTGCGCACACGGATTTGCTGGGTTCCGTCGAATCCGCCGGATGTCAAAAGGGTGTTCAGCGCGGAGAAGGAAGGAAGCTCCCACGCATCCAGGGCAAAGTCGCCTCCCTGGAGGCCATCCCCAGAGCGTCCGCTAATAGTGCCCTGCGAGAGGAACTCTCCATTGGCGGCCTCGACGATAATCGCTCCCGCCTCGGCCTGGGAATCCACGCTGACATGGCCTCCGGCGGCCAAAACAACATCGCCGGTATCGGAGATCAGCCGGACGGTCCCGCCGTTCGACGATGCCTGCGTGTCATAGAAACTCTGGGTGATGCCTGCGACGCTAAGCTGGCCGCCGATCGTCACATCACCGCCGGTGGCTCGCAGCTCGAGCAAGCCGCTGGGCAGGCTGATGTCGGAATTCACAGAAACCGCCAATCCCTTGATCGCGAGGCTTGCGCCCAATCCGCTGCTGACATTTCCGGCCTCGCCCAGATCGTTAATCTGAACAAGCCCTCCGGAGCTGATGCCCTGATCGGCGCCGTTGCTTGCAGCAAGGACCGGGGTGTTGATGGTGATATCCTTCTCGACGGCGAGGTCTCCATCGCCGGAGAACAGCACCCCCCTCCGCGAGTTGATTATGACATTAGCAAACTGCGAAAGAGCGATCTCACCCCCCGCCAGGATGACGTTATCCGCATTGACGATCAGGCTGCCCGAGGGAGCAATGATCGACCCGGCGGCAGCGATGTCGGCAGGGTTGGAGAGTTGCAATATCCCTGTCTGGAGCGTCGCACCTGCGCCCGTCTGCCCAAACCCGCGTATGCTGCCTGTCTCCAAAGAGAGCGAAGACGAACTGCCAAACACACCGTCTCCATAGATGTCGATGCTGCTCTGGTAAGTCTTGAGCGTAAGCGAATCGCTCTGCTGAACGGCTTGCAGCAATGAACCCGCAAGGACAAGATGCTGAGGGACGGTGGACCCCGCCAGCACGGGATTACCGGCCAGCACGATGCTGATCTGGCCGGCCCCAAATGTCAGCGTATCTGCGTTGAGGGAAGCGGCCTGGCCGATCTCAAATGAATAGCTGGAGTCCAGGATCGCCGCCGCGCCGCTGATCGAAACACCGTCCTGAATCACAAGGTGGGCGAGATTTGAACTGGTGGGCGCCGTCCGTGAAATCTGGGCGGAACGGTCTACGCTCACGCGCACGGCAGCTCCGCGGCCGGTGAGCAGGTAGGTATCCGCCGCCTCGCTCCGGCTCCCATTCGCGATGATGGAAGAACCCGCCAGGAAGCTAAGCTGATTCAGCGCGGCAAGGGTGATATCAGACCCGACCAGAGGCGCGCCTGCGTTGTTCACGATGATATTCGGGGTGCGCACGGTCAAGGTCGCGCCGTCATCGGAGAACTTTCGCTGGCCGCCGATCACGAGGCTTTCGGCCCCGAAGGCATTCAGGACCGCAGGATCCAGCACGATGCCGGAGGAGGCAATATTGCCGATGGTGATGTCGGAAAGGCTGCTGATATCGATGCGCGAGCCCCGTGCGCCGTCGGCAGTCGGCCTGGATAAAACGCTGCCGGAAAGACTGAGCGCGGTGTTGCCGTGCAGGCTGAGATAACCGGAGTCAGCCGGGCGACGCTGGACCTCGTCCACCCCTAGTCGAACCGCAGCCTCGGTAAGGAACGCGCTCAAATCGAAGACCTCGTACTGGGCTCGATTGCCAAGGACGTCGGCAGAGACAACTTCAAACACGCTTTGCAGGGCGGGGCTCTCCTCCGGGGTGTTGAAACTGCTGGTAATGAACCCGCTGGTAATGGTGGCTCCTTCCGAATTCACATAGCCGAGTCGCAGCGAATCAGATGTCGGCGTCACGAGATAGGCACCCGGGAGCAGCGCATACCGGCTGGGCAAAAGCGTGTATGTCCCGTCGGGCAGTCCGCTCACGCCGCGCAGAGTGATCTGGCTGCCCGTAGCGAGACCCGGGTCCACGAATCCGGCGTCGCCCTCAAGCAGGCCGGAATTGCTGCCGGTGTTAAAAGCGGAATAGGGAGCGAACCCGCTGGTATAGCCCGGGACGATGGCGTACGACTCCGGGAGGCTAAGCCAATAACGACCGGTGGCGGGGGTGGGACCAGCACCTTGAGCAAAGTCCTCGGGGTCGATCGCCACGCGAGCCGACCAGGTTTTCCCTCCGTAGCTCACCAGGGCACCTGATTCGTAGGATGACCCTGCGGACCATTCCGTGGTGCCCACGCCGAGAACGTCGGTGGTACCACCGTTGCCAGACACCCAGCGGTAGGCAAAAAGGTCGCCTCCGCCGCGCAGATCGACCACGGAGCCAGCCTCGGTAGTCACACTCTGTCCGGCGATAAGCACCTGCTTTTCCGGCAGGCCGGAGACGGTGACATTGATGCCACGGGCGTCGATGATCGACAAGCCATCCGAGCTGCGGCCAATCGGCACGAGGATTTGCTCGCCCGTCCAGTAGTCCAGGCCCGATACGGAAGTCACACTGCCGCTGGCAAGAACGACACTGCTGGAGGTCGGCGTGGCCTGGGCACCCCTGGAAATGATGTCGAAGGGAGCGTCGAGATCAGCATCGGAGGTGTCCAGATCCGTTCCATCCCATCCGAGAGTGATCGTTCCAAATGGGGCCAGCAGCACGCCGCTCTGGGTGATCTGCGAGGCATAGATCGCCAGGTTGCCGGCACCGGAGAGCGGGGCCTGGGCGCGGCCTGAGGCTGAAATGGTGACGGAGCCAGGGCCTGCGGCCGAGTCATAGGCGAAGATTTTGAAATCGGCGAGCGTGGTGGGATAAACCTGCGCGGCGGTGAGCGAGAGGCTGCCAGCAATATTCAGGGTGCCATTGCCACGTATGTCTCCACCCGCGGCAATGAGAGACGCATTCCCGATCTTTTGCAACGAGAGGGTGCCGATATCGATGAGGTCGCCCGATATCCGGAGGCTGCCGGAGCCGTTTGTCGGAGCGAGACCGTAGTTCTGCACCTGGGTGGGATCGGCAGGATTTACGCGCTGAAAGGGCACATAGATATCGCTCGGGTTGAGCGGAGCCCGGAACTCCTGGCCCACCGCGACATAGGAAGCCGCCAGGGAAACAGAGCCCGTTGCCTCAATGACGCCGCCTGCGGCCACACGGAGCGAACCTCGAGCGGTGATATTGACGTCTCCCTCGAATCGGACATTTCCTCCGTAGGAAAATGGAGATGCTTCCACGTAGTTGAAGCCGAGGTCGAGGGAATCAAAGCCCCCACGGTCAAAAGCATCCACCGAAAACCGGCCGATGCCAGCGAGGACCGAGCCGGAGCGGTCGCTGACGGCCAGCCCCACGCCGCGAGGCGCATCCCCAAGGCCGCTGGCAGACTGGGTGACTATCAGGTTGATATCGGAGGAGGTACGGTCCGTGGTGTTGTTGATGTAAAACCGACCGGAAGACACCGCCAGAGTGCCGCCTGCCGCGGAGGGCCCGCCTGCGGCACCGTATAGCTCCGCCTGGGAATACAGCATCTGTCCTCCAGCCAGCTCGATCGAACCGCCGTCGGAATCAACTCTCACCGCAACGACCTGCAAACCGTAAGGTTTGGCAAGAACGCCGGAGCGTGCGCTTACAAGGGATGTCATATCCTGTCCCAGACGGGAGGGATGGTATTCCAGCGTGGCCGAGGCACCGGACACATCCAGGATCGCCCCGGACTCCGCAACAATATTGCCGCTTACAGAAATGGCACCTCCATCAAACAGGGTGCCGATACGACGTCCATACGGATCGCTGAAAGGCACGACAACGCCCGCAGCAGAGAGCCGGGCGGAGGAGTCCAGATAGACAGTCGTGCGAGCGAAAAGCGCAGCCTGCGCATCGACCGAATTCAGCGGGAAGGAATCATCCCCGGTGATGGTTATCTCCCCACCGGGTGCGATCAGGCTGCCGAAGACAGCGACCGTCGATCCGTCGAGGGTAATGGATCCGCCGGGTTCCGTGGCGATCTTGACCCCTTGGGAAATCACGATATCCCCTCGCCGCACCACCAGTCCCTGGCCTGCGATGGAGGTCACGGGATCGATCAGTTCGTTGCGAATGGTTTGGGAATATAACCCTATGCTTACCGGAGTCCTCTCACCGAGCGGCTTTACCATCCTCTGGAGGCTGTCACTGGTTGCTCCGTTGATTCTCGCATCATAGGTCAGGCTCTCACTATATGGTGCGATCGTGGTTCCGGGTGCCACATAGATTGCGGGATCGAAGGACTGTACGACACTCGCAGCGGCAGCGGTCGCAGCAGGGCGCCCGATGCCCGTGAGATTAAATTGGGAGAACCCTCCTTGACTAAAGAACGAAGGCTGGAGAAGAAGCGTATCAGGATCAGCGCCAAGGCCGCCGATCTGGATCATCGGCGCCTTGATGGAAAGAGAGCCGCCGTCAGCTCCGGAGTAGCCGCGCAGATCAGCCCCGAGCAGCAGCCTCCCCCCGAGCAGCGAGGCAAACCCGGGATCATTGCCGGCCTCGATCTTGATACTGCCGCCATCGCCATAGGTCATGCCGCCGCCGGACGAGGCATAGACGCCTCCCGATGCGTCGATCACCGCCCCTTGCCGGAGCTCGACGTCGTAGCCGATGAGTGAAACCGATCCTCCCTTTATCGCTATCGGGTGAAGCACATCACCAGCGAGCTCGACCCGGTCGTCGACAATCGATCCAGACACGTCCAGACGCGAACTGCTTCCGACGAGAACCGATCCTGCTCCGCCTGCGGGGTCGGGTGTCTGGCTCGTATTGTCAGCACGCAGAAGGGCTGCGGCGTATTTCGACAGGTTGTAAGACGTGATGGAGATCGTACCGCCCGGGCTGCGAATCGATCCTTCGACACGTGCATTGCGCGAGGTCACAGCCAGCGTCCCCTCGGCCGGCATCTCGATCAAAACGCCCGATGGCAGCTCAAAGTCTCCTGCCGAGTTTTCGATATCGACGGAACTGAAGCCGGAACGCGTGTAGAAATCGGCGGCGAGCGAGAACGAGCCCTGCCGTTGAGGCGCGAGCAAACTCTCCGCCTGCTCAACAAACTCCGCAATCCCTCCCTCGGCTCCTTCCTGGCCGAAAGTGACGGTGGGGGGCGTGGGAGACAACCTTCGATAATCGCCGAAGAAGAGGGCCGAGCCGTCCTTTTCAAAGGCAAGGCGCAGGGAAGATCCTGGCGCCAGCTCGCTGGTGGAATCACTGCCTCGCAACTGCCGAGTGCCATCAATGGTACGACCAATCAAATCGCCGTCCAGAGCCATGGTCGGGGCCGTGATCCGAAGAGTGCCGCCGGCCGCTCCCTCGATATAATCACTCTGCATGGATGCACCCTCCGGAGCCAATGGAAGCGCGTAGGTTTTGGAGACGCCCCACTTCGCGTGGCTGCGGGTGGAAGTTCCAGAATAGATCCCGTCATACACCCTATCCGGGGTCGCGTCCTCAATAGACACGAGGTTTCCATCCACCAGGAGGCGGCTCGTCTTGACCGTTCCGCCCTGCATGACGGAATAGCCGCCGGAGACGTCGAGGATCGATCCTCGCTTTGCGATCACCGCGCCGCCAGCTTCGATATCGATCGTGCCGCCGGCCACCGAGAGCTGACCGGCCGTCCGCTGAATAACATCAGCAAACGCAGATGTATCGCCCAGAGGTGTACCGATCCAGCTCCGTCCATTATACGTGCCGATCTTCCGGAGATCGATAACGAGGCTGGTGCCGCGTACCGCGCTGTCGCGCTGCAGCGGCGATACGGCCAGTTCGTTTCCTCGCAACTGGACGGTAACGATCGAGTTTTCCAGCGGTACCGCGACGTCCGTGATTCCCGCCACGTCGATGAAGGCCCCCGACTCCAGATAGACGTTGCCTGCGTTGTAGAGGAACTCCTTGCCTGATCTGGTGATTTGTTGCTCGGTGCCGGAAGTGGTAACCGTCACAGGAGCCCATGTCCCGGCCTGGATAGTCACTTCACCGCTCGATGCCTGCATCATGGCATCAGCGCCGAAGTAAACGTCCCGACCGCGGACATTGATTTGAGAGGAAAGCGGCAATTCCGTTCCCACCGTGGTGAGGGCGCTTTCGAGGTCGGGCAGGACCCGGGTGACACTTCCGTCGCCGAAAAGAACACTTCCGGAGTCCTGATGCAGAAAGGTCGTGGTCCCTGAAGGCGATGCCGGGTCGTAGCTATAGTTGGGGACTGCGTTATAACTGGCTTGAAGATCGATGCGCCCGTTCAGGGTGACGGTGGTCACGCTATCGATCACTCCGTTTTGCCGCAGGGTCTTGCCTGCCATGGTGATGCTGCCGGCGGCGGCCTCAATAACGCCGTCATTGACCACCTCGCCTGCGTAACTGCCAACCGCGCCGATGTAGGTATCGAGTCCTCGCAAGCTCGGGTCGGCACTGTCATGAGCATCGAACCCCACCTGAAGTCCGGCCGCCAAGATCGTCTGGCCTGCCGGGGTGGTGATACGTCCGCTATTGCGTACGGTAGGGCCGACCAGCGCGACCCGCCCGCCGTTTCCATCCCCGGAGACGGTCGCTTCAATGACAGCCCCCTTCTCCACCTGGACAGCGCCAGGACGGCCATCGGTCGTAAGCGCCGTCGGAGGAACAAACGTACCCTGGGTAATGGCCGAAAAGAGGAACTCCGGACTGGTAGCCGAAAGGTTCAACAAGCCTTGCTCGATCAGGTTGTCGTTGATCGGCAGAGAGGAGGCCACCAGCGCGCGGGTATTCACCTGGCTGCCGCCGCCGAAGATAATACCGTTTTGATTGATGATATAAACCTGTCCCTGAGCATTGATCTGGCCGAGAATCTGCGACGGCTTTCCGGACGGGTCGAAAACCTTGTTGAAGGCGACCCATTTCCCGACATCGGAACCGCCTTTGCTCTGGTCGAAATTCAGGTTCGTTTGTCGTCCCACATTGAATGTCTCCCAGTGAAGAATCGCCTGGGCTTCATTCTGCCGGATATTGACGGTAGTACCGCTCTGGGTCGGCAAGCTCGCGCCGGTCCAACGGGCGCCGGCTCCTTCGAGAACCTTGAGACCCCCTGTCCCCAATCCATCGGGTACGGAAGCGGCGGCAGCAGCCTTCTGCTGCATGTTCTTGACCGCGTTCACGGCGGCGGTAGTACGCGCAAGACGATCCTTGGCTGCCGCGTTGACATTCGCCGCGGCTTCATTCGATGCCGAGGAAGTCGCCGACGAGCCGCTTCGCTTCCCGGGAATATTGGCTGCTCCTCCGCGCAGGATGTCGCCGGCGTAGCCGAGGCGGACCAGGGCTAGCAGGCAGAGCGCCGCAATGAGCAGTCCCGTGGGACGGCTCAGGCGGCGGACGATCGTGGTGCGGAGGAGTTTCACGCGAGGGCGGAAGGGTTAGTTTTTGACTGGTCCGGCGAGGATGGAGCCGAGGGCGAGTTCGTTGAGGGAGACGGGGTTCTTTTGCTGGAGCTGGGCGAGGTAGGCTTCGCGGTTGGACTTGGCGCGTTCGTTGCGCAGGACCTCGATGAGGCGGGGTTTGACCTCCTCGAGGGTGGCGGTGCGGGGTTCGCGCACGTCGAGGACCTTGATGATGTGCCAGCCGTCGGGAAGGCGGATGGCTTCGGTGACGGTGCCTTTGTTAGCATTGGCGAGGCGTTCGCGGATCTCGGGCTGGACGGCGGCGATGGTGAGCCAGCCGATTTCTCCTCCGCGGGCGGCGCTTTGGGGTTCTTGGCTCTTGTCCTTGGCGATGGCGGCGAAGTCGGCGTTGGCGGCCTTGAGCGCCTTGGTTACGGCGTCGAGGTTGGCCTGGGCGTTGGCGTCATCGGCTCCGATGAAGATCTGGGCGAGCTGGTATTGCTTCGGGAGCTGGAGCTGGTCCTTGCGGGCGTCGTAGGCGGTCTTGAGTTCGGTTTCGCCGGGGTAGTTGTCGGGCACCTTGGCGACGGTGACGAGGTAGTCTTCGGCGATGGCGTTCTTGCGCAGGCGCTCAAGCTGCTCGACGACCTCGGGGCGCTTGTCCCAGTTGGCCGAGAGGGCTTCTTTCAGGAGCACCTGCTGAAGGATCAACGAACGCACGACCTGGTTGAGGAGGGCGGGGTTCTTGGTCAGGGCGGCGCGGTCGTCGGCGGACAGCGAGGCGAGGTAGGGCGCGAGGTCCCTGGCCTTGAGCTCGGTGTCGCCGACCTTGGCGATGACGGTGGTGGCGTCCTGCGCGCGCACGGTCAGCGCGGCGGCGAGGAGGATGATGCTAATGGTTACGGCTTTCATTGCTGCTGGAAGTTGGGCTGGTAGTACTGCTGCTGGTGCTGGAAATGCGCTGGTCGACGAGCTTGTCCTGATAGTCCTGCATGAGGGTCTGGAACTTCGCGCGCGTCATGCCGACGAAGGGCTCGCGGGCGAGGATGGCCTCGCCGAGGCCGAACTTCTCGTAACGGTCGAGGATCTCGGTGCCGACCTTGTACATCTGGACGTTCTTGATCTGCTGGTCGGCCACGATGCGGTCGAGCTTGATGATCTGGGCGGCGGCCTTGGCGCGCTCGGCCTCCTTCTTCTGAGCCAGGGCGGTGGCTTCGTTGTAGCCGCGCTTCCACTGGTCGACGGTGGCGTTGAGCTTCTGGATGACGACGCCCTGCTCCTCCAGCCGGGTGTTGAGTTCGGCGATGGTATTGGTCGAGGCGTTCTTGTCCTCGATCATCTGCTTGGTGAGCTTGTCGTTCTGGGCGGTGAGTTCCTTCACCTTGGCGTCGCTGGCGATCTGGGAGGCCTGGGCATTGGCGAGCTGGCCTTGCACGTCGCGCATCTGGAGCATGGTGTTGCGCAGGGCCTCGCGGAGCTTGGCGACCACGGGGTCTCCCTCCTCGGCGCCCGCTGCATGGAGCAGCGCCGGGCTAAGCAGCAACAGGATGGCTAATAGTTTTTTCATTAGAACTTGGCGTTGAGGTCGAACTGGAAGACGTCGACCTTGTAGGTCGGCCCGGCGATGTTTTCCGCGCCGTACCAGCGCACGGCCAGCCAGACGTTGGGGTTGAGCGCGACGGCCGCGCCGACGGTGTAGCCCTGCATGTTGGTGCCGCCGAGGCCGAAGTCGGAGTCGTTGAAACCGTCGACCACGGAATCCGAGCCGATGTAGCGGTAGCCGCCGGAGATGTACCAGTCCCACGCCTTGGCCAGTGCGGGAGTGCCCACGCGCAGCTCGATGTTCCAGCCGTAGGGGCTGCCCTCGAAGTCGCCGATGGTGTCCAGCTCGGTCGTGTCGACCGCGCCGCGGTTGTTGACGGCGATTTCATTGATCGCGCTGCTGTTGAAGGCGAGGTTCTGGATGTACTCGCCGATGAGCGACACCTGGACGGGTTCCCAGCCATTGTAGTCAATACGTGCGGTCACGGTGAAGTCCTGGAACTTCGTCGCGAGGCCGTAGTACTGCCACTGGTTGATTGTGCCATAATCGTTGCTTGCATCGGGCACGATGTCGCGCAGGGCCATGTAGGTGTTGCCCTTCTGGGCGAAGGACGGGCGGCTGTTGTCCGTGTTGCCCGCGTCGTTGATGTTCTGCGGGGTGTAGGGATCGGAGAGCTTGCCCTCGATGTTGTAGAAGTAGTAATAGGCCGCGCCAAACTTCACCTTCCAGTCCTTGGCCGGGGACCAGTCAAAGCCGAGCTGGCCGCCGAAGAGGAACTTGTCGTAGCTGGCGAACTTCTGCGGCTGGTTGGACGAGAAGTTCAGGTCGGTGTTGTAGACCGGGAACGCTCCGCCCACGAGCCATGGGGTGAATCCGTCGAAGACCTGGTAGCGAGCCACCATGGCTGCGCCGTCAAAGCCGAGATCGTCATCCCAGATGAGCGAGGTGTTGAAGAAAGGGTTGTCGAAGCGGCCGCCGATGACGGAGAGGCTGCGGTCCTCATCCTTCGCGCTAAGCTCGTATTTCAAATACGCGCGGTCGAGCCAGATGGCGTATTTGCTGAACTGGCCGCCCTGCCCATTGTTGGCCAGGCCGATGGTCTGGTTGGTCGTGACGGGGGAATTGGTTTCGCCGGTGGCGATGCGGAACCCGGTGGTGAAGTTGTCGGTCAGATCCATCTCGGCTCCGCCGCGCACGCGGATGCGGAAGCGGTTGCGGTTCTGGTCGGCGTTGTACTGCGGCGAGAACTGGTCGCCTGCGGTGTTGAAGGGCTGGCCGGTGTTGATGGAGTTGAAGTTCGGGAACGCGCCAGTGACGTCGTTGCCCTCGGGATAGAAGATGCCTTCGTAGCGCAGGCGCAGGTCAAAGAAGGGATGGACGCGGTTGACCCAGGCGGGCAGGAAGCTCGCAACATTCGGGCCGAGGAGCGGCTTGCCGGAGGCGCGGCTCTCGTTGACCAGTTCCATTTTGATGTCCTCTTTAATCTGCGTTTTGACCGGCTCGGGGATGTAGGTCACGCGCACATCGCTATCGGATGGCGCGGGTCCGGCCTGGGCTTGAGCCACTGCACCCTGGTCGCTCACGGCCTGGGCGGCGGCGACCTGCGCGATGGCAAACATGTCGGCCTGGGCCTGCGCGCGGGCGGCTTCGGCTTCCGCCTCGGCTTGGGCGATCATGTCCTTGGCGTCCTCCTTGGTGAGGAGGCCGCGCTGGACGAGCTTGTTGATGAGGTTGATCGTCACGTTATCCGAGGCGGGGCGCTTGTCCTGCGCGCCGGGCAGCGCGAGGTTGGCTGATTCGGCGGCGGCGGCGACATCGGGCACCGACTCGGCCTGAGGCGCGGCGGCTGTGTGCACGGGCTGCGGGGTCGGAGCAGGCTCCGCGACGGGCTGCGGATCGATCGCGGCCACGGGCTGCGGCGGGGCGGTGGGAGCAGGAAATGCGGCATCCAGGGTGGCCGGGGCGGGCGCGACCGACGGAGTCGGCGAGGTGGCGATGGCCTGCGGTTTGGCGGCGGGATTCGGGAAGACTTCCGCCGGGCGCTGTTCCAACGGGGTTTCCTCCGGCGTCGGCGCGGGCGTGGCTTCCGCCACTGCGGGCGCGGCGCTCGGTGCGGGCGTCGGGGTGGTTTCTGAAACGACCGGGGCAGCGCTCGGGGCCGGAGTGGCTTCCGCTACCGCCGGAGCTGGCGCAGCTTCAACTGGCGAAGGCGCAGGCGTCGCCTCGGCCTGAATGGACGTCGCCTCGGCGACGGGGCTGGCCGGGGTCGGCGTGATGTCGGTCAGCGGCTTCGGCGTCGGGGTATTGAGATAAACCGGGGTTGTGGCGGCGATGGGCGTGGGAGTCGGCGTCGCCACCGGCTCGGGCGTGGCGGCTGGTTCCGGCGTGGAAATCGCGGCAGGTGTGGGAGTCGCTGCCGGGGTGCTTTCCGGGGTGGCGGCGGGCACAGGCGTGCCGAGCGGCCAGGGCTCGGGTGTGGAGAGCGAGGTCGAGGCGGTCGGGGTCGCCGCAGGCGTGGGCGTCGGCGAGGCAGCCACCGGAGTCGGCTCGGCGTAGTCGAAAATGATGCGGGTGCGTCCGCCGCTCTGGTTGATGATGGGCGAGGGCGCCGGATGGGCAGATTCCTGGCCGTGCGCGCCGACGAGCGGAGCCACTCCGCCTGCGAGCAGGAGGAGGCAATTCATCATTCGGCGTGGGTTGGTCTGTCTCTTCATGAAAACTAGTTGGGTCGTCGCGCGGTGATGCGCATCACGATGGGCATGGGCATGCCCTCGGGCGGCGGCTGGCTGAGTTGCAGGCCCGTGAGCACTTCGCGCTCGAGGGCCTGGTCGGTGGCGGCGTCTCCGCTCGTGCCGCTCACCTTGGCGCGCGTCACGCGCCCGTTGCTGTCGGCCCAGATCCGCACCTGCACCGTCAGGGCAGAACTGCGCAGCTTGCGATGCCTCTGCATCGCCTCGAGCACGCGGGCCTGGACCTGCCCTGCGTACCAGCCGTATTTGGTTCCTCCTCCCCCGCCCTTGCCATTGCCGCGGCCTCCGATGAGACCGTTGCCGGTGCCGGAAAGGCCAAAGCTGTTGGGGCCGTCGCCCTGCAGCGCCGTGCCCATGGCGGGCGGCGGGTTGTCGGGCGGCTGCGGCGGTTCAGGAGCAGGCTGCTCCTCGGGTTGGAATTCCGGCTGCTTCGTCTGCTCCGGCGGCGGCTCCTGCGGGGGAGGCGGCGTCGCGGGCGGCGGGGTCGGTGGTGGTGGCGGCGGGGGCAGCGGAGGCATGATGTTCATCACGCTCGCGGTCGACCTGCGCTTCTTTTCCTTCTTCGGTCCGAAGGCAACCCACCCGGCCGCGATGAGCGCGACGACGCCGGCCGCGATGATGATCACGCGGTAGCGCTGGAAGAATGTGGGTGTGTCTTCGTCCTGCATGAGGGCTTATTTGCTGGCTTCGGTAGCGAGGCCGACCTTGGTCAGCCCGAGGCGACCGACGACGTTGAGCACGTCCATCACGCCCTGATAGTGGGTGAGCCGGTCGCCGCGAATGACGACCGGGAAGTCCGGGAACTTCGCCTTGTGCTGGCTGAGCTTTTGCTCCAGCTCGGGCAGGGTCACGGGCACGGTATCGAGGAAGATCTTGCCTTCGTTGTTCACGGTGATCGCCTTGCTCTTGGGGCCTTCCAGCGCGGGGCTCTTGCTTGCCTTGGGGAGATCGACCTTCACGCCCTGCACGCCTGCCGTCGTCATGATGATGAAGATCAGCAGCAGCACGAGGTAGAGATCCACCATCGGCGTGACGTTGATGTCGTCGTAACTCTTGTTGTCTCCTCCGGCGTCCATGGGCTTATTCCGGCGTGGGGTAGAACTCCGCCATCTTCGTCACGAATTCGTCGATGAACGTCTGCATCGTGCTGACGGTTTCCTTGATGCGCGTGCTCAGGTAGCTGTAGGCAAAGAGCGCGGGAATGGCCACCAACAGGCCCGCCACGGTGGCGAGCAGCGCGCCCGCGATACCGGGAGCGATGGAATTGACTTCCACCTCGCCCGTCTTGGCAATGGTCGCAAACGTGATCATAACGCCGATGACCGTGCCGAGCAGCCCGAGGTAGGGGCCGCCCGCGATGCTGATGGTGAGAAACACGAGCTTGCCGTTGAGGTGCTGCACCTCGCGGACGAGGCCGCCCTCGAGGCTGGCGCGGATGGCCTGGATCGAGCGGGCGGAGAGACCCTTGTTTTTATCCTCCTTGATGCGGTGGCTGATCTCCTTCGAACCGATGTGATAGATGTGATAGAGCGGGCTTTGCAGCATGAGCTTCTGCTGCTTGACGCTGGCCCCGCCGAGGGCCTTCACGCTGGCCTCGTCGGCGTGGTCGATCTTCGTGAGATCGGAGGAAACCTCCTCCCACTGCTGGATGAACTGGTCGGTGCCTTTCTTGACCCGGTTGAGGTAGAGGAATTTTTGCACCGCCACGCCCCACCCGAGGATGGCCATGATGGAGCAGAGGACGATGACCGCCCAACCGTCGAAGGTGAGCGACTTGCTGATGTCGCCAAAGATCGACACGTGCTCCATGATGTGGTCCATCGTGCTGTGTCCCTCGCCGCCCTCGTCTTCGCCGGGAACGAGCAGCTTCGTGCTGGCGTCGCTGCCGCCCTGGTTGATGGCGGTGAATTTCACCCAGCCCGCCGGGCGCGCGATCTTGGAAATCACCAACTCATCGAGCTCGCCGACGAATCCGCCCGTCGCATCGGGGCCGGTCGCGCCCAGATAGGACGGGCCGTTGATCGCAGGCACCTTTGCATCGAGGGAGGCATATTCCGCGCCATCGACGAGGAGCTTGATTTTGGCTCCATCGGAAACGACGGCGAGATGCTTCCAGCTCGCGGCGGGCAGCGGCTGTCCGGCGGGCGTGCGTTTGACTCCGCCGGCGTCGGTCACCTCGACGAAGGGCGCGCCGTTGTCGACGCCGATGCGGAAGCCATTGCCTCCCGCCGTGCGGTTGAAGAGCGTGGCATTCGCCGCGGGCGTGCTTTCCTTGATCCAGGCCGACCAGGTGAAGGCCTGGCCGTCGGACCATTCCAGCGAGCTCGATCCGGGCAAAACCAGCGGATTTGCTCCCAGCAGGCGCAGGCCGCCGCCGATGATCGCTCCCTCGGAGGCCGTCCCGGCGTTTTCCGCCGTATTGCCTGCTTCGCTCGCGTCCTGCGGCGCTCCGGCTCCGGCAAAGTGGTAGACCAGCACGGTGTCGGCGTCGTACGCGCCCTTGGCTTCCTTCGCGTCCAGCGCGGTCGCCTCGGGGTTGCCGGTGTAGAGCCAGAAGGTCGCTTTCGCCCCAGGCTTGATCTCGGGGGCCTTGACCCAGACGAAGGCCTCGTTGAGCAGCCCGTCCCATTTCTCGATCTGGTGGGGCAGCACGGTCTTGTCGTCCTCGGCGACGAAGCGCAGGTCGCTGCCGTCCTCCTTGACTGCTCCAAAGTTGAAATTCCCGCTGTGCAGGCGCACCAGCACGACGCCGGGGCCGACCGGCTCCGATATGTCACCGCCCTGCGCCGTCGGGTCGATCGTGAACGATTTGCGCGCCGTCCAGTCCTTGTCCCACCACGCGCTTCCCGTTGCAAGGGTCGCCCCCAGCAAAGCCATGGCCGTTATGAATGTTCTTACCTGCATAGAAATTTTTTACAGTTCGCCCCAGACCCGGAAGGAAAGCAGCGGGTCGTACGCGGTGTTCGGGCTTTGGGTGATGAAGGGCACGCCCAGCACGACGGAGCCGTTCAGATGTTCAAAGAGCCTGATCGTGCTGCCGACGCCCGCGCTCGCCAGGCTGAACTCATCCTGCTGCTCGGGCAGCGGGTCGTTCACCCAGGCCACACCGCCATCGAGGAACCCGAAGACGCGCCATTCGTTGCCCTCCGGCGCCCACCACAAGAGCGACGGGCTGCGCAGCTCCAGCGTCCCGGCAAAGGCGCTGTCGCCCAGCACCGCGCTTTCCAGATATCCGCGCACGGTATTCAAACCGCCGAGCGCAAACTCCTCGGTATCCACCAGCGGCTGCGCGCTGGCCTGGCCCTGGACGAGTCCATACGCCTGAAAACCCCAGGGCAGATCCAGCGTATTGCCCAGGCTCCCACGGAAGTAGAAGAAGCTCGCATCCGACGCATAACGCCGGTTGTCGAAATCCGTCTCGTCGCTGCCGATCCCGCGGAAGCTCCACGTCACCCCGCCGCTAAACTCGGTCTGGTAGTTCTTGCCCACCCAGGCCGCCGTGTAGCTGAGTGAGAACGGGAAATACTGGATGGGCGATCCCGTCGTCGCTCCGTTGATGCTCAGATCCTGGGTGAAGTCCTTGTAATCCGCTCCGAAGTTTGCCGAGTGGAAGAAGCCTTTCTTGCCCGGCAGGTCAAAGAGAAGCCGCCCGCCGATGACCGAGCCGTTGCCCGCCACGGCGGAACCACCCAGCGTCGACACGTTGCTGTTCTGCCGGATGGCCTGCGCCATCACGCTCAGCCAGTCCACGCCCGGCACGGGCGCGATGTAGTATCCAGAGTAAATCAGCGCGTCCTGGATGCGCTGCGGCGCGATCTGAAACCCAAACCCGATCGTGTGCCCGAGCTGCCAGAGGTTGTCGTACCGCAGGCTCAGGTCCAGCCGCAGCGGCGTGGTGTTCGCGCTGTAGCGGTTGTTCAACTCCACGCTTCCATGCAGCGGGAGCTTGTCCTTGACGAGGAGATTCACGTCGACCGTTCCGGGCATGACGCCCGCCGAGAGAGAGGGCGTGATCTGGAGGTCGCCGGATTGATTGAGCGCGATGATCTCTTTCTCGACCTTGTTAAAATTAGGCAGCGTGCCCTGGGCCAGCGAAGGGACGCGGGCCTTGATTTTGTTAATATCGTAGAAGCGCGAGCCATTGACGCGGAGACGGCCGACCGGAGCCTCGGCGACCTGGAGAAAGACCACGCCATTGGCGGCGCGCTGCATGGGAACGCTAACAGAAACGGTCTGAAACCCCTTGTCGCGATAGGTTTTCTCGAGTGCGGCGCGAGCGCCCTCCACGTCCTGCGCGGTGCGACCCGGCCCGAGATAGCCGTAGACGGCCTCCTCCACGGAACCGCGATCGAGGGCCTTCGATCCGACGACGCGATATTCACGAATGTAAAGCGTTGGTTCCTCGGCGGACGGTTGTTGCGCAGCCTGCTGGTCGGCAGGAGGTTGCGCCGAAGCGGTAGCGACGGTTTCCTGGGCCGAGACGCGCAGGCTCAACAGGCCCGACACGCAGACACAGGCGAGCACGCCGCGACGAAGCGACGTACCCACCACGCGGACGCGGCGGAGAGTTGAACTGTGAAAACACGGCCTAGGCATGAACGCCTAATCTGACCGTGCGCTTTAAAATGGGTCAAACGGCCACAGGTTACGGTTTTGTAACAAACCCCGCAGCCCTGTGGTGATGCCTAATCCGGGATAGCTAGCAATATGTAATAATCGCCGCGGACCTGCCCGGCGGGGAAGACAAACCCCTGCTTTTTATCGGGAGAGGCGTAGAGGTGCACCTGAAAGGTCCAGTCGCCATTGAGATGCACGGAGCGGCCGTCCTTCACCATCTTGAGCTGGCCCTTGCCGTCGCGTTCCGAGGTTTGCACGATGGGAGCGGGCCAGGTGCACATGCTCTTGATGACGCGGGCGTAGGCCTTGCGGGTGGCGTCGTCGGCACCGTCAAAGTTGAAGCACTGGGCAAGAGCGGCGGAGTTTTGCGTCTTGATCGCCGACTGGATGTTGAAGATGAGCTCCGCGCGGCTCGAAGCGCCGAAAAGCGCGCCGGGGAGCAGCAGCAGGAGCGCGAAGAGCAGGCGGCTCATGACGGGCGGAGGCTGGCGACGGAGGAAAGGATGCCCGTGATCATGGAATAGGCGACCACCCCGACGAAGATGGCGACGACGAAAATCGTGAGGGGCTGGATAAAGGCGGTGAGGCGCTCGATCTGATGGGCAAACTCGCGGTCGTAGCGCTTGGCTCCGCGCTGGAGGGAGGCGGCGAGGTCGCCGCTTTGCTCGCCGACGGTGACGATGTCGCAGAGCATGCCGGGAAAGAACGGCTGGCTGCGCAGGGTGGCGGCGAGCGAAGCCCCCTCGCCTACGCGCTCGACGATGGCGGAGAGGAGCTTCTGAAGATAGACATTGCCCGTGGCGTGCTGGAAAAGCGCGAGGGCGTTGAGCAAGGTGACGCCGTTGTTCAGGAGCGTGGCGAGCGTCTGGCAGAACTCGGCGAGGAACTTCCCGGTGAGGATGCCGCCGATGAGGGGGATGCGGAGTTTGAACTGATCCCAGGCGGCGCGGCCGTCGGGGCTGCGCTTCCACCCCCAGAAGCCGATGGCGAGGGCGACCAGCGCGGCGAGGACAAAGATGCCGTAGTGCGTGATGAAGTCGCTCGTGTCGATCATGATCTGAGTCATGAGCGGGAGCTTCTTGCCCGTCTTGCCGAGCAGGACGGTGAGCTGCGGCAGGAGAAAGGTCATGAAGATGACCATGAGCATGATGCCGGCGGCGAAAACGATGCTCGGGTAGATGAGGGCGGCGACGATGCGCTTGCGGAGGTCGAGGATGACGGCGAGGTACTCGGACTGGCGCTTCAGGATCTTGGGCAGAGCCCCGGCGGCCTCGCCCGCGGCGACGGTGCTGCAAAAGAGCTCGGAGAATCCGGTGCCGCAGCGCCGGAGGGCATTGGAAAAGCTCACGCCGTCGCGCACCTCCTGGCGGAGGAAGGCGGAGGCTTTGGCGATATTCGGGCTGTCCTTGCTCGACTCCATGACGCGCAGGGCGGGGTCGAGCTGGAGGCCGGAATCGAGAAGCTCGGAAAGCTCCTCGGTGAAAAGGAGGAGTTCATTGGCGGAGAGGCGCCCGGTGAACTCGACCGCGCCAGTGGATTTCCTCAGCGCCGACGCGTCCCCACCCTCGCCCGCGCGCTCGATGGTGATGGGGCGGAGCTGGCGGGAGATGAGGCGCTGGTAGGCCTCGGCCTTGGAGCGGGCCTGGAGCGTGCCGGATTCCACGCCGCCGGGACCGGCGGCCTTGTAGGAAAAAGTCTCCATTGTCAGCCCTCGGCGGCGGCATCCGACTCCACGGTGGTGACGCGGAGCACCTCGGCGGGCGAGGTGAGTCCGTCGCGGACGCGCATCCAGCCGTACTCGCGCAGAGTGATCATGCCCTCCTCGCGAGCGAGGCGGCGGAGGTTCTTGAAGGTGGCCTTTTGCTGGATGAGCTCCTGGAGGTTCGGACTCACGAGGCAGATCTCGTAAAGCGCGGTGCGGCCCCGGTAACCCGTGCCGCGGCAGGCCTCGCAGCCGCCGGGTTCGTACACGTGGTGGCCATCGGGGACGAAAAGACCGGCGGATTCCCACTGCTTCGGCGAGACCGGGCGGCGGCACTCGTGGCAGAGGCGGCGGACGAGGCGCTGGGCGATGAAGGCGCGCACGGCGGAGCTGATGAGGAACGGCTCGACGCCGACATCCATGAGACGCGTGATGCCACCCACGGCGTCATTCGTGTGCAGGGTGCTGAAAACGAGGTGGCCGGTGAGGGCGGAACGCACGGCGATCTCGGCGGTTTCCAGGTCGCGCATTTCGCCGACCATGATGACATTCGGGTCGCCGCGGAGCACGCTGCGCAGGGCGTTGGCAAAGGTGAGGTTGATCTCCGGGCGCACGGCGATCTGGATCACGCCGGGGAGCTTGTTTTCCACCGGGTCCTCGATGGTGACGATGCGGCGCTCCTTGGTATTGAGCGAGGAGAGAAAGGTGTAGAGGCTGGTCGACTTGCCGCAACCGGTGGGGCCGGTGACGAGGACGATGCCGTTGGGCATGGCGAGGAGGCCGCGAATGACGCTCTCGGAGGCCGCATCGAGGCCGAGGCGGGAAAAGTCAAAACGCTCCTGGCCGAGGAGCCGGAGGCTGATGGTTTCTCCGGTGACAGACGGGATGGTGGCGACGCGCACGTCGATGGGCTTGCCGGAGAGCTCGAGATTGATACGGCCATCCTGAGGGATGCGGCGCTCGGCGATGTCGAGGCCGGCCATGATCTTGATGCGCGAGAGGACGGAGGCCTGGAGGAGCTTGATCTTCTGCGGGACGGGCACCTCGTGGAGGACGCCGTCGATGCGGTAGCGGATGCGCAGATCGGTGCCGAGCGGCTCGACGTGGATATCGGTGGCGCGCTCATTCAGCGCCTCGCGCATGATCTGGTTGACGAACTTCATCACCGAGGCCTCGGAGTCCTCGCTATCGAGGACGTTCACCTCCTCGGTCGCCTCCAGGTGGTCGAGATCCTGGCGGCCCTCGAGGAGCTCCTCAAAAGTCTCCGCGCCGACGCCGTAGCGCTCGCGGATGGCATTGAGGACGAATTTGCGCGTGGAGGCGACGAACTGCACGCGGTGTTGAGGAAAGGCCTGGCGCACGGCGGAGATCGCCACGAGATCGAGCGGATCATACCCGGCGAGGGTGATGTGCGCCCTGGTCATCGTGATCGGGACGAGGTGATACCGCAGCGCGAGGCGGGCGGGGAAATGCTCGTTTTGCGGATCGAGGGTATTCGACGGGGCGAACCACTCGACGCCGAGCTGGCTGGCGAGCGAGTGGAGGAACTCGGTCTCCGGCAGGCCGGTGATATCGAGGACGCTGCGGACGGGCGACTGCTGGAGCTGGAGCGCCGAGGCGACGCGGGAGCGGATCTCGGTGATGTCGGGAAAGCCCGACTCCTCACCGGCCCGGCTGAAGAACTCCACGAGTGAATCGCCGTCTTGCATGGATCAGTTGGCCTGCTGTTGTTTCTGCTGGAGCTTGAGCTGGCGCTGGGCGGCCTTGCGAGCGGCCTCCTCCTGCTTCTGCCGGGCCTCCTCGGCCTTGCGCTGCTGCTCGGCGCGCGGGGTCTCGGGGAGGATGGCCTTGCGGACGGGGATCTTGTCCTCGTAGATCGTCGTCGGGAAGCTGGTGTTGTTGCGCTCGATGGTGTTGGCCTCCATGAGCTTCTGGTTATTGTCGATGATGAAGGGCTGGATCATGACGATGAGCTCGCGGCGGGTGACGTCCTTTTTGGTGGTAGAGAAGAGATAGCCGAGGCCGGGGACATCCTTGAGGAAGGGGATGCCGGTCTGCACGCGAGTCTCCTGGTCGGTGATGAGTCCGCCGAGGACGACGGTGTTGCGGTTGGGCACGGTGACGGTCGTGCGCAGCTCCTGGGTGCCGACGACGGGAACGCTGTTGTTGGAAATCTGCACGTACTCCTGCACGTTGTCATTTTGCTGCGCGATGGTGAGGGTGACCTCGTTCTCGGAGTTAATGAGCGGGATGACCTCCAGCTTGAGGACGACGTCCTTGTAATCAATCGTCGAAGCGATGGATGAGGAGTCCGTGGTGGTATTGGACGAAACCGCCGAGGTCAGAGAGCTCTCCGGCACCGGAACCTGCTGGCCGGAGCTGATGACGGCCTTCTTGTTATTGACCGTGTAAACGACCGGGCGGGAGATGACCTCGAATTTGTTGCTCGTTCCGAGGGCGCGGACCAGGATATCCACCGAATCGCCGAACGATCCAAAGACCGTCAGCCCAGAGAGGAGAGGC
Source organism: Spartobacteria bacterium LR76 (assembly GCA_003054655.1). GTDB lineage: Bacteria > Verrucomicrobiota > Verrucomicrobiia > Chthoniobacterales > Terrimicrobiaceae > Terrimicrobium. The sequence continues at coordinate 34,942 of QAYZ01000014.1, read as the reverse complement.
AGGGCGGTGCTGGCCGCCGTGCTGGCGACGTCGGTGGCGGCATTGACGGCGGTGGATGTGCCGGGAACGATATCAATCGTGGCGTTGCGCCCCTGTATGAGGTTGCCGAGGTTGGCCGCAGTGCCCTGCCCGAGGACCTTCAGGTTATCGGTGTGGATGAGGTAATCCACGCCCGCCTCGATGCCGTCGCCCAAGGTGAGCTGGCCGATGACCACGGCGAGGTAGATCTGCTTGGGCTGCTGGTCGAGGAGCTCAAGGATCTTGGCGGCGCGGATGCGGCTGTCCGGCGGGCCGATGACGATGATCTTGTTCACGCTGCGGTCGGCGATGATGCGGGCGTTGCCGACGATCTTGGAAAGCGGGGCGGTGCTTTCGTTCGGGTCCTGCAGCCTGTCGGGCTTGGTGCCGCCCGAGCTGGACGAACCGCCCGAGCCTCCATAGCCCCCGCCGCCAAATCCGGACGATCCGCTGTCTCCACCTGATCCTCGATTGGAACCGGAATTGGGGTTCAGGTCGTTCATATTCTGCTGAGACTCAAACTCCTTCTGCTTCTCCGGATCATCCGTGAGCATGTTGGCGAGGACGGGCAGGATGTCGGCGGCGCGGACGTACTGGAGCAAGCGCTCGTAGGGTTCCTCGAAGGAAGCGGCTCCGTCGAGGTCGGTGATGAGCTTGCGGATGTAGGGCATCTGCTTCTCCGGGGCGATGACGAGGACGCGGTTCGTGCGGATGTCGGCGAAGATCTGCACGCCATTGCCGCCGGCGGCCTTGATGGCGGTCGCATTGGAGGTGGTGGGAGCGCCCCCGGCGGGCGGCGCGGCGGGGCGGGGCGCGGAGGTGGTGCCGGAGTTCTCAAAGATGGCACCGAGCATTTCCTGCACCTTGGTGGCATCCGCACGCTGGAGCGGGAAAAACTCGGTGACGGTCGTGGCGCCCTGTACGTCGATGACCTTGCGCAGGTCGATGAGGCGCCTCACGAGGGGGACGTTTTCCGTGATGACGACGGCGTTCACATTGGGCACGGAAATGATCGAGCCGTAGGGGCGAAGGACGACGTAGGAGTTGAAGATATTCACCGCCTCGTCGCTGGAGACGTACGAGAGCGGCATGAAGTAGGAGATGACCTGGTCGCTATTTGGCAGGCTGGAGGCGGGGCCGGAGAAAAGCGGGACGGATTCGCTGCGGGGCTGCTTGGTGTTGCCGAGGATCTTCACCGTGCTGTCGTCGACCGGGACGATGGAGTAGCCGTTGAGCAGGAGAGCGGCCTCGATCATGCTGATCGCCTCCTCGCGGGTGACAAAGTCGGGGGCCTCGATGGAGAGGTTGGGGCCGGTGAGGGTGGCGTCGCGGATGAGTCGCTTCTTGGTGAGAGCCTCGTAAAACTCCAGCACGTCGCTGATCGGGTTGTTGGGGAGCTGGAGCTTCGTATCCTTCGGTCCGGTTGGGGCGGCGGGATTGCCGGGAGCGGGTGATGCAGGCGCGGGAGCCTGGGCCATGGCCCAGGAGGCGAGCAGGGAGAAGGCGAGAGCGGCGAGGAGAGATCTCATCGGGTGGTATTGGTTTGGTTGCCGAAATTAATCAGGCGGCGGCGGAGCTGCCGGTTGGCGGGAGGGGGGTTGCCGCCGGGCTGGGCTTGCGAGGCGGTCTGTCCGGGTGTCGGCGGGATGTTGGAATTGGCACCATTCCCCGGTCCGCCGGGCGGACCTCCTCCCGGGCCGACGGGAGCAGGCTGGGCGGATTGATTGGCGGCGAGGGCGACACCGGGATCGTACTTCAGGGCGGCCTCCTCGTTGCCGAGGCGGATGGTGACGGAGGCCTCCTTGAGGCGTTCGGGATTCTGAATCGAGATGATCTGGACGCCGGACTGGTCCTTGCCATTGCCGACGACGACGCGGGTGAGCGTATTGCGGTCGAGGAGAAAGACGAGCTGGCGGTCGCCGAGCGTGGCGAGACCGGTGAGCGCAAATCGCTGGGCCAGGGCCGGCCCCTGGGGGGCGGTATCCGCGGTGCGGGCGACGAAGGGCGACTTTTCCCAGATGATCCGATAGTAGGAGAGCTCGCGGGACCCGGGATCAAAGCCAGCCGGCTCCTGGGCGATGGCGACGCCGAGGAGCGCTGCAAAAACGAAGACCGGCACGGAAAGGCGCATGATCATGACGACTTGGCGACTCCTTCCATCTTTCCGATCCTGGTGACACGCAAGCGAACAATCATGGTGTCGCCCTTGTCGAGGCACTTGAGAGTCATCTCCTCGATGACGATATAGCGGCCCGGTTGCTGGATGGAATAGAGCCAGCGGACGATGTGCTCGAGATCGGCCTTGAGGCTGAGCTCCAGCTCCATGCGGACGAGATCGCCCTCGTGGCGCGACTCGCGGAGGCTTTGGGAATCAATGGCGATGCCCTCCTTTTGCAGGCTTTTCTGGATGTCCTCGGCGAAGGCGGATTCCGTCTGCCATCCGGCGTAGGCCTGGGGCGGGTTTGCCTCCATCCAGCGCTGGCGGGCCTCCCAGACGGGGCGTTCGGCGACGACGGAGCGGTACTCCGCGCCCATCGAGCGAAGATCGGAGATCCGCTCAAGGGCGGCACGGCGCGCCCCGACATACCAGCGGAGGGCGAAAAGATTGGCGATGAGGGCGATGACGCATCCGAAGATGACGAGGAGGCGGGTCTCGCTGGGGCTGAGCTTTCTCATCGGGAGGTGCCGACGATCTGGAATCGCGCGGTGTTGTTGGGCAGGAGGGCCGGGGGCGGCATCTGCCAGTCGATATCGGTCATCCCGCCCTGGTGGGAGACGGTTTCAAAATATCTGGTGGCATGGGAGGCCGAAATCGCCTCGCCCTCCACGGTGATCCGCTCGGGAGTCACATCAAAGATGGTGAGCCGGATGCCCTGCGGCGGCAGGCTCTCGACGACCTGGCGCAGGATCTCAAGCGGGAAGCGCCGCGAGTCGATGCTGGAGCCGACGGATTGCCACTGGCGAATGATGGGCTGGATCTGCGCGGCCTCCGCCTGGAGCGAGTCCACGTCGGCGGAAAGCCGTGCGGCCTGCACATGGAGCCAGGCCAGATACCCGCCCGCGACGGCAGCGATGAGTGCGTAGGCGACAGCGACAGCCAGCCCGATACGCCGAAACCGGGCGCGACCGAGCTTGCGCCGCTCCGCCTCGATGGCGGAGGCGGGCCGCCAGCCGCACTGCGCCGCATCGGGAACCGGGGGGCCGAGCGGACGCACGACCGGGATGAAGTCAAACCCGAGATCAGAAACACTGAGGCCGTCATCGACCACGACGTGAACCGGGCGGCGGGTGATGACGCCGGAGGCCAGCAGGCCGAGCGTGGCGGATCTCAGCCAGGTCTGCACCTCGCGCCCGGTGGCGGCGGCGTCCCAGGTCGTCCAGTACACCAGCGTCCTCCCGCGCGTGTAGGCCGCAACGAATTCCCCGCCCTCCCGCCACACCGTCAGCGAATCTTCATCGAGGGGAAGCAGGGCGGCAGACACCTCGTAGCGCTGCGCGGCAACGTCGGGAAAGCGCTTTTCGAAATCCGGGGGAAAGACCGCCACGACCACCAGCGTGCGGCCATTTTCCTTGGTGATCTGCCGCACCGCGGCGTCGGGCAGAGCGCCCTCGGAGGCAAATCCCCTCACCTCCATCTCCAGCAGCACGGAGGCATCGACCACGGCCGGATCGTCGGAATCCAGCCACAACGGCACGGCCACGACCTGCCGGGCAGGCACGGCGAAGAGGTCTCCCTCCCCGGCCACGGCCAGCTCAAGCGGACGCACGGCGGCGGGCGACGATGGGATCAGCTCCCAGCGTTCCCACCCATTGCACCATGGCCGCACGACGCGGATGCCTGTGGCTTTTTTGCTCATTCCTCCTCCCAACTAAACGGAGTGCCCTGCTTGCGGTCGAGCACAGAGGTGATGCGGTAGCGGGTTCCGCCGATGATGCCAACACTTTCGACCCGGGTCGGCTCGGAGGTGAGCTGGAAATTCTGAAGGGCGCTCTGGGCCTGGTCGGGGCCGATGCCGGCGGCCTCGGCGACCCAGTTCATATCCTTGATCTTGGTATCGTCGTCCGTACCGGGGAGGCGGTCGCCGCCATTGCGCACCTCGATAATGGCCTCGGCCTGGGTGGAGGTGAATCCGGCGGCCTCCAGCACGTCGGCAGAGGCATCCTGGATGTCGATCTTTCCGTTGCCGTAGACGGTGAAGAAATCCCTCCAGTCGGGCTTCACCCGGGCCACGGCGTCCATGCCGCGCACGCGCGCCATCTCATTGACGGATCGGAAGTTGCGATTCCCGGGGAGCGAGTACTGGTCCTGGTCGAGAAGCTGCTCCCGTTCCGCGCCATTGAGGCGGGCGAGGTCATCGCGATCCACCCAGTCGCCGAGGGAATCGGTGACGACGCGCACCTCCTCATCGGAGAGTCCCCAGAGGCGAAAGAGACGCTCCAGGATGGGGCTGTCGCGGTCGGCCAGGGTGGTGTTGATATTGATGCGGGAGGCCTCTCCGAGGATCCGGACATGCCATTCGCCGCCGGAGGGAGCGGTGTGATGAAAGAAGTCGCTGTCGCGCTCGAGCTTGGGGTTCATCCCATGAGCCATGCCGGAGAGGGCGAGTTCGCGGGCCTCGAAGCGTTTCACCCGCACCTTCTCGGTATCGACATCGGCATCGACCACGCGGGCGAGCGTGACGACGACGATGGCCACGATGGCGACGCACCAGAGGGTGAGGAGCAGCGCCGCGCCGCGCGAGAGCCGGGAGTCGGGTCGGGAGGTCATCAGTTGCGAGGCGGGCGGGCGGAGCCCTGGGTCAGGATGGGAACGCCGAAGGTGAACTCCGGCCTCGCCCCATCCGTGAGGGCGAGATCAAAAACCACAAAGACGGGGCGGCCCGAGTTGGCATCCCACGTCTCCTGGAGGACCGGCTGGCCGGCCAGGCCAAACCTCCAGCGGACGGAGCGCACGTCGGGCAGGAGCGGAATCCACGCGGCGGCGGCGATCTCCTTTTCACGCTCCTCACCGACAGGCGAGCGAAAGTTGGCCATGGAGACGGTGCAGGCACCGCGCCCGTCGGGCAGAGCCGCGATGGCGAGGCCCGCCCCGCTGCCGCCGGTTTGGAAGTCCATGAAATCCGGCGCGGGAAAGATGAGCAGTTCCACGGCGGCGCCGCCCTTGACCTCGCGCATGCGCAGGTCGATGCGGGCATCGGGGGGGAGATTGAGAAAGATCGAGCGCAGGAGGGTCTGGAGGGAGTCAATACGAGCGCCCTGGAGCCGGATGGCGGTGACCTCGCGGGCGGAGGTGGTGGAGACGCCGACCACGGTGAAGATGCCGCCCACGAGCAGCATGAAGACCACCATGGCGATGATCACCTCGACGAGAGTGAAGGCGGCGGGGCGGCTATTGCTTCGCATTGAAGGCGAGATGGGAGACGTCCCATTCATATTTTTTGCCGTTTTCCTTCCAGGAGGCGGTGACGCGGATGCGCCAATACCCGCCGAGCAGGGTGAGGTCGGAGGCCTTGACCTGCTCGCTGGTGATCTCCGAGGCGTAGGTGATGCCGTCGCGGTCCTCGGTCTGGCGGCCGGCGACGTAAGGCGGGGCGGAAAGACGGGCGAGGCGGTTTTGCAGTTCGGCGCGGATGGCTTGCTGGCGCAGGGTCTCGCGGGCGGCGTCGGTGGTGACATTGAGGGCAAAGAGCAGCCCGAGCACGGCGAAGGCAAAGACGGCCGTGGCGACCAGCACCTCCATGAGGGTGAAGCCCCTCGAGAACGTCCTCCTGCTCATATGGAGCTAGAGCGAGTACCGCTCCTCCAGGATGTCGCCGGTGAGCGGATCGACATCCACCTCCAGCCAGGAGCCGCCATCCTCCAGACGCACGGTGGCGGGGAGGACGACGCCGCAGGGCAGGATGCGCCATACCTGCCCGTGGGCGCGCTCCATTTTGCCGCCGGGGAAGCGGATGGACATTCGCACGTCGGGCATCTCCACGCGACCGGCGAGAGACTTCTGGTTCACCATGAGGCCGTCGGAGTGGCACTGAATGAACACCTCGCTGCCGGCGGACTCGGCGGCGAGGCGATGGGAGCGGACGAAGGCCACGATGTCGTCCATCGCGTGGCGGAGCCTGCGCTCGGAGAGCGACGGCGCGGCCAGAGGGATGAGGGCGACGAAGATGATCGCAATGATCGCCAGGGCGATGATGACCTCGATGAGGGTAAAGGCCCGGCTGCGGCCTGCGAGGCGCCTAGTTCTTCGGCACGTCATCCTCACTCGGCTTGCGGTCTGGTCCCAAGGAGTAGAGGTCAAAACCGCCGGGGGTTTTCTTGCCCGGAAAGGCATACTGGTAAGGGGTGCCCCAGGGATCGAGAGGCACGGCTTTCAAGAGTTGACGCCATTTGCGGGGGACAGGTTCGGTCGAGGGCCGCACGACGAGCGCCTCGAGGCCCTGGGCGGTCGTCGGGTAGGTGTAATTTTGCATCTCGTAGAGGCTGAGCTGCTGCTTGATGGCCTGGATGTCGGAGTCGACGCGCTGGTCCTTGGCGGTATCGACGCTGCCGACGAGCATGTAGATGGCCGACCCGGCGAGCACGGCGATGATGCCGAGCACGATCATGATCTCCACCAGCGTGTAGCCGGATTGCAGGGAGGACCGGGAGGACGGGAAAGAGGACGGAAAGCTCATGAGTAACTATGGCGAGAGATCGAGGTTTTGCGAATCGAGATCGACGGAGTCTCCGGCGGAGACGGTCTGGCCTGGGGATGGAGCCGGAGAGGCTGCCGGGCGAAGCTGGAGCGCGGCATCGCGGATGTAGACACCGGAGGAGCTGGTGGAGACGACGAGCGAATTTTCCCCCTGCGAAAGATCGGAGGCGCGGATGAGGAGGGAACCCGACCGCCACCCTGCATAGGACGAGTCGCCGGATTCATCGACGATGTAGCCGGCATCGGTCAGCGGAGGCACCTGGGGGCGCAGTTCACCGATGTATTTCTCATTCAGCCACACGGAGACACCCTGGTCGAGCGGGAGGCCAAGAAAGCGGGCGGAGAGCAGCACCTGGGAGGCGACCTCGCCGAGGGGAACGACAAACTCGACGGCTCCATCGAGCGAAGCCGGCTCCTCCTGGAGGAAGGCCTCGTAGACCTTGCCGATCCAGGCATCGGGTTCGGCGACGGGCGGCTGACCATTGACCGCATCGACCGGGATGAGGCGGTCATTCGCCAGATACCGGCCGGGTCGCTGGTCGGCGGCAGCGAGGGTGGAGACCGGAGCGAGCCAGTCGAGGCGGACGCGGAGGACCCTCGATTGATCGCCGGAGATCACGAGTCTCCCGCCGGAAAGAGCCGAGGCCACGGGGATGGCGACGGTGCGCTGGTTCCGGCCCTCCACCCCGTCGGAGAGGCTGGAGGAAAGCGTGACCTGCTGGCCGGAGTCGTCAATCCAGAGGAGAGCGGGGCCGCCCTCCGAACCATCCTCGAAGACGACGGTGACGAGGACTTCCTCGCCGGGATTCGCCGGTTGAAGGGCAAAGATCGTGTACCCGATGCTGTCGGAGGAGACGATCTGCTTCACCGGCCCGGCCAGCCGGGCGGGGATCTCGGTGGAGTCCTTGACCGGGAAATCAAAAGAGGCGGTGTCGGCGGCCCGGAGAGAGCCGGAGGCGAGAACCAACGCGGCAAAAATCGCCAGGGCAGCCCGGCCCAACGAGCGGGCGTGCGGCCACTGCGACATCTGGAAAACACACATAACTGGAATAGGCTGGCCGACTAGGCAAAGGTGGGATTGTGCGTTGGGGAGGCTACCGAGGGAAAAGGCAACCACAACGGCGCTTGCGTGACAAGATTGTAACGAAGGCCCGGAAAGTCGGTTTTGCTTTTCCCTTCGTTCTGGAATGATGTCGCGCAAGTCCATGCCAGAGAACCCCGAACCACCCGCCCCGGCCGCTGTCAGGCCGACATTCTGGGAGGCAGCCCGGTATTGGTTCCGGCTGGGGTGCATCAGCTTTGGCGGGCCGGCGGGGCAGATTGCGATCATGCACACGGACCTGGTGGACCGGAAACGCTGGATCAGCGAGGAGCGGTTCCTGCATGCGCTGAACTTCTGCATGCTCCTGCCCGGCCCGGAGGCGCAGCAACTGGCGACCTATATCGGGTGGCGGCTGCATGGAACGGCGGGCGGCGTGGTGGCGGGAGCGCTTTTCGTCCTGCCTGCGGCGATCCTGCTCTGGGCGCTGAGCTGGCTCTATGCCGCGGCGGGATCGGTCCCGGCCATCGCGGCCATATTCTACGGTTTGCAGCCGGCGGTGATCGCGATCGTGGCGGCGGCGGTGCTGCGGATCGGGCGCACAGCCCTGCGCAACCGGGCGATGTGGGCGGTGGCCGCGGCGGCGTTTGTCGCGTTGTTTGTCTTCAAGATTTCCTTCCTCGCGGTGATCGCGACGGCCGCGATGATCGGCGCGGCCGGGGCGCGATGGTATCCGCGTTCTTTCGCCCGGCCACCCTCCGGCGAGGCGGCGGCTCCCCTGCCCGACCGCGAACCGCTCGACCATGGCCGGACCGTGCGCATCGCCGTGACCTGCCTGCTCCTGTGGTGGACGCCGGTGGCGCTGGCCTGCCTGTGGCCCGAGGCGATCTTTGCCAGCCTGGGGATGTTTTTCAGCAAGGCGGCGCTGGTGACCTTTGGCGGCGCGTACGCGGTGCTGCCCTTCGTCGCGCAGCAGGCGGTGGAGCATTATCACTGGCTGACCGCGTCACAGATGGTGGCAGGGCTGGGGCTGGCCGAGACGACGCCGGGACCGCTGATCCTGGTGCTGGAGTTCGTCGGGTTCCTGGCCGCATGGCAGCATCCCGGCACCCTGCCGCCGCTGGCGGCCGGCACGTTGGGGGCGATGGTGACGCTCTGGGTGACCTTTGTCCCGAGCTTCCTTTTTGTCCTGACGGGCGCGCCGTACATGGAAAGGCTGCGCGGCTCGCGCGTCCTGAGCGGCGCTCTTTCGACCATCACGGCGGCGGTGGCGGGGATCATCCTGAACCTCGCGGTCTGGTTCGGGATTCATGTGATCTTCCCGGGGCCGCAGCGGGTCGATTTTTTTGCGCTGGCCCTGGCGGTCGTGTTTTTCCTCGGCATCTGGAAGGGCCGCTGGCCGGTGCTTCCGGTCGTGGCGGGTTCGGCTGTTCTGGGCCTCGCGGCGAAGCTTTTCCTCGCGATTCCCTGAGCCTCCCCGGAAGGAGGTTTTCCCGCCCCCGGGAAGGTTTGGCGCTGGAGCTTTGGGGAGAAGACTGGTAGCCGTTTCGTCTGTCGAACGATACGCATGAATCGATTTTGCCCGGCGAACGCCTCTGGTTTCGATCCCTCGGTTGCCCTGCCCGCAATCATCGGGCGCATCCGGACGGCCCGCCGGGAAACCCGGCCCGGCACCGCATCCCAGCCATGACCGACGCCACCCCCGCAACAAGGCTGGTGATCTTTGACCTCGACAACTGCCTCGCCGATGCCCGCGAGGTGGGCGAGGAACTCTTTGAGGAAGGGTTTCAGGCCATACGAGAGGCCGGACATGGCAGGCTGGGCGAGGAGGCACTGGAGGCGGCGTTTGCCGACTGCTGGCGGCATCCGCTGGACTGGGTGGCGGAGCGGCATGGATTCTCGCGGAAGATGCTGAAAGCCGGATGGGAAGCCTTTTCGCGGATGGAAGTGCTCCATCCCATGCACGGATACGGGGACTTGACGGAACTGCTGCGGCTCCCCCAGAGGCGCGTGCTGGTGACCTCGGGATTCCGGTGCCTGCAGGAAAGCAAGATCCGCGCCCTGAATCTCGACCAGTACCTGCACGAGACGTATGTCGACGCGATCGATGAACCGGCGCGCCTTGGGAAAAAGGGGTGGTTCCAGCGCATCCTTGCCAGCCACGGCCTCGCCCCCGCCGAGGCCCTCGTCGTGGGCGACAATGCCGACTCGGAAATCGCGGCGGGCAACAGCCTCGGCATTCCCACCGTGCAAACGCTGCGCCCGCACGTGCCCCGCTCCGACACGGCGCGATACCACATCTCCTCGCTAGCGGAGCTGCCCGCCGTGCCGGGCGTTTCCCGCGGCAGGTAAGTTCAGGCATCCCCGGAACAAGAAGCGAGCCCGGGAGGATGGAGAAAATACCGGCTGCGCAGAATGAGGCGCAGGCAATACTACAGCAGCGCGGGCTGCGGGCCGACGGTGGGCGGGGCGGGAGATTGCGGGGGGTTGCGGCTGCCGACGAGGCGCTCGAAGATGGGTGAGGCCATGAGGGTGGTGATGACGGCCATGATGACGAGGGTGGCGAAGATCTCGGGCGAGATAAGTCCTCGCTGGAGGCCGATGTTGATGATGATGAGCTCCATGAGGCCGCGGGCATTCATGAGGGTGCCGATGCCGAGAGCCTCGCGGTTTGGAAGGCCGGTGGCGCGGGCGGCGAACCAGCAGGCAACGCCCTTGCCCAGCACGGCGGCGACGAGCACCGCGCCGCAGATGAGCCAGAGGAAGCCGGTATTGAGCAGGCCGATGCGGGTATTCAGGCCCGAGTAGGTGAAGAAGAGCGGGAGCAGCAGCGCGACGGTGAGCGGCTGGATGCGGGCGATGAGGTCGCGGCCCACGATGCCGCGCGGCATGGCGGCTCCCATGACGAACGCGCCAAAGACGGCGTGCATGCCGATGAGGTCGGTAAACCACGCGCCCGCCGCCATGAGGGCGAGGCAGAGGACGAGGCCGGATTCGGTGAGTTCGTCGTTTTTGGTGATCCAGCGCTGGCAGTAGCCGAGCAGCGGACGAATGACGAGAAAGGCGACGGCCACGTAGCCCGCGCCGCCCGCGATGTTGGTGATGGCGTGGCTCCAGTTGTTATCGAAGCTGGCGAGGACGACGGCGAGCAGGCACCACGCGGTCGCATCGTCGATCGCACCGGCACCGAGGGCGACGGTGCCCATGGTGGTCCCGGCGAGGCCCTTGAAGTGAATGATGCGGGCGAGCATCGGGAAGGCGGTGATGCACATGGACGCGCCCAGGAAGATCATGGCATTGGAAAGCGAGGTGCGCTCGGGAAAGAGGTCGGTCCACTGGTAGATGCCCCAGGCGAGCGCGGCCCCGAGGACGAAGGGCGCGGCCATTCCAGCCACGGAGACGGCGACGGAACTGCGGAGATTCTGCCGCACGATGTCGACGCGGAACTCAATGCCGACGACGAACATGTAGAGCGCGAGGCCGAGCTGGGAGGCGGGAAAGAGGTAGCTCTGGGTGTCGCGGGTTTTCTGGGTCGGGTCCCACGGGAAGAGCGCCTGCTGAAAGTCGGGAAAGAACAGCCCCAAGAGAGACGGCCCGAGCATGACGCCTGCGATCATCTCGGCCACGACCTGAGGCTGCCCGAAGCGGGCCGCGATGGCCCCGACGATACGGCAGAAAACCAGGATGACCGCCAGTTGCAGGAGGAACTGAATGGCGAGGCTCAGGTTGTTCATTCGGCGCGCAGTCTGGATGCGGCGCAACGGAATCCGCAACAGAAAAAGACCCTATCAACGGGTAGGGCCGGTGGGATTACTCCTGAGGGTGACTGTGGAGGTGGAACTCCGCCTTTTGCAGGCATCTCTCCGCCAGCCGATGAGCATGTTTCAGTTTTTCGAACACCTCGGATTCCACCGTGGAAGAGTATCCTTCGATCCCGATCTTGCGGGCAACGCGGCGGAGGTTGTCCGTCTTCCAGGCGGCGTTTTCGTAGGTCTGGCGAAACTCGGCAAAAGCCCGATCTCGCACGGGAGCGTGGATCGATTCGTCGAAAATCACGGTTACCGGCTCCCGGGTGCGTGCGATCTTCAGGCTCAGGTCGTCATACCCGGTGGCGATGGTTTCCAGGTGGAAGCGGACAAAGGGGGCGAGGTCGTGATTCCCGGTATGCCATCCCTCGGATGAGGCCTTGAGCGCTGCGTAATATTGCGTATCGCGGTTTTGAACGATCTCCTCCAGCGAAACGAAGCGCGGCATTTTGAGGCCCAGCTCCAGCAGGGCGGCGATGGTCAGCAGACGGGAGACGCGGCCATTTCCATCGAGAAACGGATGGATGCAGGTGAGGTCCAGAACGAGCGCGGCCACGCAGATCTGGGGAGCAGCGGTTTCCTTGTTGATGGCTTCGCTGTAGGAAAGGCAGAGGCTCTCAATGGCCTGGGGCGTCATCGCGAATCCCAGCGGAGAAAAGCGGAGCCGGTCGCCGGAGGCGGTGCGCTCGATGATCGAATTATCCCGCGTTTTGAAAACGCCCGCATGGGCGCTTCCCGCCATGGCGAGGCGGTGCAGAGTGCGGATGAGTTCCGGGGTCGGGCGGAGATCGGCGGGCTTTGCCGCGTAAAGATAGTCGAGCGCGTCCTTGTAGTTGAGCACCTCGCGCTCCTCGCGCCGGGAGGGAGATGCCTGCCGATCAGCCAGGGAGGCGGCTTGCGCCTCGGAAACCGTAATGCCCTCGATGGCACAGGAGGCGACGGCTGAAGTGATGATAGAAGTGCGACGCAGAGAGTCCAGCAACGCGGGCTCGAGGCCCTCAAGCTTCTCCCCTCCCCCCTCGGCCTTGGCGGTGCGGGCAAGCAGAGCGGCCAGCCCGTTGGAGAGCGTGAAGCGTTCCAGCTTGTGATCGAGGAAGGAGTACATCCGGCGGGAATTATCGTGGAAACCCGTGGATTTCTCCAGTGTTTCCCACAGGGGGATTTTCGGGGCTGATGGGAGTCAAATTGACGCGGCGGGGCGGTGGGAGCATACTTAGAATAGTATGCGTCCCGACAAATTCACCGCGAAGATGCAGGAGGCGTTCAATGCGTCGCTTGACCTCGCCTCGAAGCGCAATCATTCCGAAATCTCTCCCGAACATTTCCTCCTCGCCCTGCTCCAGCAGCCCGACGGGCTGACCCGTCCGCTGGTGGAAAAGCTGGGGCTGAATCCGGCCACGCTGGAGCAGCAACTGGAGGCCGATCTTTCCCGCCGCGCGGCAGTGCATGGCGGTTCGTCTCCGCAGCTCTCGGCCGACCTGCGCAAGGTCATCGACAGCGCCGAGGGCGAGATGGGCAAGCTCAAGGACGAGTACCTGAGCGCCGAGCACTTCCTCCTCGCCTTGCTGGGCTCTAACACGGGCGCGGCGAAGCTTTTGAAATCCGCGGGCATCACGCAGGACAAGCTGATGCAGGCCCTGCAGGCGATCCGCGGCAACCAGCGCGTGACCGACCAGGACCCCGAGGGCAAGTACCAGACGCTGGAGAAATACGGCCGCGACCTGACCGAACTGGCCCGCAAGGGAAAGATCGACCCCGTGGTGGGCCGCGACGATGAAATCCGCCGCACGATGCAGGTGCTTTCCCGCCGCACGAAGAACAACCCCGTGCTCATCGGCGAACCCGGCGTGGGCAAGACGGCCATCGTCGAGGGCCTCGCCCGCCGTATCGTGAGCGGCGACGTGCCGGAATCGCTGAAGAACAAGCGCATCATCTCGATGGACATCGGCGCGATGATCGCGGGCGCGAAATTCCGGGGCGAATTCGAAGACCGGCTGAAGGCATTCCTCAAGGAAGTCACCGCGAGCGAGGGCGAGATCATTCTCTTCATCGACGAGCTCCACACCATCGTCGGCGCAGGCGCGGCGGAGGGCTCCGCCGATGCGTCGAACATGCTGAAACCGCAGCTCGCACGCGGCGAACTGCGCACGATCGGCGCGACAACGCTGGACGAATATCGCAAGTACATCGAGAAGGACGCGGCACTCGAGCGGCGCTTCCAGCCCGTGATGGTGGACGAGCCGAGCGTGGAGGACACCATCGCCATCCTGCGCGGCCTGAAGGAACGCTACGAGGTACACCACGGCGTGCGCATCCAGGACGGCGCGATCATTGCCGCCGCCACCCTCTCCGACCGCTACATCAGCGACCGATTCCTGCCCGACAAGGCCGTCGACCTCATCGACGAGGCCGCGTCGCGGCTCAAGATCGAGCTGGATTCCATGCCGACCGAGATCGACCAGCTTGAGCGGCAGATCATGCAGTTTGAGATGGAGAAGCAGGCCCTTCAAAAAGAGAAGGACCCGGCGAGCCGCGAACGGCTGACCAAACTCGAAAAGGAGCTGGCCGACGTGAAGGAAGAGTCCTCCCGCCTGAAGGCCCAGTGGCAGAAGGAAAAGGAGGAGATCGGTAAATCCCAGAAGGTGGCCGAGGAGATCGAGCGCCTGCGCACAGAGCTGGAACAGGCCCAGCGCAAGGGCGATCTCGGCCGCGCCTCGGAGATCCAATACGGTGCCCTCCCCGACCTGCAGAAGCAGCTTGAGGAAGCGACGGCGAAGCAGGCGCAATCCGGCTCGGCCCTCCTCAAGGAAGAAGTCACCGAGGAGGACATCGCCAAGGTCGTCGCGAGCTGGACAGGTATTCCCGTGTCCCGCCTCCAGGAAGGCGAGCGCCAGAAACTCGTGAAGATGGAGGAGCGTCTGATGGAGCGCGTGATCGGACAGGAACAGGCGATCAAGGCCGTCTCCAATGCGGTGCGCCGCGCGCGGGCGGGCTTGCAGGACGAGAACCGGCCCATCGGTTCCTTCCTCTTCCTCGGCCCCACGGGCGTGGGCAAGACGGAGCTATCGAAGGCGCTGGCGGAGTTTCTCTTCGACGACGAACACGCCATCGTGCGGCTCGACATGAGCGAGTACATGGAGAAGCACACCGTCGCCCGCCTGATCGGCGCGCCTCCGGGCTACGTCGGCTACGAGGAGGGCGGCCAGCTCTCCGAGGCCGTACGCCGCAAGCCCTACAGCGTCGTGCTTTTCGACGAGGTGGAAAAGGCGCACCACGATGTCTTCAATGTGCTGCTCCAGGTGCTCGACGACGGGCGCATCACGGACGGTCAGGGGCGCACGGTGGACTTTAAGAACACCGTCATCATCCTGACCAGCAACATCGGCAGTCAATACATCATGGAGGACCTGCCGAAGGACGAGCGCAACAAGCGGGTGACCGAGGCGCTGCGCGAGCACTTCCGACCGGAGTTCATCAACCGCATCGACGAGATCATCATCTTTGACCGCCTCGACGACCGCCAGCTCGCGAGCATCGTGGAGATCCAGCTCAAGCATCTCCTCGACCGCCTGACGAAGCAGAACATCACGCTCCAGCTCACGGAGGGCGCGAAGAAATTCCTCGGCCGCGAGGGGTACGATCCCGCGTATGGCGCGCGCCCGCTCAAGCGCGTGATCCAGCGCGAAATCCTCGACCCGCTCAGCCTGGAAATCCTCGACGGGAAATTCGCCGAGGGCGACACGATCAAGGCCGACGTGAAGGACGGGCACCTGTCCTTCGAGAAGGCCTGAGCCGGATCATAAAAAACGGGAGGGTGAATGCCCTCCCGTAAACCGACTGATGATTGAACCGCCGATGCCTTAAGCCATCCGGCGTCGTCGGCGGCGAAAGAGGAGCAGCGTCCCGACCGCGGCAAAAAAGAGAGCGATCGTGGTCGGTTCCGGAACCCGGAAGCGGCCGGGGGTCTTCGCGGCCAAGGCCGTACCCGCCCCGGTCTCGCAGGCCATCTCGAGAAGGCTCACGGGCGCTGGACTGCTCACGAAAGTGTCGGCAAATACCCGTAATCTCTGATCAGACTCGAAAGTGATGCCATTCACATTGGAGAAGGTATCGCCTGCCATATTGACCGAAAACTGACCCAGCCCGAGCTGGCTCATGCTGTTGAAGCCGACAGTATTTCCACGAGACTCGGCGAAGCAGCGAGAGGAAGAGGCGAGAGAGAAAATCGCCAATGCAACCAGAATAGGAGACGCCTTCATGCCAAGTGAGGCAAATAAGAAATCCCGTCCTTTCTGTCAATCGCCGCAAATCTTACAACATTAAGCAAATCAGCAACTTAACCCACAATTCCTTACACAACATTGCACACTCTCCGGCGTCAACCAGTTGCAATATTGCGTACGTTTCCGGCATTTCAGCCCACGAAAAATTATTTCGAAAGAGCGTCGAGAACGATGGTTTGTGTGAGTAATTCCGGCAGGGTGACGGGTTCCGCGTGGTTGGCGGGGTAAAAGACGTAGAACGGCACCCCGGCGCGGCCAAAGGCCTGGAGAGCAGCGGTGATCTCGGGATTGGCATTCGTCCAGTCGGCCTTCATCGCGACGATGCCACGGTCGCGGAGGAGCTGGCGCACGGCGGGGACATTGATGGCGGTGCGTTCGTTGAACTTGCACGAGATGCACCAGTCGGCGGTGAAGTCGACGAAGACGGGAGTGCCTTTGGCGCGGAGATCGTCGAGGGCCTTTTGCGAGAAGGGCACCCAGTCAATACCATCCTTTCCCGCCGGGGCCTCCGCCGTGGCAGTCGGGGGCTGGCTTTGGACAAAGGCGAGCGCGACGAACTGCCATGCCCCGATGGCGATGATGGCAAGTGCGGTAATGATGGCGAGGAAGCGCGTGGCGGGTTTCGTCAGCGGACCGCAGAAGGAGCCGTAGATCCAGCAGGCGAGGCCGAGACAGACGAGAAAGGCGAGCGTCCAGATGACGCCGTCGAGGCCCTTCTGCCCGCCGATGACGCTGAGGAGCCAGATGAGGGTGGCGATGAGCGGGAAGCCCATGAACTGCTTCAGCCGCTCCATCCACGCGCCGGGCCGTGGCAGGATCTTCATCCAGCCGGGCTGGGCGGAGAGCAGGAGATACGGTGCCGCCATGCCGAGCGAGACGGAGGCAAACATGGCAAAGATGACGACGGCGGACTGGCTGAGAGCAAAGCCGAGCGCGGGGCCGAGGAAAGGCGCGGTGCAAGGCGTGGCAAGCAGCGTGGCGAAGACACCCTGGAAAAACGACCCTGCGTAACCGGAGCCGGAGGAGGCTTCGGCCAGGGCGTTGCTGGCCTGACCGGGGAGGATGATCTCAAAGACGCCGAAGAGATTGAGGGCGAAGACGAAGACGATGCAGGCGGTGAAGAAGTTGAACCACGGGTTCTGGAACTGGAATGCCCAGGTGACGTGATTCCCCGCTGATTGGAGGGCGACGATGAGGATGGCGAGGCCGAGGAACCACGCGAAGATGCCCGCCGTGAAGGCGAGACCGTGGCGGAAGATCTTTGCCGGATGCTCACCCGCCTGCCGGATAAAGCCGAAAATCTTGAGCGAGATGACCGGCAGGACGCACGGCATGAGGTTCAGGATCATGCCGCCGAGGAAGCCGAAGAGGAGCGCCTTCCAGAGCGGGAAGGTCACGGGCGGCACGCCGCTGATGGCCGAAGCGGCGGAGGCTTGAGGAGCGGGCGTCGCGGTGGCCTCCACGGTATCGGAGGATGAGATCATCCAGCCGCGACGATCCGCACCGGAACCCACGACGAGCACGCCCTGGATGGAACTCACGCCAGGGATGGCGACTACCGCGGAGCCGGGGCCGGTGATGGTCGTAGCCGGATGCTGCACCTGCTGGTCGGCGGTGGGAATGGGGAAGACATCGACGGGTGCGGAGGGCGGGAGACCGGTGATCTCCAGGCCGAGGCCGTCCTTGCCCTGTGTCCAGGCGAGCTGGTAGGGCGGCGGCTCGGCGCTCGGGAGCTGGGCGCGGTATCTGGCAAAAAGCTCCTGATTGGCAGGCTCGGCGGACGGGGCGACGGGAAGAGTCAGTTCCAGATCGGCCTTGCCGGGGATGCAAATCTCGGCGCAGACGAGCCAGGAGGATTTCGCGCGGAGAGTGACGGTTTTCTCAGTGAGATTGGCAGGCGGAACGATGGTGACGAGGAGCATCGTCTCGTCCCCGTAGGCGTAGACCTCGATGTCGCCGGGCTCCTTCAGGCGCTCGGGCAGAGGCCACTCAATCGGTCCAGCGGCGAAACCGGGCGGCAGCATCCAGTCGAGCGTAGTGGGAAATCCGGCGTCGCCGCCGTATCGCCAGTAGGTGTGCCACGTCGGGGCCATCTTGAGCAGGAGGCCGACCTGAAAGGGCTGGCCCGGCACGATGGCCGAGGTGTCGGCCACGAGCGATGCTGTCACCAGCGTCTGGCCCTGATGAACCTGGGCCGGAGCCTGAAGACACGAAACAGCGAGAAAGAGGACAACGAGGAGGCCGCGCATCACAGGCGGGAATCTCGGTCATGGCGGCGCGTCTGTCCAGAGCGGGACGAACGCGGAAGTGGGATTCCGGAAGTCGGAAGTTCTTGCTCCGATGAGGGGGGCCGCTTGAACGAGGAGGAATGGAGGGCGGTTTCGGTCGCCTCGCGGCTGGCGCTCATGGGCGGAGATTCGCCAGACGCGGGTTCCCTCGTCGCTCATGCGCGGAAAGAAAGGCTGCATTTCCAAATGCCGCCCCCGCAGGCCGGTGAAGGCCGCCCCTACGTCTCGATGCGTAAGCGATCCGACAAAGGAGCGTGGTCCGAATCTCCCTCAGGCAGGCGGCAAAGCGCCGCCGCCCGTTCTGATCGAAGCGGCCACGGGGCCGGAGCAAAAACTTCCGACTTCCGAAATCCCACCTCCGACTTCGCCTTATCCTTCGATGAAACGGCCCATGCCACGGAACTTGTCGTAGCGCTTCTGGAGCAGCTTGTTCGTGGCGACGGGGACGAGTTCGTCGAGGGCGCTGACGATGGCATCGCGCAGGAGGAGCGAGGCGGCCTCGGGGTCGCGATGGGCTCCGCCGAGGGGCTCGGGGATGACACCGTCGATGACGCCGAGTTTCTGGAGTTCCGAGGCGTTGAGCTTGAGGGCCTCGGCGGCCTCCGGGGCGTGCTTGCGGTGCTTCCAGAGAATGGCGGCGCAACCCTCGGGGCTGATGACCGAGTAGTAGGCATTTTCCAGCATGAGCACGCGGTCGGCCACGCCGATGCCGAGGGCTCCGCCGGACCCGCCCTCGCCGATGACCACGGCAACGATCGGGGTTTCCAGAACCATCATCTCGCGGAGATTCACCGCGATGGCCTCGGCGATGTGGCGCTCCTCGGCGCCGACACCGGGATACGCACCGGGAGTGTCAATGAGGGCGACGACGGGCAGGCGGAACTTCTCCGCCATGCGCATGAGACGCAGCGCCTTGCGGTAACCCTCGGGATGCGGGCTGCCGAAGTTGCGCAGGAGGTTTTCCTTCACGTCGCGGCCTTTTTGCTGGCCGATGACGACGCAACGATGCGGACCCACCTTGGCGAGTCCTCCGGGCATGGAGGCGTCGTCGCCGAACAGGCGATCACCTTTCAGCTCAACGAAATCGGTGAAGGCCTGGTCGACGTAATCGAGGAAAAAGGGGCGGGACGTATGACGGGCGATTTGCACGCGCTGCCAGGCTGTGAGGTTGGCATAAATGTCGCGGCGTGTCGCCTCTACTTTTTCCTGCATGGTGCGCACCTCGGGATCGAGGTCGATATCCTGCCCCTGCACGTGCTTTTTGATCTCTTCGAGCTTCTGCTCGAGTTCCACGATGGGCTTCTCAAATTCAAGGGCTTGGATTTTCATGAAAAAGTCACTGGATGGTTACCGGGGTTCCGCGGGAAACAAGCAGAAAGATTTCCTCCATATCGCCGGTCGGAACGATGAAACCGACGGGATGGGTCTCCGCTGCCGCATCGCCACCCCGGATGGCGACGCCTCCGCCGAGCATGAGCCAGCGGTCTGCACCTGCATAGTTTTTATCGCCAAAGGCGACGCGGGTCGAGCCATTGAGGGCGATCTTGTCGGCGACCTTGTTGTTGCCGACGGTCGTGCCCTTGGCGGAAATGAGAGGGTACTCCTTGAAGAAAACGCCGTTGTTTAACACCGTGAGCGTCTTGGCTTTACGATCCACGGCGATGGTGGTGGCGAGTTGGGGGATGTAGAGCTGCTGGCCGATGGAGAGATTGATCGTCTCGAGGTTGTTGACGCGGTAGATGAGGTCGGCGTTGGTCTTCATCTTCGACGCCACCTTGGCGAGCGCATCGCCGCGACCCACGGTGTAGGGCACCTTGCCCCCGGCGGTGGAGGGGGTGAAGAGGTCGGTGACATTCATGTCGCCGAGGAGGCGCTTGGCGTCGCCCACCTTGGGCGAGGCGGGATTCTGCGCGATGAAGTCGGCCAGAGCCTTGCGGCCCTCCTCGGGCGTGGAGGTCTTGAGCGACTGGACGGTCTTGTCAAAGACGGCGATGGAGTAATCCGGCGGGGGCGTCGGCGGCGGGGCCTCGGCCTGCATTTTCTTGTCCTCGCGGTCGAGCTGCTGGGGTTTCCAGTACAGCTCATAGGCAAAGTACGCCGAACCGCCAAAGATGGCCCCGGCGAGCAAGAGAATGATGAGGGCGCGAACGAGTATCATCATGTCCTGGTCAATCGACGGGTATTAGAAACCATTCCGGGAACGGGATGCAAACTCAGATGAGCCCGCGACGCTTCCACTCATCGACATTGCCCCCGGCGGAGCGCTGGATGAGGTCCATGGTGAACTTCAGGAGGCAGACCTCCCAGGCGTCGTCGACGCCGGTGATGAGGGTGTCCATGGGGTCATTGCGGCTCCGCATATCCTCCTCCAGCCGAGCGACTACCACCTCCAGCGGGTCGTGGACGAGGTTTTGCTCCAGGTCGGTTTTGCGGAGTTCGAAGCCGTAGCGGAGGATCTGGGCGACGCCGGAGAGCTTTTCCACCGCATCGGCGTATTCCCGGGCGGAATCGCCGAAGCCGTCGAGGAGGAGCTTGCGGAAATGATGCGGCGCAACGATGCGCGGGCGCTCGGCCTCGATACGCCCGCCGCGTACACGGACGACATTCACCTGGTCGAGGAGCTCGCTCACGAGGAGGAACCGGAAGCTGGTCGAGCCAAAGGTCTCGATCGTGCGCTGCGGCTGGATCACGACGCGGGTATTTTCCAGCGCGTAGTGAAAGTCGTGTTCCTCGATCATCCAAGGATCATACGAAGCACGCTCCGGGGTGCAATAGCAGTTGTCGGGATTTGACAACCGGGGGCGATCCGCTTTTCTGTCGGAACGACATCCGAGTCGGCAAAGTCCGACCAAACGCAATCCTTACGCCCACAAGCCCACTGAGCACGCCCAACCCACCCTCTCCCGCCCGGGTCAACCTGCGCACGCCGGATGTGATGTCCCGCGTGCAGGCCGAAGTCGAAAGCCACTACCGCAGCCAGCTCGTGGAGACGATCCGCGGCGGCGGCGGCGTGATGCGCCGGGGCAACACAGTGGTGCGGCTGGCGAAGCAGTTTGGCTTTTGCTACGGCGTCGAGCGCGCCATCGACCTCGCCTACGCGGCGCGCAAGGTGTTTCCCGACAAGCGCATCTCGCTCCTCGGCGAGATCATTCACAATCCCGACGTGAACGCCCAGCTTTCGAGCATGGGCATCCGGCACCTCGCGGCGCATCCGGCGGATGCGGATATCGAGGACTTGCAGGCGGAGGATGTTGTGATCGTGCCGGCCTTTGGCGCGGAGGTGGATACCGTGGCGGCCATCAAGGCGCGCGGCTGCCAGATCGTCGACACCACCTGCGGCGACGTGATGAGCGTGTGGAAGCGCGTGCGGCAGAATGCCAACGAACAGGTCACGAGCGTGATCCATGGCAAGGCCTCGCACGAGGAAACCCGCGCCACCGCATCGCGCGCGCTCGGGCCGAAAGGCGACGGGCATTACCTCGTCGTGCTCGACACGAAGGAGACGGAGATCGTGTGCGATTACATCCGGGGCAAGGGCGACAAGAATGCCTTTCTCACGCGGTTCTGGAACGCGCACTCTAGGGGCTTCGACCCCGACGTGCATCTGCACCGCATCGGCGTGGCGAACCAGACGACCATGCTGCGCAGCGAGACCGAGCAGATCCAGGGCATGCTGCGCCAGGCCATCGCCGACCGCGACACCGGCAGCACGGAGAATTTCCGCTACTTTGACACCATCTGCGGAGCCACGCAGGAGCGGCAGGACGCGCTCTTTGGCCTGCTCGAGGAATCCCTCGACCTCCTGCTCGTCGTCGGCGGCTACAACAGCTCGAATACGACGCACCTCGTCGAGATCGGCGAAAAGAAGCTCCCGACGTGGTTCATCCGCAACGCTTCGTGCCTGCTCTCGGGCGACGAGATCCGGCACTTTGACATCCACCACAAGCTGGAGGTCGTGACGCGCGGATGGCTCCCGCAAAAGGAACTCCTCACCGTCGGCATCACCGCCGGCGCGAGCTGCCCCAACAACCTGATCGAGGACTCGATCAAGCGCATGCTGGAGTTGCGGGGGGAGACGGAGTAGCGACTCGCTAAGAAGCAAACCACCTCGATATTATGTGGAAGTTTCTGAAGGGACTCTTTTCCAAAAAGCCCGAGGCGAAACCCAATCCCCTGGGAACAGTGAGGGTCGATGAGAATTCCATCATCCACATCAAAGCCGATGACACCGAGCAACGCCTGGCCTGGAGCGACATCATTGAGGTGGGAGTTCTCACCACGGACGAAGGGCCTGCCGTCGAGGACTGCTACTTCATGCTGATCGGGCCGGTCGAAGGCAAGGGCATCGCCATTCCCAACGGGGCAACAGACAGTGGATTGCTGCTGGCTGTCGCCGATGAACGGTTTCCGGGTTTTGACTTTGAAGCCGTCACCCAGGCAATGATGTGCACGAAAAATAATCGCTTCGTCTGCTGGAAAAAAGACCGGTAGGGCGCTCTGCCGACTCGATCTCCACATCTTCATCCGCCAGAGATCAGGCAGAGTTTCCCCGGCCTGCCCCAAACGTGCGACGCTTCAAAGCGCGAGAGCCCGTCGCAGGTCATCGTGCTCGAAGGCGCTGGACATGCGGGAGACCTCCGAGGCTCGGGCGCCCACCGCTTTTGCCACGTCCCGCCAGGTGGCGACGGCCTCCGCCACCTCCTTGATGATCCCTCGGGCGGAGGACAAGGTAAGACTGAAATATCCGGCGGCGGATTCCAGCAGATCGAGCGAGCAGGTGCCTTCCTCGAGGTCGATATTGGTCGTCAGGATGCGGGCTTTGAGATCGACCGGCACCGGGTTGAGATCATACGCCGGAGAGAGCACCCAGCCGGCCTTGCCCTGCCAGAGAAAGCCGTGATTGCGCAGATGGTCGTCCACATTGGAGATGAGGACATTAAAGACCACCCTGCGATAAAGCGCGTGGGCATCGGCCCTGGCCCGGGCTCCCTGCCGCGAAAGGACATCGACCATCTCGGGATAACTCCCCCGCTCGCCGTCGCGAGCGGACATCATGGCCAGGGCGGAGAGAAAGGGGACGCGATGCTCTCCGTCGCGATCGAACCGCCGCGAAAGCAGCACGGCCTTGCCCGCGATCTTGAGCAACTCGTGGTGCGGAGTGGCGATTCCCGCCCGCCCGGCGAGGCGGAGGGCGATTTCCTCCCAGGTCTCGATGCTGTACTCGTCGGTTTCCTTGGGGAACTTCGCAATGGAGAGATGCCCGTGCTGATCGAGGACCGAGGCCTTTGGCCGCGCTCCGCCCAGTGAGGAGCCGGGAGCAAAAATCAGCGTCAAGTCCTCGTCGGTTTCCTCGTCGCGCAGGATGCGGTCGGAGATTTGCAGCAATCGACCGAGATCAACCAGCGCGGGAACGCCCGAGGTCACCGGAGCCTGGAACTCATCATCCCGCCTGAACCGGAGCGCCCCCAGCCGGGTCTGGTCGGAGACGCCGAGCAGGTAATCGCTTTCCGACAATGTCCGAACGGCGCGTCGCTGGCGCACCGCCAGCCGTCGCTCGGCCCGCTGCATGAGCCGCCGCCCCCAGGTGTCGGGCGCGGAGTCGCCGATCGCCCCAAATACGGCCTGTCCTGCGGGAGGATTAAAGGTGCCCGGAGTCAGGCCCAGCGAGGGTTCGATGGCAAAGCTCTCGGGGTCATCCAGCCAGGAGTCGGCGTATTCAAAGCCGATGACCTCCTTGCCGCGCACGCGATTGCTGCGGGCCAATCCGACAAGGAGAGTGCGGCCATCCCGATCGATATGGACTTCAAAGTCAGGCATCGGGTGGCTTTCGTGTTTTGCGCGGCAGATGAATCCGTCGCGGCAACGCCTCGCTCGCAAGCGCCTGTCCGACTTCGTCGCGCCCGATATCGGCGATCTGGCCAAGGGCGTCCAGCAGGCCGAGAGCATTGAGGACGGCTGCGTAAATACCGATGCTGACCGAGGTATCCCCCCGCTCCACCCGCTGCAACGTCGCCCGGGTGGTGAAGGCGCGATCCGCGACAACCGCCATGGGAAGACGACGACGGCGGCGGGCATCATGGATGTCCGCCCCGAGCTTGCGCAGGACGCGCCGCACGGCGGCACTGGGTTGATGTGGAGTCGGCATTTTGTCGCCTTGGTGATACAATTCCGCACTCAATGTATCATGAAGCATACATTTCTCCAGAACTCTCTTTGCGCAGGCAGAGAGTCCGAGAATCCAGCCCCTTCCCATGTGGCCAGCCGAAACGCCGGGCGCATTGGGCAGCGCATTTCGGTGCGTTTTGGCATGAAGTCCGCACATTCCCGCCCAGCACTCCGCTCCTTTTCGCGTTCGTTCACGCGGAGATCGCCTGCAAGATCTTGCACACTGACCCCTGGTTTTCCTCAGGGACTAAAAAACGCACCTGCTCGCATCTTATTGATATCGAATAATCGCCTCGTTAATGCTCGCAACAACCTTCTCAATATAGTCCTTATCCATAGACGTTAAAGCATGCGCTTCCCCTGAAGCGCTAGCGATTGCAACATGATACCGCGGCTTGCTGCTTCGAAGCCAAAGTATTGCGAGCCCCAAAATAACCCCAGCGAAGACAAGACCAACAAAACCCGTGGAAGTACTTTCCGAAAATCCTGTAAGGCCTACAAGGAGAGCTAAAATGCCAAATATGAGCAGCAGAATCGCGCATCCCATTTTGGCTGGGGTCATTGCCATCTTGACCGAGGTAATGTTACGTAGCGCATATGTTGTGCCACTTATGATTACGCGGGTCGTGGTAACATTTACATTACTGTCTGAGAATACGGTTTCTTCTGCCATAATATACTTTCTGGTGTGTTGGGTTTTGGTTTATTACTCGGTAGCGTTGTGCTGACAGGTAAAACTACTGAAAATACGAGCGAGCAATATTTTCTGCGAACGTAAATCGAACGACACGCTGTCGATACTGCGATAGGCTGCATTTGCCCCATTTCGACATGAGACGTCATCTCCACAGAACAGCGCCATCCTCGGCATTGTATGGATTTCTAGAGTCGTCTCCATATATGTCGCCCGCCCCACCCTGGTTACAGCCACATCGAGGAACAACCCATCAGAGTGGCAATTATAGTTCCTCGCCCGGTACTTTACTCTCCAGAACACTGTTTCGTTTCCCCGCCGTACATCGGAAATTTCCACACCTAAAACTTCAGCCATGAAGATCTGAGCTGCAGTGAATGCCATGAGCTTGGCAATGCCAGCATCCTCCTTGCAGGGAAACCCAAGGACATTCACGAATAGACTCTTCATGCCAATCTGACGAGCATCCACAACTGGGGATCCCCCCTCAACCGGAAATTTGCTGAAGCCGATGGGGAGAGGCTAGATGGCTCGATTGGGGAGCTGAAACTAAGGGGTAGTACGTACTGACTGAGTTGTCATGGCTGAAGCAGGGGTAGGCGTGAATGGCATTAAGATAAGGCCAGTTTCAGAGTATTTCGCCCTGTCTAAGGGAGTCGCTGGCATTGATCTGTCTTGCTCCGGACCGATTCCTTCCCTCCCAGGCAATTTACGAGGAACCTCGAAACCCGACCGCCGGGCCGAAGCCTGCTCTTAGGCGCTTTTCGAGCGTTTTGCACGGGAATCTCTCCCTCGAAAAGCTTCCTTATCTTACCGCCATTCCACACTGACCCCTAGTTTTCCCTCGTTTCGTTTTGTGATATTCATGAAAACAGAGAGGTTCTGGCAGGCCGCCCACTGAGAAACCAAGAGCCACGGAGAGGTGAGGTGGGAGGCTGGTCTTTTGCTGGTGGAAGGAATATGTCTTTCCCCTGATGAAATTCGTTCCCCGCATGTTCGATCGGGCTTTGCTCGCGCTGGCTTTTTCCGTGGCGATGACGGCCGTGCTTTCCGCCAGGGTTCTTGATCCCCTGCCTTTGTGGCCGGATGGAGCGCCGGGGGCTTTGGGCAACGAGCCGAAGGACATTCCCACCGTCACCGTCTATCTGCCCGAGCCGGAGAAGGCCACGGGCGCGGCCATGGTGATCTTCCCCGGCGGCGGCTACGGAGGGCTGGCCAGCCACGAGGGGGAGGGTTACGCCAAGTGGCTGAACGAAAATGGCATCGCCGGCATCGTCGTGAAATACCGCCTCGGCAAGTCCGGATATCGTCACCCGGCCATGCTTAACGATGCCGCGCGCGCGGTACGGCTCACCCGCCAGAAAGCGGAGGAATGGAAGATCGATCCTCGTCGTGTGGGCGTGATGGGGTCCAGCGCGGGCGGGCACCTCGCCTCGACGATCCTGACGCACTTCGACGCGGGAAATCCTCAATCCCCGGATCCCGTGGAGCGGGAAAGCTCCCGTCCCGACCTGGGCGTGCTGTGTTATGCCGTGATCACGATGGGGCCGAACACGCACCAGGGTTCCAAAAGCAATCTCTTGGGGCCAAACCCGGACCCGGCCCTGGTGGAGCTGCTTTCCAACGAGAAACAGGTCACGCCGGAAACTCCGCCCTGCTTCATCTGGCATACGTGGGAGGACAAGGGCGTAAAGATGGAAAACTCCACGGCCTTTGCGGCCGCGCTCCGGGAGAAGGGCGTGCCCTTCGAGCTGCATATCTACGAAAAAGGCGGCCACGGCATGGGCCTGGGCAACGGCCACCGCTGGACCAGCGACTGCCTCGTGTGGCTGAAGGAACGCGGCTTTGGCGCTAAACCTGACGCCAAGCCTGCTCCGTGAGGAATGGCGCAGGAACTCGCGTCCAGGGAAACCGGAGTGTCATTTTTGATCTTTGACGCCTGACCCCCGTTTTCCCCTCTTGGATGAACTCCTGAAGGGCTTGGGGCAGCGCATTTCGGTGCGTTTTGGCCTGATCTCCGCACACTCCCCGGCGCAGCGCTACGCTCCTTTTCGCGTTCGTTCACGCGGCGCTCGCCTGCAAGATCTTGCACACTGACCCCTGGTTTTCTCCTGGTTTTCTGGTTCGGCGAATGCCGACGTATTGCCTATGCCTAAATCTGCGCCAGGCCGCCGTCGACGAAGAGCTCGATGCCGGTAATGAAGCTGCTCTCGGCGGAGGCAAGGAAGAGCACGGCGCTGGCAACCTCGGAGGGTTCTCCCGTGCGGCCGAGCGGAGTGAGCGCAGAATTGCGGGCTTTGAACTCCTCGATCTGCTGCGCGGTGAAGCCGAGTTCCGTCGTGTAGCGCTCGGTGACGATCTTGCCGGGCGAGACGACATTGACGCGAAGGCCGCGCGCCTTGAGGTCGACACACATCGAGCGGGCAAACGAGCGGATGGCCGCCTTGGTCGCAGAATAGACGCCGAAGGCCTCGACGCCCTGCGCGGAAACCATCGAGCCGGTGAGAATGATCGAGCCGCCTGGCGGCATGAGCGGCGCGAGCTTTTGCACGGTGAAGAAGACGCCCTTCACATTCGTGTCAAAGCAGCGGTCGAAATACTCCTCCGTGACGCGCTCAAAGGGCACGAACGAGCCGAGGCCCGCATTGGCAAAGAGGATGTCGAGGCGATCAGCCGCTTCGCGCACCTGCGCGGCGAGCGCGTCGAGTCCGGAGACGCTGCCCACGTCGGCGGCGATGCCCATGGCCCTGTCACCGAGCGACTGCACGGCGGCGTCGAGTTTTTCCTGCTTCCGCCCCACCACGATGACCCGTGCGCCCTCGGCGATGAATCGCTGGGCCGTGGCGAGGCCGATGCCGCTCGTGCCTCCGGTGATGAGGGCCACCTTCCCGTCGAGACGACCGGTCTTCATGGCTTCAGGATACGCCGCTCCCGTAACGAGAGCAACGCCTGGGATTTCTGCCGAAGCGAGCCGGGGATGTTACGGCGCGGCGGATTTTTTCAAGGCCCGGTCTATCTCCGGCGCAAGGTCTTTCACCCGATTGAACTCCTCGGTCAAAGCCGTCGCCGTTTTCGATAGCGGCACCCGCTTTTTCCACAGTTCCATCGCATTGTTTTCGTTGAGTTGAAATCCCTCCCATGACTGCAATTTCCCTTGGGCGAGACGCCAAAACTTCTCGTTGAAAGCCGCCCGGTTCGGAACATGAGGCTCGACGTGCATCACCAGGAAAACCTCCTTGCGGGCTACGGCGTCGGCATCGATCCATGTCTCCAGGTGAATTCCCTGCCCCTCGTGGTTGTGCCAATGGATCTGGGCGAGCTGGAGCGAGATGCCGCGCGCGTAAATCCCTTTGCTCACAAACCAGGGGGCCTCGGCGAACCAGGGCTGGGACGTGAGATTGCAGGATAGCTTCCGCAGCATATCCATATACTCCTGGTAAATCTGGACGGCGGATTCCGAGAGTTTTGCCATGTGGATTTCGTTCCTTTCTCAGAAAAAAGCGGCGGGGCGGATTATTATTTCGTCGGGCTGAGCGTACCGAGAATGGTGCGGGCCTTTGCCGTGGGGCGGGCCTCCAGCCAGACGGAGCCAGTCCAGGGCAGGGTCTTTGCGGTGTCGAGCGGCAGGATGTAGTCGCCGATCTCCACGCATATTGGCTTTGCCTTGTTGAACTCGATGTACTCTTTCACCTGCACGATGGCCTGCGGCTGAAAGGTGAGCTGGATCTGACTCGTCCCGTCACCGGCGGCGGGCACGAGCTTCGCGGAGCGGATGTCGCCGGGCTGGTACGAGAGCACGGGCTGGGGGGCGGAGGCGGAGCCGGGGACGGGCTGCGCCGCCATCTCGCGATAGCCGGGACCGGGGGCGTCCATCAGAATGCGGATGGCTGGCGATTGCTCTTGGGCAAAGGCATTGCTTCCGCCAGCGATGCCCAGCAGGAGGAGAGTAAGCAGCAGCGAGCGAAGCGGGGTGATGCGGCGAGGCAGGGCGGGGAGAATCACGGCAGCGAATGAGCCATAGAGAAGGCACAGTATGCCCCTGCTCCACAGCCGCGAAGACCGGGGGAACCTGCCGGAGCAAAGAAATCGAAACCGCCGGACGGCAAAGTCCGGCATCAGCAGAGCCACCGCGCGCAGCGACCAAGCGACGGTTTGCCGGGGAGTTTCCATCACCCCACCCGCGTCACTGTCACATCGCAAAACGACCCGCCCGAGTGGCAGTGGTAGCACCGCCCCCGGCACAGCGCCCTCCAGAAGATGGTTTCATTCCCGCACCGCACCTCGGAGATCTCCACCTCGGCGGGTGAGGCCAGGGGAATCTGCGCCGCCGTGACCGCCCGCAACCGCGCAACGTCAGGCTCGTCCTTGCGGGAAAACCCGAGGATATTCGCCAACAGACTCTTTATGCCATCCCTCATCGACAAGATGGACGACCATCCCCAACCCGGCATCGCCCCACAACAGGAAACTCGCCGAGGCTGATACCGAGAGGGGCAGGGACTCCTCCAAAAGCGGAAAATAGGGGCCGCTACGTAGTCGACGGAAAGAAACTGCGGGAGAAAACTGCGGAGGGGAGGCAGCTTTGCCATGGCATCAAGACAGGGGAGGCACTGAGGAAAACAGCCTCGCAAAAACGCTCAGGAAGCGCCCTCCGCCTCCAGAGACTCCTCTCGATTTACCGGGTGCCGGAAGCGGCGGGCTGTGATCGAGCCGGGGTGAACGTCACAAAAGCCGGCGCAGCCGGCGGGAGGCGGCGCGGCCGAGGACGATCTCGCCCGCATCGCGGAGGAGGAGGCGGGTTTCCTCGCGGGTCCCGCCCTCGGCGGCGCGGATGCGGCTGAGGTTCACGATGAGCGAGCGCTCCATGCGGACAAAGGGAGGCGCAGGCAATATCTCCTCCCATTCCTTCACACGGCGCAGCACGACGACCGGGGACTGGCCCGATACATGCACGCGGGTATAGGCTCCCTCGGCCTCGATGGCGGCGATGTCCCCCACCCGCGCCATGTGCAAAGTGCGCCCGTCGCGCAGGGGCGCGAGATCGTCGAGGCCCAGCCTTTCCGACGGAGCAGCCGATACCGCAGGCGCGGGCTGGAGGCGCAGCCGCCGGAGGGTTTCCTCCAGGCGCTCGGGGTGGACGGGCTTGAGGAGGTAGTCGAGGGCGTTGGTCTGAAAGGCGCGCACGGCATAGCTGTCGTGCGCGGTGACGAAGACGACCCGGGTGCCGGGCGGCAGGTGCGGCAGGAGGTCAAAGCCATTGGCGGGCGGCATCTGCACATCGAGGAAGACCACGTCGGGCCGCACCTCGGCGGCCACACGCGCCGCCTCCTCCACCGTGCCGGCCTCCCCGGCGAGCGCGACATCGGCACGGTCGCGCAGCAGCCGGGCCAGCCAGCGGCGGGCGGGGGGTTCATCATCGACGAGGAGAGCGCGGAGCGGAGAGATCATACGAGCGTGGGCGGGGCAATCGGGAGCCGGATGCGCGCGGTGACGCTGGCCTCGGCAGGCTCCAGCGCGACCGAGGCTCGGTCGCCGTAGAGGAGCTGGAGACGGCGGCGGAGATTGGTCAGGCCGATGCCGGTGGAGGGATGCGTGCCGGGTTCCACCCAGTAGCCGGAGTTTGTCACCGTCACGACAAGCGAACCGTCCTCGATGACCGAGCGGATCGCGATCCGCAGCGGGCGGATGGCGGCGAGCTGGCCGTACTTGATCGCGTTCTCCAAGACGGGCTGGATGAGCGCTACGGGGGCCTTCACATCGGCCACGCCGGGGCCGGTCTCGATGGCGTACTCAAAGTTTTCCTCGAAGCGCACCTTTTCCACCTGCAGGTAGCTCTGCAAGGCGGCCAGCTCCACGCCGAGGCGCTCAAAGTCCCCGCGCTGCTGGAGCGAGAAACGCAGGTAATCCGTGAGCGCGAGCGTGAGCTGGCGCACGGTGGCGGGTTCGTCGGAGGAGGCGAGCAGGGAGTTGAGCGAGTTGAAGAGGAAATGCGGGTTCACCTGCGAGCGCAGCATCTGGAGTTCCCCCGAGCGCAGGGCGGCCTCGGTGCGGGCGGCGCGGAGCTGCTCCTGCTGGGCGTCGAGCAGCGAATGAATGCCAAAGTACAGCACCGTCCAGAACACATAGAGCGCCCCGCGCATGAGCGAGCTCACGATGAAGACCTCCCGCAGCCCCTCCATCACGCGATTCACCCCCAGGATGCTGGCCAGCCCGAGCGTCGACACGGTATCGGCGATGCCCAGCGAAACGCAGAAGGCAAAGATCGCCACGACCCGAAACGGGGTGAGCACCGGCTTTGATGCCCGCATAGTCCGGTAGATCGGCCTCAGGATCCACGCCGACACCACCACCGCAAAGACCGTGCGAAAGATCGAAAGCGCGGGGCCATTCTCCAGCGAGAGATAGCTCGTCATCGTCACCGACGTGACCAGCGTCCCGCCCCAGCCAAAGGCCTGCAGCCTCCAGAAGAGACCTTCCCGGCGATCCGGGTCGAGGGAGATTCCGAGCTTCACGCCCGACACCATACGCAGCCCGAGTCAGGAAAAAAGCCCCCAAACCGCGCCGGGCGGGCGTTTCGTGAAATTTTTCGGCGGTTTCGTGAAGAAAATCGTGCCATCCCCCGGCCTCCTCCGTTCACATTTCCCGCCATGAAGCTCCGGTATCTCCTGGCTCCGCTCCGCCGAGCACTCCTGCTCCTCCCGCTGGCCGCCCTCGCCGCCTGCTCGTCCAGCAGCGACACCGCCGACTCCAGCGCCGAGACACCCCAGCCCAGCGGCACCCTCGCCCGCAAGGCCCTCCTCCACAACGCCCCGCCCCCGATCAAGCTCCTTAATGCCATCGGCACCGTGGGCCAGAAGATCGAAAAGAAATCCGAGAAGAAGTCCGACACCACCGTGACAACCGACACGACGGACACCACCACCCCGCCGCAGGCGAGCCAGTAGCCGCCCCCTCGCCCGGCTTCACTCCCGGCACAACACCAGCCGCGACGCGACGCCTCCCGCGCGCCCCGGCTTGCACCTGCATTGCCTCATCCCGACAGCTTGGGGATACTCAACAAGGCCGCGAGCAGCCACACGCCGAACCCACTTCGCGGACTCTCCCCTGGTGGGGACGGCATTCGAGGCAATAACCGTGGCAGGCGTCTGCGCAGGAAATCTCCAGATCGCAGCTTGCACGCTTCACGAGATAAATATTATAGGGCTGCCCCCTTCCCCGCTATTTTTTAAGCGATTGGGGACTTACGCTTCCGGAACCGGCTTATCACCACGACAGCCAATCCCGCTCCCGCCAACATCAGGCTGCCGGGCTCGGGGACGGCGGTGAGGGTGAACTCAAGGGTGGAGCCGTTGTAGGCAAAGGTGCCCTCGAGGCCGTCGGTGTTTGCGATGGTGAAGGCGTTCAGGGCGATGTCCTGGCTGCCGAACGTGATGAGGGTGTAGGTGGTATTCAGGACGGTGCCGGGGGCGAGATTGAAGAGGAAGCTGTAGGTGGTGCCCTGGCCGTAGAGGCCGCCGGTGAGGATGAGCTGGTCGGAGGCGGCGGGGGTGGCGCCCAGGTCAAAGACCATGTCGCCATCGACCCAGACGAGAGCATCGGCGGTGAAGGTGCCGGCCTCGCCGATCTCGCCGGGATTCATCGTGCCGCCCTGGAGGGTGACGACATCGGCTGAGCCGGTGCCGCCGAGAGTGCCATCGGTGACGAAGACATCGCTGTTGGCCGCGCCATTCAGGAGGAGGGTGCCGGCATTCACGGTGATGCCACCCGAGATCTGCGGCGCGCCGGAGAGGGTGAGGGTGCCGGAGCCTTCCTTCACGATCTGGCCGGGGGTGGCTAGCTGGCCGCCGAAGTGGCCGGAGCGGACGGTGACGGTCGTCTGGACGCTGTTGCCGGTGGTGAGGAAGCCGTCGCCCTCAAGGATGCCGATGTCGATGGAGGAGGACTGGTCGTTGAAGTTGAGCACGGCGCCGTCTTTGACAAAGACCTTGCTCACGCGGGAGGCGACGGTGCCGAGGGCGGCATCGGTGGCGGTGAGGGAGCCGTATTCCAGGCTGAGAATCCCGGTGCCGCCGGGCGTGGCGTTCACCGTGTCGGCACCGAAGAGGATCGTGCCGGTATTGCCCGCGCTGCCGAAGCGGAGGGTGGCGTCATCACCGAGGTCCAGAGACGCCAGGTCGAGCGTGAGCGTGGTGGAGGCGGCGGTGGAGAACGTGGCGGCCTGGGCGGCATTCACGGTGAGTTCGGCGGTGGCGAGCGTGGCGGTGGCGGTCGAGCGGAGTTCGCTGGTGTCCATCTCAAGAGCGCCGGTGCCGAGAGAGGAGGCATTGTTTACCACGATCTCGCCCTGCTGGAGGTAGGTGCCTCCGGCGTAGGTGCTGGCACCGAGGAGGGCGAGGCTGCCGGTGCCGGTCTTGATGAGGCGGGCGGTGCCGAGCAGGGCGGCACTCGTGCTGATGTGATACTGCTGGGTATCAAAGGTGTTGCTGGCGCCGAGCAGGGAGACCTCGTCGAGGCCGAGGAAAAAGGCGGCATTGTCCTCCGTGACGCGGATGGTGGAGTCGGCAAAGGAGGCGCTGCCATTGCTCATGCCAGCGATCTGCCCGGCGATGATGGTGGAGCCCGTCACGGTGAGGGAGGAGGCGGGCGCGGGGGACTCGCCGGAGACGACGATGGAGTCGGCAGTAAGCGTGCTGCCATTGGAGATGGTGGCGGTGCCATTGCCGCTCTCGCCGATGGTGAGGAAAAGACCGACGTCGAGAGTGGAGGCATTCAACACGAGGGTGCCGCTACCGCCGGAGGTGCCGGAGAGCGATAGCGAGCCGTCCACGGTGAGGGCGGCACCATTTTCGATGGTGAGGCTGCCCTGCCCCGCCCCGCCGACGGTGATATTGCCGGAGTTTGTCCAAGTAGTGCCGCTGAGGGTGGCCGTGCCGGTGGAGCCGGAGTTGCTTCCCACGACGACGGAAGCGGTCTGGAGGGTGGCTGTGCCGCTGACCGAGAGGGTGCCCGAGCCTGTCCCGCCGACGGTGAGGTCATCGATATCGAGGAGGCCACCGGTGGCGGTGAGGGTGCCGGAGCCGGTGCTGGATGCGCCGATGATGGCGCTGGAGAGAGTCGATACGCCGACGGTCTGGTTGAGCGTGCCGGTGCCGCCGTCGCCGAGGTAAAGGACGCCGGTGAGATTCAGCGCGCCGCCGGAGAAGGTCACGCTACCGGTGCCGCCGGAGGCGCTGGCCACTCGGAGGTCCACCCCGCTGAGGGTGCCGCCGGTGAGATTCAGCGTGCCCTGCCCTGCCCCGCCGACGTAGATGGTGCCGTAGGTGTTGTCCTCCAGGTCATTGCGCTTCAGGATGAGGTTTGAGCCGGTCTGGAGGGTGAGGGTGCCGGATTGCCCGGAGCTCTGGCCGAGTTGACCGCTGGCGACCTCGTGGCTGACGGAGAGCTGGGCCTCGCCGCCGTTGTTGATGGTGAAGAAGCCGGTATTCCCGTAGCCCTCCATCTGCGGGACATTGTCGGACCAGTTGGCGTTCTCCATGAAATCGCCCGCGCCTGCCGGCAGCCAGTTTGTCGTGATTCCGCCAGCGTGAGCCGGTGAGCCGACGGCGAACAGGGCGAGGCCGATGCAGGCAAGTGGAGCGAAAACGGATAAACGACGGGCAGACATCATGGGACGTGGGCGCAGTTTGAGATTGGTCAACACGCGTCCCCCAGAGGGAGGGAAACCAGTTGCGTGCGCGCACTACATCGCAAAGGTCGGGGGGCCTGTCAAGGGGCGGTGGCCCATACCTGCGGCGGGTCGTAAACCATGTCGCATGGCAAAGCGGATGGCATGCGAAGGCGAGGGGTAAACCAGTGTGGGCAGGAGGGGTCGGTGTGGGCAGGAGGGGTCGGGCCTGAATGGCATTAAGATAAGGCGGATTTAGGAGGTAAATGGCGCGGGTTGTGCTGTGATATG
>QAYZ01000005.1 GCA_003054655.1 Spartobacteria bacterium LR76 | reverse complement strand
GCGATTCTGCCGGATTTGCCGCATCCGATGTCGCGGTCGTAGGGCAAAAAAAAGCGCCAGGCGCATGGGACGCACTGGCGTGTGGGTAAAAAAAGGACCCCGCTACGGGCTTTCGCCTATAGCGGGGTTTAACTCTGGCAACGACCTACTCTCGCGCAAGCTATACAAGCACTACCATCGGAGCTGTGACGTTTCACTTCCGTGTTCGAGATGGGAACGGGTGGGGCCATCACGCCAGGATCACCAGACTTCGGGAGTGTATCCCGGGTGTCTGATGACCGCTTGGAACGTTACCTATTTATGATGTAGAAGAGAACAATTTTTGCTCTCTGACATCCGCATACAGTGGACAAACAACCGCAGACTCCAACTATCTGAGACTGCATGATAGTAATTAAAGGAGTTTAAAAAAGCCGAACGAACATTAGTAACCTTGAGCTGAACATATTGCTATGCGTATACCCAGGTCCTATCAACGTGGTGGTCTACCACGGTTCTTCAGGGAGATCTCATCTTGGGATAGGCTTGGCGCTTAGATGCTTTCAGCGCTTATCCTTTCCGAACATAGCTGCCCAGCACTGCCGTTGACACGACAACTGGAACACCAGAGGTTCGTCATTCCCGGTCCTCTCGTACTAAGGAATGAACCCCTCAAATCTCCTGCGCCCACAGTGGATAAGGACCGAACTGTCTCGCGACGTTCTGAACCCAGCTCGCGTACCACTTTAACCGGCGAACAGCCGGACCCTTGGGACCTTCTCCAGCCCCAGGATGTGATGAGCCGACATCGAGGTGCCAAACCCTGCCGTCGATATGAGCTCTTGGGCAGGATCAGCCTGTTATCCCTAGCGTACCTTTTGTCCTTTGAGCGATAGCAATTCCACATTAAACTACCGGATCACTTGGACCTACTTTCGTATCTGCTCGACTTGTGGGTCTCGCAGTTAAGCTGGCTTATATCCATGTACTCGTCACCTGATTGCCAACCAGGTTGAGCCAACCTTCGTAATCCTCCGTTACTCTTTAGGAGGACACCGCCCCAGTGAAACTGACCGGCTGCCAGTGTCTCGCGCCCGGTTAACGGGTCGCGGTTAGATGTCTCAATTCCAAAGGGTGGTGTTTCATTGTCGGCTCATCTACCTCCTAAAAGGTAGAATCAAAGCCTCCCACTTACTCTAAGCATTAAAATCGAAACAACAGTGACAGCGTACAGTAAAGGTGCATAGGGTCTTTCCGTCCTACTGCGGGCAGGCGGCATCTTCACCGCCAATACAACTTCGCTGAGCTCCTCGTTGAGACAGCGGTCAACTCGTTACACGATTCGTGCAGGTCGGAACTTACCCGACAAGGAATTTCGCTACCTTAGGACCGTTATAGTTACGGCCGACATTCACCGGGACTTGGGCTCGAAGCTTCGCCTTGCGGCTAACCTCTTACCGTAATCTTTCGGCATTGGTCACGTGTCACACCCTATACGTCGTCTTACGACTTAGCAGAGTGCTGTGTTTTTGTTAAACAGTCGGTTGACCCATTTCACTGCGACCCCTTACGGGGCACCCCTTCTTCCGAAGTTACGGGGCTAGATTGCCGAGTTCCTTAACGAGGTTTCACTCACGCGCCTTGGCACACTTATGCCCACCCACCTGTGTCGGTTTACGGTACGGACGCCTTAGTATACACTGAAGCTTTTCTTGGCTGGCCATTTAAAGAATCCGCTTCGGCCGAAGCCTCCACGTCCCCTTGCGGGACCGTCACTTTCATTCGACGACTCTTCTCCTAACCAGCGTCCTTTCAGTTTAAATGTCGGCGGCGCAGGAATATTGACCTGCTTTCCATCGTCTACGCCCATCGGCCTCGACTTAGGATCCGGCTAACCCTGGGAGGACGAACCTTCCCCAGGAAACCTTGGGTTTACGGCGACCAGGGATCTAACCTGGTTTATCGCTACTCATGTCTGCATCCTCACTTCTCAGCACTCCACAGCCCATTACCAGGCTGCTTCAAGGCGCTGAGAACGCTCCCCTACCACGCTTGCGCGTCCAGAGCTTCGGTATAACGCTTATCGCCAATCATTTTCGGCGCGAAAACACTCGATGAGTCAGCTATTACGCACTGTTTAAACGATGGCTGCCTCTAAGCCAACGTCCTCACTGTCTAAGTATCTTCACATCCTTTCCACTAAACGTTATTTAGGCACCTTAGCTGCTGATCTGGGTTGTTTCCCTCTCGACCGTGCAGCTTATCCCACACGGACTGCCTCCCAAGCTTCGCCCTGCGGCATTCGGAGTTTGATTGAATTCGGTACCCGGGTATGGGCCCTAGTTCAGCCAGTGCTCTACCTCCGCAGGTCAGCACTTGAGGCTCTACCTCAATAGATTTCGGGGAGAACCAGCTATCACCGGGTTTGATTAGTCTTTCGCTCCTACCCACAACTCATCCGGGGACTTTTCAACGTCCATCGGTTCGGTCCTTCGCCCCATGTTACTGGGGCCTCAACCTGGTCATAGGTAGATCACCTCGGCTTCGGGTCTAGTGCCAGCACCTTATCGCCCATTTCGGACACGCTTTCGCTTCGCCTACATCCCTGAGGGACTTAGACTTGGCACGGACACTAACTCGCAGACTCATTAAGCAAAAGGCACGCCATCACCCTTGCGGGCTCTGACACCTTGTAAGCACATGATTTCAGGGACTATTTCACTCCGCTCGCAGCGGTTCTTTTCACCTTTCCCTCGCGGTACTTGTTCACTATCGGTTGCCAACTAGTATTTAGCCTTACGCCGTGGTCGGCGTGGATTCATGCGACGTTTCACGTGTGACGCATTACTCAGGAATTCCCTAGGCGTGCTCGGGTTTTCGGTTACAGGTCTTTCACCTTCTATGGAGCGACTTTCCATCCGCTTCTCCTAACCGTTGCACTGCCACGTCGGGCTCCTACAACCCCCAGGAGCAAGCTCCTGGGTTTGGGCTCTTCCGCTTTCGCTCGCCGCTACTTACGGAATCACATTCGTTTTCTTTTCCTCCGCTTACTGAGATGTTTCACTTCAGCGGGTGTTGCTTCCTCCGATCTATGTATTCAATCGGAGATGATCCGGTATTAACCGGAACGGGTTACCCCATTCGGAAATCCACGGGTCGGGGCCTATTTGCGGCTCACCGTGGCTTATCGCAGCTTATCACGTCCTTCTTCGCCTGTTGGCACCAAGGCATCCATCATGCGCTCTTAGTAGCTTTTTCCTTTAATTTCTGGAAATCCTTCTAATTAAGCAATGCAACCACCGTACTGGTAGATAACCAGGCGGCGATTGCGCAGACTCAGCATTTATTATGTTGAAGTTGCATTTATTTGCCCTGTATGCGGATGTCAAAGAGCTTGTCGAGGGACTGGCCCTCAACGGCTTTGTCAGCCTGTTCGGTCTGAACGGCGACAAAATTCAAAACGCTTCACGTTATTATCAGCTTCTTCATGGTGGGCCTGATAGGACTCGAACCTATGACCCTGCGCTTATCAAGCGCATGCTCTAACCAACTGAGCTACAGGCCCATTTTTTCTTAAACTGGTGGAGGCAAGGGGATTCGAACCCCTGACATCCAGCTTGCAAAGCTGGCGCTCTACCAACTGAGCTATGCCCCCGGGAAAGCTTTTTACGCCTTGCCGCGGAGCGAGCGCTTTTACGGCCGCAAGCTTCCAGGGCTAGTGCCAGGTGGTTTTTATCTTACTTTTCAACAAATGCTGGATAGTGCGCTCTTTCAAGCTTTGACCTGCAGAGCTTTCGGTCCGCAGGATTTGTCCCCTTTTAATGCGATTCATACTGACATCGCGGGGTCAGACTCGCCATATCCTGGCACGAGGCCAGGGGGTAGGCATTACTCCTTAGAAAGGAGGTGATCCAGCCGCAGGTTCCCCTACGGCTACCTTGTTACGACTTCATCCCAGTTACCGCTCATAGCGTAGGACGCTGCCTCCTTGCGGTTAGCGTGCGTACTTCGGCTACAAACGACTCCCATGATGTGACGGGCGGTGTGTACAAGGCCCGGGAACGTATTCACGGCACCAAATGCTGATGCGCCATTACTAGCGATTCCGGCTTCATGGAGGCGAGTTGCAGCCTCCAATCCGAACTGGGCCCAGTTTTTGAGATTTCCTCCACCTCGCGGATTCGGTTCATTCTGTACTGGGCATTGTAGTACGTGTGCAGCCCTGGCCGTAAGGGCCATACTGACTTGACGTCATCCCCACCTTCCTCCCCGTTTCACAGGGCAGTCTGTCCAGAGATCCCTTTCGGGCAACTGGACACAGGGGTTGCGCTCGTTGCGGGACTTAACCCAACATCTCACGACACGAGCTGACGACAGCCATGCAGCACCTGTGCAAAGCGTTGATATTGCTACCAACTATCCGGCTTTCACCGGAGACACAATGCATGTCAAGGCCAGGTAAGGTTCTTCGCGTTGCATCGAATTAAGCCACATACTCCACCGCTTGTGCGGGCCCCCGTCAATTTCTTTGAGTTTTAATCTTGCGACCGTACTTCCCAGGCGGCACGTTTAACGCGTTAGCTCCGGCACGGACGGGGTCTGAACCCGCCCACACCAAACGTGCACCGTTTACTGCTAGGACTACCGGGGTATCTAATCCCGTTTGCTCCCCTAGCCTTCGTGCCTCAGTGTCAGGAGTTGCCCAGAGAGTCGCCTTCGCAACTGGTCTTCCTCACGATATCTACGCATTTCACTGCTACACCGTGAATTCCACTCTCCTCTACAATCCTCAAGCAACGCAGTATCCGGTGCATTTTCAAGGTTAAGCCCTGAGATTTCACACCAGACTTGCATCGCCACCTACGCACCCTTTACGCCCAATGAATCCGAACAACGCTTGAGACCTCTGTATTACCGCGGCTGCTGGCACAGAGTTAGCCGTCTCTTCCTCTTGCGGTACTATCACTTTCTTGTTCCCGCATGACAGGAGTTTACGACCCGAAGGCCTTCATCCTCCACGCGGCGTCGCTCCATCAGGGTTTCCCCCATTGTGAAAAATTCTCGACTGCTGCCACCCGTAGGTGTCTGGACCGTGTCTCAGTTCCAGTGTGGCTGGTCGTCCTCTCAGACCAGCTACCCGTCATAGCCATGGTGGGCCGTTACCCCGCCATCTAGCTGATAGGCCGCGAGTTCATCAAAAAGCGTATTGCTACTTTAACATCCCCCTTAATCAAGGGGTAGTCACATGCGGTATTAATTCGCCTTTCGGCGAGCTATCCCCCACTTCTCGGCAGATTACTCACGTGTTACGCACCCGTGCGCCACTAGACCAGCTTCGTATTGCTACAAAACT
This sequence comes from Spartobacteria bacterium LR76, assembly GCA_003054655.1. Classification (GTDB taxonomy): domain Bacteria; phylum Verrucomicrobiota; class Verrucomicrobiia; order Chthoniobacterales; family Terrimicrobiaceae; genus Terrimicrobium. The sequence continues at coordinate 327 of QAYZ01000005.1, read as the reverse complement.
GATCCCGTTCGACTTGCATGTCTTATCCACGCCGCCAGCGTTCGTTCTGAGCCAGAATCAAACTCTCCGTAGAAAGTTTATCCCACTGCTAAGGTGGGAAAGTTCCGACATTCATTACTCCGATCACCTGTGAGACAGGCAATCAGGAATGGGTCGTCAAATTAAAATTACAAAACTGACGAAAGAACGCACTATCCAACATCTGTTGAATGTGTGTTTTGCTGATAAAAAACGTTCTGAATTTTGCCTTAAACCGGCAAACCAGAATCAGACTTTCAAATATCATCGCTCAGTGAACCTTCCGGCTCTGAGACTTGTTTTTCCCTC
>QAYZ01000004.1 GCA_003054655.1 Spartobacteria bacterium LR76 | reverse complement strand
GGACGGTGGGGGGAAGGGGTCGGGCCTATAATATACATGTCGCGAAGCGTGTAAGCGGTGATCGGATGCTTCAGAGAAGAGCCGCGATTTGGAGATTCGCTGCCCTGACGCGAACCATGGGAGTATTGCCTAGAATGCGTTCTCCGAGGTCGAACATGTAAATTATAGGCCCGACCCGAATGGCATTAAGATAAGGCCTGTTTGGGAGTGTTTTTGGAGGGGCGGTTGCGGTGGGGAAGGACGATCATTTGGGCTCTTGGTTGAGTGAGGAGCTGGTAGTTTTTTGGGCGTCGTTTTTTGGCGCGTGGTTCGGAGCGGCCGGGGCGGATTGGAACGTGATCGGAGGCCATGGCGGCGAGCATTTCGGCGATGAGAGCGTCCTGGCGGCGCGGGGTGGCCGAGGCGGCATGGACGGCGGTGGCAAAGTGCCTGGCCGTGTCCAGCGAGCCTTTGAAGCTGAGGCGCTCGAGCGGGGCGTGATAAAGGTGGGCGGCGCGCTGCATGAAGGCGCGAATGAGGTTGTAAGAGATCAGGCGGATGAGGATTTCCTTTTCGACCATGTCGGGGGACTTGCAACTGAGCACATCCATGTCGAGAGCCACCTTGATTTGATGGAAGTGCAGTTCCACGTTCCAGCGCCTGGCATAGAGTTCGCGGAGCAGGTCGGCGGGATAGGCGCTGGGATCAAGCAGCGTGGTGACCAGCGTGACAGCGCGGGTGCGGCAGCCGGGGACGCTGACATGCAGGCCGATGATCCGCACGGACAGGCTCTCGGGCAAAAGGGCGAACTCCTCCTCACTCCAGCCCGGGGGGCACTTCACCGGCCTGGTCCAGGTGATCAGCCGATCCTTGGGACCAAGGGCTTTGCCGCGCCGCAGATCGACCTTGCGCATCTGATGCAGCCGCATGAGGCCGTCGGCCTTTTGCCTCACCAGGGTGGCCAGCGCAGCGTAGGAGCAGAACGCGCGATCAGCCACGATGATGTCCGCCTTGCGCACACGCGGCAGCAGCTTGCGAAAGAGCTGGCTCTCGTGTTCATGCTTGTTGCCGAGTTGATGCTCGATCACGGCTCCGCTGGCCAGCGAGAACAGGCCCACCAGTTTGATCTGCGGGAACCCGAGCCCGGCCTTTTGCTCCGAGGACTGCGGCCAGACGGCCTGGTTCTCCGCCGTGTCCGGGGCCGACAGTCCGGTCCCATCCAGGATGCGCACCCGCCGCTTTTGCGGTCCCAGTTCCTCCTGCAAAACATGCCGCTCCAGGTTATGCGCAGTGTGGCCCAGGATCAGTTCCAACGTCTCGGCCTCCAGTCGCTGCCGGGCCTGGCAATAGGCGCTCGCGCTCAAGAGCCCCTGGCCGCTGCGGTCCCTTTGCATCCAGCGCCACCACGCCTCGATCTTGCGCGTCACCTCCCGGCACGAACTCGCCGGATTAAGCGCCTGCCACACAAACGCCCAGAACGTCACCCGCGGCGGCAGCGCCCGATCCCGGCTGTTGACCCCCTTGGGTTCCAGCCCCAGCAGCTTCTCGGGCACCAGATCCCCGAACACCTCGTACAGCTCTCCCAATGACTCAATGGCCTTCACTTCCTTCACCTTATGCCCTGCTCTCCGACCAAAAAGCAACGGTCCAAACCCCTTGAAAAACGGAGTGCTCGATCTCATCCCATATCACAGCACAACCCGCGCCATTTACCTCCTAAATCCGCCTTATCTTAATGCCATTCAGG
>QAYZ01000001.1 GCA_003054655.1 Spartobacteria bacterium LR76 | reverse complement strand
TCGGTGGACATTTTAAAAAAAGCCCATCGCATACTCGGCAAGGACTTGCCGGACGGGATCTCGTGAAAGCCATCCACCACGATCTTCTCCAGGAAGGCCGCAACGTGCCTTGGACCAAGCTCTGCGCGGTCCTGGGCGTGCCCCGCAGTTCGGCCTACTACATCGCCAAGGAAAAGACCCCTCGGCGCATGATCGACCCGGTGCTCGAACAGCGCATCAAGGAACTGATCGAGACACAGGCCGCTTTCGGCATCCGCTCGGTCTGGGCCTGGCTGCGCTTCGTCGACGGCCTCCAGATCAACCGCAAGAAGGTCGAGCGCATCATGCGCCTCAAGCGCTGGACGCTCAAGGCCCGCCGGGCAGGCCAGCGCCCTCGCGTGCAGGCCTCCCGCTCCATCACCGAGGCTCCCAATCAGCGTTGGGCCACCGACATTGCCCTCGTCCACTGCGGCGCCGACGGTTGGTGCGCCATGGTCCCCGTCATCGACTGCTGCACCCGCGAGATCCTCGGCTGGGAGCTCGACCGCACCGCTCGCGCCAAAACCGCCGAGCGGGCCCTGGAAGGTGCCCTGCTCAACCGCTTCGGCTGGCTCCATGGCGCTCCTGCCGGACTGGCCCTGCGCCACGACAACGGCCTCGTCTTTGGCTCCCGCCTCTACTCCTCTACCGTCCGACGCTACGGCCTAAGGCAGGAGTACATCGCGCCTTATACGCCTGAGCAAAACGGCCTCTGCGAACGCTTCATCCGCACCCTCAAAGAGCAGTGCGTCTGGCTCCATCGCTTCTCCTCCCTCCAACACGCCAGAGCCGTCATCGGCCATTGGATCAATCAATACAACACCATCCGCCCTCACCAGGCCCTCGATTACCTCTCCCCAGCCAAATACCTCAACTCACTCCTATGCAAACAAGCCGCTTAATCAACCATCGCGCTTGTCCAAACATCAGGGGGACACTACACGCTCCTCAAATCTCAGCACCTCGCCCTCCGGCGTCAGATCGCGATACTTCAGCTT
>QAYZ01000002.1 GCA_003054655.1 Spartobacteria bacterium LR76 | reverse complement strand
CTAGATGTTCAGTCCCAGGGAGTGATGGTGCCCGGCGCGAAAATGTGCCATCACCTCAAGACCTATGGGACAAATTCTACACAACTGCGCCCGCACGACGGCGGCGGTGCGTCGGGCGATCCAACATAGTCAAGAGAGCCTCCTGAAGCTTTCGGAGCGTTATGGGATCAATCCCAAAACGGTGCAGAAGTGGAGGAAGCGATCTTTCGTCGAAGATGCACCGATGGGGCCAAAGGAGCGACATTCCACGACGCTGAGTGTCGAGCAGGAAGCCATCGCCGTAGCCTTTCGCAAACACACGCTGCTTCCACTGGACGACTGTCTCTACGCTCTCCAGGCCACCATCCCGCAACTCACCCGCTCGGCGCTTCACCGCTGCTTCCAGCGTCACGGGATCAGTCGACTTCCCCGCCTCGACGCTCCCGGCCCCGCCCGCAAGAAGTTCAAGACTTACCCGATTGGCTACTTCCACGTCGATCTGACCGAGGTGCGCACCGAGGAAGGAAAACTCTCCCTCTTTGTCGCCGTGGATCGCACCTCCAAGTTCGCCTTTGCCCAGTTGGTTGAACAGGCTACCCGCAGAGCAGCGGCGGACTTTTTGGAAGCCTTAATCAAGATCGTCCCTTACCAAATCCATACCGTTCTCACCGACAACGGCACTCACTTCACTTCTCCGGGCAATGCCAGATCGGCTGCCGCAGACATTAAGCTGGCCATTGAACAAGGCGAAGTCTTCCGGGCTCACGCCTTTGAATACGCCTGCGCCACTCATGATATCGATCATCGCCTTACCAAGCCCAATCATCCCTGGACCAATGGTCAGGTCGAAAGGATGAATCGCACGATCAAAGAGGCGACGGTTCGCACTTACCATTATGAAAGCCACTCTCAACTTCGCGAGCACCTGGCCGCTTTCCTCAACGCCTACAACTTCGCCAAACGACTCAAGACCTTGGCTGGACTCACTCCTTACCAGCTCATCTGTTCATCCTTCCAAAAGGAACCTCACCGCTTTAGAACTGATCCGCACCGGCACTCCCTGGGACTGAACA
>QAYZ01000003.1 GCA_003054655.1 Spartobacteria bacterium LR76 | reverse complement strand
GGCATGCCGCCAGAAATGGGTTACACATTACCGCCAGAAAAAGGTTACACATTGGGAGTAATAGAGGCGGATGGGAACATCCGCAGAGAGCGCGGGACGCCGGTATTGGCTGATAAAGCGCGTAATTAAGGACGGTGAGCAAGTTAGCCGGGTAGCCAGAGAGCTGGGATTCAGCCGCAAGACGGCCCATAAGTGGCTGAGGCGTTATCGAGAGGCCAGCCAGCGGGAGCATGGGGTGGAAGCGGGCTTGGGCGAGCGAGTTCGAGGCCGCCCCATCAAGATTAGCGCAAAGATGCTCGATGCCGTGGTGCAGGCGCGGCGAGCGCATCCGACGTGGGGCGCTCGCAAGCTCTATCAGATCTTGCCGGAGCCACGCCCAGCGCTTCGTTCCCTGGAGCGCTGCCTTGCCCGTCTGGGTCTGACGCGCTGGCGCAAGTGCCGCGCCCTGCGTGGCCCGAGCCTGCCGCGGCGGCCCATGAGTGAAGCCTGCGCTCCCAATGACGTCTGGACCATGGACTTCAAGGGGTGGTTCCGCACCGGGGACGCTCAACGATGCGATTTGCTGACCGTGCGTGATCTCTTCTCCCGCTACGGCCTGGCCATCGAGGCGGTGCATGGCTTGAGCGAGCAGCAGGTGCGCGCTTGCTGCCAGAGGCTTTTCGCCCGGTACGGCTTGCCTTGGGCCATTCGGGTCGATCATGGCTCGCCGTTTTGTTCCACCGGCCCCTACGAACTCTCCCGTCTCAGCCTGTGGTGGCGCCGCCTCGGCATCAGAGTGGAACCCACCCGGCGCGGGTGCCCCCAGGATAACGGCTCTCACGAACAGTTCCATCGGGTTTATCGGCACGAGGCGGCCAACCCTCCTGCTCCCACCCTGGCCGCCCAGATCGAACGCTCCATCACCTGGCTCGAACATTATAACACCCTCCGGCCTCACGATGCCCTGGGCCTCAAGACGCCCTCTCATTTCTATCGCAAGAGCAGACGCCGGTATCGGCCCCTGCCTGACCAACCCTCCTATCCCTCCCATTGGAAAGTTCTGCGGGTCAACCCCAAGGGCTATATCCGCTGGAAGGGCCGCCTCAGACTCATCACCCAGATCGCTTCCGGCTTGCTCATCGGCCTTGCTCCCCTTTCCGACCATTGCCGCGTCTATATCGATCGCATCCTCCTTGGCACCCTCTATCCCAACGATCCCGGTGGCATGCGCCAAGCCTCTTTCGCCTCTTCTCCCCCTCCTTCACCTCTGTCACCCATTTCTGGCGGTAATGTGTAACCCATTTCTGGCGGCATGCC
>QAYZ01000007.1 GCA_003054655.1 Spartobacteria bacterium LR76 | reverse complement strand
CTTCCCCACCGCAACCGCCCCTCCAAAAACACTCCCAAACAGGCCTTATCTTAATGCCATTCGAGGCTGACCTCATATCGCGAAAAACGGCCGACTCGTCTCGAAAGCCTGGCCGTAGGGTGGGCGTCCCGCCCGCCGGACTTTTTCCCTGGCAGCACGCCGACAAACGCCGTGACTGTGTAGCCAAACTCACAGGTCGGCAGGATGCCGACCCTACGCCTCCACACGGGTGTCCCTTCTAAAAAACGCCGTCCCGCAAATACATGAGAGGCAGTCCTTTGTGTTCTTTGCGACGTTGGCTCCGCCTGTCTCGCAGACTCGGCTCTGTAAAAACTGCCTTTCCTCCGTGAAAGCGCAGCGTACGCACTGAGTTTACGGCGTCCCGTCACCTCCGGCTTGGGCCAACCCCTTTGCTTCCTTCGCTTCCTTTTGTTCGTCCCCCTGCCTTTAACTCCGGAAGCGCACCTCGCGGATGGCCTTGGCTCCGAAGCGGGCCTGGAGTTTCTGGAGGATCTGGGGTTTCCAGGTGCGGTCGAGTTCGTAGCGCACGGTGGGCTGGAGGACCTGGACGGTGAGGACGCCCTCGCGCACGGCGGAGGGGACGGAATGGCTGGCGAGGAATTCCCCCACGATGTCCTTCCACGCGTTCTGGATCTCCTGCTCGTTGAGGCGTTCGGAGAGGCCGAGCTTGGGGAGGAGCTTTTTCAGCGCATCGGAGACGGCGACGCAGCGGTCGGGCTTCTCGGGCGGGTCGGGCAGGCCGCGCCAGTCCTCGAGGACGCGGCGGCGGATTTCCTCTTTGCGCAGGGCCATGGTGCGGGGTGATCGGGGGAAGAAAAAAGGCCTCCGTTGCGGCGGAGGCCTTCCTTCGTTAAATCTGGAATGTCAGGCGGCTTATTCGCCGTCGTTGCCGATGGCCTCGACCGGGCAGCCGTCCATGGCTTCCTTGCAGAGGGCCTCCTCGTCGGGAGACTCGGGCTGTTTGTAGACGAAGCTGTGCCCGCCGTCGTCGTCGCGCTTGAAGTTGGACGGAGCGGTTTCGCGACACAGGTCGCAATCGATGCACTGGTCGTCCACGTAGAATTTGCCTCCCACGTTCTGCGCGTATTTGTTCGCTAGATCTGCCATAAAAAGTTGATTCCTATCCGATGGCGGAAACTAATTTCCGCACCAAGGATTGCAATCGTTTTTTGCCGAGGCACATCATAAAGGTGAATGATGACCGTACCGACACTAGAGCCTGTCCTGCCTGCGGAGGGCCGGCACGTAATCCATCTTTTTTTCCGGATCGACTACGCCTCGTGGGATATTCTGGATAACTCGGAGAAAATCGCGGCCAAAACCGCGCTCGCGCAGCTCGTGCAGAATATCCGCGCCACGCCGGATACGCAGCTCCTCACCTTCAGCATGGTGTCGCCGAAGGCTGACCTCGGTTTCATGCTCCTGACGAAGGATCTGCACGTGGGCGACCAGTTTGCCAAGCAGCTCGGGCTCGCCCTTGGACCGGGCATCCTCGTGCCGGAGTTTAGCTGGCTCTCGATGACGGAGCGGAGCGAGTACACGACGACGGAGGAGGAATTTCTCGTCACCCTGGAGAAGGAGGAGGGCATCGCCCCCGGTATACCGCAGCAGGAGGAACGGCTGACCGCCTTCCGCGCGCGCATGGCGAAGTACATGAAGGACCGCCTGGAGCCGAATCTCCCCGACTGGCCGGTCGTCTGCTTTTACCCCATGTCGAAACGCCGCGGCATGGCGGGGCAAAACTGGTATGCGCTCGATTTCGAGGCGCGCAAGAAGCTCATGCTCGGTCACGCCCGGGTGGGCCGCACGTACCATGGGCGCGTGCTGCAGCTCATCACGGGTTCCACAGGACTGGACGACATGGAGTGGGGCGTGACGCTCTTCTCCCGCAGCACGTCGGACATCAAGGCGATCGTGTACGAGATGCGCTTTGACGAGGTGAGCGCGCAGTACGCGGAGTTTGGCGAATTCTTCATCGGCCTCCAGATGCCGCTTGATTCGCTCTTTGCCCGGGTGAGTTTGTAATCGTGCTCACGGAAAAGCTCGCCCGCCTGGAGGAGATCCTGCGCTCCCGTACGCCGCTGCTGGTGGCGTACTCGGGGGGCGTGGACAGTACGTGCCTGCTCGCGGCGGCTCACCGCACGCTGGGCGAGGCCGTCACGGGCATCATCGCCGATAGCCCGAGCCTCCCGCGGCAGGCGCTGGCGGAGGCGCTCGAGGTCGCAGCGCGCATCGGCGCGCGCGTGGAGGTGGTGACGACGCAGGAGTTTGAGGACGAGCGGTATGTGAGCAATCCGGTGAACCGGTGCTATTTCTGCAAGAGCGAGCTGTTTCTCCGCATGGACGAGCTGGCCCGCTCGCGCGGCGCGGCGGCGCTGGCCTATGGCGAGAATGCCGACGACCCCGCCCACCTGCGGCCCGGTTCCCAGGCGGCGGCAGAGTTTGCCGTCATTGCGCCACTGAAGGCGGCGGGGTTGACCAAGGCCGATGTGCGCGAGCTGTCCCGCCGGTGGGGCCTGCCGACGGCGGACGCCCCGGCCCAGCCATGCCTGTCGTCGCGCATCCCGCACGGCACGCCGGTGACCCGCGAGGCGATCGAGCTCGTGGAGCGCGGCGAGGCCTTTCTGAAGGCGCAGGGTTTCCGGGTCTTCCGAGTGCGGTATCTACCGGCGGAAAAGCCGGGTGCGCGTGTGCAGGTGGCTCCCGACGAACTCGCCAGCCTCTTCCGCGTGGAAAAGGAAGTCCGCTCCGGTCTGCACGAAGCAGGCTTTGCCTCCGTGGAACTCGACCCCGACGGCTACCGCGGCACCGTGGCCTGAAGGACAGGATTTTTCACAGAAGGCAGCGAAGGAAGCAAAGGGTTGGCCCAAACCGGAGGTGATGGGTCGCCGCGCAACATGGACGCGCGCCGCGCTCTCACGGGAAAGACAAGTTCTTAACAAAAGGTCGCAAAGGACACAAAGGGCTGGGCGGCCTTTCAGGAACTACGGACGGCGTGGGTTCCGAGGTCGGCTGTTTTCTTCGGCAGGGAAGTGCGTGCTGAGCGGCAAGTTTTCGTCGTAAAGGATATTGTCGGCCTCGATCGCGCGGATTCCATTCTCCAAACCGGATTTCCTCCTCCGCCGTCGCGACGAGCGGCCACATTTTACGCCGTCACTCCGTCTGGAAGTTTCGCCCACCTTCGTTTCCTTCGCTGCCTTCTGTTTGATTCCTGTCTTCCCTTTGTGTCCTTTGCGACCTTCTGTAAAGCGGTTCCCCTGCCTTGTCCTTTGCTGTCTTCGCTTCGTTGGCTTCGCCTGTCTCGCAAGCTCGGCTCTGTTCGATTCTATTCGAAAAACTTCCGTAGCGCTTCCTGTTCGTCGGGGGTGGCGGTTTGCTGGAGGGCGGTGTCGCCGCCTTTGCCGGTCGTGATCGTGCCGCCGGAGGTGGTGGCGGGGGCGTCGGTATTCGGCTTGGGCTTGGACAGGCCGAGGCTCGTCACCTCGCCGAGGGTGGCGCGGGAAAGGTCGTCGTTTGAGATGCCCTCGGTCGTCTTCGTGCCGAGGTCGGTCGGTTTGTCGCCCATGGTGAGCGGAGCCGCGCCGGGGCCGCGCGAGATGCCGCCCTGGCCGAATTGCGCCACGGCATCCGAGACTCGCGTGCCTTTTTCACCGGGCTGGTAGCCCTTGCCATTGCACACCTTGCAGCCCTCGCCCATGCGTTCGCAGAGGGCTTTGTATTCGGCGGCGGAAAGCTGGCGGAGCTTTGCGGCGTCGAGGGTCTTGAGTTGCTTCAGCAGTTCGGCGTTGAGCTGGCCTTTTTCCAGGGCGGTGGCGGATTGCTGGAGCGCCTGGTTGAGCGAAGGCGAGAGGGCGGCGAATTCCTGCTCGGATAGCGCGCGCGCCGTCTCCATGGCGTCGAGCGCGGCGGAGAGATCCTTGCCCAGCGCGGCGAGCGAGGTATCGAGCTGCTCGGCGAGATGGTCGCCGGCCTCGAGGCTTTCGTGGGAATACCAGTCCTCCTTGGGCTGGTCGCGGAGGGATTCCAGCGATTGGGCAAATTCCTCGCGCGCCTGCTCCTCGAGGAGCTTCGATTCCTTGATCTCCTCGAGCTTTTCCTCCACGGCGGTCCAGGCAGGCGGCTCGGTCACATTCGCGGCCACGGCGGCCTGCGTGGCGGGAATGGGAATCGCCCACGCAGCGATCCAGAGCGCGGCGGCGGCGACGGGCGGCCAGGCGAGCCGCGTCCAGTCCCACCCGAGGTGGAACCGCGCATCGTCGCGCGGCGCGGGCCAGTCGCCCACGCCCTCGGCGGCGGAGGTCAGCCGCGTGTGCAGCCGCAGGTCGGCATCGAGCCGGGTCAGCGCCTCGGTGGCGGTGAGGTATTGGCTCCGCCCGCGCACCCAGGCGGCCACGGCGGAGGCGACGACGAGCACTCCCGCCAGCCAGAGCGCGGGAGCGGTGGCCGTGTGCATGGCGCGCAGGGCGAGCACGAGCACGGTGGAGATGATGGCCGATGCGACGAAGAGCGGGAGAAACCGCTGGAGCCACCAGGCGAAATTAAACCGCCCGGCCTCGCGCCGCGCCCGGTTTCGCCAGAAGGTCTCGTTCATTCCCCGCAGCTTTGGCGCACCCAGGCGAGATAGGCCGGGGACGCGGTCTCGGGATCGAGCACGACGAACTCCGGCGTGTCATACGGATGCAGGGCGAGCAGACGCTCGCGCAGGTCGTCGAGGCGGCTCGCGCCCGTCTTGAGCAGCACGACGCTCTCGGTCGAGTCCTCCACCTTGCCGTGCCACACGTAGAGCGACCTCGCCGGGGGCAGGATGGTGCCGCACGCGATGACGCGCTCCTCCAGGAGCTGGCGCACCACAGCCGCCGCCTCCTCCTGCGTGGCAAAGGTGGTGAGGGCGAGTTTCATCGGGAAAAAAGCGCCGGTCAGGCGGGAACGAGCGACGGCTTGCGCACGATCCACCCGCCGCCGACCACACGGTCGCCGTCGTAGAAGACCGACGCCTGCCCGGGCGTGATGGCCCGCTGCGGCGTGGTCAATACCACACGCGCCGTGTCGGAGGTGAGGGGTTCCACCCGGGCCGGTGCGCCGGGGTGCGCGTAGCGGATCTTTACGGAAAGCTCGCCGGTCAGCGTGGCGGGGTCGACATGCCACGTCACGCGGTTGACCTCAAATTCCTCGCGCACCAGATCCTCCTCGCCGCCCACGATGACGCGGGAGGTCTCGGGGTCGATGTCGACGACGTAGATCGGCTTGGGCGACCCTCCGGGCAGCCCCTTGCGCTGGCCGATGGTGAACATCTCGATGCCCTCGTGGTCGCCGAGGAATTTCCCGTCCACGTCGTAAATGCCGCCGCGATGGAATTCCTTCTCGCCGAGGTGCGACCGCAGGAAGGCCTTGTAGTCATTCCCCGGCACGAAACAAATCTCCTGGCTGTCCTCCTTGTCGGCGACGCGCAGGCCCAGCTCGCGCGCGATCTCGCGGATCTCGGGCTTCGTCATGCCGCCGAGCGGCGTGAGCGCGTGCCGGAGCTGCTGCTGGCTGAGGCTGAAGAGGAAGTACGACTGGTCCTTGCGCCCGTCGTGGCCCTTGCGCAGCACGACTTCATTGGCGTGATGCTCGATGATGGCGTAGTGGCCCGTGGCGATGTAATCCGCCCCGAGCGCGCGGGCCTTCTCCCAGAGGTTGCCAAATTTCAGCTTCTCGTTGCACATCACGCACGGGTTCGGCGTGCGCCCGGCGCGGTACTCGCTGGCGAAATAATCAATGACGAGCTTTTCGAACTGGTCCGCCTCGTCCACCACATAATGCGGGACGCCGAGCCGATGAGCCACGCCCCGGGCATCCGCGATGGCGGAGGGGCCGCAGCACTTGTCCTCGGCGCGCGAAATACAGTCCTGCGGCCAGACCTTCATGGTCACGCCGATGACTTCATATCCCTGCTGCTTGAGCAGATGGGCGGTCACACTCGAGTCGACCCCCCCGCTCATCCCCACAAGGACGCGTTTGCCGTTTCCGTTCACCCGGGGAGTATAGCCCCGGGAAAGAGGGCGTCAAATGTTGTGGCAGGGGCTATAATGGGCGTTTCAGGAGGAACAAAAGGCAGGACTCGACAATTTTCCCCTACTCGTGATTCTTTTCCCATGACAGCAGATGACCTCCGCTCCCTGATACAGTCTGAGGAGGCTGACCGCATCGAGAAGACTCGCTCGACGACAGACACGGACAAGTTCCGTGAGGCCATCTGCTCCTTTTCCAACGATATGGCCGGGCGTAAGTTGCCCGGCTATCTGCTCATCGGGGTCGATGAGAAGGATGCGTCTTTTCGATTGCAAGCGACAGACGAGCTCTTGAAGCAATTCACCGCCTATCGCGATGACGGTCAGGTCATGCCGTTGCCCGTGATGAATGTGCAAAGCCTCCCTCATCCCGAGGGTGGGGGAGATGTCATCGTCATAGAGGTTCTTCCTCATTCCATGCCTCCAGTTCGGTACAAAGGGCGGATTTGCATCCGGGTGGGGCCGCGTAAGGGACATGCGACGGAGGCGGAAGAGAGGATATTGATAGAGCGCCGCACGTCGAATTTTCCGACCTTTGATGCCACACCATGCCCTGAAGGAGATTTGGACAGACTGGATCTGGAAACATTTCGGCAAACCTATCGTCCCCAGGCCGTCGCAGCCGAGGTCATTGCGGAGAATCATCGTGACCTGCCGGAGCAGCTCGCGGCTCTTCGTTTTTATAACCTGAAGCGTGAATGTCCGACCAACGCGGGCATGCTGGTATTTGCCTTCGATCCCCTGGACCTGTTCCCGGGAGCCAAAATTCAGTTTGTCCAGTTTGACGGGCCGGGCCTGGAGGATGATGTGCTGGCGGAGAAGACGTTTACCGGCAATCTCATCACGCTGCTCTCAGAGCTGGATAGTTTTCTGAAAGGACGCTTCACCTCCCGGCCGGTGGTGGTCTCTGAGCTTCGGGAGGAAGCTGTATTTGATTATCCTCCGGAAGCAGTGCGCGAGTTGTTGATGAATGCCGTGCTGCACCGTGACTACCAGTCGACGAGTCCGATCAGGTTCTATCAATTTCGTGATCGGATTGAGATTCAAAATCCTGGCGGTCTCTACGGCGATGCTGCTCCGGAAAACTTTCCGAGGGTGAATGCCTATCGCAATCCTATCGTTGCGGAGGCGATGCACGTCTTGGGATATGTGAACCGTTTTGGCCGGGGCATCGCCCGCGCCCGGAAAGCGATGAAGGAAAACGGCAGCGAAGAGCCGATATTTGACTATCCAGGCAACCAATTCCTTGTCGTAATCCCCAAGCATCCGCTCCGATGAAAACCATAGCCTTCTTCAACAACAAAGGCGGCGTCGGCAAGACCACGCTGCTTTATCATCTGGCATGGATGTTTGCGGATATGGGCAAGCGCGTGCTGGTGGCTGACCTTGACCCGCAGGCGAACCTGACCTCAATGTTCCTGGTCGAGCGGGAACTCGAGGACTTATGGGGAGGAGAGGGCAGGGATAACCAGAGTATCATGGCTGCTCTCAAGCCGATCGTTCGAGGGTTGGGAGATATTGGGCCTGCTCCTTTTCGTAGTGTTGATCCCAATATCCGCCTTGTTCCTGGAGACCTGGCGCTTTCCAGCTTTGAGTCAAATCTTTCGGAGGCTTGGGCCAAGTGTTTGGACAGGCAGGAGCCAGCCTTTCGAACGACCAGCGCCTTTTACAGAATCATTCGGGAATCGGGCGAGAGCTTTCGTGCCGACATAGCTCTGATCGATGTCGGGCCAAATTTTGGAGCTATCAATCGGGCAGCGCTCATTTCTGCTGATGCCGTGGTGATTCCCGTTGCCCCGGATTTATTCTCCATTCAGGGTCTTCGCAACCTTGGCCCCACCTTGATGGATTGGAGGCGTGAGTGGCAGACGCGTTTGGAGCTAAATCCTGCGGATGACCTCGTTCTGCCTTCTGCCGTTATGCGCCCTCTCGGATATGTGGTGCTTCAATTCGGCATCCGTGATAACCGACCCGTCAGCGCCTACGAAAAGTGGGCGAAGAGAATTCCCTCCACGTTTTGCGACAAGGTCCTGGGTGAGTCGGGAGAATCATTTGAAGCTTGTGAGGCAGATCCGAATTGCCTCGGCCTGCTCAAGCACTATCGCAGCCTGATGCCCATGGCCATGGAGGCGCGTAAACCGATTTTCAAACTCAAACCGTCAGACGGAGCCATCGGAGCTCATACTTATAGCGTCAAAGACGCGGAAGATGACTTTCGCACTTTGGCAGAGTGCATTCTTTCCCGGATATAATTATCCTTCCCCCTATCTGAGTTGTCGGAAAGGCGCATAGTCCTTTCTGGCAGACCGCTCTGCCTTCCGCTAGGACGGGCTGAATCATGAAACTCGACCAGACTGATGCTTGCGGGCTGTTTCCTCTTGTGCGGATTTTGCCGATGGTGGGCAATCCGGTGGAGGAGAATCCCATTGATTTGCTGTTCAATCGGTTCTTTGAGCAGGAGGGGGCGCCTTATCGGTTTCTGAAGATCCGGGTCGAGCGGGCGGAGGATCTCGGGGTTTGCGTGGAGGGGGCTCGCAAGATGGGGTTTGCCGGGTTTGCCATCACGGTGCCTTACAAGATGGCGATCGTCCCGCATTGCGACGAAATCCTCGAGTCGAGCCAGGGAGTCGGAGCGGTCAATTTCATCACCTTCGAAGGGCCGGAGCGCCGGGCGGTCGGCAGGAACACGGATGGCGTCGCGATTTGCAATTCCATCCGGCAGCAGATGGAGATCGCGGGCAGGCGGTTCCTCATTCTCGGGGCGGGCGGAGCGGCGCACGGCATCGGCGCGGAGATCGCCCGGCAGGGCGCGGCGTCGATCACCATCGCGGCGCGTGATGCGGCGAAAGGCCAGCTGGTGGCGGAGGCGCTGCGGCGCTTTGGCACGGCGGGTTTCACGGCGGACGTCCTGCCCTGGAACGGGCCGCTCCAGATTCCCGAAGGCACGGATATCGTGCTGAACGCCACCTCGGTCGGGGCCTTTCCCGACGAGGGGACGCTCGACCTCGACTGGAACACGCTGAACAAGGCGGCGATGGCCGTCGATGTCATCACCGGGCCGCGCACCACGCCCTTCCTGCGCCAGGCGCATGCCCTGGGCCTGCTCACCGTGGATGGAGTCGACATGCTGGTCGACATCGTGCATGTCGCCCTCGCCGGATTCGGCGTGACCGTCCCGCGCGAAGCCATCGAAGCCTACGCCTGCGAGCTGTCGGGGCCGCCGCTGCAGCGGTAGAGAGCGTCGTTTTTACGCGCCCGGGGGAAGGCAGGTTTGAACAGAAGGAAGCGAAGGAAACAAAGGGAAGACGCAAAGGCTTTCTGTGGTTGCCGGTGCACCTTTGGTCTATCGCCGAGGCATGCCGACCACGACTGGTGTACTTTGTCCTGAGGAATCATGATTTCTACGGCTCCTCATTCGAAGACGTCGACCGCGTCGTGGCCAATGTCTGTGCGCAGCACCCAAACCTACGCCATCAGGGAAGAGGAGAAGTGATCCCACGGACTGCCGATAGTACTCGGATCAGCCACCGGGATCACCGGTGCTCTGAGGGGACTTTTAGTCATAACGTTCCGCGAGTCATTTCGAGGGAGGATCGAATTTCTCTCATTTTGCAGCGGGTGAGGGGATACCGCCAGACAAACAGCAGGCTCATACTCCAGATCAGGACCGGGAGCACGACGTAGAGGAGCAACATCGTGTGGACGACATGCGACGGTTGGGCTCCGGCATGCTTGATGTCAAAACCGGAAATCGTGAGCACCAGGCCCCCCAGGCCCATTGAGCATGTCAAAGCGGCTTTGATGAACCAGGAATAAAACGCGTTGAGAGATCCCTCCCGGCGGCGGGAGGTGTGAAGTTCATCAAAGTCCGCGATGTCGGCTTTCATGGACGGCACGAAAAGCCATACGGCGGCGATGGCGCAGGACTCAAAAATTCCCGGTATGATCTGCAGATAGGGGTGGGCGGGCGTCATCATGACGAAATTCAGGAGATGCCCGCACATGCTGCCGCCGAGCATGAGGCCGACCACGATCTTCTTGTCGTAGCGCTCGCCCAGCCAGGTGTAGAGGGGAATGCAGAGGATGCCAGTCACCACCAGGACGGTGCCTTTCCAGCCTGCGATGACTGATGCGGCGGCAATGTCGCCATGGCAGACGTAATAGATATTCACATACTGTCCCAGGGTGCCGACGGACGCGCTGCCCACCACGAGGAAAAAGGAGAGTCCGATGAGCAGCCAGAGTGGCCGGCAACGGCTGGACTCCCGGATGCTCTGCCAGAATGGATCCCGGGCCTGGTGCCGTGTTTCCGCCTCGTAGTATCGCTCCTTGACGAAGATGGCGGGCAGCAGCCCGACGATCAGAATCAACGCAGCGATGTACCAACTGCAAATCCTCAGGCCGTTCACGATGTCTGGCTTCCCGGTTTCGGGGTTCGCAAAGAACGGGCCTGAGATGATGGCCAGCGCCCAGCCACCGAGGAGCCCGCTGATCTTGCTGAAAAACGTGATCCAGGCCGTCAGGCGCGTGCGTTCGTCATAGCTGGGCGTGAGCTCGAGCTGGAGTCCATAGTAGGCCATGGCCCAGCAGGAAAAGGCGGCATAGAAAAGCATCCCGACGATGATCAGGTAGGCGATGGTCGCATTCTCACCCCACCCGATCGGCGGGCGCCAGATCCACGGCGACACGGCAGCGGTCAATATCGCCCCGACCATCATAAAGGGCCGGCGGCGGCCCCATCGCGTGCGGGCGTTGTCGGAAAGATTTCCCATCACGGGATCAAGAATCGCATTCCATGCCTGGAGCAGCATGAGCACAAACCCCAGACGGGCCGGGTTGATCCCGAGTCCTATGTTAAAATAAGGCATCCACAGGATGCCGATCGTCATGCCGGTGGCAAAGTAATCGGTGCAGTTCCCGGCGCCGAAGGCGAGTTTCTGCCCGAGAGGAATGCGGTCCGACTCCGCGATATGAACTCTGGATTTCACAGTGACGCCCTCTTCATTTCCCGGAATCTTGAAGAGGCTGGAGGTCGGCTGGCCGGAGTGGGAGTTTGAAGCTTGTTCACAGATGCGGGGGCAATGTTCCGCATTGGGTCGGGCTCAAGACAATTTCTCCTCTATTGTACAGTCAACAAATGGCGGAAGGGACTCATTTTGCAGGCGCTTTCTCCGGTGAGATATTGTATGTTCAACAAGATCTCGGTTTTGTCCCATCTGGTTCGCTGAGAACCTGCCGGCCATGGTGTGTTCCTCCTCCCGATTAAAACAGTCTATCCTGATGGTGTTGTGCGCCGGGAATTTGCTGGCGTCCGCGATGGCGAAAGATCCCATCAAGTTCGACTTTGAGGGTCCGTTCCTGCCGATTTCCGAGCTTTCTCCGTCGCAACGGATCCATGGGGAGCTGCCTCAGGGGCTGGCGGACGATTCCTCCTGGGCGGACCTGGATCTCGTCTACTCCGCCGAGACAGGGACCACATTCTCCGGGAAGCAATCGCTGAAGCTCTCGGCGTCCCATGTCCAAAGGGGGTGGGCGCAGCTTACTCTCCGCGGACTCCGGCTTGATAAGGAGCACTTCACCCGTATCTCGGCGGCTTTCATTGCCCCGGGTGCGATGAAGGTGACCCTTTTCCTCCGAAAGAGGGAATACCCTTACACGACATACTGGGAGCAGACCTTCGACGTACGGCCGGAGTGGCGGCCGATGGAGTTTCTTGTGCCGCCCGTCGTCGAGGATCCTGATGCGATCCTGACCATCACCACGAAGAGTGAGGGCGTGCTGATGCTGGATGACCTCGTGATCGAGTTTCCTTCGGTGGACTCCCTCAAGCAGAACGCCCATGCGAAAGAGGGCAACCAGATCACCAATTCATCCTTTCCGCTCGGCCTTGTTGGGCAGTGGGTCGTGCAGCACGGACGCTTTGGATTGAATCGCGCCTTTCCAGACCCCGCTGTGATGGGGCCAACCGGGGTGCCCGCTCTTCAGTTTGGCGTGGGAGGGGAGAAGGAGCCCTTTGAGAATATGAACTCGCGCCTGATTTCGCCTGCCATCGCCTTGAATGGGGGGCAGCCGCATGGCGTCGGATTTTATGCCCGCGGGAGCCGGGAGGGGCAGGCAATACAGGTGAGTCTCTTCGATCCTTCCTCGGCAAAGAATGGGATCACCAAGGTGGTGGCCGTCGGGCCGGACTGGCGATGGGTCGAGGTATCCGGTGATCTGCCCTACAGCCTGCACGGCTATTACAATCTCAGTATCGGAACAGGAGAGCGTTTGTGGATCGACGGCGTAGTGGTCCGGGAGGGCAAGGAGGCCCCCAGGTTTGAGCGCAGCGGCAGCGTGGAGGTATCTCTGCGCGCCTCCAAGCCCTACGCACTCTATTTTCCCGAGGAAACATTCCTGTGCGAATTTGCGCTGATCGGCGACCTGGCCGGGGCGGCAAGGCTCGAGCTGACACTCACCGATCCCTATGGCCATGGCATCCCGGTCGAGCCGGTTGAGCTGAAGGCCGACTCTGAGGTCCGGTCGTTCACCATTCCGCTCAAGCACAGCCGCAATCTGGGCACCTATTTGCTCGACGTGCAGGCCGTGGATGCTGATGGGAAGAAGATCAGCCGGCCAGCCGAACTGGCGATTCATCGCGTGCATCATCCCCGAAGCGCGAATAGCGATGCGCCGGACTCCCCTTTTGGCACACATATCAACCCCACGCCATGGGAAGCTCGCATGGTGAAGGATCTCGGGTTCAACTGGGTCCGCGTGCACGATGGCGGGCAGGAGGTTACCGGCTGGTATTTCCTGGAGCCTTCGCCGGGGCGGTTTGACTTCGCCTACTCCGATCGGGCGATCGAGATTCTGCGCAGCCAGCACCTCAGCATCCTCGGCATGCTGAATATGACGCCGTCATTTTACACCGATTGTCCCAAGGATTATCCACAGACCGATCACACCAAGCAGTACTTCGTGGTAAAGAGCGAGTATCGAGCCAGATGGCAGGAGTATGTGCGCCAGATCGTCGGGCGTAATGCCGGAAAGATCACCGCCTGGGAGGTGCTCAACGAGCCGTACGCCGGGCAGAGCTTCTTCATTAAAAAAGCCGAAAAGCAGGCGAGCGGCTCGTATCGCATGAAGCCGGGGACGGCCGAAAACTACGTCCAGGTCTTTGGCGATGCATTCACCGCCGCCCGGGAGGCAAACCCCGCAGCACGGCTCGTCTGGATGATGAACCACGAAACGGGCTGGAACGACAAGTGCATCCAGGCGGGCATCACGGATTACGCCGATATCGCCTCCTACCACTACTACCTGGTCGACAATCCGCTGGAGGGTTACCCAAAGACCAAATTCTCCAAGGTTGCCGACCGTTTGCGCGGCGAACTGGCTGCAGCGGGAAAAAGCCTGCCCTTCTGGAACTCGGAAGGCTCGGGATCGAATCTCCAGATCCCGTGGAAGCACAGCCCCGCTTATGAGGATGGGGCCTGCCAGGCCATGGCCAACGGTCTCGTGAGATCTTATGTATCCTTTCTCTCGCAAGGATCGGACAAGTGGTTTGTCTACAGCTCCCATATCTTTGGCGTCTGGGCGCCGTACTACTATGGATTTACCACGCCTGATGGCACTCTGGCGCCGTCGGCGACTGTTCTCTCCGCCTTCATGTGGCTCATGGAGGGGAAGAAGTTTGATCGCTCTGTACCGGTCGCGGAGGGGGTGACGGCATTTGTCTTCGCTGGAAAAAACGAATCGCTCGTCGTGATGGCGTCCAATCTCCGGGAGGAATTTGCTCTCTCGACGATCCCGGCAAAGTGGTTGTTGCTCGACTGGCACGGCAATACGGCAAAGTCCGCAATCATTTCCCAGGACAATGTCGCTTATCTCGTCCTGCCTTGGCAGGCAGGCGAGAAGGACTATGAACGCCTCGCCGGTCTCAAGATGAATAAGCCCGAATGATTTCGGGCGGCTGGAAATGATTTCGCGATGGCATCTCATTTCCGGTCTTGGCATGTTTGGCCGGTGAGTCAGGAATCCCCCGTTCCCCCCGAGAATCCCCGTTCTGCAAGCTCCCGGCCCGTCAGTCTGGGAGCGATCTCCAAGAAGTGCGGGCTTTCGCGGACTGCCGTGTCTTACGCTCTCCGCGACCACCCGGGTATTCCGCTTGAGACGAGAGACCGGGTAAAAGCCGTCGCTCGCCAGCTAGGCTATGTGCCGGATGCGCGGATGGCCATGCAGATGGAAAGCGTACGGAGCACGAAGAAGCGCGAACCAATCCCGATCGCCTGGCTGAACATGGACAAGTCCCGGACCATCTGGGACGAAAAGCTCTATCTGCGCCCGTACATCGAGGGAGCACGCCTCCGCTGCGCCGAGATGGGATACCGGCTTGATGAGTTCTGGCTTAGGGAACCGGGCATGACTATGCGGCGCATGTCGGAGATACTTTTCCATCGCGGCATCCAGGGTATCATCATCGCGCCCTCCGGATTCTATTCCGCCGGGCACATCAGGCTGCAGTGGAAGAATTTTGCGGCTGTGTCCTTTGACAAAGGCATTCTGGCTCCCAGTCTCCACCGTATCATTCCCGATTATTTTTATAATATCGTACTCGCGCTGAAGATCCTGAGGCGGGCGGGCTACAAGCGCATAGGCGTCTTCCTGCATCTGCGGACCGACCGGAGATCGGCGCATACTTACTCGGGCGGGGTGCTGCATTTTCATTCCATGATTCCGGAGAAAGAGCGCATCCCTCCATTTTTTGACCTCATGATGGATGGATTTCAAAAGCGCTTCAACGAATGGTTCCTGGCTAACAAGCCCGATGTGCTGGTCTGTCATCACAGCGAAGCCGTGGCGTGGGTGAGGAGCCTGGGGTACCGGGTGCCGGAGGACATCGGGGTGGTCCATCTGGGCATTGAGGATGATGTGAGCGAGTGGGCGGGCATACGGCAAAGGAAGAGGGAGATAGGCGCTGCGGCTGCCGAGCTGGTGATTTCGCAAGTGCAGAACTATCGGTTTGGCCTGCCGGATCCATCGCTCGACACTTTGATGCAAGGGCACTGGCATCATGGCTCCACGCTCTTGATTCCCAAGCCGAAGGCAGGCACCGACCTATTGCGGCGGCGCACTCGCAAATGAGCGGGCTGGTTTCATTGTATGTTAAACTGAAGGCCGCTTTTCAAATTAGTTGAGTGAAGCAGAGTGGCCGAAAGGCTCGTGCTCCCCGTTTGGAAATGAGGGTGCATGCGCTCATTAGCCTCCACACTCAACTATGAATACCCCTACCAAACGAACTGGATTCCCCGGGGCAAATCCGAGCATTTCCGCCAGGAAATCCGGTGCCTTGCTCCCATTGGTCATCTCCGGCCTGCTGGCGTCGCCCATGCTGGTCTGCGCCGCCGACACGACCTGGCAGAACAGCGGCACGGACTTTAATACTCCGGCAAACTGGAGCGGTGGAGTTCCCGGATCAGGCGACGTGGCGGTATTTGGGAACGCCCGGAGCACGAATCCCGCACTGAGCGCGAGCCTGACGATTCAGGAGCTCAATTTCTCGTCGATCACCTCCTCGGGATACGTGCTTTCCAGCGGGAATGGTTCGCTACTCACCCTTACGAATACCGGGACAGGAAGCGCGGGCGCGATCTCCGCATCAAATACGAGCGGAACCAATACGATCTCTGCCGGGCTGGTGCTGGGAGCCGCCTCGGGCACCACGCAGACTTTCACGCAGGCCGCAGGCGGGACGCTCGCGCTCTCAGGCCCGATTACAGAGGCCAGCGCGGGTGTGAAGCTGACTTATGCTGGCAACGGAACTTTTGTTCTCACGGGTTCCAATGCATACACAGGCAATACCACCATCGGTGAATCCGCCAGTGCCAACACGATCGTCAGCGCCCAGAGCAATAATGCCTTTGGTGCCGGTGCTGGCACGGTCTCCGTAAGTGCGGCGTCGGAGTTGAACCTCCAGGGCAACGTCACGATCTCGAAGAACCTGATCCTTAACGGATCAGGACGGTCAAACACGACTGGCAACCTGCGAAACATCAGCGGGAATAACGAGTGGACGGGAAATCTCTCCATCGTGCCGGGAACCATTCGTATCGTATCCGATGCGGGTAACCTCAAGATCAGCGGCAATGTGACGCCGACCGGCGGCACCACCCTCTCACTGCAAGGCAATGGCAGCGGTGAGATTTCCGGCATCATCTCGGGTGGCATCACGCTGGGTCACAGCAGCAACGGGACGGGCACGTGGACGCTGTCCGGCGCGAATACTTATACCGGCGCCACCACCATCGGCAATGGAGCTCTCTCGGTCTCGTCGCTAAACAGCGTGAGCGGCGGGGTGGCGAGCAGCAGTCTCGGCGCGCCGACGACCATTGCGAATGGCACGATTGCCTTTGGCAGTTCCGCTGCTTCGGGAAAGCTTGTTTACACGGGAAGCGGGGAGACCACGGATCGCGTGATCAATCTCGCCGGTACCGGCTTCGGAGGAACGGTCGACCAGTCCGGCACGGGTCTGCTGAAGTTTACCAGCAACCTTACTGCCACCGGCACGGGCAGCAAGACCCTGACTTTGCAGGGATCCTCCAGCGGGACCGGTGAGATCAGCGGAGCGATCGTCGATGGCAGTGGTGTGACCTCGCTGAGCAAGGCGGGGACGGGCACATGGACCGTCTCGGGATCGAATACGTATACGGGTACGACCACCATCGCGGGAGGCGTCCTTTCCGCCAGCAATATCGTTGTGAGTGGTGGAGCCAGTAATCTCGGCAATGCCACATCTGCCGTGGTGCTCGGTGATGCGACCAATAAGGGGACGCTTTCCTACACGGGCGGAGATGCAACCTTCACGCGTGGCTTTTCCCTCAATAACGGAGGCGGCCAGATCAATGTCACCAACTCTCTGACCACGCTTACGATCTCGTCGGGAGCCATCACCGGCGGCAGGCGTCTGGTCCTCGGCGGCAATGGCAGGTTCGTCATTAATAGCGATGTCAATGGCGACCTGTTTCAGGATTCAGGCACGGTGACGCTCAATGGTGTGCTGTCGGGTGCCTCGACCGTCCTGAAGTTTGGCGGTCTTAGCGGATCGGGGGCTTTCACGGTGACTAATGCGGCGAATAGCTTCGGCGGCGGAGTAACCACGGGCGGCTGGAGTGCGCTCAATGTGGACTCCACTGTTGTGTTTGCCAACACCGGCTCAAATTCCGCCTTGGGTTCAGCGGGCACCATCCTGATTAACAATAACGCCATCAATCTGGCTGGGTTCTCTGCCGAGCAGACCACAAACCGGACCTGGAACGTCGGAAACTCCAATGCTGCCATTAACAATAACGGCTCGGCCAGGATTTCGCTGACGGGTACGCTCACTAACAATGTCGGCGCCAATGGCGTGCTTTCGCTTGGCGGCAGCTACACTGCGGGGATCAACTCCATCAGCGGAACGATCTCCAATGGCTCCAATACCCTTGGGCTTCGCGTTTCGGCAGGGAAGTGGGATCTCAGTTCCGCCAATACCTATAGTGGCAATACCACCGTCTCGGCAGGCGCATTGTACGTCAACAACACCACGGGGTCGGGAACCGGTACCGGTTCCGTCGCAGTTAACGGCGGTACCCTGGGAGGAAGTGGATCGATCTCCGGTGTCGTGACTGTGAATAGCGGTGGCACGCTGGCTCCCGGCAACAGCCCGGGGGTGCTATCCGTAGGTTCCTTGGTGCTCAACGCGGGCAGTACTTCGGCCTTTGAGGTCAACGGCAGCACCCGAGGAGTGACCTACGACGCGATCAATGTTCTCACGGGAGGATCGATCCAGTTTGGAGGAACGTTCTCCCTGAGCTTTGGGGCGACGCTGGGCAATGGCACACTGAGCTTTTTCAGCTTTGATGGCACCTCTACCGGGGATTTCTCCTCGGTCGTGTCCACCGGCATCTATGCCGGTACCTGGAGCAAGGCGGGTGAAGTATGGTCGTTGACCTCGGGTGTGACGACATTGAGCTTCAGTGAAGCTACGGGCAGCCTCACGGTAGTCCCTGAGCCGGAGACCGTCTCTCTGGTGGCTCTCGCATTGACCGCGCTGGTTCTATTCCGCAAGCGCCGCCGTACGATGTAGGATTCTGTCCCAATCCCAGGCGGGAGGGAGAGAGCGACTCGGGGCAACTCGACGTCGCTCTCTTCATTTTTTCGGTCGATGCATCTGGGCGGCGGAGTGTCGAAAGGAGCGGATCTTGTCGCAGCCGGGCGGAAAGACGCGTCCACGGCAGCGGTGCTGTACTGGCTCTTGCGGCGTGATGCTCCGCCGGATCGCTTCGCTTGCGAATCGCGCGCAGAGAGGGAGACATGTCTGGTCGGACCGCAACGCGATCCGACCCCGCGAAGAAAAAAGCGATTATCTTTTCTAGACGCCTGCCGGCCGGGCGCGCATGTGCACGGACTCAACCAGCACCCCGAGCAGATCATCGGCAGGAGCCATGCTCTGGATATGCAGATAGCTCGGGCCGTTGATCGTGGGAGTCTTCAAGGGCATCTCATGCCAGGTCTCCCCGTCAATGGAGAAGCCCGCCGTTTGTTCTGTCGGGAGATTCCAGCGGATCACGAGGTTTCTCCATTCATCATGGGTCACCTTGGCCTTTCCATTGACTGTCCCTTGAGGGTCGATGCGAATAACAAATTGGGAAAGCTGGGCGACGACAGGATCAGTCGGGTTGAGCCAGCGATCGATGAGGGTGATTTGCGTACCCTGGCCGCCGAGAGGAAGACGCAGGCGGATCGTCATCTCCCCGCGCCATGAGGCGGGGAAATTCCACACCGCTCCTTCTTTTTGCTCCAGCAGCCGCGCGTCGGGATGTGATGCGATTTGCAGGACCTCGCGCATGGTGCCATCCGGGTGGGGGATCAGCGCAGCGCCTACGCAACGGTTCAGAGAGCAGTGGCCGACCACGCCGCGAAATCCACCAGCGACGCTCTTGATGTAGCGATGGTGCGACCAGTGCCTGAGTCCTTCCGAAAAATCATCATGGGCGGTCGTTTCCTCCAGCCAGTGGGGATCAAAGATCAGCATGCGCCGGCACTCGGGATGCTGGCCGAAAGCGACGAGGAGCTTGCCGCCGGGGAGTTCCACTGCCTGCGATTGATGGATGCTGCGATCCAGCGAAATCCTGCTTCCGCCCCGACTGCGGAAATCGACATCATTGCGGCGGTCGTTGAGATGGATCTCGCGAAATCCCCTCCAGGTTTTGCCATCGTCATGGGATACGGCAGCGTGCAGAGCGTCGCGGTTGGTGAAAACATCCTCCCACATCCCAGCGTGTTCGCTCGGCTCCAATCCCGGCTGGGTGGTGTGATCCACCTCGGGCAGGGGTGTTGTATTGTTCCAGATCAAGACCAGCCGGCTGTCGGACATGCGATGAAGCAGGGGGGTCGTGATCGTGCTGTAAAATCGCGAGGGAGAGGGCGCGGACCAAGAGTTGCCTGCGTCGGTGGAGATGGACTCCCACAGGACATCGTGCGCTGTGCGGATGAGCATGTAGAGCTTTCCGTCGGTCATCTCGACCAGCGTGGGTTCCGGGCCGCAGTTTTCCCAGCGAGGTCCCTCATGCGGCCAGGCCACGCCGAGAGGAGGGATGCGAGGCAATACGACCGTGCGCCATGTGACGCCATCGTCATCGGAAAGAAAGACGATCGGATTTTGCAGCATTGGATCTTCCATCGCAGCCTGGGCGGGGACGATCCAGCGGTTCACCGACTTCAATGCAATAGGCTGCCGGGGCATCAGCAGGCGCGGGAGCAGGGGAGCGACCTTGTGGGAGACGAACGGCCCGTCCGGCCCTTGCCAGGAGCGGTGGACATAAATGCCGGGTTCCGGGCAAGTCTGGTGAATGTTTTGATATTCCTCGAGCGACGGGTGTTTGTGGCAGCAGAGTAGAGTGAGGAAATCGCCGGACCACGGGCTCTGCACCGTGGCGCCTGGACAGCGTCGCGGGGTGTCGTGCTCGATCCACGAAAGCCCGCCGTCGATGCTCGATAGGTAAATATTATGATAAGGGTCGCCTCCCGGGATGGGACGATAGCCGTAGTGTCGCAATTCCCCCCCTGGTAAGAGCATCAGGTCTCGGATGGGATTTGTCGGCGGGATGCCGACCACCTCGGGGGCGCGAATCGCCAAAAGACGCTGCATGCGCGGGTTGGCCTTGTTTTTGGTGGAGACCCGGGCGGAGGTCTCAAGCTGATCGTTTCTCATGAAGCAAGTCACTGAAGGAGGTCACCACCAGAACCACGGATTGGATGGCTGAGGGCGAGAGCTTAGGAGTTGATTGGTCGTGAGAGCCTCGACATGGCCGTCGCAAAACGCCATGAGGGCTCTGGTCTTGTTGTCGCGGCGAAATCCCGGCTTTCCGCCGCCCATGGTCACATCCGGCGGCTGGACGAAATCGTTGTTCTGTGGCTCGATCTCACCGAGGAGGATGATCGATGAGGGGCGCGGCACGAGTTGCGAGCGGAAGTTCCAGTACCGCCCGTTGTTCGTATTTACAGATGCTGCATAAGCGTTGAGGCCTACGGAGGTTACGCCGCCCGATCCCAGTTTGGCGTCGGGAACATTGAAGACGGATTTGGGGTCGCTTCGCAGAGAGTTGCCGTTGCTGGCATTGGGGTACAGGTAGGGAAGCAGCCGCAACTGCCACGATACAGGATCGGACGGCGACCACGACGGGGTGAAGGACTGGTTGTTATCAGCCGCATACATGATCTGCGCCGCGGCAAGCTGGCGGAGATTGCCCGACGCTTTTGCCGCCGTCGCCCGGGCTCGTGCGGCAGAGATGGCAGGCATGCTCATCGAGACAAGAAGCCCGAGCACGGCTATGGCGATGATCATCTCGACCAGCGAGAAACCTGTTATCCGGAGGCGACGTGTGTTGGGAAGGGAGGACACGGGAGTCAATGATTCTGGAGGAGAACTTATGGGCATTCCATGCCGGACAAAAGATGCGGCGCATTTAACATACAACGGGCGGCAGCTTCCGTCGATTCCGGCTACTGTATGTTCAACGGAGTCCCTGTTGTTTGATCCTGATTTGGCCATTATCGATAGCAGCCATGTTCAAGTCCCTCCTCTCCTGTCTTGTCCTAGGAGCTCCGCTGCTCCTGCACGCTGCCGAGTCCGCATTGCCTCCTGGTCTGGAGGTCGGCGAGAAGATCTACTCGATACCTGCCGATGCGACCTCGCTGGAAAGCGCGGGCTGGGCCGTGTTGTCGAAGGGTGAGGTGGCCGTGAATGTCGAGAACGGGGGGTTGCAAATTACCTCTGTGGAGGAAAATCCCTTCCTGGAACTCACCAAGGGCCTGTCTGGCGATACCGTCATCCAGGTCGGCATCCAGTTTGATTCGAAGAAGAACCATTTCTTCCGCCTCTCCTTCTTCGATCTGCTCGGGCTGGAGTATAACCGCCAGTTCAAGCGCTTCGCTTTCCTGGAGAAGACCAACCCCAAGCCCTCGGCCTACGACTTTGACCTCATCCAGCAGAAGCAGGGCGAGCTGGATACATTTGCCACCAATCCCGACGGTTTTGTCCTCACGATTGCGGTGACGGACTCGAAGGCAATGGTGTGGTGCGATCAGCTTCAGCTTTTCTCCGTGCCGCTGGAGAATTTTGATCTCAGCGGCCACCTCCGGGTCCGCAGCGGCTGGCACTCGGACTGGAACATCACCTTTCTCAACATCTACAAGCTCCAGAAGCTTCCGTGAGACAAAGCCAGGGATGCTGCGCCATCAATAATCGATTCGGCCGACTGGCAATGCTGCCAGACCGATATCCCCCGGATATTCCGCCTTATGCATCGCCCCTTGAGTCGTTCCATCATAAATCGGTATGTCGGGATCGCAATGCGGGGTTGGCTATTCCGTCAGCGGACAGGTTTCAAGTGTCTGCGACGACTGGAGCGATGACGTTTTCCTCGAACCGGCCACCCGTTTGCCAGCCGTGATCGAGGGGAGCTGCGTCAATGCTTCCGCCTGGCTCTTTGGATGCTGTTGAGGTTGCGGATGGGATTTTCCCGGGAGCTTGCCTGGAGGTGGGTGATCCTTTGGCGCAGCAGGTTCGGCGCGGTTTCGCTGGAGATGCAGGCGGAGCTTCCTTCCATGGCCCACTCCACGCCTTTCTCGGAAGGGAGCCTGCCGTCGAGTAGGAAGTCCTCCCCAGTTTGCTCAATGTCGGGAATGATGAGCGTAACGCCGCCAAAGTCGTCCGCGGCCAGAAGGCTGAGGTGGGCGTCATCGATCCGTTGGATGCAGGGGCTGGAAAGGTACAGCCGGGAGTTGAGCGATACGAACGCGCGGCAATCAGCGAGGGTGGACGACGGTCGCGAGCGGTCGCCGGTCAGAAAGGCGAAGTACTCCTGCAGGTTTTCACGCAGTAAAGTCGGGGCAGGGAGACTGGCGGCGGAGAAGCTCTCAATGGTCCCGTCACGCCATGTGATCGTGCCGCACCCGTCCTCCGGGATCTCGATGAGCGCGTCTTCGCATTGGATGATCTCGCGCTGCCGCTGCCGCGTTTCACATGCGTGCGTCGCGATGATCCGGAAGCGTATTCCCTCGTCGAGTGTCCCCCGGGCAAAGATGGTATCCGGGCTTTCGATATCATTGGCTCGGTAGAGTTCCGCGGTCACCCCGGTCGGCCGTGCCCACTCCCACAAGCCTCGCGTGCCGGCGTGGAAAAGCATGTTATGAAGGTAGTGTGACATGGCGTTGCCGCAGCACGAGTCCAGCAGGATCTTTTCGCCGAACAGCAGTTTTCCCGCCCAGCCATTCCGGACGAAATACCCGATCGGGCGCCGCCAGAATCCTGCGAACCCCACCTCGACGAGTGAACCGAACTCTCCCGCGAGGATGCGTTTCTTCAAACGGAGCCGCCATGGCTGGGAGATGTGATTGAACCCCACCGCCGAGGGATGAGCCGCCAGGAGATCCGTGGCGATCATGCTCTCCAGCTCTGCCGGATCGAGCGTGGGCGGCTTTTCCAGGTAGCAGGCGATCTGGTGCCCGACGCTCATTCGGTGATGCTCCTGGTGAAAGGGGATCGGGCTGGAGATCGAGATCGCGTCCAGCTCATGCGCGTGACGCGAGAGCAAGGTCGCGATGTCCGTATACGTCGAGACTCCCCGCTCGCCGAAGCGGTGGGCTTCGCACTGTGCGGCCAGGGAGTTCAGGGCCGGATCACAGGTCGCCAGCATCTGCACCTCCCTCTCATTCTCCAGTCTCGCCAAGGCGAGGTGATGCAAGTCGGCGAACCCGCCGATGCCCACGACCGCCATCCGGAACGGACGTACGGCATTGTGCGCGTTTCTTTGCCGCAGGTGCCGATCTTGTGGGACAACGGTTGCTCGATCTGTTGATGACATGCTGTGTCCTCTCATCTCATGGAGCTGAGTAATATTTTATCCCACCCAGGCTCAGGAACTGGCGGTACACCGCGAGAGTGAGTCCTAAGGCGCAAAGGGCCACTCCGCCCGCGACAGGAAACACCCAGTGATAAGCTCCTCCCCTCCAGTCGATCAATGCTCCCATGGCGACCGGGAAAAACAGGGCGGAAAGCGAGATCGGGATGCCTGCCGCCGATGCATACCGGGCGAAATGCGAGGCCGGGTACAGGCGGTTGCCGAGCGAAGCCGAGCAGGTGAAGTAGCTTCCAGAGCAGACTCCGTGCAGCAGCAGGGCCAGGAGGAAGGCATCTCCTGTCGCCGCTCTGGCTGCCGTCCAGAGCATCACTCCGGCGTACAGCCCGAGCGTCACCGCCCCGACCCGCAGGGGATGAAAAAGATCGGCCAGCCACCCGAGCGGATAGGCGAGCAAGAGCGACACGAGATAAGTCAATGCAACCACTTTTCCGTACGCATCCATCCCGATATGCAGATGGCTGGCATAGCGGATCGCGAAGGTGTTCATTGGCAGAAAGGCGAGGGCGGCCAGGGTCATCATGAGAAACACCGAGACGTAGTAGGGCTTGGAGAAGCACGTCCTGAGATAGCTGGCGATCCCGGCCAGCGGGCCGCGTCGTGCGCTCGACGTCTGGCACGCAGTGTCGACTGGAGGGTAGCCACCCTCGCGGATCTTGAGGCATACGAACATAAAGGATATTCCGTAGAAGAGCCCGAGTCCCACAAGGATCGGCGTGAAGTAGCCCGGCGTATGTCCCATCAGCCAGTAGTTGAATATGATGCCGTCGATCAGGCTGACCGCACGGAACAGCCCATGGAACCGCCCGATCAGCCCGGGCGGCACAACGTCATTGAGCAGTCCGCCAAACACCGCTCCCCCGGCGATCGTTGCGATCTCAAAGATCGTCCATGACAGACAGAATCCGAAAAGAGCAACTGTCGTCGCATCGAGCTGCGGATACCAGCCCGCCACAGCCCGTGAGAGCAGAGGCGTGAGTCCCAGCCCGATCATCGCACCCGCGGCAAATGGCGTCGTAATCAGCAGGAACGGGATGCGCCGGCCACGAGGCCCCCGGTGCCGGTCGGACATCACGCTCACGATCGGTGCGATGATGATCCCGAGGAGAGCCGGGATGGACCCCATGAGCAGGGCGAATAGCAGATTGGAGATGTCTAGCTGACTCAGATACCACTGCGCCATCGGTGAGACGGAGCGTTCGCGCATCGACCAGGAGAAATCTCCCAGTAGTAGCCAGGCAAAGAGAAGGAACAGCCCGGACGATGTATAGACCAATGTGCCCGCCCGCCAGCGCAGATCGTGGTTCGCCGCTGCTCGTCCCGTGCTGCTTTCCACCGGTGGAGCGGACGGAGGAGGTGAGTTGTCAGATACCCTCATCCTGCGTGCTACTGGATGGTGCAGTTCTCCGAGCGAATCTCGCTTTTTCGGCTTGAGGAAACATGCCCGTCGCACCAGAGGATATTTGCTGTGCCTTGATGGCTTTCCGACACGCGATTCCAGTTTTTGAATTCGGGCGACACATCGCGAAATCCCCATCCCCAGTTGTCCCCTTTGACCGAGTCCGTCATGAGGATCACTCTTGACGGATTGGCGAGCTGCGTCGCCTTGACCACGGTGAAGTTGATCTGGGCGTTGTAGGTCGGCATGACGTTGTAGTTCACCGTGTACGGGTAGCCCTTCACGCCCGTGGCAGCGACCTTGGCGGGCGATCTGTTATTGTCGCAGATCGTGATTTTCATCCATGTCTCCGGTTTGCCCGAGTAGGCGGCCAGAGGGGAGTCAAAGTTATACCACCACCACGTCTGCTGCGGATCGGCGACTCCGCCGTAGGAGGGCGGGAGGGTCATGTTGTTGTCATTGGAATACAACGCAATGGCGTGCGAGATGGCCCGGAGCTGGCCCAGGCATTTCGCCTTTCGGGAGTTTTCCATCATGGGGCCGATTCCAGCGAAAAGCAGACTCGCGAGGAACACGATGATCGCTACGGCAGCGAGGAGCTCCAGCAGGGTGAAGCCCCGGGTTCTTTCTGGGCGGGCGGGGGGATGCATGGTCGAGGGGGGCCTATTGTTTGAGGAATCCCTTGAGTGCCTCGGGATCGATCTCCAGGGCGATGGTGCGATGTCGCCTGGCATCATTTAACACGACCCAATGGCCATCCGGGCTGATGTGCGGATGCGGGTGCCAGGGATGTTTTAGGATGGATGTGCGGTAGAGCATGGTCCGCTCACCGGTTTTCGTGTTCACGGCCATCACATCGCTGACCGAGTTGGAGTTTTCCCACCCCTTGCCCTCGGCGTCGTGCGGGCCGCTCGTATCCACCACGGCCCAGAGGCCGTCGCGGCTGATGTTGCAATGCATGTCGCGATCGCTCTGGCTGATCAGGCGGCTCTTGCCGTCGAAGCCGACTTCATACAAGCCGCGCGGCGAGCCCTCGCTGGCTCCGTAGGCAATAAAGATCATGGAAGGCGAGGTGAAGGAGGCTCGCTCGTGGCCCACCTGCAGCAGCTTGCCGTCCTGGCCGGTCTGATTGAAAAGCATCTTCCCCTTCGGAGCCTCCTTCGCATTCCAAACCCAGATCCGATCAGCCACCTTGTCGGCATCCCCCTCGTGTGCAAAACAAATCCAACTCGGATCATAGGGCGAGAAGTGCACGTGGTTCAGCCACCAGTCCGTCTCCAGCAGCACCTCTGTTTTGCCGCTGGACAGGTCATGCCGGAGCAACTGGCATTTGATGCTGTCGTCGTTGGGATCGGCTCCTTTCTTCCGTTTCCGCATGGAGACGATGGCATCGCCCCGGGGTGAGATATCGCTTACCGTATGCCACCATTTCCCGGCTTCCTCCGGTGCATCCTGGTAGACGGCCTTTGGCGGCTGGCCGCTCTCGATTTCCCAAAGATACAGCGTGTTATCGGCGGTAAACGCCATCCGTTTTCCATCATCGGAAAGGCTGTAGTACAGGTCTACGTGGGGGAACCATCCCAGCTCTTTCTGTGTTCCTGTCGCAGGATCAAAAGAAAGGAACTTCAGGCCGTCTCGTTCCGGCTGTGCTGCGACATAGCTTTTTCCGTCCGAAAGGAAGCCGTTGGAGTGAGGATAGACAAAATAGGCATTCTGCGGCCCCTCGACGACGCGCTTCACCAGCTCCGCCCGGGCGGAGTATTGGCCTATACCGGCGAGAGCGATGAACAGAGATGTCTGGAGCAGACGGCGGGAAAGCCCTCCGGGCCGTCGCGCGGAGGTGTTATTCATGGTCGAGGAAAAAGATCAGGTCATACTGCTGCCCCTCGCCGGACTGCTGGTGATAGCGTGTGAGCTTAGTGCCGGGAGTTTGCACCGCCCCGCCGCCGAGCTTTTGCGCCGAACCCGCCGCCGTCCGGGAGAAATACAACCGTTGCCCGTCGACGATGGACTCTGGCCTGAGGTGAAAACCGTACCGGCCGCCTTCCACCAGATTGATCGCTGGCGTGAAAGTAAACACCAGATACTCGCCGCGGCGGTAATCGCCAGGATTCAGTTGGACAGGCAGCGTCGCCACCGTGTCGACCACGTCCCCCGACTCGTTTAGTTTCTGGATGTCAATGGCCCACTTCTGGGGCGAGACGATGCCACGATTGAGCGCATGTTCAAAAGCGTCCGTTCGCAATCCCAGACTCTTCAGTCCTTGAGTGGTTGGCCAGGTAAACATCTGCGAAACGCCCCGGCGATCCGTAGCTTCAGGTTTTCCGGTTTCCTTCGCGTCCCAATTGCGCCATCGGGCCTGCACGGGTTCGAACTCTGTCGCCTGATCGATGTTGCTCACGGCGACATTGTTCTCGGAAGCCTCCGGAGCGGATGTGACGGTGATTTCCGCCGCGGGTAGGGCCGCCGTAGCGCAGGAGAGGAGGCCAAGGAGAAGGACAAGGGGATGTGATTTCATGGTGCTTGGGGGAGGGGTCAGGCCCGGGCGGATGCGTGTTTCGATGTGCGGGTTCTTGCGCGCAACACGAGAAGGATCGTGCATAAGCCGATTACTATCAACTCACAGGCTCCCGGTTCCGGCACAGCCACGAGGTAAAACCCAAGGTCGTAACCCTGGCCGCCATAGCTGCCGGAGTAGGGACCAGGCCCCGTCACGGAACTAACTTGCGAGGCTACACCACCTGAGTAAACCGATGTGTTCGCCGATCGGCTAAAGAATAGTCTTTGGAAGGTATCGCTGGCGGTTTCCGGATACAGGATAAACCCATAGGTTCCGCCATTTGTCAGGGATAGGTTCGTCGTTAAGTCAAAGTAGATATAGCTCTCGGGACTCACTGCCGAGGCTGGCAGCGTAAAGCTCAGGTGAGCGACCGTGGAGACGATGTTTGCCGCCGACTGCAGGCCGTTTCCGCTCAGCTGCTGGATGTCCAGCACCCATGTGCTGTTCGATGTGTAAGGGTTCAGAGTGTTTTGCGCCGTGGCCAGCCGGAGGCCCAGCCCGTCCAGTGCCTGGGTGCTGTTCCAGGTAAATGTCTGCGATACGGCTCGCACGCTGCCGGTCTGGTCGCGCGCCTGAACGTTCGAGGCATCGCTAAATGACGATTGGTTGATCGTAGCATTCACTGGCACGGTAGTCGTATTGCTTACGATGATCTGGGCGCAGGCGCCTCCCGCGATCAGTAAAAAGGCGAGCAAGGTCATTGCACGGACGACGCAATGTGGAGGGGGAAGTGTGAGGGGTGCTTTCATCTTGAGGCAAAAGCTGATTCTCCTTGCCGGTACGAACAAGGAAGTTTTATGCTGACACGTTCGTATGGCTGGCTCTGTAACCGTTCGTGATTTGGCTGACTATCTTGGCATTAGTCGTACGACGGTGTCCCTCGGCTTGCGCAATCACCCGGGTGTTAGCAAGGCGACGCAGCTCAGGATTCACCAGGCCGCGGCGGAGTTAGGCTATCAAAAAAACGCACTCGTCACCGCTCTTATGACCCAGGTTAGGACGCGGAGGATTGAGTACCACGGAGAAACGATAGCTTTCCTGACTGCGCTGAACGAAGAGTTCTACTGGAAGAAGCAGTCGCAGGGAGAAGTGTTTGAAGGCGCGCGAGAGATGGCGGAAAAGCTGGGTTTCCGGCTGGAACCATGCTGGCTCGGCCCCATGGGCGGGGATTCTCGCAAGGCTTCGCGCATCCTGCGAGCGCGGGGCGTGTGCGGCTTGCTCCTGTCCTACATGCCTTCCGATCTTTTGGAACTCGACCTGGACTGGAATCGGTATCCCATAGTGGCTACGGGCTATTCGTTCCGGCAAAAGGCCCCCCACAGGGTGGCCGCCAATCAGTCCAGCACCGTCGGTGTATGTTTTGAAAAGCTCTATGGTATGGGCTATCGGCGCATCGGACTCGCCATGGATGCGCAGGCAAATGTCCGCGTGAACCGCTACTGGGTATCCAGCTATTTTGGCACCCAGTGGCATTGGAAATGCCCCCGCCTGGAACCCTTTGACGCCCGGGGCGTGCCCGATCGGGAGAAGTTTCTCAGGTGGGTTCAGCGCGAGAAACCCGAAGCCATCATGAGCTCCTTCTGGCCCGACTATTCCTCCGAATGGCTGCGCGAAATCGGGCTCTCCATCCCGCAGGATCTGGGCTATGCCGGGCTGGATGTCAGTCCGCAGGACTGGGGGAAGATCGCCGGGGTTTCCCAAAATCACCGCCTCGTCGGAGCCACTGCCGTGATGCAGCTCAGCGACATGATCTTCCGCAATGTCGTGGGCCTGCCCTCCTATCCTATCGAAACCACTGTCGGCGTAGAGTGGAAGGATGGCCTGACGGTCCGGCAGCGAGATTCCGGGTGCCGCCCATTGGCCGTCCGCAAACAGAATAACTCACGCTGATTACATACGGTCGGGTCAGGCGGTGGTTTCGTCTTAGAGGGATGCCCTCAGTTATGCGTCATCCGGCCCTGCCGGTAGGCGGCGCGGAATTGCCTCGGCGACATGCCGGAGAGGCGCGTGATGAGGCGGCCGAGGTAGTTGGCTCCCGCGAGGCCG
The DNA here is from genome assembly GCA_003054655.1 of Spartobacteria bacterium LR76. Classification (GTDB taxonomy): domain Bacteria; phylum Verrucomicrobiota; class Verrucomicrobiia; order Chthoniobacterales; family Terrimicrobiaceae; genus Terrimicrobium. The sequence goes on along the minus strand of QAYZ01000007.1, from coordinate 63,923 downwards.
GAGCGCACGGCGACCTCCTTGATGGGCAGCTCGGTCTGCTTCAGCAGTTCCATCGCGTGGTGCAGGCGGAGGTTTTGCAGATAGTGCGAGGGCGTCATGCCGTGGGCTGCGAGAAAGGCGCGGAAGAGCGTCGAGCGGTGCAGGCCGATTTCGTTGGCGATCGCGCTTACGTTGAGCAGCGGATCGGCGAAGCGCTCATCCAGCCGCTTGCGGCAGGCCTCCACCCAGCTCGAGTGCGACCGGGCCAGCGGGGCGAGGCTGCCTTCCATCGCCGCCAGCAGGATTTCGTGCGCGTAGTGTGCGGCCTGCCGGTCGCCCTTCATCGTGCCTTCGCCGAGCGCCGCCCGTAGCGCGTCGAAGGTCTCGACCGGGCACTGTGGCGCGGGGAGGGGACGTTTCACAAATCCGAACGCCTCCAGCCATTGCGGGCTCATCGGGTGGTCGAGGGTGAACCAATGGTACCGCCATCTCGGCGTGAGCGGCCTCAGTTCGTGCATCTCGCCGGGCAGCAGATAAAACACCTCGCCGCGCTCCACTCGGACATGCCGCTTTTCCAGCACGAACTCCCCCGCGCCTTCCTCACTCCAGAAGATCTCCGCGAACCACTTTCGCATCGGCGGCTCGACCAGCGAATCATTCGCCAGCGAATAGATTCCCGCCGACCGCACCGCCAGCGGCAGGGCGGGGGGCAGCTCGTGATTGAAGCGATAGACGCTGGTTTTCTTTGAGCGCAACATATGTGTGATTAATACGACATTCGTCCGGTAGACGCTGGGAGCATCAGGGGGTAATCAGTTTCCTAACCCGCAACAGAATAGTGAAAACCCCTAAAATTGTCATCATCGGAGCAGGCAGCCTTTTCTTCGGACGCCAGGCCATCTGGGCCGCCGCCAATCTCCCCGGCTTCCGAGGCTGCACGCTGAGCCTCGTCGACATCGACCCCGAGCGCCTCGAAAAAATCACGAAGCTCGCCCACCTCGTGGCTGGTCCCACTGGCGCGAAGATCGAGAGCACGGATGACTACCGCGCCGCCCTGCGCGGAGCCGACTACGTCGTGCTGAGCTTTTCCCGTGACAACACCTACTACCGCCGCATCGAGTGCGAGGTCGGGGCAAAGTACGGCATCCGCTCCTGCTCGGGCGATACCATCGGGCCGGCGGGAATCTTTCATGCCGTGCGCGAGTTTCCCGCCATCCTCGAGATCGCTCACGCGGTCGAGGAGATCTGCCCGCAGGCCTGGGTGATCAATTACGTGAACCCCTCCGCCGCCATGGGCATCGGTCTCATGCGCCACTCCCGCGTGAAAAGCATCGCGCTCTGCGACACGCACCACATGCCGGCGAAGAAGGAGAGCTATCTCGAACTGATCGGCGAGGATAAATCGAAGGTCGACCGCTTCGACATGCGCATTGCGGGCGTGAATCACTTCACCTGGATGCTGCACGCCCGTCTCGACGGGCGCGACGTGCTGCCGGAGATTCGCGACGCCTTTGCCCGCGCCGCCATCGGCGAGATCGACGAGGGCTATGCCAAGGGCCGGTTCAATAACTACATCACCGCCCAGCTTGCCGATGTCTTCGGCGCGGTGCCCACCTGCACCGGGCACACGAAGGAGTACTTCCCCTTCTACCAGGGCCGCTCGCCCATCCAGGAAAAAATCCCGCCGCTCGCGGTCTTCGACTGCGACGAGCGCGACCGCTGGACCGCCCGCGTATGGCAGGAGATCGAGGAGTACAACTCGGGCAAGCGCCCCATCGAGGAGTTCCACGCCAGCCTGAAGAGCGACCACGCCGCCGATGTCATCCACACCATGGTCACGGGCGACGGGCGCACGTATTTCCTCAACCTTCCCAACACCAACGCCGTCGAGGACGGTGGCCGCGCCGTGGAGAATCTCCCCGATGACGCCTTCCTCGAGCTCGAGTGCCGGTTCACGCCCGAGGGGCCGCGCCCCTTCAAGGCGGGCCGCTTCGACTACGGCCTGCGCGCCTACCAGTACCTCGCGCTCGACATCCACGAGCTAACCATCGAGGGCATCATGCAGCGCGATCGCGACCTGCTCGTGCGCGCCCTCTCCATCGACCCGCTGGTCAACTCCATCGCCACCGCCCGCGTCGTCATCGACGAGCTCTTTGAGCGCGAGAAGGACGCCCTCCTCGACTGGCCCGAGCGCGAAGCCGCCCCCGAGCCTGTCCTGACCAACGCCCCGGTCACCCGCGCCCAGCTCCAGCTTTATTAAGCGAAGAGAGCGCAACCCCTCACCACACCACCCAAACATAACTACCCCATGAAAAACCTGCTCCCCTCGATCCTCGCCGCCTCCAGCCTGCTCGTCGTGCTCAGCACACGCCCGGCTGCCGCCACCGTGCTCGTCTCCGTCAGCGACACGGCTCCGACATCGTCCTTCGCCAGCAACACCGCGACAGCCGGTGGCGTGCAGTGGCGCAACAACACGGCCTCCGGCCTGCGCGATGTCGGCCAGTCGTTCCTGGCCTCGACGAATCTCACGCTCGACTCGATCACCTTCCGCATCGCTCCCGACGCCGCGCCCGGCGCGGGTGCGCTCACGGCGGCCTTCAGCGTATCGATCTTCCAGGTGTCCTCAGCCAGCGGCGTTCCGTCCGGCACGGCGCTCTTCACCGAGACCGGCACCATGTCGGGCCTCACCGGCACGTCGTCGGATTTCAGTAAATACGTCACCTTTGACTTAACGAACGTCGCGCTCACGGGCGGGAACTACTACGCCGTGATGCTTTACTTCCCGACCCAGGCGGCCAATCGCAACGTCACCTGGCAGGTGAGCAACTCCGCCTCCTACACCGGCGGCATGGCCATCATCTCGACGGACAACACGACCTACTCGGGATGGGGCAGCGGATCGGACCTCGTCTTTTACGCGACCGCCGTTCCCGAACCCTCCACCGTCGTGCTCGGCCTGCTCGGCGCAGCCTTCGTCGTCCTGCGCCGCCGCTCGCGCCACGTCTGATCCCTTGTCTCCCGCGCCCGGCTGGCGTCTTGCCGCCGGGCCGGTGAGCCATTAGCTTAAGTCTCCGCCCTCCCTCGAGTGCTCCCCCGTTGCCCCAGCATGAACCGGTCCGCCGTCATTCTCATCGCCCTGGCCTGCGCTTTCCACGCCGGGGGCCTTCGCGCCGCCGCGCCCGATGCGCTGGATCTCCAGGCGGCCGTGGCCAATCTCCAGCCCGGCGCGGTGCTGGAGCTGCCGCCCGGCGTTCACCGCCTGCCCGCCGCCGGATGGAGGTTCGCGGGCCTGCGCGATGTCATCATCGACGGCCATGGCGCGACCCTCATCGCGGGCAGCCGCGAAGTCACCTCGCTCCAGATCGACGGCTGCGACGGGCTCACGATTCGCAACCTCCGCATCGACTACGACCCGCTCCCCTTCACCCAGGGCGATGTGGCGTCCGTGGATGCGCAGACCGGCACCATCACCGTGAAGCTCCACGCGGGCTATCCCGGCAGCGAGGCCGCCGCGTCGACGGGCGGATTCTTCACCGATGCGCGCCTCCAGCTCTTTGACCGCGACACGCCAACGCTCAAGCCCGGCGCGCCGGATTACGGCGTCACCTCGCTCGAACCCGCGGGCGACCGCACCGTGCGCGTCTCGTTTCCGAAATGGCAGACCGGCTTCGAGTTCATCGCCGTGGGCGATCGTGTCACGCTCTCGTCCCGCGCCGCCGAGGGCGTGTCGATCCGCAATTCCCGCGAGGTCGTGCTGGAGGACGTGACCATCCTCGCCGCGCCCAATGTCGCCATCGTCGCCCGCTCGTGCGAAACCGGCGGCACCTTTCGCCGTGTACGCGTCATTCCCGGCCCGCCGCCGGAGGGCGCGACCCAGCCGCGTCTCATCTCGGCCTGCGCGGACGGGCTGAATATTGCCAATACCCGCCAGGGTCCGGTCATCGAGCAATGCGAGTTTGCCTACCAGGCCGACGACGCGATCAATCTCCATGGCGCAATGATCCCGGTGCTGAAGTGGATCGACGACCACAGCTTTCTCAGCGTCCTCCCCTGGCGCAACAACCGCCTCGAGGCCATTACCCGCCCGGGCGACACGATTCGCTTCCTCGAGCCGCCTTCCTACGAGGTCGTGGGAGCAGCCAATATCGTAGGGATCGAGAAAACGCCCGAGCCTGTCGAGCCCTGGCTGGAACGGATCGGGAAGACCTGGGAGATGCTCAAGGTGAAGCCGGAGAGCGTGACCTTTTACCGTGTGACGCTCGACCAGCGCCCTTCCGGCGTGCAGGCCGGAGGCTTTTGCGAGATCCCGGCCACGTCGGCCTCGGGGTTCATCATTCGCGACACCTGGTGCCACGACCATCGCGGCCGCGGCTTTCGTCTCATGGCCAGCGACGGGCTGGTGTTGAACAACCGCTTCGAGCGCATCAAGGGCTGCGCCATCTCGCTCGGCGCGGAGTTCTCCTACTGGCGCGAGGCCGGATGGAGCCGCAACCTCGTCGTCTCCGGCAACCAGATCCGCGATGTCGGCCAGGGGTGGAACATCCGCCAGCCAGACAGCTACACCATCGGCGCGATCAGCATCATGGCGCGTACCGACGCAGGCGCGGCCCCGGCTTTTCCCGGCAATGACAACATCGTGCTGGAAAACAACCTCATCGACGGCTGCTCCGTCGCGGGCATCAGCATCAGCAACGCGCACAATGTCCGCGTGAGCCGCAACACCATTCGCAACGTCAACCAGGACGCCTCCGGCGAGGCGGGCCGCGCGCGGGCGCTCTCCACCACGCAGCCCATCTCGATCATTCGCGCCGAGGCCACGCTTTCCGACAATCTCGTGCCATGAAACTCCTCCCCCGATTCTTCGCGCTCAGCCTCCTCGCCGCTCCGGCGCTCCATGCGGAACTCGACGCCCTTCTCGAAGCCGCCCAACCTGCCATCACCAGCGGCGCATCCTATGTCAACGTCATGTCCACCCAGGGCATGGGCTGGCGGTGGACGAAGGATGCGGGCCGCCGCGATTACGGCCAGATCTTTCCGGTCAAGCAGTCCTTCTCCGCCAATGAACTCGCCGTCCAGGTGCTCTACTCCGACCCATTCCGCGCGGCGAAGCGCGCCGCCTTCCAGCTCGACTTCCTGCGCTTCCCCTCCGGCGACCTGAAGCAGACGCCTGATGTCGTTGCCACCTTTGACGGCACGCTCCCGCCGAATCCCGGTCTCGGCACCGGCGAGGCCGCGTGGCTGCGCTTCCGATTTCCCGAGGTGAAATTCGACGGCGGCGCTTCCTACGGCTTCCTCCTGCGCTTCAAGGAGGAGGGTGCGGCGGAGCAAAACATCATCTTCCGCGTCACCCCGTCCAGCACGCCCGACGGCGGCTACGGCATCATGGACCTCGACGGCAGCGGGCAGATCGAGAAAGGCCCGTCGATGAATTTCCTCCTCGGCTCTTCCTCTTCCGGCACTGCCAGCGCCGCCCCGCGTACGCCCGCCATTCTCACCGTCGACCAGCGCGCGACGGATGGCTACCGCACGCTCGCCGCCGCGGCCGCCGCCGCCCGGCCCGGCGACACCATCCGCATCGCGCCCGGCAGCGGCCCGTATCACGAGCCGCTCTATATCCCGCACTCCGGTACGGCGGAGCAGCCAATAACCGTCGACGGCAACGGCGAGACCATCACCGGTTTCGACCCGCTGGTTTTCACGGAGCGCAACGGCGAGTGGTCTTTTGACGTGGCATCGTTCCTCGCCGCCCGGCCCAATGTGCAGGGCTTCACCAAGGTCGATGGCAAATGGACCTCCGTGGTGCCCGGCGGGTTCCCGTCCGTGCTCGTGCATCACGGCCGCCGCGTCTTCCAGGATGCCGCCACCGGTCAATTCGAGGAAAAAGTCCGCCTTTCCGACGATGGCTCCCGCCTCATTCTCCTCGACCCCGCACAGCGCGACGGCTGGGAGATCGCCGCCCGCGACCGCGTCGTCGTCATTCTCAACGCCTCGTACCAGACCTTTCGCAACCTCCGCGCCACAGGGAGCCTGAACGATGGATTCAACCTCCACGGCACCGGCGAGGGACTCGTCTTTGAGAACATCGAGGGTTCGCAGAATCTCGACGAGGGCTTCTCCGCCCACGACACCATCGCCTGCGAAATCACCGGCGGGGTTTTCACCCAGAATGACAATGGCATCGGCGATGTCGGCCAGAGCCGCCTCGTCGCCCGAGACATCCGCGTCTCTGACAATGCCGGCTACGGCCTTTGGTTCCTCGACGCCTCCGCCACGCTGGAAAATGCCGCGTCGTGGGACAACGGCGTCGCGCAGTTCGCCCTCCACGGCAAGGCCTCCGCCATCGTGCGCAACGTCTCCGCCACGCCTCCCGCCGCCGCGACGAAGCGCCGCATGAGCTACGAGGAATCCGCGAAGCGCTCCGATTCCCGTCTCCAGGAAATCGCCGCCACCGCCCGATGCGAGGGATCTGTCGCCGAAGCCGCCGCCCCCGCGCCCGCCCGCACCGCCGCCCAGTAACACCATGCGCCTTTCCCCCCATCACCGCGCCTTTACGCTCATCGAGCTGCTCGTGACGATCGGCATCATCGTTCTCCTCGCCAGCCTGCTCCTGCCCATGGCGAAGACCTGGAACGCTGGGGCGCAGACCGTCGCCTGCTCGGGCAACCTCCGGCAGATGTTTCTCTACCTCGACGCCTATGCCCGGGAGAACAATGGCGTCTATCCCGCCGTCTCCGACGCCACCACCGGCAACTCCTGGTGGCTCACCCTGCAAAACTCCATCAACACCCCGAGCCAGGTCGTCGGCATTCGCAAAAAGACCATCTTCCTTTGCCCCGCCTCGCTCCGTACGTATCCGAACCAGGTCGCCCGCCGCACCTACGGCATGAATTGCGAGGGGCTGAAGAACGACCAGGGAATCCTCGACTGGCGCGTGCCTACCCGCCCCATCAGCCAGAGTAAACTCTCCCGCACGCTCTTCATCGCCGATACCTGCAACGGCCCCGCAAACAACGGCGACGGCTACCAGTATTTCCGCGCGGCCTCTTCGCCGATGTTTTCCGATGTCGTCGAGGCCCGGCACTCGGGCAGAGCCAATGCGCTCTTCCTCGACGGCCACGTCGAGCTCATCGATCCCAAGGCTCCCGAGTCCCTCGATTTCGTGAAAAACCTCGGCCAATGATGAGGATTCACCACATTTGACAGAAGGAAGCAGAGGCAGCGATGACGGGCTGGTGGTGTGGTGCCGCAGGCCCGGGTGGGGGAGGGAACTCCTGCGCTGCCTCTGCGACCTTTTGTTGGTTCAGGCACCCGGGGCGGACTGCTTCAGCACGGCGGTGAGCTCGGCGGGGGTGAGCGCCGTTTTTTCCCGGCTCTCCCACTGCCCGACAAACACCGCGTCGTCGCTGTCGTGGCGGCTGGAGTCCACGATCGTTCCGGCATCGTCTACCACGTAGGCGGGCCGGCCGGGCCGTAGCCATGCCAGGAGGGAATCGCCCTTGTCCAGGATGAGGAGCAGGTAGCGCTGCCGGTCGCGCGGCACCCAGTACGCCTCGCGAATGTCGGCAGGCGCGGGGTTGAGTTCGCGCAGCGTCTTGTACCGGTCGTCCATCCCGTTTTCGCGGAAGTTCGCCACAAAAGGCCAGACGCCCGCCCCTACGCCGAGCGCGAGCAGCACGTAGAGTAATGTCTTTCGCGTTGAGATCATGCCGGGGGCGGGCCTGCCTCCCAACGGCCAGGGACGGTGGCGGCTGGACCCGATTTCATAGCCTCACCATGGCATGGATGGACGCGGCTGTCCCTTGGAAAAACGGTTCCGGCTCGCGAGCGAAAAAAGAACGCCCTGCCTCCGTGGCACGAGGCAGGGCGTTCATGATTGGACGGGGATTAGTCCTGCAGGCTCCGCTTGCGGCGGTAAAGCAAGACGGCTCCGCCGAGAGCGAGGCCGATCAGTCCGACCGTCGTCGGCTCCGGCACCGAGTAGTTTTCGGGCACCGAATCGGTCGTGAAGGCCGACACTGGAGTGATGTGATATCCAAAGGTGTAGGTCGCATCGTAGTCCCCCACCAGCACCGTGCGGCCCGTGCTGCCGCCATCGGCGCTGAAGTAGCTCGCGGTGAGCTGGTTGCCAAACTCGTCGATCGGCAGTGTGTGCTGGATCGTGAAGATCAGGTTCTTGCTCGTGTCGTTGAGGAATGGCGTCGCGAACTTGATGAACGCGCCGAAGTCATTCGCATCGCCTCCCGAGGCGCCCGTGGGAAAGGCGTTGGCCGAGTAATAAAAGCTCCCGTCGTAGACCACCGTGAGATTGGTCGCCGCCGCGTTGTTGCCAGCGATCGTGCTAGTCTCGTCGAGATCCGTCGCGGTCGTGTACCCGAGCGTGATTTTCAGGTTTTGATACCCGAAGACGGGAAGCTCGGGAGCGTAGTCGGCATCCAGCCGGAAGGCGATGCCCGTGATGGAGTTGTTGCCCAGCGGGGTCGTCTCGCTGGAGAGCAGCAGCCACTGCACGGAGGCACCGCCCGAGGGGCCGCCGACGGGTTCTCCGATCTCGCCAGCGGAGTCCGTACTGAGATTTCCTCCGATGTAGACCGTTTCCGCCGATACCGGACCCGCCGCGATCAGCAGCGCCGCTGCCGCGCTGGAAATCCAAGTTCCCAAATGGCTGACTCTCCCGTGTATTCCCTTGTCATTCCTGTTGGTTTTCATAGTGATGGGCCATGCCTTAGGCGCAATCCCCGGAGAGTCAACGGCCGCTCCATGAACCCGGCGGAAGACTCCATGAGCCCGGCGGATTTCCTGGGTTTGAGAGGAAAATCTCCCCCGTTCATTCGTCCCTCTGCGCGCTTGCCCGAGTTGACACCAGGAGTAGTCTCTTCACGTTCCCATGCCGATCACCGCCGAGACCACCCCCGATCCACGCCCCTCAAAACGCCTCACGATCCTGGATCTCATCGGTCAGGCCTGCGCCATCGGGCCGCTTATTGGCATAGGCCTTTTTGTTGCCTTTGTCGCCCAGATCGCGGGCGGTCGGGGGCCTCTCGCCATTCTTCTCGCGGCTGTCGGCATGGTCTGCTTTGCCATGGTCATCGCCTTTTATGCCTCGCTGACGGGCGGGGCGGGGGCGGTGGGTGATTACGTCGAGCGGGCCTGGGGCCGCCGAGCGGGCCTGGCGATATTGATCATCTATACGTTCTCGCTGCTCGTCTCGGGTGCGGGAGGCTTCTCCATCGCTGTCGGCGTGCTGGTGGCAAATTTTTCCAAAGCCTACCTCTTCGGCCTGGTCCCGTGGTGGGGCGGGGCGCTCATCGTCGTCCTTATCGCGTGGATCATGAATGTCCGCGGCGCGGAGGTCGCCACCCGTGCGCAGCTCGTGATCGTGCTGGTCTCCGTCGTCCCGTTCCTGCTTACCGCCGCCGCCGCAATCATCCACGCGGGTCCGGCGAATACCTGGGACTTCTTCTCCATTTTCAACGTCACCGGCGGGGGCAATCTCTTCGGCGGCCTCCTCTTTGCCATCCTGCTTTTCGGCGGATTCGAAACCGTCGCCGTCCTCGCCGAGGAGGCGTCCAATCCCCGGCGCACCATCCCCATCGCGCTGGTTTCCACGGTCCTGCTGACCGGCATCCTTTTCGTCGTCTGCTCCTACGCGGGCACGGTTTACTTCGGCCCCGAGCTCGTGGGCAAGGCGTGGCCCGCCCAGCTCGACGGCTTTGCCGAGATGGCCAACAAGCTCCTCGGCAACTGGGCCGGCATGTGGATACGCGTCGGCATTTTCGCCGACTTCATCAGTTGCTTCATTGGCTTCTCGCTCGCCGCCTCGCGCGGGCTTTTCGCCCTCAGCCGCGCAGGCATCCTGCCTCGAGTCCTCGCCCGCACCAACCGCCTCGGCGCGCCCACCATGGCGTCGCATTGCGTCCTGGCCACCGCCCTGCTCGCCATCGCCATCGGGTTTTTCATTCCTGACCACGAGCGCTACAAATCGCTCTTCGTGGCCGCCACGGCGCAGGGGCTTCTCCTCGCCCTCACCTACGCCGTCCTCGCCATCGGCGCGTGCAAGCTCATCCTCACCATGGGCAAATCCTCCGTCCCGCGCTGGATCGTCCTCGTCATCGCCAGCGCCATGCCGATCCTCGCTCTCTACGGCTCGCTCTTTCCCTTGCCGCAGGGTCCCGAGCAGTGGGGCGTCTGGGGTGCCGCCGCCGCCATCGTCCTGGCCGTCACCGGCAGCCTCGTCTGGAAGCCGGGTGCCCGCCCGTAATACGGGCGGGAGTTTTCAGTGGTTCAGTTTTCAGACTTGGCGCGCAGGACGGCACGTCGAGGATTCCGAGCACGGCGGCATGAGGACGGAGGACAGATCTTTAGCGAACCGCCATCAGGGAGACAAAGAACCTGGGCGTAAACGAACTCATGCGAGGCGTTCCTACCGCGACGTCTGAAAACTGAACCACTGAAAACTAGCAGTCTCCTCCCCGGTTTCCCGGGGAGGAATCAAAATTCATCAGGTAGAATGGACTCCGCGTTGCCAACCGGTTTCGTGATCCTAGCCTTGGGTCATGCACCTCCCCACCTCAAGCCGTTTTTACGCATGCGGGCTGTTAGCCTTCGCTGCGCTTTCCTCCGCATTGCATGCGGACTCATTAACCTGGGACAGCAGCGGGCTGAATCCTAATGCTCCTGTCGACGGAGCAGGCGCGTGGGACACCACCACCGCGCTCTGGAGCAACGGCTCGGTCGACTCCATCTGGGATAATGCAGGGAACAATACCGCCGTCTTCGGCAGCAGCAATGGCGCGGCGGGCACGGTTACGGTCGGCACGATCACCGCGGGCGGCATTACCTTCAACCCCGCCACCTCCGGCTCCTATCTGCTCAGCGGCGGCACGCTCACCCTCGGCGGCTCCACCCCGACGATCACGACGAATGCCAATGCCGAAATCGCCTCCGTCATCGCGGGCACCACGGGTCTGACCAAGGCGGGTTCCGGCGTGCTCACCCTGAGCGGCACGAATACCTTCACTGGTGGACTTAAGCTTAACGCGGGTACAGTCAGCTTTTTGGTTGCGGGAAATCTCTCTTCCGGAGCGGTGACTTTCGGAAGCGGCAGCCTGCGCTTTGCTGGAACCAGCGGATATAGTGCTGTAAGCAGAAGCTGGGTGGTCGGCACCTCCGGGGCGACATTTGACCTGGCCACCTCCGACAAGGGCTATGTGGCTTATAGCGGCACGATGTCTTTCACCGGCTCCGGTGCCAGGACCATCACCCTTTCCGGTACCAGCTCCTCCAGCGGCACGTCTGGCGTGTCCTTCGTCATCGGTGATGGCACGGGCGGACCGACCTCCCTGGTGAAAAACGGTACGGCCTCCTGGAACCTCACGGGAGCCAATACCTACACCGGCAGCACGACGGTCAATGCGGGCATCCTTTTCCTGAATGGTGATGATCGCATTTCCTCGGCCAGCACGGTGTACATCGCCTCGGGCGCTGCGATTCGCCTGGTGGGCAATCAAACCTTTGGCAACCTGCAGGACGGCACTGGCGGAGGCGGCCTGCTTGCACGCGCCTATAGTGGAGCCTCGATCGCGACCATCCAGTCCGGGCGCTTTAGCGGACGCATTTACGAGGTCTCGGACACCGGCAGGACGGTGAATGTGACAAAGACCACCAGCGGCGTGCTCCGGCTTAGCGGAACGAACAATACCTACTCCGGCGGCACCACCATCTCCGGCGGCACCCTCCTCATCAACAACGCCTCCGGCATCGGCCTCGGTGTGAACAATGTCACCGTGACCAATGCGACGCTCGGCGGTAATGGATATTCTGCTCTCGGGAGTACCGCCGCTGGCGTCACCGCGGCCTCGCACACCATCGGCACGGGCGGCGTCATTGCTCCGGGTGACTCGGAGACCAATGGCGGCATCGGCACGCTGACTCTGAATGGCGGCAGCAGCACGGGCGCGATTCTCGACATGCAGGCGGGCTCGTCCTTTAGCTTCGATCTCGGTGCGGGCGATGCCAATGACACCCTGCGCTTCTACAGCTACGCTGGCGCAACCGACTTCCTCCGCGACAGCGGCGGCATCGTGCTCAACTTCTCTGGCGCGCTCGCCGGGACGTATGACCTCTTCCGCTTCTATTCGAATGCCGGGACGACGCTCACCGACGCGGGCTTCACCGAGGCCACGTCCAACTTCACTCTAGGCTCCGGTCTCACGGGCTACAACGCCACTTGGGACTACTCGACCCTCGGCGTCATCTCGCTCACGCTGACCGCCGTGCCGGAACCCTCCGCCGCCGTGCTCTTCGGCCTGGGCGGCCTCTGCGCGATGGTCCTCTGGCGTCGCGCCCGCTACCGCGCCTCCGTGCGCGGCTGATTATTCCCCGCAAGGGGGGAGGGAAGAGGGGAACGGCTTGAACCGCCGTTCCCTTTTTGTTAAGTTACCGGGCGCTCCCCGTCCTCATGAAAACCTCCGCCAAGCTGCTCATGGTCCCGGCCGCCCTGTTGATGGTCGCCGGGCTGGGCGTCATCGTCGTCTTCGGCGGGTCGCGTGTGGTTGATCTGGTGCAGGCCCTTTTCCTGTATAGCCGGTCGGCGGACGACATGGTTTACACCCTCCGTGTTATCGGCGCGGATGTCTGGGCGGTTTTGCTCTCCGGCCTTGCCCTCGCCCTGCCGGGCGGCGTGTGCCTTGCCGCCGGGATCGTTGCCCTGCGCGCCAGCCGGAAACCCACAGCATTTTCCTCGCGCTAGGACGCCCCGCTCCCGGAAAAAGCGAACGCCTCGCATTCCTCTCGCCATGAGGAAAAAGCGTCGTTTTCGCCCCTCAGAAAAGGCGTGACAATGGTGACACATTTGCCATTTTTTCGGAAAATCCCCCGGGATCACGTGCACCCGGAGGGCTGAACCCATTTTGTCGGTATGAAAAATCTCTCCGTCTCGGCTCTCGCGGCCCCTCGTGTATCGTTTTTCCGCAACGGGTTTTCCGCCCTCGCGCTTCTGCTCGGTGCAGCCTGTGGCGGTCTCTCCAGCGCCTCCGCCGACACGCTCCCGCTCGCCTTTGAGAACCTCTCGGGCAACAGCTCCAGCCAGGTGTGGATTCAGTTTCTCGGCGGCGACCAGGTCACCGGCACCTACGTCGACAGCCTCACCGGCCAGACGAATCAGCTCCAGGCCAATACCGCCTACTCGCTCGACCAGCTCGTCAACCCCACCACCGGTCTCTCGACCGTCAATCTCACCAGCTTCTCCGGTCGCGTCTACGTGAGCTACGGAGCCTACGGGCTCCAGGGCATGGGCGCTCCCGGCAGCTCCTACACTCCCGCCGCCAACCTCACGACCGATCCGAACTACAGCACGCGCTACCAGTACATGGAGCCGACCGTGCAGCTCCAGTCCGACAACAGCGTCACTGTCTGGGCCGACCTGTCCTACATCGACTTCACCGCCACGTCGCTCTCGATGTCGGCTCGCTACACCTCCAACAACAGCCTCAACACCTCGGTCCAGAACTACAACCAGGTCTCGTCCAACTCCCAGGCTCTCGTCAATGTCACCAAGGCCACCGCGGTGAATCCCAATGCGGTCGTCCTCCCGGCGGGCGCCTCCTCGACGCTGCCCAACAGCGAGTTCACCCGCGTCATCAGCCCGCAGTTCTCCGACCCGAGCGCCTATCACGATTTCACGAATTACCTGAACTACCTCGACGGCAAGTCCGTCCACCTTTCCGGCACCTTTGTCGGCACCGGCACCCAGCCCAGCGGCAACGAGGCCACCCAGGCGCAGACGTATGATTTCACGGGCACCTTCGGGGCGAACGGTGAGATCATTCTCACCGCTCAGACCGACTCCGGCGCGAGCAACGTCTCCTGGATCGACGGCACGACCGCTCCCAACCTCGGCGCGGGCAATGTCGTCACCATCACCATCGCCGCCGGGGCGCTCAACACCCAGAAAGGCATCTACGGCAATGACGTCGGTTACACCGTCCAGATCGGCACGGGCGCGGCCACGCAATACGCGTCGATTACCAATGACGTATGGGGCCGGGTCGTCGGCGACCTGCTCGCCGGCCTCAGCCTGGGCTACGTCGGCAGCACGGTGGAGTTCAATGGCACGCCGATCGGCGAGCTCGCCAGCTCGCAGTGGTGGGCCGCAGGCGAGTCGCAGGGCTCCACCCCGACCTATCTCGCCGACGGCACCGCCGTCACCTGGGCCGACACTCCGGCTTCGCAGAGCATCTACTTCGCCGGAGCCCAGCCGAATAACCCGGATTACTACAACGGCTACGCCGCCGCCCTTGCCAGCATCGATCCCGCCACGGGCAAGCCCTACACCACCGGCTACGGCTTCCCGCTCCAGGACCGCCTCGGCAACAACCTCCTTTCCTACAACACCGGGTCCACCCCCGGCACCTACATCCTCCTCTCCGTCAACGCCGACGGCACGAGCGCACTGCCGACCGGCATCTTCAATGGCTCGGCGGGCAATGGACAGTGGAACGACGCGGCCAACTGGGTCGGCAATACCGTCCCGGCCAGCGGAGCCTCCGCGCAGTTCGCAGGCGATCACACCCAGTCGTACACCGTCGACACCCAGACGAACCAGACCGTCTCCGGCCTCTTCTTCAACTACGGCGCAGGCACCTATACGATCAATAACAACACGATCACCCTCGGCGGCAACATCGTGAACTCGTCTGGCGCAGCCAATACCCAGACGATCAACAGCGGGATCAACTTCTCCACCAACGGCTCCGTCATCGCCGCCTTTGGCGACATCGTCCTCGGCGGTCCCATCGCTCTCAGCAGCTCGACCACCAACACAGCCAATACCGTCACCTTCTCCGGCGACAAGAACACGACCGTCAACGGCGTGATCTCCGACGGCACGACCGCCGGTGGCAAGGTTCTCATCAACACGACGAATGGCGGCAAGGTCACCTTCAACGGGGCCAATACCTTCACCGGCGGACTCACCCTCAGCCAGGGCACCTTTGTCATGGGCAATGATGCCGCCGCAGGCACTGGCACATTCACCCTCGGCAATGCCGCCGCCTCGGCCAGCCCCGCGCCGTCCCCGGCTCCGGCCGCGCCGACTCTCCAGGCCACCGCGGCCCGCACAGTCGCCAACCAACTCGCCATCGTGGGCGACGTGAATATCGCCGGCTCCAACGCCTTCACCTTCACCGGCGACGCGACCCTCACCAACAACAACACCATCACCAACTCGGTCGCCACCACCTTCTCCGGGGCCATCGGGGAAAGCGCCGCCGGCACGTCGTTTACCAAGGCGGGTTCCGCCAACATGACCTTCAGCGGCAGCTCGGCCAATACCTTCACCGGCGACCTCAATGTCAACGAGGGCAAGCTCATCCTCGCCAAGACCGGCGGCGCGGCGGCCCTCGGCGGCGATATGGTCATCGGCACTGGCAGCGGTTCCGGCGCGACCGTCCAGCTCGGCGCGTCGAACCAGACCACCTCCTCCACCGGCATCACGATCAACACCGACGGCCAGCTCGATCTCCAGACCTACAACACCACGGCCAACAGCCTCACCATGTCGGGCGGCAGCGTCACCGGCACGGGCAAGCTCTCCCTCACCTCGGGCCTGAATTTCAACGGCTCCGACGACGCCTCGGCCACCATCTCGTCCGCCCTCGATCTCTCCGGTGCCCAGACGCTCAACATTGCCAAGACCTCCGCCGACGTTGAGGTCTCCGTCAGCGGCGCGCTCACCGGTACCGCCTCGAGCATCACCAAGTCCGGATCGGGCGTCATCGCCTTTACCGGCAGCAATAGCCTCACCGGCGCTGTCACCATCACCCAGGGCGTCCTGCAATCCTCCTCGATGGCCAACGCCTCGCTCACCGTGAATGGCGGCGCTTTTGCCACCTCGCTCAGTGACGGGCTGGCCCCCTCCGTGTCCGTTAGCTCTCTCAATGCCTCGCTCGGCACGTCAAGCGGAGCGTTCATCATGGCCCTCGGCTCTGGAGGCTCCTCCGACAGCATCACCTCGGCGGGAGCGGTCAATCTAGGTGCCAATACCGTCTTTCTCTTCCGCAATGCCGGCTTCGGTATCGGCTCCCAGACCTTTACCCTCATCTCCGGCGTCAACTGGGTGAATACCGACGTTAGCACCTTCACCTTTTCCTCGATCGACGTGAGCGGCCTGACCGGCTCCATCTTTCTCGACGGAACCGATCTCAAATTTACCGGCACGGCCGGCACCTCGGCGACCTGGACGGGTGGGGGAGGCGACGGGAACTGGAGCACCGGGGGCAACTGGCAGGCCACGACCGCCCCGCTCGCAGGTTCCAATATCATCTTCAACAACAACACGGGCACGAGCATCAACGTCGACGCCGCTCAGACCACCGGGAGGATGGTATTCCAATCGGGGGCGGGAGCCTTCACCTTCACCGGCCAGCAGATCACACTCGGTGGCGATCTGATCAACAACTCCGCCGAGACGCAGACCTTTCAGAATACCATCGCCCTCAGCTACAACCGGACCTTCAATGCGACGAGCGGGGATCTCGTCTTTGGCACGGCTGCTACCGACACCTCCATCCTGTTGAGCAGCAATAGCGCGCTGGCCAACACCCTGACTTTCAACGCCAATCACGACTTCACCGTCAACGGCCTGATCGGCGATGGCGCGGCTGCCGGGGGCAGCATCGTCATGAGCGGCCTGGGTACACTCACCCTCGGCGCAGCCAATACCTTCTCCGGCACCGCCACGCTCAACTCGGGCATCACGAACATTGCCACCGCCCAGTCGCTCGGCAACCAGAACAGCCTGGGCACGAATACCCTCATCCTCAATGGCGGCACGCTCCAGATCGGCGGGACAGGAATCGTCTTCAACCAATTCCGTGGCGTGAACCTCGCCAGCGGGAGCACCATCGACACCAACGACAACTCGCTCGAGATCGACGGCTCCATCTACGGCTCGGGCGACCTCACCAAGTCAGGCGAAGGCAATCTCTTCCTCAACCAGACCAACACGCTCGTCGGCAACACCTACTCCGGCAATACCGAGATCATCCAGGGATCGGTCACCATCGGCTACGCCGAGGCGCTCGGCGATACCACCGGTACCACCACCGTGCGCGAAAATGCTTCGCTCATCGTTCAGGGCACGGGGAACTACAACGTCACCGGCGAGAAGCTTTTCCTGAGCGGCACGGGCTACAACGGCGGCGGCGCCCTTCAGCTCACCGTCGGGCAGTCGACATGGGATGGCGACATCACTCTCCAGGGCGACGCCTCCATCCAGGCCAACGCCAACACCAAGCTCACCCTCGGCAAGAAGGTCGATCTCGGTGCCAACGCCCTCACGCTTAGTGCCGAGCCCAATGGCATCATCGACCTCTCTGGTCATCTCACCGGCTCCGGCGGCCTGACGGTCGGCGGCGGCGGCGTGGTCAACGTCTCCTCGTCCAACACCGACTTCACCGGCAACACCACGATCTCCGACGGCACGCTCGGCATCTCCAGCGGCACGGCGCTCGGCAGCACGGGTTCGCTCACCGTCGACTCCGGCGGCATGCTGGAGTTTCAGGGCACGAGCGACTCGACCGTCACCTTCTCCGCCATCTCGCTCAACGGTACGGGCGTGAACTCCAACGGCGCGATTTATAACAACTCCGCGACGAGCACCACGCTCGTTGGCAATATCACGCTCGCGGGTAACACCACCATCGGCTCCGCCCTCGGCCAGCTCACCATCGAGGGCGCCATCGACCTCGGCACGTACAACCTCTCCGTCAACAACATCGCCGCCCAGCTCGGCCTCACCGGCGCGATCAGCGGCTCCGGCAATATCACCACCGCTGGCACCAGCTCGCTCCTGCTCTCCGGCAACAATAGCGGCTACTCGGGCAACACCACCATCATCACCGGCACGTCGATCACCGCCGCCAGCAACAACGCTCTCGGCACCGGCACGACCACGGTGAACAGCGGCGGCGCGCTCATGTTCCAGGGCGGCATCACCACGACTGGCGGCTCGCTCAACGTCGGCGGCGCGGGCGTGGCCAGCGGCGCGCTCAGCAACGTCAAGGGTGACAACACCTACGGCGGCAACGTCACCTTCACCTCCGGCACCACCATCCAGGCGACCAAGGGCAAGCTCACCCTTTCGGGCAATCTCTCCAATTCCGCCGCCGAGGCGATCGTCGTGCAGGGCAACGGCACGGTCTACTTCAGCGGCGACGCCTCCGGCCTCACCACCGGCACCGTGGTCAATGTGAGTAGCGGCACCTTTGCCTCCAACAGCATGTCCAACGTCCAGATCAATCTCGGCACGGGCGCGCAGGGCAGCTTCGCCATCCCGACCTACAGCCCGGGCGATATCAACAACATCCAGAACGTCAGCCTGGCCAACATCTCATTTGCCAACTCGCAGTCGGCCACCGCAGGTGGCGTCCGCCTTCTCATGGATCTCGGCGCTGGCACCTCGTCCGACCAGATCAGCGTGGCCACCGCCTCGGCGCTGAATGTCCCGATCCTCTTCGACTTCAATAACGCGGGCTACACCACGGGCGGCACCTATACCCTCCTATCCACCGCCGGGGGCGCGTTCAGCGTCGCCGACATGAGCAACCTCACGTTCAAGAGCAACATCACCGGGCTCTCCGGCACGTTCTCCGGGAACAACACCAGCTCGATCACCTTCACCGCCTCTACCGGTCCCGCCGTGTGGGATGACAGCCAGTCGAACGGCCAGTGGGGCGATGCGGCCAACTGGGAGATCGGCGGCTCTACCGCGACCAACGTCCCTGCAGGGGGTTCCGCCACGGCTTTCACCGCCGCCTCGGCAGGCAACGTCGACACGCAGGCCAGCCGCTACGTCGGCGGCCTCGCCTTCCAGTCCGGCTCCGCTGCGCTCAACATCCAGAACAACACGATCACCACCTACGGCGACATCGTGAACAACTCAACCGCCACCCAGACCATTTCCAGCGGACTGGCCATCAATGATGGCGTGGCCATCAACGCCGCCTCCGGCAATCTGAACATCGGCAATGTTTCGCTGAGTTCGGACGGCAGCAGCCACATCCTCACCTTCACCGGCAGCAAGAACACCACCGTCAGCGGCGTGATCTCCAACGGCTCCGCCTCCAACGGTGCCGTGGTCAAGTCCGGTACCGGCACCACCACCTGGACGGGTGCGAATACCTTCACCGGCACCACCGTCATCAATGGGGGCACGCTGGTCATCAACGGCTCCACCGCCGCAGGCAATGCCATCACTGTGGCCTCTGGCGGCTCGCTGGGCGGCTCTGGCACCATCGGCGGCCAGGTCATCGTCTCCGGCACGCTCACCCCGGGCAACAGCCCCGGCCTGCTCTCTACCGCTTCGCAGGAGTGGCGTCCCGGTGGTAACTACAACTGGCAGGTCGTCGACTTCGGCGGCACCGCTGGCGTGGGCTACGACTCCATCGCCGTCACCGGCAGCCTCGACCTGAGCGCTCTCACCGCCGGTTCCTTCGCCATTAACCTCTGGAGCCTCTCCTCCATCGGCCCCGACGTGAATGGCAACGCGGCGAACTTCAATCCCGCCGTCAGCGCCTCCTGGACGCTGGTCTCGACGACAACCGGCATCGCCGGGTTCAACGCCAGCAACTTCGTTGTCAACACTACGGCCACCAACGGCACTGCCGGCCTGTCGAACGTTCACGACGGCACCTTCAGCGTCGGCCAGGTCGGCAACAACCTCGTCCTCACCTACACCGCCGTCCCCGAGCCCTCCACCTGGGCGCTCCTCGGCCTCTCCCTCGCCGCCATCGTCCTCCTCCACCGCCGCTCCCGCCGCACGGCCTAAAGGCGAAAGGCAGGAGGGAACAGAAGGAAGCAAAGGAAACGAAGGGCTGGCTGCATCGCGCGGCCAGCCTGCACTGCGGGCTTGCTGGACCTCCACTAAGGCAAAGGCGGATTTTTTACAGAAGGTCGCAAAGGACGCAAAGAACTGACGGCGACTTGTGACCGTTGATCGAAAGTGAACTCGGACGAGCGATTCACGTTAAGCGGTCAGGCAATACGCTTGAGCCATGATCCCGCCAGCGTTCTCCCCGCTTCAAAGAAAAGCCGCCGAAGCAAATTTCGCGCCGTCGTGTGTTCCTGAAAGGCCGCCCAACCTTTGTGTCCTTTGCGATCTTCTGTTAAAAAAGGTATTGGTCCGCGGTAGGCGTGAAGTATCGAGGCGATCCGCAATCGCAAAAGAAGCCTAATCTTTGCTTCCTTCGCTTCCTTCTGTTCATCCCTTCCGGCTCTGATCAAAATACGGCAGCAGCCGGAGCTTGAGCATTACGATGGGCGAGGCCATCAGGAGCGCGCCGACGACGAAGGACAGGATGAGCGTCGTAGGCGTCAATACACCGTCGAGATAAGCGCCGTAGTACGCCCAGATCGCGATCGGGTAAAAGAGCAGCACCGCCGTGCCGAGCCCCGGCGAGAAGCGTCCGCGCGTGGTGAGAAAAGGCAGCACATGGAAAAACGTTGCGTTGATCAGCATCAGCGCGGGCAATCCCAGCGAGTACGCCGGGAGCGACCACGCCACCTGGGAGCAGGAAATTCCCAGCACCACCACGACGCCGTTCACGATGGCAAAGTGCACCCAGTTCACCGGCAGCTTCAGCACGTTCTCAGCCCAGCCCTTCCAGTCAAAGGTGTACTCCTCCACGACATGCAGGGCATAGGCAAACGTCGCGATCCAGAGGATATAGGCGTGGCTCATGGGGGGAAGATTAACCATGTCTTCGCGCGCGCCTGCAAGCCGTATCCCGGCCCGTTTCTTCCGGGCTGCACCGTATTATCAGGTCAGGGTCACGCGCCAGCTTTTGCCCGGTATCGCGCGGGAGTCGTCCGTGTGCGCCGCTGAAAGACCCGGGAGAAGTAATACTCGTCGCGAAACCCGCACAGCGTGGCGATCTGCTTGAGCGGCAGGCGGGAGTGAACCAGCAGCGTTCTCGCCCGGTCCACCCGTAGCGTCGTCACATAGTCGATGAGGCTGCATCCGCGCAGCCTGCGAAACTCATGTCGCAGGTAATCCGCACTCAACCCCACCGCCTCCGCCACCTCGCGCAGCGACCCTACCGTGGCAAAGTGCTTGCGCAGATACTCCTCTGCCTGCGCCACGCATCGCTCCGCATGGCTGGCCTGCTCATGGTCCCGGCTCCGGCACGCCAGCTCCACCAGCGAGAGCAGCACCGTCGTCGCCCGCAGGTTGCAGAGCGCCTGGCCCGCAGGCTGCAAGGTCGCGCCCACGCCGGCCAGCAGCCGCAGGTCCTCGATGAGGGCGGGAGTGTCAATACGATCCACATGCAGGCACTCGCGGGGAAAGGCGGGGCCTCCGCCTGGAGCCGCGATCTTTACGCAGAGATCCTCGCCCGCCGTTTCCATGATCTGGTCGTGCTCCTGCCCCGGGGGATGGATCATCACGCTGCCCTGGCCAAACTCCACCGCGCGTCCAGCCACAGTCGTCGCACCGCGCCCCACCGGGTGATAGACGATTTCCAGCTCGGCGTGCGCGTGGGGTGGGCAATGGGGCAGTAGCGGAGTGGCGTGGCGCATGCCGTGGACAAAGACCAGCGGGGGCCGCGCCGCCTGTTGCTCCAGAAACTTCGCCCAGGGAGAAACTTTCGCCATGCCGTGATCATTCGGGCCGAAGCCGAAATTTTCAAGCGGGAAGGTGTGTTCACTGGTTGCAATCCGGGAAGAAAACCGAAAAGTGCAAAAGTAAGCCGCTTATTTCAATCGCCCGCCGCCCCGGTGCAGAGCGATGAATTGCGCCATGACCACCACCTCCCCGTCACGGCTTGTCTTCACCGGCAAGCAGCAGGTTGCCCTGGAAGGCTTCACCCTCCCAGACCTCGCGCCCACCCAGGTGCGCCTGCGCACCGAGCGTACGCTCATGAGCACCGGCACAGAGAACATCGTTTTCAACCGCCACTTCGACCCCGGCACGCATTGGGACAACTGGGTGAAATACCCATTCCATCCCGGCTATACCGCCGTCGGCACCGTCGAGGCTGTTGGCTCCGAGGTGACTACGCTCCAGCCGGGCGCCCGCGTCGCCAGTCGCACCGGCCACGCCTCCGCCGCCAACGTCGAGGCCGCCGAGTGCTTCCCGATTCCCGCCTCCCTTGGCTGGGATGAGGCGGTGTGGTTTTCACTGGCCAAGATCGCATATCACGGGGCCTCCGTCGCCCGCTACACCCTCGGCGACAGCGTGCTCATCATCGGCGCGGGTCCCATCGGCCAGATGTCGACCCGCTGGGCGCGTGCTGCCGGGTGCGCCTCGATCATCGTCGCCGATGCCGTGCCGGATCGCATGGCCCTCGCCTCCGCGGGCGGTGCCTCCGCCACCATCGTCGGCCCCATCACGGAGGCAAAGGATGCTGTGCTCGCGGCGGGTGGGGGACACCTCCCGCGCGTCGTTATTGACTCAACCGGCAACGCCGCCGTCTTCTCCGCCGCCCTCGGCCTCGCGGCGGATCGCGGCACGGTCGTCGTCCTCGGCGACACCGGCCAGCCCGGCAGCCAGACGCTCACGCCCGATGTCATCATGCGTGGCCTCACCATCGTCGGCGCGCACGATGGCCACAACACCGCCGCCTGGAACAACCAGACCATCACCGCGCTTTTCTACACCCTCGCCGCCACCGGGCGCTTCCCGCTCGGCGGCCTCAACACCCATCGCTTCACCCCCGCCCAGTGCGAGGAGGCCTACACCGTCGCCAACCGCGACCGCGCCCGCACCATGGGCATCCTCTTCGACTGGTCAGCCCGCTAACGAAAGGAAACTCCCCATGAATCCGCTCAAGCAATCCTTCTCCTGGTGGTGTTTCGCCAACCGGGGCCTCGATCCCACAACCCTCCTGCGCACCGCGCGAGACATCGGCTACGAGGGCGTCGACCTTATCGAGGAGAACCTCTGGCCCGAGGTGGTGAACCACGGTCTCCGCATCGCCGCCGTCGGCGGCCACGCATCCATCGAGTCCGGCCTGAACCTCCGCGAAAACCATCCCCGCATCGAGGCCGAGATTCGCGCCAATATCGCCAAGGCCGCAAAGTGGCGCATCCCCGTCCTCATCTGCTTCTCCGGCAACCGCCAGCCCGGTGCCTGCGGCATCGACGCTACCGCCGAAATCCTCGCCCGTCTCGCCCCCGAGGCGGCGAATGCCGGGGTGACGCTCGCCATCGAGCTGCTCAACAGCAAAGTCGACCACGCCGGATACGAGTGCGACCGCACCGCGTGGGGTATCGAGGTCTGCCGTCGTGTTGACTCATCCGCCGTGAAGCTCCTCTACGACATCTACCACATGCAGATCATGGAGGGAGACCTTATCCGCACCATCGGCGAGCATCATGCCCGCTTTGCCCACTACCACACGGCGGGCAATCCCGGTCGCGGCCAGCCCGATGCCGCGCAGGAGATCCACTACCCGCCCGTCTATCGCGCCATCCGGCAGACTGGTTTCACCGGCTATATCGGCCACGAGTTCATCCCATCGGGCGACGTAAAGACCCCCCTCGCCGAAGCTTTCGCCGACTGCCAGCGCGCCACGGCGGGCGGAGATTGACGGACGGCTGCACCCGCGAGATGCTCGGGGCGTCTGGTGGAGCACTTGGCTGCACTGGGCCTGACCTGGTGGTCATGATCGTGGAGTGTTCCGGGATTTCCCCAGCCTGATTTGCAGAAACACGATGAGCCTCAGGGGCAAGGTGACGCCGACATACAGGAGCACGCCTGCCGGGACGGCGAGGAGGAGTGTGTCCGCTGCTCCGTTAAGAAAGAGAACAACGCCCCATCCTGGGCTAAAGGAGCCTGCCATGACGGCAACTCCTCCGACCACGCCGCTCAGGAGCATCAGGCCCAGCGTCACCCACCAGAGCTGGCGGACCGTTCGTTCCGTTCTTCGGACCGTCTCCACCAGCGCCTCGCGATTGCCGGGCCGCCGGGGCGTCACTGCTTGATGCTGGCCTCGAGCTGCTCGAAGAACTTCGCCAGCGTCTCGCGGTGCTCCTTTTGCTCCTCGATGAGCTTTTTATTGTAGGCTGAGAAGCTGGCGACATTCTGCACCGGGAAGTCCTTTTTGACTTCGCGGCTGATCCAGAAGAGCAGCTTGCGCTTGGCGTCCGTCGCTCCGCTCTGGCCCAGGTTGGGCATGGTGATGGCCTTTTTGTAGTCGGAGATCACACTGGAAAGCGAGTTTCCTCGCTGGGTGTGCGTGCCCCATTCCTTGACGGCGTTGTTCTCGGAGATGTCCGCAGCGAGGTTCCAGATATCCTCGGTGCGTTTGGCGATGGCGTTGACTACCGTCGCCTCCTTCGTGAAATTCTGCCATGTCATGTTGCGCCATCCGCCAATGTTATCCAGGCGGTAGCCGAACCGGCGCTCCACGCTGTTGAACTGGGAGTCTTTGCCAAAGTTCTCCATCTTCCGCATCATGGTAAACGTGGCGATAGCGATGGCCTTGCCTGTTTTGACATGAATGATTGGGCTGCCGCTGTTTCCTGCGACGAACTTCGCATCCACCTCGATCAGTTCTGGTCCGATTCCAGTCACCTTGCCTGTGATCTCTGTGACCACGGCAGCCCCCAGGCTGTTGCCGAGGACGATCACGTCGTCGCCGATGGCTACATTCTGGTCGATGTCCTTCAGGATATCGATCCCGCTCGTTACCGTCGTTTGTGGCAAGGCCGAGATGTCATAGCTATCGGCCACGGCCACGCCGTTCAGCGCGATCGGCTTGCCGTTCAGCAGCTTCGCTGTCACCCGCGAGTTGCTGCTCAGCACGTGGGTATTCGTAAAAAGATAGTATCCTCCCTCGTATGCCGCGATGAATCCGCTGCCCACGCTTTGGTCGCCGGTGATGATGGCCATGTAGGGCGCATATTGCTGGAAATTCAGCGCCGCCGGGGTCGCCGCTGTCAGTGCTCCCGGGATCTGTGCCTTGCCCGGATCTGCGGGTGCCGATGGAAGCTCGGGCACCTGGGCCGGGATCGACGCCGGGGAGGGCTGCGGAGTGGCATCCTGCGCCATCGCGGGGATGCTGATGGCCGCCGCGAGCAGGTTTGTAAGGGCTTTCATGGTGATCTTCGCAAAAAGGTGAGTTGCCGGAGGTCCTCGCTAAGCGAAACCTCCCCAGCGCCGATACTGCATAATCACTCCATGCAGAACAGTGAAAATTGGAAAACTCGGCGTTACTTTATGAAGAGGAAGTCTTTCCTTACGTAGCATTCCGTAATTTCGCCCTTCATCACTCCCGGATGGCTTTTCCGCTGCATTTCGCTCGGGGTATTGTCGAGTGTTACTCTGCGTAACCGGGGTGCTGCGTGTTGCAAATTTGATTCGTAATGGCTTCCCCGGATTCGTTAGCATGACTGTTCCATCTCGCTTATGCTCGGAATCGCCGCCATCGTCTGCTTTATCTCGGTTTTCGTCTACGTCGGGAACAATGAATATCACAACAAAGGCTGGCTGCTCGGCACGATCAGCGGGTTGCTTTCCCTCGGCGTGATGTTCTTCACTCCCCTGGGCCTTCTCGGCCTCCTTGGGGTCAACATTCTCCTCTATGCGGGCATCTGGATTTACAACGTCGTTTCCGGCAGGCCGTCCCGCTCGCGCTCGGGGTTGTGACCCGGCTTCCCTACACCCGCGCCGGAATCTTTTGCCGGTCCGACAGGCACAGCCTCCAGAGAAAGGAATAAAGCGCCAGCGGGATGAGGAACGCCGCTGCAAATTCCCGGAAGTTTATGACGATCGGCACCAGGCACGGGAGCAGCACGAGATGCGCTGGTCCATACGCCCGAATGCTCCATCGCAGTGGAAAATACGGTGCATTCAGGACCAGGGTAGCGAGAGCATATGCCCCGATGGATAGGAAAGCCGCTGCCAATCCGTATGAGTCCGAGCCTCGGAGGTTCGGACTCGCTCCAGCAAGAAAATAGCAGGTTGCAGCGACGAATAGAAAGGCCGCCCCAGATGTAAACAACAGCACGATCCGCAGCATCCACGTGCAGATCGGATAGACATCCGGCGGCACCGTCGCCGATCCCGCCCGCTCCGCCACGAAGATGCCGAAGCGAAAGACTCCCCACAGCAGAAATAGGAGTGTGAAGCTTGTAAGGATCACGGTGGCGGAGGGCATGACGTTGGCGATACCCGCTCCCCGCAGGTGAGGAACGCTGGAGGAAACTTAGCGGAAAGCGCCCCGTTTTGAAAAGCCGATAAGTAGAGAGTTGATCCTACCCCCGCTTCAAATGCCGCGCCAGGATGCCCTGAAACTCCGCGAACTGCTCGTCGCTGAACCACCGCCGCGGGAACATGTGAAAGGTTTCCCGCGAGGGATAGAGGAGGATGAAATCCTTCCCGACCTTGTATTTATGCAACTGCCGCCACGCGGCACTCGATCCGCCGTGCTGGCTGGCGAAGCGTATCGTCTCCTCCGTGATTTCGACCTCGTACGGGTCGTGCAGTGTTTTCTGCTCGCGGTAGATGCGCTTTGCACTCATCGGCATGATGACAAAAAACCGCAGCGCCAGATACACGAGGACGGCAAGCAGCACATAAGGCGCAGGCTGCGACGTGGTCGAGGGGTAAACGAAGAGCTTTAGCACGATGATCGTGAGCGCCGCTGCCACCATGAGCACGCCCGCCGCGAGAAACACCGGCCGAGGGCGCACATGTAGGTACTGGGCGCGGATGTAGTCCTCTTCCGTGATCTGGCAGTGAATGGTCATGGCTTGGGGGAGACTATGTGTCGACAGGTAGCAGCCGACAAGCTCAACGCGGATATCCCTGCGGCCGCAAACACGTCATCTGGCGTGCGATGATCGTCGAATTCAGGTAAGACGGCGCTCCTCCGGGAGCTCCAGCCGGCGCAGGATGTACCGGGCAATAAAATGCATCGCGATGAGCGCGACGATGCCGAGGGCTGTCATGACGGACGCGATAACGATGTGCTCGATATCTGGCTGGCTTCGTATCCCGACCCAGGAATCTCCCGGGCGATTCGGATCATAGGTCACCGTGATCGTTTGTCGGGGCGGCCCATCGGGCCACGTCGCGCCTGCTGTGGAAAAGTCCTTTTGATACAGTTTGCCGTCGAGTTCATTCCGCCACGTGACATTGAAAAAATAAACCTTGGTCCCCCGGGCCGCGGTGATTGAGCGAAAGGAGTTGATTTTGCCTTCTGCCCTGGCCCCCGAGTGGATGAGTGCGGCCTCATGGCGATATTCGACGATCGCCATCACCAGAGCCACCGGGCCGATGAAAACCGCCAGCCAGGCGGCGAAGCGGAGCTTTTTGATGCCAGAGGCGAGGGAGATCATGGCGTTTTCGGGGACTTGCCTCTTGCCCCATGGGAATTCGCCATCCGCGTCATTCCCTGAATGACCGATTCCGTGAAAACATCCAATCGCGTCGCTGTGTCCGGCATGCTTCGCCCCCGACTCAAGCCGATTTCCCGCCCCGCTGCAAACCGCGACTACGGGCGAGGGGAGTTCTCTTTCTCCACCGACCGCAGCATCGCAAACCGCAGGCGCCCCTCGGGATCGAGGCCCACGGGAAACATCATGCCGCTTTGCTCCTTGTCCTTGGCAAACATGATGGCGACAAAACCAATCACCTTCAGGTTGTATTCATAGAGTTTGCCCTTGAGTGATTGGGGCTTTGTGACGCTATCCAGGACGTCCTTGCGCGCATCATTTGCTCTTTTGGTCGCCTGTCTTGCCTCCTCGGAGCCTGCCGGGGCCATTTGCAGGTCTGGTATCGGTTTGGCGAGATCTTCCAGAGGAGTGAATTTCACTGTGTCAAAGTGCCAGCCTGCTTCGGGGTAGCTGCCGGAGAAAATATAAGCCCACTGCGCCGTGTTGGTTTTTCGCATTTGGGGTGCTGCGCCCGCCTCGTACTGGAGGCCTTCCAGCCGCGCGACATCCTGCCGCTTGCACGCAGCGGTCACTTCCTTGAGAAAATCCGCCATGCCCGGAGCATCCTCCGCGCGGGAGGTGAGGGCCGCAGCCAGCAGCGTAAGTACGAGGATGGCGGTAGCGGGTTTCATAAGGGTATGGCGGAAAGCTTAGTTTTGTCCCGCTGCCTCGTAAAGCCCGCTTTGCTGCCGCGCGGTTCCCTCGCGTGTTATCGGATGGCGCACCATCCTGCTTTCTGATTTCAATTTCCGCCATGGCCGTAAAAACCGCCGTTCCTTCCGAGCAAAAGGTCCTCTCGTTATCCATCGTCCTGAGCGGATTGGTCGCCCTGCTGGGCATCGTCTTTGGCATTCTCTCGGGGTCGCAATCCATCGTCTTTGACGGCATCTTTTCCATCGTCGATGTCGCCATGTGCGTGCTGGTGCTCTTTGTCTCGCGGCTGGTGACGCGCAATGCCACGCCGCATTTCCAGTACGGCTTCTGGCACTTCGAGCCGCTCGTTGCCGTGCTCAACGGCGCAATCATGCTCACCGTCTGCGTCTACGGGTTTATTAATAGCTGCAAGAGCCTCCTCTCGGGCGGCAACACCGTCGAGCTGGGCATGGCGTCCATCTATGCCGTCGTCGTCCTCGCCGCCTGCGCGGGCATGTACCTCTATGAGCGCAAGGTGAATGTCGTGCTGAAGTCCGAGTTCATCAGCATCGACATGAAGAGCTGCATCATGTCCGGTGCGATCACGCTGGCGCTCTTCCTGAGCTTTGCCCTGGCGGAGTTCCTCGGCTGGATCGGCCATGCGGAGTTCAAGCCCTACGCCGACCCCGCCATCCTCATGGTCATCACCATCGGGCTGTCGCCCATCCCCATCGGCATCCTGCGCCGCGCGGTGAAGGAGGTCTTTCTCATCGCCCCGCGCGATGCTTCGCGACGCATCGACGAGGTCATGACGGGCATCCGCGAGCGCCACGGCATTGCCGACTACCGCGCCTACGCGGCGAAGTCCGGACGCATCCACGTCATCGACATCAGCATCCTTGTGCCCGAGGACTGGGACCGCACCGTCCCGCAGCTCGATGCCATCCGCAGCGAAATCGCCGCCGGGCTCGATCAATACGCCACCCTCGACCGCTGGCTCACCATCGCCTTTACCACCCGGCAGCAGTGGCTCTGAGGCCGCTCCGCCGCCGGAAAATACTTCCTTCCAGACTCGCCTAGTGCGAGTCCATCGCATCGCGCACCGGAGTGGGCAATGCGCGGCGGACGTTGAAACTCGACGGCACGTGCCCGGCGAAATTCGGCGTCACCCGCTGGCGCGATTTTCCCAGCAGGCCACGATTGGCCAGATACGTCGAGAGCACTGCCGCTGTCTCGTAGGCCGTGCGATCCACGTCCGAGCTTACCCCCGGCAGGCTGCCCGCCAGTGTACCCGCTGCCGTGCCGACCAGGCTCGCTCCGCCCGTGGCCACGCCCAGCGCCGCACCGGGTTCCATCCCAGAGCTGCCGCGCGTGCGGAAGCTCAGGATCTTGCGCATCCCGCCGCCCTCCACTGCAAACACCGAGACATTCGTGCGGAAATACGTCCGCCCCGCTCCCAGGCCCACCACCGCACGCATCGCCCGGCTGCCCTGGTCGACCTGTACGATTTCACCGCGGATCAGCCAGTTCCCCGGAGCCGGGGTGCGCCCCGCCGGCAGGACCTTTGATGGTGCCGCGTGGCGCGTTGCCTCGCGCGCCGTGCGGGAGGCCAGCGATTTCTGGATCTTCCGGCCCAGCCGCGCCGTTTCGCTCGCCGGGCGGTCACCTAGTTCGAGCGCCCCCGGGCGGATCGTGTAGGGCTGCACAAAGATCGTTCGCGGTGCCGCCGTCACCGCCGGGTTGTGCTGGTGGAGCTTGTACACGCCCGCCGAACTGCATCCAGTCAAGGTCAATGCCACCGCACCGGCGAGAGAGAGAAAAATACGCATCGCGCCCTTTTTTCATGTCCCGGGAGGGAGTCAATGGGAAATGAGCAGCCCGGAATCCGCGATTTGCCTCGTTTTTCTGGAAAAACGCGAGGATTCATCGGCACCCATCGGCTCGTGGGGATGCCTGACCGGGGAGACCGAGTCAATACAATCGCCTTCGTGTCATTGACTGATCCGCGCCTCCAGTTAAGCATCTGGTTGCATAATTAACAGTCCCCTAAACCTAAATTACCCGTTAGTGGGTATGGATGCGGATCGAATCTTCGTTAAGATCGAATGTTGGCGAAAATTGCCAGAAGAACATTGAAATGAACCCGAGGGAGCCACTGCACCTACCGATATTGCCTAAGCCATCTCCCGGCTCGGTTTCCTCGTCTGACCTGCTCGCGGCGCTGGACTGCGCGCCGGATGGCATATCTATCACAGCTCCCTCTGGCAGATACGTTTACGTCAATCCGGCCCATTGCCGGATGTTCGGATATGCGCGCTCCGAGCAGGTGGTGGGGCGGTCCTGGCGCATGCTGTATCCCTCCCAGTTTCGCACCCGGATTACGAGAGATGCCATGCCCGCGCTGAAGCAGGTTGGATTCTGGATCGGACGCCTTCCCGGAAAACATAGAGATGGCTCGATTATTACACAACAGGTTGCTCTTAGGCTTTTACCGGGTCGGAGCATTATTTGCATGGTCTTCAGTGCAACCGAGCGCTTCGAAGGGGGGGATCTGCGGGACCGGCTTTTCGCTTTATCGCAGGGTCTGCTCGCCGTGGCAGACACTTCCGGTTGCATCAAGCAGTTCAATCCCGCTTGGATGACGATGCTCGGTTACGAGGCGGAGGAGATCCGCGATCACAGTATCCTCGACTTCGTACATCCCGAGGATCGGGATTTTACCTGGGGCAAACTCGTCAAGCTCCGCGAGGGCCGTCCGACGAGAAGCTTCGTCAACCGCATGTGCACAAAATCCGGTTCGCATTTGTGGCTGAACTGGAGCGCCTCGTCCTCGCCCGGTGACAACCTCATCTTTGCCAGCGCGCACGATGTCACCGAGGCGAAGCGGGCAGAGTCCGCCGTGATGGCAGGCATCGCGCAAGCCTGCCGGGCAGATCATCAGCAGGCCCAGTTCGTCGCCATGGCCAGCCATGAGCTGCGCACGCCGCTGGCCAACATCATGCTCGCCAGCCAGCTCCTGAAGAACCACTTCAAGGAACTCCCCGAGCACCTGATCGAGCACCTGTTTGGAGAGATCCAGTCCACCATCCGGGATATGACATCGACCATCGACACGCTCCTCTTTGCCGGCAATGTCGACATGGGACGAGTCGATTTCCGTCCCGCTTCGGTATCAAGCGTGCGGGAGTTTGAGGCCATGATCTGGAGCGCCGTCAACCAGCCCTCATCCCGGGTCGTTATCGTCATCCGGGAGTTTGCCGGCGAGGTGCATCTCGACCGTGCTCTCTTTGGCCACGTTCTCCGCAATCTGGTGGAAAATGGATTGAAGTACTCCCCGGCTCCATCACCCGTGGATGTCGTTGCCCGGGTGCGCCGCGGGCGCTTGAGCCTGGTCGTCGCAGATCGCGGCATCGGCGTGCCCGCTGTCGAGAGGAGGCGGCTTTTTGAGGCATTCTTTCGCTCGTCCAATGTGGGAGCGACTCCCGGATTCGGTCTCGGGCTGTTTATTGCAGACCGGGCGGCGCGGCTGCACGGAGGGAGCATTCGGTACAGGCCGAGACCGCAGGGCGGGGCGCTGTTTCTGGTCCGACTGCCGATGCGGCGGGAAGATCATGATAAACAAGACGGCTAGGGAACGGGGGAGACGCACGACATGGCACTCATTTATCTGATCGAGGATGACGAGCAGTTGCGGGAATACACGGCGCTCATCCTATCGCTGCACGACCATGTCGTGAAATCCTTCGCGGGCGGTGCGGAGATGTTGTCGGCGTGCGAATCCAGCATGCCCGACCTCGTGCTCTGCGATGTGAAGCTCCCGGGACTTTCGGGGTTTCAGATCCTTGAGCGCTTCCGCCTCCTTGAGCCTGCCCGGCACATCCCGTTCATCTTTATCAGCGCCCATGTCGAGCGCGAGCAGATCCGCAAGGGGATGAACCTCGGCGCCGATGACTACCTGACGAAGCCCTTTACCGAGAGCGAACTGGTTGACATGGTGCGCACCCGGCTCGCTCTCCATGACAAGCGGCGCAAAACTCTCGAAACCCATCTCGCCGAGATGAATGCCCGCGCGCTACGCTGCCTCTCCCACGAGATCCGTACACCGCTCAACGGCGTGATGGGCGGCCTGGAGCTCATGCAAATGGACAAGCCCGACACCGCTCCCGAGGAACTCGGCATCGTCGCCACCTCCGCCGTCCGCCTCGAGCGTACGCTGCTGCGCTATCTTTCCTTCATGGAGGCCGCGAGCGATTCCCTGCCGCTCCGCTCCCAGGAACTCGTCAATGTCGACACCCTCATCGTGGAGGTCGCCTCTCGCATCGCAGAGTCCTGCTCGCGTCCCGCCGACTTGGTGGTGCATGCCGACTGCAAGGTCCGCACCTTCTACGCGCGTGAACTCTCCCAGGTGGTGGAGGAGATCGTGGGCAATGCCTTTCAGTTTTCCGATGAAGGCAGCGAGGTGCAGGTTATTGCCTCCTCGAATCATCAGGTTCTTACCATCGAGGTGAGAGATGATGGAGTCGGAATGAACGACGACGATTTCGCCGCCATCGCTCCCTTTCGCCGCTTTGGGAACTCCTACAGCGACGACATGGCGATGGGTGTCGGCCTCAGTATTGCCCGCAAGCTTGTCTCCAAAATGCAGGGAGAGCTCACCCTCGCCCGCCGGAACCCGCGTGGAGTGGTGGCCCGCATCGAACTACCCGCCTTCCCCCTGGGCATTCCGTCATGAAATCCCTTTCCCTCCTTCTCGTCGAGGATCAGGTCATGTTCCTGGACCTCCTCCAGTCCATGCTGAAAACCATCCGCTCGATCGGCCGTGTCGGCACGGCCTGCACGCTCGGCGATGCCCGCGACCTCTGCGTCGTCCACGACTACGATCTCATCATCTCCGACTATATGCTGCCCGACGGCAGCGCCCACGATCTCATTCGTGACGTGCACCGGTTGAAGCCCGATCAGGATTTCATCATCCTCTCCGCGCTGCCTGTCCCTGAGGGGGTATCCGAGAATGCTTCACCCAGGGTTTGCTGGATCGACAAAAACCACACCTTTTACTCGCTCAAGGAGCGGATCGATTCGCTTTTTGGTCCACGGATCAAGGGCCACGACGACCTGCCTGTCTCCCGCCTCACCGGGCGGGAACGCGAGGTCCTCCAGCTCATCGGCGGAGGTTTCACCAGCAAGGAGATCGCAGGTCGCCTCACCCTCTCCGTGCAAACCATCGAGACCCATCGCAAATCCATCGCCAAAAAACTCGGCATGTCCGGCGCTGAGCTTGTGAGTTACGGCACGATGTTTTTTCGCAGCTGATCATGAACGAAGACACCACGCATCCCCCGCACGTCCCGACGGAACCCGGCGATGCGCCGCCATCCCCGCATGCCTTTGTGCGGGAGTTTGAGAAACGCCACGGCCCCGGCCGCTGGCGCACCGTCGCCCGCGAGCTCGTCGTCTCCTCCATCTGCTGCAACGTCATCGAATCCTACCGCACCGGCCAGGGCCTGACCTACCGCACCGTCTTTGACTGGAAATCCGTCACCGATCCCGTCGACATCATCGTCCGCGCCGTCGCCGACACCCATGGCCTTTCCGACTACGACGCAGTTTCCGTCCACGACTACCTCACCCGCCTCCAGTCCGAGCCGCCGCCCGCTCCCGCGGTCCCGGCCTTGTAGATCGGAGACGGGGCACAGACGAATGGAGCCTGGTTCGGGCTGCGAGACTGTTTAGAAATCTACAGGCGTGCGCCGATAAAAGATTTTGCCGGACTCGATAAAGCGCCTGGCTTTTTTCCAGCCCTCAAGGTCGCTTCGGCGAGGTGGCTTGAAATCAATGCCTGTAAAGACCGTGGGTGTGCCGCAATCCGGGCATTTGTATTCACGCGCCGCCTCGGCGTTTTCTATTTTCTTGCGCTGAGCTCTCTGTTGAGCACTTGTCATGAACCTGTTGTTGCTTTCCTGCGCTTGCGGACGCTTGAAGCACTTTCGGCACGAGAAGCATGCGTATTGTTTCATGGTTTTAGTAAGGGCTCCTTCCAGAGTCCGTTTCCGGGGGACGCATGATTGGCCCTATTCGGCTCAGGATGTGAGAGATTAGCAGAGAAAAATCAATCCGTAGAGCGCGCTCGATGCGTGCTGTCTGGCCAGCGCTTTCCGGCTCGATCCCCCGGGGAAAACTAGCTGTCGACCACCTCGATCAGAGCCAGTCCGTGTTTTTGATCGATTTGAATGATGTTATAGGTTCCGCCATTCCAGGCATCGAGTGTCAGTGTAGGTGCAAAATCGGTTTCCTTTTTCCATAGCGTAAGAGGTTCCAGGCGTTGGTACGGTCCGGTTTCGTAGTAGGTTGTTTCTTTATAGTTCAGTTGCCGGAGGTATCCGATGAGGAGTTCCGGATCGACTTTCATCCCATACCATGTCGTATAGTCCCGTCCCCCGGCTGTGACAGCCATTGAGATCGCTGTGTCGGCGGGCAGGGTGATCTTCGCGGACTGCTGGATGTCAGCCAGGATTTCCTTCTTGCTCATGCCGTTCCTGACGAAGTCCACGACATGGACCGAATAAAATCGTTGGGTTATGGCGAAAAAGTAGAGGACTCCTGTTGCCAGGAGAGCGAGTACCATCAAGGCCTGCCTCCATATGATCTCCTTCGGAAACCTCCTGGGATAAACAAAGAAAAATATCCCGAGGATGACCGTTATGACCAGGGCGGCGAGTGGTGGGATAAAGAAATCCCACTCGCTTCGAAGGTGAATCCAGTCTGGCGTGTAATATCTTTTCACTCTGCTGGGAGGTAACGTTTCGCTTTAGGTACGACCTGGATTCATTTCCGGAGACGACGGACACGCTTGAGTACTTTGACCGCCATATCCGGCAGCATGGCGGCACCCTCTGTCGCCCACCAGTACAGCCCGAGCGGCACCGAGAGAAAGAGGGCAGACCTGGCCATGGTCCAGGCCAGTGGCGGACCGGGTTCGTGCAGGATACGCGTTACGAAAATCCAGTCCCACGCATAGCCCAGCAATGTCCCCGCGAGCCACACCGTCAGCAAGATCGCAAGCATCGGCGGTTCGAATAACGAACGAAGCACATACCCCGCCGCACACGCCGGGGTAAAAATCCCCCATCCGACAATCGCGCAGACCACGACCACCGCGAGCAACCCCACGGGCAAAGCCTGCGGACCGCCCAAACCGCCGTTCCCCAAGACCGCGATGAGCAGCAGCACCAGATAAAACGCCACCCACGCCGCGCACTAGACCCCCGCAATGATCGGCGTCATCACCGCATGCCGGAGTAGAAACAGTCCGATGGAGACCGCTCGCATGTCAGACTGGGGCTGAAGTTGTGTCGATTCTCATTGCCCTAGTAGGGGTCTGCGTTGGATTCGGTTTTCTCCACGGGTTCGGTGATTTCCGCTCTGCGCTTTGGGAGGTTGGAAACCAGTAGAGAGATCACTGCTCCGTACAGGGCGCTGGGAAGAGCGAGCGAAAGGAGCGCAAGGTGATCGGGTATTGGCCGGATGCCGGAGAAATAATGGATGAGCAACGTCGGAGCCAGGATGATATCAATGACTATGCCCGTCCGTAAAAGGGGGGGGCGTTTCCCGACTTCGCTAACATCTCTGTGGTTACAAAGCCGACAGTCATAAAGATTCCGATATGGATCACAGCGTCCCCTACCGCTAGGAGGGGGCTGAACTTCAGTCGCGAACGTGTTTCCATCAGCTCCCTGTGCTCCAGGCAGTAAAGATTCGGACCGCGTGATCCTTCAACCCCGAGGAAATCCGCCAGTCAGCGAGATAGTCGAGGGCCACGAGCTGATACCCCGCCACGATCAGTCAGAAGGTCAACTGGTAGCCCGTTTTCTTCACCTTGTGCCGGAAGCGATGCTGCGCCGCGAACGACCCCGGCCAGCCCCCGATCAGCTCAAAGAAGTGCAGGAAGTTCTCCGGGGTCCGCCACTGGCGGTCCTTTGCCTGCCGCTTGTCCGAGGCGCAGAAAATAAATGCCAGCACCGACACCACGACAAAATACCCCAGCAGCCCATAGCCCGGCACATGCTGCGCAAGCTTGATCGCCGCCAGTCCCGGCAACCCCATCAACACGCAAAGCATCAGGCCCGCCACCAGCCACGAAAGCGTCGGCCGCTCCGGCCGCCTCGGTCCTTTCTGGCCGGAGCGCAGCGGCTTGCGATTCCTCGTGAACCGCGGAGGAACGGCGCGCGGCGTGAGCGCGCGGGGCGTCGCCACTCGAGGCGCGACCGCGCGGGGAACCAGTGCTCGCGGTTTCGGATCAGCCATTACCGACCGTCCTTCCGGGGAAAACTCGCCACCAGTGCCTTGGCCTCCTCACGCGGCAGATTGTGGGAAATCGTAAGCTCCCGCCCGAACGAAGTTGCCTCCAGCGAGGGCGCACACACGACCCGGCCATTGATCACGATGGCGATCTGCTTCTGGTACCAATCCCGGACTGCCTCATCGAATTTCTTCTCCCCCGCCTCCGTCAGCCACAGCTTCAGCATCCCATCGGGCAGAATCTCCGCCCGCTCAAAATCCGCATCCGCCACGATCGGCGTCGTTTCGACGTGCAACAAGAAGGTCTTCCCGCTGAACTCGTAGCTCATCTCCCGCGTAGAGGAGCTTTGCTCCTTCAACACCTTGGCAAACGCCATCGACGGCTCCGCCGCCCGCGCACAGCCGAGAGCCGCGAGCAGAACGATAAGCGCAAGGAGAGGGAATTTCATGGCTAAGGGTTCTCGAACCCTATGCCAGAAACCCCCGTCTTTGTCACCTGGTCATGCAAGCCCTTGCCCGCGAGGATTCTGCTCCAGGCACTTCTCGATCCGCGTGGCGGATTGCTTCGCTCCGGCGAAATACAGCAGATACCCCCGCTGCCGCCCGGGCGTGAGTGTCGCAAAGGCTTCTTCGCCGAGGCGGTGAGACCTTCCTCTTCGGCCTCATTGACTCATGCATATGAGTATGCCATATCTATATGCATGAGAACGACGCTGATCCTGGATGACGCTTTGGTGACTGAGGCCATGCGCCAGACGGGCGTGAAGGAGAAAACGGCTGTGGTTCGCATGGGCCTGGAGGCTTTGATCCAGAGGGAAGCGGCACGCCGTCTGGCCTCGCTCGGCGGCACCATGCCCAAGCTGGCCGTGGCGGAGCGTCGCCGAGACGTGAAAGCGCCCCGATGATCCTGGTGGACACCTCGGTCTGGATTGACCATTTCCGGCATTCGGAACCCCTGTTGGCGGAAGCCCTTGTCCGGCAGGAGGTCGTGATGCATCCCATGGTCATTGGCGAATTGGCGACCGGGAATCTGCGAGATCGTGCTCAAACGCTGAGCGACTTGCGCTCCCTGCCTCCGGCGAGCGAAGCCAGTTTTGGCGAGGGCCTCCATTTTCTGGAAAGCCGGAAGCTGCATGGAAAAGGACTCGGCTGGATCGACATTCAGCTTCTTGCTTCAGCCGTCCTCGGCAGCTTCCGCCTCTGGTCCTCCGACAAAAGACTCCGCGACGCTGCGAAGGCGCTGGACGTTGCTTTTGAACCGAAGAGAACGTCCTAGCATCTGGTCGGAGGCGTTTGCACTTTCACCGAATTGAGCCAAGTGCCTGCGCCATTCGCGAATGGCGAATAGGCACTAAACTGTGCTGTTCTCGATTTCTCGCGCCCGCTTTTTCAACCACGCTGGCGGAGCGTGTTGATTCATTGTTTCAAGCATGGTCTTTACTGCTTCCGTTTCGCCCTTCTTGAAGCTTGTGAGGGCCATATAGAACCAGCAGATCGCCCGGTCATTCTCAGACTGGGTGGTTTCCAGCACCTCCTGCAACATCGTCACTCCTTCGGTAAGTTTTCCCTGCTCGATCAATATCGACCCTCGAGTGCCTTTCAGCGTGATTTCGGCGGGCTTCATCTCAAGCGCCAT
Source organism: Spartobacteria bacterium LR76 (assembly GCA_003054655.1). Taxonomy (GTDB): domain Bacteria; phylum Verrucomicrobiota; class Verrucomicrobiia; order Chthoniobacterales; family Terrimicrobiaceae; genus Terrimicrobium. The sequence continues at coordinate 25,942 of QAYZ01000007.1, read as the reverse complement.
CTGGGAATAGTGATCGGCTTCGGGCAGTAAATCGATTCGTCGTCCCTCGATGACAAGTTGCGAGATGTTCTCAAGAACGACGATCTTCTGATCATTCGTCTGCGCCGTTTCCAGCGCTTCGGTAAAGCATCTCCGCGCTGCGTCGTAGTTCTTCATCCCGGCCAGGCAACTGCCGCGGGTGAAGTGTAGGAGGCTCAATTCATTGGGATCGCTTGTGGCGTTGGACATTAATTCGCTGGCCATCATTTCGATGGCGGCTGCCGCCGGTCGATCCGCCGAGATGGAAAGCCCTCCGAGGACGGAGGCGTTTTTTAGCGGGGCTTCCGGCATCCTATCGAGAATCGCCAATACCTCGCCGATGCGGCCCTCGGCCAGATAGCTTTCCAGTATCCCTGCAGGGTGAAAATAGCTTTTCCATTTTTCATCCGGCAGACTGAGGCACATCCATGCTTGGGTCAGATCCGGGATCATTTCTTTTCCATCGACGGTTACCCGAGGCTGAAAGCTCGAGAAGAGGTAGAGACCGGTTATCACTGCAAATAACCCATAGAGGAGAAGCACCGGAGGGAGATGGGGGAATGAACGCTCAAAACCTATGGCAAAACAGGCGAGAGTTACCGCGATGAAGCAGAGAAGGCTGGCGATTGGTCCTCCCAGAATAAATATCAAAGCCCGCTTTCTCGACGGCGGCTGAGGGCTTTTTCCCAAGGCGACATAGCCGCCTCCAAAAGGATTTATCCCAAAACTAACGGGAACTCCGCCGTACGAAAAGGAAAGCAGGTTTTTGCCTGTTCCGATTTTAACCTTCGTCACCGGAGTCTGAAGGATGAGCGCGGCAACGACGTGCCCGATTTCGTGTATTCCTATCCACACCACGCTCCCGATCGTAAGAAAAGCGAGCAACGTCAGCACACTCGCCAGAGAAAACGATAGAGCGGAAAATGCTACGGAAAGTGTGATGGCTATCAGCCAGGCATGGATGGTGTTGGTTGTGTCATCTGTTGAATTGCATGTGCTGGCTTGCTTATTCACGAGACGAAGTCCGTCAGGACTGTATGCACGAGCTTACCCCTCCGCCAGCAGCGCCTTCGCATGCGCTCGGGCGGAATCCGACTGCCCGCCGAGCATCCTTGCCAGCTCCTGCTCGCGTTTGGCTCCGGTGGCCTGGTCGAGGAGGGTGCGGGTGCGGCCGCTTTCAACTTCCTTGGTGACGATGAAATGCTCCGCCGCGCGGGCCGCGACCTGCGGGAGGTGGGTTATGCAGAGGACCTGGCGGGCGGCGCCGAGTTCCTTCATCTTCAGGCCCACCTTGGCGGCGATTTCTCCACCCACGTTGGCGTCGATTTCGTCAAAGACCAGCACCGGCACGTCGTCCTGATCGGCCAGTGCGCCCTTGAGCGCGAGCATCACCCGGGAAATTTCGCCGCTGGAGGCGATGGCGCGGAGCGGACGCGCGGGCTCGCCGGGGTTGGGGGAGAATTGAAACTCCGCCTGCTCGCAGCCGTGCGGGCCGGGGTCGGCGAGTTTTTCCAGGGCGATGGAGAATTCCGCCTTGGCAAACCCCAGGTCTTTCAGCCCCGTCTTCACCTTATCGCCGAGCTTCTTCGCGCTCGCGGTGCGTTTCGTTGTGAGCTTGTGGCCGAGGTCGAGCATGGCGCGCTCGGCGGCGGCGATGTCGGCGTCGAGCGTGTCGCGGCGTTCCGCGCGGCCCGTGAGCTCCTCCAGCCGGGCGGCGGCCTGCGCGGCAAAATCCAGCACGGCCTCAACCGTGTGGCCGTACTTGCGCTTCAGCGTCTGGAGGAGGTCGAGCCGGGCTTCGATCTCTTCGAGATTGGCCGGGCCGTCCTCCAGCGAGGCGGAGTACGTGGCGATGGCGCGGGCGAGGGAATCCGCCGCCGTGAAGACCTCGTCGCATGAGCGCGCGATCTCCTCCGAGCCGGGATCGAGCCGCGAAAGCTCCCGCGCGAGGCGGGAAAGCTCGCCGAGCCGCGAGGTGAGGGAATCGTCCGATTCGTTCACGCCCGCCTCGAGCTGGGTGCAGATTTCGCCGATGCGCTGGGAATTTGCCGCCGCCTTCTGGCGCGAGAGCAGCGTCTCCTCCTCGCCGGGGGCGAGCTGCGCCTGGTCGATCTCGGCGACCTGATGGGAAAGCAGGTCGATCTCGCGGGCGAGGGCCTGCTCGCCTTGGAGGATGGCGTCCTTTTCCTCGCGGAGCTTCAGGAGTTGGCGGCGGGCGAGGGTGAATTCCTCCCGCAGTGACGTGCTCCCGGCGAAGCTGTCGAGCAGCCGCGTCTGCTGGTCGCGGGAGAAAAGGCTCTGGTGGTCGTGTGGCCCGTGCAGGTCCACGAGCAGGTCGCCCAGCGCGCGCAGGAGCGCGAGCGTGCAGGGCGAGCCGTTGACGAATTGCTTCCCTGCGCCTTCGGCGGGCACCGTGCGCTTCACGATCAGGCGGCCCTCCTCGACGGGCTCCGCTCCATGGTCCTCCAGCGCGGCGGCGAGACGCGGATCGGTGGCGTTTTCAAAGACTGCCTCGACCGTGGCGGAGTCGGCCCCGGTGCGAATCACCCCCTTGTCCGCGCGATCCCCGAGAAGCAGGGTGAGCGCGCCGAGGATCACGGATTTTCCCGCGCCGGTCTCGCCCGTGATGGCTATGAATCCCGGTGAAGGTTCCCAGGTGAGATCCTCGACGAGCGCGAGATTGCGGATGCGCAGGGAGGCGAGCGTTGCGGACATGGGCGGACTATGGCATGAAAGGCGGCGAATGCGGGAGTTGGAAATTCTATTTCTTGGCACGGGGACGTCGCACGGGGTGCCGGTCATCGGATGCGAGTGCGCCGTGTGCCGTTCCGACGATCCCCGGGACAAGCGCCTCCGCAGCAGCATCCAGCTCCGCACCCCCGAGATGGTCATCCAGGTCGACACCCCGCCGGATTTCCGCACCCAATGCCTCCGCGAGGGCCTGCGCCACATCGACGCCGTCGTCTACACCCACTCGCACACCGACCACGTCCTCGGCTTCGACGACCTGCGGCGGTTCTGCGAGATCGAGGATAAAAACATGCCCATCTACGGGGCGCGGCGCACCATCGACGACCTGCGCCGCATCTTTGCCTACGCCTTCAGCGAGGAATACCGCTACCGCAACTACATCCGCCCCGAGGCCACCGTCATTGACGGCCCGTTCCGCCTCGGCGAGACGGAGATCGTTCCCGTCGATCTGCCTCATGGCCGCATGGTGACGACCGGGCTCGTCTTCAGCCGGGGAGGGGAGCGGAAACTCGCGTACTTCACCGACTGTGCCGAGGTGCCGGATGCCGCCATCGAGGGCGCCCGGGGCGCGGAGATCCTCGTGCTCGACGCCCTGCGGTACGCCGACCACCCGACCCATATGACCGTCGACGAGGCGCTCGCCGTGGCCGGGCGCGTGCAGCCGGGCAGTACGTACTTTACCCACATGTGCCACGAGCTGGGCCATGCCGAGACGGAGAAAAACCTCCCGCCCGGCGTCCGCCTCGCCTACGACGGACTCCGACTCACCTTATGATCAAGCTCAAGCGCTGGGCCTTCCTGCTTCTCTGCGTTGCCGCCATCACCGCGCGCGCCGCCACTCCCGAGGAGACCGCCGCCACCCTGGTGGTGTTCAATTCCTCCGATCCCACCTCCACCTCGCTGGCTCAGTACTACAGCCAGCAGCGCCAGATCCCGGCGGCCAACCTCATCGGCCTCCCGTGCGCGCTCACCGAGGAGATTTCCCGCGACGAGTACAACACCACCATCGCCGGCCCGCTCCGGCAGCGGCTCCTCGATGGCGGCTTCTGGCAGATCAGCGGCGGCATGGTCACCGCGACGAAGGTGCGTTTCGTCGCCGTCATTCGCGGTGTCCCGCTGAAAATCCGCCCCATCCCGCGCCCCGTTCCCTCCGTTGCGCCCGGAGCCACCCCGGCTCCGATGCCGCCCGTCCCGCCGCTCGAGCGCGACGAGGCTTCCGTCGATAGCGAACTGGCCTGTCTCGGGCTGCCCATTCCGACCCCCGCCGGCCCGATCAAGAACCCCTACGCCGACAAGGTCACGCCCATCCTCGACTCCTTCGTCGACCCCGGCATCCTCCTCGTCTGCCGCCTCGACGCCCCCACCGAGAGAGCCGTCCGCTCCATGATCGACGGAGCCATCGCGGCGGAAAAGACCGGTCTCTGGGGCTGGGCCTACCTCGACTCGCGCGGCATCACCAGCGGCCCATACCTTGAGGGCGACCAGTGGCTCGGCATCGCCGCCAATAACCTCCGCGGTCGCGGCGTCCCCGTCCTGTGGGACAAGGCGCCCGAGACCCTGCCCGCAGGATACCCCGTCACCGATGCCGCCTATTACCTCGGCTGGTACGATGGCGATGTCAGCGGCCCCTTCCGCGAGCTCGACTTCCGTTTCCTCCCTGGCGCAGTCGCCGTGCACCTGCATTCCTTCAGCGCCTCGACCCTCCGCAATGTCGCCGCCGGATGGTGCGGCCCGATCCTCGAGCACGGCGCGGCGGCCACCGTGGGCAATGTTTACGAGCCCTACCTCACGCTCACCTCGCATCTCGACGTGCTCACCGCCCGCCTGCTCGACGGCTACACCTTCGCCGAGGCCGCCTATTCTTCCCTCGTCGCCCTCTCGTGGATGAATGTCTCGCTCGGCGATCCGCTCTACCGCCCCTATGCCGCGTGGAAGGACCCGGTTGTCAGTGGATCAGCCAATATCTGGCAGAAATACCGTCAGGCCGTCCTCGGTGCCAGCGGCAGTATCATTGCCGCCGCTCCCGACCTCCAGAGCGACGCCGCCTCCACGGGCAGCAGCATGTTTCTGGAATCCCTCGGCGCCGCCCAGGCCGACGGTGGGGATTTTCCCGGTTCGCTCCAGAGCGTGAACTCCGCGCTCGCGATGAAAAACCCGCCGCTCATCACGTACCGCCTCCAGTTGGAAAAATTCGGCCTCCTCGGTGCCACGGGCAAGCGCGATCAAGCCAAGTCCCTCCTGGAAAAGATGCTTGCCGCCAACCAGCCCCCGTCGCAGAAGCTCCTCCTCCTGCAGTTGCAAAATCGCTTCTTCCCCGTGGCCACGCCCAGCCCCACGCGATGACCGACCGCTACGGCCAGCTGCGCGCCGCCGCCCGCTGCCGCGAGACGCCCGACCTCCCGCCCACCGCGACGGAGTTGGAATTGCAGGCCCGCTTCCATCGCGGCGATCTCGGCACTGCCTGGACGTCCCGCGACGGTCGCCGCATCGAGCTTCTCCACGCCGGCCACTGGAACCGCGAGCCCGGCCCGGATTTCCGCGACGCCCGCCTTCTCATCGATGGCGCGGAAGTGCGCGGCGACATCGAGATCGACCTCGCCGACCGCGACTGGGAGGCCCACGGCCACGGCGCAAATCCCGCCTTCCGCGCCGTCGTTCTGCACGGGTATTTCCAGGAGAGCGCCCGCCGCGTCTTCACCCGCGATTGCGACCACCGAGAGGTCCCGCAGGTTCGGCTTTCCGCCGATCCCGTCGCGTCCGATTCCCGTCCGCTCACGCCCGCCCCGCCGCTCGACGAACCCCGCGCCATCGAGCTCGTCGAGTCCGCCGCCCGCCACCGCCTGCACCGCAAGGCTGCCGCCTTCCGCACTGCCGCGCGCCTCACCGACCGCGACGACGCGCTCTTTCAGGCCCTCGCCACCGGCCTCGGCTACCGGAATAACAAGATCCCCTTCCTCCTCATCGCCCAGCGCGCCACGCTCGCCCGCTGCCGCACCGGGAGCGGCGAGGCGCTGCTCTTCGGCCTCGCGGGCTTCCTCGACGCCGAGACCTTCGACGAAGGCACCGACGACGTCCGCACCTACCTCGCCCCGCTCTGGGAGGAGTGGTGGCGCATCCGCGCCCGCGAGGAACGCCTCATCCTTCCCGCCGCCGCGTGGCGGCTCGCGGGCATCCGCCCGGCCAATCACCCCCACCGCCGCCTCGGCGCGCTGGCCGCCATCGTCGCGCGCTTCAGCGAGATCACCCGCGCGCTCGATGCCGGGGATTGCGGAGCCTTCACCGCCATCCTGCAAACCCTCCGCCATCGCTACTGGACCGCGCACTGGAATCTCGCCACCTCCCGCCTCGCTGGCGACATCGCCCTCGTCGGCGAAGACCGCGCCACCGACCTCGCGATCAACGCCTTCATCCCCGCCATTCCCGACGAGGAAACCGCCTGGCAAAAACTCGCCTCCCTCCCCGGTCCCGCCCCCAGCGGCAAACTCCGCCAGGCCGCCGAATGGCTCAGCGGCGGCAGCCTGAAACCCTACCGCACCGCCGCCCGCCAGCAGGGCCTCCTCCAGACCTACGACGACTTCTTCCCCGACTCGCCCGAGACGATATTTGAGCGCTTCCGCAGGGTGGGGTGAGGTGCATTGACGCAAAGCGAAGGTCGTGTGATCTTTGGCTCACCGTCCGGGGGCCATTCCTCTCCCAGAGAAATCTGGTGAAGAATCCCCGGTCTTTTTTTTGCCTACGCTCCTGCCGTCCGAGCTGTCAGGTCGGAACTCCGCCCCCGGGTTGCAACCCGCCCTCGGCCCTCGTAAGCTCCCCTCATGGCTGCCTTGCCCGACGTGATTCACAACGCTGCGGAGTCTCGCTTTGAGATGACCGTCGACGGGCATTTGAGCGTGGCCGAGTACGACCTGCGCGCCGGGCGCATGGTATTCACTCATACCTTCGTGCCGCCCGAGCTGCGGGGTAGGGGAATCGCCGAGTACCTCGTGCTGGCGGGCTTCCGCCATGCGCGCGAGCATGGGTATCGCATCGTGCCGCAATGCAGCTACGTCGCCGTGCTCCTCGCGCGGAGGCCGGAGTTCCAGGACCTCGCCGCCTGATTCCCCATGTCGGCCATGCGCAAGATCATCCATCTCGACATGGACTGCTTCTACGCGGCGGTCGAGATGCGCGAACGCCCCGAGCTTGCCGGCCAGCCCATCGCCGTCGGCGGCGGACGCCCGCGCGGCGTCGTCACCACGTGCAACTACGAGGCCCGCGCCTACGGCGTGCGCTCCGCCATGCCCGGCTTCAAGGCCCGCGAGCTTTGCCCCCACCTCGTCTTCCTCCCCGTGCGCTTCGACCTCTACCGCGAGGCCTCCGCCCGCATCCGCGAGATCCTCCTCTCCTACACCCCGCTCGTCGAGCCCCTCTCGCTCGACGAAGCCTACCTCGACGTCACCGCCCTCGGCCGCTACGCCTGGGATATCGCCAAGGAAATCCGCGCCCGCATCTTCGAAACCACCCGCCTCACCGGCAGCGCGGGCATCGCGCCCAACAAGATGCTCGCCAAGATCGCCAGCGACTGGCGCAAGCCCAACGGCCAGTTTGCCATCACCCCCGATCAAATCGACGCCTTCATGCGCGACCTCCCCGTGCGCAAGGTCTGGGGCATCGGGCCCAAGAGCGCCGAACGCTTCGCCGCCGCCGGCATCCACACCTGCGGCGACCTGCAAAAAATCCCCCTCCACGAACTCGCCCTCCGCCACGGCAAGTGGGGTGAGGAACTGTATTCCCTCTGCCGTGGCCAGGACGACCGCGACGTCGTCCCCAACCGCATCCGCAAGAGCCTGAGCAACGAACGCACCTACGCCGAAAACCTCGCCACCCTCGCGGCCTGCCAGAACGCCATGGCCGAGCTCTACGACGAGCTCATGGAGGAGCTCCGCACCAAGGCCTCCGAGCGCCCCGTCCGCAAGGCCTTCATCAAAATCAAATTCCACGACTTCACCCGCATCACCCGCGAATGCCTCTGCGACCGCCCCGACATCGACACCTTCCGCCGCCTCCTCACCCAGGGCTTTGAATCCTCCCCCCGCCCCGTCCGTCTATTGGGCACCGGAGTCCGCTTCGCCGACGAACGCCACATCGAGGAAGAACACGACCCGCAGGAGTTGTTGGATTTTGGTGGTGGGACCGTGCGTTAAAGGTCAAGCAGGTTGCGGAACGGGAGATGAGTCACCGTTCATTCGCTGCAATTTGAGATCAGTGGACTAACTCCATCAGCTTTCCATAGCTGTTCACCACGTCATATTTCACCTGGTCGGAGGCGATTTTGGCGAAAAACTTGCGGGCACACTCGATTTTGGATTCCTCGATTTTACGAAGATCCATTGAGGACATAGAGCCCTTGGTTTCCGCAACAAAATAAACGTGCTTCACTTTTCCCGATTGAAACGCGATAGCCCAGTCGGGGTTGTAATTTCCGACCGGGGTTGGGATGTGGAAACTCTTGGGCAGTTTGGCGTAAACCACGACTTCCGCGCTGGCATCGAGCTCCCCGACGAAAGTCCGCTCGTTGGTGGAATCCGTGAAGACGTAATCGTAGATATGACGATTGGCTTTGAAGCCCTTGCTGAGGTCTTCCTTCTTTTCCTGGGTAAAGATGTCGATGGTGTGGGTTTCTTCGAGTGGGTTGTAGGCGAGGTGCTCTACGATAACGGTGGCCTTCTGCTCGTTAATCAAAGTGCCTGCCTTCAGGAGGAAGTCTTCGGGGTTCGTCTTGTATTGGCCGAAGACCGCGACGTTGATCCCGCGCAGGATCGTTGCAATAGTTCGGCGCGTGAGCTGGGTGGATTCCGCCAGCTTGCCGAGCAGGTCATATTTAACGGTCGAGCCTGCCGAACTTGTTAATTTCTCGGTTGATGTTTCCTGAACCCGGAACGCATCGCCGCGCTTTACGTCATCGTATTTGGCCTCGTCCTTCTGTTCTCCGGCGATGACGGTGTATTGGAGAGGGGTCACCTTCAATTCCTTGTCCAAGGCCTTGATGCATTTTTCGATCAGTTCGTCAGTCTCAAAATCGACTACATAGATGGCCTTCCGATTGATCCGGCTCCACAGTTCCTGAAACTCCTTCTTTTCGAAGTTGGAGTTGAGCGGATTGACCTTACCCTTCCGTTCATCCTCGATTTCGGGAAGCTGCGCTGTGCTGAACACCGTGTCGATCAACTGGAATACCTGTTCCTTATAGGGCTCCAGCTCGGGAGGGAGGGGGGCGATGGTGCCCTCTTTTTTGGCTTTGTGATACTCTTCAGTAATCCGCTCGTCGGTGTCTGAGTAATCGTTCTTCACCAGGTAGCGCTCGATCAGTTTCGCCATCGGTGGCGTGACTTTCACGTCACCCGTGGGTGTTTTCAGCACCTTATCGCGGAAATACTCCTCGTTGGCTTGTTTGGGCCGGGCGGACAGCGACGCGCTGATGTCCTTCTGGAGCCCGGAAACAAAGTCCTTGTAACTCTCATTGGCCACGACGGTCAGCACATTCACCTGATGAACAATCGCCGGATCGTCAATCCGGTCACCGGCCTGATTTCGCGCCAACCGCATCCCGCGTCCTACCTCTTGGCGGCGGGAAATGGTGTTGTCGCTGTGCTTGAGGGTGCAAATGACGAAGACGTTGGAATTGTCCCATCCTTCCCGGAGGGCCGAGTGTGAAAACAGAAAACGGACAGGCTCTTCAAACGTCAGAAGCCGCTCCTTATCCCGAAGGATCAGGTCGTAGGCATCCACATCATCCGCTTCGCCCGCGCCTTCTCCTCGGGCTTTCACTGAAGGGTCAACGAGACGCTTGGTCTTTTTGTCGATGGAGAAGTAGCCGTTGTGGGTCTTCGCCGCCTGAATCCCCTTGAGATACCGATTATATGGGGTGTCCTCGAGTGTGAGCACCTCATTCAGTTGCCCGTCGTATTCCTCCTCGAAAATCCGGGCATACTCACCAGCCACTTCACCGGACTCATCGTAGCTGCGGTATTTGGCCACCTCATCGATGAAGAAAAGGCTCAGGACCTTGATTCCCTGATCGAACAGGAGCTTCTCTTTTTCAAAATGCGCCTTGATGGCTTCGCGGATTTGAATGCGCCGTAGGGCAGCCTCATTCACGTCCCCAATGGCCTCGCCTGCCTCAACCACGATCCCGTTGGTAAAGCTGATCGTGTTTTCAATCGCGTTGATGTCGGAGACCACGAAGCCACGATATTGATCCAGCCCGTCCGACAAGGTGAAGAGGTCGTCGCCCTTTTTCAGCACCCGGTGCACGCGCTTGATCCCGTTGGACTGCAAAATCTCTATCTCTGCTCGGGCTTCGGGCGGTTTGGTCGTCGCGATGCGGATGGACTCCAGATACAGGTAGGCGTTCGTTCCTGCCAAGCCTTTCACCGTGATACCCCTCACGGCGATTTTTTTAACCAGCTTCTGGTTGTAGGCGTCAATGGCGTCGAGCCGATAGACTTTGTTGTGCTCCGTCTTATGCGTGGCGGAGTAGCGGAGGATGAAAAGTGGGTCGAACTCCGCCAGCTTTTCGGTCGTGGCCTTGCCCTCCATCTTTTGGGGCTCGTCCAAGATCAGGATGGGGCGATTCTTGCGCAGTACATCGATTGGCTTCCGGGACTGGAAGTCATCCAATTCCAGATAAATTCGGCGGGCATCTTCGCCTCGGGCATTGAATGCCTGAACGTTGATGATCATCACGTTGATCCCGGCGTCGGAGGAAAAGCTTTCCAGATTGTGGAGTTGCTTGGAGTTATAGACGAAAAACCGGGCGCGTTTTCCGTATTGCTCCAGGAAATGTTCTGCCATGATTTCGAGGGACTTCAGAACGCCTTCACGGATGGCGATGCTCGGAACGACCACGATGAATTTGCCCCACCCGTATTCCCGGTGCAGCTCGAACATGGTCTTAATGTAGCAGTAGGTCTTGCCCGTGCCGGTCTCCATCTCGATGTCGAGGTTAATCCCGCAGGCCGGTGTCGCCTTTAGCTCGGTGGAAATTGGAAGGACATGACGTCGCTGAACCATCTGAAGGTTTTCAAGAAGTTGAGCAGGTGGAACAGCGATCTTTGCGTTAGCGAATCCCTCGCTTTGTAAGCCCAGCCCCAATTCTCCACCGCCCACTGCAAGACGGCCCGGATCAATAGCATATTTTGCGCCGCTAACTTTTGGTTGCCCCGCAAAGCAATCAACCACCGCCTTGACGGCGTCCGTCTGAAATGCCTGCTGTTTGAATTTGAGTTTCATGTTTCCGCTTGTTGCAAACCTCAAAATATAAGGGTCCGCCGTTTCCTTTGACGCCTTCCACCGAGTATGTTGTCCAAAAATTGAAATTGCATGGGGTCGAGAGCTTCCGAGATGACCGCAAAATCAAAAGATTTCTTGCGTTTTGGTTGAAATAGCAGAAAGCACGGCCGTTCCGTATATGATGCCTCGTGTATTGAGAGCCGCATTGTCGTGTTACTGTTATAGGTCATCGTTAGGCATCGCTCCTCGCCTGTGGTAACATTCGTCAGGCTAATCGATACGGAGGAGCCAACCCTGTTGGGTAAACCAAAATAGCCGATAGCGACCTGCTTAAGAATTTGAATTTGCGAACCCATTGGCCCTGTCTCCTTGGGCATCACTTCATAAAGAAGCGTTCCTTCTTCAAGCTTAATTGGCAATTTTGGCTGGATAGAAGCTCCTTTTCGGACTGCCGCCTTGCGGCGTTTTCTCCAAGTGAACTGCCATGGCACGTTAGACTTTTGTAGCTTTTTAAGCCGCTGGTTTCTCTGCTGCTCGTAGTCCTTCAACAGCGTCTTCGAGAGGGCATTGCTTGAATTATGTATGGCGGATTCCCAGTTTACAAAGCGTTCAGCCCCCGCTGGAATCTTTACCGCAGTAGCGAACTCGATATTCGATGACAAACCGCTGCGGGTTAAGTTATTGGAGCCGCTCAGTAATAATTTGTATTTATTGCTGGAAAACACGATTAACTTTGGGTGAAAGATGCCTGAGTAACAAGTGAGAAGGAAAACAGCGACCCCGTCCTGTTTCATAGCAGTTAAGGCTTCGGGCTCGGTTAAGGCATGGTCGGTTCCGATGTATGCTTCGATGGTCCTCTTATTGCGTGCCCGCAGCCACTGTTTAGCATGGGTTCTTATTTCGTCCCAGCCAGACTGCGTAGCTCCGTAGAAATACATTCTCACCGTGAGACAGGTATCATCCGTTTTGAATGCCTCCCGTACAGAGGAAAGAAAATCGCTGCAACTCCACAGTGGGGATTCTATTGTCGGTAAAGCGTCGTTCATAGATATAGCAGCGGATTTTACAGACTCCTGATTTCTGTGCCCGGGCTCAGTAGTTTAAAAATCTGTTCCATGTTAATCTTCACGCTGTCGCTATCAAAACCGCTATCGCGGAAAATAACGCGCAGTGGTTTCGATTTTGCTAGTTCCTTCACTAGGTCCTCGCCGACTTTCGAGTCAAAACAGGCGACAAGCGCATTGCCGTCTACAAAAAAGACGGTTTTATCACCAATGATCTCCTTGGTGATAGGTAGAGATAAATCAACCCCCCAATCCACAAGCACCTGAAAGAGCAGGTCGTCAGCGGTACGGTCCGGCTTGATGTTGTCTATATGAATAACGAGATCATCCTGCTTCACTGAATCGGGAGCATAGTACATGTCCGTCATATTCGACGTGTCGATCTTCAGTACACGAAAACCGCAATCTAGATCCGGTGCCGTTGTCCTATTTTCCTCCTTAATTTGTTTTCCAGCGCGGCGGACACGCTCCTTTGCTAAATTTGCTATCGTGGCGTAGCCATTCCGAAACGCTTCTGAATCTTTCTCACAGGCTTCATCCAGCTGAACCAAAATGAAACGCCGCGAACCTCCATCTTCTGCATTCATGGCGATAACTGAATGGGCGGTGGTGCCTGAGCCCGCATAAAAATCCATCACAATATCATCTTCAACGGAAACCGCTCGCACTAGATATCGAAGCAGTCCTGTTGGTTTCGGATGGCTCATGACATCAGCTCCAAAAAGGGAACGTATTTCCTCTGTCGCATCTTCATTTGTTGGAACCCCATTGGTTCGGTGAGACAAAAGATTCGCAGTCTTCTTGATTTCCCCAGAACGATTTATGTAGTTCGGACGAAAGGGTGTTTTGCTGATCACGATTTCTGCGCGTTGGGCAACAAACTCATTTAGTTTTTCCTGTGAGTATCTCCACTCGCCCCGCAGCCTGAAGGGGTTCTCGTTGCGACCTTCTTTGATATGCACATCATCCAGAAGTTCCGTGATGATATTTCCCTCTGACATATCCTGGGCTTTGATCGTGCCGTCTGCGCACCTAAATTGAACGGAGCCTGCGGGGAATGTAAGCTCACGGACCCCATTGCCAGCATTATTGAACGGATACTTTTTGCCATCCTCAACTGTACCGGCGGCAAACGGCGGCGAACTAGTACGGTCGCGAGCAAAGGCGACGATATATTCGGTTACGGTGCCCATGTTGGCATTGAGGAAAGATGGCTTTTTCTTCTTCTCCCAAATAAATGTTCCGCAATAATTGGTGTCGCCGAATATCTCCTCACACATTTTGAGCAGGTTTGGGTATTCGTTGTCGTCAATTGAAATGAATATCACGCCGTCATCCCTCAATAGATTCCGAGCCAGTTTTAGTCTGGGGAAAAGTGACGTGAGCCAATCAGAGTGAAAGCGACCGTTAGTAAATTCATTAGCCAGCATGCGGTTTCGCTCTTCGTCGCGTTGATTGGACGCCTGTAGAAAATCGGCTTTATCGGAAGCAAAATCATCTTCGTAGAGAAAGTCACCTCCCGTATTGTAGGGCGGATCGATGTAAATCATTTTTACTTTTCCAAGATAGGTTTCCTGGAGCAGCTTCAATGCATCGAGATTGTCGCCTTCAATGAAGAGGTTCTTGGTCGTATCAAAATCTACGCTTTCCTCACGGCAGGGACGGAGGGTCTTGGCGATGGGAGCATTGGCAGCAAGTAAAGCCTCGCGTTTGCCGGGCCAGTCGAGGTGATACCGTTCGCGCGGCCCTTCCACAATGTGGTCGGAGAGTTCCTGCCGGAGCTGGTCGAAATCAATCGTCCGTGTGGGCGCCCCATTCTCGTCCCGAGTCTCGGTGACGCAGCTAGGAAAGAGCGCAGCCAGTTTCTCAATATTTGCCGCCGCCAGGTCAGGCGTGTGCAGTTTCAGTTTATCCATTGTGAGTCGGTTCAGAGTTGTTTCAGGTTCTCGAGTTCGTGCGAAACGGAACGGAGCGCCGCGTTCAGCTCCACCTTGCGGTTGAATTGTTTCTCCCGCTCCAGTCGGGCTTCCAGTTGTTGCTGTTCCCTCCGTTTGGCCTGAGTCGCATGAAACCGGGCAACGTGATTTGCGAGGCTCTCCCCAGCGCGGGGCGGCAGTGGGATGTGTCGGCGAACGATGTGCTCGTAAAGCCCCGCAAGATCGAGTGCGACGGGAAGCGGTGGACGTTCCGCCGCCAGCGGTTGCGGCTCCGTCTGGAAGCAGGCCTCGATGACCCACTTCGACGAATCTGCTTCGTTAGGACGCTTGTAGGAAGCGGCGAAACGGACGTGCTCGCCATGGGTGAACTGAAAGAGCAGCGGAAATGGAATGGCTCGATCAATCGCCTGAATTACCGCTTCGTCGAGTTCGGGCGTCCTCAGCGCAATCTCAAAGACCTCGATCTCGGTGATGCCGTGACGCGCCGGGAGATTGGTCGTTTCCGGGGAGAGTTTGTATTTCCACAGAATCTCGCCGACTTCGGACACGAAGAGTTCCCGAACTCGCCTCGAGGGCTTGGCGTGCGCGTAGATCTTGTTCTTTGGAACCACGCGGTTGAACTCGGCTTGTTTCGGGTAGGCAAACATGCGGCTTCAAGCGGGGGCTTGGACGACGAGGAAGGCGATCAGCTCAAAGTCGCCGAGTCCATTGATGGTGTTCAGCAACGCGGTGGTCTTGCCGCCGGTGAAGAGGCTGTCGATGTCCTTCTCCTCCTTCAGCGCAATCATGGACTGGATGCCCTTCTGCAACAGGGCCGAATAGGCGTCCATCCGGCGTCCGTCCTTGGTGGCTCGGTTGAACGGCTGATAGACTTCGGGCAGCGGTTCACTGCGGTCTTTGCAAGCAGTGCGCGCGAGATCGAGGAGGCGCTTCGCCTCAGTGTGGTTGACGATCACGCTGCCGTCCTGCGCTACGTAAACGAGGTAGTAGGGATGCAGGCGATTCTGCTGATTGATGTTCACGCCATCGTTGCGATTCCGCAGGGCAAAGATGACACCGGGCACGAGGCCGCGCTCAGGAGCCGCGGGGACGACGGCGTGCATTCCGTTCGGCAGGCTGGCGAGATCGCCGTGCGTCTTCACGTAGTTCACCAGGTCCATACGGAAATCATTCAGCCCGAGATCAGTGATGGAGATGCCGGTCTTGAGGTCTTCCAGTTCGATGACTTCCTCCTGGAGCCGACGAAGCTGCTCGCGGCGGTAGGTAACGTCGTTGGACTTGGCATCGAGCGGATTGTCATCGCCCGTTGCGGTGACGTCGGCGATGACCATACGGCTTTCCACGCGCTCCTTGAGGTTGATGTATTCGTCGAGCGTGATGTCCGGCCAGTAATTCACGAGCTGGATGAACTTGTTCTGCGACCCGATGCGGTCGATGCGACCGAATCGCTGGATGATGCGGACAGGGTTCCAGTGGATGTCGTAGTTGATCAGGTAGTCGCAGTCCTGGAGGTTCTGGCCCTCGGAAATGCAGTCGGTGCCGATGAGGAGATCAATCTCGCCGGTCTCCTTGGGGAGGATGGCCGCTTTCTCCTTGGAGCGGGGAGAGAAGAGCGTGAGCAGCGATTGGAAGTCGTAGCTCTTTTTCAGCGTGCTCTTCGGGCTGTCGGCACCGGTGACTTTTCCAGAATGAAGTCCCGCATTTTCCAAAAAGTAGGGCGCGATATGCTCGTAGAGATAGTCCGCAGTGTCCGCGAAGGCGGTGAAGATGAGGACTTTCTTGTTTGCCGCATTGATGGGCGTGGCAAGCTTGCTGAGGATCGTCGTCTTGATGTGCTGGAGCTTCGCGTCGTCTGACGGCGTGATTTTCCGCATCTCAGCGAGCAGGGCTTCGAGGATGGCGAGGTCGGCGCGCAACTCGTGCTCCCAGCGGGGGAGATCCATGTCCGAAAGATTGATCTGCACCTTGTTGCCGATTTGCGCGTCATCGGGGTCTGGGATGTCGTCGTCCTGCTCCGGCTCCACGTCGGTGAACGCGCGAGAAACATCGGCAAAGGTGGCGTCGCGGCCGGTCTTCTTGAACGCGGCGATCTTTTCCAGCGTGCGCTCGTGATTGTCCGCAAGGCTCTTAAGGGTGAGGCGGAAAGAATGCACCGAGCTTTCGAGCCGCTTGAGCAGGTTCACGGTCATGAGCGCTTGGATGCCCTTTTCGCGTCCAGATTGTCCGAGGTTCCCGTGGCCAACCTCTTTGCCCGGATCGTAAAGCTCCTGGTATTTCGACAGTCGGCTCGGTTGCACGTAGCTGAGCGGCGCATACACGGCCAGCGTGAGCATACTCAACTGCTCGAAGATCTCGTTGAAGCCGATGACGTCCTTTCGGTGAGTGAGCTGGCAGTGGAAGGAAAGCGGCTTGAGTCGCTCCGGAAACGTGCCGATGTCCTTCGTATCGTAGTAGGTCTGGATGTGCCGGCGGGAGCGCGCAATCGTTACGCTGTCCAGAAGCTCGAAGAAGTCGAAGTCGAGGGTGTTGAGAATCGCCGCTGCGGTGCGCTCTTCGGCTGGCAGGGTGGACCACGCATTGAATGCGGCTTGAGCACGACGAAAGATTTCGTCGATGTGCTTTTCGGATTTGAGCTTCGTGCTGAGGTTCTCCGGGTCACCTTCGTAAGCGAGCGCGAGCTGGTTCTTCAGGTCGGCAAAGCGGTTGTTCACCGGCGTTGCCGAGAGCATGAGAACCTTCGTTTTCACACCCTGCCGGACGACTTGATTCAGGAGGCGCTGATAGCGCGTCTCGCGCTCCTCAAAGGAGGTGTTGTTGCGGAAGTTGTGGGACTCGTCGATAACCACGAGATCGTAGTTGCCCCAATTCACGCGATTGAGGGCCATGCCGAATGAGTAGCCGCTCTCGCGCAAGAGGTCGGTGTGGCAGAGCACGTCGTAGCCGAAACGGTCCTTCGCGAAGATGTTCGTCACGAGGTTGCCTTTGTAGGTGAGCCAGTTGTCAGCAAGTTTCTTCGGGCAGAGGACCAGGACAGACTTGTTTCGCAGCTCGTAGTATTTGACCACGGCCAACGCGGTGAACGTTTTTCCGAGGCCTACGCTGTCGGCGAGGATGCAGCCGTTGTAAGTCTCCAGCTTGTTGATGATCCCGGTGGCCGCATCGCGCTGGAAGTTAAAGAGTTTTTTCCATACGAGGCTTTCTTGGTAGCCAGTGCGGTCGTTCGGCAGAACGTCTGCGCTGATGTCCTCCAAAAATTCGCTGAAGATGTTGTAGAGCATCATGAAGTAGATGCGCTCTGGTGAATTTTCCTGATAGACGGACGCGATGTGCTCGCAGAGCAACGCGGTCACATCTTCTAGCTTTTCGGGATCGCCCCAAATTTGCTCGAAGAGCGAGAGATAGGTCGTGGTGAGCGGTTGCTCATCGATCCGGTTCACGAAATTTGAAACGGCATTGCCTTTTTCGTAACCGAGATCGACGGCGGTGAAACCGTGAAGGGGGAGATAGACTGCCTCTTTGTCCTCTGCGCGGATTCCTGCAAATTGCTGCATCGGTGCGCGTCCGCGATTTGAGCGGAATACCGCCTTTTTCTGCATCCACTCCGCGCATTCCTTGGCGATGGCCCTCTGGGTTAATTCGTTCCGAAGCCGAACCTCAAACTCGCTGCCGTAAAGGCTGCGTTCCCGCTCCAGCTTCGGAATATGGAACTCGCGATGCTCTTTCTTAAGATGGTCTGTGGCTTCCCCCGGGATGAAGGTCGGCGAGGTAAAAATGAACTGGAGAGATTCAACTTTCTCCAACTCGGCCTTCAGCGCCTCGAACGCGTAGATCGAGAAACACGACGCAGCGATCTTAAGCTTCGCGCCGGGCGTGATCTGCCGCCTCAGGTCGTCGCCGAGCAGGTGGTTGATGTTGTCAATGATCTCCATAGGAACTCAGAAATGCGTCACTCGCGGGTGAAGGTAGGATAACACATCGGTTATCCTGAATGAATATCTAGATGGATCCTCCATCGGTAGAATTAAGACACAGATTGTTTAGGCTCTTCTGTGAGGTGCCTCGGAGTATCGCTCGCGGTATCTCCGACTAAGGGTCGACGGGTTTTGAGGGGGCGGTTCTTCATGAGGAAGCACAGTGGATAATTTCCAGCCCGCCGACAATCTGCTTCCATCGGGTAGCGACAATCCCCCTTCCGCCTCACCTGCTCCCCACATACTCCGCCGTATACTCGCCGAGCGTCACGGGCTTGCCCACGTCGGGAGCGGTCTTCAGGACGTAGCATTCCTGCGATACGGCTTTGTCCGTGGCGGCGTTCCAGACGACGACGCAGATGAGTTCGGCGGGGTTGCCGGAGGGGAGGAGATGCTTGAGCTGCGCGGCTTGCTCGGGGGTGAGGCTGAGGGTGCGGACGGCGAGAAAGGGCGTGCCGGATTTGCGGAGCTTCGTGATCTTCGCCTCATCCATGCGGCTCGCGATGGCCTGGGCGCGCAGGACGGCGATATTCGTCTGGGCCTCGGTGGCGGGAATCGCCGCGCTCGACGGCTTCGGGGTGTTGTGTCCTACGGAGGCGCATCCGCCGAGGACGACGGCACACAGCACGGGAAGGAAGGCACGCATGCCCGGCACTGTATCAATCCGCCCGCCGGGCGGCAATGCCTGGAAAAGCAAAGAGGCGCGCCCTCCACAAGACGCGCCTCCTGTTTTCCCCCACGGAAAAGTGGTTAAAAACTATGCTTTCGGAATCTTTTACAGTCGGGCGAGCAGCAGCTCCCGCTGGAAGACGAGTTCCTTCGGCAGGCTCGAGTAGAGCTTGAAGAAGAGTTCGTCCTGCAGGATCAGCTCACGGCGCCATTCTTCGACGTCCAGCTTCTGGACTTCGTCAAACTGCTCCTTCGTCAGCGTCTTCTCGATGCTGTCGAGGCCGAGGTCCTCGTACTGGGGCACCCAGCCGACCGAGGTTTCGAGAGCGTGGGCGCCGTACTGGCAGCGCTCGACGATCCACTTGAGTACGCGGGTGTTCTCGCCGAATCCCGGCCAGAGGAACTTGCCATTCGCGTCCTTGCGGAACCAGTTGACGTGGAAGATACGGGGCACGTGCTTGATCTTGCCGCGCATCTCCAGCCAGTGGCTGAAGTAGTCGCCCATGTTGTAACCGGCAAAGGGCAGCATGGCCATCGGGTCGCGACGCACCTGGCCGAGCGTTCCCGCTGCGGCGGCCGTCATTTCCGAGCCGACCGTGGCGCCGAGGTACACGCCGTGGATCCAGTTAAAGGCCTGGAAGATCAGCGGCATCGTGGTGGCGCGGCGGCCGCCGAAGATGATCGCGCTGATGGGGACACCGGCGGGGTTTTCCCAATCTTCGTCGATGATCGGGCAGTTGCGGGCCGGGGCGGTGAAGCGGCTGTTCGGGTGGCTGCTCAGGACGGGCTTGCCATCGGCATCCTTCGTCTCCGGGGTCCAGTCCTTGCCCTTCCAGTCGATCAGATGGGCCGGGGCCTGCTTCGTCATTCCTTCCCACCACACATCACCGTCGTCGGTGAGGGCCACGTTCGTGAAGATCGTGTCCTTCTTGGCGGAATCCATGGCCATCGGGTTGCTGTCGTACGAGGTGCCCGGGGCGACGCCGAAGAAACCGGCTTCCGGGTTGATCGCATGCAGGTATCCCGTCGGGCCGGGCTTGATCCAGGCGATGTCGTCGCCGATGGTCGTCACCTTCCAGCCCTTGTCCGCGAGATCTTTCGGCGGGATGAGCATGGCAAAGTTCGTCTTGCCGCAGGCGCTCGGGAAGGCCGCGGAAACGTAGGTCTTTTTGCCCTGCGGGTCCGTCACGGCGAGGATGAGCATGTGCTCGGCCATCCAGCCTTCGTCGCGGGCCATCGTCGAGGCGATGCGCAGCGCGAAGCACTTCTTGCCCAGCAGCGCGTTGCCACCATATCCCGATCCGTAGCTGATGATCAGGCGCTCCTCGGGGAAGTGCGTGATGTAGGTATTCTCAGGATCGCACGGCCACGGCACATCGGCGCGTCCGTCGAGCGGGTAACCGACCGAGTGCAGGCACTTCACAAACGTGCCGGTCTTGGCGATCTCGGCATACACGGCCGATCCCATGCGGGTCATGATGCGCATGTTGGCCACCACGTACGGGCTGTCGGAGATCTCGATGCCGTACTGGGCGATGGGCGATCCGATCGGGCCCATCGAGAAGGGGATCACATACATCGTGCGGCCCTTCATACAGCCCTTGAAGAGGCCGTTCAGCTTGGCCTTCATCACCTTGGGGTCTTCCCAGTTGTTCGTCGGGCCTGCGTCCTTCGGCGAGAGCGAACAGATGAAGGTGCGCTGCTCCACGCGAGCCACGTCGCGCGGGTCGCTGCGAACGAGAAGCGAATTCGGGCGCAGCTTTTCGTTCAGCCACTGACCGGCGCCGGATTCCACGATCCGCTCGCGCATGAGACGGTCTTCTGCTTCCGATCCATCGACCCAGAAAATTTCCTTCGGCTCCGTTAATTTTGCGATTTCATTCACCCAATCCAATACCGCCGGATTGTCAGGCTGTTGAGTCCCCAGTGGGTTTGCGAGTTGTGTCATAAAAGTGGGCAGTGATTTTCGGACTGCACGTATAAGATAATCTTATGCAAAACATGATGACAAGTGCTTTCATCAGTTTTGCTCAAAAATGACCAAAGATTCCTTCTTGTTTCGCGCGAAGGGCAGTCTTAAATTGACCATTGAGCAATGATAGCCAACCGCAATTTCGAGCATTGCGAGCCTATCACCTGGGTGGGCCAGATGCCTGTTTACCTCGCGACGGTGCTGGCGGCCTTCCAGGCAGGGTGCATGGTGCTTACTGCACTCATGATGGCCTTCGGAGGTGCCTGGTTTTTCGACTGGCTGGCTTTCAGCCCATTTACCGCGTTTCGTGAGTTTCAGCTCTGGCAGGTGGTGTCCTACTCATTTGTCATCCGGCCAGACTTTTGGACCGCCGTCCAGATTCTGATGCTGGCGTACTTTGGCCGGGATGTGGAAAAGTTTGTCGGGCGCACATCCTTCGCCTGGCTGTACGGGCTGCTGCTGATTTCCGGGCCATTGCTCCTGACTGTTCTTTCGGCACTGGGCTATTCGGTGATGCCTCTCGCGGGGGCGGACGCGGTCAATTTTGCGACCTTCATTGCGTTTGTGCTCATTTACCCTGGTGCCGAGATATTTTTCTCCATCCAGGCCCGCTGGATCGGCATCGCTGCCTTGGGCCTGAACAGCCTGATGATGATGGCTGCTCAATCCTGGGTCTCCCTCGCCGTGATGTGGGGCTCGTGTTTTGTCGGCGCGCTCTGGCTCGCCCGCGAGGGCGTCTCCTCCGTGTCCTTCCTCGCCATCCCGTCCTTCGGCCAGCTCATCCGCCAGCGCCGCTCGCGCCGCAGCCTGCGGGTCGTTCCCCGGGAAAAACCGCAGGAGGATATCGAGTCCATCGACCCAATCCTGGAAAAGATCGCGCGCCAGGGCATCGCCAGCCTGACGAAGGCCGAGCGTGAAAAGCTTGAGCGCGCCCGCGCCGCCCTGTTGGATAAGGAGCGGTCGCGCTAAATGTCCGATATACCCACTCCACAACCGCCTCGCTCCGACAACTCCGGGATGCCTGTCCCGAGTTTGCAGGACAGTTGTTACGTCAACGCCATGATCCACTTCTATCGTGGCGAGCTGGGCCGCATCATGATCTGGCGGCAGCGCCTCGACGTCACCACCACCTGGGCCATCACGAGCACGACGTCCATCATCACCGTCGCCTTCTCGTTTCCCAACGTCCCCCACATCGTCTTTTTCTTTAATCTCGCCTTCGTCTGGATGCTCCTCTGGATCGAGGCGCGGCGGTATCGGTTTTACGACGCCTTTCGCGGGCGCGTCCGCATGCTGGAGTCGCATTTCCTCGTCCCCATGATCTCGCAGAGCCAGCAGCTCCTCGATGGCGAGTGGCGGCGGCTCGTTTGCGAGGATCTCATCCTGCCGTCCTTTAAAATCACCGCCATCGAGGCCGTCGCCCGGCGGCTGAAGCGCAACTACGTCTTCATCTTCGCCATCATCCTCGTCGCCTGGACGCTGAAGGTCTTCATTCACGCAAAGAGCCCCATCGACTCGCTCGAGCACTTTTACAACGCCCTCGCCGTCTACGCTCTCCCGGCCTGGATCGCTTGCGTCGTGTACCTCGCCACCGTCTTCATCGTCGGCTTCCTCGTCATCTACGTCTCCCGGCGTTCCTCCGAGGAGATCAATGAATTCAGCGGCGGCAACGCCTCGCTCTGGCGCATATGAGCGACATCTCCCGTCTCCGCGACATCGTCGCCCGGCTCCGCGCCCCCGATGGCTGCCCCTGGGACCGCGAGCAGACCCACTCCAGCCTCCGCGCCGCCCTCGTCGAGGAGTGCTACGAGGTCATCGAGGCCATCGACAAGGCCGACGACCCCAATCTCCGCGAGGAGCTCGGCGACATCCTGCTCCACGTCGTCATGCACGCCCAGATGGCGGGCGAACGCGACGCCTTTTCCTTCGATGAAGTCGTCGCCGAGGTTTGCGAAAAGCTCATCCGCCGCCACCCCCACGTCTTTGGCGACAAGGCCGCCGCCGACAGCGCGGAGGTGCTCCTCCAGTGGGAGCAGATCAAGCGCGCCGAGAAAAAAGACCGCACCTCCATCATGGACGGCCTCGGCTCCGGCCAGCCCGCCCTCCTGCGCGCGCAGAATGCCCAAAAGAAAGCCGCCCGCGTCGGCTTCGACTGGCAGGCCACCGACCCCGTCTTTGACAAGGTCGAGGAGGAGATCGCGGAACTCCGCCAGGCCCTCGCCTCCGGCGAAACCCGCCACGTCGAGGAGGAGCTGGGCGACCTCCTTTTCACCGTCGTCAACCTCTCCCGCAAGCTCAAGGTCGACAGCGAGACCGCCCTCGCCGCCGCCACCCGCAAGTTCGTCTCCCGCTTCCAGGCCGTCGAGGCCGCCCTCGCCGCCCAGGGACGCCGCATCGAGGATGCCTCGCCCGACGAAATGAATGCCCTCTGGGACCAGCACAAAGCCGCTGCTGCCGCCTCCACTCAAGCCTGACCCCACCTCACACTCCACGTGCCCTTTGCCGTTCTCAACCCCGGTGGCCGCGACGCCTTCCAGACCTTTCCCAGCGCCGCCGGTTCGCCCGCCGACCCCGGCCACGCGCCGATCAACTACCACGCCTACGCCGCCTGTGTGCGCGGGTCCTTTGCCCGCGACGTGCGCGAGATTCCTCCCACCGTCACCGCCGTCCTCGTTCTCCTGCGCCGCAATGGCCTCGACGCCGCGCTGGACGCCGTCAATACCCTGCGCGAACGCAACGTCCGCACCCTCGTCTCGTGGAAGGAATCCGGCCTCCACCAGGTCTCCGACGCCCTCAACGACGCGAAGCGCTACGCAAAATTCGCCGAGATCTGCCGCGCCGCCGACGGTTACCTCGCCAGCACCCCCGAGCTCATCGCCCTGTACGAATCCGCCGGCAGCCGCCGGGGGGAATTCCTGCCCACCCCGTACCCCATCGAGGCCCCGGCGTGGAATTTCTCCGCCCCCATCGCCGACCGCTCCGGCATCTTCGTCGGCACCCGCGAGTTTGACATCCCGTCCCGCAACCACCTCCTCGCCGTCGCCACTGCCGGCCGCCTCGCCCAGCGCGTGACCGTGGTGAATACCGACGGCCGCCGCGGCGAGCGCCTCCTCCAGTCCATCAGCCCGTCGCTCCGCATCCTCACCGGCCCGCTGCCCTATCCCGAGTACCTGCGCGAGATGGCCCGCCACCGCATCGTCTTCCAGCTCGACCGCAGCGCCGTCCCCGGCCAGGTCGCAGGCGACGCTCTGCTGGCCCGCGTCATCTGTGTCGGCGGCGACGGAGCCGTCGAGCGAATGGCCTTCCCCGACACTAGCGGCCTCGGCCGCACCCCCGAGCAACTCTCCGCCATCGCCTCATCCCTCTTGGCCGACGAAGCCACCTACCGCCACGCCCTCGCGCAAGTAGAATCCACCGCCGCCCGCACCCTCAGCTTCTCCACCGTCGCCGAAAAACTGCAGAAGTTTTTGGGTGGGTTGTAGGGGAATAGAACTCCACACCGAGATCAGCGCCGATGGATACCGCTTGGAATGGCGCAATTCCCTTCTTCCTGCTGGTGTGCGTTGCGATCTACGGCGTCATCTTTATGGTCGTCAGCGTTTCCGTTCCACCCTCTCAAAAAGGAACGGGGCGTTCCCTTCTGCTCGATCTTGCCGCATGCGTGTTCTGCTTTTTTCCCGCAGCGATGATCTTCGGCTTGGCCGTTCGGTTGGCTTGGAACTTTACCGTGAGCCAGCCGTTTTTGATAGGGCTTGGTGGCCCCGCTGCCCTCGGCCTGATCTTTGGGCTGCTCTTCGCCTGCGGTCGCCGAGCAGCTACCAGAAAGGCATCCCGCCGTCGGGGGTGAAAGTGGGGAGCTTTCCAGATGGAATCCTAGGCGGGAAAGGAAGGGCGGCATAAATGGACTGGTGAAGGGGCTCATGCGTGATTTGAGCCTTTACCCGACTCCTGCTCGTGGTAAATTCCCAGTTGGAAGGTTTGCTCCATGGAGGCTCGCATCTCTAGCACCGAATACCGCCGCCTGCTCGGTCAAAAGAGGGAGGCCGCACAGGCCCATGCTCTACGCACCGAGACCTTTCGCAAGCGCTTGGCTGCGGTGATTCTCGAAGATCCCGTACGGGCCTTGGAGGCTGCCACGGTCACATTGTCCAACAAAAAAGCTCCCCGACAGCAATGGAGCAGGCGGCAGTGGGAGGAACTTCTTCGCACGAGGACCATGGAGGACATAGCGACACTGTTGGTTCGTCCCCCTGAAGAGTTCCAGACCCTCATGGATTGCCATCCGTTTGGAGGGCTGGCTTCAGCAGTGCATGGCCGTTGAGATCACCCGCGAGCTGCTCGGTGTGGCCATTCGGGAGCTTGCGCAGTTGACGGGCGAGAAGGAGTTTGTGGCAGTGGGACGCGGCACTCTCGCTATCACCGCCCCGCCGGAATTGGCTCAGCTCGCCACCACGGACGATGTGGATATCTGGCCGAGACACAATGAAAAGGCCGCCTTGGACGAAAGTATTTTTGCACTCGGGGAAGCCAGCAAGTTTCACGAACAGTATGGCTTTTACATCGAGCGCCTTGGGTCATGGACGTTATTGACTCAACCACCTGGATGGGAGGACCGGGCAACGGTTCTCAGATTTGGCGAAAACTCGCTTCTCGTCCTGGGATTGATGGATCTCCTCTACAATAAGCTGGAGGCAGATCGCCCAAAAGACCGCGACTTTATTCAGGAAGCAATCATCTGCAAATTGGCAGACATGGATGCCTTGAGAAAGTTTGTCCACGACTTCGCACCCAACGCCGAAGCGCGTGAGATCCTGCTTGGGCATTTGGGAGATATCGTCAAGGGTTCAGTCCTATAACAGACATTTTCCATGGGCTACCCAACCCGAATGGCGTTAAGATAAGGAAGCTTTTCGAGGGGGAAATTCCTACGCAAAACGCTCGAAAAGCACCTAAAAGCAGGTTTCGGTCCTGCAGGCGGGCTCCGGGCTTCTCAGCAAATCGCCTGGAGGGAGAGAATCGGTCCGGAGAGAGACTGATCAACGCCAGTAACTTCCTTCAACTGGGCAAACACTCCCAAACTGGCCTTATCTTGATGACATTCAGGCCCGACCCCTCGCCCTTCTTGGGAGTTCTCGTCAAAATGAGTGATTTTGAAGTCCCGGTGATCTTGGGATTTTTCGAAGTCGTCATCCTGCCGCCTGGGCTGCCTCATCTTCAATCTCGCCATGTAGTGTCCCCCTGATGTTTGGACAAGCGCGATGGATAATTAAGCGGCTTGTTTGCATAGGA
>QAYZ01000008.1 GCA_003054655.1 Spartobacteria bacterium LR76 | reverse complement strand
CCCTCCTTCACCTCTGTCACCCATTTCTGGCGGTAATGTGTAACCCATTTCTGGCGGCATGCCGCTTAGCGACTTTGCGTCCAGGCCGTGCCAGTTCTTTGTGGCAAAGAGGAGCGTTGTACCGGGGTCGTCATCGCAGACGGCGAAGACGGTGATGGCATTCGGCACGGCTCTGTTGCCGCCAAACCAGCCCCCCTTGTCAGCGAGGGTGGTGAGTTTGGTGAAATCCTGCGGAGTGAGGTAATGCCCATCGATAAGCAGAGAGCGCCACTGTTCATAGGTGAGGGGCTTTCCTTTGAGCGAGGTCCAGTCTGAGCCGGGGGTTCCGCTGGTTACTCCGTCGAGCACCATTTGCTGGGTCGCAAGATGAAGTTGTTTCATCTGGGAAAGCACAGCCATCGAGCCACAACCATGGATCGGGGCTGGCATGGCTAGCAGACCCAGAAGGGCGAGAGTGGAGAGGAGAACCATGCCGACGATCACTTGCGGCAGGGTAAATCCCTGGCAGGAAAGCCGGGGCTCGTGAAACCGCGACCTCCGCAAAAAACAAACCTCTCCCACACGCTGGTGCGGGAGAGGTTCACACATGGTAGCTGGGTGCCGCGTGGAGCGGCGGAATGGGGCTATTTCAGGACGGCGGGCTGCTGGACGGTTTGCATGGCCGTCAGGTTGCGCGTGGTCTCCGGGCGGGAACGATCCGTGAAATGGATGGTGAGCAGGGCGGCGAAGGCAATGGCAAGAACGACGCCGATATGGGTCTCGGTGCAGCCGATGAGGCGGAAGGAGCGGGATTCCTGGGGATTGGTCATGGTTTGGGGGTGAAGGGTGTGGGTTAGGCGTGCGGACACGACGCAACCAAGCCAGAGGCGAGGAACACAACCATGGCGGAGGAGAGCGCGGAGTTCGGGCGCTTGGTGGGGGTGGTGAATGCCTCGGGGGATGCTTTCACGGGACCGGGAGTGTGCCATAGGAGTTGGTGTTTTCGCAATCAAAAAGCACCTTCTGAGGCTTGACTTTTCCGCGAAATCCGATGCGTTTGGGCCGCGTGAAGGTATCGCTCATAGCGGCGGGGGCTTTGCTCCTCGCAGGGTCATGCGCCTGGGCTCAGGTCCAGCGTGCCGATAATGCTTCCCGCACGGCGGCCACCGTGCAGAGGGTGGATGCGGCCACGGCCACGGCCGATGAAGGGCTTTCCTTTGAGTCTCAATCCGAGGTCGACACCGATCTGGGCGAACAACTGCCGGTAAGCATGGCACGAGGCGGCCTGGGAGCTTATCTCGTGGCCGATACCGGCCTCTTTTATACTTCCAATCCGACCCTGGCGAATGGCGGGGGACGCGGTGACATGTATTTCCTCGCTCGCGGCGGAGCGGGGATTCATCCCAATCTCGTCGATGGCCTGTATCTCGACGCCCACGTCACGCAGGAGGTTTTCCAATACGCCCAGTTTTCCTCGCTGAACTTCACCCGGTTCAATGCCGGCGGCGGCCTCGATTATGTTTTCCAGGATCTCGGCCAGCTCACGCTCTCCGTACGTTACGAGTACGAGCGGTATCTCGATGGCGGCAACCTCGATGAGTTCTACGTCAACAACGCGGTCAACGTGCTGGTGACGAAACAATTCCTCATCTCCGACACGCAGGCCATCCAGGTCGGCTGGCAGGGGTCCTGGTCGGTCTATGCCCAGCCCACGAGCGCAACGCGGAATTCCTATGACTTCTGGCTTGGCTGGCGCTGGCGGATCATCGAGCCGGTCGAAATCCAGACCTACTACGTGGTCACGCTCTTCCATTACCCGGATGACGATAACCGCGTCGATCTGACTCAGAACGTCGGCGGTTCGCTGAACTACTATTTCACGAAGTGGGCGAAGATTTCCGCCTCGGCGAACTTTGGCGGCAACGCGTCGACCGAGTCATTCTATAACTACACCGTGGTGAACCTCGGCGGGACGCTGGGGTTCGACTTTCGATTCTAGCCATGAAACTCCGGCACAGCGTACTGGCATTGACGATCCTGGCCCTGGGGGGAAGCGTGATGGCTGATCCCTTCCAAAAAGCCGAGGTCACGCGCGCAGTGAATACCGTCTCCCTGGTCGATAACGAGAAGGCGCGCCCCGCCTCGGTCGGCGACGTGGTGATCGGCCAGACGCTTGTCCGCACAGGGGTGGATTCGCGCACGGAGCTGAAATTCCCCGACCTCACGGTGCTCCGGCTCGGGGCAAACTCGCTCTTCAGCTTCGAGGCGGGCAGCCGCAATATGGAACTCGAGTCCGGCACGCTGCTTTTCTCCTCCCAAAAAGGCGAGGGCGGCGGTCAGGTGACAGCAGGCGCGGTGACAGCGGCCGTGACGGGAACGCAATTCCTCATCGCCCGGTTCAAGAACGGCGCAGTGAAGCTCGTCGTACTCGAGGGCCGCGTGTGGCTCACGGTAAAAAACAATCCCAAGAGCCGCCGGATGTTTGTCGCCGGGCAGCTCGTAACGATTCCGCCCGGCTCCTCGACCATCCCGCTCGGCACGACCATCGACCTCATGCGCCTGATCTCCACCAGCCGATTGCTGGAGGCAGGGGGGTTTGGCCCGCTGCCGGGTCAACGGCTCCTCCTGCGCATCGCCGATTCACAGCAGGGCAAGATCCGCCCGCTGCCGGACATGCTGAACCGCAACCAGCAGACGGCCCAGATCACTCGTCGCATCGCGGAGGCTGGCAAACCGCCAGCTCCACCCAAGCCGGTTCCCACTCCGCCCAAGCCGCCGCAGCCGATTCCCACTCCGGCTCCGCCACCCCCGCCGCCCAAGCCAGCGCCAACCATCCCCGGCCCGACTCCCTGGCAGTCTCCTTGGGGGGGAGGACAATAAGAACCATTCATCCCGCATCGGCGGAGCGCCACCACGCTCCGCCGATTGCGTTTCAGGATATGTCGTCTGCCCAATCGACATATGCACATATCCAAATATCTTGATATTATCCGAAAATCCGCGAAGGTTTGTTCGAAGTGAAGAAAACCGATAGGCAAGACACCATGAGGCACGAACTTTTGGACAACAGGGCGAAATGGGTGGGCATCATTGCGCTGGCGGTCGCCGCCGGTCTGTACCGGGTCGCCTCGGGCATGTGGTGGACGGAACTGCCGAATTTCTCGCCCGCGATGGCGACGGCCTTTTGCTGCGGAATGGCGCTGCCGGGCGTGCTCGGGTTTGCCCTGCCGATCGCGATCCTTTTCGCGAGCGACCTCGTGTTGAATTTCCACTACGGCATGCCGCTCGTGAGCATCAGCATGGCGGGCGTCTATGCCTGTTACCTCATCGCCGCGACGGCGGGAGGCTTCCTGCGCCGGTCCGGCTTTCTCGCTCTCACGGGTGCGACCCTGGCCAACAGCCTGCTTTTTTACGTGGTGACGAATTCCCTCGCCTGGATCGGCAACGCAAACTACCCGCAAACCGCCGCCGGTTGGGCGCAGGCGCTGACGGTCGGCCAGCCGGGTTTCCCGCCGACGTGGATGTTTTTCCGCAATTCGCTCCTCAGCGATGCGCTTTTCACGGTTCTCTTTGTGATCGTGGTGCTGCGCATGCAGCGTCCGTCCGCCGTCTTCAAGCCGGTGGCAGCCTGAGCTGTAATCCGTTTCTTTCCATTTCATGAGTCCTGTCGAAAAAGAACTCCGCGACCTGCTGTCTCAACGCATCCTCATCCTCGATGGAGCGATGGGTACGATGGTGCAGCGTTACAAACTGCAGGAGGCTGATTATCGCGGCGAGCGCTTCGCCGAATGGCCCATCGATCTCAAGGGCAACAATGACCTGCTCGTGCTGACGAAGCCCGAGGTCATCCGCGAGATTCACAGCCAGTACGTCGCCGCCGGAGCCGACATCATCGAGACGAATACCTTCAGCGACACGCGCATCGCCATGGCCGACTACGGCCTGGAGGATTACGTGCCGGAGCTGAACCGCGCCGCCGCCCGCCTCGCCCGCGAGGCCGCCGACGCCTGCACGGATCGCCGCGTCTTTGTTGCCGGCGCCATCGGGCCGCTCAACCGCACGCTGTCGATTTCCCGCGACGTGAACGATCCCGGCAAGCGCGAGGTGACCTTCATCCAGGTCGTCGAGAGCTACTACGAGCAGGTGGAAAACCTCGTCCTCGGCGGGGTCGACATCCTGCTGGTCGAGACGATCTTTGATACGCTCAATGCGAAGGCCGCGCTCTTTGCCATCGCGCAGTATTTCGAGAAGTCCGGCAACTCGCTCCCCGTGATGGTGAGCGGCACGATCACCGACCTGAGCGGACGCACGCTCACGGGCCAGACGGTCGAGGCGTTCCTGAATTCCGTCTCGCATTTCCCGCTCCTCTCCATCGGCCTCAACTGCGCCCTCGGGCCGCAGGAGATGCGCCCGTACATCGAGGAGCTGAGCAACAAGGCACCGTTCTTTGTCAGCACCTATCCGAATGCCGGATTGCCCGACCCGCTGTCGCCGACCGGCTTTCCCGAGACGCCGGATACGCTCGCGCCGAAGCTGCGCGAGTGGGCCGAGGAAGGCTGGCTCAACATCATCGGCGGCTGCTGCGGCACCACGCCTGACCACATCCGCGCCATCGCGCAGATCGTCAAGGGCTACGCCCCGCGCACCATTCCACAGCGCACGCGCACGCTCCGTCTGAGCGGGTTGGAGGCCTTTGAGGCGCGGCCGGAGATTCCTTTCATCAACATCGGCGAGCGTACGAACGTCACGGGCTCGCCGCGGTTCGCCAAGCTCATCCTCGCGGACAACTACGATGAGGCTCTCGCCGTGGCCCGCCAGCAGGTCGAGGCCGGGGCGCAGGTGATCGACATCAACATGGACGAGGGCATGCTCGACGGCCCGGCGGCCATGACGCGCTTCCTCAATCTCATCGCCAGCGAACCCGACATCTCGCGCGTGCCGATCATGATCGACTCGTCGAAGTGGGAGGTCATCGAGGCCGGGCTGCGCTGCATCCAGGGCAAGGGAATCGTCAATTCCATCTCGCTCAAGGCGGGCGAGGAGGAGTTCAAGCGCCAGGCGCGGCTCGTGCGCGACTACGGCGCGGCGGTCATCGTGATGGCCTTTGACGAAAGCGGGCAGGCCGATAGCTTTCAGCGCAAGACGGAGATCTGCTCCCGCGCCTATCGCATCCTGACGGAGGAAGTGGGCTTCCCCGCCGAGGATATCATTTTCGACCCCAACGTGCTCACTGTCGCCACCGGCATCGAGGAGCACAACGAGTACGCCAAGGCGTTCATCGACGCCACGCGCTGGATCAAGGAGAACCTGCCCTACGCCCGCGTGAGCGGCGGCATCAGCAATATTTCCTTCTCCTTCCGCGGCAACAACGTCGTGCGCGAGGCCATGCACAGTGCGTTCCTGTATCACGGCATCCGCGCGGGTCTCGACATGGGCATCGTCAACGCCGGTCAGCTCGGCGTGTACGAGGAAATCCCCGCCGATCTGTTGGAGCTGATCGAGGACGTGCTGCTCAACCGCCGTCCCGACGCGACCGAACGGCTCGTGGCCTTTGCCGAGGAGATCAAGAGCAAGTCCGCCGGCAAGACGCGTGAAAGCACGGTCGATCTCTCCTGGCGCAACGAGTCGGTCGAGGAACGGCTCAAGCACGCCCTCATCAAGGGCATCGTGGATTTCATCGACGAGGACACCGAGGAGGCCCGCCTGAAATATGGCAAGCCGCTCACCGTCATCGAGGGTCCGCTCATGGACGGCATGAAGGTCGTCGGCGACCTCTTCGGAGCAGGCAAGATGTTCCTGCCGCAGGTCGTGAAGAGCGCCCGCGTGATGAAAAAGTCCGTCGCGTGGCTCATGCCCTACATGGAGGCCGAGCGCGCGGCCAACCCGAACGCCCGCGCCCAGGGCCGCATCCTCATGGCCACGGTGAAGGGCGATGTCCATGACATCGGAAAGAACATCGTCGGCGTCGTGCTCGCCTGTAACAACTACGAGGTGATCGACCTCGGCGTGATGGTGCCGTGCGAGAAGATTTTGCAGACCGCCCGCGAGAAGAATTGTGACGTGATCGGCCTGAGCGGCCTCATCACTCCGTCGCTCGACGAGATGATCCATGTCGCCAAGGAAATGACGCGAGCCGGGTTCACCATTCCGCTCCTCATCGGCGGCGCGACCACGAGCAAGGCGCACACGGCAGTGAAGATCGAGCAGCATTACGAGCCCGGCGTTGTCCACGTGCTGGACGCCAGCCGCAGCGTCAATGTGGTGAGCTCGCTCCTCAGCCCCGAGCAGAAGCCGGGTTTCATGACCCAGCTCAAGGCCGACTACCAGCAGCTCCGCGAAGAATATGGCAACCGCACCGGCGAGCGCGAATACGCCTCGCTCGAGCAGGCGCGCGCCAATCCGTTCCGGGCCGATTTCAGCGAGATCGCGAAGCCGGAAACCGTGGGCATCGTCGAGTTCAACGACGTGCCTCTCGAGGAGCTGGCCGAGTTTATCGACTGGTCCCCGTTCTTCCATGCGTGGGAATTGCGCGGTCGTTTCCCCGCCATCCTCGATGACGAGGTGGTGGGCGAGGAGTCGCGCAAGCTCTACGCCGACGCGAAGCAGCTCCTCGACGAGATTATCAGCAAGAAGCTCTTCAAGCCGCGCGGCGTATTTGGCTTCTGGGCGGCGAACTCCATCGGCGACGACATACAGCTTTACCGCGACGCGGAAGGCAAGGAGCCGCTGGCCGTGCTGCATACCCTGCGTCAGCAGACCCTGCGCAAGAAGGGCGAACCAAACTACGCGCTGGCCGATTTCGTCGCGCCGCGCGAGAGCGGAATCGTTGATTATGTCGGAGCCTTTGCCGTCACGGCCGGGCCGGAGGTTCACGAGGTGGCCGACGCCTACGAGCGCAACCACGACGATTATCTTTCGATCATGACGAAGGCGCTGGGCGACCGCTTCGCCGAAGCCTTCGCCGAGTATCTGCACAAGAAGGCGCGTGAGAACTGGGGCTTCGGCAAGACCGAGGGCCTGAGCAACGACGACCTCATCCGCGAGCGCTATCGTGGCATCCGTCCCGCGCCGGGCTATCCCGCGCAGCCGGACCACACCGAGAAGCGCACGATCTGGGAAATCCTCGATGTCGAGAAGCGCACGGGGATCAGCCTCACCGAGAGCCTCGCCATGTACCCGGGCAGCAGCGTGAGCGGCCTGTACTTCGGGCACGCGCAGGCCAAGTATTTCCCGGCCAACCGCATTTGCCGCGACCAGATCGAGGACTACGCCGCCCGCAAGGGGATGTCTGTCGCCGAGGTCGAGAAGTGGCTCCAGTCGTACCTCACCTACGATCCCGACACCCTTTCCAAACAATCCTGACTCGCATCGCCTATCGACTGATTACTTAAACGACATCCTCAATCCGACAGTGCATGGAATCCCGTGAAAGCCGGGAGCAGTTGCGCTGCTGTAACTGGAAACGAGGTCCCATCCGCAAGGAGGCCAATCTTTGGAAACAAGGGTGAAGGCCGGGGCTGAGGCAATACAAACCGTCCAGGAGCCAGAATACTTCGTTGTCGGAACACTCATTCGCCCGGGTCCGGTCGTGCGACCAGCGCGGGCGCTAAAAACCTTCTTCGCACCAAAGAAAGAATGAGGATCGGCACGCCGCAGGGCGCGCCAGGTTCTCGCAAGATCAAGAACCATGTTTCACTATTCACGTATCCGCGCGGCGCTCGTCGCCTCGCTTCTGGCTCTCTCAGCCCTTTGCCCCGGCTCGAAGGCCTTCGCCGTTATCACCGGGCTTTCCGACATCACGTCCTGGTATGGGACGGGCAGCAACGAAGCCGCCTTCGTTGTTCAATGGAACGACGGCAACAGTCCGGTTTCACTCGCTTGGGGATTCCGCTGGGATGATGTCTCCACCGTCACCGTTGCCGATATGATGCAAGCCATCGCCGGGCAGATCACGATCGGAACGACTACCACGACCAACTCCTCCGGGGACTCGCGCCTGAGCTGGACGGGCAATAGCGACCCGTCGTTCGGCGTGTATCTCAACAGCATCAGCTACGACCAGAACGGCCTCTCCGGTTACGACCAAGTGGTGCGCAACCAGAGCGGGTACAACGCTGCCACCGAGCAATACTGGGCCTTCTTCATAGGCTCAGTCGGTTCGTCGTATGACTCGACCTTCACCATCGCCGACTACGGCATCTCGACGGTCACGCTGACGAATCAGGGATGGTATGGCTTCAGCTATACGCAGTACCCGACGTACCCGTCCACGACAGCGACCATTTCCGCTCCTGTCGCGGCGGTGCCAGAGCCTTCCACGATACTTCTCGCCCTCGGAGGAGCGGTGATCCTGATCGTCGCCCGCCGTCGCCATGCGCGCAAAGACTCGAGCCTTCTCGCTCATTGAGCTGCTCGTCGGCGTCGGCATCGTCGCGACCCTAGCGACGGTGCTGGGCGCTGCCGGGTGGAAAGCCTACGAGCGTTCGTCGCTGGCCATCTCGGCGTCGAACATCCGGCAGCTTTGCGTCGGGGCTGCGGCCTATCTTGGGGACAATAACAACGTCTTCTGGCCATACCGAAGCGATGGCCCCGAATCCGGTGGCGTGACCTGGTGGTTCGGCTACGAGCCGCCGGGAAGCTCGGCGCTGGGCGAGGGAAATCGCATCCTGCGTCCCGAAGACGGCCCGCTCGGCGGATACGTGCCCGCCAGCGTTCGTCCCGACCCCAGCCTTAAGCTCTCCGGCAAGGCGTTCAAAGCGAAGTACAAGTTTGGCTATCTCGGCGTCGGGTACAACGTGCTGCTCGGCGGCAAGTGGACCGGCACCGCCACGCGGGTCAATGCCCTCACGCTTGAAAAGCCGGGCGAAATCGTGGTCTTCACGACTTCGGCGCAAGTCAATACATTCCAGTCCCCGGCTTCGGCTTCGAATCCCATGCTGGAGGAGTTTTATGGCATCGACCAGCGAGAGGTGACGGTGCACGGGCGCAATGCCGGGTATGCGATGGTGGGGTTTGCCAATGGCTCGGCGGGTTTCCTCCCCATCGATCCGACTACGCTCGACAAACGGGCGCCAAAGGCGAACGTCGGCCGGTTTGCCCCCATCGGAAGCACGAAATACCTTCTCAACCAGACGAATAACTAGGAGCCGGAAAGCGAGATCAAGAGCCTTGTTCGCCCCCTGCGGAAAGGTCAAGGCAACGCTGACGACAGCCAAAGCGCTGTCAGCAAAACAGCAATACCATCTCGGCGCTCCCTGAAATGCAAAAAAAAGGGGCCTGGCAAAACGCCCAGGCCCCTGGCTTGGAAACAATCAGGCGGAAAGATGTCCCCTCGCCTGCCGGGGCCGAAAGATCACGGTTGATACTGCGCCACGAGGATCGTCGTGAGAAACAGCGTGCGCATTTTGGTCTGGCCCTTCTCGACCTGCGGACCCTTGATGCGGGTCTGCTTCATGCTGATGATCTGCGGCGCAGAGGATACCGGGCCGGAGCCATTGTAGTTCGAACTGGCGAAATTGCGCAGACCCAGCTTCACGCCCTCGATGATGTCGATGTTGACCGATACCCGGCCAGAGCCGAGCTGACCCTCGACATCCGCGCGCTGGTTGCCCAGGCGGGTCGAGGTGGCAAAGCGCGCACCAGGCGACGCGACGAAGGACTGGGCAAAGAGGACGTTGCCGGCTTTCAGCTCACTCTCGCTCGTGATCGTACGATCGGAATTGGTGATCTCGCTGAGGTTTGTACGAGAAAGCGCCGCGGCGAGTTCTTCCGGCGTCCGTTCGCTTCCAAACTGGATGACGGCGATGTCGAGGCGTCCCGCAAAAACGGGCGTGGCAGCGAGGACGAGAGCTAGGGCGGTGAGAAGTTTTCGCATTTCTTGAAAAATGCGGGTGGCGCTATGGGAAAAGCAATCCGAAACTCCCTTTATGGAATTTCCATGGACCGCTCCCGAT
Source organism: Spartobacteria bacterium LR76 (assembly GCA_003054655.1). Classification (GTDB taxonomy): domain Bacteria; phylum Verrucomicrobiota; class Verrucomicrobiia; order Chthoniobacterales; family Terrimicrobiaceae; genus Terrimicrobium. The sequence continues at coordinate 88,638 of QAYZ01000008.1, read as the reverse complement.
GGCGTCACCTTTCCCTGCCATCACTGGGAGCCTGTCGGTAGCGAACGCGGCACCGTCATCTGCATCCACGGTCTCGGCGGCGCGGCCACCGACTTTGATACCCTCGCCCGACGTCTTTCCGGCGACGGCCTCTCCGTTTTTGCGATGAACCTGCGGGGGCAGGGACACGACCCCGTCACCCGGCGACGCGGCGGGTTCTTTGACCTCGCCACGCTGGAAGAGGACATTGTGGCCTTCGGCCATTTCGTCCAGGCTCGCTCCCAGGGCGGGCCAGTCTTCTGGTGCGGCGAGAGCATGGGTTCCCTCATTCTCTCCCATCTCCTGCACCGCGGAGCCATCGGCCCCGATATTGCGGGAGCGATTCTCTCGGTCCCGGTGGTGGAGCTGAAAAAGCCCACCCCGCCGCCGATCCGCGCCATCGTCCGCTTTGCCGCCCGCCTCGCGCCCGACCTGCGGCTGCACCCGGGCCTTTTCGTCACCGGCAAATCGAAGCCCATCCCTGTTACGAGGGATGAGGAGCACATCGCCCGCATCCGCGCCTCCTCGCATTACATCCCGGTCTTCACCATCGGCTTCCTCAGCGCCTTCAGCCGCCTGATGGATTCCACCCCGCAGCTCGCCACCGGCATCACCGTACCGACCCTCGTCCTCTCCGCCGGCCAGGATGTCTTCATCCGCCCAGAGCAGGTCGCCCGTTGGTATGACCTGATCCCATCCGCGGACAAGCAACACCTGCACTACCCGGAATCCTACCACCTCCTTTGGAACGACTGGGAAAAGGACGCCGTCCTTCATGACATCTCCGGCTGGGTTGCCGAGCGCTCCGCGCTCGTGTATTAGCCTCCTGAAATCCTGTTTATCAGGCTTCCCGGCACACCATGCCGGACAGGCTAATTTAGCATATCACGATAAAACAAAAGGGCGGCCGCCTAGACATCGGCAGCCGCCCTTGAGATTTTTTGTTAGCTTAAGCGAACCGGAACCTAGAACAGCATGAGCGCCGGGTTCTCGATCAGCTTGCGCAGGGTGCCGAGGAACTCCGCCCCGATCGCGCCGTCGACGACGCGATGGTCGCCGCTGAGCGAGACCACCATGCGCTGGCCGACCACGATCTCATCCTTCGCATTGACCACCGGTTTCTTGACGATGGCACCGACCGCGACGATGGCGGCCTGCGGCGGATTGACGATCGCGTAGAACTGCTCGACGCCGTAGGAACCGAGGTTCGAGACGGTGATCGTGCCGCCCTGGTATTCCTCGGGCTTGAGCTTCTTCGTACGGGCACGGGCCGCGAGGTCTTTCACCGAGGCGCTGATCTCCTTGAGGGAGAGCTTGGCGGCGTTGCGAATGACCGGCGTGACGAGGCCGTCGTCGACCGCCACGGCGACCGAGATATTGACGCTCGCGTACTGGATGATCGAGTCGCCGCCCCAGGAGGCGTTGACATACGGATGAGCCGCGGCTGCGCGCGAAATGGCGAGCAGGACGAAGTCGTTGACGGTGAGCTTGGGCTGACCGGCGGCTTCGTTGGCCTTGTTGAGTTCCGTGCGGAGCTTCATCAGCGGACCCGCATCGACCTCGACGGAGAGGTAGAAGTGCGGGTTCTGCTGCTTGCTCGCGACGAGGCGCTCGGCGATCGTGCGGCGCATGCCGCTGAGCGGCACCTTCGTATCCGAAGCGCCAGCCGTGGCCTGGATGGCCGGAGCGGCGGCGGGTGCCGGGGCTGCTGCGGCAGGAGCCGGAGCGGAGGGAGCACCCTCAAGGTCTTTCACCACGATGCGACCACCAGGGCCGGAACCCTGGACGGAAGCGAGCGAGATGCCCTTTTCCTTGGCGATCTTGCGGGCGAGAGGCGAGGCCTTCACCCGCGAATCGGAATCAGCCGAGCCTTCCGCTGCCTTCGCTGCCGGAGCAGCGGTGGCGGGAGCGGCTTCCTTGCCACCAGAGGTGGTCAGGTCGTTCTTCGCGGCCGGGGTCTTGCCAGCGGACTCCGCCGTCTCGCCCTCGGCGAGGATGAGAGCCACTGCGTCGCCCACCTTGGCCTTGCCGCCATCCGGGACAAAGATCTCGTGGAGCACGCCATCGTCGAAGGCCTCCATTTCCATGGTGGCTTTATCGGTTTCGACTTCGGCGAGGATATCCCCCATCTCGACGGTGTCGCCTTTCTTCTTGCGCCAGCGAGTGATGGTCCCTTCGGTCATCGTGTCGCTGAGCTTGGGCATGGTTACATTGGGCATGTCAGCAGATAAAAACGGAAATATTAGGCGAGCTTGAGAACCTTCTCGATCACGCGCTCGGGCGTGGGGAGCTGGAGCGGCTCGACCGCAGGCGAGTAAATCGCCGGGGCGTCGAGCGAACACACGCGAGCCACGGGAGCGTCGAGGTCGTCAAACGCCTGCTCCATGATCGTCGCAGAAATCTGGGCCGAGACGCCGCAGAAGGGCTTGTTCTCGTCGACCAGCACGGCGCGATGCGTCTTGCGGACGGTCTTGAGAATCGCCTCTTCGTCGAGCGGGCGGATCGAGCGCAGGTCGAGCACGTCGGCCTGGATGTTATGCTCGGAGGCCAGGATCTCAGCCGCCTTGAGAGCAGTGAGAACGGCGCGACCGTGGGCGATGAGCGAGACATCGGACCCCTCGCGCTTCAGGTCGGCGACGCCGAGCGGGATGATGTACTCCTCCTCGGGCACCTCGCCGCGATTGCCATAGAGAAGCGTGTTCTCCATGAACATGACGGGGTCGTTGTCGCGGATGGCGGCCTTCATCAGGCCCTTCGCGTCGTAAGGAGTCGCGGCGGAAACCACCTTGAGACCCGGAATGGCACCGAGCCAGTTCTCCGGAGTGTGCGAGTGGGTGGCACCGACGTTGGTGCCGCCGTTGGCCGGACCGCGAATGACGATCGGGCAGTTAATCAGGCCGCCGCTCATGTAGCGGATCTGGCCGGCGTTGTTAATGATCTGGTCGTAGGCGACCGTGGCGAAGCTCCAGAACATGAGCTCGATCACGGGACGCAGGCCGAGCATGGAAGCTCCCACGCCCATGCCGATGAAGGCGGCCTCGCTGATGGGAGTATCCATCACGCGCTTGTCGCCATATTTCTTCCAAAGTCCGCGGGTGACCTTGTAGGCCCCATCGTACTGGGCGACTTCCTCGCCGATGAGGACGACATTGGGATCTCGCTCGATCTCCTCGGCGAAGGCTTGGTTCAGGGCGTCGCGATATTCAATCAGTGCCATACGTGATGCGCAGTAAGTCGGTTGATCAGTCGGTACCGAGGGGACCTTAGTTGTTGAAGAAGAAACGACCCGTGCGGCCCGCCTCGGTCTGGCGGTCCACCTCGAAGTACACGTCGTCGTAAATGGATTCCACCGTCGGGTACGGGCTCTCCTCGGCGAAGCGTGCGGACTCGTCGGCCTCGGCCTTGACCTCGGCTTCGATCGCCTCGAACTGCTCCTCCGTGATGGCCTTCTCGGCGAGGAGGCGGTTCTTGAAGATCACGATCGGGTCGTGCTGCTTCTTGTAACGCTCGATCTCCTCTTCCTTGCGGTAGCCGCCCTTGTGCTTGGCGTCGGCGACCGAGTGGCCATAGTAGCGGTAGGTCTGAAACTCCAGGACTGTCGGGCGGGATTTCTCGTAGGCGCGCTCCAGGGCCTGCTGGGTGACCGCGCGAACCTCGTAAACATCTTCGCCGTTGGCGAGAGCCCAGTCGACCTTGAAGGCCTCGGCTCGCTGCGCCAGGCACTTGTCGATGACGGAGGAACGCTCGAGGCTGGTGCCCATCGAGTACTTGTTGTTCTCGATGACGTAGATGACCGGGAGGTCAAAGAGGGAGGCCATGTTCAGGCTCTCGTAAACGACGCCCTGGTTGACGGCTCCGTCACCGAGGAAGCAGAGCGCTGCGCCCTTGAGGCCCTTGTACTTGATGCCGTAGGCGAGGCCGAGGCCGAGCGGAGTCTGGCCGGCGACGATGCCGTGGCCGCCCCAGTAGTTCTTGTCCGGCGCGAAATAGTGCATGGAACCGCCCTTGCCCTTCGAACATCCGGTCGCCTTGCCGTACAGCTCGGCCATGCACTCGTTCATGCCCATGCCGACAGCCAGAGCGTGGCCATGGTCGCGATAGGCCGTGATGACGTGGTCATTATCGCCCATCAGGGACACGGTGCCGACGGCCACAGACTCCTGGCCGATGTAGAGGTGCAGGAAGCCACCCATCTTGCCAGCGTTGTAAAACTTGAGCGCAATCTGCTCGAACCGACGAATGCGCATCATCTCTCGCAACAACTTGACGCGTTCCTCCTTCGAAAGATTTTCGTTGATGGGGGCATTGGCGTAATCGGTTGAGCGAACTTCAGTTTTTGGCATGCGAAAGCAGGTGTTGGATGTTGTTCGATGGTGCGCGTCGTATCCGTCCAGCCCCCTGGGTGACCGCGACGACGACAAACCTAGATAATTTCACAGACCCCCGTTTTGACAACTGGAAATACGAGCACAGATCGCTTTTTCGCGACGAAGCTGGTAGAGATTTCCCCGAGCCAGGGGGCGCGGAAACAACCAGTTTCCCAAGCCTCTCCTCATTGCCTGCTCAAGCAACCGCTATATGTTGTAGATGAACTGCGAAACAAGCCTGTTCGAACACAAGAAAGGCCAAAGTTACCTGCTTTTAAGAACTGGCAACTGATCAGCGATCAGCGTATCGTGCGCGCCTCTTCCCTATGAAGACAATCTCCCTCGGTCGCTTTTCCGGCCTTCTCTTGAGCGCGTTCGCCCTCACTTTCTCCAGTTGCGCCCTGATGGAAGACCCCGCTCAAAAGAAGGTTTCCCGCGAGGATGCGGCTCTGCAGGCCTCGGCCAGGACGGAGCACTCCATCTACCGTTCGCTGGGTGCCTGGAAACGAAGCACCTACCGCAACAAGGCGCTGCTCGAGAAGGCCACACCGGAGAATATCGCGATCGAAATCTCCATCAAGGAACAGCGCGGCTATCTGCTCGTTCGCGGGGCTCTGGCGATGGACTTCCCGGTCGCCACGGGCAAAAAATCGCATCCGACACCGACTGGCAGCTACACGGTTCGCGCCAAGGAGAAGGACTATCACTCCAATCTTTACGGCAAGATCTTCGATGCCACCGGTCTGGTTCTTGTTGAGGACGCCGACAGCCGGGTCGACAAGGTGCCGGAGGGAGCCAGTTTTGTCGGAGCCTCGATGCCCTACTGGATGCGCCTCACCGACACCGGCGTGGGCCTCCACGTCGGCTATGTGCCAGGCCATGCCGCCTCGCACGGCTGTGTGCGTCTGAAGGACGACACGGCGAAGCAGCTCTTTGAGCTGGTGAAGATCGGCACGCCGGTGACCATCGCCTATGAGGCGCCTGTCATGGCCGAGCCAGTCTCAAAGAAGCGATAGCTGCTCGCCGCCCGGGCGGCGGAAATGATCGACGGACAACTCGATCCGCCGACCCTCCAGACCCTCGCGCTGCCGGGTGGTGCGAAAGAGCTGGCGGATTTGCTCAGCCCAGATTCCCTCGCCTCTCATCCGGGTGGCAAAGTCGCTGCGGTTCAGCTTCCCGCCGCGCATGTCGCGGATACGATCGAGGATTTTCTCCTTCGAACCCGGGCGATGCGTTTCCAGCCACGCGGCAAAGACGTCCTTCACTCCATAAGGCAGCCGGATCACCGTATAGCCAGCCGTCCCTGCCCCCGCCTCCCGCGCCGCTTTCAGGATGGCCGGGATTTCATGCTCGTTCAGGCCAGGAATGACGGGCGCCGTCAATACACCGACCGGTATTCCCGCTTCCGCGAGCTGCCGGATGGCATCGAGGCGAAAGGCTGGTGTCGCCGCCCTGGGCTCCAGCGCCGACGCGAGATCGGTATCAAGCGTGGTCACGGAAATGAACACCATCGCCGCTTGATAGGCCGCGAGCTTGCGCAAATGATCGATGTCGCGGGTGACGAGATGATTCTTTGTTACGATCACGCAGGGGTTGCGAAACTCCGCCAGCACCTCGAGACATTGTCGCGTGATCTCCAGCTTGCGCTCGACGGGCTGGTAGCAATCCGTCACCCCGCTGATGGCCAGCACCTCGGGCTGCCACTTTGGTGAGGACAAGGCTTTCCGCAGGAGTCTGGCGGCATCCGGCTTCACCATGATCTTCGTTTCAAAATCCTGCCCGGCAGAGAAACCCAGATACTCGTGGTAGGGCCGAGCGTAGCAATACGAGCATCCATGCTCGCAGCCCCGGTAGGGATTGATGCTCGATCGGAAACCGATATCCGGACTGTCGTTGGTCGAGATGATCGACTGGGCATCATCTCGCAGGTAGATGGTGCGAGGCCGCCCCGCCTCGTGCTCTGCCTCCTCCTCCAGCGCCACCTCGAGACGCTCGAAGCGCCCGCGCGGATTGATCGTCGCGCCCCGCCCCGGAACGTGCATGCGCCGTTACGGTTGCTGCTGGGCCTTCTCGAACTTCTGCACCTTCGGCGCGGTGACCGCCCTGTTATACGGATTGTTCGGGTTGTTCTTAAAAAAGTCCTGGTGATACGTCTCCGCTGGATAGAACGCTTTCAATGGCGTGATCTCGGTCACGATGGGCGATTTGAAATCCTTTTGCGCCGCCGCTTTCGACTTCTCCGCGATCTCCTTCTCCTCTTTGGTCTGGTACAGGATGATCGAGCGGTATTGCGTACCCGAGTCCGCTCCCTGGCGGTTCAGGGTGGTGGGATCATGAGCCTTCCAAAAAAGGTCGATGATCTTCTCATAGGAAATCTTTTCGGGATCGTAGGAAATCTGAATCACCTCGGCATGGCCTGTCCGGCCTGTACACACTTGCTCATAGGTCGGATTCTCCGTCGATCCTCCCGCGTAGCCGCTCACGACCTTATCGATTCCAGGCACGGTCTGGTACATCGCCTCGACACACCAGAAACACCCTCCCCCGAGCACCACTGTTTTTTCCGCGTAGGCCATGGAGCAAGATAGCAGAAGAGCGAGAATGAGATACCGCATTTTTCCCGGAAGCTCGGCTAGCCCCGGCGCGAACGCAACTGCTCTGGTTACCAATTCTCGACCAACATGGCGAGATCGCTCACCACGGATTCAAGCTTCTTGAGATCCTTGCGACGGCCCTTGTCCGCTTTGACTTGGACATGGCGCAGGAGTGTCAGCATATCGCGAATGTCCCGGAGCTTGGCGTGGGAGAGCTTTTGCTGGCGGAGCTGTCTTTCGAGGATATCGCGAACGGCATTGATTTCCGATTCCAGACGCTGCTCGTATTGAATCAACGTTTCATGGACATTGATCTTCAACCGTTCCAGCTCCTGCAAAACGGATGGAATAGGCGAATCCTCTGCTCCATGCTCGGCCATGGCTACAAGCCACTATCAGGAAACTGGTTGTGACTCAAGGATCAGAATAAGTACATGATAGCGTACATATATTAACCCATTGATAAAGAATTAATTAAATATGTCTTCCGAGGACGGTATGTGGAACATCGCGTCATCCGGTACAGCGAATTTCAAAAGTAATTCACTTCCTGAATAGAGAAGAAATTAAAGGTAAACCCTTTCTTCTTCTTCTTAAGCGTGTGAATAACCGCCACCCCTTTTGTTCCAGCAGCTTGTTATCAGCGTTCCACGGTCGGAAAGGTTGGGAACAAATTCTGAAGGCCAACAACGTTATTGGTATTTCAAGGTACCCCGGCAGAAAGTACTCAGGTATTCTTCACAGTTTTTCACAAATCATCCACGAAATCTTCCCATGAAGCTGACGCAAAATGTTCCACGTAGAACTTTCCTCTTTTGGACCGGGGGAGCTATCGCTGCCACCCTTACGGGATGCGGCAAAACGGCGGACTCAGGCAGGAAGACCGTCGTCGTGGGCATGGATCTGTCCTATCCGCCCTTTGAGATGGTTGACCCATCAGGAAATCCCACAGGCGTCAGCGTGGACCTCGCCAAGGCGTTGGCCGAAACCCTCGGCAGGGAACTGAAGATCGAAAACATTCCCTTCGTTGGTTTGATTCCGACCCTTCAGAATGGACGCCTGGATTGCGTAATCAGTTCCCTTACGGATACCCCGGCTCGGCGTGAGGCCATCTCTTTTTCGGCTCCCTACCTGACCATCGGACTCGCTCTCTTGGTGGGAAAGAATGCTCCAGTGCAAAGCGCCAACGACCTGGATCAGCCCGACCGCACGGTGGTGGTGCGTCAAGGCACCACGGGCGAACTCTGGGCGAGGAAGAACCTGAAGCAGGCGAAGATCCTCGCCGTGGACAAGGAGAACTCCGCCGTGCTCGAGGTGTGCCAAGGCAGAGCCGACGCCTTCCTCTATGACCAGATGAGTGTCTGGAAGAACTGGCAGGAGAATCTCGCCACTACTCGGGCCTTGCTTCAACCCATCCAGGAAGAGCACTGGGCGATTGGTCTTCGGAAAGGTAATGACGAGCTGAAGCGGCAGATCGACGCCTTTCTGATCCGTTTCCGGGAAAAGGGAGGCTTCCAGGCTTTGGGGGACAAATACCTTCCCGCTCAGAAAAAGGCATTCGCCGAGCAAGGTGTGCCCTTCGTGTTTTAGTCGTCTCCTCGTAGGCTGCGATCTGGGATTCTCCCTCTTGGTCCAGGGGGTTTCCTCCCGGCCAATCGTCCTCCGGTGCCTGCACCGATCAAGATGAAGGCCAGAGACCGGAAGTAAAGGAACGGGCCCTAGAGAAGTCGGATCGAACGGACAAAGGAGCAAGTCGTTCTGAAGACCGATGATTGCGTCCGCTTCCGTTCGGGAAGACCCCCGGAGACGACGCGATATCCAATAAAGAGCCAAAGCTGGCCCGAAACCAACGAAACGTCTCGCAGGATTGACACCCTCCCGGCTCCCGGCGTTATCTGCGAGGCTTGCAACGGCTTCTACGAGCATTTCAGGACCGACCCGACGCTCCCGCACCTTCCTGGGCCAAGGCGGTGAGCGTTCTGGTCATTGCCTTGGGCCTCTCCTTCTTCTGCTGGAGCGTCCTCGCCGGAACCCAGCGTAATTGGACGGCTTTCTGGGAGTACCGGAACCTTTTCCTGAAAGGATGGCTCTCTACCCTTCAGCTCGCTGGAATGTCCCTCATCGTCAGCAGTATCTTCGGGATACTGGCTGCTTTGGCCCTTCGATCGGTCATTTTGCCCGTCCGGCACCTCGCATTGTTCTACGTGGAACTTATTCGAGGCCTCCCCTTCCTGGTTTTGATCCTTTTGCTCTTCTACGGACCGGCAGAAGTGACCCGTAACGTGGAAAGGTTCACATTCGGGGTATTCATCCTGTCCTTCTTCTCGGGAGCCTACATCGCGGAGATGGTGCGGGCCGGGATCGAGAGTATTTCGTCCTCCCAATGGGAATCCGCCCGGGCGATCGGCCTGAGCAAGTGGCAGACCTACCGCTTCGTGGTCTTTCCGCAGGCCATCCGCCAGATCCTCCCTCCCTTGGCGGGACAGTTTGCCTCCCTGATCAAGGATTCCTCCCTCTTGTCGGTCATCGGCGTGGCGGAGTTCACCCAATCGGCCCAGCAGGCTTTTTCCGCCACCTACAGCGGGTTGGAGAGCTTCCTGCCTTTGGGTGTCGGCTATCTGATCCTCACCCTCCCCGTCCTTTTCCTCTCCCGGTATCTCCAGAATCTCCTGCGCTATGAACACTGACGGCCTCCAGATCCGATGCCAGGGCGTCTCAAAGGTGTTCGGCGACCAGCCCGTCCTGAAAGACGTGAGCTTTGAGGTGCGAGTTCCGCATGTGCTCGCCCTCATCGGTCCCTCGGGCGGGGGCAAGTCGACTTTGCTCCGTGTCCTGGGAGGGCTGATTTCTCCCACCACGGGAACGGTGGCGGTGAATGGGCAGGTCCTTTCCAAAGAGGAATCGGGTCTGGCTCCGTACCGGAAACGGATCGGCACCGTCTTTCAAGCCTACAATCTCTTCCCCCATCTGACCGCCTTGGAGAACGTCATGCTCCCTCTCAAGGAGGTGCATCATTTCCCGGATGCCGAGGACCGGGCCAATGCCACGCTCTCCCGGTTCCGGCTGTCTGACCATATGGGAAAACGTCCGGCCGAGCTGAGTGGCGGACAGAGGCAGCGGGTCGCCATCGCCCGGGCGCTGGCGATAGACCCGGCGTTTCTCCTCATGGACGAGCCGACCTCTGCCTTGGACCCGGAGATGACGGCAGAGGTCCTGGAAGTCATCTCCAGTCTGCGAAGCGAGGGCCGGCCCCTGGTACTGGTCACTCACGCCATGGGATTCGCCCGGAGCATCGCGGATCATGTCCTTTTCATCGGTGAAGGTCGCATCATCGAGTCGGCTCCGTCTACGGAGTTCTTCTCGGCCCCGAAGGCTCCGGAAGCCGCTCAGTTTCTCGAAAAGATCCTTCGATACTGAACCCGGCGGGGATCGCAATCTCGATGATCCGATAACAGGGATAGATCTCAGGGCTTTCCCGACAGCCCGGAGCTGCAAAAAAGGCGGAGACCGCCGGACAAGGGCGGAAGCAGTTTTTCTCCGATCGAAATAATATTACAAGATGTTTATAATAAACATCTTGTGCTATACATTGACTGGCTCCGACGACGCGGGAGCGTCGACCCATCGGCCATGCTCCCGGATCAGATCCTTCAAGCGATCAACGGCCTCGGCTTCCGGGATGTTAAACTTCACTGCCGTCTTGCCGACGTAGAGGTTGATCTTGCCGGGCGCTCCGCCCACGTAGCCGAAGTCGGCGTCCGCCATTTCGCCGGGTCCGTTGACGATGCAGCCCATGATGGCGATTTTCACGCCCTTGAGGTGGCTGGTGGCCTCTTTGATGCGGGCCGTGGTCGACTGGAGGTTGAAGAGCGTGCGACCGCAGCTCGGGCAGGCCACGTAGTCCGTCTTGAAAATACGGGTCCCTGCCGCCTGGAGGATATTGTAGGAGAGTCGCAGAGACTGGCCGGGAGCGGATTCGCCCTGGACCAGCACGGCGTCGCCGATCCCATCGCAAAGCAGTGCGCCGATGTTGGCGGCAGCGCCGAGGAGGTTCGGGAGAAAGTCGCCGGACTCTGTGGCGGGAGTAAACGTGTCCTTGAGCAGGATGGGATGGCGACCCGTTACCCGGGCGGCGAGCAGCCTGTAGGCTGGCACCACGGGCAGGTCGAGTCCGTCGCGCACCGTGATCAACGTCGGATCGGCCAATACGGAAAGCTTCTGTATTTCCTCATCCGAGCGCGGATCGATGGCGATGGCACCGGAGGATTCGACAACGAACTCCGGCTGATAATCGCCCATGCGGTCGATCTTATGGGCCACTTGATCGTAGGTCTGTTGCCGCACAGCCACGCGGACCAGCTCCTCGCCCCCGAGCCGGGCTTCCCCGATCTGGAGCGTTTCCGTCTGGCGGCGGGCGTAGGAAAAGGGGTCGTAGGACGGCTCGGTCTCGGCCACGGGAGCGCCGACGGGCCGGATCAGCTCGACGAGGGCGCGGGCCACCGGGATTTCATGAATGCTGTCTTCGGTGAGCGAGACGCGCACCGTATCACCGATGCCGTCGCCGAGCAGGCTGCCGATGCCAATGGCGCTCTTGATGCGGCCATCCTCTCCGTCTCCGGCCTCGGTCACGCCGAGGTGCACGGGGTAGTTCCAGTCGTCGCCGAGCTCATTCAGGCGGGCGACGAGCAGGCGGTAGGCGGCGATCATCACCTTGGGATTGCTCGCCTTCATGGAGAAGACGAACTCGTGATAATCCAGCTCACGGGCGATGCGGGCAAACTCCAGCGCGCTCTCCACCATGCCGAGCGGCGTGTCGCCGTAGCGGTTCATGATGCGGTCGCTCAGGCTGCCGTGGTTCGTGCCGATGCGCATGGCGCGACCATGCTCCTTGCAAAACTGGACGAGCGGCGTGAAGCGCTCGCGGATGCGGTCGAGTTCCTGGGTGTACTGCTCGTCCGTGTACTCGATGATCTTGAACTTCTTCGAGTCGGCGTAGTTGCCGGGATTGATGCGGACTTTCTCGACCCACTTGGCGGCTTCCATCGCCGCCTCGGGTTTGAAATGAATGTCGGCGACGAGCGGGACATGGCATCCCCTGGCCCGCAGGCCCTTCGAGACGTGCTCGAGATTGGAGGCGTCTTTGACCGTCGGGGCCGTGATGCGAACGATTTCGCATCCGACCTCGACCAGCTCGAGCGTCTGCCGGATGCAGGCCTCGGTGTCCATGGTATCGCAGGTGAGCATGGACTGAAGGCGGACCGGATTCGATCCGCCCAGATGCACACCGCCCACATTGACCACGCGAGTCAGTCGGCGCGGCGATCCGTAGACACTGGAACAATACTTCATTTCTCCGTCTTCTCTGCCGCAGCGGGCTTCTGACCGGAAGAGAAAAAGTCGCTCACGTCAAAGAAGGTTACATACAGCATGAAGCCGATGAGGAGCACGGCGCAGGCGGTCTGTACCAATTCGAGCGCCTTCACATTGATCGGCTTGCGGCGGATGGCCTCGATGATTGCGAGCGTGATATGGCCGCCATCCAGCACCGGGAAGGGCAGGAGGTTGATCAGGCCGAGGTTCACGTTGATGAGCACGCTCAAGGCGATGGCGAGCTGCCAGCCGTAGTCGGTCTCAAAGACCTGATAGTACAGGCGCATGATGCCGACGGGGCCGCTGAAGTGCGCGGCCTTGACGTCCGAGCCGGGCGAGAAAAGCGCCCCGACCATGCGAAAGATGCTCGTCGCGGCATCGGAGACCTGCTGCCACGGGGTCGGATGCGTGTAGAAAACACGGCCCCAGCCGATGCCGAAGTTGGGCACCGCGTCCGGCGTCTTGGGATCAGCGGCGGGCAGATCGAGGGTGATCGGGACGTCCTTGCCATCGCGCTGGACGACGAAATTCACCGGCTTGCCGAGGTTGGCATTGAGGATCGGCGCAAGTTCCGAAAGGTTGGTAATGGCGGTGCCATTGGCCGAGGTGATGAGATCGTTCATCTTGAACCCGGCCTTGTCCGCGGCGGATCCGCGCACGACGAGGCCGACGCCCGCCGGGACTTCCGCCCCGATCTGCACCTGGCGGAGCGATGGTCGCTGCCACCCGGCGCGTTCCTGTTTCACATAACCGGAATCGATCGTCAGGTCCTTGCCATCGCGCTCGACGACGAACGGGATGGTCTTGCCCTCGCTGCGTACGATGCGCCACTGGACGCTGTCCGTGCCACCCATGAAACGCGAGACACGATGGCCATCGACGCTGAGGATCTTATCTCCGACCTGCAAGCCAGCCTTGGCTCCCGGGCCGCCCTCGGCGACATAGCCGATGGTGGTGGAGTTGGATTCGCTCTCGGGTTTACCGACCACCCACACGATGGCCGCCATGAGAAAAGCCAGGCCGATGCTGAAGGCCGGACCCGCCGCCGCGACGATGATCTTGTCGAGGGGCTTGACCGGAGGAAGGCTTGCGCGCTTGTTTTCCGTCTCTCCCTCCAGCGCCTCCATCGGGGCGAGCTGGGGAATGGCGACGAAGCCGCCCGCCGGGATCGAGCCCAGGCGGTACTCGACGCCGTTGATCGTTTTTTTCCAGATCGGCTTGCCGAACCAGATGGCGAACTTCTCGACCACCAAACCGCGCCAGCGGGCGGCGAGGAAGTGACCCAGCTCGTGAACCAGGATCAGGAGGTTGAACAACAGGACAACCTCGAGACAGATGAAAAGGAACTTGAGAATTTGCAAAACCATGGCGGGTGGAGCCATAGCTTCGCCGGGATTTTGCAAATTGCAATCACCTCCCTAGGGGCGGCGGAACCTCGCCCCCGGCTTCGCCAGCCGGGGAAATCGGAGTAAAAGAGAGAGCGAGACTGGGCGGCTTACTTCTTGAGCAGGTCGCGGATTTCCTCCAGGAGCGTCTCGGTCTTGGTCGGGCCGGCGGCTTTCTGCTCCTGCTTGTAGAACGTGTTGAGCACCTTCACGATGGCGAAGACGCAGGCGGCCACGATGACAAACTGGATGCAGGCATTGATAAAGGAGCCGTAGGCAATGACCGGAGCTCCATCGTTCTGGGCTTCCAGCAGGGTCGCGTAATGCTTGCCGTTGAGCGAAATCAAGAGATCCGTGAATTGCACGCCCTTCAGCAGTAGGCCGATGGGCGGCATGATGACGTCCGCCACGAGCGAGCTGACGATTTTGCCAAAGGCGGCGCCAATGATCACACCGACGGCGAGGTCGACGACATTGCCGCGGGCGATGAACTTCCGGAATTCCTGAAAGATGGCCATAATCCGGCCAGTCTACCGACCGGTACGGCTTTCGCCAAGTCTGGCGCTGGGCTGGCGATCTACCCGATCGCTGCGGTGGCAACAGTGCGGGCGAGCCGGTCGGCTTCGAGGAGTTCCTCCAGCGACGGATGGGCGACGAAGGGCACTTCGTTCATCGCCCGCTCCACGATTCGCCAGATGGCGGGGAAGGAGAGGCGTCGATTCAGGAAGGCGTCGACGGCGATTTCGTTGGCGGCATTGAGCACGGCGGGCAGCGTTCCGCCCTCGGACCCTGCCCGATGCGCCAGGTCGAGCGCGGGGAAGACATCGCGGCGCGGGGCCTCGAAATCGAGCTTGGCGAGGTGGGCAAAGTCCAGCGGACGCAGGGAATTCGCCACCCGCTCGGGCCACGTCACGGCGTACTGGATCGGAAAGCACATGTCGGAGTGGCTGAGTTGGGCCAGCACCGAGCTGTCATTAAACTCCACCATCGAGTGGACGATGCTCTGCGGATGGACGATCACGTCGACCTTGTCCATCGGCACGCCGAAGAGCCAGCGGGCCTCGATCATCTCGAGCCCTTTGTTAAAGAGCGTGGCCGAGTCGATGCTGATCTTGCGGCCCATCGACCAGGTCGGGTGTTTGAGCGCTCGCTCTGGCGTGACGTCGTCCAGTTCCGAAGCTGGCGTCTGCCGAAACGGACCGCCGGAACATGTCAGGATCAGGCGACGCACCGAGTCCGCCGGCCGACCGTCGAGACATTGAAAGATGGCGTTGTGTTCGCTGTCGACCGGCAGCACGTTGACGCCCTTGCGGGCGGCGGCGGTCATCACGGCCTCGCCCGCGAGGACGAGGATTTCCTTGCTCGCCACGGCGATGTCCTTGCCCGCCTCGATGGCGGCGAGCGCCGGACGCAGTCCGCCGGTTCCCACGATGGCGATGAGCACCATGTCGGCCTCGGGCATCTGCGCCAGCTCGATCAGGCGTTCCTCGCCATCCGGGCCGGAGGAAAGGACGGCCTTCGCGTCTGGAAATTCCGTCCGGGCCTCGCGCAGTCCCTCGGCATTGGAGTGCGCCGAGAGTCCGATGATTTCCATGCGATCCGGGATGTCCCGCGCCACCTTGCGGGCGCTTAGCCCGATGGAGCCCGTGGCCCCGAGAACGACGACGCGCTTTTTCTTCATGAATTGGCCCCGACCACGAGGCGGAGATAGAAATACAGGATAGGCCCGGTAAAGAGCAGGCTGTCGATCAGATCCAGCGTGCCGCCGATGCCGGGTAGAATCTGGCTGGAGTCTTTCGCGTGGGCGCTGCGCTTGATGATGGATTCCGCGAGATCGCCCACCACCGCGGCACCGCCCAGGGCGATGCTCAGGATGACCACATCCCAGAGCCGCAAGGCACCAAAGTGCGGTGCCATCGCGACGTAGAGCCACAGGCCGCCGAGCAGCGAGGAAAAGAGTGCTCCGAAAAATCCCTCCCAGGTTTTCTTCGGGCTGATGTGCGGAGCAAAAGGATGGCGGCCAAACAGGCTGCCGAAGACATAAGCGCCCATGTCGCTGAACTTCGTCACCACGGCGAGGAAGATGACGTAATACTGCCCGGTCGTTTCCCCCGTCTCCGTGCGGGGCATGATGTAGATGATTTTTGTGACGAAATTAAAGAGCCACGGTATGTAGAGCAGGCCGAAGACCGTGTAAGCGATCGCCTCCAGAGGTTCGCGCGTCGCCGCGGCGCGGAACATCTGCCGGGCGAAGATGACGAACAGGAAGAAGACCAGCACTCCCAGCTCCAGGTCGAGCGAGTAGTCCGACCCGCCCGAGCGGAAGAGGAAGAAGCTCGAGAGCATGTATACCGCCGCGCACAGCATGGCGGTGAGGGTAAAGACCGGCGCGCCCTGCGCCTTGACCATGTGGTAGTACTCGTAGAGCGCCAGCATCGCCATGAAGAAGATGATGGCGAAGTACCCGATATCACTCCCGATAAACACCGAGGCGACGATGATCGCCCAGAGGCCGAGGGTACTGCCAAGCCGGCGGAAGAACGTCATCAAGGTGGAAGTCATCGAGAGGTCGGAACTCGTTAATATGCAGGGTCGGGCCGAGAAAAGCAGATCAATGCGATTGACACAACGCCTCTTCGCGGCCTTTCTGCGGCCATGGCAAAGGAGGCATCGCTCGATCACGAGCACGAAGGTCACGACGACCATGACCATCACGGTCATGACCACGGTCACGGAGGTCACTCCCACAGTCACGCGCCGAAGGATTTTGGCAGGGCCTTCCTCATCGGTATCGCGCTGAATACAGGCTTCATCATCCTCGAGGTCATCTTCGGCTTTTTCGCCGATTCCCTCGCCCTCCTGGCGGACGCCGGACATAACTTGTCCGACGTCCTCGGTCTCATCCTCGCCTGGGCGGCGGCGGAGATGGCCAAGCGCATCGCCACCGAGCGCCGCACCTATGGCTGGCGTCGCGGCACGGTCGTGGCCGCCTTGCTAAACGCCCTCCTCCTTCTCGTCGGCGTGGGAGCCATCGTCTGGGAGGCAGTTTCCCGTTTCAATCATCCCGCCGAAATCGCAGGCGGCACCGTGATGTGGGTGGCTGGTCTCGGCATCCTCGTCAACGGGGCAACAGCCCTCCTTTTCATGTCAGGCCGCAAGGACGATCTCAATGTGCGCGGGGCATTCCTCCACATGGCGGCGGACGCGGGCGTCTCGCTCGGAGTCATGATTTCCGGCGGACTGATCCTGCTGACCAAATGGACGTGGCTCGACCCGGTCGTGAGCCTCTTTGTCGCGGCCATCATCCTCTGGAGCACCTGGAGCCTTTTCATCGACTCCCTCAACCTCTCCCTCGACGCCGTGCCGGAGAATGTCGATCCCGCCAAGGTGCGCTCCTACCTGGAGTCCCTGCCGGAGGTCGCCGAGGTGCACCACATCCACATCTGGCCGCTCAGCACCACCGAGGTCGCCATGACCGCCCACCTCGTCAAAAAAGACCCGACTCTCGACGACACCCTCCTCGCCCAGATCCATCAGGAACTCAAGCACCACCACGGCATCGCCCACGCCACGATCCAGTTTGAAGCGGGCGGCGAATGTCGCGGATGCGGGAACTAGGCGGGTCTGGGAAGAGAAGCATTTGAGAAGCTGATCCGGCAGAACTCCTGAAGATCAGACGCGTGATCGCACCGTGGGGCCGTCCGCCCAGTAACCTTCGATCATAAGGATCTTCGGGTGGGCAGGAAGCCCATAGCGGTTACCGAGGATGCCAGAGGTGACAACATCGATGGCGCTTCCACCGATGACGCCGAAATTCTCCTGCATGCCGGCCATGGTGGAGCTGAGCCGGCGGTTGAAGCAGACTACGCTGATGTCGTCGGGGATATGGTAGCCGAGCTTTTCCAGCCAGGGAATCTCATCACTCTTTAGAGTAACGAGCGCGTCGGGTTTCCATTTTTTAATCCAGGAGGAGAAGCGATGGAGGGGCTTGGAACCTGGCGTCACGACAAAGAGAGGGATGCGTGACCGGGGCGGACATTTGTGGTACCAGAGATAGAAACCGGCGAGCCAGTTGGAGTTCACGGCATCGACCGCATCGTGAGGGAGACAGGTGGCAATACGTTTGTGCCCCAGCGCGACGAGTTTCTCATAAGCTGCATCGATATTGTGACGATGAAAAGTGACGATGCGGTCCACGAGAGGGTCCTGCCAGGTATAGCCGACGGTGGAGCAGGCGTAGTTGTCCCACTGGAGAGAGAGCCTTTCCGAGCCGGGCCGTCGTTGGGGAGCGAGGACGAGGCCCCTGATGCCGCGGGCTGTCAGGATGCGGTTGATCTTGGAGCCTGTGAGCGCGGATGAGCGCAGATAAAAGGGTTCTGTATAGAAGCCCGACTCCAAAGCGCGCTCACGCATGCCCTCGTAAATCTTTCGGAAAATCTCATCGTAGAGCCACTCGTCCTCATTCTCGGCGTCCGCAAGAAGGGCGATGCAACCTCGATCCGGAGGCGGATTCCCCGAGCGGATGCGAGACATGAGGCAGGCGACATAGGCATTAGGCTGATAACCGATTTCCCTGGCCACCCGGAAAATGTAATCGCGCGTTTCCGCAGGGATGGAAGGATGCCTGCGCAGGGCCAGAGAGACCGTGGTCTGACTAAGCCCCGCGGCCCGGGCCAGGGCGCGCTGATTGGGAGACGCCATCTACTAATCATGAACAGTGAAATGCCTCTTGCAAGGGGAAATGGCGGTTCCTATCGTTTTTGCATGAACGTGACACTCCCCCGAACAAACTCCAGAACCCTAACATTATTACTCCCATGCATCGCGATATTCTTAGTATCGAGCCCGACGCATGGCGCCGCTCTGTATGAGTACGCTTTTGATTCCGGCAGTGGCGCAAACACGGGCGCGGGTTCAGGAGGAACTCTGTCAGTATCAAACTCCGGGACCGGAGGAGTGACCTTTGGTACTACAGGGGGCGTGGGAGGCAGCGGAGTTTTGAACTTGACCGGCGGCCAGACTTACAACACCTCCAATGCGGGTTATGCGACAGGCGCCTTGACCGGGCTGGGAACGCAAACTGGAGTGACGGTGGCGATGTGGGTGAAGTTCAGCGCTTCGGCGCTGACATCCAATGCACGGCTTTTTGTGCTGGGAGCTTCGGATGTGGGAGCGGCGGGCAGCGTGGGCCTGTCGCTTAACGGAGCGGGCAAGCTGAATGTCTATGTAGACGGCGGATCTACAGCGGATACGATCAATCTGGGACCTACGCTGAGCGCGGACACATGGTATTTCATTGCGTTGACATATGACGGAACTTCGTCAGGCAGCACGAACTCGACTGTGCAGGGCGCGGCAACGACGGACGGCAATACCAAGAACGGTCAGCTTTATGTCGGTACGGCAACCTCGGCGGTGACGGATACACCGGTCAAGATAGGCCTGACCGGGCCGAATTATAATGACTCGCGCGGTTCGATCGACTTCGGCGCGAGTACGGCGCTCTATCTGGGCAACAGGGCGGATTATACGCGCGGCCTCAACGGGATGATCGATGACGTCTCGATCTATAGCGGCGTGCTTTCCCAGACGAGCCTGGACAACCTGCGGCTGGCCTCTGTGCCGGAGCCGGGGGTTGCGGCCATGCTGGCGATTGGAGCCGGGGGTTTGCTGTTCCTTCGCAACCGCCGGAAAGTCTCGTAAGTCACAGAGAGAAGTCTCCCCTCAACAGCCCGATCTCCCCGGATATTTATCATGAAACGTACTCAACACGGCTTCAGCCTGATTGAGTTGATAGTCACGGTGGGTGTCATCGCGATCCTTGCGATGGTGGCCACACCGGCGGCGATGAAAGGCATGGAGTCGGCACGGAGGTCGGCTTGTGTGTCGAATCTCCGCCTGCTGCATGGCGGGATCATGACTTATGCCGCCGATAATGGCGGCACATTGCCGATGGCTTACGAAAATGCGACTCAACGAGGATGGGACTACTTTCTTGGAGCTGGCGAATACGTGAGCGTGACCAAGGCGGGCGGGAAAAATCTCGGCAAAGCCTACGGATGTCCCAGCCAGAGGAGGGCGGTAAATAATCCCGCAGCGACGACTTACGGCATGAACGGCACGCTGAGCGGAGGATCGACGGCGGCGAAGCTGGCGGGAGTCGTCCAGCCGGCAGGGACGATGCTGATGGCGGACGGTACGTTGAATTCCGATCAAAAGACCTACAATGTCGCCTTCTGGCAATCTGTAAACAAACCCCAGGCGGCGCACGGGGGATGTGCAAACATCCTGTATGTGGACGGTCATGTCGCGCAGGCCAAGCCTGCGGATATCGCACTCAGCAGCTGGCCGGCGGGATCGCCCCAGTGGGTGTTCTGGACCGGCAGGATGAATTGACTCGCCCGCGAGCCGCCATACACAAATTATGAATTGCATCAGATCTCTGAAACACTCGGTCCTCCTGCTGGCGGCATCAGCCGGCCTGCAAATGTCTGCACACGGAGCCGGTCCGCTCTACCAATATTCTTTTGGCAGTGGAAAGGGGGAAAACACAGGCTCGGCGAAAGGCGGAAGGCTGGAGATCATCAATTCGCCGCGCGGTGGCGTGACGATCTCTGCGAGTGATGCGGAGGGCTTGCTGGATTTGACCGCCGGTCAGGCGTATCAGAAGGCAGATCCCGCGGGAGCAGCTGTCGGGAGTGTGGGAGATCTGGGAACGGTCGAGGGCCTGACGGTGGCCTTTTGGTTCAAGCCAACTCAGGAAAGGAATTCCAATGCACGGCTCGTCGTGCTTGGCGGGGCGGATGCGGGCGAGCCAAATACTGTGAGCGTTACGATAAGCGGTTCGGGGCGATTGAACCTTTACGTAAATGGCGCGGATACGACAAATCTGATCGATCTGGGATCCGAGTTTGAACCGGATGTCTGGTACTTCGTCGCGTTCACCTACGACGGGACGTCCCCTGAGAGTACGCGCTCCAAGTTGCAGCAGGGAGCGACGACGGATGGAAACGGCAAAAACGGCCAGCTCTACATCGGAACCGCGGATGGAGCGGTGCGCGACATTCCGGTGAAGGTGGGGCTGACTCCCCCTGATTACAAGGACACACGCGGCCCGCTGGTGTTTACGGCGGGGGCGAAGATCTGGCTGGGGAACAGGGCGGATTTGCAGAGGGGCTTCGTCGGCATGATCGACAATGTGGAGGTTTTCAATGAAGTGCTCGGCCAGGACCAGGTCGACGAGCTTCGCCGGACGACAATCCCCCGCTGAAATGTCATTTACCCGATTTCTTTTCGCATTTTCTGCGGCCGTCCTGCTCGGAGCTTGCATTCCCCGGAGCGATACCGGCGGCTCGCTGCCTCCGGCCGATCCGGAGAAGCTGCCGCGATGGAAAGGTTTCAATCTGGATGCCAAGTACCGGCTGGAGAAGAACAGGCCATTCAGCGAGGAGGACTTCCAGATCATCCATGAGCTGGGCTTCAATTTTGTCCGGCTGCCGATGGACTACCGGATATGGATCAAGAATGGAGATTGGGAGCAGATCAATGAAGAGGCGCTGAAGGACATTGACCAGGCGGTGGAGTGGGGAAGGAAATATGGCGTCCACGTGAGTCTGAATTTTCACCGCGCGCCGGGTTATACCGTGGCGAAGCCGGAGGAGCCGCGTTCGCTCTGGACCGACCCGGAGGCGCAGCGGATATGCGCGAAGCATTGGGCGGCATTCGCCCGGCGGTACAAGGGCATCCCGAGCAGCCGGTTGAGTTTCAATCTCTTCAATGAGCCGCGTCGCTCGGTCGATCCCGCGGATTATGCAAAGGTCGTGGGCCTAGTCAGCGAGGCGATTCGCAAGGAGGATCCGGATCGCCTGATTATAGCCGATGGGCTCCAGTCGGGCTACTCGCCGTGTTACGAGATTGTTCCCTGTCGTGTGGCCGAGGCGACGCGGGGCTATCAGCCGATGGCCATCAGCCATTACGGTGCTTCGTGGATCAAAGGATCGGAGGATTTGCCTCCCGCCTGGCCGCTGGTGCAGCCGGACGGCAAGGTGATCGACCGGGAGTGGCTGTGGAAGACTCAGATCGCACCATGGCAGAAGCTGGAGCAGAAGGGCGTGGGCGTGATGGTGGGCGAGTGGGGCGTGTTCAACAAAACTCCACACGACGTGACGCTGCGCTACATGGAGGATTCGCTCCGCAACTACCAGCAGGCAGGATGGGGATGGGCTCTGTGGAACTTCTCCGGACCATTTGGCATCTTCAATAGCGACCGCAAGGACGTGGCGTATGAGGATTACCGGGGACGGAAGCTCGACCGTCAGATGCTGGAGCTTTTGCAGAAGTACTGAGATGAGTGCTTCCGATCTCCGCCATCCGGCGGTTCAGCGGGCCATCATGCGCCTGAATGAAGCGGGACTCACCCGGGTAATGGCTGGCACGGTGGAGGACCTTGAGCTGTCGGGATTGCCGGAGAGAACCTTTCGTATATTTGAACAGGCAGGAGATATCATCTTCACGGGTGATCGTCCGCGCAGTGTGCTGGCCGGGGCATTGTATTACCTGCATCACCTCGACCGGGGCGCGGCGGAGCCGCTGCCCCTCGAACGCACGAGTCCTTATCGTGAAAGGCTGGTGCTGGAGGACTTTCCTTTTCATTGCTACGAGCCGACGGGATTCAAGCTCGATCCGGTGCGCTATGCCGAGAATCTGGTGGCTTTGGGCTATACGGCGATGGAGTGCAACCGGCTGTCGCGCCGCGAGCCGGTGGGCGAGTATTTCGAGGCGTATCAATTCACCAATCCCTCACCAGCGCGCTTTGTCTGGACGAAATGGCATGACGGCGTGTGGGACCGCGACGTCATCTCGGCGAATGCGGCGGAGCTGCATGCCTGCATCGCGATTGCGGAGAGCTTCGATCTGGAGCCGTCGTTTACGACATTTTTGCCGCGGCCGTACCCGGAGGCGTTTTTCCGGCTGCACCCGCACCTGCGAGGATCGCACTTCCACCATGAGCACTTGAAACGCGGGGGGCATGAGGGGTTTCACCGGATCGACACCGATCATATGGAGGGCGTGGAGTTTTACCGCGCGGTCTTTGATGGGCTCCTTGCAGGGAATGCGGGGCTGAGGCATTTCTTTTTCTGGCACGCGGATCTCGGCACGGGATTCTGGAGGGACGGCGAAGGACCGCTGGCGCGGAGTGAAGCCGATCGGATTATCGAGTTTCACGAGATGCTTGAGGAGGTGCTGCTCGGGCATGGCAGTCCGGCTCAGGTCTGGGTGAATCCATGGGCGATGAAGGAGGAGTGCCTGCCGGGAATAAACGCTCGTCTGCCAGCTCGGGTCGGGTATGCCGTCAAAGACAATACCGGAGCAGGGCATTTTTTCGGAACGACACCCGCCCGATTGCCGGATCTCACGATCATCTCGGCGACAGTCGGCGGATTGTTTCACAAGGTCGAAAAGCTGGCGGCAGAGAAAGGCAGACGGGTCTGCCTGTGCCAGTACCAGGACTTCAGCGAAGATCTTGATCCGGTGCTGGGCGTACCGCATGCGCTGCTGACCTTCCGCAAATTTCAGTCCCTCAACGAGACCGCGCCCGGCTGCTCAGCGACCAACTGGGGAGTGATCCCGCCGGAGAGAAACCGCTGCACGGTGAATCAGGACGTGATTCGCGAAATGGTCTGGAGGGCCGGAGAGATGAGGTGCATCGAGGAACTGCTCCCGCGGCTGATCCCTGGCGGGGAAGGATTTCGACGGGAGATCGCGGCGGCGTGGCGGAAGGCGGACCTGGCCCTGTGCGCATGGCCGCAATACTGGGGCTTGAGACTGCAGGATGGCGGCTTGCGCTATCGGTGGCTGGTGAAACCGCTGCTGCTGCCGTGCGACGTGGTGGAGAGCCATGAGCGCGAGTATTATCTGGCACGGCAGGGGTACCGGATCGATTCGCCCACGCCGTTCAAGGATTTCCTCGATCTGGAACTCTCGCAGGCGGCGGAGATTGCCGGGTGGTATGCGGAAATGGTGGAATTGCTGGGCGGAGCCATCGCAGGAATCGAGAGGGCGGGACGGTCGGCTTCCCGGGTGGAGGCCGCGTGGGCGGAGCGGCAATTGCCGCCGCTGCGCTGGTGCAGGAGATTTTTCCTTACGTATCAGCATGTGTTTGCCTTCCACGCCCTCCCTGCGGGCGGGGGAAAAACCCCGGAGCACGATGCGATCCTGGGCGCGGAAATCGCCAATACGCGGGAGATCCTGGCGGCGCTTGGTACAGCCGAGCTGGACTCTCTGGTCATCGCGAGGCGCGGGGCGTGGAGCCAGTGTTTCGGGCCGGACATCGCGAAGGACTTCGGCGCGAAGCTGGAATTGCTGGAGCGGTCGCTGGCCGTAGCGAAATGAGAGGAGAGAGGCAATACCGGGTGGGGACGCTGGTGTACACGCGCGCCGCGCTGGTGCAGGTGATGTTCTGGATGCTGCTCGGCGATTTCGTCCTGACACTCATGGAGTCGTCGGTACCCGCGATCCTGCCGCTGCAATTACGCTGGGCGGGCGGCAGCGACTTTGAGATCGCCCTGCTGGCTCTCAGTATCCCGGCCGTCCTGACGATGATCCTCGCCCCGATCGTCGGAGTGCAGAGCGATCAATGCCGCAGCCCAATGGGCCGCCGGAGGCCGTTCTTTCTGTGGTTCTCGCCCTGTGTGGTGGCAAGCCTGATGCTGCTGGGCTTTGCGCAGCCGGCATCCGTCTGGCTGGCCGGAATGCTGCCGGGAACGGGCGAGGAGGCATTGCTGAAGATCCTGCTGGGCCTCGGCGCGGTGTGCTACACGGCGTCAAACATCTACATCCTTTCGAACTACCAGTTCCTCATCAAGGACATCATCCCCGAGCAGGTATTGGGAAAATTCATCGGCTTTTTCCGTGCGGTGGGCGGGTTGGGGGGCTTTGCTTTCAACCGATTTGTCTTCAGCCATGTGCATGAGCACACGGCCGAGGTGTACATGGTATGCGCGCTGGTCTATGCCGTTGGCTTTGCGCTGCTTTTCCTGCTGGTGCGGGAAGGAGAGTATCCGCCGGTAGAGAGGATGCCGGGCCGAGGATCCAGGCTTGACCGGGTCCGGGAGTATTGCCGGAGATGCTTCGGACACCGGTTCTATTTGAAGATCTACGCGCAGAGCTTTTGCTACTGGAGCGGCTGGGTGCCCTTCACGACGTTCATCGTGTTTTTTGCCACGATGGCGGACAAGCCGGGATACGCCGCGACGCTGGGATTGAGCGTGGAGGATTTTGGCAAGATCAAGGCGTGGACGCTGCTGGTGCAAATCCCCGTTTTCTTCATTGCCGGATGGTTGGGAGACAGGTTTCACCCGTTGCGGGTGCAGATGGTCAGCAGCCTGCTGGTGGGGCTGGTGTATCTGACCGGATTTTTTGCGGCGCGGACGCCAGACAGTTTCCTCGTCTGGTGGATATGCAGCGCCGCGAGTTGCGCGGCATTTCTCGCCTCGTATCTGACAACGTTGGCACGCTTGTTCCCGGCGGCGCATTTTGGAGAGTGCGTCAGTGCAAATACGATCATCTTCCATCTGGGGCTGATTTTTTCCCCGATGCTTGCGGCGCAGGTATTGCAATGGACGCATGATTACCGGGTGGTGTTTTTGTGGACCGGAGCGTTCTCCACTGCCGGGGGTGTCATCACGATCTTCTTGTACCGCGACTGGCTGCGGCTGGGAGGGGACGCTGCGTACAAGCCTCCGGAAGAGGAGCCTGACAGGAAGCCCGGGGAGGACCGTGCCTCGATGGCGAATCCGTGAAGAACGAGGGTTTCCGCAGAGCGGGATTTCCGGTAAGGAACCAGCCATGAAATCCTACCGCAAAGAGCTTTGGTTCGATGTGCCGCGGCGCCGCATGTTTATCAACCTCACCGACGAGGTGGAAAAGTGCCTGGCGGAAAGCAAAATCCAGGAGGGCCTGTGCCTGGTCAACGCAATGCACATCTCGGCCAGCGTCTTCATCAATGACAACGAGGGTGGGCTGCATGCGGATTTCGAGAAATGGCTGGAAGAGCTTGCACCCGAGAAGCCGCATAGCCAGTACCTCCACAACCGCACCGGCGAGGACAATGCCGACGCCCACCTGAAGCGCACCATCATGGGCCGCGAGGTGGTCGTAGCAGTGACCAACGGTCAGCTCGACTTCGGCCCGTGGGAGCAGATTTTCTACGGCGAATTCGACGGCCTGCGCCGCAAGCGCGTGCTCGTGAAGATCATCGGGGAGTAGGAATTTCGGCTGGTTTGCCTTGAACCGTAGAGCCAGCGTCCCGCTGGCCAGCAAGCTCGGCGGGCATACTGGAGAATCACTACCTCGGATTCAGTCGTCCTACGCAGGCCGGCAGGATGCCAGCCCTACGCCTTGTGGCGTAGCCGGTTTTTGAAATCCCTTCGTTTCCTTTGCTGCCTTCTGTTCCTTGATTCTGTTTACGGCACCGGCGTTGCCATCTTCACCCCGTCGGCGAGGTCTTTGATACTGATGTCGAGGGGCGGGTATTTCTCCCAGCCGGCGAAGTCGAAGTGCCACCACTCGTAGGGGTATGGGATGAAGTCGTGTTTTTTCATCACGGCCTCCAGGAGGAGGCTGTTTTTGCGTTGCTCGGGTGTCCATTCGGACGAGTCCCGGTGGGCGCGGGTGGTGAAGTCGTCGAAGGTCGTGGGCATGGGCAGCTCGTTGCCGAGCTTGTCGACCAGCGTCACGTCGATGGCGGTGCCGCGGGTGTGGCGGCCCTTGTTCTTCGCCGGATTCGAGACGTAGCGCTCGTCCTGGATGAGGTCCCACATGCGCTGCTGGACGGAGAGCGGACGGTAGGCGTCGTAAACCTTGAGGCCCAGCCCTTCGGCGGCGAGTTCTCGCTGCACCTTTTCGATGGCGGCGGCGACCTCGCGCCGGGCGTATGCGCCGGGGAAGGGGTAGAGCTGTTTGCCGGTGAAATTATTCGTCGTCGCGTAGCGAATCTCCTCAAGCGGTGGTCGTTCAATCGTGGCCAGGTTGACGAGGAGGTGCGGCATGGGTTCGGTGGAGTGGAGACTGGAAAGGGCAAGCAGGCCGAGGGCCAAAATGCGGCGAAGGGGGATCATAGGTAGCGGTCTTCGATCTGTTTCACCATGCGGCGGACATGGCGGTATTTCTCACGGGGTTTGAGCACGGCGTAGCTTTTGCGCACATCGCCCCATTGGATGATCTCGATGGTCACGCGCCGGACGCCCCATTCCCGCATCGAGCGGCCGTCGGGCTTGTAGAGGTCGATGGTGTTGGTGCCGGAGAGCATCCAGCCGTAGTCATCCACCATGAAAATCTCCCCGGTGGCGACGATGCGGAAGGTCGTTCCGGCGGGAAAACGCGACCAGTCAGCGGCGGCGCTGTTGATCGGGCCGTGCTGGAGCTGGGTGCCGAGGGCGTTGCGGGCGGCATATTTCCGGTGGTCGCTCTCGCTGTGGGTATAGGCCGTGGTGCGGATCTTCATCACCGGGGCGGGCGTGATCGGCTTCTCATAGGGCGGCAAGGAACGCCCGGCGCAGGAGGAAAGGAGGACCGCCGCCGCGAGGGAAAGGCTGGCCAGAAGCATCCGCGAGGTGGACATTCGCGGGAAAGTAAGCCTCCACTAGACGGCGGGCGACGTTTTTTACACAGTAGAGAGACATGGATCGCATTTTGCTCATCGGAGCCATCCTCAGCCTGGTCGGCAGCCTGGGGTATACGCTCTTCGCGCTCGGGGCCGGGAATTTCCGCCCGGGCCGCTTCAACGTGGTCGCGATCCTCGTGGCATTCGCCCTGATGAGCGCCTTTCTCTACCTGCGCGGCAAGCTCGAGGGTTCCTGCCCACTGAACAGCCTCTTCGATGTCCTGATCTTCCAGAGCTGGTCGTTTCTCCTTATCTATCTGGTGGTCGGCACGGCCTACCGGCTCTCCCTCCTGGGGGCCTTTACCGCTCCCCTCGCCTTTCTCATGCTCCTTGTCGCGCTGGTGGGCCCGCTCGACCAGACGCCGATGGCGCGGGCGACGAATGCCTGGATCGAAACCCACGCCGCCCTCTCGATCGTGGCCTATGGCGCGCTGGGACTGGCCGCGGTGGCCGGAATCATGTATCTTTTGCAGGAACGCCTGCTGAAGGCCCACAAAGTGTCGTCCCTGCTCTACAACCTGCCACCCATCACCGATCTCGCCGCCGCGATCGTTCGGCTTCTCTGGCTGGGTATCGCACTTTTGACCATATCCTTCGCCGCCGGGATGCTCAGCCAGATGGCGGTGAACCAGGTGAAATACACCGCTTCGCTGGCGATCTGGGGCCTGTACGCCCTTATCCTCGTCCTTCATAAATTTGGTTTCGCCCCGCCACGTCGGCTGGCGCTCTTCACGGTATGCGGGTTCGTGCTCGTGCTCGTGAGCCTGCCGGGCATCCAGTATCTTTCGTCCCGGCCATGAACATCCTCTGCGCCGGACTCAACCATCAAAACGCCCCCATCGAGGTTCGCGAAAAATTTGCCGTCGGCCAGCATGAGCTGGCCGAGACTCTCGACGCGGTGCGCACGATCGATGGCCTTTCCGGCGCGGTGATCCTCTCCACTTGCAACCGAGTGGAGTTCTACGCCTCCAGCATCTGCCCGGTGCGCACCATCGACGGACTGCGCGGCTTGATGCGCGACCGCACGGGGTACGACGCCCCTCTCTACATTCACGACACCACCCGCAGCGTGCAGCATTTGTTCCGCGTCGCGAGCGGACTCGATTCCATGGTGATCGGCGAGACGGAGATCCTCGGGCAGGTAAAAAAGGCCTATTCCTCCGCCGCCGAGCTGGGCGCGACCACGCGCCACCTGAACAAGCTCTTCCAGCACGCCTTCCGCGTGGCCAAGCACGTCCGCACCGAGACGCAGATCACGCGCGGCTCGACCTCCGTCGGGTCGGTGGCGGTGGATCTTGCAGGCAAGATTTTCGGTGACCTTTCCGGCAAGCGCGTCATGATTCTCGGCGCGGGCGAAACCAGCGAGCGCACCGCGCGCTCCCTCGTCTCGCGCGGGGTCAAGGCCGTGATCGTTTCCAACCGTACCTTTGACCGTGCGGCCAGGCTGGCCGAGGAAATCGGCGGTCTGGCCATTCATTTTGATCATTGGCAGAACGCCTTTGGCGACATCGACATCCTGATCTGCTCGACCGCCGCGCCCCACGCCATCGTCCGGCACGAGCAACTCGCACCCATGATGAAGGCGCGGCCGGGGCGTCCGCTTTTCATCATCGACCTGGCGGTGCCACGCGACGTGGAAGCCGCCGTGAACAATCTGGACGGCGTGTTCCTCTACGACATCGATTCTCTCGAGGGCATCGTCCGCCAGTCTATTGAGACGCGCCGGAGCGAAGTCGTCCGCTGCGAGCAGATGATCAGCCACCACGTCCGCAGCTTCGTCAACTGGCTGCGCCACCACCACGAGATTTCCCGACTGTGAGTTCATTTGTATTTGGCACCCGCGGGAGCGATCTCGCGCTGGCCCAGACCCGTCTTGCCTCAGCGCTGCTGCAAAAGGAGCACCCCGGCCTCGTCATCGAGACCCGCATCATCAAGACCACGGGAGACGCCCGATTGGATGTCAGCCTCGCCGCGCCCGGCAGCCTGGAGAAAGGGCTTTTCACCAAGGAACTCGAGGAGGCGCTCTTTCGGGGGGAGATTCAAGCCGCGGTGCATAGCCTGAAGGACCTGCCGACTGAGGTGCCCCCCGGCCTCGCGCTCGGAGCGATCCTGGAGCGGGCCGATCCATCGGATGTCCTGATTTCCAAATACCCCGGCGGCCTCACGGCTTTGCCCGAGGGCGCGCTCGTCGCCACCTCCAGTCCGCGCCGCAAGGCCCAGCTCCTGAATGTCCGCCCCGATCTGCGGGTGGAGGAAATACGCGGCAACGTGCCGACCCGCCTGCGCAAGCTGGCGGAGAGCCCGACGCTGCAGGGCCTCGTGCTGGCCAAGGCTGGCCTCGACCGCCTCGGCGACATCGTGCCCGTCGGGCTCCATGTTTCCATCATTGCCGAAATGCTCCCCGCCCCCGGCCAGGGCGCGATCGCGATCGAATGCCGCGACGGAGACACGGATACGCTTTCCCTGCTGGCCGCCATCCACCACGAACCGACGGCGCAATGCGTCTTCGCCGAACGCAAGCTCCTGAGCTCGCTCGGCGGCGGATGCAGCCTGCCGGTCGGCGCGCTAGCCACCTGGGAGAACGGAAAGGTCACCCTTCGTTCCTTCCCGCCCGAACACGCTTCAAACCTCACGCTATGAAATCTGGAATCTGTTACCTCGTGGGCGCAGGCCCCGGGGACCCGGGACTGCTCACCCTCAAAGGCCGCGCCTGCATCGAAAAGGCCGACGTGCTTGTTTACGACTACCTGAGCAATCCGCTCTTCACCCAGTGGGCTCCCGAGGGTGCCGAGAAGATCTACGTAGGCAAGAAGGCCGGCGCTCACACTCTCTCGCAGGAGGAAATCAATGCGCTCCTCGTGAAGAAGACCTTCGAGGGAAAGACAGTCGTTCGTCTCAAGGGCGGCGATCCGTTTATCTTCGGGCGCGGCGGCGAGGAGGCTGAAGCCCTGGCGGCAGCCAAGTGCAAATTTGAAATCGTGCCGGGCATCAGCTCGGCCATCGCCGGTCCGGCTTACGCGGGCATTCCCGTCACCCACCGCGCGCACAACACGGCGCTGACGATTTTCACAGGCCACGAGGACCCGACCAAGACCGAGTCGTCCATCGACTACTCCGCCATCGCGAAGACCCCCGGTACAAAAGTCATGCTCATGGGCATCGAGCGGCTGGGCGCAATCACGGCAGGTCTGGCCGAAGCCGGAATGCCGAAAGATACGCCGGTGGCGCTCATCCGCTGGGCCACCACGCCGGAGCAGGAAACCCTCACCGGAACGCTGGGCGACATCGCGGCCAAGGCAAAGGTGCTGGAATTCAAAGCCCCGGCGGTCGCCGTCTTCGGCGAGGTCGTCAACCTGCGCGACAAGCTGAACTGGTTTGAAAAGCTCCCGCTCTTTGGCAAGCGCATCGCGGTCACCCGCACGCGCCAGCAGGCGGGCGAGCTCGTCCGTCAGCTCCGCGAACTCGGAGCCGATGCCTACGAGATGCCGACCATTCGCATCGAGCCCGCGCCGAACAAGCGCGAGTTTTACGAACTCGTGGCCGACGCGCATATTTACGACTGGATCGTCTTCACCAGCCCGAACGGCGTGGATGCTTTCTTCAAGGCGTTCTTTGAAATCTACCGCGATGCCCGCGACCTCGGCGGAGCGCGTATTGCCGCCATCGGGCCCGCCACCGCCGATCGTGTACGAGCCTTCCATTTACAGGTCGACGTGCAGCCGGAGAAATACGTGGCCGAGGCGATCATCGACGAACTCCAGAAGGAGACGAGCGTGGAGAACCTGAAGTTCCTCCTCGCCCGCGCCGAAGGGGCTCGCGAGGTGCTGGCGACCCAGTTGACCAAGCTCGGGGCCATCGTGGACGAGGCGGTCGCCTATCGTACCGTCCCGGAAACTGACGATGTGAGCGGCGGCATCAAGCGCTTCCGGGAAGAGGGAGCGGACATGATCACCTTCACCAGCTCGTCGACGGCGGAAAATTTCGCCGCGCTCAAGCTCCCGCTTCCCGAAAAGCTCCGGGTGGCGAGCATCGGCCCGGTTACGACCAAGACCGTGCGCAAACTGGGCCTGGAGGTCGATGTGGAGGCTCCCCAGCACGACATCCCGGGCCTCGTGAAAGCGATCACGAAATACGTGGTTTCCGAGGGATAGCCGTCGCTAAAGATTGACGCGCCTTCATCTGGACAACATCTTGTCCAGATGAAGGTCCTTACCTACACCGCTGCGCGCGAGAATCTCGCGTCGACGATGGATACCGTCTGCACCGACCGCGAGCCGGTCGTGATCACGCGCAACCGTGACCAGGCTGTCGTGATGATTTCCATGGATGACTACGAGTCCCTCCTGGAGACCGCCACCCTCCTGCGCAGTCCGGCCAACGCCAAGCGCCTGACCAAGGCTTTCGCCTCGACGATCAAGGGCAAGGCTCAGGAGCGTATCCTCGAAGCCGGAGCATGAAAGCCCGCTTCACCGCCCTCGCCTGGGAGGATTACGAGTACTGGCAGCAGACGGATCACAAGATCCTCCGCCGCATTCACGATCTCATCGCCGATATCCAGAAGCACCCGATCCAGGGCATCGGTCGTCCCCTTCCTCTCCGCGAAAAGCTCGCGGGTTGCTGGGCGCGACGCATCAGTGAGGAACATCGGCTGGTTTATTGCGAGATGGGCGGCGAGGTGGTTCTTCTCCAGCTCCGCCAGCACTACCGCAAGCCCGATCACTCGACCGAGTAGCGGGCGACCGCTTCCTCCCCGGCTTCGCGGGCGGTGAGCGTCCATTCGCCGCGCGCCAGCGGCACCTCGGGAGTCGCGAGCTTCTTCCCGTTGAGAAACCACTCGCAGTTCGGCCAGGAGCTTTTCAAAGGAAGCACCTGCTGGCCCGCTGGCAGGTGTGGATTGAGGGCAAAGACCGCGCCCTCGCGAGGATACAGGATCGCCAGTTTCCCTGGGCGGAGCTTTGCACCGAGGCGATTCTGCGGGCTGGCACACCATGCGGCATATTCTTTCGGCAATATCAATGTGCCGCTGGCATCGTACCAGTCGGCGGCGTTTTCCTTAGGCTCTGTTCCGGCAAGAAACCATTCTTTCACGGTAGGCTCATTCGGCCGCGGGAGGAGCCCGGTTTCTTTGGCGACGGCAACAGAATGCAACTTTTCGGAAGGCTGCGGCTCGGGCAGCGGATGGTCCCCCGAGGCGTAAAGATGTTTCATCATCGCAGCCCAGAGCGGTGCGGCGGAACGTACGGCGAGCAACTCGCCCATGGGGCGGCCATCGAGGTTTCCCGACCAGACGGCGACGGTGTGCTCGCGATTGAACCCAACGCACCATCCGTCGCGGAATCCGGAGCTTGTTCCTGTCTTCACTGCCGTGCGGGGGCCGACATTCAGTGGGGAGGCATTACCAAAGCTCCACAGGCGGGCCGAGTTGTCGGAAAGCACATCAGCGATGATGGCGCAGGCTTCGGGCGAGGCGGCCTCGCGGGATTCCACGGGCGCGGACGGAACCACCCTTGCCGGCCAACCCTGACCGCCCCGCGAGATCCCCGCATACGCCGCCGCAAGATCGACGAGCCGGACCGGCACGTTGCCGAGAATAAATCCCGCCCCGTAGGCATCGAAGCCCTGGGGAAACCACAGCCCCCAGCGATTCAAGTGCTGGAAGGTCTCGCGCGCTCCGAGGCGGCTCAGGGCTACGACGGCGGGGACGTTGAGGGAATTTCCCAGCGCGTCGCGCAGGCGCACGGGGCCGAGGTAAGTCGTCGAGTAGTTCTGCGGATCGTAGTCCTCGTAGTGCTCGGAGATGGCATCCGGCGTGTCCGGCAGGAGCGACGCGGCGGTGAAGGCGCGTGAATCGATGGCCTGCAAATACAGGAAGGGCTTCAGCGTCGATCCGCAACTGCGGGATTCCAACGCGGAGTTGATCGCGCTTTGTCCGGCCTTGCCTCCGCAGGCAAGGGCGCGAATCTCTCCCGTGGCATTGTCGATCACCACGATGGCGGCATCTCCCACCCCGGCTCCGCCGACCTGATCGATGTGATCCTTGAGCCTGCGCTCTGCCGCGGCCTGGAGATCGAGGTCGAGCGAAGTGCGGATGCGTGGCTGACCGTTGGTCGGCACCATGCGGGCAAAGTAGGGCGCGAGCGCGGGCGGATCGTTGCGCGAGACCCTGGGCGGATGGGCGAGCAGTTCCCTGGCGCTGGCTCCTTCCGGGAGTAACCCCTGCCGATCAAGCCGGGTGACATTGAGCTGGTATCGAGCCATGGCGGCATCGGGGCGCAGCCATGGATTCAACCGGGTGGGCGATTGAGGCAGGCCAGCAAGGAAGATAGCCTCGGCCAGCGAGAGGTTTGCGGTTTTTTTGCCGAAGTACGCCTGCGCCGCCGCCTCGGCCCCGAAGCGGCGGTTGCCGTAGTCAATACGGTTCAGGTACGACTCGAGGATCTGCTGCTTCGTCCAGAGCTGCTCGAGCTTCATCGCGCCGAAGGCCTCCCGCACCTTGGCGCGGGGGGCGCGGCCCTCGCGGCGGCTGGCGAGCTTCACCACCTGCTGGGTGATGGTCGACGCGCCCGATATGATCGTGCCATTGCGCAGGTTTCGCAGCGCTGCGCCTGTGGTCGCGTAGAAATCGACACCGTGATGTTCCCAGAAACGATGGTCTTCGATCGCCACGGTTGCCCAGGGCAGCCAGCGTCCCATGTCGCGGAGAGAGACCGGCGTCGCCGCGCGCATCGTCGCGGAGGGAATGACGGCAAAGGGCGTTCCGCGCATGTCCTCCAGCACCGGAGTGGCAACCGGCGGATCATCGATCGTGCGCGGGAGCGGGGCAAAATGTATTGCCAGCTCCCAAGCCGCATAACCTGTGACGGCCAGCGCTCCGGCAGCGACGATTACTCGGAGACGACGGCGCATTGGCTCGAGGCCGACCGCCCAAAGAACCGGCTGTCGTACATCGGAACGATCTGGGTGGCGGGCCAGATGAAGTTGCCTGCGGCGGTGGCGCGGGCCAGCACGGAGTAGCTGCTGCGGCCCTTGTCCACGCGGTCAAAGTAAAGATTCGTCTGCTGGTCGCGGATTTCGCTGTGCGAGAGGGAAGCAGTCGATACATCCCCCTCCGCCGGAATGTCGTAGTACCGGCCAAAGAGCGCGAGGTTCGGATTCACAATCTCCAGCCCGGCGGGAATCATGTCCTCCAGCGCGACGAAGCTCTGCCTTTCCTCCGCTGAGAAGCGGTAGGAAATCAACACCTGGTCACCGAGCTTGTAGGGATGCGCGGCGCTGCCGTCGCGGTCGGGCGCGGTGAGGTTCTTTACGATGCGCTCGATCTTCAGGCCGTGAATCTCGGCCGGAGTATCGCGCAGTGCCGTGCGATAGGCGGCGCTCAGGACGAAGCTGCCTGGGGCAGTCGACTTCGGCAACCCGTCGACAGAGAACATGGCGAGATTCGCCAGGGTCTGCGGAGACCATGCGGCGGCAGTCGAGTTTTCCGAAACCGTCGCGGCAGAGGGCTTGAGACGGTTGGCGCGCAGCTTGGCGAAGGAGGTTTTATCGAGCAGCGTGTTGAAGGTCACAAGCAGCCAGAGGTTTTCCTGGGTCGAGAGGCTTTGCGCGGTTTCCAGCAGCCTGCCGAGACGCTCGGAAATCTCCTTGTCATCCGGGCCGGGAGCGATGACGAGCCGCGCCCAGTCGCACAGGGCACGGGTGCGTGTCTGTGAGGAGAATGTCTCCGGGTTAAAGGCAATACTTTCCGGATTCCTCGGCAGTTCGGAGACGATGGTCCTCTGCTTCTCCGGCTCAAGTTTGAGCAGGGAGAGGCCGAGTGCAAGCATGGCCTTTCCGTCTGTCCCCATCTTGTCGCGCTGGAGATAGAGTTCGTTTGCGGCGGACTTGAGCGCGGCATCTGGCTTATTGCCGAAGGTCGCGAGGGTAAAGAAGGCAAAGGCACGGAGTGTCGGTATCGCGGAGATGCCGTTCTGCTGGAGCACCATGTTGGTCAGGGCGGTGGGGAGTTCGTCAGCCAGCCGCTCCGGCACCTCGAAGCCCGCAGCCTCCGCCTGGCTCACGCACCATGCAGCCTGGATGGTCACGAAGTCATTAGCCGTCGTTCCGCCCGGCCAGTACGGCAGGCGTCCATCGGAGAGCAGGCCTTGCTCAAACTCCTCGAGCGTGCGCGTGATCACGTCCTGGTAGTTCTCCTTCCGCACTCCGGCGTCGGGGATGTATTTCAACAGGCCACCGAGATACGTATAGGCCAGCAGACGGGAGGATTTCTGCTCAAAGCACCCATGCGGGTACTCGATCAGGTACGGTATCCCCTGGAGCTTTGGCAGCCAGGGCGTAGTCGATACGGCGAAAGCGAAGTCGCCTTTTGCATTCTCCCACGATCCAGGAGCCACCTCGGCCACTTTGAACGTGGTGTTGCCCACCGTTCCGGCGACGGCGTCCTTGCGCAGAATCACCGGCTCGGCGATGGGCATCGGCACCTCCACGGAATCCGTCACCGTCGTGTCATCCAGAGCCACCACGTCAAATTTCACGGTCGAGCCGCCCACGGCGGATGCCTTGGCGCGAAACTTCACCACGGCGGGGGCATCACGGTCGGCGGAGATTTCCTGCTCGGCGGGGCCGGTGAGTTCCACTCCCCCGCTGGTGGTGCAGCGCACCTTGAGTTTGGCGGAATCCCAGAGCTTCTGCCGGGCCACGGCGCGCAGCTCAATCTCGTCACCTTCGCGAACGAAGCGCGGCAGCGCGGTGTCGAGCAGCAGATTTTTGGTCACAGTGAGAGTGGAATTCCCCGCGCCGAATTGACTTTCCCTCGTCTGCGCCACGGCGATGACGCGGAAGCGCGTGAGATTATCCGGCGCTTCGCACTGGAAGGACGCGATGCCCTCGGCATTCGTCTTCACATTCGGCTGCCAGAGGATGATCGGCTTGAATTCCTTGCGGGCAAACGTGGTGTTGGCAAAGGCATCGTCTCCGCCATCGCCTGCGGTGAACCCCTTCATCGTCAGCCATCGCGGGTTGATCTTGTCGACGTAGGCGCGGAGCGAGGAGTAGGTGACGACGCCGAGGGGACGACCCGGGAAGAAAGCCGGGAGCAGGACAGGCAGATGCCACTCGCCCAACTCGAGGATCGAATCATCCACGGCATAAATGG
Organism: Spartobacteria bacterium LR76; assembly: GCA_003054655.1. Taxonomy (GTDB): domain Bacteria; phylum Verrucomicrobiota; class Verrucomicrobiia; order Chthoniobacterales; family Terrimicrobiaceae; genus Terrimicrobium. The sequence goes on along the minus strand of QAYZ01000008.1, from coordinate 52,090 downwards.
CGAGGTCGGCGTTGGCGACCGGCCTGTCTCCGGCGGTCACAGCGACGCGGCCATAGATCGGCTCACGCGGCTCGTACTCGGGCTTGGTCGTCTTCACGTCAACGGAAAGCACGCGATCCGGCTGTCGAACGAAAAGTGTCGTCGAGCCGTAGATCTCCCCGGCGAGTTCATTGGTGCCGCCCGGGCGCAGGAGATACACGGAGACGGTGACATTCGGCTCGTACTCAGGCTTGATTGGGATGTCGATGCGGCTCGAGTTGGCCGGGACAGGCACGGTGAAGGTTTCCAGAATGCGATCCGTCTCGACCGTCACCCACGCGATGCCGCCGGTGGACGAAAGAATGCGCACGCTGGCGGTTTCCCCGACTTTCCAGGGCTGGTCGCCAGAGCGTTGATCGTCGATGGAGATGGAATCCGAGGGTGCGCGGGAGAAAACGGTCGCCGTGTTGTCTGATTGCACCGGCACCTGGGCCGGGGCGGGGCCTTCGAGATAAGCATCCTCGCTCACAGGGAACGCCGCGTTGTCCTTTATCGGTGAGACCACCAGGACATAGCGGCCCGGCTCCTTGGGTTGGAAGGAAAGTTCGCGTTCGGTGACGCGGCTTTTCTTTTCGACGGAGATGTATTGGTCAAAGTTCCGGTACCGATAGACGTTCGGGGCGAGGCGTTCTTTCGCGGATCGGGTGACGACATGGAAAAGTTCGATGTTCACGGCGTCGGGTTCTGATCCGAAGGGAGTCAGCGCATCCCAGGCGAAGGCGATCGTTCCATCCGAATGGTCGATATTCTTCACGCCGAGGAGCACCTTGCCCATGGGAACGATCTGGCTGGTGCCGCCGGGAATCGTCTGGCTGTCGGGTCCGGTCACCTCGACCTTCCACGAGACCGAGCAAAACGCGCGATTACCCGGATCAGGGAACGGAGCCTTGCAGCGCAGGACGGCCTGGCCATTGCCATCGAGAGCGGTTTCCCCGGAGATTTCCGCCACATAAGTCGGGGTGTGAGTATTTTCTGAATAAATATCCGCCCGCGTCATGTCGTCTGACGTGTAGCTGTTATAATATCCTTCCGCGGAGTCGCTTACCCAGGTTGCCGTCCACTTTACCTGGCTCCCGGCATTGGGAGCGCCGTGGAAATATTGCGAGCTGACGGTGATGATGGATTCCGCGGGACTCTCCACTTTTGCCTCCTCGCAGATGACGTTGAAGGGCGGATTACGGAACTCCTCGACCTTGAACTGGGCGGGGTCGCCGACCGGAGTGCCATCGAGCAAGGTGCGAACTACGAAATCTCCGACAGCCGAGCCCTCGGCAGGAGTCCACTGGCCGTTCCAGCTTCCCTCGGCGTCGAGTTTGGCAGAACCCTCGGCCACGGCTTCCTGCGAACCGTACTGCTTTTCGATTCGCCAGTTCACACTCGCCCCGGCGGGAATGGTCAGGCCGCCGTCCTTTTCCTGTCGGATGATGCCCTTGAACTGCACCGACTGGCCGGGCCGGTAAAGCGGACGATCGGTGAAGGTAAACGCCCGCAGCGGCGGTGGCTGGACGGCTGCGAGGGAACCAGAGCCGAGCTGATCGGAGAGCCGCGTCGGCTGCAGGGTGGAGATGCCGTCGGCCTTGGCGATATAGTACTGCGCACCGGCGACATCCGGAGTCGGCCACGAGGCGATGCCTTGGGCATTGGTGGTGGCGGAGGTGATTTCGCGCAGGTCGGAATCCAGCGCGGAAACCGTCGCTCCCGGCACAGGCTGAGCGTCGCTCATCCGGGCGATGCGCACCTCGGTTTGAGCCGCGGAGACCTTGCGGGTGATGGCGGCCTCTCCGAAGTAAATGATGGCGCGATTGCCGATCACGCGCCCCGTGGAGTCCTTGCCTGTCACCTCAAGAAGCATGGGACCGTCGAGCGTCGCCGAGTTGTCCGGCTTCCATGCGATTTCACGCAGCACCTCCTTTTGCTCCGTGCTGGCCGGGAACGTCCCCGACCCGATCGGCGCGAGCTGGAGCGTCTCGATGAGCGGCTGCGAGGGGACGTAGCGGAAGTTTCCCTCCTCCGTCCACTGCTGGTTGCCTGCCTCGTCGGTGAGCGGCTGGGTGAACTCCTTCTCGGCCGCCTGCACCTGGGTGAGCTTGTCGAGGGGGATCGGCGCGATCCTCCATGTCAGCTCCGAGGTGTTGAACTGATAAAAGGCAAAGGACAATCCCAGCACCGAGCGCTGGCGCACCTCGCGGTCGGGGAAGATCACCGTGCCAGGGAACGGGCGGAAGGTCGCGCCCCAGCGCTCCGCCTTGGCCAGCCCGTATCCGCTGTATCCCCGGATGTCCGAATCGATCTCCACGGTGTAGTGGACGGTCCGGTCAAAGTCGCCTTCGGCGTAGATGAATTGCCCGTCCTTGCGCAGTTGCAAATGCGGCACCTCCGGCGTGATTTTCACCGCCGTGGGCGGGAGCGGGGCATCGCCAAGCCATTCGTCAAATTTGATCTCGATGCGGGGTTTTTCCATCGGGCGGTTTGCCGCCGCGACGGTGAGGATGGAAAGAGGCTCCGTGGTTCCGAGCGGAATCACCTTGGGATAAGGCAGCGTGCGCCCCGCGTAGGCATCCTGGATGCCGTCGATCACGAGATCGAATCGGCGGTTCATTGGCAGCGGGGAGAGCGGCCGCACGCGAAAGTCGTATACCTTCGTGTCGGCATCCGGGGCGACATCGACCACCTTGGTGTCGAGCACCCCCTGGGCGCGGTTCAGCAGCACCTCCGCCGGGAACCGCACGCGTGTCACGCGATCCTGGAACCAGACAGACTCAGCCGCAGTGGCGAGACGGATGGGAAAGTTAAGCTCCAGCCGGACCTGGGGCTGGCTGCTCAAGCCGCCGCTGCCGCCATAGCCGGACTCCACGATGCGAAGCGGATCAGTCTTGGCCTCGAAACCCCATGAATCTACGGGCAATGCATTTCCCGCGAGATCCTTGAGACCAGAGACGAGGCGGAAGCGGTACGTCTGCCCGGGGACGAGCGGGCCGTTGATCATGAGCGATCCCTCCGTCGGCGAGCGCCATGTCCACGTCGCGTCGAGCTTTGGCCACGCTGTCACGGGAGACGGCTGATCCTCGGCGTCGACCTTGTCCGATGTCACCATCGGCGCGGGAAAGGAGACGTCAATACTGTTGTAGGGCTGGAGCGGAACGTCATGGCCGCTGATGGAAAGGCCCCCTGCCTCGGGAGCATTGGAGAAGGGCCGGGTGTCCTCCTCCATGGTGAAGACGGGCTCGTTCTTAACGGTTGGGGTGGCGGCCTGCTGTGCGGTCTCGCCTTTGCGAGCCGGGGGAGGCTCCAGGGCGATGGCGGTGGAGAGGGCTGCGATCAGAAGCAGGGAGATACGTTTCATCGCCGGTTCTTTTGGAGGGTTGTGGCTTTCGCAATGTCGGCCCTGGCGTCTTCCGGTCGATCCATGCGCACCCATACCGATGCGCGGAGCTTGTAGGCATCCCCCGTCGGCTTGGCGGAGATCGCTTCACTGGCGAAATCGAGTGCCTCGCGGTAGCGATTGGATTGCAGGTAGCTGCCCGCGACGATGAGAGAGGCGGCGGAAAGGATTCCCGGCGGCGGCCGTGTCGCGGCCAGCTTGCGCAAGGCGGAGACGGCCTCGTCCTGCTTGCCCGTCTTTACCAGGATGTAAATGCGTTCTTCTGCGGCAGCAGCGTTATTGGGATCGAGATCGAGGGCGGTGTTTGTGTCGTTGAGGGCGAGCTGGAATTGAGCCGGGAGATGGCTGAGGAGGTTCGCGCGTGCGGTCAGAGCGTTGCCGTCCTTCGGGTCTTTCTGAAGCTTCAGATCCTCGGCGATGAGCTGACGGAGTGTCTCGGGAATGATGAAGGATTTCGAGAGATCGACGCCGTACTTTTTGAGCGCGGCGTCCTTAGTGAGCTTGCCCGAGCGGACGAGGGCCGTGGCGAGCATGAGCCGGGCGGCGGAACTGCCGGGCGCGAGCGCCAGGGCGGCTTCCGCGTCTGCCGTGGCTTTGTCCAGCGAGGTGGTGCGATATCCCATGGAGAGATGCCAGTAGGCGCGACGGGTGCGGGCGGAGAAATCCCTCGGGTTTTGCGCGAGTTGCTCGGAGGCCTGGCGAATGCCCTCGGCGGCGATGCGCACCCGATCAAACTCCGCACGATTGTTTGCCACCACGTCACTCTGCGGAGCGATCTGGTCTGCCAAGGCAAAGTCCGCCAGTGCGCCGGCGTAGTCCTGGAGGTAAAGGCGGGCGAAGGCACGCGAAACGAGGAGATCGGGGTTCTCAGCCACCCCGGGAGCGGTTTCCAGCAAGGACAGTTGGCGCGCCGGGTTTCCTGCCAGGTAGCCGGTAAGCTGGCGGGTGATGGCGAGATCGGCGGGAGCCTTGGCGTGATAGGTTTCCAGCACGCGGATGGCGTCGTCTTCATGACCGCCGGCCAGGAAAATGGTCGCCCGGGCGGAGACGGCGACATCTTCCGGGGCGGTCGTCCAGTCGTCCAGCGTGCGAGCCGCCATGTCGTAGTCGCCCTCCGTGAGCCAGAGCTGAAGCAGATGGCCGCGGAGGTCTCCATCATCGGGTTCGGCGGCAAGGAGGCGGCGGATGATCTCGATCTGCGCGGGGCGGTCGGCCTCCTTTTCCGCCAGCTTGAGTTGATCGCGAAGATTAGCACCCTCCACCCGGGTGAGGGCGGCGGCGAGCAGGAGTAGGAGCGCGTAACGCATACGCTTTATTGGTGTTGGGCTATTGGCCGAAGAGATCGCTCTGCGGCGCGTTGCGCGGCGGTTCCAGGCCGAGCTTGCGGTAGGAGCGGGTGAGGGCGACACGGCCCTGCGGGGTGCGCTTGATATAGCCGTTCATGATCAGATACGGCTCGTGCACCTCCTCGATCGTGCCGGGTTCTTCGCCGATGGCCACGGCGAGGGAATTTACGCCCACCGGCCCCCCGTTGAAAAGGCTGATCAGCGCCTCGATGATGCGCTTGTCCATCTCGTCAAAGCCGTCCTCGTCGATCTCCAGCATGGCGAGCGCCTGCCGGGCGATAGGCCCGGTGATGAGGCCGGTGCCGCGCACCTGGGCATAATCGCGCACCCAGCGCAGCAGATTGTTCGTGATGCGAGGCGTGCCGCGCGACCGTCGGGCGATCTCGAGCGCGCCCTCGGGTTCGATCTCGGCGTTGAGGAGCCCCGCGCTGCGGAGGACGATCTTCTGCAAATGCTCGGCGTCGTAGTAGTCCAGCCGGCAGGTCATGCCAAAGCGCGACCGGAGCGGCGCACTGATCATGCCGGAGCGCGTGGTGGCACCGATGAGGGTGAAGCGCGCGATATTCAGCCGCACACTGCGGGCGCTCGGCCCTTGGTCGATCACGATGTCGAGCTTGAAGTCCTCCATGGCGGAGTACAGGTACTCCTCGATGGTCGGCTGGAGGCGGTGGATCTCGTCGATGAAGAGCACCCCGCCCCGCTCCATGTTGGTGAGTAGCCCGGCGAGATCCCCGGCCTTTTCGATCATCGGGCCGCTGGTCGATTTCACGTCCGCTCCCATGGCGTTGCCGATGATGTAGGCGAGCGTCGTCTTGCCGAGCCCCGGAGGGCCGCTGAGCAGGATATGCTGGAGCGCCTCGCCGCGCTGCGTCGCCGCCTCGACCAGGAGCTGGAGGCGATCGACGGTCTTCTCCTGGCCCGTAAACTCGGCAAAGAGCGGCGGGCGGAGCGAGATGTCAAAATCAGAATCCGGGGTGTCGCCGGACGGGATAGCGAAATCAGCCATTGTGCGCGGGATGTTGGCGCAGGTTTGCCGAGAAGTCACGCCACGGCATGAGGGAACGCAGGGCCAGAAACGCCACGCTGGCCCCGGTTGCGACAGAGTTCAGCAGAAGGAAGGTCGGCTGCCCGGAACCCGGGACATTGTTGAAAAGGCTCAGGAGCAGCGCCGACATGGGCAGCGGGGCGAGCCACGAGGTGAACGGCTCATTCAGCGACTGGGTAATGATCGAGACGAGCAGCGTGATGAGTATGAAGAAGAACTGAAGTGCGATATAAAAACCGAGGAAGTTTTTTGCGCCCGGCAGCGCAAGGCGGAGGATGGCCGCAGGCAGCAGGAGCGTTCCGGCATAGCTCACGAGCATGATCTTGCCTTGCATGGAGCCAAGAAATCCCAGCCACGCGGCGATCGCGCCCAGGGCCGCGATGAGAGCGACACTGAAGACCGTGGCGGAAACCCACCCCGGAGCGATCACCCACGCGGCCAGCCGACCGGGCAGACCCCGGGCGAAGAAGCGTTTCCAGACCGGAAGCGAGAAGGCAGCGGGCTCCGCCAGCGCATCGATGAGCAGCGGAATGAGCAGAATCGCCGCCACGATGATGGCGTTTTTGTTGCCGATGCCGGTGAGATCGAGGATGGCCGCGGCTCCGACGAGAAAGACGCCGAGGAGGCGCTTGCGCAAGGAATGGTTTTCCGCCGCCGGGGCGATGCGCGAAGCGGCCATCTCCAGGCAGAGAATGATAAAGGCCGGCACAAAGACCGCCATCATGATATAGACCTGCCAGGGTTGCAGCCGGCTTGACCCCGGCAGGCTGCCGTAAACGCTCGAGAACGTCAGCCAGACCATCACGGAACCCAGGAGAAACCAGGCTCCGATGAAGAGGAGGATGACGAAGAGCGAGCGGAGGATCTTGGACTCGTAGGGCGACATCGCCACTGTAATCGCGGTCAGGGCGCAACTGAAGATAAAGAGAAGCCCGAGGCTCTGCAGGTCGGCCAGGATGTTGACCCCGCCGAGATAGTAGCGGAGCAGGACATACGGCAGCACCGAGCACACGAGCAGGAGGGTCTGGATGATGAGCGCGGTCCATTTCCCCAGGGCGATGCGCCAGGACGAGAGGTGGCTGAGCAGGACCAGTTCGATGGTGCGATCCTTGATCTCCGAGTGAATCGCGGTGAAGCCGCGCATCGGCATGCCGAGAACCAGCGGCAGGCTGATGAGAAACCAGAAAAGCCCGTCGGTGAATCCCTTGGCTTCACCGACCGTGGAGTCCATGGCGCTGGCAATCGCCAGATTCATCAGCACGCTTGCAATCATGAGGAGCTGCGTGATGAAAAACGCCGACATGAAAAGCTTCGAGCGCAGGCCCTGGCGCAGTTCCTTGACCAGCACCGGGCTGATCCAGTCGGCGAAATCCGAGTGTGTGGCCGAGCTGATCATGGGAGAGGGGGAGGAGTCATGCGCAACATGTCGACAAAGGCGTCTTCCAGCCGGCGTTCGATGCGGGTAAAGCCCTGCACGGCGATACCGTCGAGGATCATCCGGCGCAGCAGCGCGGCGGCATCCTCATCAGAGAGGTCGCCAACCCGGAGCCTAGCGCCGTCCTTGTGACGGTCGGCGAGGGTGATCGTCGTGGCTGCGGCGAGCCATTGATAAAGCGGCTCCGGGTCCCCTGCGACGCGCACCTCGATGAGGGTTTCGCTGCCGCTCTGGCGGGTGAGGCTCTCCGTGGTGCCATGGTGGACGATGCGGCCATCGTCGATGAAGACAAGCTGGTCGCACATCTCGCCGAGTTCGGAAAGGATGTGGGAGCTGATAAAGATGGTCTTGCCCCTCTCGGCGAGGAGGCGGACGAGGTTCTTGAACTCGATGCGGGCCTTGGGATCGAGACCCGCGGCGGGTTCATCGAGCACGAGCACCTCAGGGTCGTGAATGAGCGTGCGGCCCAGGCAGAGCCGCTGGTTCATGCCCTTGGAGAGGGAGTTCATCGCCCGGTCGGCCAGCGGAGTGAGATCGGTGAACTCCATCACCTCCTCGAGGCGGCGCAGACGCTCCTCCCGGCGATAACCGAAGGCCCGCCCGAAGAAATCCAGATACTCGTAGACCGTGACGTTGTCGTAGGTGCCGAAGTGATCCGGCATCCAGCCCACCCGGCGGCGAATCTCCGCCGGCTTGTCGATCACGTCGTCTCCGCCGATGCGGATCGCTCCCGCCGTCGGCGTCTCCAGCGTGACCATCATGCGCATCGTGGTCGTCTTGCCTGCTCCGTTGGCGCCGATGAATCCGGCGACGGTGCCGCGCTCGATCGAGAACGTCACGTCCTTCACGGCCTTGACGTTGCCAAAATCGCGCTCCAGGCGCTCGACCTCGATGATGGGATCAGCCATGCAGAGCATCCTCGAATTCCCCGAGGCAGGGGCGAATGCCGCGCGAATCGCGCAGCAGCGACGTGCCGACGAGGCCCGCGTGGAATTTCCCGCGCACCGAGGCGACGTTTGAGGCGGAAAGTCCGCTTTCCGCCACCTTCAGCGCCCCGGCAGGGAGCTTGGCAGCTAGCTCAAACGCACCGTAGTCGAGGCTGAAATCCTTGTCCGACGCACCCTTGGCTCCGACAAAGCCGGAGGTCGACTTGAACTTCCGGCTGTTGATGCCCGCCAGGCGCACATCGGGAGGGAGCATCGCGATTTCCTCCTCGGTATGCACCTCAAAGAGCGCCTGCATGCCGAGTTCGCGAGCGAGGTCGTAAAAGCCCGCCAGCCGTGCGGCATCGAGCACGTTGGCCATGAGGAGGATGGCATCCGCGCCGAAGGCCCGGGCCTCGCGGACCTGATACTCCTCCATGATGAAATCCTTGCGCAGCAGCGGCTTCGTCGCCGTGGCCCGGCAGGCGGCAAGGTATTCGATGGAGCCGCCGAAATGCAGTTGATTCGTCAGGATCGAGATGCCGCGCACGATGGGAGATTCCTCGTAAGCACCGAGAGCGTCGGCGACGTTTTCCTCGCGCATCGGTCCCACGCTGGGCGACCGCTGCTTGATCTCGGCAATGAGGCAGAAACCGGCCTCAAGGGATTCGGGCAGCGAACGCACCGGCGGGGCGTCGGCGATCATGCCCCGGATCTCGGTGATCGGGCGTCGGGATTTGGTCGCGGAGAGTTCGTCTGCCGCATCTTTGAGAATCTGGTCGAGAAATGTCATGGTCGCAGGACTTCGCCAAATACCACACCTCCGGCCTGTGTCCACTTCAACGAGCTGAGAGTCGGCAGCGGGGCGGATTCCATGGCGGCGAAGAATTTGTCGTTGGGGGGATCGATCTCGAAGGTTTTCATGACCTCCTTGATCACCCCTCCGGCGGCTTCCATGGAATTGATTTTCTTCCAGGCCGCGAATTTTTCCATGGAGGACGGAGCCAGAGTGCGCGGTTTTCCCGGCTTGAGCTGCGCGGCAAACCAGACGCTGCCCTTGTTGTCGAAGTAGAAGAAATTGTTGAGCGGCTGGCCAAAAGTCGAGAGCGCCTGAGGGGCGTGCTCGTCGCCGCGGATCTCCACGCGCTCGCGCGATGGCGCGATGGCCTCGATCCGTTGCGCCTGCGTCCGGCGGCTTTGGAACCAATCGCCGCTCCAGGTCATGCCGGAAAGGCTGAAAGTCTTGCCGCGCTCCCCTCTCCGACCGAGGGAAGCATCACTGAGCGGGAGGGAGGAAAGCGTGCTTCCCGGGATGACGGGGAAAGCCTGGCCCGCCAGCACGCCGGTGCGGGAGACCTGTTCCTGCCAGATCACGGTTTGGTTGCGCGAGGGCAGGCTCATCGTGGCTGTCACGTACTTGCCCTTCCCGCCAAACCCCTCCGAGAGGATGATGAGGAGGATCAGCAGGATGCTGGCGCTCAGGGAAATCAGTGGTGTGGTCCAGAAAAGCCGATGCCGGTGACCTGCCGGGGCGAAGAGGAGGAAATTCACCGGTCCGACGATGACCGCGAAGAGGATGATAAAGGCGATGAGAGCGATAAATGGCGGCACGGGACGGCCCACGAGCTGGACCAGCTTCCAGGACCAGGAGTACCCCGCCATCGGCGACGGCGAGGCGAAGCCCTTCTCGATGACATCGGACAGGAGGGCGATCAGGTCGCCGGAGGCGGGCCAGTAGATCACCCGGCCCACGCCATTGCGGCCTGCGGCAGGCAGCCCGGAGATGGCGGGATCTCCCACCAGGTAGAGATCTCCGCCCAGGATGAGCCAGTTTGACAGGGCGGAGCGCTGTTCGGCGGCGAGGGCGAGCCAGTCATCCGCCGTGAGCACGATCTTGTCAAAGCCTGCCAAGGCGCGCCAGTCGTCTGGCAGCCAGAGCAGGTCGAGGGAGGAGCCGTTGAGATTCAGGCTCTTTTTCTGGAGCCGGTCCCGGACGTGCTCCCAGACGTCGGCGTACAGGGTCTTGCTGACACCGGTGTAGGCGGAGGGGCGGCCACTGGAGTTCCCATTGATCGAGGCGATCGGGTTTCGCACTCCGTAGCCGGAGATGGAAACGGAAACGGTCGAGTACCGATAGGCCTCGCCCTGAGTGAGCAAGGGAGCGAGAAGCTCAAAGGAGCGCTCGCTCCGCGCAGGCACCTCCACCGAGGCGAGTAGGCGGCTCGAGGCTCCCTGCATAGGAGTCGACTGCATCACCAGCACATCCCATCTCCGCGGGGAGGCGCTGCGATTGGCCACCTCGATCCGTATGGGCAGCATCCCGGAAGGCGGGATATCGTCGTAATGGCTCGTGACCTTCATCGCGATCCCGCTGCCTTTCTCAAATTCGATGCCGGTGAAACGCTCCTGGGCCGGGGCGCTGGCCAGTGTCGAGAGCGCGAAGAGAACCGCGGCGAGTCGGCGCATCATAGCTTGGCGGCTTTCAATACGTCGGGGGCGGCTTTGCTCTGCTTCGGGACGATGTGGAGGATTTCTCTCACGACCTCGGCCGGGGTGCGGCCGGACAGTCGTGCGGTGTAGTCGAGGACCAGTCGATGCTGGAGGACGGGACGGGCCAGGGCTTCGACGTCTTCGAAGCTGGCGTTGGGCCTCCCGTGGAGCAGGGCGGCGGATTTTGCCGCGGCGGCGAGGGCCAGCGCGGCCCGGGGACTGGCACCGTATTTCACTCCGGCAATCTCGTGCGTCGCATCGACGACGCGGGCGATGTAGTTGGCCACCACGTCGGGAAGATGAATGGCGCGAGCCAGTGAGCTGAGTTCGAGGAGTTCCTCGCGGTTCATCACAGCCTCCACGGTCGGCTCGATGCCGATCTCGCGGTGCTGGACGATGCGCTGGAGCACCTCGACGGAGTTGCGCGTGACCTCGAGCTTGAAAAGGAAGCGGTCGAGCTGCGCCTCGGGCAGCGGATAGGTGCCCTCAAGTTCGATCGGGTTTTGCGTGGCGAGAACGAAAAATGGCTCGGGTAGCTGGTGCGTTTCGCCCATCACGGTGACGCGGCGTTCCTGCATGGCTTCCAGCAGGGCGGATTGCGTCTTGGGCGAGGCGCGGTTGATCTCGTCGGCCAGTACAAGGGGCGCGAAGAGCGGCCCAGGCTGGAAGACAAACTCCCGGCGGCCATTGACCTCCTGGAGCACCGGATTGCCCGTGATGTCACCGGGAAGCAGGTCGGGCGTGAACTGGATGCGGCGGGCCTCCATCTGGAGCGTCTTGGCAAGTCCCTTGACCAGCTCGGTCTTTCCGAGGCCCGGCAATCCCTCCAGCAGCAGATGCCCGCGCGAGAGCAGGCCGATGATGACAGAATCCACAAGCTGCTCCTGACCGAAGAGAACGTCATTGAGCGTACGGCGCAGATGTTGCAGCCGGGCGGTAGCTTCGGGAGAGATCTCAGCCATGAACGGGGAAAATCTGGAGGGTTGATAAGAAATTTCCAAGCAAATCAGGAAGAGATGTCTGCTGGTCTTGTGTGGAGCGAGGAGGTGGTTTACAGGTGCCTCATCGATTCCATGTTTCTGCGTGCGTTCCTAGCCATTGTTGTCTGGTTTGTTCTTTCCGCTGCCGGGGTCGTCGCAGCGCCGTTTAGTACCGTCGTGATCGACGCCGGCCATGGCGGCAGCGACCGGGGAGGCATACCCCAGAACATCATCCCGGAAAAAGGCGTGGCGCTCGATGTGTCCAAGCGGGTGCGTACGTATCTGCAGAATGCCGGGCTGCGTGTCGTCATGACCCGCAGCGACGATACCTTCATACCGCTTTCTTTCCGCGTCGCGGCCTCCAACCGGCAGTCGAACGCGGTTTTCGTCAGCATCCACTTCAACTCCGCCACCCGCGTCGGAGCCCGCGGCGTCGAGACGTTTTATTTCAGCCAGTCGGGCGCACGGCTGGCCAGCTACATTCATCGCCGCGTGGCAGCCACCACCGATGGCGACAACCGCGGCATCAAGCGCGCCCGGTACTATGTCCTGCGAAACAACAAAAAGACCGCTGTGCTGGTGGAGTGCGGCTTTCTGACGAATCCCCAGGATACCGCGCTGGCTCGCAGCGCCGCCTATCGGGATCGTCTGGCCCGGGCCATTGCCCAGGGCATCCTCGACTACCGCCGCCAGCTCTGACCGGGCCGGGTTACTGGAAAAAAGGCTTCAGCAGGTCGAGCGCCTGTTTTGCACCTTCGCGGGCGGGAGCGGGGAGATTATCGAGGGCTTTTGTTCCCTCTTCGATCACCTGTTCGCCCATGGCGGCAAGCAACCGACCGGAAAGGTCTTCGGTGGGATTTTCCACCGTGCCGCCGATCTTGAGCGAGGTCCAAAGATAGCCCTCCCCGGCTTCGGTGAAGACTTTCTCTCGCGAACCCGGCAGCCACTGCACCGTCTGCGGCGTGACGCCGATGCGGAAGGTGCCATCGATTTGCTGGCCAGCTCCGATCGTGCAGGTGCCCTCCAGGCGCAGCAGGCCCTTGGACTCGCCGATGAAATTCGTCAGCGTGAGGATGCCGTTTTGCCAGGAGAAATCGGATGAGACCTCCTGTACGGGCATGCGGCGAAATTGGGGAGCTCCGGTGAATTTCGCGATTTGATCGAGGAGCGGCACCTTTTGCACCAGACCCTCGGTGAGGGTGAATTTGCCCGTCGCCGTCGCATTCCGACCGTCCGGCACGACGATGTCGGCTGTTCCCGCCATGGTGGCGGAGAGCTTTTTCCGCCAGTGGGGCGCGAGAAACTGGTCGATATTCACGCGATCCCATGCCACCCGCACCTTGGCGGCTTTGGAGAATTCCCCGGAGACGGTCACGAGTCCGGAGTCGCCTAGCTGAAGCTGGGAATCGGTGAGGAAAAACACGTCCTTGTGGATGCGCGAGCGGAAGCTCTCGACTTTCATCTGGGGAAATCCTGCGACGGTGAACATCCCCCCCTGGCCCTCCAGCAGCCAGCTTGCTCCGTCGGGCTTCATGCGCAGCGAGCTTTCGGCGAGGGTAAATCGCTCCTTGTCCGCCGCGTCCAGGAAACGCACCGAGGCAAGAGGGGTGGAAACCGAGCCGATCTCAAAGCGATGCGGCAGCCATTTGGCGATGGCGGGCTCTGGCGACGAGGCCAGCGACGATGAGGACTCCGAGGCGAAGGAACCCGGGCGGAAGGTGGCGAGCACGCGGGCGGACTCGAGGTTCTCGATGCGCCACGCTCCGTCAAAGATGGCGCGCCAGGCTATGGTTGCACGGAGCTGGTCGGCAGTCAGGCTGGCGAGCGGGGAACCCGCCTCGCCCGTGATGGAGAGCTGATTGGAGAAAACCGACGCCCCGATCCAGCGGAGCGGTTCGTAGGCGGCCCGGCCTTTCACGGCTTCGCCTGTCTTTTCCTCGATCAGGTGGCGAAAGGCGTCGCTTCGCAGGTAGGACTTTACCCAGAGGGAGCCGATGGCGAGAGCGGCCAGGAAGAGGACCACGACCGAGCACGGGATGATCCAGCGGAGAGCACGGGGAAACTGCGGCATCGCCGGGAACGTACCTCGAATGTGCCCTGACGCCAATGGTTGAAATAATCGCCTGACGCAATAGCTTCCTTCCGGTCATGACCGCTGATGTAACTCCCGCCCCCGATGCCGCCCGCCTCCGCCGGGAGATGATCGCGGCACGCCAGCGTCGCTCGACCTTTTGGCGGGTCGTTCACATCCTCGGATCGCTGAAGTTCGCCGTCATCCTGCTGGGGGCCATTGCCATTGCCTGCGCGGCGGCGACGTTCACGGAGTCGGGGTTCAACACGCGCTTCGCCCAGGTCTACATTTACAAATCGCCGTGGTTTCTCTTCGGCCTCGTCCTCCTGTGCATCAATCTCTTCGCCGTTACGCTCACACGCTGGCCCTGGCAGCAGAAGCATGTCGGGTTCATTGTGACGCATTACGGCATCATCACCTTGCTGGCCGGGGCGATGATCGGTCTGCACACGGGATTTGAGGGCAATGTCACCCTCCTGAAGGGTGCTCCGCCGGTCAACCGCGTCACGACCAGCCAAAGCGTCATCTGGATGGAGAGTCCGTCCCAGGATGGCGTCTACATCATGCCCTTCGATGGAGAAACGGCCCGCTTGTCGCCGGATCGGCCCAGGACGTTTCAGGTGCCGGAAACCGGGATGAAAGTGGTGGCCGATGATTTTTCCCCCAACGTGGTTCGCGAGGAAAAGCTCGTCGCCGCTTCCAATGGAACCGGAGGAGAGGGAGTGCAGCTTCATTTCGCCAGCCGCATGATGGGCCAGTCGCTGGAAATGCCCCTCATCGTGCAGGCAGGCCGGGCGGACGAGAGGGATTTCTTTGGTCTCGCGCGTGTCTCGCTCGTTCCGACGCTCACCGGGGAAGCGACAGAGATTCCCCGCGAGACGCAGATGGTTTTTGCGAAATTTGCCCCGGTTGTCACGGGACCCATCACCACGGGTATCGGCGTGAGGCTCAGCCCGGATGGCAGGACGGTCACCGTGGTGGCACCGGATGGAACGGGAGCGACCTATGCCCGCGAGGAGGTTGTCGGACAGACCTTCCACGAGGCCGGGGCGCTGATCTCGGTTGAGCGGTACTGGCCGGACTTCGCCATGCAGAACGGCCAGCCCACGAGCCGCAGCGACCAGCCGAATAATCCCGCCCTGCTCGTGCGCATCGCGAAAGGCGCGGAGACCGCCGATGCCAAGCCGCTCTTCAAGGCCGCGATCGAGGATGGCGTTTTGAAGTACCAGCTTTCGCGCGGAGGCCAGGTCTACGCCAGCGGTCAGGCTGCGAAGGGCGAGACAATCCCGCTTCGCTGGGCCGACTGGCAGGTGCAGGTGGAGGAAATCCTGCCCCAGGCGCAGGTGACTTCCACAGTGAAACCCGGCCCCGAGCTGCCCAAGGGCGTGCAGGGCATTCCCGGCATTCGCGCCCACCTGATGAATGCCGATGGCTCGCGTGGAGCCGATAGGTGGATCGAGTCGGGTGAGGTGACAGTCCTTACGGCGGGCAATAACACTGCGCGCTTCGGGTACGGCCTCCGCCCGCAGACGCTTCCTTTCACGCTCCAGTTGGTCAACTTCGAGGTGCCGCGTGACGAAGGCACGGATACCCCGGCGGATTTCCGGGCGACGATTGAATTCCGGGACTTGCAGAACGGAACGACCAAGACCGGTGTCGCCCGTATGAACTATCCCGCCAGTTTCCCTGGCACGCTTTGGGCGAATCTTACCGGGATCAACTACAAGTTCTCCCAGGCCCAGTGGAACCCCCGCGACCTCGATGAGACGACGCTTCAGGTGCTCTACGATCCGGGCTGGCTCCTGAAATGGATCGGTTCCCTTGCCATCTGCATCGGCATCGGGATCATGTTTTACTGGAAGCCTAAGAAGGCGGCCTAGGAACTGGCGCTGGAGTACCGGCGCAGCGAGAGCTTCCAGTACACCCGCGTGGCGGCGAGGACAAACGCGGCCGCCATGAGCAACTGCCCCAGCAGTACCCACGCGGAATCTCCGGTGCGCAAAAGCAGGCGGGCCGGGACATTCGTCACCACGATGACCGGGATGATCCAACTGAAGACGAACTTGAACGCGCCGGTGAAGATGACATCCGGATATCGGCCAATATTAAAAATACTGTAGTACCCGTAGATGAGCCCCTCGGTCCGCACGATCCAGAAGCTCGCCGTGGCGAGGAGCAGGAAAATGCTGTAGTGGATCATCACCCCGAGGAGCACGGCGGCGCAAAAGAGCGCGATCTGGCCCGCGGTCGGGACGACGGCGAGCTTGACCAGCGCCATGACGATGAAGGCCACGCCGATGAGGGCGTTGATCATGCTGTCGAGGCCGAACTGCTTGGTGGAAACGGCAAACTGGCCGTCGATGGGCTGGAGCAGGAGAAAATCGAGCCGTCCCGTGCGCACCAGCTCAGGCAAAGCGGAGAGATTGGCGTAAAAGAACGCCTGAAAAATCTGGGAAATGAGCTGGTGGGTTCCCACGAGGAGAACGACCTCCCATTTCGTCCAGTCCCCGATCCGCTCGACGTAGCTGAAGATGACCTCGATGAAGACGAGCTGCCCGATAAACCAGAGGACCTCGACCAGCATCCAGAGGAGGAAGTTGGCCTTGAAGCTCATCTCCCGGATCAGGGAATTGCGGAACATGATAGCGTACACGTCCGCATAGCGCCGGAAGATGCTGGTCACACGTGGGCGAGGAGAAACTTCGCTATGGCGCGCGACGCCGAGGGCTTTTTCATCTTCGCCAGATTGCATCGCCAGGCTTTCCAGACTGCCCCGTCATTGGCCTGCATGCCGGCCACGACATCGCGCAGCCGGCTGGGAGCGCCCACGGCGAGAGCGCCGATGCCGCATTGCTCGATGAGCGAGATGTTGCCCTCCTCCTGCCCCGGTACGACATGGCTGACGAGGAAGGGGATTTCTGCCGTGATGGCCTCCTGTACGGTCGCGCCGCCAGCCTTGCCGATGAAGACATGGTGGGTGGCCATGAGGTGGGGCATCTGGTCCGTCCACCCGATGAGCCTGCCCCTGCGCGGGACTCCTGCAGCCTGAAGTTTGCGCATGACCTGCTGGCGCCGGCCTGTCACGACGGTGAGATCGAGATTGGGCAGCTCGCCGAGGGCCTCCAGGACGGCAATGGCGTGCGGAGACGTGCCTCCGGGGAAAAAGAGCGCCTTCCAGTGGCCGTTTGCCGGTGGTTCGCAAGGGGCCAGGGATTCAAAGGCGAGGCTGACCGGGAAGCCGAGGACATGGATGCGTTCCGAGGGAACGCCGTCGTGTTTCAGGACATTCGCCGTCTGCTCATCGGCCACGATCGACCCCTCGCAGGGGTGACGGTACCACGCCGAGTTGATCATCGTGGAATCCGTGATGATGGTGAAGAGCGGCGTCTTGAGAGCGGGGTTCTTCTTGCGGATCTTGCTGATGAGGAAGGAAAAGATCGGGTAGGTCGAGGCGATGACATCGGGCTGAAACTCCTCGATCAGCGATTTCACCGCGGCGGTCAGCTCGTTGAGCATGGGCCCCATGCCCTCGACCACGCCCGGCTTGCTCAGGAGCTCGAAGACGACCTTCCAGGCGCGCGGATAGCTGTTGATGGCCGTGGAGTACCCGGTCTGCATCAATTTGTTGATGACCGGGTTGGTGCGGGTGTAGGGATCGGCGACGAGCACCTCGGCGGTGCCGTTCGTCTCGGCGATGATGGCTTCGCGAATGTTGCGGGCGGCCGTGTTGTGGCCTTCGCCCATGCTGGCGGTTAGGATAAGGACTCGGGACATGGAGGATCAGTTCAACTGGCTGAGCGCTTTGCGCCCCCGTTCTTTTGTCTCATTGTCATCCTTGGCCACGGAAGGCAAGGAAAGTCCCTTTTCCAAGGCGGCGCGCGCCTTGTCTTTTTCACCGATTGCGAGGTAGGCACGGCCAAGTTCGATCTGGTGGACAACCCTGTCGGGACGTAGCGCGACGGCTTTTTCCAAGTACTCTACCGCCTTTTCATTCGAGGCGTCGGGAAATTTTCCGTAAATCGCCTGGGCGAGCGCCTTCAGTACGGCATTGAAGTTCGCCATCTCGTAGTTCCAGCGCCCCAGGACATGCCAGGCGTAGTCTTCCTTCGGATCGAGACTGGCGGCGATTTCCGCCTCGTCGCGGATGAGGCGGGAGAGCTCCACCTTGCGGCGGGCAGATTCATCCTGGGCGAGCCGTCCGTAGACGATGGAGAGGGAAAGATGCGCCTCGGCGCTTTTCGGGTCGGCTGCGACGGCGCGCTGGGCGGCATCCAAAGCCTCGGCGCCGAGTTGCTTGCGCTCGGCGGAGGATTTGGCGTCCAGCATGAGCTGGGCTTTCTGCTTGGCCAGCCGGTACAGAATTTCCACGTTGCCGGGGGAAAGCTGGTCCGCCTGCTGGATGACGACGAGCGCCTCGGCGTTGCGGTTCTTCGCGTCGAGGGCGTCGGTTTTGCGGATGAGATCGGGCACGCTCTGGCTCCAGGCCATGGTCGGGATGGCTAGGAAAAGGAGCGCACGCTTCATTTTCGGAAAAGGTAGTGACTGACGATCCACTCGGAACCGTCCCGATACCCCCAAAGCTCCGCGCATGCCATGAAAAACACCCGCCAGTAGGCTCGCCACCGAGCGAAATTCTCTGCGCCGTAGGTATCCTCGAGGATGGGGCGGATGTCGGCGGCATGGGTATCCATTTCCTTCAGCCACGCCTCGGAGGTGCGCTGATAATGGGTGCCGCAGACCCGCCAGTGGCGATCGATTTTGAGGTCGTCCTGGAAATATAGCAGCAGGTGATCCGAGGGCATGGTGCCGCCGGCGAAAAAATACCGCGTGATCCAGTCCGAGGGGTCCGTGCCCTCGAAATGGTAGGCGTAGTCCTTGTGCGTGAAGATATGCACGAAGAGCTTCCCTCCGGGCCGAAGCCACGACGCCACGCGG
Source organism: Spartobacteria bacterium LR76 (assembly GCA_003054655.1). Classification (GTDB taxonomy): domain Bacteria; phylum Verrucomicrobiota; class Verrucomicrobiia; order Chthoniobacterales; family Terrimicrobiaceae; genus Terrimicrobium. The sequence goes on along the minus strand of QAYZ01000008.1, from coordinate 33,444 downwards.
GCGAGCAGCCGGCGGTAGTTCTTCATGTGCTCAAACATCTCGACCGAAACCACGCGGTCGAAGGCGGAGGGCTCGGCGGCAAAGTCGTTCATGTCGGCGGTGAGGATGCGGATATTGGTCAGTCCGCGCCGGGCCGCCTCGGCCTCGATGTGTTCGCGCTGGGTGCGGGAGTTCGATACGCCCGTGATGCGAGAGGCGGGGTATTTTTCCGCCATCCAGAGCGTGAGACTCCCCCACCCGCAGCCAAGCTCCAGGATGTCGAAGCCGTCGGAGAGTTCCGCCCGTTCGCAGGTGAGGGCCAGCATGGCCTCCTCACTCTCGGCAAAAGTCGTGTCCTCGCGCGGCCAGTACCCGCAACTGTACTTCATGCGCGGGCCGAGCACATGGCGGAAGAACGCCGTCGGGACCTCGTAATGCTGCTCGTTGGCGTCCGAGGTCTTGATCGCGATGGGGCTGCGGTCGAGCTCGCCGATGAACCTCTGGATGGCCTCCTGCTGTTTCTCGATATCGCCGAGGTTTTCTTCCTTCAGCTTGCGGGCGAGGAGTTGCCGGATGCCGAGGCGGATGGCTGCATCAGGAAGCAGGTCGCGGGCGAGGAGGCTGTCGAGGTCGATCATGAATCAGGTGCGTGGAATCCAGGGCACGAAGGCGCTGGTCCGGCGCTGGTAGTCGCGGTAGGCATCGCCGCGACTCTTGAGCGACTGTGCCTCCGCAGGCGGGATGCCGGTGACCTTCGTGAGAAAAACGAGCATGAGCAGGGGTGAAATAATTCCCACCCACCCATGCGGCGAGCCGAGGGTGTAGAGGAAGAAGGCCACCCAGATGAGCCACTCGAAAAAGTAATTCGGATGGCGCGAGTACCGCCACAAGCCTGCGTCGCAGACCTTGCCTGCGTTCGCAGAGTTGCGCTTGAAGGCTGCGAGCTGGGCATCCGCCACGATCTCGCCGAGGAAGGCCACGGCAAAGAGGATCACACCCGCGATCTCCCACGGATTGAGCGCGGGAGCGGGGTTGCTGGCGCTGATGGCAAAGGGGATCGACAGGATGCCGATGAGAATGGCCTGGAGCTGGAAGAAGCCGAAGAACATGAACCACGGGCGCTTCGGGAACATCTCGCGCAGTTCGGCGTAGCGCGGATCTTCCGCCGGATGGTGCTTGAGCAGGCGGAGCAGGATGTGGGTGCCGAGACGCAGGCTCCACACGGCGACCATGGCGGCGAGGACGAGCTTGCGGGTGGCATCTCCCGAGCCTGCGAGCGCGAAAACCGCGATGACAAAGGTGAATCCGTAGGACCAGGCCGCGTCGACGTACCCGGCGTTGTTCAGTCGCTTCGCGATGTACCAGACGACGACCATCATCAAGATGGCGGCATTGATTCCGATTCCGACAAGGGTCCAGATGCTCATGATCGGACCAGAACAGAGCGGAGCGACGCGCTGGCGTCCACCTTGAAAAGCTGGATCAGCGCATAGCTGGCCATGGCGATGTTCCCCAGCAGCATGATGAGGACGAACCAGACCACCGACCGTGCGAAGGAGTTTTCCTTGTACGCCACCCAGATGAAGAAGGTGAGAAATCCGAAGTAGGCATCCGCCAGAGTAGCCTGGAACCACTTGTCGGCTGTGACCATGGGCGGGATCGCCCAGATGGCGGTGTCGAGGCTGGCCCGCACGGTCACGACCAGCATGGCGAGAATCACGAGGATGAAGAATGCCCTAAGAAAAGAGATCATAAGCCGGGGAGTGGATGGCGACGTTGTCGGGACGCGTATAGATGAGCTGCGCCACCGTGATGTGACGCGTGGCGAAGGCCGCCTCGCAGTAGCAGAGGTAGTACCGCCACTTCCGGATAAACGTTTCGTCGAATCCGAGTGCGCGCACCGCATCGAGTTTCGCCTCAAAGTTGTCGCGCCAGAGCTTCAGCGTCTTTGCGTAATACGGCCCCATGTCGTCGTAATCGAGCATGGTAAACGCTGTCCCCTGGCGCATGGCCTCACCGATGCGTCCGACCGACATGAGGAGCGAACCGGGGAAGATGTGTTTCTGGATGAAATCCACGCCGTCGCGCAGGATGGGGTATTGCTGGTCGGGGCAAAGAATTCCCTGCAACCCGAGGAGCCCTCGTGGCTTGAGCAACTCCTGGCACTTGGCGAAGTAGCCGTCGACATAGGCGTCACCCACCGCCTCCAGCATCTCGATGGAGACGATCTTGTCGAAGGAGCCGCGGATATGGCGGTAGTCCTCCATGCGGATGTCGATGCGGTCCTGCAACCCGGCAGCCGCGATGCGAGCCGAGGCCTCGCGAAATTGTTGCTCGGAAATCGTCACCGTCGTGATCCGGCAGCCGTATTTCCGCGCGGCGTGCAGGCTGAATCCACCCCATCCCGACCCGATCTCCAGCACATGGTCGCCGGGCTTGAGCTGGAGCTTGCGGCAAAGCTGGTCGTACTTCTCGATTTGCGCCTCCTCGAGCGAAAGCGTCGGAGGATCGAAGTACGCGCTTGAGTACGTCATCGTGGGATCGAGCCAGAGCTGGAAGAACTCATTGCTCAGGTCGTAGTGCTCCCCGATGTTGCGGCGGCTTGAGGTGACGCTGTTGTGCCGCCGCGAGTGCAGCCAGCGGTTGTAGACATTCAGGAGCCACCCGCGGGTACGGCGCTCCGGCGTCTCGAGCGCATCGTCGCCATTGAGAATGAACCACGCGAGCAGACGGGTAAGGTCGGGCGTTGTCCACTCCCCGGCCATGTACGACTCGGCAAACCCGATCGGCCCGCCGAGAACGCTGCGGCGGAAGAACGCGCTATCCGCCACGTCGAGGCGGACGCTCAGTTCCTTCCCCAGCCCGCCAAACCGCTGAACCTTCCCCGTGGGCAGGCGCAGCTCCAGCGATCCTCGCGAGAGGCGGCTGAGGGTCTTGAGCAGGAGGGTCTGAAAGATCGCATTCACGTGGTCCGAGGTCAGTTACGCCCCGGCCCCGGACTTGGGCGCGAAAATCGACGTTACCTGCTGGTATTCAACTCGACCCGCTGGGTGGACCGAATGGCATCCGTATTCGTGATACTGTAGAGCGCGGCGAGTACGTCGGTCACCTGTTCGGAGAAAATTCCGCCCTCCTCAAAGATGCCGCCATGGCCCCTCAGGATTTCCGAGGGCACGTGCAGCACCCAGTATCCACCCGTCGGTAGCACGCCCGGGCGATTTCCCGGGAGCGTTTCCAGGCCATAGGCGATGGTCTTCCCGGTGGGCTGTGTGACGTAGAAGCGCTTCGCCGTGGCTTTCTCGGCGTTGTACTCAAATGCGGAGCGTCCATCGGGTACAGTAGCCAGCCCTTCGTTGACAAAGGCGTGAGTGGGCATCCGAGGATCGTGGCCCGCCGTGCTGACGATGAAAGATTTCTGCGACTCCTTCGTGCCTTGTCGGATGTATTTGCGGAATCCGCCGAAGATATTGCTGATCCAGTTGGCCGTGGGCCAGGCCACGGCGGTGACGAGGTCGGATTCCGAGGTCAGGGAGATGATGGCGGGATGCGGGCTTTTCCAGTTCTTCATGGCCAGCTTGAGCTGGCGCGCGTAAAGCGACTCGGAGGCGGGATTGATGAGAATCGTCAGGTCGGCGGGCAACAACGCGCCATCCTGATCGCTGGAGTAGGCATGCTGCGAGACGAGGGCCTGGCCCAGCGTACGCTCAAGGATGCGACCGCCGAAGGAATAGCCAATCAGCATCGACACGCCGCGATCGGAAGGACAGGCCCGCGCCGCCGAGACGAGTTCCGAGATCGCGCCGGTGAGCGGCACGCCGGCGACGCGGTTCGTCGCATCGAGGCGCGACCAGAAGGAAGCCTGGCGGGCAATGTACCCGATGCCGGTGAGGGACGATTCCGAGGTGTAGGAAGCGCCGCGCCAGCCGATGAAGACGCCAGTCACGGTGAAGTAATCCTTCACCTCGGGAGCGGCTTCGAGTTTGGCGATGAAATTGCTAAAGGTCTGAAGATCGCGATTCTTCGGATGGGCGTTGGTCTGCCACCCGTGGATGTAGATCACCAGCAATGGGCGCTTCGGGCTGTCGTGCACCATTTTGCGGGCCGTTTCGAGCTGATGCCCGCCCCAGAGGTCACCCTGTTCATCGAGTTCCACCACCGCGAGTCGGCTGGAGAACCGCTTGGGATCGACCTGCGCGGGTTCGACGGCCTGCGGGTTCCGTTTCCAGTTGCTGACCCAATACGGCTTGTTGGGCATGGCACAGCCCGCGAGGAGCCCGCAAAGGAGGAGGGAAAAGCAGCGCATCACGCTCTGCCTACTACAGCGTCGGGCTGCGATTGGAAATCCCCGAGTGTATCAGACGGGACGGGCGACCAGTTTCAGGTGAAGATGGACGAGGTCGTTGACCACGTGCATGCCTAGCCTTTCGAAGATCCGGCCCGAGCCGTAGTTTGCCCCCCAGATCGTGCGATCGAGGTCAAACTCCGCCTGCGCATAGAGGTCGCCCTTTCCGTCGACGGCGATGAGCGCGTCGAAGGTCAGCGGATGCGTCTGACCGCGTAAGGTGAAATCTCCCTCGACGTGCGTATTGGCCCGTCCATCGGTGGCTTCCGGGATCGGCGTGGCTTTCGTCAGGACGAAACGAATTTCCGGGTGATTGGCAATGTCGAAGAAGTCGCTGCTCTTCAAGTGCCCGATCAGGGCCGCTACGAGCGACGAGTCCTTGAGATCGGTGGAGGTCGCCGTTTCGAAATCGACGACAAAATCCGCCGCCGTGATTCGCCCCGCCTCCAGGCTGACCGCTCCCCCGCGCAGGCCGACCGTTCCCGTGTGATGGTTGAACAGATTCCGCCCGGTCCAGTAGATCACGCTGCGTTCTGTATCGGCGGCGAATTGCCCGGAGACGTCCGCCAGACCCGGGGCAGCCTTGCCGCTATGCGCGGGCAGACCTGCTTCCGCCCAGGCTGCGAAACCGCCCTCAAGGATCTGCGCGTTCGCATATCCTGCGCCCGTCAATCGTTCCCAAGCCCGATGTGCGGCCTCTCCCTGCGCCCCCTCGCCATAGATGACGATGGTTGTGTCCTTGGAAGGAATCGCCTCGGTCACCTTGTCGATGAACGCCGTTTCGTAGACGCAAAAGTTCTGCGCCTGCGCAATGTGGCGTTCTGTGAAGGCCTCCTCCGTCAGCACGTCGATGACGACGGGCGCTCCGCCCTCGCGGAGAAGGGTGTGAAGTTCCGATGCGGTAATCGTTGCGGGCTGGGTCATGGGGTTTCCTCCGTGTGGGTTTGGTTCAACGAGCAATCCGGGTACTTACCTTCGCTCATCCGAGGCCAAATGCTCGTCAATAATCCGAACGATCTCGTCACGACCGAGAAAGGACGCCCAACCGCGCGTGTCGCTGTCGAATTTTCCGTCCCGGATCGCCGGATCAGCTCCGTGATTCAGGAGCCAGTGGATGCGTTCGGCGGGCTTGTTTTCAACCGCAAAGTGCAGCGCGGTGGCGGGACATTGATAGACCTCCGCGATGGCATTGATATCCGCACCTCGCGCGAGGAGCCATTCCGCCATCGGCCAGTTGTTCTTGGCGACGGCATAGACGAAGAGATGGGTCTGGCCGCCGCCCCGGCGAATCGAAGCGGGATCGAGCAATGCCTCCGCCTGCTCGTAACGGCCCAGCACGAGCGCGTCGTAAAGACTGAGCCGCAGGCCGGATTGCTCCAGTAGCGCAAGGATGGCCGGGTCGGTTTTTTCGCTCACGCTGCCTAGTGCGGAGAACCCGAGGGCATCGTGGCGTGCGGGATCGGCTCCCAGTTCCATCAGCAGACGAACCATCGCCGGGCGATTGCGCTCCACTGCGTGATGAAGCGGAGAGCGGGCATCTTCATTCCGGCTCATCCGCCCAGTGACAAGGATGTCGGGATTCTCCCGGACGATCCGGCGCACGGCCTCGGCATCGTCGAGAGCGATGGCCGACCAAAGGGTCATCGTGGCTCCGCGGGAGAGAAGGTAGCGGGCGGTTTCCTCGTGGCAGGGGCCGAGCGAGGTCGCCCAACCGAGGACGTTCAGTTCATGGTCGTTCCCCCAGCCCTCGATATCGGTCCCGGCCTCAAGGAGGATTTTTACCACCTCCAGCCGTCCCTCGCCCGCGGCGAAATGCAGGGCAGTGGCCTTGTCCATGTGATCGCGCCTATCGGGATCAAAACCTCGCTCGAGCAGCAGGCGGACGCATTCTTCATGTCCCCCGCTTGCGGCGAGGTGAAGAAGAGGTTGATCCCACGGACCACCCCAGGCTTTCGCCATTCTGTCGGGATGAGCTTCGAGGAGGAGGCGGAGCTTCGCCGCATTGCCCTCTTGGGCGGCTGTAACCATCTCGCGGTCGCAATCCTGCGGGAGTTCCGCCTGGATGCGGCGCAAGAGCCGTGGGATGTCGGGGTTGGGCTCCGTTTCGGCGTAGGAAATATAGCCGTTCAGCTCCGATGGCGTATAGGCGCGGGCGAGGATGTCGATGGTGGCGACGCCGCGATCATGTCCCGCATGGCTGGCGCCGTTGATGGCTGCGCCAAGGGCGGTGCCATTGTAGGAGTGCTCAAGGCGGAAGTCCGCGCCGCGCTCCAGCAGGAGCCGGACGATCTCGGCATGACCTGCCCAGGCGGCATGGTCGAGCGCCGTGCCGTTCCATCCGCCGTAGCTTGCGCCTCGTGTGTCGATGGGGAAATCCGAGTCGAGCATCAACCGCACCGCCTCCTGATTTCCGGCTTCCGCCGCGTCGACCAGGAGATGCGGATACTTTTGCGGCACGTCGGGAAAATCTCTCCGCATGGCTTCGGCTGTCGCCTTGTCTCCACTGGAGAGAGCCAGAAGGTAGCGGGACTCGGCATCAAGTTCATTCCCGCCGAGGAGCTTCAGCGTTTCTAGCTGCCCGAGCCGGGCGGCGAGGCGTGACGGGGTGAGTCCGTTTTTATCGGGGAGCGACGGATCGGCCCCGGTATCGAGCAGGAGTTGCAGGACCCGGGCGCTGCGACGGCGATAGATGGCAAAGTGCAAAGGTCGGGAACCCTCGAAGACACCGCGCCCGATCAGGACATTGGGGTCCGCTCCGTACCTCAGGAATAAAGCAAGCCCCTCCGGGTCCTCATAATCCATCTTGTGGCACATGCAGTAGCTTACCCATTCGCGATCGGGTTTTGCCTCCAGCAGGGCCTGGAGAGCGGCATGGGTCGAAAACTCAGCCGCATGATAAAGCGCCTCGCCATCGTTCGGGTCGGCCCCGGCATCAAGCAGCAGGCGGGTGAGCGGCGCGGAATTGGCTATTCCCGCCGCGCCGTACAGCGCGCTTTCCACCTCTCCCTGGGGAGAAAGAAAGTGCTCGTTCGCCGAGGCTCCATGGCTGAGCAGCAGGCGAACGCACTCGACGAAACGGGCCTCCGGTCGGGAGCGGTCGCGCAGGAATCGAGAGAAGCAAAGATACACAAGTGGAGTCCAGTTGCGGGGCGGCTCCGGCGGGGAGGCAGGTGATTTTTGCAGAAAGTCCCTGACTGATTCGACCTCGCCGAGCACGCAGGCGGAGGCGAGAGATTGGGAGGACAGATCCGGGTGCTTCTCAAGAATGGCCTCCGCAGGAGCGAGCGAGCCGGATTTGTGGTTAGCCTCCGGCCGGGGCACGGCGGCACTGAGAAATGCCTGCAGGACATCCAGAGGCATCGGGGATGAGTCAGCTCCGCGACGCTTGCTGACTTCGGCGACGAGTTCCGCCCAGTTGGCGAAGCCGTAGTCCTGGGCGAGAGCATGTTGCGCCTGAGAGAGGGAGCTGTCCGGGTTCTGCTCCTTAAGAGAACGGTGGAGCTTCTTCGCTTCCTTGCGGAGGAACTCCAGCGAAGGACGTGCGGGGAGCCGCTTTTGCGGCCCGTCTTGGGATGATGGCATAAAAACCCTTTCCGGTTGGCTCGTTGTCCGCCGGGACGAGCAGGAAAAGGTTTCGGGTGTTGGTGGTTAAAGGTGGGTTAAACCCTTCCCGCGGACAGGGAGCCTCCAGTGCGACTCTCCCGCCTTGTGGCAGAGCACCGGAGCGGCGTCAAGCCTCGGCCAACTCCTCGGTTGCGGTCATCCAGGCTTCGTTGGCGGCTTCGAGGGCGTCGGTGATTCCGGCGAGCTGGCGGTTGATCTCGAGGGCCTTTGAGGGCTGGTCGTACAGCGCGGGGTCTTCGAGTTGAGCGGTGAGCTCCTTCTGCTGCTTCTCCAGCGCGACCACCTCAGCCTCCAGCTTGGCGATGAGGGCTTCCTGCTGGCGACGGGCCTTGGCGGCGGCTTTGTTGGCCTCGCTTTCGGCGCGGCGCTGCTCGCGGATTTCCTTCAGGCCGAGGCCCGGAGTTGGAGCGGGAGCGGCAGGCGTTTCGACGACTTTCTCAAAGGTCGGCTGGTGGTTGTGCAGCTTGGCCACGAGGGCTTCGCGTTCGCCCACGGCCTGGGATTTCTCCAGGTAATACTCATAGTTGCCCGCGTACGGCGTGAGATGCCCGGCATGGACGTGCAGCACAGAGGTCGCGAGGGCGCGGATGAAATGCACGTCGTGGCTGACGAAGACGAGCGTGCCCTGGTATTGGCGCAGGGCATTGACCAGCGCGTCGATGCTGGGCATGTCGAGGTGCGTCGTCGGTTCGTCGAGGAGCAGGAAATTCGGCGGATCGAGCAGGAGCTTCACCAGCGCGAGGCGGCTCTTTTCTCCACCGCTCAGCACGCCGACGGTCTTGAACACGTCATCGCCCCGGAAAAGGAACGACCCCAGCACGCTGCGGGCGGCTTCGTCCGAGACGTAGCGCGGGAGCGAGGTGGCCTCCTGCAGCACGGTGCGCTTCAGGTCGAGCGTCTCGACGCGTTGCTGGGCGAAGTATCCGGTCGAAACATTGTGCCCCGGCGTGCGCTCGCCTGCCTCGAGCGGGAGCATCCCGGCGAGGATCTTGAGCAGCGTGGATTTGCCCGCGCCGTTCGGGCCGACGAGGACCGTGCGTTGGTCACGCTCCACGGTGAGATTGAGATCTTCGTAAACGACGTGGCTGCCGTAGGCCTGGCGTACATTGGTCAGCTCCATCACCTTCTGACCGGAACGCTGCGGCTGCGGGAAGCGGAACTTCACCGTAGCCTCCGCCTGTTCCGGCGGGGCGAGGCGCTCCATCTTGTCGAGTCGCTTGATGCGCTCCTGGGCCTGGGCGGCCTTGCTGGCCTTGGCGCGGAAGCGGTTGATGAAATCCTGCAGGTGCTCGATCTCGCGCTGCTGGTTCTTGTATGCGGCGAGGTACTGCTCCTCGCGGGCTTTCTTTTGCTCGACGAATTCGTCGTACGTGCCCGTGTAGCGGTGCAGCCGTTGGCGGGAAATCTCAACGATGGTGTCGCAGATGGCGTTGAGAAACGCGCGGTCGTGGGAAATCGTGACGATCGACCCTCCGTAGGCTGCGAGGTAATTCTGGAACCAGCCGAGGGATTCGAGATCGAGGTGGTTCGTCGGTTCGTCGAGGAGCAGGAGGTCCGGCTCCATCACGAGCAGCTTCGCCAGATGGGCGCGCATGATCCATCCGCCGCTCATGGTGCGGGCGACACGCTCGAAGTCGGTCTCGCGGAAGGCCAGGCCGGAGAGAATGCGCTTGGCCTTGGGCTCCAGCGCGTAGCTATCCCACTCCGGCACGCCGCTGAGCGCGAGATGCAGAATGGTTTCGTCGCCGGAGGGTGCGCTTTCCTGCGGCAGATAGCCCACGCTGACGCCGCGCTGGAAGGTGACCGAACCGTCATCCGGCTCATTTTCGCCGAGAATCAGGGAAAACAAGGTCGACTTGCCAGCGCCGTTGGCTCCGATCAATCCGATGCGATCGCCACGGTTGATTTGTAGCGAGGCGTCGGAGAAAAGCGTTCTTCCCCCGTAGGATTTGGAGACTTGAGATACGGTCAGCATGGATTTTGGCGAAAGAGAGGGATACGGAACCCCGGGGGGATTGCAACCATGGATTACCCATCGGGTTTCCGAGGGTGGGCGTGAATTTCGGGATTTTCTTCGTCCGAGACCCGGTGAATGCTGGAAACATGCCGCCCGCACCCGATCTTGCCGCCGAGGCGCAGGCCTTTGCCCATGCCGCGCACGATGCTGTCGGGCACGTGCGAAAATACTCAGGCGAACCCTACTGGGTGCATACCGATGAAGTCGCCGCCATTGTGTCGAGGGTTACGCACGACCCGGAGGTGATCGCCGCCGCGCATCTGCATGATGTGCTGGAAGATGTCGCGCCGAAGGATGCCCGCTGGAACGAACAGGTCATCGCCGGGCGATTCGGGGAGCGAGTACGGCAATTGGTGGTCGAGCTGACCGATGTCTTCATTAAGGAAAACTACCCGGGACTGAACCGCCGCGAGCGTCGCAGCCGGGAGATCGTTCGGCTCGCGGGGGTGAGCGCCGAGGCCCAGACCGTGAAGTGCGCCGACATCGCCAGCAACAGCCGCGATATCGCCCACAATGACCCCGATTTCGGCCGGGTTTACCTCCATGAGGTCGAAACGCTACTGGCGAAGATGACCAAGGCGGACCCCGAACTGCGAAAGAAAGCCGCTCGTGCCATTGCAGACGCGTGGCGGGTGATTCGCGGCTAGGACCGCTCGTGCGGCCGGTAGAGGTCGCGCTGAAGTTCCGGGTTGGCTTCCTTCATCGCGAAGGGCGTCTTTTTCATCCAGAGCCGGAAGGCGTGCCAATGGATCGAGGTGATGACCTGGAGGGTCATGGCGGGATATTTGAGGGTGAACCACGCGAGATTGCCCGCGGTCAGGGGCACGCGATCCCCGTTCAGGGTGCTGATGAGCTTGCGCTCTTCGCCCTCGTAGTTGTCGATCGCGACCCGCAACGTGTCCTTGGGCAAGTCGAATCGGAAATCAAAATGCTGGTCGAGGGTGGAGAACGGCGAGACGTAGAAATGTTTCACCGCGCGGGAGGAAAACAGCTTCCCCGCAACAGGAACCAGATACGGTTTGATCTCGCCGAAGGTGTTGCCGACTTCCGCGATGGCGGCGAGCGGCGAACCATCGGCGCGGTAGCAATACCAGATCGAGATGGGATTGAAGACGTAGCCGAAGGTGCGGGCATTCGTTAGCAGCACGATGCGGGTAGGGTTTTCCGCGATGCCCTGGCTGGCGAGATAAGCCTCGGCGTTTGCCCGGGCGTTGCCGCCTGGGATCATCTGAAAGTGGTCGCAGTCAAAGAATGCGTACGGTGCAGATTCGTTGTAGCCGAAGAGCGGAACCTGCCCGGGGAGCGTGGAGAGTTCATCCACATCGAGCGCGAAAAGAAACACGCGATAGACAAACTCATGCCGTACCGGGCTGAGGCGCCGGTGCATCACGGTGCACTCGTAGAGCGCGGAGTTCATTGGGCCAGATGGAGGCGCAGCACCGTCGCCAGATCGACGGCGGATTTGTAGGCATCCTCGTGGAATCCATACCGGAAATAGCTCCCGCAGAAAAAGATGCGCTGGCCGGGCGAACGTGTGTTCAGCTTGGGCAGCTCAGCCTGGGCGCGCATCGCTTCCACAGTGAAAACGGGATGATCGTACGTGGTCTCGTACAGCACCTTGGAGCGGTCCACCTGGTCATCGGCATGGAGGGAAACAAAGTAATCCTGATCTTGCGATACTCCCTGAAGCGCATTCATCCAGTAGTGGACGCGGGCCTTTCGCTCGCTGCCGGGGGAATCCACGGTGTAGTTCCACGAGGCCCAGGCGAGCCGTTTGCGCGGCATCACGGAGGCGTCGGTATGCAGGATGGCGGGATTGCGCTGATAGCGGAACGCGCCGAGTAGCCTCCGCTGGTCGGCATCCGGATTCTCCAGCACGGAAAGCGTCTGGTCCGCGTGACTGGCGAGGATGACCCGGTCAAAAACTTGGCGTTCACCGGTGGCCAGCGTGACCTCGGCCGAGCCTGCGGATTCCCGGACGCCGGTCACCTTGGCCGTCAGCCGTGCAGCGGGGACGGCGGAGAGGATCTTTTCCACATAGGTCCGCGCTCCGCCATCGACGGTGTACCATTGATGGTGGGTCGAGACGCCAAGGAACCCATGGTTGCGGAAGAAATTCAGCAAAGTCGCTGCCGGGAAATCGAGCACGTCGTTCGGATGCGTCGACCAGACGGCCGAGCTCATGGGCACGAGGTAGAGATCGAGGAAATCCTGGCCGAGTCCATGCTTGCGCACGAATTCGCCGAGAGTCAGCGCCTCGGCACCGCCGCTCGCGAGCAGCTTGTTCCCGATGCGGAAAAAGCGGAAGATTTGCAGGATCAGCGCGTGGAATCGCAGGTTGGTGATGTTCCGGCGCTGGGCGAAGAGCTTGTTCAGGCCCATGCCATTGTACTCCAGCCCGGTCGGCAGGTGCTGGACGCTGAAAGACATCTCCGAGGGCTTGATCGTGACTCCCAGTTCGTCGAAGAGCTGGCAGAGATTCGGGTACGTGACCTTGTTGAAAACGATGAACCCGGTGTCGATCGGCACGAAGCGCCCGCCTTCACAGACCGTCACCGTATTGGTGTGACCCCCGGGCCGGGAATCCTGCTCGAATAGGGTGATGTCGGCGTGATTGCGGAGCTGCCAGGCGCATCCCAGGCCGGCTACGCCGGTTCCGACGATGGCGACGCGCTCTTTCATGACCGGGCCTTGGTGTCGGCCTGCGTGTAAACCTGCTCGGGTACCTCGCGGAGATCCCAGACGATCCCGAGGGCGGCGAGGAGTTTCAGCAGGTAATAGCTGATGTCGATCTCCCACCAATAGAATCCCTGTCGTGCCGAGGACTGGTAGTGGTGGTGGTTGTTGTGCCACCCCTCGCCCAGCGTGAAGAGCGCGAGGAGGAGGCTGTTGCGGCTTTCGTCTCCGGTCGGAAAACGCTTGGTGCCGAGCGTGTGGGCGAAGGAATTCACCGCACAGGTGGCGTGGAAAAGGACGGTCGTGCTGATGAAGAATCCCCACACGACCATCTGCCACCCGCTTGTACCGAGACCCGGAGCGAAGGCCTCAAGTGCCGCGCCGAGCGCATAGAGCAGGACGAGCAGGAGTAGTGGACCGATGAGGTCGAAGCGGTTGAGGAAGTGCAGCTCAGGATACCGCATCAGATCGCGCACGATGCGGTAGTCGGTGGGGAAGTTCCGGCTGCTGGTCAGCCAGCCCACGTGGGACCACAGAAAGCCCTTCTGCACAGGGGAATGGGCGTCGACCTCCTCATCGGAGTGGGCATGGTGGTGGCGATGGACCGCCGCCCACCAGAGAGGGCCGCGTTGCACGGCGGTGAGGCCGATGAGGGCAAAGAGGAACTGCCCGAATCGCGAAGTCTTGTAGGCCCGATGGCAGAAATACCGGTGATAAAATGCCGTGATGGCAAACATCCGAACGAAGTACAGCGCCGCAGCGACACCCAAGGCCGCCCAGCTCCATCCTGTCCAGATGACCCCGAGGCAGCCGATGTGCAGAATGATGAACGGAACCAGCCGCGCGAACTCCATGCGCTCGGGTTGCGAACGCACAATCTCTGCTCCGGCGGGGAAGTAATCGGAGTCCACCGCCTCGACGAGGCGGCGGCCCAGGTTCTGTACGAATCTCATAATCTCCTGACCGTCAACGAGAAACAGCCAAAAGGATGGATGGCCGGCCTACTCTTGCGTAACGCCGAGCTCGCCCAGCAGGCGATTGAGGTCGTCGCTGCCGTAGTACTCGATATGGATCGTCCCGCGTTTCTCACTGTGATGAATTACGACGCGAGTCGCCAAACGGTGCGTTAAAAGATTCTGAACGCGCTGCAAAGTGGGAGAAAGTTCAGGCTCGGAGGATGCTGAGCCTCCGCCGGAGGACGACCGCGCTGTGGCCTTGCCGGTCTTTTTCAGATGCTCGGCGGCGAGTTTTTCCGCCACGCGCACGGAAGCACCCTGCCGGATGATCTGGTCGGCGAGGAGACGCTGTTCGTCGTGGGACTTGAGGGAAAGGAGCACCTTGGCGTGGCCGACGGAGAGACGGCCCTGCTTCACGAGGCTCTGGAGATCCTCGGCGAGATCGAGCAGGCGCATGGAGTTGGCCACCGAGGCGCGGCTTTTGCCGACGCGCTTGGAGATGTCCTCCTGCGTCATGTTGAACTCCCGGTGAAGGCGCTCGTAGGCGACGGCTTCTTCGATGGGGTTCAGGCCTTCGCGCTGAAGGTTCTCGATGAGGGCGAGCTCCAGCACCTCCTGGTCGCTGGCCTCGCGGACGATGGCGGGAGCCTCCTTGAGCTTCAGCTCATTGGCGGCGCGCCAGCGGCGTTCACCGGCGATCAACTCGTACCTGCCGTCGACCTTGCGGACGATGAGGGGCTGGATGATGCCGCGCTCGCGGATGCTCTCGACCAACTCCTGCAGGTGTTCGCTGCGGAACTCCGTACGGGGTTGGAGCGGACTGGGAATGATCTGGTCGAGGGCTATGTTCTGAATGCGTTCGCCAAGTTCCTCTACCGGAGCGGGGGCCGCCACGCGGGTATTGATGAGCGCACCCAGCCCTCTGCCGAGCGCGGGTTTTGCCATGGTCTGTTATGGCCTAGCTCGCTTTGCCGGGGATGACAAGACGAAGACAACCCGCCGCTCATCTGCGGCAAACTCGCACGAGACAGGACCGGGGAAAGGTGCTTTGTTCTCCGGGTGCCTGCCTTGGACATTCTCGACCTCTTCATCGACGAAACCCCTCGCAATGGTCCGGAGCAGATGGCGCTCGACGAGGCGCTCTTTGAACACGCGAGCCGCCCGATCCTGCGTACCTACTGCTGGTCGGAGGAGTGGGTCACATTTGGATTCTCTCAGTCACAATCTGCTGTCGCCAAGGCGGTTGGTCCAACTCCCCTCGTTCGTCGATGGACTGGCGGGGGCATTGTGGAGCATCGGGGGGATTTCACCTTTGCCCTTATCGTCCCGAGGGCGGATGCTTTCGCAAAAATCCGCCCATGCGAGAGCTACCGGGTGATTCACCGAGCGATGGCCGGGGCTTTGGAGCGCGCCGGTACTGCGGTGACGATGGCCGGTCCGGTTGCGGCGGCAGCCCCGGGAGCATGCTTTGCGGGAGCACCGGCGGAGGCGGATTTGCTCGGAGCGGACGGTCTCAAGGTCTGCGGCGGGGCCCAGCGGCGCACCCAGCAGGGTATCCTCCACCAGGGGAGCCTCCAGCAAACAGAGATCCCGCCGGGGCTTTCAAACGCGCTCGCTTTTCAATTGGCGGATCGTGTAGAAGATTTTGTCCCCCAAACAGACTTGAACGACAGGGTAACGGAACTGATCGCGGCCAGATATGGCTCAGACGCCTGGAATCGGCGCATTCTGTGACAAACAGGCTCTTGATTTCCGAAGGAATCGACACAGCATTTTCAGACCATGGGTTTTTCGAATAAGGCGCATTTCCACAATCGCGAGCTAAGTTGGCTGGAGTTTAACCAGCGGGTTCTCGACCAGGCCATCGACGAATCCAACCCCCTCCTCGAGCGTCTGAAGTTCCTCTGCATCGTCAGCTCGAACCTCGATGAATTCTTCGAGGTGCGGGTGGCCGGTCTGAAGCAGCAGAAGCAGACCCATCTCTTTTCCACCGGGCCGGACGGCATGACCGCCACGCAGTCTCTCTGCGCCATCAGCAAGCGCGTGCGGCGGCTGGTCGATGATCAATACCGCTGCTGGCGCGAGCAACTGCGCCCTCAGCTCGAGGCCCAGCGCCTCCGATTTCATACGTACCCGAGCGTACCGGCGGAGGAACTCGAGCATTTCGCCGAATATTTTCAAAAGAGCATCTACCCGGTGCTCACCCCGCTCGCGATCGACCCATCGCACCCCTTTCCGCAACTGCTCAACAAGAGCCTGAACGTCATCGTTGAGCTGGAGGGTGAGGGGCTGGAAACCGATATCGCTGTCGTGCAGGTGCCGCGTATCCTGCCGCGCGTCGTACCGTTTTCGAAGTCCAAGGATGGCGATGATTACGTCTTTCTCGGTCACATCATCCAGCACCACGTGAGCACGTTGTTTCACGGGGTGAAGGTGAAGAGCGCCCACATCTTCCGCGTCACCCGCAACAGCAACCTGTATGTCGACGAGGAGGAGGCGCAGAACCTCCTTCATGCCATTGAGGCTGAGCTGCGCAAGGTGAACCGTGGGGCCGCCGTCCGTATCGAGGTGGAAAAGGATTGCCCGCCGAACGTGGTGGAGCGCCTGCTGGAGATTTTCAGCCTCGAGGAGGAGGATGTCTTCCGCATCGACGGACCGCTGAATTTCGTCCGCCTCATGCCGCTGGCCCTCCAGATCGACCGGCCGGATCTGCGCTACAAGCGATTTGCGCCGAATACCGTCGTGTCGCTCGATACCGAGCGCGATATTTTCTTCCATATTCGGAAGGGCGACATCCTGGTTCACCACCCGTACGACAATTTCCAGACGGTCGTCGATTTCCTCGCCCAGGCGGCGGAGGACCCGCATGTGCTGGCGATCAAGCAGACGCTCTACCGCACGAGCTCGGATTCTCCGCTCGTGCAGGCGCTCATCGAGGCGGCGCGCAATGGCAAACAGGTCACGGTCGTCATCGAGCTGAAGGCGCGCTTCGACGAGGCGGCCAACATCAAGTGGGCGCGCATGATGCGCGAGGCAGGCGTTGATGTGGTTTACGGTGTCGCTGGGCTCAAGACCCATGCGAAGGCCATGCTCATCGTGCGCAGCGAGGGCGACGGCATCCGCCGCTACGCCCACCTCGGTACGGGTAACTACCACCCCTCGACCGCGAAAATTTACACCGATCTGGGCCTTTTCACCTGCCGCGAGGAACTGACCGCCGAGCTGGCCGAGACCTTCAACTGCATCACGGGCATCTCAAAATTCCCGCAGATGAAGGAACTCATGGTCGCTCCGTACGCCCTGGCCCCCTCTTTCATCAAGCTCATCGACCAGGAGGCGGAAAATGCCCGCGCCGGTCGCCCGAGCGGCATCTACGCGAAGGTGAATTCCCTCGTGGAGGAAAGCGTCATCGAGGCTCTCTATCGTGCCTCCGCCGCCGGGGTGCGGGTGCGCCTGCTCGTGCGCGGCATGTGCGCGGTGAAGGTGGGCATTCCGGGCGTGAGCGAAAACATTGAGGTGCGCAGCCTCGTCGGGCGCTTCCTCGAGCACAGCCGGATTTTCCGTTTCGAGAACGGCGGCGAGCCGAAGACTTACCTCGGCAGTGCCGACTGGATGCCGCGCAATCTTTTCCGCCGGGTCGAGATTGTTTTCCCGATCGTCAGCCCCGGCATGAAGGACCACGTGGATGAAATCCTCGACTGGTTCTGGCGCGACAACGTGAAGGCCAAGGTGATGCTGCCCGACGGCACGTATGTGCCGCGGCTTACCGATGAGCCGCCGTTCGATGCCCAGCAGGCGTTTGTCGATGATGCGCAGCAGCGCCGCCGTCGCAAGCAGGAGGCTGCCGCAGCCGAGAAGATTCAGTGACCAGTCTTTGCGTCTACTGCGGATCGAGCTTCGGCGTTTCTGATGCCTATGCCGCCGCGGCGACGGAACTGGGAACCCTTTGCGCTCAGCGCGGCATCACCATCGTCTACGGAGGTGGAGGAGTCGGGCTCATGGGCTTGCTGGCCGATGCCGCTCTCGCCGCTGGTGGCAAGGTGATCGGAGTGATTCCCTACGCCATGGTGGCGGAGGAGCGCGGGCATCGCGGCCTGACGGAGTTGATACCCGTCAACACCATGCACGAGCGCAAGGCTCGCATGGCCGAGCTGGCGGATGCCTTTGTCGCCCTGCCGGGAGGCATCGGCACGCTGGAGGAAGTGATCGAGGCTTATACGTGGCTGCAACTGGGGTTGCAGGTCAAACCGGTCGCGCTGCTCAATGTCGGGGGCTTTTATGATCCCCTGGTGAGCTTCCTCGATCATGCCTGCGGCGAGGGGTTTTTATCCCCCTCGCATCGCGACATGCTGATCGCGGAGACAGAGTGTCTGCCGCTGCTGGACAGGCTGGCGAATGCCCGCCTCGTCCCGGTTCCCAAGGCGATCCACCGTGTCGATGGATCGCTCCCGGGGTTGTAATGGCTAGATATGGATGGCGTGGCCGTGGGCGGCGTGGGACGCCTCCATCACGGACTCGCTCAGGGTCGGGTGCGCGTGAATCGTGCCGCCGATCTCGTCGATCGTGGCCTCGAGGTTGATGGCGAGACCCAGCTCGGCGATCATCTCAGTGGCGTCGCCGCCGATGATGTGCGCGCCGAGGATCTCCCCATGCGGCTCACCGACGATGAGCTTCACAAAACCCTCGGAGTCGCCCACGGCGAGCGCCTTCCCGCTGGCCATGAACGGGAACTTGCCGACCTTGAACTTGAGGCCCTTTTCCTTGGCTGCGCGCTCGGTGAGACCGACGCTGGCGACCTGCGGATGGCAGTACGTGCAACCTGGGAAAACGGTCACCTTCTTCGGCTTGGTCACGCCAAACATGCCCTCGACCGCCTGGATGGCCTCGTAGCTGGCGACGTGCGCGAGCCACGGGGGCCCGATGATGTCACCGGCGGCGTAGACGCCCTTGAGGCTGGTCTCGTAGTTGTCGTCTGTCTTGATGTAGCCGCGGTCGAGATCGACCTTGAGTCCCTGCGGGAGCAGCGGGCTCACGCCGATGGCCACGAGGGCGACGTCGGCTTCCAGTGTCTCCGTGGCTTTTCCGGAGACGGTGATGCGCACGCCCTTGTTGGTCGTCTCGGTCTTTTCGACCTTGGTGCTCGTAAGGATTTTGATGCCCTGTTTGGCGAGAGACTTCTCGAGCGTGACGCTGACCTCGGTATCCTCGACGGGGAGGATGTTCGGCTGCATCTCGACGACAGTCACCTTTGAGCCAAAGGCGTTGAAGAAATAGGCAAACTCGATGCCGATCGCACCGGCGCCGATGATGATGATTTCCTTCGGCTGCTCGGCTATGACGAGCGCCTGCTTGCTGCCGATGACGGACTTGCCGTTGAAGGGGAAACCGGGCAGCTCGCGGGTGACGACACCCGTGGCCACGAGGATCTTGGCGGCCTTGTGCTCGGACTTCTTGCCGTCCTTGTCCGTGACTTCCACCACGCCCGCCTTCGGGATCGCCGCTTCGCCGCGGATGTAGTCGACCTTGTTCTTCTTGAAGAGCATCTCGATGCCGCCGGCGAGGCGGTCAGCCACCTTGCGGCTGCGACCGATGATCTTGTCCCACTCGTAGGAAAGGCCCTCGATCTTGATGCCAAATTCCGAGCCGTGGTTTTTGAGCTGCTGATAGACTTCGGCGTTCTTCAGCAACGACTTGGTCGGAATGCAGCCCCAGTTCAAACAGGTGCCGCCCGCGCGATCCATTTCGACACAAGCCACCTTTTTGCCCAATTGTGCAGCGCGGATCGCGCCCACATACCCGGCAGGACCACCGCCCACCACTATTAAGTCATAATCGGCCATAACAAGTTGAGAAGATAGCAGAACTGTCGGTATTGCAATCCCGTTGGGGGAGAACCTTGCCCGAATCCGCCCGGTTTTTGTAGGATGCCGCACGGGTTATGAATGAGCCTTCCCGCCCCCTCACCGGTCTGCCTCGCAGGCGATTTCTCAAGGGGCTGGGTGCCGCCGCGCTCGCCGCCGGGTTGCGGCCCGTCTGGTCCGCCGCCGTGCCGGAAAAACTCCCGCCCCTGCGCATCCTCTACTATACCGACGTCCATTGCCGACCGGATCTCAGTGCGCCCGAGGCGCTTGCGAAGGCAGCCGAGGCTATGAAACCCATCCCCGCCGACATCGTTCTCTGCGGCGGGGATGTCATTAATACCGGCCTCCGCGCCCCGGCCAACGACTGCGAACCGCTGTTCGATATTTACGATGGCTTTCTTAAAGCGCTGGCCCGCCCGGTCGAGCATGCCTTGGGCAATCACGATCTCGCGGGAATTTCCGACCCGCCGAACCCGGCGGCAAATCCGCGTGAGCTCGCCATGCGGCGTCTGGGTATCGTTGAGCCGTATCGCACCGTCGATGTGGGCGACTATCGCGTGATGATCCTGGATTCCGTCGAGGTCATTCCAGGACCTCAGATTTATCGCGGCTACATCTCCCCCGTCCAAAAGGCATGGATTGCCGATGAGCTCTCGCGCATTCCGAAAGAGCAGCCCATCATCCTGCTCACGCATATCCCGTTCCGTTCCACCTTCCTCCAGGCCAAGGAAAACCCGACTGCCGCGCTGAAAAACAACCTCGTGGTGGAAAACGCCAACGAAGTCCTCGACCTCTTCCGCGATCACCGGCTGCCCGTCGTCCTGCAGGGCCATCTGCACAGCGACGAGCATATTGACTGGGCCGGGCGGCATTTCATCCAGGGCGGAGCCGTTTGCGCCGGATGGTGGAAAGGCCCCAACCTCCAGACCGATTTCGGCTTCGGTCTGCTCGAGATTGCCGACAACACCATCCGCTGGAACTACACCCCCTACGGCTGGACGGCGAAGGTTTGACGAGAGCTGAGAGATTTCCCTTGGCGAGACTTGTTCCCGGAACGCGAGCCTGTGCCTGACGACTTTCTAGGGGACGAGTATGAGGGCAATCCGAGGTTTGAGAAACGATTCCCGGTTAAGATGAAAACGTTAGCCACCATGATTGGGGCGGCGGCGCTGCTCACAGCCTGTGGGCCGCCGCCAGTACCTCCGACTCCCCCCGGGGCAGAGTCCCCGACTCCCCCGCCTGTAATGATGAGCGATCCCACCATGCCTACGGGTACGGTACCGGGAATGACTCCAGTCCCGGTGCTCCCGGCAACGACTCCGAGCCCGACACCGCTTACCACTCCGTCGCCCTAAGAGGACGCCGAGTGGGGGTTGAAGAAATTACCGCCGGACGTCCGTTGCTCGTGCCTCGCGCTTCAGAAGGTCGAGAAAGCAGGTGATCAGCGGATTGGAGTCCTGCTTTCTCCAGGCGGCGACAACGGGCCACTCGGCCTGCGGGTCGGAAATGTGACGAAAGCGGACTCCGTTGTAGCGGTTTTGGGCAAAAGACTCCGGAATCATGGAGACGCCGAGTCCCGCCCGGACCAAACCGAGAACCGTGGTGATTTCCGGCACCTCCTGAACGATGCGGGGATGAAAGCCGTACCGGGCGCAGAGATCCAGAGCGTGCCGGTGCAGCGTTGGTGATTTTTCCCGCGAAATGAAGACGAAGGGTTGGTCGCGCAGATCGCCTAGGCCGAAATCTTTCGGGAAAACCATCCCCTCCCCGACCGCCAGAATGAGCCGATCCGTAAGAAGTTGCTGCATCTTCAGACCGGGAACTTTCGACGACCGGATAAAGCCCATGTCGATTTTCCCTGCGATGAGATCGTCGATCTGCTCCGAGGTCGACATGTCACGCAGGGTCACGACGACGAGAGGCTGGGCCTTGCGCAAACGGACGATCGCCCGGGACACAAGATCCAGCGTGTGAAATCCAAACCCGATGCGTAGGCGGCCCGCCTCGCCTTTTGCGATCAGCCGACTGGACTTGACCAGTTCGTCGGCGTCGGCGAGCAGCAGGCGCGCCTTGGTGAGAAAAGTGTCGCCCATGGCGGTGAGGCGAGCCCCGTGCCTGCCCCGGGAGAGCAATTCGCCGCCGAGTTCCTCCTCCAGCTTGTGGATTTGCCGCGTGAGCGCGGGTTGAGTGAGATTCAGAAGCCGGGCGGCGTTTCCGAAATGCAGTTGCTCGGCCAGGATGACAAAGGAGCGAATCTCCCGGAGTTCCATGCAAAAAACTTATCACCAGGATAGAAAATCACCATTGGATTCATCAGGGCAGATGCTGCGATGATGGCGGCATGCATCTGGATATCGAGTGTGATCCGCGCTTGCAAATACCGCCTCCGGCGTCTGAGGCGCGATTGCGCCAGGCCCGAGTGGCGGCCTCGGTTCTCTTTCTCGTCGATGGGTTGACCTTCGGCACATGGGCGGCGTTGATTCCCGCATTCAAGCGATCCTTTTCCCTGACCGAGGGGGGACTGAGCTGGGTGCTGTTTGCCCTGGTTGCCGGGGCAATGGTGTCGATGCCGGTGGCCGGACGCTTGATCGGGCGCTGGGGCAGCCATCGCCTATGCAACCCGGCAGCGGTGATTTTCAGCGCGACGCTGCTGGCTCTGGCATGGGCCCCCTCCTATGCCGTGCTCCTCGCATCGGCGTTCTTCTTTGGTGTGTGGAAGGGCGCGCTCGACGTATCAGTCAATGCCCAGGCGATCGTGGTGGAGAATGCGATGCGGAAGCCGATCATGTCCAGTTTTCAGGCGTTCTGGAGCCTGGGCGGGCTTGTTGCGGCGTGTTCCTTGAGCATGCTGATGCATGGCGGTTTTTCGCATTCGCTATTGATGACGGGGATGAGCGTGTTCTTGCTAGCGCTCGGCGTCTGGACCATTGGTCGCCTGCTCCCCGACCCGGCTCCGGTACCGATTGATGAAGGCGTGCGGAGCAGCGTGACGGGAGCCTCCCGGGTGCGGCTCCTGCTCCTGGGCGGGCTGGCCTTTCTCGCGCTCTTTAGTGAAGGAGTGATGCTCGATTGGAGCGCGGTCTACGCTGAGACCGTGAGCCGGCTTCCTATTTCCACCGCGCCGCTGGGATTTGCGATTTTCGCGCTGTGCATGGCGCTGGGTCGCTTTCTCGGAGATATCGTGACCGCACGCCTCGGCACTGTCGCAATCCTCCGGCTCAGCGGTATCGTCACCGCTGGGGGTATTGCCTTGGCCGTGATCGGGCAGGCGTGGCCGTTCGCTCTCACAGGGTTCGCCCTCGTCGGTCTGGGCGTGGCCAACATGGTTCCGGTGATCTTTGGTGCGGCCGGGCGCATCGAGGGACAGGCCTCGGGGACGAGTCTCGCGACCGTGACGACGGCGGGCTACTTTGGCTTTCTCGCGGGGCCTCCGGTGGTCGGGTTTGTCGCCGCCCATATCGGGCTCCCTGCGGCATTTTGCGGAGTGATCGTCTTTGGGATCGCGATTGCCACGCTGGGAGTGCGAGCAGTAAAAACCAGAGACAGTCGATACGGATTCACCCCCCCGCCGAAGCCTTCCGCATGCGCGCGTTTGGTGGGTCGGCAGTAGGGAAGCGGAACACGCGGGAATCCTCCACCGGGCGGCAGAGTCCCGCCCGGTGAAGCACGGAAAGATTTGGCGAACCAGGCTACGGGACGACCGCGATCTTGATGCCTTCCAGGGCGATGTTGGTTGCCATGGCCTGGTTGATCTCAGCCAGCGGGAAGGTGTGGGTGACGAGATCTTCGACCGGGATGCCGATGGTCACCAGATGGCGGATCATCGCGATGGCGATGGGGTATTCCTGAGCGGTATAGACCCATGAACCCACGGCCGTGATCTCTTTTTTGCAAAGGTCCTCGTGCGGGTTGATCGAGCACTCACCGTTGTCCATGAAGAACCCGACCTCGCACAGACCGCCGCCCCGGCGGACGAATTTCCAGATCTGCGCTGCGGCGGCGGGGACGCCGGTACACTGGAAGGCGAAATCCGCCCCGCGGCCCTTGGTGGCTCCGCGAATGGCGGCCAGTGTTCCTTCCGTGCCGAGTTCCTTGACGTTGAGCGTGGTGGCCGCGCCCATCTTTTTGGCGAATTCCAGCCGCTGCGGTACCGCATCCACGGCGATGATGTCAGAGATGCCATAGGCGTACAGGGTGGCGATCATCATGAGGCCGATCGGGCCGCAGCCCTGCACGACGACGGTGCTCGCGAAATTCATCAGTCCGGTTGTCTTGGCTCGCTCGAGGGCGTGAACTGTCACGGCCATCGGCTCGATGAGGATGCGCTGCTTGAGACTCATGCCATTGACCTGAAACACCGTCGATCCTGCGCGCACGACGAGATGCGAGGCGAAGAAGCCGTTCAGGTGGTAGTCCGGGCTATCGGGAAAGAGACCGTAAACTCCCAGGGAGTCGCTGAGATTCGAGCGATGCGGGAAGTCCTTGGTGAACGGGCAGTCCTCCGGCACGAGCACGGAAGTGACGATGCTGTCGCCGACGGAAAGCGTCTTGCCGGTCGTGTCGGGCGCGACATTTTCGCCGAGGGCGACGATCTTGCCGGTGCCCTCATGGCCGAGAACCACCGGGATAAGGCCGAACGGGTCGCGCTTGTACTCATGCACGTCGGTGCCGCAGATGCCGCATCCCTCGACCTGGACAAGGATTTCGCCCTCGCGCAGAGCCGGGATGGGAAATTCGCGCACTTCAATCGATTGCGGACCGAGCAAGACCGCCGCACGGGCGGTTTGAGAATTGGGAGAACTCATATTTTCCCCCAGTATCCGTCCGAATATTTTCGTCTTAAAGAAGATTCTCTAATATTTCGCAGAAAATCGGATGGAAATGGGCGAAATCGGGCAATCGGCAACGGGTTTGCCCGGAGAGAAGGTGTGGTGATAGGATGAGGAGATGCAGCGTGTGACGTTCCTCGGCGAGTCGGTTCATGGGGTGGCGGAGTTCACGATCTTCAAACGTGAGTGGCTGGCCGCGCATCGGGATGAACCGCTCGCAGTGGTCTTCGAGGCTGATCACGTTGGGATGCTTCGCTCGATGAAAACGGACGAGTCCGCCGACGAGGTGATGGCGAACTTCCCGAAAATTCACCGTACGCATGAAATGCGCGATCTCGTAGCCCTTGTGATTGAGGCGGGCATTCCGTTTTCGGGTGCAGACGTTGTGGTGCGTAACAAGGAGGCAGAGTTCTCCGGCGACCTTGACATGATACGCGAGAGGCAAAGGGACCGGCATCGGGATATTTACGAACGAGAGGATTGGGCGGAGCAGCGGGATGTCTACATGGCAGAGGTCATGGCGCAAGCCTGCACGGACCACCCCGACCGGCATGTCGTAGGACTGTTTCACAACATGCACATCAAAAAGGTCGGGTCGCTGGAGTCCGGCCATCTCCGGCTGACATCCGTGGCGGAATACCTCGCAAAAGCTCACGGCATTGCGAGCCGGAGCATCGCGCTCTTCGCCCGGGGCGGCGATGCGCTGGACAATGACCGCTCGCCATTTGAGTTCGAAATTCTGGATGACGAAGCAGTGGAGCTTCTCGTGAGGGAAGAGGTGCTGCATGTGACCGATCTCCGCGAGTGCGGTGACCGTACAGCCTTTCATCATGCTTTCGAGAAGGAAAGCCTGCCCGTCGCGCAGCAATACGACGAGTGCGTGATTTTCCCAAGAGCTACACGGCCAGCCATCCTCGAGTGAATTGCGGTGGAGATGCGATTGGAAGCGCCGCTCCGGGCGGTCCTTCTTCGTGTTCTTTGCGACCTTTTGTAGAACCTTGCCTTTAATCCCGGAAGACAATCGCCTTCGCGCCGTGGACGAGGACACGATCCTCGACGTGGTAGCGGACGCCGCGCGCGAGGGCTAGGCGTTCGCAGTCGCGGCCGAGGCGCACGAGGTCGTCGGGATCGTGGTAATGCTCCACCCGGGCGACCTCCTGCTCGATGATCGGGCCGGCGTCGAGATCCGCTGTCGCGTAGTGGCAGGTTGCGCCGATGAGCTTCACGCCGCGCTCGAAGGCGCGCTTGTACGGATTGGCCCCGACGAATGCAGGCAGGAAGGAATGGTGGATATTAATGACACGGGCGTCGTAGTCCCGGCACAGCCACGCAGGCAGCACCTGCATGAAGCGCGCCAGCACGACCAGTTCGATGTCATTCGCGCGCAGGATCTCCCCCACCCGCTGAAACGCCGCGTCCTTGTCATTGCTGAAATCCACGTGCTCGAACGGAATCCCCTCCCGCTCAACCAGAGAGCGGCAGTCGGGGTGGTTGGAGATCACGACGGGGATGTCCAGTCCCAGCTCGCCCGAGCGCCAGCGCCAGAGGAGGTCGACGAGGCAATGGTCCTGCTTGCTGACGAGAATGGCGGTGCGCCGCTTGCGGTCGGCGGGACGCATTGTCCAGGAGGCCTTAAGCTCCGCCGCGAGTTGGGCAAAGGAGGTTTCGAATTTCTCCGGGCTCCACGCGGGATCGCCAGCCTCCACGGCGGCGCGGGCAAAGAACCACCCGCTTGTTTTATCCGTGTACTGGCTTACCTCGAGCAGGTTGCCGCCCTCGGCCGCGATGCGTCCGGTGATGCGAGCCAGCACCCCGACGGCGTCGGGGCAGTTGAGCTTGAGAATGGTCGTGGCCACTCAGTACGTCGGGTCGAGCTTGAGCGACTGGAAGATCTCCTCGCGGAGCGGGCCCATTTTCGCCTCCTCGGCTTGCGGGGCCTGCCAGGTGAGGAAATACAGCGTGCCCGTCTTATCGTTGGCCTTGGCGAGGTTGATCACCTCGACGTTGCCCGAGTCGGCTTCGATCTTGTACTCGGCGCGATAGACGATGAAGTCGCCCTCGGTGGTCTTTTTCAGTTCGCCACCGCCTTCATCCTGGGTGGAGGAAAGCAGCTCCGCGGCATACTCGCTCGGCTTCATGCTGTTGCGATCGGGCACCTTGGTCGTCACGCTGATGATGAGTCCGGCGGTGAAGGGATCGTTCTCCGACTCCACCTTCTCGCGCGTGATCTGGTAGACGGTCAGCCCGTCCTCGCCCTCTTCGCGCAGGAACCAGCCGCTCGGCAACTGGATGGAACCCTTGATCGCCTTCAACTCCGCCGTCGATCCCGCAGGCGTCGGGTCGGCGGCCTGCAGCATCGCCGTACAGGCAATCAGCAGGAAGAGGATGCGTGCTTTCATTCCTTGGTCAATTTGGAGGATTTTTTGAAATCAGGAAAGCGTTCGCGTAATTCCTTCGCGGCTTTCTCGGCCTCAAAGGTGTTGCCCGCCTTGCGATAGGCCTCGGCGGCGAGCTCCAGAGCGCGCGGCGTTACGGCGGGATCGTTGTAAAGCACGGCCAGGCTCAGGAAGGCGCGGGCCGCGCCGTCGTAGTCGCCCCTGCCCATGGAAATCTCGCCGGAGAGCATGCGGGCGTCGGCATTATAAGAACCCTCCGGCTGAAGAAGCAGGGCCTCCTCATCGAGGCGCTGGGCCTCGTCATATTGCTTCGCGGCTAGCGCGATGCGGCCCTGCGCGATCAATCCCCTCGCCCGGCTGGCGGGATCACGCGCGACCTTGAGGTAATTTGCCACGTGCGGCGACGCGGCGCTGGCTTTGCCGAGGCGAATCTGGGCCTCGGCCAGCTCAATGAGCGCGTCGGGTTCCGCTGTTTTGCCCCCGGTCACGACTGGCAGGAGGTTGCGTTCGGCGGTGGCGTAGTCGCCCTCCTCGAAGCTCTTGCGGCCCAGCCAGCGGTTGATCTCAGCCGGCACCTGCACCTTCGGATTTTCCTTCAGCGCCTGCTTCAGCGCATCGGTATTCTGCTGATAGTAGTAGGAGAGGATGATGCGCAACGTGGCGCGGTCGGCGTATTGCGGATCGAGCTTGCGGGCGGCCTCCAGGCTCGGGATGGCCCCCGCGTAATCCTTGTTTTCATACGCAGCCCAGCCGATCCAGAAATTTGCCTGCCCGGCGGCAGAGGTTTTCGGATACTCGGCCAGGAGTTGTTTGAAGGTCGCCGTCATCGCCTTGTAGTCCTGCTGCTGGCCCTCAATGAGCGCCTTTTGCTGGAGGGCGAGTTCGCGCTCCCTGGCTTCCTTGTTGTTGTCGATGATCGAGTTGAAGTCCCTGAGCGCGCCGGGGTAGTCCTTCAGCTCTTGAAGCGCGAGTCCTCGCTGGATGGTTGCATTGAGTGCGGAAGAACCCTTCGGGAACTGCTGGAGGTAACTCGTGTAAATCTGGGCCGCCGGGGAAAACTGCCCCGTCTTGCCGAGGCACCATCCGAGTTTCATCATCGCCTTGCCTTTGATGTCGGCATCGAGGCTGGAGGCGAGCACCTGATTATATAGAGGGGCGGCGGCGGCGTAGTCCTGTTTCTTGAAAAGCGCCTCGGCCTTGAGGAGTTGCGCCTGGGCGCGCTGCTTCGGGTCCTTGCTCACCTGCAGGAAGTTATCGACCTCCGTGAGCAGCGCCGGGTCCTCGAGCTGGTACATGCTCACAAGTTTCTGAAATCTCGCGTCCTGCGCCTGCGCGGCCTCGGGGTATAGCGTGATGAGCTGGTTGTAAACCGTTTGCGCGGACTGGGCATTGCCGAGCTGGCGATAGGAGTTTGCCGCCAGCAGCAGCCCCTCAGCCCGGGTATCCTCGGGCAGGCTGTCGACGTACTTGTCCTTCAGGGCGGTCACCTTCTGGTAATTCCCCGTCGTGTAAAACGTGCGCATTGCGCCGAGCACGGCGATGGCCCTCCAGTCGCCCAGGTCGGGCAACGCGAGCGCGGCGTCGAAGAGCGAGGCGGCGCGTTTCTGGTCGCCCATCTCGGCGGCCAGGGCGGCGGCTTTCACCGCGGCCTCGGCGCGCATGGCGGAGGGACCCGGGTCTGCGGCGAGCTTGGCAAAGGCTTCCAGCGCCTCTTTTTTGTTCCCGGCGTTGGCATTCACCTCGGCGAGGGAAAGGCGGGCGTAGTCGCGGTACGGATTGTCCTTCGTCACGTCGGCCACCTCCTGGTACACGCGCACGGCGTCCTCGGTGCGCTTGAGCTTCTCCAGGCAGCGGGCCTGCTGGTATTTGGCCGAGAGTTTTACCTCCGGGCTGGTCGCCTGCGTGGAGGCGGTCTGGAATTGCTTGAGCGCCTGCTCGTACATCCGATCGGCGAAAAGATACTCGCCCAACCGGAACGCTCCCGCGCCGACAAATTCGCCGGTCTGGAACTGTGTCACCAGCCGCTGGTACGCGTCGCGGGCGGAATTGTCATTACCGAGCAGCCGGTGGCTTTCGCCCAGGCGAAAGAGCGCCTGATCCCGCTGCGTGGCCGTCGGGTGGGCGATGAGAAACTTTTCGTACTCCGCCACCGCGTAGTCGTACATCTTGCGGGCGTAGACGGCATTGGCGCGATTTAGGTCGTCCGCCGTCGTGTCGGCGGCGGGCGCGGTGGGCGAAAGGCGGATGATTCCGTCCGCATCGGGAGTTGGCACTGCGACAGCGGCGGCCGGGGTGGCCGCAGGAATCATCGCAGGCGTCGCGGTGGGAATCGCCTCGGGACGCTGTACGGGTTCCGCCCGGCGGATCGGGATCGGAGTGGCCACCGGGACAGGCGTCGTGGCTCGGGTGGGACGCTCAATCGGAATGGGTGTCGCCACCCGCACTGGTGTGGGGGCGGCACCCTCGGAGGGCACGCGCTGCCATTCGCTCTGCGGTGTCGGATTCACGGTCACCCGGCCCGATGGACGGAAGGGGGTGAATCCCGGCTCGGGGGCGAAATTTCTCGGGTCCACCGTGGGAGCCGGGACCGGCGTGGGCATCGGAGTCTGCGCCGGGGTCGGCGTGACGCGGCTCATCCAGGAGGGATTCTGGTAGTCGAAATCCGATCCCTGCTCGCCGCGGATCACGGGGATGGCGCGACGCACCTCGGGCTCCTGCGCCATCAGCGTGCACATGCACGCCGCGCTGCCGAGCAGCGAGAGGGTGAGCGAGCCTTTCATCAATCCGGCTTGCTCGTGGCAAAGGCCACGTTCCAGATGTTGGCCGCGCGGCAGATATCCAGCACGTCGACCACATATTTGTAGTCCACATTCTGGTCGCCCCGCAGGACGACGGCCTGATCCGGGTACAACTGGGCGATGCGGGCCAGGGTCTCCTGGAGCTCCGCAGGCGTCATCGAGCGGCGGTTCATCACGATCGAGCCATCGCGCCTCACATTGAGAATCACCTCGCCGACCGGGCGGCGGTTTTCCTTGCCTTCGCGGGCGGCCGGTACCTTCACGTCGAGCTCGGCTTCATTGCGGGCGAAATTCCACGTGAGGATGAAGAACACGAGGAGAAACAGCAGAATGTCCACAAACGGGGCAATCTGGAACACCACGCGCTCGGGCGCGGTATGGGAGCGGAAGTTCACAGCCGGTCGGAGCCCTTGTAACCGCTCGCGCTCAGGAGCGCCATCAGGTGCGTCGTCGCGCCCTCCAGCTCGGAGATAGCCCCTTGCACCCGCCCGCGGTAAAATGCATATGCTGCCATCGCCGGGATGCCCACCAGCAGGCCCGTCGCCGTGGCGATGAGCGCCTCGCCGATGCCGTGGGCCAGCATCGTCGGCCGCTGCGCTGCCGCGTCGATCGCGATCACGCCGAAGGACTGCACGATGCCGATCACCGTGCCGAGCAGCCCCAGCATGGGAGCGATCGTTCCGATGTCGGCCAGCAGGGCCACCTGCTGATTCAGGGCGCTGGCCTGCCGGGTGCCCTCGGTCATCGCGATCTCGCGCGCTTCCTCGAGGGTGGCCTTCGGGTTTTTGGTCAGAAAGTCCATCGTGCGGCGCATCACGCGGGCGACGCCCTCATTGTGCCGATTGGAAATCGCCAGCAGCCCGAGGTAATCCCGCTTGCGGATCAAGGCATCCGCCGTCTGCATGAACCGGCCCGACACCATCGCCCCCCGCCGGGCGGAGAAAAAGAAAACGATGATCAGCATCACCGTGATGATCGACAGGATGCCTAGCGGGATCATCATTGGCCCGCCCGAGACGGCCATCTGCCAAAGCGTCGCCGACTTTGGACCCGGTCCCCCAGGGGTCAAGGCAGCATCCTGGGCCAGCACGGAGCCGGCAACGGCAAACGACCCAATCGTCGCAACAGCGGTTTTCATGGAATTGCGCTAAAATAGTGCCTTCCCCCGCAGGCGCAAGCTCGGGAAATGGGACCTGCCCACCTCAAGCTGGAAAAGCCCGAGGCGTTTCGGCCATAGCCGGGGATTCTCCGCTAAAACCTTCTGTGCAGGTTCTTTCTCTAGGTCGCTGCGATGAGCCGGCGGTTTTTCCAGAAATACGCGGCCCCGGAGTACACGGTCAGCGCCACCGTGATGGCGATCAGCAGGTCGCCGAGGATCTGGGCGCTGGAGCCCGTCAGAAGCGGGATTTTGATGCTCCACTCTATGCTGGCGAGGAGGAGCAGGAAGTAGATGATCGTGATCATCTGCCAGGCCGTCTTGTGCTTGCCCAGCTTCTCGGCGGGCAGGACGATTCCCTTGGAGCTGGCCAGCAGCCGCAGGCCGGTGATGAGAAACTCGCGGCTGATGATGATGATGACGGCCCACGCTGGGATATAGCCGTAGGTAATGAGGCAGATGAAAGCCGAGGCGGTGAGGATTTTATCCGCCAGAGGGTCCATGAGTTTCCCGAAATCTGTGATGAGGTTGTACTTACGTGCGATGACTCCATCGAGGTAATCGGTGGCGGTGGCCACGAGGAAAAGCGCGAGCGCGACGGTGTGCGAACACGGCCAGCTCGTCGATAGCGCCAGGACGAAAAAACCGGCGAGGATCAGTCGGAAAATGGTGAGGAGATTGGGCAGATTCATCGGGGAAAGATTGCCTAGACCGTCCAACACGCGTGAGGTAGCGTGGGCGGCTCACTTTTTAATTCATGAGTCAAAGCGATATCGGGTTAATCGGACTCGCCGTCATGGGCGAGAATCTCGTTCTCAACATGGAAAGCAAGGGCTTTCGCGTCAGCGTCTATAATCGGACGACGGCGGTCACGGAAAAATTCGCCGCTGGCCGTGCGAAGGGGAAGAACATCGTCCCGACCCGCACGCTCGAGGAGTTCGTCTCCTCCCTCGCCCGTCCGCGCAAGGCCCAGATCATGGTGAAGGCCGGTGCGCCGGTGGACGCCGTGATCGAGCAGCTCATCCCGCTCCTCGAGCCCGGCGACATCATCATCGACGGCGGCAATTCTCTCTGGACCGACACCCAACGCCGCGAGAAATACCTCAAGGAAAAGGGAATTCACTTCTTCGGCGTCGGTGTGAGCGGTGGTGAAGAGGGCGCTTTGAAGGGTCCCTCCATCATGCCCGGCGGCTCGAAGGAAGGCTGGGAGGCGATCGCCCCCATCTATACGAAGATCGCGGCCGTCGCCGAGGGCGAGGCTTGCTGCCGCCACATGGGACCCGATGGCGCCGGTCACTACGTGAAGATGGTGCACAACGGCATCGAGTACGGCGACATGCAGCTCATCTGCGAGGCCTACGCGATTCTCAAGGCGGCGCTGAATCTCAGTGCGGCGGAATTTCACGCCATCTTCAAGGAATGGAACAGCGGTGTGCTGAATTCCTTCCTCATCGAGATCACCGAGCACATCTTTACCAAGGTCGACCCCGAGACGGGCAAGCCGCTCGTCGACGTCATCCTCGACAAGGCCGGCCAGAAGGGCACGGGCAAGTGGACCGTCGGTCATGCCGTGGAACTCGGTGTGCCGCTCTCCGTCATCAGCAGCGCAGTGGAGGCCCGCATCCTCAGCTCGCTCAAGGACGAGCGCGTTGAGGCCTCGGCCACCCTCCCCGCCCCTGAGGTGAAGCCCTTCACAGGCGATCGTCAGGAGCTCATCGACGCCGTGCGCGACGCCCTCTATGCGAGCAAGATCATCAGCTACGCCCAGGGCTTCGTCCAACTCGGCGTCGCCGCGAAGCTGTACGACTGGAATTTGAACTTCGGTGACATCGCCTCCATCTGGCGCGGCGGCTGCATCATCCGGGCGCAGTTCCTCAATCGCATCACCGAGGCCTATCGTCGCAATCCGGCACTGAAAAACCTCATCCTCGACCCGTACTTCACCGACATCATCGCAAAGACGCAGGCCCACTGGCGCTATGCCGTACAGACCGCCATCGGATACGGTGTGGCCGCCCCGGCCTTCTCGGCCGCGCTCAGCTACTACGACAGCTATCGCTCGGCCCGTCTGCCCGCCAACCTGCTCCAGGCTCAGCGCGACTACTTTGGTGCGCACACCTACGAGCGCGTCGACAAGCCCGCCGGGGAGTTTTTCCATACGGAGTGGTTCGCCGATAAGCAGTAAGACGGACGGCGGAGAGTTCCGTCACCCGAAAATTCTTTTCGGAAATCTCCAGGGGCCGCACGGATCGTGCGGCCCCTTTGTTTATCAGGGCTGGCGGCGGGATGCGTCTATACAAGTGCGGGGTGATTCCGCCAGGATTATGAATTTTTTCAAAAAGGGTGGTTGACCTTTTACGTGGTTTTACTAGGTTGCTCCTCCCGCCGCACGAAAGTCCGGCAGGGCAGAAGTTCTCAGCGGTTCCGAAAGGGGCCGCCGGCTACGGTTCTTGGATCATGGCTGACCGCAAAAGAGTTCGGTTTCAATACCGACAGCGGTTCCTGAAAAACTTAAAAAACTTTTCAGAAACAGTTGACTCCGAAAGCGAATGAGATATTCTCGCCAACCCGTCCGATCACAAGTCGGTTCGGGAAAACAAGTCTCAGAGCCGGAAGGTTCACTGAGCGATGATATTTGAAAGTCTGATTCTGGTTTGCCGGTTTAAGGCAAAATTCAGAACGTTTTTTATCAGCAAAACACACATTCAACAGATGTTGGATAGTGCGTTCTTTCGTCAGTTTTGTAATTTTAATTTGACGACCCATTCCTGATTGCCTGTCT
This sequence comes from Spartobacteria bacterium LR76, assembly GCA_003054655.1. GTDB lineage: Bacteria > Verrucomicrobiota > Verrucomicrobiia > Chthoniobacterales > Terrimicrobiaceae > Terrimicrobium. Next base: position 28 of record QAYZ01000008.1, on the reverse strand, counting down.
CACAGGTGATCGGAGTAATGAATGTCGG
>QAYZ01000012.1 GCA_003054655.1 Spartobacteria bacterium LR76 | reverse complement strand
CCGACATTCATTACTCCGATCACCTGTGAGACAGGCAATCAGGAATGGGTCGTCAAATTAAAAAAATCAAAACTGACGAAAGAACGCACTATCCAACATCTGTTGAATGTGTGTTTTGCTGATAAAAAACGTTCTGAATTTTGCCTTAAACCGGCAAACCAGAATCAGACTTTCAAATATCATCGCTCAGTGAACCTTCCGGCTCTGAGACTTGTTTTTCCCTCTCAACCTTTTGTCGAGCGGGATTGTCAGAATATCTCTTCCGCGCTTTTGGTCAATGGCTTTTTGAATCTTTTTTGAGAAAAGCTGCGAGCGGGCCGAAAACCGCCCTTTCCCGAGGCCACACCAGAAACGAAAGCCACTGATAACCAGCACCTTCCAAACCAATCTCCGCCCATCGAAAAATCTGCTATTTCGCCGCCCCCGACCCGGATTTTCCCGCCAAATCCCCGTCCCGGCCCGCAGATTCCAGCTCATCGAGCCTCAAATCGAGGTATTCCTTCAGCGCCCGGTGCCGCCAATTCGCCGTCGCACTCTCCACCAGCTGCCGCGTCGCCAGGATCGCCAGCGCCCCCGCCACCAAAGATACCTGCAACGGGCTGGCACTCTCCTTTCCAGCGAGAACGGCCACGAGCGTACCGAGACACGGGATCAGCACCGCACCCATGACGACATAATCCATGGGCTCGCGCCGCCGCCCCGTGATGATCCTCTCCAGCTTCCGGCGTTTCCTCTCAGTCTGTCTCTCGCGGCTGGAATCGGCTGGCGTTCGTTCAGGAGTCGTCATGGCGTTGAAAATTTCGCCCGCGACTTTCCCAAATCCCTCTCCCTAAGCAAAGCAGACTTCCGCTTGCCTCTCAAATCACTAAGATATGCGACCGACTTCATTGATCGCCATGCTCTCCCCGATCGCGCCGCCCTCTCCTCTGGTTTACGGACTCCTCTTCATCATCTTCCTGCTCGCGGGGATCATGCTGCGACGCGTCATCCGGGAGCCGGGCCTAACCACTATCCTCGCCCTGCTGGCTCTGGTTCCCGTCTGCCTCGCCCAGGGATGGCAGCTCTGGCTCGCGCATGACTTTGGCCGCTCCATGCCGCCCGGCATCACCGGAGAGGACCTCGCCAGCCGCTATCACGCCTCGCTCACGTCCAGCCTCGCCGTCTCCCTCCTCATGGCCGCCTGCCTCGTCATTCGCGTCATCGTCGTCTCGCGGCGGCAAAAGTAGACGCCTGGATCGTGTTTTAAGCCGCCCTACTTCGCCGGAGCGGGGTCTGCTATCTCCAGCGTGAGCGACACCAGCTTTTGCCGGATGCCGACGGCCAGCATTTCGTCGTTCGTTACATTTCCCTGCTGGTCGAGAAAATCGAAGTCCGCCTTTACGATCACCTTCAGGTTATAAGGCCCGGGATCGCCCTTCAGCTTCGCGCGGAATTCATACGGCGGCACTCGCGTTCCCCGCAGCGGAATGCCCGGCGCCCCGAGCCGCAACCCTCCGCCATGCGGACTCACCTCAAGCTGGCTGGTAAAGGCCTCCCACAACCCCGGACGCTGCGCCAGCACCGGCGCGATATCCGCCAAATCAACACTCCCGCCCGCCCGCAAAGATCCCGCCAGAGCCATCAGACACCCCAACGCAAAAAGCACACGCCTCACGCCCGCCACCATCAGCCCGCGCCTCTCTGCCGGTCAATGCGAAGTGAAAAGCCCACCCCATTTCTGCGCGACACCCATCTCACCATGCGCTAGAGCTTCCCTCCGCATGACGAAGCCCGCCGACGCTCCGCCCATCACCCGCCTCGCCCTCTACGTGCGCGATATGCCAAAGGTCGCGGAATTTTACTCGCGTCACTTCGGCTTCATTCAGGACCACTCCGAGATGCCCGGCCTGCTGCGCCTCACCCCGCCCTCGGGCGGATGCGCGCTCGCCCTGCTGCAGGCCAGCAAGGGGCACAAGGTCGGCCAGTCCTGCATCAAGCTCGTCTTTGACGTCGCCGACATCGCCGCCTTCCGCGACGAGTCCGCCGCCCGGGGATTGAAGTTCGGCGCGATCCACCACTGCGACGGCTACGCCTACGCCAACGCCCGCGACCCCGCCAAAAACCTCATCCAAATCTCCAGCCGCGCTTTCAAGGCCTGAGCGCCCGCCCGGCCCTCGCCACCCCGCAAGCCCGGAAACTGACCGCCGAAATCTCTCCCCCCGCCCGGCGAAATCTGCTCCACTCCTCTCCCACAGCCCATGGACGCGCGGGAATTTGAGCAGATCGTCGATGCCTTTTATCGGGATCTCTACCGCTTCGCCCTCAGCCTCACGCGCAACCCCGACGACGCCAGCGATCTCACGCAGCAGACCTTTGCCACCTTTGCCCAAAAGCAGGACGACCTGCGCGACCGCGCCCGGTGCAAGAGCTGGCTCTTCACCACGCTCTACCGCGACTTTCTCCGGCAGGGCGCGCGCTCGCAAAAGATCGTCTCCATGGAACCCGAGACGCTGGAGATCCACGCCCCGCCCGTCGCCGCCACCGGCTCCGCCTCCGCCGAGCATCGCGAGATCCTCGACACCCTCCTCGGCCTGGAGGAGCCGCACCGCGCCGTGCTCTCGCTCTTTTACCTGGAGGACTACTCGTACAAGGACATCGCCGCCATCCTCGACATCCCGCTCGGCACCGTGATGTCGCGCATCGCCCGGGCCAAGGAAGCCCTGCGCGCCGCCATGAAATCCTCCGCCGGGTGAAAAAATCCGGGAATATTTTCCACTGCTCACCGCTCTTAATATAGAAAACCTCACACCAATGGATCGCGAACAGGCCAAGACCATCCTCAGCGCATGGAGACCCGGAGTCGATGACCCCGCGGGTCACGCCGGGCTGGAGGAGGCGCTTGCCCTCATGGAGAGTGATCCCGAGCTGGCCGAGTGGTTCGCCGCGCAGCAGGTGGAGGATGACGCCATCCGCGCCGGGCTCCGCTCCATCGAGCCGCCGCCGGGCCTGCGCGACGCCATCCTCGCCGAGGCGAAGACCATCGACTTTCCCGCCGAGCGCCCCTCCTCCCCCTCGGTCCTCGCCCGCTGGGCGGCCATCGCCGCCTGCGCCGTGCTTGCCTGTCTCGGTGTCTACCTGAGCCAGCGCCCGCAGCAGATCGACCCGCGCTATCTCGCGGCGGAGCTGCCCCGGCTGGATAAAAAGCACGCCCATTCCTTTGAGTCGCCCACCGGGGATCTCGAGGCCATTCGCTCCTGGCTCGCCGCGCATGGCGGGCCGTCGGATTTCCAGATTCCTCCCGGCCTCGCCAATCGCGGAGCCATCGGCTGCGAGGTTGCCTCCATCGAGGGCGCAAAGGTCTCCATCCTCTGCTTCCCCATCGCAGGCGGCGAACCCGTGCACCTTTATGTCGTAGCGCGTGCCCGCCTCACCACGCCTCCGCCCGAGGGTGCGCCCGTCATCGCCACCCGCGACTCCGCCGTGCTCGCGAGCTGGAGCGCGGGCGATCTGAGTTACTTCCTCTCCGGTCGCGATTCCGCTGCGGAACTCAGCCGCTTCCTGTAAGCCTGCGCATTTTTCCGTCGTGCGCGGAATTTTCCGGGAATAAACCGCCCTTCCCCGCGCTCTCACGGGTATGCACCCATTGAGCGCATTCCTACGCACCTACTACCGATACGAAACCCTCCCCGGCCTCCTCCAGGACGCCCTGCTCCTCGCCATCCGGCTCACGTGGGGCCTGCAATTCGTCCAGACCGGCTGGGGCAAATGGCACAGCCTGCCCAAAGTCACCGCCTTCTTCGCGGAATTGGGAATACCCTTCCCCGCGCTGAACGCCCACGTCGTCGCCACCACGGAACTCGTCGGCGGCCTGCTCCTCGCGCTCGGCCTCCTCTCCCGCCTCGGCGCGGCCCCGCTCATCTTCGCGATGATCGTCGCCTACGTCACCAGCGAGCAGGAGGCCATCGGCGCGCTGCTCCACGGCAACCCCGACCCGTTCTTCGCCGCCGCGCCGTTTCTCTTCCTCCTCGCCTCGCTCGTCGTCCTCGTCTTCGGCCCCGGGCGGTACTCGGTCGATTTCGCCCTGAAAAAGAAATTCGAAAAAAGCGCGGAATAAATCTCCCGCCCCATCGCTCACATCTTCCGAACCGCCGCACCAGCGGCAAAAAGCAAACCACAACACAGAAAGAAAACCTCACGATGAAAACGACCCACACCCTCGCCGCCGCCGCCCTCGCTGGACTGCTCACCGGCACCACCGTCTCCTACGCCGCCAGCACTGGCACCACCGGCGCGGGAGTCAAGATCAGCACCCTCGCCGACAAGGGCACCCACTCCTGCAAGGGACAGAATGCGTGTAAGGGCCAGGGCGGTTGCAAAGGCAGCGACAATGGCTGCAAGGGGCAGAACTCCTGCAAGGGCAAAGGCGGCTGCGCCACCGACGGCTCGAAGCACTAACACCGCCCAAGGCATTTTCACCAATCACACAGCCGCATCCTTGCAGGCGCCGGGGAACAGTCATTATGGAGCAAAGGCAGCACCGCCGACCGCCTCCCGACGCCCCAAGGATGCCGCTGGAGAAGAAATGAAAATGCCCTGACTCTGCTCCGCTCCTCGAAATCCAGCGGGTCATTAGCGCTCGCCGGGCCACCGCCAAGGCAGCGCACGAAAACCTCCGCGATGCCCGCAGCCACCCCCCGCCGACGCCAATGACCGGCTGGAGATCGAGCAAAAAATCAGTCAATACGCCAGCACACCGCACCGGGAGACGCCGTACCGCAACCAGGTAAACCCTCCCGGCGCACCGCCGCCCGGCACCACGCCAGCCCGCCGCACCCGCAGCGAACATTTTTCCTTCAACCCGCACACATCCCATGCCCGCAAACACCTTCAACGGCTTCACGCAGTACGGCATCGGCCTCGGCCTGCGCGTGCCGCACTACCAGCACATCCTGGAGAAAAAACCCACCTGCGACTGGTTTGAGATCATCTCGGAGAATTTCATGGTCGACGCCGGCCGCCCGCTCCACGTCCTCGACCAGATCCTCGAGCAATACCGCGTCGTCCAGCACGGCGTCGCCCTTTACTTTGGCTCCGCCGACCCGCTGAACCGCGACCACCTACGCAAACTCAAGCGCCTCGTCCGCCGCACCGGCACCCCCTGGCTCTCCGACCACCTCTGCTGGGGCAGCGTCGACGGCCGCTACACCCACGACCTCCTCCCCATGCCCTACACCTTTGAGGCTGCCCGCATCACCGCGCGAAAGATCCGCGAGGCTCGCGATTACCTCGAGGTTCCCATCTGCGTGGAAAACGTCAGCAGCTATGCCGAGTACCACGTCTCCGAGATGACCGAGTGGGAATTCCTCACCGAGGTCGTCGAGCTCGCCGACTGCGGCATCCTCCTCGATGTGAACAACATCTATGTCTCCTCGCAAAACCACAGCTTCGACCCCATGGAGTACGTGAATTTCGTCCCCGCCCACCGCGTCGGCCAGATCCACATCGCGGGCCATTCGCGATTCGAGCGCTACATCCTCGACACCCACGATCACCCCGTCCTCGACCCCGTGTGGCGGCTCTACGACCGCGCCATTCAGCGCTCCGGCCACACCGCCACCCTGCTCGAATGGGACGACCGCATCCCCGCCTTTGACGAAGTCCACGCCGAAGCCCTCAAAGCCCGCCGCTACCTCGACACCAAACTCCCCGCCCCGGAAAAAGCCGCCGCCTGAGACATTGCCGCCCGAGCGGGGTGCAACGAATCAGCAAATACGCCGCCGACATCCCACTGCCACCCATCGAGCCATCAAAATGAAAACGAGCGAGCATCCCGCCAAAAAGTCCACCCGGCGAAAAACTTCCGACTTCCGCAATCCCACTTCCGGCTTCGCCAAGCGTCTGAAAACTGAAAACTTCCCACTGAAAACTCCCCTGGCCTCCCTTCAGCGCGAGGTCGCCCGCATGGTCATGGCCCCGCTGACCAAAGCCGACCGCATGCGCACCCGCCAGCCAGGTGGAGCCAATACCACCGCGCTCGTCGAGGATTTCATCAAGCCCAACGACCGCCTCACCTCCTTCGAGCGGCTCGAAATCTACAACCGCCAATACTGGTTCCGGCTCCTCGACTGCCTCTATGAGGACTACCCCGGCCTCTGCGCCCTCCTCGGCCAGCCCCGTTTTCACCGGCTCCTCATCGCCTACCTCACGAAATACCCCTCCGCCTCGCCCGACCTGCGCCACCTCGGCCAGCGTCTCCCCGCCTTCATCGCGGAATCCCCCGCCCACACCGCGCCGTACCAGGCCGTCGCACTCGACATGGCCCGGCTGGAGCACACCCAGTCCCTCGCCTTCGACGCCGCCGAGCGCCGCCCCATCACCACTCGCCAGCTCGCCGCCGCCACGCCCGAGACGCTCCGCCTCGACCTCCAGCCCCACGCCACTCTGCTCGCCCTCCGCTACCCCGTCGACGACATCGTCATCCGCCTCATGCGCGACCACCTCCGCGCCGACACCAGCGCCGCCCGCTCCGACCCAAGCGCCCAGGCAGACCAAAGCAACCAGCCCGGCCACAGCGACCAGCCGCCGCGCCCGCACCGCCCCGCCATGGCCCACCGCGTCCGCCCCGAGCCCATCCACCTCCTCGTCTACCGAGCCGACCATAGCGTCTACTTCAAGCGCCTCAACGCCAGTCAATACACCATCCTCCAATCCCTAGCCCAAGGCCGCACCCTCGGCGAATCCGTCGCTCCGCCATACAAAAGAACAGATGAGTCCTCGGCACCGACCGATTTGACCGAAGACCTTCGCTCCCTTTTTTCGCTCTGTGCCGCTCTACGGCTGTTATGCCCATCCCGTTCCCCAAACCGATGAAATCCCGGTGCCACTGGCTCCGAGCACTTCGTACAGGCATCTCACGTGACCGAAATCCCGGCGACAATCCAGGCTTCCCCGGAAAGCCCGCTTAGCGCGCGCCCACGATCACCGTGGCGGTCTGGCCGGCGACCAGGTGGGCCGGGCCGCCCGGAGCGTCGTCGATGGAAACTCGCACCGGCACGCGCTGCGGGAGCCGCACCCAACTGAAGGTCGGGTTCACATTGGCCAGCAGCCGGCTGGAATCCGCCCGGTCGCGGTCCTCGATCCCGGCGGCGATGCCCGACACGTGCCCGTCGATACGCCCTCCCGTGCCCATGAGGCGCACCGTCACACGGTCGCCCACCCGGATACGCGGGAGCTTTGTCTCTTCAAAATACCCGGCGACGTAATAGGAATCCTCATCCACGATGGCCATGACCGGCTGGCCGGAGGTAACGTAATTTCCCTCGCGGAGCGAAAAGTTCGTCACATAGCCATTCACCGGGGAGCGCACCTCGGAGCGCTCGAGATTGAGCCGGGCCACGTCGCGATCCGCCTCGGCGCGGCGCACCGTGGCCTCGCATCGCGTCACGGCGGTGGTGAGCTGGTCGAGCTGCTGATGGGAAACCCAGCGGCCCTCCATGGGGCGGTTGCGGGCAAGCTCGCGCTGGGCGAGAACGAGCGCGGAGGTCGCATCGGCGAGGTTGGCTTCGCTTTGCCGCAGGGCGAGGTGGAACCGCGCCGGGTCGACGCGGAAAAGGAGATCCCCTTTTTTCACCGACTGGTTGTCGCGCACGAGCACGCCGGAGACCGGCCCCGAGACATCCGGCGCGAGCCTTACGATATCCGCACAGACCCGTCCGTCGCGCGTCCATGGGGCATTCATGTAGTAATCCCAGAGAAACAGGACGGCCACGAGGGTCGCAGCGACGGCCACGGCCAGGGTCGCCACCCGCCGGGAAAGAAGTGAGGTGATTTTCATGGATTCAAAAACGTGGTGGCACGCACGAGCGCGGCGAAAACCACGACAAACATCGCGGCCTCAAAGATCGGCTGCCCGCGCATCTGCCGCCCGACCGGCCAGCGCGCAAGCAGGCGGGACAGCCCCGCACTGGCGACGTAGGCGAGTACTCCCAGGATAATGGGCATCGGGATGAAGATGCCAAAAAGGTCCACCTCCGCCGTCATGACACGACCTCCGCGGAAGAAAGAAACACCGGCCCCGGAGCCTGGGGAAACAGACACCGCCTCAGCCCCGTCAGGGCCAGCAGCAGACGGCCCAGGGCGGGTTGCGTCATCTGGCGGTCATTCACCACGCGCATTACCTCATCCACCCGCGCCAGCAGCGAGGGTCCGGGGCGCACTGCCGCATCGCGCAGTCTTGCCCGGAAATGGTACTCCAGCTCCTCCAGCAACCGCCGAGTCTCGGGCAGGGAATCCCGCTGAAGCCGCTGGATGTCTGCGATGTTCAATCCCGCCCGCACATCGGCGAGAACATCCGCTCCCGCCATCCGCGAGGTCGCGGGCAGAGCGAGCAGACGAGGGGCGAGATGCCCGAGATGATCCACCATCCGCCGTGCCAGCGCATGGGCGCGCCGGGATTCGCCGTTGCCCGCCAGTCCGGCGAGATCCGACCACAGGGTGCGCAGCAACCGTCGTGCGCCATCCTCCGCATCGGCGGAGCGAAACAGCCGCAAAATGACGATGGCGATCGCGCTGCCTGCGAGCGCGGCCAGAGCTCCATTGGCAAACATCGCCATGTCCATGGCAAAGGAGGATTCCAGCGCAAGGAACAGCGTGGTGTTTGCGCAGATCGCAAAGGCGGAGAACCCCCACCGAGGCGTGGCCATGAAAGCGCCACAGAGAAACAGGAACGGAGCCAGCACCACCATCAGCGCCACAAAGCCATCCACCCACGGAAGGATGCCGAAGAGGTAAACCGCGGCAATCACCGCCGCCGCTGCGACGCAGCCCGTGTGTAGTCGCAGCAAAGGCAGCGGGTTGTCAAACGCGGCGAAGATGCAGCAGAAAATCGCGGTGAGTTGCGCCCCCGTGTTCCCCTCTTTCCAGCCCGTTCCGAGCCAGATGGCCGAGGCGAGCAGTATCCCCGCGAAGGCGGCAAACCCGGAGGTCCAGGCCAGCCCGGCGTCGAGGCGCGGCAGCGGCCAGCCCTTCGATCCCTCTGCAAGCCGGAGCCGACGGGGCACGTCTCCCCTCTCGGAGGCGATTGCGTCGCGCAGGATCAGGCAATCCTCCCACACCTTGACGACTTCGGCGAGGCGCAGGCAGAGATTGCGCACGAGCAGATCCTCCCAGCCGCCGCGCCCGTGAAACTCCACGGCGAGGTGGCGTAGTTCCTTGCGCAGACTCATCCCGGTTCGGAGCGTCCCCATCCTCCCCTCGCGCATCCACTCCGCCACGCGGCCAAGCAGGGAGGGCAATGCCACTGGCACGCCGCCCGGCAAATCCCGCAGGGCGAGGAGTCGATCCGCCACGCCCAGCAGGAGCGGAATCAACGCCGTCATGCGCAACTCCAGCAAGCCGAGCTGCTCACGCGCATGCCGCAGCGCCGAGGTATCGTAGGGCAGGCTGGAGATCAACCCGGTCATCCCCGCCACGTCACCAGCGAGCCGCTTCGCACCGCCGCGAATCGCCCCATCGTCCGCCACCGGCGCGAGCGCGTCTCCCGCCCACTCCGCCGCATCGCCCAGCCAGCTTTCCATCCGTGCCGCCAGCGTTGGCCCCGCATGACGCGGAAAGACCAGTCTACTCACCACCGTCGCGCAGACGATGCCCAGCGCGATCTCCGTCGCGCGGGATGAGGCAATATCAAAGAGCGTCGACGGCTCCGCGAGATTGGTGAACCCGATGATCGCGGCGGTATACCCCGCCAGCATGAAGAAATAGGACCGGGGCGAGCGATCGAGCAGGCTGATGGCCAGACACACGCCGACCCAGGCAGCCATGCCGAGGGCGAGGAGTTCCGGTGCATTCACCAGCGCAGGCACGATGATCAGGGTCGCCGCCGCCCCGGTGAGCGTGCCCATCAGGCGGTACAGCGCCTTGGAGGTGACCGCTCCGGCGAGCGGCTGGGCTACGACATAGACAGTGACCACAGACCAGTAAGGCCGGGAAAGCCCCAGCCGAAAAGCGATCCACAGCGCCAGCCCTGCGGCCAGCAGGGTTTTCAGCGAAAAGAGAATTTCGTTCCAGCCAAGAGGGGGGATGCCGCGCCGCTCATTCATCGCGCCCGTCGCCCGGCATTTCTTTCAGGAGGTTGCGATCCACGCCCTCCAGCACGCGAATCGTCTCCCCCAGGCTGGCCTCGTCGATGCCCTCGAGGAATTGCCGCCGCAGCCGGTCCACCTCGCGCTCGATGATTCGCGCCCGGTTTCGGCCGGCCTCGGTGAGCGAGAGCAGCTTCGCCCGGCGATCCGTGGGGTCCTCCTCGCGACGGAGCAGTCCCTCCGCCTCGAGCATGTCGATCACCCGCACCAGCGACGGCCCCTCCAGCCCCAGCTCCTCGACGAGCGCGCCCTGCCGGATCTGCCCCTCGCGGGCGAGAATCAACAGCGGCAGCCCGGTGGCTTGCGTGAACCCCTGGTTCGCCAGCGCCTGATCGGCCCGCCGCCTCCAGCGCCGGGAAATCTGGATCACCAGCTTGGCAAAATGCGCCCGTTGGTTCGTCTGTTCTCGCATGGTAAATTTCGTTAACATGCTATATATTCACATGCAAATGATTATTTTACCGCGACATTCCACTGGCGGGAGGCGTGGGTTTGCGGGATGATCGCGCCATGTCCCCTGCTGAGTTTGAGAAACTCGGGATGCTCTATCTCGGGCGTCCGGTCGATGGTCCCACCGATGCTCCATTGCTCTACGATTCCCGCGACCTTGTAACCCATGCGGTCTGCGTCGGCATGACGGGCAGCGGCAAGACCGGGCTCTGCCTCGCCCTGCTGGAAGAGGCCGCCATCGACGGCGTGCCCGCCATCATCATCGACCCCAAGGGCGACCTCGGCAACCTGCTCCTGACTTTTCCCGACCTCCGCCCCGAGGACTTCCGACCGTGGATCGTGGAGGACGACGCCCGGCGCAAGGGGATGGAACCCGACGCCTGGGCCGCAAAGCAGGCGCAGACGTGGAAGGACGGCCTCGCCTCGTGGGGGCAGGATGGCGACCGCATTCGCACGCTGAAGGAAAAGGCCGACTTCGCCATCTACACGCCCGGCAGCACCGCAGGCATCCCGGTGAATCTCGTCAACGCCTTCCGCGCGCCGGACGACATCGCCGACGAGGAGGCTCTCGCCGAGCGCGTGCTCACCGCCGTGGCCAGTCTGCTCGGCCTGCTGGGATCCAGCGCCGATCCGTCGAAGAGCCGCGAGGGTGCGTTTCTCGGAGCGATCTTTTCTCAGGCGTGGCAGGCCGGCGAGGACCTCGACCTCGCCGCGCTCATCGCCCGCATCCAGCGTCCGCCTTTCCAAAAGATCGGCGTACTCGATCTGGAGAGCTTCTACCCGGAGAAGGAGCGCTACCAGATGGTGGTCGCGCTCAATACTCTGCTGGCCTCGCCCGGCTTCGCCGCGTGGAATGCCGGGGAGCCGATCGACATCGCACGCTATCTCCGCGACGACACGGGCCGCCCGCGCCATGCCATCTTTTCCATCGCGCATCTCGACGACGCGCAGCGGATGTTTTTCGTCTCGCTCCTGCTCAATGAAATCGTCTCCTGGATGCGGCGGCAGAGCGGCACGACCAGCCTGCGCGCGCTCGTCTACATGGACGAGATTTTCGGCTACCTCCCGCCGGTGGCGAATCCGCCGTCGAAGCTCCCAATGCTCACCCTGCTCAAGCAGGCGCGAGCCTTTGGTGTCGGCGTCGTGCTCGCCACGCAAAACCCTGTCGACCTCGACTATAAGGCGCTCTCGAATACCGGCACGTGGTTCATCGGCCGCCTCCAGACGGAACGCGACAAGGCCCGCGTCATCGAGGGTCTGCTCGGCTCCTCGTCCCAACTCGACAAGAGCCAGCTTGAGACGCTCCTCTCCAGCCTCGGCAGCCGGAAGTTCCTCCTCAACAACGTCCACGACGACGCGCCCGTTGTCTTTGAATCGCGCTGGGTCATGAGCTACCTGCGCGGCCCGCTGACCCGCGACCAGATCCGCACTCTCATGGCAGGGCGAACAGCGATAAAACCCGCGCCCTCCGTAACGACTCCTCCGCCGCTCCCGCAGGCCCACGCGCCGAGCGTTCCGCCCGGGATTCGTCAATTCTACCTCCCCTCTGATGGCACGCTGCGCCCGCGCCTCGTCGGCTCGGCCCGCGTGCGTTTTTCCGATACGAAGTCCGGCGCGGAGGAAATCCGCGACCTCCTTCTCGACTCCGCCATTCCCGATGGCCTCAACGCCGCCGCGTGGACGGAGACCATCGACGCGGAGCCGAAGGATTTCACCACCACGCAGCCCGTCGATACCCTGTTTGCCGAGCTTCCCACCGCCGCGACGGCTCCGAAAAGCTACGCGCAGTGGGAGAAGGATTTCACCCGCTGGATCGCCGACAACGAACGCTGCCGCCTGCTCAGCGCCCCGGCGCTCAAGCTCACCGCCAAGCCCGGCGAGAGCGAAGCCGACTTCCGCGCCCGCGCCTCGCTCGCCCAGCGCGAACTCCGCGATGAAAAGGTCGACGCCTTGCGCAAGAAATTCTCCCCGAAGCAGGCATCCTACGAAACCCGCCTCGCCCGGGCCGAAGCCGCCGTCGAGAAGCAAAAGGAACAGGCCCGCAACGCCACCTTCTCCAGCGCCATCTCGATCGGCTCGACGCTCCTCGGCGCCTTCCTCGGCCGCAAGGCCATCAGCGCCTCCACCATCAACCGCGCCGGAACCGCCGCACGCGGAGTCGGCCGCGCCATGCGCGAAGGAGCCGACGTCGATGCCGCCAAGGAATCCGTGGAAACCGTCCTTGCTGAAAAAGCGAAGTTCGAGGCCGATTGCGAAGCCGAGCTCGCCGCCCTGAGCGCCAGCCTCTCCGAACCCGAGATCACCGCCCTCGACCTCAAGCCCGCACGCGGCGGCATCACCGTGAATTTCTTCGGCCTCGGCTGGATCTAAGGTGCCGCCACCGCATCGGGCAAATGGCCCTTCCAGACCCAATCGAGCTTCTTCTCAGGACTCTTCTCGTTGGGCGATCCATTACCGCCATCGTCCTTTTCGTTCCACCCAACCGACCAGAGCACGTATTCCTTCCCGTCACCGCGATAGTGCATCGGCCTGCCGCTGATGACGTCGGTCGGAATTCCTTCGAGATACCGCGGCACGAGTTGATTCAGGGCGGACGGAAGCGCCCTTTCAGAAAGGGCGTATCTTTGAATGGCGCAGGCAATATATGCCTGTCGCACTCTCGTCTCCACGCTGGCAGCTCTGGAAAAAGCGCTCGTCATAGCCGGCATCATTACCAACGTCAAAACGTGACGGTACTGATTCATCTCCTGCTTTTCCCTTTCCAACTCGGTGTCGATATTCTCGAAGTCATGCGGATGCACCCTGCCAGGTTCCTTCTCCAGGCTATCCAGCCATCGCTGATGCGTCTTGTTGAAATAAGCCCGGTCGCCGTCGAGAAACGCGAAGCGATATACGTCAATAAGTATCAGGGCAAATACAGACGGATGATTTTCGGTATCAGAGACGCCGACCATCATCTGCAGAATTTTTCCAAACCCTCCATGTGAAGCCTGCTTCAACTGGTCAATAAGTTGATTCCCAAAAGCGCGTTCCCCACGAAAGGCTCTTGCCGCTTGCTTCAAGATATCGCTCTGCCCGAGGGCCTGCCCGACTCTTTGCGCCTGTTCGGCATTCCAAGTCGGCACCTGTTTTTCGATTACGTCCAGGGCAATCGAATCGAGTGAAAGCGCCACGAGAAAAGAAATGAGCACCGGTTCATCATCGACCGTGTGTGCCAGGCGCAGGATCAGCAGAATATCATCCACGCTCTGGTCGGTCCGCCCTAATGCAGCCTCTGCCTGGGCGCGCCTCTGGAGCACCTGGCCCAGCTTGAGCAGCGCGGTAGCATGGTGCAGGGGCATGGCCAAGCCTTTGGAGTAGTCCACGGGAAACCGCGCCTCCGGGCGCTTGGCCAGCCTCTCCAGGGTGTCAAGGTCTCCCTGTACAGGCTCCAACACAGCGAGCACGAAAGCCGCCTCCTCGGGCGTCATGCTCCGATCCTTTGCTCGCCGACCAACCGCCTGCACGACCTGTACCCGGTTTCCCTCCTTCACCAAATCGGCATCACTGGGAAAGCTCGCTTTGATGCGTGCCGCCTCTTCCGGACTGATCAGCAATGCAAACAGGTCGATCCTGCCGTCCGCATTCGGCTCCCAGATCGGATCGGCGAAAAAATTTTCCTCCGGCGGCACAGGTGCTGGAACCAATCCTTCATAGCTCAGCAACTCCCCGCGGCTGAGCAATTCCGCCTTCGTCTGCGCCCATTCACGCCTTCCCTGATAAGAAAACCACGCGCCCACCAGGACGATCAGGGTAACGAAGAGTACGAAAAGAAAAACTGCGCCAATGGCTATTTTTCGCCATGGAGCCTTCTTGATGAATTGTAGGGGGTTCATGATTAAAGCCGGGAGCGGTCGAGGTAGAAATAATCCTGCTGCCAGCGCGCGAGCAGGACGCGACGCTCACGGAGGCGGTTGGCCGCCTGCGCCAGTTCCTCCGCGCTCGCGGACTTCACCGGATGGTTGGAGGCCAGCAAAGCGTCGCCACGAGGGCCGGAGAGGTTCAGCGCGGCGATCACGACCCACAGCGCGGCCACCGCTCCCCAGGCGACAGGATGCGGCCATAGCCACGCGAAGAAACCACGCCGGGGCTGGCGCGCCTGCTCCGCGGCCCGGGCAAGCACGCGGGTGCGCAGCGCCTCGGGCGGGTCGGCCAGCGGCAGCGCGGCGAGTTGGTGTTCCAGGTCGCTCATTTCCATTCCTCCAGAGTAGGACGCAGCAGGTCGCGGATTTTGTCTATTCCGTAGCGATACCGGCTCGCGGCGGTGTTGGCGGGAATGCCGAGCACCTCCGCGCATTCGGCGAAGGTGAGGTTTTCCCAGAGCTTCAGATGCACCACGCTGCGCTGCTCTGCAGGCAGGGCGGCCAGCGCCCGCGACGCCGCCTCGCGAAAAGCGGTCGCGTCCGGGTCCTCAGCCGGGGCAAAGATTTCCGGCGGCTCTGCCGGGAGCGGTTCCATCCGCCGATTGCGCCGCCACATATCGATCAGCCGCCGGTGGGCCATGCGCAGCAAAAACGACCGGACGTTTTTCACCCCGGCCAGGGTCTTCGGCTTTGCCGCCAGCGCACAAAAGACGCCCTGCAGCACATCCTGCGCGTCATGCTCACTTTGTGCGAGATGGAGCAGGAACGCATACAGGGCGCGGGCATGCTCATCGTACAGCGCAGCCAGCCAATCGTCGGACATCACCGTAATGACGGTCGGACACGCCCATTTTGTCTAGAAAATGTATCCGGGCTTTCACCGGAACCGTCCGACTGACTCCACCGCGTTTCCGCACGCCCGGGGCAAACCGACCTGATGAAACTGTTACATTTTATTCCCCTTGAGCGCGGATTCGGTACAGTCTTAATCGGATACATGCATAGGCCCCACCTATCCGCATGGGTCTTTTTTTTGTCTCACTTTCATCTCGCGCCGACGATCCGGCAAAGGTCGTGGTTGTACGATGTCCGCCCGATTACGGCGTCGATGACGGGACCTCTCCGGCGACTCCCGTAAAGAACCAGCTTCCGCCCGATCGTGAAAAAAATCCCCTACCTGAGATGGTGGATCGCCGTGGCCCTGTTCCTGGCTGCGGTGCTGAACTACATCGACCGCAGCGTGCTCGGCATGCTCGCGCCGACGATTCAGAAAGACCTGAACATCTCGGACCAGGGCTATGCGACGGTGGTGAACTGGTTCCTCGTCGCCTACACCTTTGCCTACCTTTTCTCGGGGCGGCTGGTGGACAAGCTGGGTGAGCGGATCAGCCTCGCGCTTTTCGTCGGCTGGTGGTCGATCTCCAATGCCCTCACGGGCTTTGCCCAGTCCGTCACCTCGCTCTCCATCTTTCGCTGCATGCTGGGACTCGGCGAGGCCGGTGGCTTCACCGCCTCGCCCAAGGCCGTCTCGGAGTGGTTCCCGCCCGCCGAGCGCGGAATGGCCATCGGGCTTTACAGCCTGGGCGGAGCGGCGGGAGCGACCATCGCCCCGATCCTCGTCGCCGTGGTCGCCACGCACTTTGGATGGCGCTGGGTGTTCGCCGTTACGCCGCTCCTCGCCTTTCCGTGGATTCTGCTCTGGCTCTGGCTTTATCGCCGTCCCGCCGAGCATCCCCGCATCACCGATGAGGAAAAAGCCCTCATCTCCTCCACGATATCTCCCGATCCCACGCCGACGGCGGACGGAGCCAGGTCCTCCATCTGGGGCGAGGTGCTGCGCGAGCCCTTCGTCTGGCGGCTCATGCTGGCCCGCATGCTCACCGATCCGGTCTGGTACTTCATCCAGTTCTGGTTTGCCAAGTACCTCCACGACGTGCGCGGCCTCGACCAGAAGGGCGTCGCCATTCTCTGGGTGGTCTTTCTCGCCGCCGACGCGGGTTTCCTTCTCGGCGGCTTTTTCTCCGGTCGCCTGATTCGCCGCAATGTCGCCGCACCCGCCTCCCGCGTCTGGCTCATGCTGGTGAGCGCCTGCCTGATGCCGCTCATTTTTCTGATCCCGCAGACGGCCTCGCTCGGGCTGGTGCTGACCATCGCCGCGGTGGCAGCGTACGCCCACACATCCTGGCTGAGCAACCTCACCTCGCTGGCCGTGGACATCTCGTCAAAGCGTTTTCTCGCCACCGCCTTCGGTGTCATCGCCTGCGGCAGCACGCTCGGCGGCATCATGATGAACCAGGTCGTCGCCTGGCTGATCGGGCATCGTTCCTACAGCGACTGCTTTTACATCATGGCCTTCCTGCATCCGCTCGCCTTCCTTCTCGTCTTCCCGCTGCGCAAGCGCCGGCCCGCCTGATTTCGCGGGCGGCCGGCCCTCCGAATCGCGCAGGAGGAAAATCCGCCACCAGTTATTCGCGCACGGGCAGCCGACCTTTCCAGACCCAGTCGAGTTTCGCGGTGGATTTCCGCTCGGAGGACGAGGCCTCGCCTCCATCATCCACCGCGTTCCAGCCGATCGACCAGAGAAGGTATTCCTTCCCCTCGCGGCGATAATGCAGCGGGCCACCCAGGATGAGATCCCGAGGCTCCCCGGCCATTTCCTCCGGCACGAGGTCGGCAAGGCGGTCGGGCAGAGCCCCATGGCGCAGGGCATACCGCTGGATCGCGCAGGCCACCCGAGCCTGGGAGATGCGGGATTGAACGAAAGCAAACCGGGGAAAGCCCGACACGATCGTGGGGACGCTCAGCCAGGAAAAAATGCGCCGGTAGCGATCAAACCCGCTGGTTTCCGCCTTGATCGATTTCTCCACTTCCGCGAATGCCTTGGGATTCCATGTTTCGGACGATCCAGCCAGGAGATCGAGGCTTCGCTGCCCGCAACGATTGTAAAAAGCCCTGTCGCTGGAAAGGAACCCATAGCGATAGGCCAGCAGGAAAAAGCTGCTCCGGGCGGAGAGGTGCCGGGGCTCCTCCTTCGAGCCGACAGCGGCGTAATACATGCTTTTTGTCCCGGAAACGGAAGCCCCCTGCAACCTGTCAAACGTCGCATTCATCGTCGCGCGCTCCATCCGAAGCGCGGTCATCACGCCGGGCAGCAGATCGATCTCGGCCAGCGCTGCGTCGACCTGTGCCGCCTGGGCGTCGCTCCACCCGGGCAGCAGCTTTTCGATCACCTTGAGTGCCACGTCATAGCACGCTGCCGCCGTCAGCTCGGAAATAATCACCCCGTCGGTCTCCATCGCCCGGCCCAGACGCAGGATCAGCAGGACATCCCGCACCGACTCGCTCGTCTGCCCCATCGCCGCCGAGGCTTGCGCGCGAGCGGCGAGCATCTGCGAGAGTTGCAGGACCGCTGTCAGGTGGGGAATCTCCATATGGAGGCCCTTGGAATAATCCAAGGGATATCGCGCCAGCGGACGGATCGCCAGCCGCTCCACGGCCTGGAGGCTTCCCGCCGTCGGCTCGAGCACGGCCAGGACAAACTCCGCCTGCTCCGGGGTCAGCGCGCCAGCACCGGTCAACGGGCTGAGCGTTTTCTGGCGATTGCCCTCTTTGACGAAATTGGCGAAAGCCGGGAAACGCTGCCGCAGTTGCTCCACCTCCGCCTTGGCGATCGTCATTTCCGGCAGAGCGACCTTGCCCTCGGCATTGGGCTCCCAGAAGGAATCGGCAAAGAAATTCCCGCCATCTGGAATCGGGGGAGGCACGAGCTGCCCCACCGTCAGGAGTTCGCCGCGTTTCCGCAAGTCCTCCTGCGTCCGCCTCCAGTCGCTCCAGCCGTCAAAAATGAGCCAGAGCGCGACGAGGCACACGATACCGGCGCACAGGATCACCGCCAGCACCGCCCCGATGAGGAGCTTCTTCCAGAGAGGGCGCTTCATGCCCGGGGCACGCTCAACTCCCGAGCGTCACCGTCTCGCCGCCCGATACGACGATCAGCTTTCCATCGGCCTTCAGCCACACCGGGATCGCGCTGGGGTTGTAGGCAACCTTGCGATTTGCCGCGATGACGACCCGGCGACGGGCTTCCTCGTAATCAAAGAGCTCGATATTCGTGCAATACCACACGTCGGCGTGGCCCGAGAGCGGCTGAAAGATTCGCTCCAGCCCTGCCCAGTCGTCGCGATCGTGAAACTCAAAGCCATGGCCCCAGACGTAAAACACTCCCGACCACCAGGGATTGCCCAGCACGGCGGCGAAGCGCTCCGGCACCGTCGGCCCCTCCGCGTACTGATGAGCCGTCGACGCCCAGTCGAGCGGATCGGCGGGCGGGAAGCAATTCCCCTCATTGCGGCACGTGCGCGAGTAGACAATGCCCAGCCCGCGCAGCACCGCGATGACACGGTCATCGTACGTGCCAAAGGGATACGCCATGCCGCGCACCGGATAGCCGACCAGATCCTCCAGCGCGATGCGATCCTCGATCACCTCGCGGGCGATCTGCGAAGGCTCCAGCCGCTCCAGCCAGGGATGGCTCACGGTGTGAATCGCCACCTCGTGGCCCTGAAAAAGATCCCGGATCTCCGAGGCATCGAGATACACACGCTCTCCGCGGCCGAGAGTCCCCTCCACGGCGGGCTTGCCCGTGCGCTGGAGCAGGCCCGAGTTGATGTTGAAGGTCGCCTTCAACCCCCATTGGTTGAACGCGGCAACGATCCGGCGATCGAAAGTCTGACCGTCATCGAAGCTCGTGGTGACGGCGATGCGCTTGCCTTCAGGAAACCGGGTTATCTCGACGCGAGCAGGAGGATTCATGATGAAACGGGATTCTCCAGCAAGCATGCGAAGGGTCAACGGAATTCACCATCGTTCAATAACGCCCGTCCCCGCATCACACACACATGGCGGCTTCCCGGAGAAGGATTGTTCATCCTGCCGATTTTCTGCTAAAGCTCTGGCTCGACCATGCAGCCCAGCCCCATGCCGATCCCCGAGGGCCTCGACATCATCCAGACTCCGCAGTCCGCCATCATTCGCCGCACCTGGTTCTCCCACATGGTTTGGTTTCTCATCTTCTTCTGCATCTTTTGGGATGGCTTTTTGATTTTCTGGTACACTGGGGCGTTGGCCGGGGCGTCCCGGGGAGGTTCGCATATGCTGCCCTTTCTTCTGTTTCCTCTCATCCATGTCGCGGTCGGGGTCGGCCTCACGTATTTCGTCGTCTGCATGTTCGTCAACAAGACGGACATCCTCATTGAGGCCTCAACGCTCACGATCAAGACCCACCCGCTGCCGTGGCTGGGAAACAAATCCCTTCCGGCTGAGTCCATGACCCGTTTCCTCGTCCGCGAGCGTTTTACGCAGTCGGAGAACTCCACCCGCGTATCCTACAGCATCTACTATGTCGACGTGACGAATCGCGAGAAGCGCCTGGTCACAGGCCTGAAAACCCGTGAACAGGCCGACTATATCGCCACCTCGCTCACCCGCTACTACCTGCCTGCGCAGGCGGCCTGAGCCAGCGCCCCTCAATCCAGCTCGCGCCCGGCGTAGCGGGACACGACCGCCAGCAGTTCGGGCGGGTCGACCGGCTTGGACAGGAACATGTCAAAACCGGCCAGCATCGCCTTGCGCCGGTCCTCGGAGCGGCTAAAGGCCGTCAGCGCGATGGCGGGGATGCGCTCGGCCACGCGATTGCCCGACTCGCGGATGGCCCGGACAAACTCGTAGCCATCCATCTCCGGCATCGCGATGTCGCTGATGAGCACGTGGTACTTTGCAGAGCCGAGCAGAGACAGAGCTGTCGGCCCCGAGTGCACTGCCGTCACCTCCGCTCCGTATTGCGAGAGGATGCGGCTGACGATCTCGGCGGCATCGGGGTCATCGTCCACGATGAGCACATTTTTGCCCTTCAGGCTCGGCCCATCCCAGGTCATTCCATCCGGGAAAGAATCCGGAGTCTGGTGCTCGCCGCGAGCCGAGCGCAGTTTTGCCATCACCGGCGGCAAGGGCAGCAGGACCCGGAACGTCGCCCCGAGCCCCTCGCCCTCGCTTTCCGCCACGACGGAACCGCCATGCAGCTCGACGAGGTTTTTCACGATGGCCAGGCCGAGTCCCAGCCCGCCGTACCGCCGCGTGGTCGAGCTGTCCTCCTGGGTGAATCGCTCAAAGACGCGGGGCAGGAACTCCGGCTTGATCCCCATGCCGGTATCCCGCACGGAAATGCGCGCATGATCCTGGTGGCAGTCGAGCATGATGTCGACGCTCCCCTCCTTGGGGGTGAATTTGATGGCATTGGTCAGCAGGTTCCAGATCACCTGCTGAAGCCGTGTCGGATCGCCGCGGATCTCCGGCACCCCGGGGTCGATGGCCTTGGTGATGGTGATCTGCTTGAGGTCGGCGGAGGGCGACACAGACTCGACCGCCGCCGAGATGACGGTAGCCAGGTCGAGGATTTGCAGATCGAGCCTTATCCGCCCCATGAGGATGCGGTTCATGTCGAGCATGTCCTCGACGAGCTTGGTCAGCGTGCGGGCGTTGCGATAGATCACGTCGACCGCGCGCTCGATGGATTGGAAGTCGTTCGCGCTGCCGCGCAGGATCTGCGACCAGCCGAGGATGGCGGTCAGCGGCGTGCGCAGCTCATGCGAGAGCGTGGTGAGAAAGTCGTTCTTGATCTGGTTTGCCCGCTCGGCCTCGGTGCGCAGATGCTTCTCCCGCTCGAGCTGCTCCTCGCGTTCACGCTCGTGCTGTTTGCGCTCCGAGATGTCGCGCAGGATGGTCGATGCCCCAGCGATCCGCCCCGAGCCATCTCGGATCGGTGAAATCGTGACCGAGACCTCGATGAGCTGACCATCCCTGGTTCTCCGAATCGTCTCAAAATGGCTGACCTGCTCGCCCTGGCAGATCTTGGCGATGATCTCCTCCTCTTCTCCGATGCGGTCCGGCGGGATGATCTTCTTGATGGACGCTCCCACCATCTCCTCGGCGGCGAAGCCCAGGATGCGCTCGGCCGCCGGGTTCCAGCTCGTCACGACGCTCTGCAGATTCTTCCCGATGATCGCATCGTCGGAGGAATTGACGATGGCGGCCAGATAAGCCGCCTGGATTTGCTGATCGCCGTAGTCGGGAATCATTTACGTCTCTTTCTACCTAGGGCAACACGCATGGATACTCAAGCTCTCGGCGATCCGGCAGCCTGCGCCTGCAAAATCGCCCCCTCACGCCGGGCGCTCGCCATCTCCATCGCTCTCCATCATTTCCTTGAGTATCGCGAGATCACCGGCGAGCTGGCGTTCCGGCGATTCCCCCAGGATGCCCGCGACAGCCGCTCCGGCGCGGCCTGCCGGGGGATGATACTGGAGCGTCACCCGCAGATGGGTGGAGGCTCCGTCATTGCGGGATTCAAAACGCACGGTTCCCGCGCTCTCCACATCAGCCCCGGGCAGCGACTGCCAGGAGATCATTTCGCCGGGATGCTCGTTGATGATCTCGGCATCCCACTCGAGCTTCGTACCCCCCGGCCCCTCGACCACCCAATGCGAACCTTTCTCGCTCGTCTTCTCGACCGAGAGGACGTGGGGCATGAACTTCGGGAGATTCGAGAGCTTCTTCCAAAAATAGAATAGCTCGCCCGGCGGACGATTCACCTCGATCTCGCGCGTGACCTTGATCCCCTTGTTGCCCGGCACGCCGCGCTCATTCATCCAGCGGGTATCGACTCCCAACGCATCGTAAAGGTGACAATGCCCCGACGCACCGCGATAAATCAGCAGCCCGCCCGTCAGCGCCAGCAACGCTCCAGGGAGTGAGCGGCGGCTGAGGCCGGTCAATACCAGCGCCGCTCCGCCCGCCAGGGAGGCAAGCCGTTCCGCCTGCCCGACGTTGGCCGGACAGCCCTCGGATTTGTGAAAGAATTCCGTGAGTTGCGAGGAAAGACGGGAGAGCGCGGTCATGTCGGCAGATATTCCGACGGGAATCGCACCCCGCACCGCACGCGGGTGTGTGAGAAAATACGAAATCTCCCGCGAGGGAGAAAAAAGAGGCGCACCGTCGTGTCCGCCCCCCCGGACTTTCACCGGCGGGGCTATCATCCCGAGGCTAATATGCCGGAGCGGAAACGACGGTGCACCTCGTACAAAAAGGAGTGCCTTGCAGCAAGGCAGGCGGGCCGCTCGACCCGGGAAGGCTGGCAACCTATCACACGGCCTGCGTCATGGCAAGCAGCTCGTGAATTTTCCACCGCCTTGTCCTCCGCTTCCCGGGCTCTGCCCTGCGGTGGGATTTACAGGTAACCAAGCTCTTTCAAGGCGGCTGCCAATCGTGTCAGCCGCTCTCCGATCCGCTCATCCTCCCTGGCGAGACAGTCGCGAAAAAGGGCGATATCCTCATCGAGTTCCGGATTGTCGATATTCACGGCGATTTCCATTTTTTCGCCCTGGAGATCGATGCTGCCCACAGTGGGCGCGGCAGGATCGTAAAGTTTTTCAAACCGGTAGGACTCGTTCATGTACTTCTGCGTCTTGCAGATGAGCAATGCGAGATCCAGCACCCGGTGAAGAGGCATCTCCTCGGACTGACGGGACCATTTTTCGCCCGTGTGTCTCCAGACCTTCGCCGAGATATCGACTTTCCCTTTCTCATTCCATTGCGCCAAGCCCAGCGAAAGACCCTGAGTGTCAGTATTTTTTGCGTACTGACCGTCCAGGCGATCGTAGTCCTCCGCTACGAATACGGCTTTGTGCTTCAAGTGTGTCGGAATCTTCATGCGTTCAACATTCAGTAGTTTACTAATTTAGTAAACTACTGAATATCATTTGGGCCTGAAAAATCGTTCGTCCGAGCAGGGTCTTGAGTCCGATCAATGTTCCCGCGCCATGGAAAAGGGGAGCAGCCCGTGGACAGTTCAGTTCGCCTGACTCTGCGCGAGGATGAGAGAAATCTCCCGCAGACGTTTCCGCATTGCGGCGGTCGTCCCCCGTTTGCTACACCCTGCGGATGCGTCTCCTGATTACTGGCGGCTGCGGCTTTATCGGCAGCAACTTCGTTCGCTTCGTGCTGGATCATTACCAGCCCGAGTTTGTCACCAATGTGGACGCACTCACCTATGCGGGCAACCCGGACAATCTCGCCGGGGTCGCCGAGCAATACAGCGACCGCTACGAGTTCTGCCGCGCCGACATCGCCGACCGCGAGGCCGTCGAGGAGATCATGGCCCGGCACAAGTACTTCGCCGTCATTAACTTCGCCGCCGAGACGCACGTCGACCGCAGCATCTCGTCGCCCGGCAATTTCATTCACACCAACGTCGTCGGCACCGAGGTGCTCCTCGAGAGTGCCCGCCGCCATGGCGTGAAGCGCTTTGTCCAGATCTCGACCGACGAAGTCTACGGTTCGCTCGGCCCCGAGGGAGCCTTTACGGAAAAGTCGCCCATCGACCCCAGCTCGCCCTACTCCGCCAGCAAGGCCGGAGCCGACCTGCTCGCCCTCGCGGCCTACAAGACCTTTGGCCAGGAGGTCGTCGTCACCCGCTGCTCGAACAACTACGGCCCCTACCAGTTCCCGGAGAAACTCATCCCGCTGATGATTACCAACGCACTGGCTGACAAGAAGTTGCCCGTCTACGGCGATGGCCTGAACGTGCGGGACTGGATTCACGTCGAGGACCATTGCCGCGCTGTCATGGCCGTGCTGCTCGATGGCACGCCGGGCGAGGTTTACAACGTCGGAGCCAGCGCCGAGATGCAGAACATCCAGGTCGTCGAGCTCATCCTCGAGGCCCTCGGCAAACCGCACGAACTCATCACCTACGTCGCCGACCGCCTCGGCCACGACCGCCGTTACGCCATCGACTCGTCGAAGATTCAGAACGAACTCGGCTGGAAGCCCATCCACGCACCCGAGACCGGCCTGCGCGAGACCATCCAATGGTATCTCGACAATCGCCCGTGGTGGGAGAAGCTCCTCGGCCACGCATGAGCCGCATCGCGATCCTCGGCGCCCGGGGTCGCATGGGCGCAGCCTTCGCCCGCCAATGGGCGCAGCATCATGAGGTGACCGCCCTCGCCCGCCCCGAGCTGGATCTGTCCGATCTCGCCGCGCTTGAGCGGCTGGTGAAGTCGCTCGACTACGACATCCTCGTCAACGCCGCCGCCTCGACAAATGTCGACCGTTGCGAGACCGAGCGCGAAGAAGCCGCCACGGTGAACGCCACCGCCGTCGGCCTGCTCGCCCGCCTCGCCGCCGAGCGCGACGCCCGGTTCATTCACATCAGCACCGACTACGTCTTTGACGGCAAAAAAGACACGCCCTACGTCGAGACCGACGAGGCGCTGCCCCTCGGCCACTACGGCCAGACCAAGCTCGATGGCGAGCGCCTCGCCCTTGCCGCCTCGCCCCGCCACGTCGTGGCCCGCGTTTCCTGGGTCTTCGGCCCGGACAAGCCGAGCTTCGTCGACATGATCGTCGACCGGGCGTTGAAATATTCCCGCGTCGAGGCCATCGCCGACAAAACCTCCAGCCCCACCTCCGCCGAGGACAGCGCGGAGTGGCTCGCGGCTTTCTTTGAACCCGCCACCCCCGGCGGGCTTTACCACGCCTGCAACTCCGGCTCCTGCACCTGGCAGGAGTACGGCCAGCATGCGCTCGATTGTGCCCTCCAGGCCGGTGCGCCGATTCAGGCTCGCACCGTGGAACCCATTCCCCTAGCCTCCATGAAGGCATTCGTGGCTCCGCGGCCGCGGCAGACGGCCCTGCATACCGGCAAACTCACGTCGGTATTGGGTCGCCCGCCTCGTTCGTGGCAGGATGCGGTTGCCGATTTCATTCAACGAAAATTCCGCTAATGCACCGATTTTACCTTACACCGGATCAATGGAACGCCCCTGCGCCGCAGCTCGACCAGGGCGAATCTCACCACGCCGTAGACGTGCTGCGCCTCGGTGCGGGAGATCGCGTGGTCGTTTTTGACGGCCTCGGCTCCGAAGCCACCGCGCAGATCGTCGCCCCCGAGGGCAAGACCATCAAGCTGCGCCTCCTGGCCAAGGCCAAGACCCAGCCGCTTCCCTGTGCCATCACGCTCGGCCAGGCCGTGCCCAAGGGCAAAAACATGGACTTCATCATCCAGAAGGCCGTGGAACTCGGCGCGGCCCGCATCGCCCCCCTCTTCTCCGACCGCACGGTCGTGCAGCTCGATGCCGCCGACGCGGAAAAGAAGCGCTCGAAGTGGCACGAGACCGCCATCGAGGCCTGCAAGCAGTGCGGCCAGAACCGCATCCCCGAGGTGCTCACCCCGCGCACGCCGAAGGCCTTCTTCGAGTCCGGCGACAAGTACGACCTCATGCTCATCGCCTCGCTCCAGCCCGACGCGCGGCGCATTAAAGAGGTGCTCGCCGAGGTCAACAAACCCGCCAACGTGCTCGTGCTCGTCGGCCCGGAGGGAGACTTCACCCCGGCGGAGATTTCCCTGGCCAAGAGCTTCGGCTGCCAGCCGATCACCCTCGGCCCCATCATCCTGCGCACCGAGACCGCCGCTCTCTACTGCCTGAGCGTCCTCGCGCACGAGTTGTTCTAAGGTTCCCTTTCCCCAGCGGGGAGTGCTTCGGCGCTCCCCGTCTGGCTCGTTTCCCAAACACGGAGGACGACCGCAGGGAGACTGTCCTTCCTCCACTCCGGGGGATGGACTGATTCCCTGATGATCCGCTGACAGCGATCAGCCCATCCGAGCCGTGAGCCGGACGGATGGACCTTGCGGTTTACTCTCCTAGAAGTTGAGGCCAAAGCCGCCCGAGATCATATGGCTCACGAAGTCCTCACGTCCAAAGTTCGCGTTGTAGTAGAAGTTCGCATTCCACGTCTCGCCAAACTGTGCGCTGATCCCCGCTCCCGCCCACGCGCTGTCGCGATCCGGCGCGCTCGTGCTGTAGTCAAAGCTCGCGCCGCTGCCGCCGTCGAGTGAGGCTCCGATGTTCTGCGAATTCTCCAGAAACTCATGCTGCCAGAACAAGCGGCCCTCGGGGATGATCGCGATCTTCTCGTTCACATTCCAGGTGTAGGCCACTCGCCCGCCCACGTTCATCCGCAGGCTGTTGATATTCTGCTGATCCACTCTCAGGTTCAGGCTGTTCGCATCGGTTTCCGTAAAGGGAGCCACACCGGCGTAGGTATACTGTCCACTCAGGAGCGGTCCGAAGGTGAAGCCTTTCACGTTCCAGTCGTAGCCCATGTCTGCATAGGTCGTGAACTGGCCGCCATTTGGCTGGCTGTGCGCGACGCGGTCGATGCTTCCAAACTGGATCGGGCGACGTGCGACGTAGCCGTTGTAGCCGCCGCCGATGATCGTGTCGGCGTAGAATCCTCCGGCTTGATACGTCGCGTAGCAGCCAAACAAGGCGCTGTTGATGGTCATCATGCCGCCTCCGTTGTACTTCGAGTAGAGCCCCTGGTAGCCGATGTACGCGCCCGTCGTCAGGTTCTCACTCCACTTGTAGTCAGCTCCCGTCATGAACCCGCCGCTTTGGTAGTTGTAGTTGGGCAGGTTGCTCATGTTCGTCGCTTGCGCAAACACGCCGTTGCCCTGCACCCACACGCCCCATTTGTTGTCGGGCGTTGGCGCCAGGATGTTCTTCCCGTCCTTGGAATCCATCACGCTCTTGCCATTCCTGTCGTACGCCAGGCTTCCCTTCATGCCCACTGCGCTAAAGCCACGCGCCCCGAGCTTCACCGCGCTCAACCGCTGCGCGAGGAACTGGTTCTGGCTGATCGCCTGCTCGACGGTGATGTCGCCCAGGCTCTCGTAGAAGCCGGGCATGATCTGCTCAAACGCGCTCGGATACTGGTCTTCCGTCAGGAAGTCCAGGGCTGTGCTCACCACCTCCTTGTCCCCGCCTGCCGGGATAAAGCTATCCAACGCCTTTGCGACATTCGTCTGGTTCTGGTTCTGCGCCACCAGGGCATAGCTGGTCGGCGCGATCAGGACCGAGCCAATCCCTCCATTGGCCAGGAACCGCGCCCGGAACGTGCCCGGGTTCGACGTGACAATGCTATCAAACTTCCCGCTGATGCTTCCTGCCTGGAGGAAGGCAAACTGCTGGCCGTACTTAAACTTGTAGCCGCCGAAGCTCAGCACCTGCAACTGGCCAGCGAGCTGCGCGTTGCCGCTCACGATCAAACGGTCGAATACCGTCGGACTCGCCAGCTCGATCTGCAACGCACCGTCGCTCGTCTGCGTAAAGTCGCCATTGACTGTCAGCGTTCCCGGCGAGTTGCCCGGCGCCACGACGCCGCTGTTGAACACATTTCCCAGGATGAAGCCACTGCCCTTGAGCCAGGCCGCCAGCCCGACCAGCACGTTCTGCGCTTGCAGGGTGCCATTTACGGATAGCGTTCCTTCGTTGATGTAGGCATTGCCTCCCACGAACATGTTGGCCAGCAGGTTCAGCAGGCCCTGTCCGATTTTCTGAAAGTCTCCGGGCGTGCTCACAGGGTAGTTGCCCAGGATCGTCCCCGTGCCGCTGGCCACATTGAAGAGCCCCTGCGTGATCGAGAGCGGGCCGTTCAGCGTCAGCGTTCCGTTCGGTGCAAAGGTCAGGCTCGTCACTGTGTTCGACGCTCCGTTCGGCCCGGTCTCGCTTCCAAAGATCACATTATATGGTGCCGTCTCCGAGGTCCCTGCCTGATTGTCCAGAAGACCCGGGTTGGCCGTTATCGTCGCAGAGAACAACAGGTCCGAACCCACGATGCTGAACGCACCGCTCAAACCGGCGATATTCGACCCATAGCTAAGGAGGTTGAGGTCGAAGCCATTCCCCACGCCGCTTATCAGGGTGAATGTACCCGCTGTGGCACCAGCGTTATTGAAGAAGAAGCTCGAGCTTGAAGTGAGCGTCACCGGCTCGCTCGAAATAATCTCATCGGACGTGCCGGAGGCGCCGAGGTCGAAAAGCAGCCTGCCGCCATTGAGATCCAGCCCCTTCACAGTAATCGAGGTCGCATGCCCCACATCGCCGGGACTGAAATAACCGCCATTCACTTTCACGGCAGAGCTGGCCAGACTCTGTGTAGCGAGCTGACCGTTGTTCACGGTCGTGGTGCCCGTATAGGTCTGGCTCTGCGAGAAAACCGTCTTGCCGACCCCATTCTGCTGCACATTCACGGTACCGGCGATATCCGGAGAGAAACTGTAAGCCTCGCGATTGTGATCAAAAATCAGGTTCGCGGTTCCGGCACCGCCGACGATCATCGGGGCCGTCAGAGTTCCCGTCGTGGTGCCATTGCCGATCCTGAGCGTACCGGAGGACGTCGGTGCCATGGCGAGTCCCACTACGCCGAGGCTCTCGACGACACCAGTACCCGAAAGATTCAGCGTCCCGGAGCCGTTTCCTCCGATCAGGATCGAGACATCCGGCACCGCACTCCCGCTCGGCACCGCTGCGGTATTGGACCACGTGCCGCCTGTGACCGTCACTGTACCACTGGACCCGGCACCATATCCGATAAGCCCGATGCCGTCCTGAACCGAACCCCCATTGATCTCCATGGTGCCGGTGCCAAAATGACCGACAATCACAGTGGGCACACCTCCGGTCACGGGCAGCCCCCCGGATGTTATCCATGAGCCGCTATTGACCACTACCGAACCGACCGAACCCGCGTGCTCCGCCACGCTGCCAAAAGCGTCCCGAACTTCCCCGCCGGAAATCGTCAGGGTTCCCTTGCCATCCATCCCGACGAAAAGCTCTTCACTATTCACCCATGAGCCACCCGAGACCGTGGCTGTACCGACGCCGGTTACCCCATATCCAAGGAAACCGTTCGTATCCGATACCTCTCCACCACTGATCGTGAGGTCACCTATACCGTTGTTTCCGATAAGAGCTTGATAACAGCTCCAGGTGCCGCCGCTGACATCGACATTGCCTTGGCTTCCGAGGGCTGAACCCACACTGCTGTTATAGCTCGAAACATAGCCATTTCCCGTAATATTCAGGGTTCCTTTACTGCCGGCAAAGGTTCCCACATAGAGCTCACTGGGACCCTCATGAACCCATCGCCCGTTCCCTTCCACTGTCACCGTTCCGATGCCTCCCGCATTAATGCCAATATAAGAATAGGTAATGACGCTGTTCGTTACCGTTCCTCCAGAGATGGTCAGAGTCCCAGTGCCGGATGCCCCGACGCCAAAACCTAAGCCGGCATCGTTGTACCATGTACCGCCGGTTACGTTCACAGAACCTGTGCTGCCCGCTTCGTTACCGATATCGATCACACTCGACGGGCCGGAAACCGTCAAGGATCCCCCGCTAACCAGCAGATCGCCGGTTCCAGAGTCTCCCACATAGAGGATGGTATTATTCCAGGTGCCGCCGGAGAGGACCGCGTTCCCTGTGGTACCCGAGCTTGCGCCGATTTTAGTGACAGCGCCTGTTAACGTGCCGCCTGACACAACGACCTTGTCGCCACCGGCAACACTGCCTACCAAAAGCGTACGATACGTACCCGAATCTGCCGCAGGAAGCAAAGCCGTGCCGCCATTCCCAATGGTGGCAGTGGCGGAAGACAACGGAACCCCATTGTCCCAGTTGCCAGCATTGGACCATAAGCCGGTCTGTATAGTCCAATGCGTGCCTGCGTTCCCCGCACTCGCCGCAGACAACGCCAGGTACATCATCACCCCCGCAACAAGAAAAATTCGCATATCGGAGCGGGACTATCTGAACTTCCCAATTCGACCGGCAAGAGGGACTCGACGAATCCGGCCATCTATTCCATGAATCCGGCCCCTTCATTCCTGCCAGGGTCTGAAGCTCAAACCAGCACCGCAAAATCGAGCTAATCCCGACCCGCCAGGAGACTTCCCGGCCCGCTCCCTTCAGTTTCCTGAACTTTGAGTTGCATCTCGCGGCTGCCCGTAGGCAAACCCGGCCCCGGAGAAGGCAATATACACTTTGCCAAAGACATCCTTGTCGCCATCCATCGCGTCGATCCAGTCAAAGACGCCCAGCGGGTATTGGCCGATCCGATCCCAGTTTTTCCCGCCATCCGTGGAGCGGTAAATCCCCGTCGCACCCGCCGCCACGCCTGCCACGAAGATCGTGGGATACCCGCCCTCGTGCTCCGGTTTGCCCAGGCCGACATTGAACGCCTGCTCGATCCCCGGCAGCATCGCCCAGCTCTCCCCGCCATCCTCCGAGAACCACAGCCCGCCCACCGGCGGA
Source organism: Spartobacteria bacterium LR76 (assembly GCA_003054655.1). Lineage (GTDB taxonomy): Bacteria > Verrucomicrobiota > Verrucomicrobiia > Chthoniobacterales > Terrimicrobiaceae > Terrimicrobium. The sequence goes on along the minus strand of QAYZ01000012.1, from coordinate 345,292 downwards.
TTCCCCTGGCTGCCCTCGGCGAAGAGCAGGTGCCCGGCGTGGCCCGGCACGGATTTCAGGATGGAATTCACCCGACCGACCGGCGGCGATTGCGCAGTTTTTGCGAAGGTCGCGCCGCCATCCTCCGAGCGAAAGAATCCCTCGCGCGTGTGGTAGTAGTAAAAGCGATCCGCCGTCACGCGATCCGCGCAGAGCGGCTTCTGCGGGCCGAAGTACCCGCCCGTGCCGGACTCCTTCAGCCCGTCGCCGAGCCGTGCCTGCTGCCACGTCGCGCCGCGATCCTTCGTGAAATACGGCAGCACCTTTTGCACCGGAGCCCACGCCATGCGGTCGGGGCTGGCGGCGGAAACCGCGATCGTGCCGTACTCCAGCCCGGCCGGTATGATCTTGTCCTTCACCGCCGGGAAGATCGTCCACGTCGTCCCGCCATCGGTGGAGAAGCCCGCCTCGTTCACGTGCGGCGCGAAGCCGAGGTGATTGCGAAACACCGCCGCGATGAATTGCGGGTCCGCCGGGCACCAGTCCAGCGACCACGCGCTCATGAAGTACGGCACCGCCCTCCGCGCCGTGTACGCGTCGGGTTCATCGAAGCGAAACACGCCCACGTCCCACATCGCGCCGAGCGGCTTGCCTCCGGGCGGGGCGATCACGTCATTGCCGCAGGTTTCCTCGATGCCCTCGCTCGCCGCCTGCCACACGATATCCGGCGTCGTGAGATCCCGCGCGTGCCACACGCCGAAGCCCTCCGCCAGCCACAGCTCGCCCGTCCCGTCAAAGGCGATCTCGCCCACGCTCAGCCAGTAGTTCTCCTGCTTCCCGAGCCATTGAATGACCGGACTCCGAAACTGAAAGCCATGCGCCATCCACGTCGCACCCTGGTCCGTCGAGGCAAAGAACCGCCCGCCGCTGACGATGAGCGCCAGCCGTTGCGCGTCCCGCGGATCGACCGCGACGCCGTAATACGCCTTGCTCCCGCCCTCCTTCGCCGTCGGCGTGATGTCCGACCACACGCCCTCCGGCGACCGCTTCCAGACCGCGCCCGTGCGCCCATCGGCATTGTCATAGAGCACGTAATACGCCCCATCCGGCCCGACCGCCGCATCGCGCACATTGCCTGTTCCCGCCTGCTCCGCGCTCGCGACATTGGCCCACGTCGCCCCGCCGTCCTCGCTGCGAAAGACGCCAGCGCGGTTCGACGTCACATAGATCACCCGCGTCCGCTCCGCGCCATCATCCGCCTTTACCGTGCCACCGGAGGAATCGAAGACGACTGTATTGACTCCATGCGGCTCCATTCCTTTCGGAATCGCCTCCACCCGCTGCCACGTCGCCCCCGCATCGCCCGTGCGCCAGAGTCCGCTTGAGATCGAGCCAAAGAAAACCACCCGGCTGTCGCGGGGATCGACCGCCAGCCGCTCGCCATCGAGCCGCCCCTCGCCATTCGGCTCCATGCCCGCGTGCTGGCTGGCAAAGTTCGTCGCCACCCAGGTGTCGCCGCGATTCGCGCTGCGATAGATCTGCCCGCGAAACGCCATGTATGCCACCTCCGGCTCGCCCGGAGCCGCCACGAGGCTGTCCACCCCGCCATGGCATCCATAAGCCACCGCCTCCGCCGGCATGCTCTCCGACGTCACGATCTGCTTCCAGGTCGACGTTGAGGGCTCCCACCGGTAAGCTCCGGAGACATCCGTCCGCGCAAACACCGGCCCCGCGCCATCCGCCCGCACCTCCATCCCCGTCACCCACCCGCCCCCGCCGATCTTGAGCGGTTTCCAGTCGTACGTGATGTCATCCGCGCAAAGTCGACAGGACAACAAGACAAGGAGAAGGAGGACCTTTGCGAGGGAGGAAAAGAGGCGATTCATGGAGAGAGGACAGCGATCTCTGCTGCGCCTCCACGGCACCAAACCACGCCGCCCGAGGCAAGAGGATTCCCCTGGCGAGGGCTTCAGGAGGACAGGCCGAGGTATCTCCGAAGAAATGCCAGCACCTCCGGCCGCAGGTCGCGCTGCCTTGGCTGAAGGTCGAAGGAATGCGGCGCATCGGGCACCTCGATATACTCGCACACAATCCCCTTTTCCTGGACGAGGCGGTAAAGATCCCGCGAAATGCCGATGGGAATCGTCACATCCGCCGTGCCGTGGACAATGAGGATCGGCGGGGTGCGCCCCGAGAGGTGCGTCTTCGGCGAGGCGAGATCGAGGTTGCGTGCGGTCTCCTCCGGCGTACCGCCGCGAAAGTGTTCGTGGCCAAACTGCCGCAGATCATGCGTGCCGTAAAAGTCGACGATGCAGGCGACCGCATTGTCCTGGTCCCGGTAAAGTCCCGAGCCGTTGAGTTCGGCGACATCCGCCGTCGTGCCAAGCAGCAGCGCCAGATGACCACCCGCCGAGCCACCCATCACCCCGATACGGTGGGGATCGATCCGCCACTCGGCGGCATGGGCCTTGAGATAGCGGAGGGCCGACTTGCAATCCTCCACGTTCTGCGGCCAGCCAAGCGCCACGGTGCGAGCCTTGCCGTCGGGAAGTTTCTCCACGCGATCGAGCAGGTAGTTGATCGAGAAGGCGGCGATGCCATTCTCCGCCAGGGTCCGGCAAAAGTTCGTTTCACGCGCATCGGCCTTGTCCCCGACCGCCCAGCCTCCGCCGTGAATCACCAGCACGGCCGGGGTATTCCCTGCCTCCCCAACGGGGAGCCAGGCGTCCATCTTTTCCGCGCGATCCGGCCCCAGGTACGAAATATCGCGCACGATGCGCACTTCAGCGCTTTGCAAGGAACTGCATGCGGCCCATATGGCAAATGGAGCCCAAGCCAGGAAAGGGAAGTGGTTCATCGGCTAGCGACCAAAGTTCGTGACATACTCGGTGAGCATGGGATCGGTAGGTGACAAAAGCTGCACATGCCCATCGAGGAAGAGTCCGTTGAACTTCCCGTCATGCCGTGCGTCCACCCAGTCCGTGATGCGAGGCCAGGAGGTCGCCCGGAAATAGGCAACCGTATCACTGGCATCGTCCTGGTTGCTTTTGCCATCAATGAGCAGCAGCGTCGTCGCAGGGCGGCTGCTCCTCACCAGCGGCACGGCGTCGGTCATGGAGAAACCCTCGGTATTTATCGGGTAGGTCCGCATCGGCTTGTGGCCGGGGAAGGTCTTCACCGCCGCAGGACAGATGAAAAGTTTGTTCTTGCTGGCATTGCGGGCTTCATACGTCGGGTTTTCCATCACCCCCAGGCGGGTCCACCAGGAGGAGGCCCCCATCGGAGCAGGCAACACACCATTATTTTCCAGCGCATACCGCTGCAGGAGCTGAAAGAGATACTTCTGGTTGGCCACGCACCGGGTGACGTCTGCCTGGCCAAAGATACGAGGGGCGGCGAAAAGAATGACCGTCGCCAGGATCGCGACGATCGCGATGCCGCCGAGCAGCTCCAGCAAGGTGAACCCCGCCTGCGACTCGCGTTTCATCGCCCGGCCTCCGTGATCACGATGCCCGCAACCGGAAGATCCGCCTGCCCCGGCGAGGCTGCCAGCGTCCGGAGATGAGAGCCGGGCTGCTCGATGACATTTCCCTCCAGCGTCACCCCGGCGGGCGACTGCAGCCAGATGAGGGCCGAGGGATCGACCCCCTTGTCTTTCCCAAAATCGCTCGGGCGCCACATCGGGCGCACGAACCGGTTGTCCTTGATCAGGACACCCGAGGCTGCCGCCACGAGAATGTTGGGACCTGAGTTGTCCTCGAAGAGATTGTCCTCGACCACGATGTCGCGATGCCCGCCGGGCGCAGGCGTGTAGCCGCTCTCGCGATAGGCAAAAATCGTCAGCGCACCAGGATGGCGTAGCGGCCCCGTCTTGCGGTTGGGCGACACGTCGCGAATCGTGTTGCCACGAACGACGACATTGCGGCAATAGTCCGACTCGCTCCACCATGTCATCTCCGGCAGCAACTCTATGGCCGCCCGCGCGGTGCGCTCGATGAGATTCCCCTCGATCGTGCCATCGATCGACTTGGGCAGGATGCCTCGGGCGAAGCAATCGCGGATCGTGTTGCCACGGACGACAAAGCCCTTGCCAAGGGTCTCCTGGTTCGAGGCGAGCCAGCCCTCCCCCGCAGCCACGGGCCGGTCGAGCGTATACTCCACAAAGAGGTTCTTCTCCATCTTCTGAAAGACCCGGTACATCGCATCTGGCCGGGTCACAGGGACGAAGCCCGGTACAGGCCGCGCCTGCACCACCCGGGCTTCGCCGACGAACGCGCCCTGCCTGTCGTAAAAGCGATGCAGGTCGCCGGGATTGGCCCCGAGCGGATTGCTCGCCTCGGAGAACCGGCACACCACCATCCGCGTCCCATCGGCCTCGAGGACCAGCGAGTAGTTGCCATGGATCGCAATGGCGTCGTCATCCACTCCCTCAAACAAGCACCCTTCGATCACTGGGCCCTGCCGTACATCGCTGCTGTGCAGGCCATCGGCATTGGTCGCGATCAGCGGCGCGTCCTTTGCTCCCGCAGGTTTCAGGCAATACGTGACCTTGCAATCGCGGTAGACATTCCCCCCGTCGCCGCCCATCTCGTGCAGCGCCATCCCCGCCCCTCCCTGGATGGTCACGCCGAGGATCTTCATGCCCGCACAGCGGGAGAGGCGGATGTCGTCGCGCACGGCACCTCGCCAGGCGAGCCGGTCTCCCGGCTGAATGCGCGGCACGGTCGTCGCGATCTCGCGGGTGTCGATCCGCACGAGATCCGGCTCGATATGCTTCATCACATAGGGCGTGGGAGCGCGAAGCTGCGTCTTCCACCGCCCCGTGTCCTTTTCAAACACATTGCTCCAGAAATGGGGAAAAAAGCGCACGTCGTCGATGTCGAGCGGATACCCCGCATCGATCCGCACATCGACAGAGCCGCCCACCGGGTCGATGGCCTCGATGCGACCCTGGGAAAAACCCGGCGTCTCCCGGCGCAACGTCGCTCCGCGCAGGGTCACGTTGCGGCAGTTTCGGAAAACAATGGCGTGCTGCCCGCGATCCGCGAAGACCAGCACCGCTCCGGTCGCGTCGATCTCGATGTCCTTCAACCCGATCAACTCCCAATGGCACCCCTCCTTCCCCTCCGCTACAGGACCACCCGGGATGCGGTAAATGCCGGGCGGGATCACATACCTCGCCCTCCCCTCACCCGCCGCCTTGACGATCTCGCCCAGGAGCGCCGACCCATCGCGGTTCACCATCTCCGGCTGGCCCGGCGATGGTTCCCTTGCGCTCAGGAGCAAGCGTGGAACAGAAAAACCGGCCGCCACCAAAAGGCCGAGAAGGAACAACCAGCCAACAATACGCTTCATGACAGGAGAGGTAGGATAAGCCTATACTAATGAGCCGACCCTGCATCCTCCGCAGGTTTCATGGTGATCGTCCCCAGCGTAAATCCAAACTGCGAGGGCGTCGCAGGGTTGTTGTCCGAAAAACCATAGTGAAGGTATCCGCCCAGCGTCTCCGCCCGGGAGCGGAAGTTCAAATTTCGCATCACTGCCGTGCGTAACCCGTCGGTCAGTTCCACCTCCCACTTGCGCTGCCCGGGAAATGCCGTCACCCGGAATGTATAGACAACTCCCTCGCGCACCGGGATTCCCAGAGGCATCTCGCCAGCCTCCCGGTCATCGCCCTGGCCGTCAAAGGCCGTCCAGAAACCGCCGATTGCCGAGATCAGCCATGTAACGTTGGCACCCGTCCCGGCCTGTGCCGCGCTGGCATCAAAGATCGCGTACCGCAGATCCGGTGAAAACCTGTCGAGGCGGACGGCGAAGCTGTATTGCACCGGCCCCTCCAGGGCCAGTTCGTCGCCGCCATATTGACGGGACAGCGAGGCATTGCATGCCTGGGCGCTTTCACTTTCCCCTTCCACCCGGAGACTCCCGCTGCCCGAGGGCTCCAGCGGCCCGGGCACGGCCGCCACCGAGGTAAACCGGCACGCCAGGGTCTTCTCCGTCCAGGGTCCCTCCCATCCCCCACCGGCCTTGCCGGGAAAGCCGTTGGAGAAATCCTCGCGGATCTCAGCCATGGCGGAGTGAACCAGCATCAGACAGGCGGCACCGAGCCACCCTGCAAAAACAGTGCGGACTTTCATAGGGGGAGATCCGGGATGCGATGATTATCTCCGACGGCGGATCCAAAGGAAAGCCGCGCCGCCGAGTCCCAGCAGAGCCACAGTTCCCGGCTCCGGCACCTGCGTGATGGAGATGCCGTCGATCGAGGAGGCGAGACTTGACGGAGAAGAGGGATCGCTATCCACCGTGCTGAACGTCAGGTAGCCCCCGAGTGAAGCAGCACTGGACCGGAAAGTCGTCGTGCCGCTCGTATAGAGCACCGTACCCGAGGTGTTAGCGATTGAGACGGTAAAGGTCTTGGCCGTCGGATTGGCCAGGATGGAAAATGCATACGTCGTGCCCGCCGTCGCTGTCAGCCCGGTGCTGATTTCCGATCCTCCGCCAGCCCCGTTGCCGCTGTAGAGATACCAGGTCGATCCATTCAGCGCGACCTCCCACGTCATGTTGGCCCCGGTCGCGGGCTGCGAGGCCGGAGCGTCAAAGATCGTATAGCGCGTCTGGCTCGAGATGACGTCGGCCCGGAAAAGAAACTCAAACTTCACCTGCTGCGTCAGGCTGATGCCCGAGGAATACTGGCGATTCACGGAGGCCTGCGAGTTGGAAACCGACCCCGGCGACGAAGCCGTCATGGACAGGTAGTTGCCCGAGCCAGTCTTCAGCGGCGATGTGTTCGTGACGGTGGCCGCGTAGGTGATGTTGCTCGTCGGGTTGTTCCAGGCTCCCGTCCAGCCTCCACCTGCCTTGCCGGCATAACCGTCGACAGCCGACGTCGTATTTCCGTCAGTAAAGTCTGCAATGACCGCAGCCGATCCGGTGCTGAGAGACCCGGCCCAGACTACTGCCGCAAGAAGAGGGAGGAATATTTTCATGGTAAGCGTGGGATTGAACGAAGGCATCCTCATCCGCGCTTATGCAATTATCAACAATAAAATGAAAAAACATGAAATAATTATATGGATGCCACCGTATCCCCGTGCCGGATACGGCCCTCGCGGCTTTGAATGATGCGGGCACTGGAAGGCTCCGCGATCCGCTGGAGGCATACCCGCAACGCCGCCCTGCCCACCTCGATCGAGCAGGGGTCGTAGCTGGTAAGCGTTTTCCCATCCGGCAGCGTCATGACCGAGGCATCGTACCCCGTAATGCTGAAATCCTCGGGCACCCGAAACCCGTACCCGGCACAAAACAGCGCCACCTCCCTGGCGACATTGTCCGTCGCGCAAAGAAGCGCGGTGACCCCGTCCTTCTTCAACTGATTGGCTGTGGTAAGGAAGGCATCTTCCGAGGCCAGCAGTTGGTTGTAGGTCAATACAGGCTGCTCTGCCGGGGAAATGCCCGCATCGATGCAGCCCTGGAGGAATCCGGAAAATCGATCCCGGAAAAACGAGGCGGGATAATGCTCCTCGACCCATGCCATTTTCCGATGCCCGCGAGCCGCCAGAGTGGCCACCAGATCACTGATGCCACGCGCATTGAAGGACTCCGCCAGGTCGACCCTCGTGCCAGGGTACTCCCACTGAAGGCTCACGACGGGCAGGTGAGCCGCCAGCGCAGCGATGTCCGAGGGCGCATGCCGCCCCTGGCTGATGATGATGTCGATCTCCCCGTCTCGCACCGCCTGCGGGAGGTTCATCGGGTCGGAGAGCTTGCCCGCCCGCTTGTCCGTGATCTGCTCCACCGTGAGCTGGCAGCCGGTATTGTCCACCTCCGCCGTGATGCCCTGCAAATGCGAGAGCAGCACTTCATTCGGAGGATAAGGCGTCAGGCTGGCGACGAGCAGGAGGATGCGCACCTGCTCGGCCTGGTTGCGCCCCCGGCGCGAACGCCCCTGGTACCCCAGCCGAGCGGCCACCGCCGCGATGCGAGCCCTGGTCTGTGGATGAACCAGACGATCATTCTTCAAGGCTCGGGAGACCGTGGGCGCTGACACACCCGCCTCCTTCGCGATCATTTCGACAGTGACTTTCATGGGTTAAAAATAGGGACACGCGCCTTATGCGCGCAAATCCCCTCCAATAACATGAAAAAACCTGAAATCAATGAATGCCTACCCTGCCGTGAACTCATTCCATAGCCCCTCGCGTGAGCGAGCTAGCTGGTCAGGGCGACAGGATTCGAACCCCTGCTCGCATCGCAAGGCCCGGTCACACGCCAACGATGGCAACATTCTCCGCGGTCAGATGAGCCATCACTACCGGATTCTCGTACGAGGAGCCTACCTTGCGAAAGGCCCCCAACGCGCGAAGAGCCGCAGGAGTGTCAAACAAAGCGAGACACACCCCGGGACTTTGGCGTGTGGAATCGTACAGGATGCCGTCAGCGCCAGACTTCATTAATGCCTCCGCCCAACGCCTCGCCACCGCATGATCGGCGGAAAAGCATGCCGAGGTTCTCGCCCCGACCGACCGTCGGGCGGTTGCATCCGCCACATGGAAGATTTTCAGGCCTCTCGGATCGATGCGTACCACATACTCCCATCGGTCTTCCAAAGCCATCTGCGTGATGTTCAGGTCATCCGGCAGGCGGGAGTTCAAATCCCGGCCCAAGCCCGATTCCCAAAAGCACGCCACGGGATCGCCTCCGAGGTAGAGCACCTTGCGAGGCAGCCCCGGCGCGCTGAAACGGCCTGCCGTCTCCGTGAATGCGGCAGGATGTCGGGCCAGCCTGTGGCTATTGCGCCACCATTCAGCAGGTATATCGGCAGCCCAGCGAATCCTTGTAGCATTCAGTACGCCCGGATCATGGGGCCGTCCCGGATCCTCAACTGACATAGACATCCGCCGCCGCCAGCATCATGGGAACCTTGCGCGGATCAGCCAGCACGGCTTCCAGATAAGAGGCACCAGCGAGATCACGACGGCGCGCCACCAGAAAGCTCAGCGCATCCCAACCCACGCCAATGCGCCGCAACAACTGCGGCACCCAGGCGCGAATCTCGTGCCCATCGACTTGAAAAGCCGGGAAGTAATCGCCCTTCCGGTTGGCAAAGGAAATGGACAACAACGCCCCATCCTTCTTGTAATTATGAATCGTCTGGCGGGAGGCCACCCCCAGCTTTTTGCGAATCTCCTCCGATGTGAGCAGCGGACCCGCAGCCTCCAGAATCTCGATTTGTGCCTCCGTCCCCCGTTTCTTAAGCACATTGCGAAAAGAATCCAGATCATCGACCGTGGGCGCACGCAGCTTCAGGTACGAGGAAAACACCTCGGCTACATCCCCCGCCGACAGGTCAAACTTGGACAGCAACTGAAAAACCGCCTGCTTGTCAAAGTCGGGATCAACCGTAAGCACCTTGGACATAATGGACATATCGCACGACTTTGTCCAAAGGTCAACTCCCTCCAGTTCGCAGGAACCGCGAGCTGGTCGGGGCGACAGGATTCGAACCCCTGCCCGCATCGCTACGCGAAGCGTTGCGGGCGGGTGCGACCTCACGCAAGGCGTCCCTTCAGGTGAAGATACATTTCCCGAGATTGTTAAAAAATCGGGGCGACAGGATTCGAACCTGCGACCTCGTGGTCCCAAACCACGCGCTCTACCAAGCTAAGCTACGCCCCGTCACTGCTGAACCGCCCATACTGTGCATCCCCTCCCCCTCCCCGCAAGCAGATAAACCAGCCGTTTTTCCACCGCCCCGGCGGGAAATCCCGTTGCCGAAACGCGGTTCCCCGGCGAAATTCCCGCCATGCTCGCCCTTCTGCTCGTCGCCGCCTCGCTCCTTCCGCTTCCCTCCGACCTCGTCGAAAAGGCCTTCCATGGCCGCTCCGGAGCCTATGTGCAGATCGACGTGCAGACCGGAGCGCGATATGAATCCGACGCGCAGGCCTGCGCGGCGAAGTTCGCCCCATGCTCGACCTTCAAGATCTGGAACTCCGCCATCGGCCTCCAGCTCGGCCTCGTCGCCAGCCCCGATGCGCCTTTCTGGAAATGGGACGGCGTGGCGCGCGATGTCGCCCCGGGCTGGAATCAGGACCAGACGCTGCGCTCGGCCTTTGCCGTCTCCTGCGTGCCCGCCTACCAGGCCCTCGCCCGCCAGATCGGCAAAGTCCGCATGCAGGAATGGCTCGACCGCCTCGGCTACGGCGACCGCGACATCTCATCGGGCATCGACGTCTTCTGGCTCCCCGCCCCGAACCGCAAGACCATCCTCCTCTCCGCCATCGAACAGGCCGAACTCACCGCCCGCCTCGCCAGGGGCGACGTGCCATTTTCCGCCAGGACCCAGGCCGAGCTGAAGGAGGTCATGAAAGTCCAGTCCACCGCCAAAGGCACGCTCTACGGCAAGACCGGCACCGGCACGGATCGCGGCACCCGCATCGGCTGGTTCGTCGGCTACGTCGTCAGCGGCGGAAAGACCAACGCCTTCGCCTGCCGCCTGGAGGGCGACGGCGTGATGGGCACCGACGCCCGCAAGGCCGTGGAATCGATCCTCACCGCGCAGGGCCTGCTGTAACCCCATCGGGCGTCCTTGCCCCGGAGTCCCTCCAAAGAGAACCGCCTCCCTGCCCCTGAAACCCGCGCGGAAAGAAAGCCGGTGCCCCGGCTCCCACATGCCGGGAGGAGCCCACGCTGGAGCAGTCAGGTGTTACCGATGTATTGAACCTGCGCCCGCCCGCCGCGTCCATCGCGACACCGGCACCATCTGCTTCCAGCACCGGCTCCCGCTCATCTCTTCTGCCCTCGGCGGCGGGGGCGTCGGTCTGGCCTCCCTCCCGCCATGACCTCCCAGACGCCACTTCGCCCACCTTCCCATCGGACAGATCAACCGCCTGCTGTCCTACCCGCCCGATCAGCCAGCTTGAAAGGTCGCCGCACACCCCAATGTGTAACCTCTAGCCCAATCAGGTGTTACCTATGTTCTGAACCTGAAGTGTTACCCATGTTCTGACTGCGCCGCACAACTACTTCCCACTTCCGCCTTCCGAATTCCCACTTCAATAGGCTCCCGCCTATCTCACGAGCGCGTATTCCCTGCCCCGCTTGGTGAGCCAGCCAGCAGCGATGCCTTTCTTGGCGAGTTGAGAGACCCGGCCCTTGGTCACGTTCATCTCCTTGGCGATATCCTCGGCGCTCGTAAGGCCGTCGCCGACCCACTGGCGGAAGATCTCCAACGGACTGGAAGGCGTCCACTCAATGGAAGTTCTGCCGTCCATCCCGTTGCTGAATCGCCATTCGTAGGCCGCCTGCTCGGAGTGGCTGTTCCGGTCCTTGGTAAACCGGGAGCAAAAACACGCTCCCTCGCGCTGCTCCTGGGCGACCTCCTCCAGTTTCATGACCCAGAAGGCCGCATCCTCGCGCCGCGACGTACCGCGCATGGTCTCCTTATTGCGGCCCGAGTGATGCACCACGACGACGGCGATGCGGTGACGGCGCAACCCCAGCAGCCAGCCCAACACCATTTCCCAGGCATCGGCCTCGTTTTCCCTCACCCCGGAGAAAAGGCACGAAAGGTTGTCGAAAAACACCACCTGTACGCCGCAACTGGTCATGCATTCCGTCAACGCCGACTGCGCGAGAGGATCGGCAAAATTGAGCGTATACCCTTCGAGATGAAAGAGGGCCTCATGGTTAAGCACGGCGAGATTGCTCCCCCCGCCCATCCCGGCGATGCGGCCGCCGATGGCCTCGCACGGCATCTCTCCATCCACGTAGAGCACCCGCCTCGCACCTCCTGAACGCCAGGGGCCGCAATCCCGCCCCTCCGCGATGGCGATCGCCAGCTCCAGCGACATCCACGTCTTACCAATTCCCCTCGGAGCATAGATGAAGCCCAGATCTCCCTCCATGAACCAATCTCCCAGGATGCGCTCCCGGGCCGGGATGCCCAGCGCAGCCAGCGTCGTGCATGGCCGGATGCTCCGGGCCAGAGCGGTAAACATCCTTTCCTTGGTTTGCGCCTCCAGCATCTCCTCCTTCTCTTGCTGCATGAGTCCGTGAACAGGAGTCCAATCGCGCGCAAAGATCATCGCGGCCCTCCTTTCACGCCTTTTTCCTCATAAACCAGGCCAGCTCGTTTCGCTTCGTTTCTCACGTAAAGATTATAAGCAGAAACAGAGTGGTTTGAAAAGTTTCTTCTTATATGCGCCGAGCTTTTCCCGGCGAAAGAATGTTCGCAAACCGAGCAGGGTCTTTGCGCTCCCGCCCTCCCGGCTGGCTGTGCTTTCGTTCGTTTAGCGTTTTCTCTTATCTATATAAGAGAAAACGCTAAACGAACGACGCCCCTCGCGAAAAAGAGCGCCCGGCGCGACGGATGACGAGGGGCTTTTCGCTGATCGAAAAGCCCCGCAGCCATGGGTGGGGTCAGTAGACGCGAATCTCGAAAAGGCGCGCCTCGGGTGCGCCGTGCGTGGCGAGCACTTCCAGGCGGAGGGCGGAGCCGCGGCGCGGGGCGTCGAGACGATGCACACGCTTGCGGAGGTAGTTTGCCTCCTCGCTGACGACCAGTGCGCCGTCGAGGTAGAGACGGTAGGCCTTCACCAGCTCGGGCTGTGCGCCGCGCAGGCTCTTCGATGTGTGGTGATCGCTGAGCGAGAGGATGAGCTCGCGCTGGAAACCGGAGTCGAAGGTGAGGTGAATCTCCCGCACCTCGACGGCCTCGGGAAAGGCGAGGTCGAGCGTGGCGGGAAGCGCGGCGGATTCCCAGCGGTGCGCCTTCCCGTCGGCCCAGGGGCCGAGGTGCTCCGGCAGGGCGCGGGTGATGCCGTCGAGGACGCTGGAGGCCTCGTGGCCGGGTTTCTCCGACGAGGCGGAAACGGTCGCCTGCTTCGCGAGGTCCGCCGGATCGTCGCCTGCGATGGCGGGCAGGAAGGCGTCGTCCTTGATGAGCTGCTGCTGGAGCTTACGTATTCCCTCCCCCTCGGTGAGCTGGTCGAGCGAGACGCCATCGCGGAGGGCGAGGGCTGCGGCGGTGCCGATGGCCTGCCCCATCACGGCGCAGGTCGCCATCACACGGGTGCTGGCAAAGGCCACATGGCTCGCGCTCATGTTGCGCCCGGCAAAGAGCAGGTTGCCGATGTTGCGGGAATAGAGCGAACGCAGCGGGATGGTGTAGAGGTGCTTCGCGTGGGTCGGGGTGAAGGGCGGCTCGTCCACCGCGTCGACGCCGGAGGGCGGGTGCAGGTCGATCGCCCAGCCGCCGTAGGCCACGGCATCGGGAAAGATGCGTCCCGAGAGCACATCATCCTGCAGGAGCACGTGCGGCCCGAGCAGACGGCGCGACTCGCGTTTGCCGGGGATCGCGCCGACCCAGTCGAGCGCCCAGTTGGCGGCCTCGGGATGATGGCCGGAATTTTTCACGTAATCCCAGATGCCGAGCGCGATGCGGAGCAGCTCGTGGCGGATGACTTCGTTGTCCTTGATCGTGTCGAGCTGGCCGCCCCACTCGAACCACCAGTAGCCGTACTCAAAGCTGTGGATCGGGCGGTGGTGGAGCTGGTCCTTCGTAAACTTGCGCACCCAGTGCGGCGCGATGAAGGGCTGCGGCGTCGGGTATTGGCGACCCGTGATGAGGATCGAGCTGCCGAGCGTCTTCGCGTCGGCCTCGACGGGGGCGAGGCTTTCGCCGTACTCGGCCTGGCTCTCGCGGCCCATGCGCAGATCCGCCCCGGCCTCAAAGCCCAGGCGGGAATCTCCCGAGCAGTCGGCAAAGTACCGGCCCGTGATCTCAAAGATCTCCTCGGTGGAGTTGCGCAGCACGGTCACCGCAGCGATCTCGTCGCCCTCCGGCGTCATCCGGCAGCCGATGCAGTCGGAATCCAGCATGAGCGTGATCGCCTTGTCCTCGACCACCTTTTCATAAAGCAGCAGGTCCCACTGCGAGTAGCTGCGGTGGGGGTTGCGGCAGGCGTCCTCGAGCTTCAGCTCCTCGATGAGGCCCGACTCGCGAGCACCCGGGCGGCTGCCGTGGCAATCCGCCCCGACAATGTGCATGCGGATCTCGCTGGAGGCGTTGCCGCCGAGCACCGAGCGATCCTGCACGAGAATGACCGAGAGGCCGTTGCGAGCCGCCGCCAGCGCGGCGCATACGCCCGCCATGCCGCCGCCGATGACGACAAAATCGGCGTTGAGCGACTTTTTGACAAACCGGGAGGCGCTGGTCCATGCGCCCGCCTGATCGGAGGAGAGAGACATCATGCGAGGAATAAATGACCGCCTCCCCCGCCGCCTCAAGCAGGGAAAAATGTAACAGTTACAATCCCTCCCGTCCGGGCGGATGAAACGCCCGGGGGCGGGCGCGCGGGATTACACGCGCTTCAGGTGCCAGAGGATGCTGTCGAAGTCCTGCTTGAACGCCACGGGCAGCCCGAGCTCCATGAGGACATCGCCGGGCCATTCGCCCTCGGGGCCGTGCACGACGCGATAACGCGCCGCCGGGTCGAGGCCGCGCAGCTTCAGCGGGAGGTGGAGGAAGTTCGGCTCGGAAAAGGCCAGGGTGGCCGTCACCACCGCCTCGCCGCGATCGGGCGAGACCAGCTCCCACGCGGCGACGTGGCCGTTAAAGGGATCGCTCAGCCGATGAAAATCTCCCGTGCGCAGGAGGTGGCGGGTTTCCTTGGCGAGCTGGACGAGATCCGTCATCTCGGCGATCTCCTCCTCCGGGAGGGCGGTGAGATCGAGTTCAAAACCAAACTGCCCGCCGAGCGCGACGTAGCCGCGTGTGCGCAGCGACGTGGTGCGAAAGACCTGGTGATTTGGCACGGCGGAAACGTGCGCGCCCATCGTGCAGGGCGGGTAGACGAGCGAGGTGCCGTACTGGATTTTCAGGCGCGAGATGGCGTCGGAATTATCCGAGGTCCACGTCTGCGGCATGTAGTACAGGATGCCGGGATCGAAGCGCCCACCGCCGCCCGAGCAGCTCTCGAAGAGGATCTCGGGAAACTCCGTGGTGAGGCGGTCCATCAGCTTGTAAACGCCGAGGATGTGGCGGTGTGCCACCTCGCCCTGGCTCTCGGTCGCATGTCCCGCCGAGCCGATCTCAGTGAGGTGGCGGTTCATGTCCCACTTGATGTAACGGATCGGTGCGCTGTGCAGGATCGCGGCCATCTGGTCGCCGATGGCCTGGACGACCTCGGCGCGGGAGAAATCGAGCACGAGCTGCTGGCGGCCCTGGGTGCGGCTGCGGGCGGGCACGTGCAGGCACCAGTCGGGGTGCGCCCGGTAAAGCTCGCTGTCCGGCGAGATCATCTCCGGCTCGAACCACAGGCCAAAGGCCAGCCCCTCGTCATTGATGCGCTGCACCAGCGGAGCGAGGCCGCCGGGGAGTTTCTTTTCATCGACGAACCAGTCGCCGAGCGAGGTGGTGTCGTCATTGCGCTTGCCGAACCAGCCGTCGTCGAGCACGAAGAGCTCGACCCCGGTGCGGGCCGCCACCTGGGCGATGGCGACGAGCTTGTCGGCGGTGAAGTCAAAGTAGGTGCCCTCCCAGTTGTTGACCAGCACGGGCCGCTCACGGTCGCGCCATGCTCCCCGCACCAGACGTTCCCTGTACAGGTGATGGTACTGGCGGGAGAGACCGCCCAGGCCCTCCGCCGAATAGGCCAGCACGACCTCGGGCGTCTGAAACTCCGCCCCCGGCGCGAGATGCCAGGAGAAGCCCTCGGGATTGATGCCCGAGACGATGCGGGTATTGAAGACCTGGTCCACCTCGGCCCCGCCGATATGGTTGCCGCTGTACACGAGGCTCACGCCGCGCACTGCGCCCGTGGTTTCCGTGGCTGCGGGGTCCAGCAGGGCGAAGAAGGGATTGTACTGGTGGCTGCTCGCCCCGCGACGGGAGCCGATGAACTGCGCGCCGGAGTGCAGCGGCTGCCGTTCGATCCAGCGTTCCCGCGCCCAGGCACCGGGGAGGTGGAGCAGGTCAAAGGCCGACCCGCGCAGGTCGAGCGCCAGGCTGAGCGCACGCAGGAGCTTCACCGGAGCGGAGCCGATATTGCGGATGCGGGCCGAGCGGGCCACCACATCGCGCCCGGCGAAGACCGTGTACAGCAGCGTCACCGCGATGCCGCCCAGTTCATCCCTCAGATCGATCTCCAGCGTCTCCGCCTCCGAGGCGTCCTCGACGTAGGTGGCCGGGAGCGAGGCGAGAGCGGGCTTGCCCGCCGCGATGCGATGCGCGGCGTAGCGCAGGCGCAGGCCGCACGTTCCGTCAGGATGCTGTACATCCAGCGCAGGCACGCGGAAGTCCCCCGTATTCGCCGTCGGATACTCCAGGCGCAGGGTGTCGAGACCGACCAGACCGCCGCCCGCCTTGGGGAAGCCCGGGCTGAAAGCGATGCAGGCCTGCTCAAAGAAAGCCCCGAGCGAGGCATCCGGCGCGACCGGGCCGCCCCAGTGCAAATGACAGAGAAAGCCCTCGTCATTCACGCCCAGGATGTAGGCGGAGGACTGGCCGTTGAGGAAAAACAGCGGTTGACCCGAGGGTGTTTCGATCGAGGTGATGAGCTTCATAAAAAATCGGTAGATCCGCGCCACACGAGCGCGCAAACCGCCGACTATCACGAAAATCCCCGCGCCGTGTCGAAAAGAAATCTCTCCGCCCCCCGCAACAATCTCTAGCGAGGCCCCGGCACCCAGCGCGGCGGGATAAAAATCGTCATCGGCACCTCCGGCTCCCCGGTTTCCTGCCGCTGGATCGTCCCGACGAGCTGGTCGACCGCCCAGCGGCCCAGCAGGTCATGCCGCAAATCCACCCGGCCAAAGCACGGCGACGCCCCCGCGTCATCGAGGTAGATCATGTGCTCGCGAGGGAACCAGTCGAAGAGAGCCCGCGGCAGTTGCCCCTCATTGAGCGCGATCAGCCCGGCAAACCTCCCGTCCTCGTAAACCCGGCGCAGCTTTTGCAGATCGAGCCGGGGAAAGTCAAAGACCAGCTTCGCCGCCGCCGCCGGACCGCCGGGATGATGGGAAAGAAACGCCGCGCGGCAGGAGCGGTCGGAGCGGCGGTCGTACCGGGTATCGACCACCACGGCAAGGCGCTCGCCGAATCTCTTCTTCCCGTGATGAATCGCCAGCCGCGTGGCCTGGAAATGGTCAAACCGCACGCGATGAAACGCCGGGGAGTACAGCGACCAGCCGATGGAGACGCAGGCAAAGCCGTCGAGCTTCACGCTCAGGTGCGACTTTCCCACCGCTGTCATGGGGGAGAGAACCAGCACGCCGCGAATGCCGCGACTTCCCATCACGCGCACGAGGGCCGCAGGAGACTGCTGCCGCAGCGAGAACTCCGAGACGGCATATCCCAGCTCCGCCGCACGGGCGAGGGCATGCCGCCGCATGGCACCGGCATGCGAGGAGTCAAGGCCGGGCGCGTCATCCCACCAGAGAAACCCGAGGTTGCCCTGCACCGCCTCGCGCTGCCCCCGCCGCAGGCCGGACATCATCTGGCCCACGTAGGGATTGCAGGCATATCCGAGCCGATCAGCCGCCTCCCGCACCCGCTGGCGGGTCTTTGCCGTCACCTCCGCCTCGCCGCGCAGGGCGCGAGAGACGGTGGCCAGAGACAGCCCGCACTCCGCCGCGAGACGCCGCATGGTCGGCGGCCGGTCGGGGGATGCAGGGGATGCGCTCATGATGTGCCAGTATACGACCGGCTACTCCGGCGAGGAAGACTCTTCGCCCTTCCGCGCCTCGGTCTGCATACGCCCCAGCCGCGAGGGCGAGAGGCCGAAGACACGCTTCACTGTACGGGAAAACGTCGAGGCATCGCTGAAGTTCAGCTCCTCCGCGACCTGGCGGGCGGTTTTCGAGGTGTGGCGCAGGAGATCGACGGCGTGGTTCACCCGCAGCCAGAGCAGGTAGCGGTAGGGATTCTGCCGCCCGAAGCGCAGAAACAACCGGCACATGTACGCCGGGTCGATGCCGCACACCCGCGCCACGTCGCTCACCGTGACCAGCTCCGCATACCGTTCCTCCATCGTCTCGCGGCAGCGTTGATAAGTGGCATAGGCGAGCGAGGCGCTTTCCCCCTCGGGGGTCATGAGGTCGCCGATCTTGAGGATCAAGTATCGCAAAGTATCCGCACACGCCTCCTCGCGATCCGACCGGTCGCCGAAGCCCATTTCGATAAGGTCGTCCCAGATCTCGCGAATGCGGTCGGGCCGCGTCACCCCGCACATCCCGCCGAGCTTCAGCCCGCGACGGGCGAGGAGCTTGCGGGCGGCGGAGCCGCGCAGCAGGGCAAAGTATTTCACCATCCCCCCCTCCCCGGCGGTGATCCAGTGCGGCACCGTGCGGTCATAGACATAAATCACTCCCGCCCGCAGGGGAAACCGCACTCCCGCCAGCTCCGCCTCGCCCTCTCCCTTGGCGACGAATTCCATCGTCAGGTGCGAGAAGCTCGTGCGACGGATGTCGTAGTCCGCCCGGCACGCCTCCCACCCCGCTCCGGCCACGGCCAGGGAGGCATCGGAACGCCCCGGCGGCAGGTGAAACCTCCGGGCGTCGGAGACCTGCCGGCTGTAGTACAGGGGCTCGGGCGAGGGCATTCCCGCATTGTCCGCAGGCACAGGGAGATGGGAAGTCAAAAATTGCCAACTTTAGGTCAATCGCGGCTCTTCCCCGCCAGCCCGCCGGGTGGTGAAATTTCGCCCATGTCCACTCCCTCCCATCCCAAGGTCGGCATCCGCCCCACCATCGACGGCCGCCTCGGCGGCGTACGCGAGTCCCTCGAGGACCAGACGCGCCTCATGGCGGAATCCGCCGCCAAGCTCATCAGCTCCACCTTGCGCTACACTGACGGCACTCCGGTCGAGTGCGTCCTGGCCGATACCTGCATCGGCGGCGTGGCCGAGGCCTCGGCCTGCGCGGAGAAATTTGCCCGCGAGGGCGTGAAGGTCTCGCTCACCGTGACGCCCTGCTGGTGTTACGGCTCGGAGACGATGGACATGGACCCGCTCATCCCGAAGGCCGTGTGGGGTTTCAACGGCACCGAGCGCCCCGGCGCGGTCTACCTCGCCGCCGTGCTCGCGGGTCATTCGCAGAAGGGCCTGCCCGCCTTTGGCATCTATGGCCGCGAGGTGCAGGATGGCGGCGACAGCAGCATCCCGGAGGATGTCGCGGGGAAGATTTTGCAGTTCGTGCGCGCCGGTCTGGCCGTGGCTCAGATGCGTGGTCGTTCCTACCTGGGAATCGGCGGCGTTTCCATGGGCATCGCGGGTTCCATCGTCGATCAGCCCTTCTTTGAGAAATACCTCGGCATGCGCGTTGAGACCATCGACTCGACGGAGATCCTCCGCCGCATCGACAAGGGCATCTACGACGAGGCCGAGTACGAAAAGGCCCTCGCCTGGGTGAAGGCCAACTGCCCCGAGGGCAAGGACTACAACTCGCCGTCCACCACCCGCTCGCGCGAGCAGCTCGACACGGAATGGGAGACCAGCGTGAAGATGGCTCTCATCTCCCGCGACCTCATGGTCGGCAACCCTAAGCTGGCCGAGAAGGGCTTCCGCGAGGAGGCCCACGGCCACAACGCCATCGCAGCGGGCTTCCAGGGCCAGCGCCAGTGGACGGATTACCAGCCGAACGGCGACTTCCTCGAGGCCATCCTCAACACGTCCTTCGACTGGAATGGCAAACGCGCCCCGTACATCGTGGCGACGGAGAACGACTGCCTCAACGGCGCGTCAATGCTCTTCGGCCACCTGCTCACGAACACGGCGCAGATCTTTGCCGACGTGCGCACCTACTGGAGCGCGGACGCCGTGAAGCGCGTCACCGGCCACACTCTCTCGGGCGCGGCGAAGGACGGCATCCTGCACCTCATCAACTCCGGCCCCGCCGCGCTCGACGGCACGGGCGAGCAGCAGATCGACGGCCAGCCCGCGATGAAGCCCTTCTGGGAAATCTCGCAGCAGGAGGTCGACGCCTGCCTGAAGGCGACCACGTGGCATCCCTCCATCACCGAGTACTTCCCCGGCGGCGGATGGTCCACCCGCTACCGCACCCGTGGTGGCATGCCGACGACGATGTTCCGCCTCAACCTCATCGCCGGTCTCGGCCCCGCCCTGCAAATCGCCGAGGGCGTGACGGTCGAACTGCCCGACGACGTGCACACCATCCTCGACGAGCGCACGAACCCGACGTGGCCCACCACATGGTTCGCCCCGCGCCTTACGGGCGAGGGAGCGTTCAGCGATGTCTACAGCGTGATGAACGCCTGGGGAGCCAACCACGGCGCCATCGCCTATGGACACATCGGCAGCGACCTCATTAGCCTCGCCGCCATGCTCCGCATCCCCGTCTACATGCACAACGTCTCGCGCGACCGCGTCTTCCGTCCCAGCACGTGGCACGCCTTCGGCACCGCGGACCTCGAGGCGGCGGACTTCCGAGCCTGCCAGAATTTCGGCCCTCTTTATGCCTGATACCGCCCTCGACTCCCTCCTCGCCCTCTCCCACAGCCTCGGCCGGCCCGACCTGCAACTGGCCATCCTGGGGGAAGGCAATACATCCACCCGCCTCGACGCCGACACCTTCCTGGTGAAGGCGTCCGGCTCCAGCCTGTCGACGCTCACGCCCGACGGCGTGGTGCGCTGCCATTCCGCTCCGCTCCTCGCCCTGCTGGATGCGAAGGGCCTCTCCGACACGGATGTGGACAACGCCCTGCTCGAGTCGCGCGTCGACAAGAGCGCGCGGAAGCCCTCCGTGGAGGCGCTCTTTCACGCCTACCTGCTCTCGCTGCCAGGCATCAATTTCGTCGGCCACACCCACCCGATCACGGCCAACGCCTTCCTTTGCTCCGACCGCGCGCGGGAGTTTGCCGCCACCCGGCTCTTCCCGGATGAGATCGTCTGCTGCGGGCGTGTCTCGGCCTTCGTGCCGTACACCGATCCCGGGCTGGTGCTCTCACAGGCCATCCGCAAGGAGGTCGAGAGCTTCCGGAAGGATGAGGGGGAACTCCCCCGCGTCATCCTGCTCCAGAATCACGGCGTCATCACGCTGGGCGGATCGCCCCAGGCCGTAGAAGCCGCCATGTTCATGTGCGAAAAGGCCGCGCGCATCCGCGTGGGAGCCGCCGCCGCGGGAGATGTCGTCACGCTCACCGAGCAGGAGGTCAATCGCATCGCGCATCGCCCCGACGAACATCATCGCCGCAAGGCGCTGAATATCTGACTTTGCGCCCGCGAGTCGCAGAGAGGGTGGGCCGAGCGCCCACCCTTACGCGACATTCGAGAGGCCGCTGCGAGATACAAACACACCCTCGCAGGACACGTGGGGAACAGCGTTCCCCGGAAATGGCCGGCCTACAGCCCCGGCCGGAAAAAGAAAAAAACTAGCCGAGACGGTACACGATCCGGGCCTTGCTCAGATCGTACGGGGACATTTCCAGCTTCACGCGGTCGCCGTTGAGCAGACGAATGAAACGCTTGCGCATCTTGCCCGAGATGTGAGCCAGCACGGTGTGCTTGTTGGCGAGTTCAACGTGAAACATCGTCCCGGGTAGTACGTTCGTTATCCGTCCTTCAACTTCGATCGCTTTGTCCTGTTGCATAGAGATATACCGCACGACGAAGAACGCATTCAGACGACGCAGAATGACCTGCGAATTCGACAGAACAACGGGCAGATGGGTGTTTTTTGCCAAAAACCGTCGTGGAAACTCTCCACAATCACCAACGGTATCTCCCCCGTGCGAACGCACAGCATCCCCCCGATTGCCGGGGAATGCAAACGGAAATGCCCCTAGATCGTGGGATTGTAGTCGCTCTGCACCGGATACACCCGGATTCCGTTGATAAAGGTCGTGGTGAAATCCCTCGCCAGTTCGTCGTAAGGCCGGAGGAGGTCCGGGTCCTGGAACATCTCGATGCTCACCGCCGCGCTGCGCAGCATGCCGAGAAACGCCTGGGCGCTCATGCGCGGATTGCTCGCATGGATCAGCCCGGCGGCCATCCAGCGAATAAACATCCCCTCCAGCACGGTGACAAAACGGGTGACAAACTGCTCGTAAAACTCCCCCGCCAGCTCGTGCCCCTCGAGGGCGCTCTGGTAGTAAAGCCGCAGAAAGGTCGGATCGTGCGCCTCCAGAAACCGCTGGGCCACGCCCTGCAGGACGGCTTCCACCGGCAGGTCGATGGATTCCGGGGCCTGGAAGAGCTCGATCGACGCCTCCTCCTCGAGCTTGGCCCGCAGGATGGCGGTATGCAGGTCGCGCTTGGCTGGGAAATGCCGGTAGATCAGCGCCTCATTCACCCCGGCACGGCGGGCGATCTCCGCCGTGGTCGTCCCTTTAAACCCCTTGCTGGCAAACAATTCCCTAGCCGCTCCCAGGATGCGATCTCGCGTGCGAAGCAGCGGATGCGGAGGATTGTTCAGCACGGTCTCCATCACGAGCATATCCTCGATGTACGCATGTTTACCCGCCGGAAAATGAAGAACTTTCCTGTCATGGGACGTTAAGGGGATACGACTTCACAAGGCCCGGAAGCGCCGACCATCGCTCGCTGCCCCTTCATTCCCTGGGTGATCTTCATGCTTTTGAGACCTGTTGCCTGAAGGCATTAACAGATCAACCGTAGAGACGTCGAGACTGGAGAGAGGCCGCATTTCACCCCCCCGCCGGGCGGACAGCCCGCTTAACCGATCTCGCAAACGCGTTACGTAACGCTACGCGTCTAGCTGGCAGGCTCCTCCGTGGTCACGGAACCCGCGTGAGCCTCCAGCGCCTGCTCGAGCGCACGCCACGAGAGGGTGGCGCACTTCACCCGCTGCGGGAAGCGCCGCACGGCGGAGAAAATCTGCAAATCACCCAGCGCCTCGTTCGACTCCGGGGCCTCGGGCGCGGTGAGCATGTCCTTGAATCCCGTAAGCAGCGTCTCGGCCTGGGCCTTGTCCTTTTTCTTCACCTTCAGGGTGAGGAGCGAGGCGGAGGCCATGCAGATGGCGCAACCCTGGCCGGTGAATTTCACGTCCTCGATCTGGTCGCCATTGAGCTTGAGCGACAGCTCGATCTCGTCGCCGCACGAGGGATTGTCCCCGCGCACGGTCACGGTGGCATCGGGCAGTGGGCCGAAGTTCCGGGGGCGCTTGCTGTGGTCCAGGATCACCTCCTGGTAGAGTTCTTCGAGGTTCATGCGAAAAAGGCCTGCACTTTCTTGAGGATTTCCCCCATGCGGTGAATCTCCTCGATCGTGTTGTAAAAGGCGAAGCTCGCCCGGCTGGAGGCGGGCACGCCGAGCTTGCGCAGAAGCGGCTGGGTGCAGTGGTGGCCGCCGCGCAGGGCAAGTCCCTCCTGGTCTGCCATGCTCACGACATCGTGGGCGTGGGCCGACTGGAGGGTGAAAGCGACGAGTCCCGCCCGGTGGTCGAGCGGCCCGAGGATGCGGATGCCGGGGATCTGGCTCAACACCGCCAGCCCTTCCCGCGCAAGGAGCTGGTCGTGTTCCCAGATGCGGGCGCGGCCAATACCGTCGATATACTCCGCCGCCGCCGCGAGGCCGATGGCTTCCGCGATGGCCGGAGTCCCCGCCTCGAAGCGGTAGGGCGACGGCTTGTATTGGCTGCCTTCAAAGGTCACGGTGGAAATCATCTCGCCACCGCCATGGAAGGGCGGCATCGCGTCGAGAATCTCCCGGCGGCCGTAGAGCAGGCCGATGCCGGTCGGGCCGCACATCTTGTGCCCCGAGAGCGCGAGGAAGTCGCAGCCGAGTTCCTTCACGTCGAGCGGCAGATGCCCGGCGCTCTGGGCGGCGTCGACGAGCACGGTGGCTCCGGCAGCCTTGGCGCGGCGGACCAGCTCGGCGGCGGGATTGATCGTGCCGAGGCTGTTCGAGATATGGACAAAGCTGAAGAGCTTCACGCCCTCGAGGAGCTGGTCGAGGTTGGTCAGATCCAGCGTGCCTTCCGGCGTGATCGGGATGAAGCGCAGCTTCACTCCCCGGCGCTGGGCGAGCATCTGCCATGGCACGATATTGCTGTGGTGCTCCATCTCGGTCAGCAGCACCACATCACCGGCCTTCAGGTATTCCTCGCCCCAGGCACGGGCCACGAGATTGATGCTCTCGGTGGTGCCCCGGGTGAAAATGATCTCCTCCTCCTGCGCGCCAATATAGGCGGCGAGACGGGCGCGCGCCCCTTCATATCCGGCGGTGGCGCGGTTGCTCAGCTCATGCAGGCCGCGATGCACGTTGGCATTGTCGTGCTCGTAGTAGCACGTCATCGCCTCGATCACGCTCAGGGGCTTCTGCGAGGTCGCCGCGTTGTCGAAATAAATGAGCTTCCTCCCGTTGACCTCCTGGTCCAACACGGGGAAGTCCTTGCGAATCTCCTCCCACGATCTTTCTCCTGCAGCCATTTCGTCACCAATAAACCAGATTCGCCGCCCCGCACAAGGTGCGACCCTCGGCAAATCAAGCTTCCCTCTCCCGCTCCGCCTCGCTATCTCGCTGGTATGCAGATCGAGAAGTTGAAAGACGACCAGGCAACCACGCTCAAGATCACGGGTGAAATCGACCTGCATGCCTCCCCCGCCCTCCGCTCCGACCTGCGCGAGTGCGCCTCGGACAAAGTCCCCGTCCTCCTCGTCGACTTTACCGGCGTCGACTACATCGATTCGTCCGGTCTCGCCACCTTCATCGAGTACGTGCGCGAGTCCGCGCCCTTCGGCGGCAGCATCGCGCTCTTTGGCCTGAAAAAGAAGGTGCGCACCATTTTCGACCTCGTCCGCCTGAACGAGCTCTTCACCATCTCCGACACCCGCGAGGCTGCCCTGGCGGCTCTCGCCTCCAAATAACCGACCATGGCCGCGTTGCGCCAATTCCTCACGCTCAACGCCCAGATCCTGTACTGGACCTTTGTCGCGCCCTTCGCCGGGAAGCCGACCGTGCGCATCGACGCCATCTTTCAGCAGATGGTGCGCATCGGCGTGCAGGCCGTCCCCATGGCGGCGCTCACTTCCCTAAGCATCGGCCTCACCCTGGCCATGCAGGGTTCGCATGAGCTGGCCCGCATGGGCGCGACCTCGTACGTGCCGGATCTCCTCTCGATCACGCTCCTGCGCGAGCTGGCCCCGCTCCTCACCGGAGTCGTCGTCATCGGCCGCAGCGGCTCGGCCATCACGGCGGAACTCGGCACCATGAAGGTCTCGGAGGAAATCGAGGCGCTCGAGGTGATGTCGATCAACCCGATCCGCTTCCTCGTCGCCCCGCGTGTGATCGCCATGATCATCATGCTCCCGTGCCTCGTGGTCTTCAGCAACTACATCGGCTTCGTCGGCGGCTGGATCATCTGCAACTTCGCCCTCGATATCAACACGACGAAATACATCATGCGCCTCATCGAGAGCGCCGACATGATGGACCTCATCTCGGGCATGACGAAGAGCTTTGTCTTCGGCTGGCTCATCTCCGTCATCTCCTGCCAGAGCGGCCTCGCCGTCACCGGCGGTGCCGAGGGCGTGGGCCGGTCGACCACAAAATCCGTCGTGCTCTGCATCCTCGTGATGCTCGTCGTGAACGCGATCCTCACCGGCATGTTCTTCATCATCGAGGGCCCCAAGGGATGAGCGAGACCAAGCGCGAGACCGTCATCGAGGTGCGCGACCTCGTGCGCAAGTTCGGCAGCCGCACCGTGCTCAACGGCATTTCCTTCACCGTCGAGAAGGGCGACACCATGATCATCATGGGCGGCTCGGGGTGCGGCAAAAGCACGCTCCTGCGCCATATCATCGGCTCGCTCCGGCCCACCAGCGGGTCGATCAAGATTTTCGGCGAGGAGACGACCACCATGTCGCCCCAGCAGATGGAGAAGCTCCGCCTGCGCTTTGGGATGAATTTCCAGTTCGGCGCGCTCCTGCAATCCCTCACCGTCGGCGAAAACGTCGCCCTCCCGCTCATTGAGAACAGCAAGGTCGACCCCGCCATCGTCGACCTCGTCGTGAAGATGAAGCTGGAACTCGTCGGCCTCACCGGCTTTGAAAACCTCAAGCCCGCCGAGATCAGCGGCGGCATGCGCAAGCGCGTCGGCCTCGCCCGCGCCGTCGCCCTCGACCCGGAACTCCTCTTCAGCGACGAGCCGACCTCCGGCCTCGATCCCATCATGACCGCCGTCATCGACCAGCTCACGATGGACCTCACGCAAAAGCTCCACATGACCGCCGTGGTCGTCACCCACGACATGGCGAGCGCCTTCCGCATCGGCACGAAAATGATCGTCCTCGGCGCAGGCAAGCGCGCTGGCATGATCATCGCCCACGGCACGCCCGACGACATCAGGAACAGCCCCGACCCCGAGGTGCAGCAGTTCATCCGCGGCGAACCCGACGGCCCCGTCCCGCTCAAGCTCGCCCCCGAGGATTACATCGACCGACTCCTCGGCCACGACCGGGACAAGGGCCTTTCGTACTGAGATTCCCCGGAATTTTCTAAGCTTCGTTCTTGACTTAGAACTTAAAGAAATCGGGATTGCCCGACTTAGTTTCCCCGCGCTAAATCTGCGCGATGCTCCGCGCCCTTGCCTCTTTGCTTGCCGCAGCCGTTCTCTCAGGCTGCGCCCACGTCACGCTCGACTATCCTGCGGAGATCAAGCCTCGCACGGTCTACAACTCCGGCACGCCGTACTTTGCCCAGTTTGGCAAGTCCCTCGGCGTCGAGATCGGACTCCCGACAGAGAGGTTTTCCTCCAACTTCCCGGACATCCAGATCTATGTCACCGCGATGAACGTCGGGAAGACGCCCTTCAACTTCGGCACGGAGAACATCTCGGCCACGGTGAATGGAAAGAAGCTGAGGATTTTCACCTACGAGGAACTCGCCGCTCGCGAACGTCATGCCGCCGCCATGATGGCTCTGGCCACCGGACTCAACGCCGCCAGCGCCTCCCTGCGCGCCAACATGCCGACCACCACCTACGGCTCCGGGACATTCTCCGGCGGCGGATACCGCAATCCCTACGGCGTTTCCGGCTCTTACTCGGGACAGACCACCACCTATAACCCGGCGGCCAGCAGCGCCGCCTCCGCCGCGATCCAGAGCAATGCCTCCAACCAGATCGCAAACATCGCCGCCACCCGGGATCAGAATATCGCCGTCCTGAAAAGCGAAGCCCTCCGCACCACCACCCTCCAGCACAAGGGACAAACCGTTTCCGGCGTCGTCTATATCAAGTTTCCCCCGCTGCATGGCCCCAGGCCTCGCATCATGAACGTCACCTTCTCCGCCGCCGGGGACACCCTCACCTTTCCGGTTGAGCTGAAATAAGGCTACTGCTCCGCAAACTCGCCGCGCTGGCGGTAGAAATCGGACCGCGAGATGATCGCCGCGATGTAGCTTTTCGTCCCGGGGAAATCCATCGCGTCCTGCAAATCCTTGGCGTCCGCCGTGGAACCCTGGCCGGAGTCCTTCATCCAGCGGTGCACCCGCCCTCGCCCGGCATTGTACTCGGCCAGCGCAAAGGGCACCGGGTCGTCCTTTTCCGACCAGTGATCCAGCGCCCGGCGCAGATACCACGTGCCGACCTCGATGTTGACCTTGGGATCGAAGAGCATGGTCGGGACAAACCCCTCGACCTTGCCCGCCCTGGCCCAGTCCGCCGCCGCCACCTCGGTGATCTGCATGAGGCCGCGCTCGCCCTGGCCGCCTTTCTTCGTGGGGTCAAAGCGGCTCTCCTTCCAAATGACGGCCTTGATCAGCTCGGGCGGGATGTTGCGCTGCCTCGCGACCTCGAGGATGAGGCCGTCGTACTTGTCGTAACGCCCGAGGCTCAGCATCTCATGGGCGGTGTAGCGCGGATCGTCGCTGGTCAGACTGATCACCGCAAACGCAGCAACCGCCAGGACAACAACGACAGCCAATATCGCGACAACAACCTTCACGCCGTCCAAGATACCATGGCCCCATCCCGTCGCATCAATTCCTTTTAGAAACGCCCCATCCTTGATTTAACTCCCGGGATGCCGTCCTTCGCCCGCGTACTCCCCGACAAGGCGGGCGACCGTGCCCTCGACTACATCATCCCGCCGCACATGGCGGAAATGGTCGCCCCCGGCTCCCGCGTAAAGGTGCCCCTGCGCGCCCGGCTCCTCCAGGGCACCGTGCTCGAGGTGCTGGAGGATAGCGACGTGCCGGGGTTGAAGGAGATCCACGAGGTCATGGGCGGCCAGCCGCTCATTTTGCCGAAGCTCTTCGAGCTGGCCCGGTGGATTTCCGACTACTACTGCTGCTCGCTGGAATCCGCCATGTCCTGCCTGCTCCCGCAGGTCGTACGCCAGGCGCAGGTCTCCGCGAAAAAACGCAACTTTGCCCGCGCCCTGCGCGAGATCACCGACGACGACCTGGAAAAGCTCGCCGCCAAGGCCCCGCGCCAGGCCGACGCGCTCAACGCCATCCAGCAGGCCGGGAAACCCACCGCCATCACCGAGCTTTGCCAGACCGCCGGGGTGAGCGAGGGGGTCTTTCGCACCCTGGAGGAGAAAGGCTGGATCGCCATCGAGCAGGAGGAGGTCGCCCGCGACCCGCACGCCGGGGACACCTTCATCCCCACGCAGGATCTGGAGCTGAACGAGGAACAGGCCGTCGCACTGGAAGCCGTGAAGGTCGCCATCGCCTCGCCGACGCCTCCCCGTCCCATCCTCCTCTATGGCGTGACCGGAAGCGGTAAGACCGAGATTTACCTGCAATCCATCAAGGCCGTGCTCGCCCAGGGCCGGAGCGCGCTGGTCCTCGTGCCGGAGATTTCGCTCACCCCTCAGACGGTCGAGCGCTTCAAGGCGCGCTTCGCCGATCTCCAGCAGGAGGTCGCCGTCCTGCACAGCCATCTCGCCGCCGGAGAACGCCACGACGAGTGGTACAAGGTGCGCAGCGGCAAGGCGAAAATCGTCATCGGTGCACGCAGCGCCGTCTTTGCCCCGCTGGAGTCCCCCGGCATTATCATCGTCGATGAGGAGCACGAAAGCTCCTACAAGCAGGAGGAGACGCCCCGCTACAACGCCCGCGACGTCGCCGTGCTCCGCGCCCAGCGCGAGAATTGCCCCATCGTCCTCGGCAGCGCCACGCCGTCCATCGAGAGCTGGCACAATGTCCAAAACGGCAAGTATCAGCTCCTCCGCCTCGCCCAGCGCGTGGACGACCGCAAGATGCCCGTCATCCGCGTCGTGGACATGCGCAAGACGACCAAGGGCGGCGAATCCGCCTTCTCGCCCCCGCTCGTCAACGCCATCGAGAGCCGCCTGAAGAAGGGCGAGCAGACCATTCTCTTTCTCAACCGGCGCGGATTCTCCACCACCATGCTCTGCGAGGTCTGCGGCCATGTCTGCGAGTGCCCCAACTGCAGCGTGTCGCTCACCTATCACCGCGACGCCTCCCAGCTCGCCTGCCACATCTGCGGCCACACCGAGCGCGCCCCCAAGGTCTGCCCCGAGTGCCGCGACCCCGGCATCCGTCACGCTGGCGTGGGCACCCAGAAGGTCGAGGACATCGTGCGCAAGCTCTTCCCCAAGGCCCGCATCGCCCGCATGGATGCCGACGCCATGAGCCGCAAGGACGCGTACCGCCTCACCCTCGGTGCCTTCAAGAAAGGCGAGATCGACATCCTCGTCGGCACCCAGATGATCGCCAAGGGTCTGCATTTTCCCAACGTCACGCTCGTCGGCATCATCAACGCCGACCTCGGCCTGCACGTGCCGGATTTCCGCGCCGGGGAACGCACCTTCCAACTCCTCACCCAGGTCGCAGGACGCGCCGGACGCGGCGAGATGGAGGGCGAGGTGCTCGTGCAGTCCTACACGCCGACCAGCCCGTCGATCCAGTTTGCGCGTCATCACGACTTTGAGGGCTTCGTCGAGCAGGAGATGGAGTTCCGCGAGCGGTTTCACTTCCCGCCCTTCTCCCGCATGGTGCTCGTCACCGTGCGCAGCGAAAGCCGGGAAAAGGCCGAGTTCACCACCCAGACCTTCGTGCGCCGACTCCGCGAGGTCACGCCCGAGGGCATCACTGTCAGCGAAGCCACCCCCGCCCCGCTGGAAAAGGCCAAGGGCTACTACCGCTTCCAGACCGCCCTGCGCGGCACCTCCACCCGCGCCATGTCCCGCGCCGTCCAAACCGTCCTCCACGCCCTCCCGCTCCCCGACGACGTCTTCATCGTCGCCGACGTCGACCCGGTGCAGCTCATGTAGTTCCTTCCGCCAAAGCTCGCCCACCGTCGGAATCCAGGTCGACAAGTCAGGCTTGCGGGAATGTTACCGAATTCTGTTCGACAAAGACCGGCCCCCGGCTACGGTCCGGCTCATGGCGCATGAGGAACATCATCGCATCAATCGCTCCGGGTGGCTACGAGCCGCCGTACTGGGAGCGAATGACGGCATTCTGTCCACCGCCAGCCTCATCGTAGGCGTGGCAGCGGCAAACTCGACCAAGTCCAGCATCCTCCTCGCCG
The DNA here is from genome assembly GCA_003054655.1 of Spartobacteria bacterium LR76. Classification (GTDB taxonomy): domain Bacteria; phylum Verrucomicrobiota; class Verrucomicrobiia; order Chthoniobacterales; family Terrimicrobiaceae; genus Terrimicrobium. Next base: position 314,833 of record QAYZ01000012.1, on the reverse strand, counting down.
GCGTCGCCGGTCTGGTCGCCGGGGCTATGTCCATGGCGGCCGGGGAGTACGTTTCCGTCAAGTCGCAGGAGGATACCGAGAAGGCCGACCTGAAGATGGAGGCCGACGCCCTCGCCAATGACCCCGAGGAGGAGGAAGCCGAACTCGCCGCCATCTACCGGGATCGCGGACTGGATGAAAATCTCGCCCTGGAGGTTGCCCGCCAGCTCATGAAAAAAGACGCCCTCGGCGCGCATGCGCGCGATGAGATCGGCATCACCGAGGAGCTGAGCGCCCGTCCGATCCAGGCCGCCATGTGGTCGGCCACCGCCTTTGCCTCAGGAGCCATCGTCCCGGTCGTCACCGCCATCCTAGCTCCGGCAGGGATCGTGGTTTGGCTGGTGCCTGCGACCGCCATCACGCTGCTGTGCGCCCTCGGAGCCGTCGCCGCTGCGGCAGGCGGGGCGTCGATGTGGCGCGGAGCCTTGCGCGTCTGTTTCTGGGGCAGCTTTGCCATGGGCCTGACGGCTCTGATTGGCAAACTCTTCGGCATCTCAGCGTAGAGCCGCCTCTCCGCGCAGGGAGAAACCTGAAGAAAAATTCAGGTTAAGTTCAGAATCCTTTAAGCATGGGGAGTCATGGTGCGAGGCAGACACCTCCCCTATGAATACTCCCTCCGCGTCCGAGTCGTCGGCTCCCGCCGTTCCTCCGAAACCCCGCAGATTTTACCAGTCGCTCTATTTCCAGGTCATCGTCGCGATCGTCCTGGGCGTGCTGCTGGGCCATTTCTTCCCCGCCACGGGCGAGGCGATGAAGCCTTTCGGCGAGGGCTTCATCAAGCTGATCAAGATGATCATCGCCCCGATCATCTTTTGCACCGTGGTCATCGGCATCGCGGGCATGGAGGACATGAAGAAGGTCGGCAAGACCGGCGGCCTCGCCATGCTGTACTTTGAGATCGTGAGCACGCTGGCCCTCGTGGTCGGCCTCGTCATCGTCAATGTGGTGCGCCCCGGTGCCGGGATGAACATCGACGCCGCCAGCCTCGATACCAAGGCCATCGCGCAATTCACCGCCCCCGGCAAGATGGAGGGCACGGTCGATTACATCCTCCACATCATCCCGACCACGGTCTTCGACGCCTTCGCCAAGGGCGAGATCCTCCAGGTGCTGCTCGTGTCGGTGCTCTTCGGCTTTGCGCTGCATCGCTTCGGCGGACGCAGCTCGATCGTCTTTGAGCTGATCGAGAAAACCTCGCACGTCCTCTTCGGTATCGTCGGCATCATCATGAAGGTCGCTCCGCTCGGCGCATTCGGCGCGATGGCCTTCACCATCGGCAAGTACGGCACCGAGTCGCTCTTCTCGCTGGCGAAGCTCATGGGGTCATTTTACCTCACCTGCCTTATCTTCGTCTTCCTCGTGCTCGGCACCATCACGCGGTTGCATGGCTTCAGCGTCTGGCGTTTTATCCGGTACATTAAAGAGGAGCTCCTCATCGTACTCGGCACCTCGTCGTCGGAATCCGTCCTGCCCCGCATGATGACCAAGCTGGAGAATCTCGGCGTGAAGAAATCCACCGTCGGCCTCGTCATCCCGACCGGGTATTCCTTCAACCTCGACGGTACCGCGATCTACCTGACCATGGCCGCCGTGTTCATCGCCCAGGCCACGAACACCCCGCTCGATCTCACCCACCAGCTCACGCTCCTCGCCGTACTGCTCCTGACCTCCAAGGGCGCGGCGGGCATCACGGGCAGCGGCTTCATCGTGCTGGCGGCGACGCTTTCCGCCGTGGGCCATGTGCCGGTGGCGGGCATCGCCCTCATCCTGGGGATCGACCGCTTCATGTCCGAGGCCCGCGCGCTGACGAACCTCGTCGGCAACGGCGTCGCCACCATCGTCGTTGGCAAGTGGTGCAAGGAGGTCGACGAGGCCCGCCTGCGCCAGATCCTCGGCTCGGTTTCCCCCACCCCGGCTGCTGCACCGGTCGCCCTCCCCGCCGTCAAGGCACCGGAGGAACGCCTGGTGGTCTCCCCCGCTAGCTAGAGCTGACCAAATAAAGATGCAGCCATGGATCGGTGAGCGCCGGGGGTCGGCATGGTGGGGCGGTTGCGACGAGGCTGTATGGATACATACTGCCCAAGCGACCGACGCGCCAGGACGGCCCTCGCCGCCGCCGAGCTGTGGCTACAGATTGATTTGATCTGCTCTGACCGCCAGAACCGGGAGCGTTCCGGGTGCAAATTCCCGGAACGCTCTCATTGCTCCCGGCCCGGCAGCGGCTAGAGTAATCTCATCAGACGCATGGCGGCAGCGCGGCCAACCCCAGCAGTCCTCCGATGGGCGATCATCCTCCTCCCGGGAATCGTCCTCTACTTCACGCCCGTCGCGGAGCTCGCGTCGAACCAGCGCCAGCTCCTGGCGATCTTTGTCTCCACCATCCTCGCCCTCGTCGTGCGACCCGCGCCCATGGGTGTGGTGGTGCTCATCGCGATGACGCTCATCGCCCTCACCGGCACGCTGCCGCTCTCGCAGGCTCTCTCGGGCTTCTCCAGCCCCACGGTGTGGCTCATCTTCTCCGCCTTCCTCTTTGCCCAGGCTGTCACGCAGACACGGCTGGGCTTGCGTATTGCCTATTTCTTCATCAGCCGTCTCGGCAGCACGTCGCTCTCGCTGGGGTACGCCGCCGCTGCGTCGAATCTCGTCCTCTCGCCCTTCGTCCCGTCGGATACCGCGCGCGGTGGCGTCGTCGCCCCCATCCTCCGCAATGTCGCCCAGGTGCTCGGCTCGGAACCCGGCCCCACCTCGCGCCGCATCGGCGCATATCTCACGCTCGTCGGATTTCATACGAACTACCTCGCCTCCGTGCTCTTCCTCACCAGCATGGTGGGCAATCCGCTCATCGCCAAGTTTGCCCTCGACATCGCGGGCGTCGAACTGACCTGGATGAAATGGGCGCTCGCCACTTGCGTTCCCGGCCTCGTCTCCTTTGCCCTCATTCCGTGGATATTGTATAACCTCGCCCCTCCCCAGCTCCAGGATACGGGCCACGCGCAGGCTTTTGCCCGGGCAAAGCTCGACGACCTCGGCCCGCTCAGCCGTCAGGAGATCACGCTGCTCGTCATCCTGTTTCTCGTCATCCTCGGCTGGATCACCTCACCATGGCATGGCGTGGGCAATACCGTTGTCGCCCTCACCGGCATCTCCGCCCTGCTGCTCACGCAGGTGCTGAAGTGGGACGAACTCCTCGGCAACCGCCGCGCCTGGGAGGTGCTGGTATGGTTCGCCCCGCTGCTCATGATGGCCGATGAGATGAGCCGGCAGGGGACATTCAAGGTGCTCTTCGACGATGCCTTTGGCCACCTCGCGGGCTGGCCGTGGCCGTTCGCAATGGCGGTGCTCGCGCTGCTGTACTTTTACGCGCACTACGGCTTCGCCAGCCTCACCGCGCAGATTTCCGCGCTCTATCCGGCCTTTCTCGGCGCGGCGGTCGTCCTCGGCGTGCCGCCCGCCCTCGCCGCCTGGACGCTCGCCGTGTTGTCCAATCTCAACGCCGGGCTCACCCACTACAGCACAGGCTGCGCCCCGGTGTACTTCGCCGGAGCCTATGTCTCGCAGAATACCTGGTGGAGCATCGGCTTCATCATCTCGGTGGTGAATCTCGCCATCTGGATGGGCATCGGCCCCCTCTGGTGGAATCTCGTGATCCTGCGCTAGTATCTCCTAATCCGCTGCCTGCTCGCGCTCGGGCAGCCGATCCATCGTACGCGGCGCACCGCCGAGCGGAATCTCGCACACCACGCGCAGCCCGCTCTTTCGCTTGCCCGCCTCAGCCTGAATCGTTCCACCGTGCATAGCCAGCACACTGCGGCAGATGGCCAGCCCGAGCCCGGAGCCCGTCCCGCGCTCTGCGGCATCGTCGAGCCGCACAAACCGCTCAAAAATGCGACTCCGGTCCGCCTCCGGCACACCCGGCCCCTCGTCCTCCACCGTCAGCCGCCAGGCGTCGAGCGTGAACTCCGAGCCGAGCGTCACCAGCGACCCGCGCCCCGAATACCGGAAGGCGTTCGTCAGCAGGTTCAGCAAAGCCTGGCGCATCCACTGCGCATCAAACGCCGCCTCGCCCTCCGGCGCGATTTGTGCGCGGAACTGCACGCCCGCCTGCTCGGCCAGCAGCGCCGCGTCTTCAGTCAATTCACCGAGAAACTCTCGCGGATTGCGCCGCACGAGACGGGGCTTGATCGCCTGGGCCTCCGCGCGGGAGAGAAAGAGCAGATCCTCGATGATGTGCTGCATGCGGTTGATCTCCGTGAGTTGCTCCTGCACGGCCTCGTCCTGCTCCGCGCCGAGGCGTCCATCGTTTAGCAATTTTTCCGCCTGGAGACGCAGCAGGGACAGCGGCGTCTTGAGTTCATGCGAGGCCTCGGCGCTAAACCGCCGCACCTCCGCAAAGGCCGTCTCCAGCCGGTCAAACATCTCATTGAGCAGCTCCGCCAGCGATGCGATCTCATCCTGCGAATCCCCGACCGGAATGCGCTCGCTCAGGTTGTCGAGGCGGATGCGATTGGCCGTCTCCTGGATCGCACGCACAGGACGCAGCGCCGCCCGGCTCAAAGCCAGGCCGCTGATGAGGCTGATGAGCAGCACGAGACAGATCAGCACCAGACTGATCTCTGCATATCCGAGCATCACCTGCCGCACCGGCTCCAGCGCCACCGCCACCTTCACCGTCGCGCCGTCCTTCTGAAACACCCCCACCCGATGCCGCCCCAGCGCGCCGATCGTCACGGTTTTGCCTGCCTCCGGCAGCACCGTCACGCCCAGCGCCGCCGAGCGATAAAGCACCGCGCCCCGCGCATCGCGCACCTCGACGAGGAAGCCCGGCGATTCCGCCCCCGGTTGGGGTAGCGACCCGTTCGCGATGAGACGGTGAAACTCCGCCGCGTTCTGCAAATCCACGCCGCGCTCGAGGTGGCGGTTCAGCAGGAAATACCCCGCCGCGAGCAGGCCAAAGAGCGTGACCGTGGAGACAAGGGAATACCACAGCGCAAGGCGGGCTCCCAGCGTTCTCATAGGAGCTGATACCCCACGCCGCGCAGGGTCTTGAAGAGCGGCTCGCCGCCGGGCGACTCGAGCTTCGCCCGCAGCTTGCTCATATAGACATCCAGGAGGTTGGTATCCACGTCGTAGTTCGACTCCCAGATCTTCTCGCAGATCAGCGTGCGCGTGAGCGTGCGGCCCGGGTTGCGCAGGAAGGTCTCGAGCAGCGCAAACTCGCGGTTCGTCAGGTCGAGCGGCCTGCCGTGCAGCGACACCGCGCGGCCCACGAGGTCCATGCGTAGCGGCCCATGCTCCAGCACCGTATCCTTTGATGCCGACTGCCGCCGCAGGAGCGAGCGGACGCGGGCGAGGAGTTCCTCCAGGCTGAAGGGCTTGGCCAGATAATCATCCGCGCCGAGATCGAGCCCCCGGATGCGGTCCTGCACGGCATCGCGCGCGCTCAGGATGAGCACGGGTTCGTTGAATCCCGCCCGCCGCCATTCCCGCAGCAAGTCCAGCCCATCGCCATCCGGCAGCCCGAGGTCGAGGATGATCGCATCCTGCGAAGCCTCCGCCAGCGCATCCCGCGCCTCCGCGCACGTCCGCACCCACGTCGTCGTGTAGCCATGCTCGGCGATGCCTTTTTTTAGAAACCGCCCAAGGCGCTCCTGGTCTTCAACAATCAAGATTTTCACGATGGGGGATGCCCCAAAATGTCCCCCGTTTTCCCCCGCTCCGCTAGGAAAAAGTCAGGCTAGCGAGATTCGAATGGATTGATGACACGCAAGTCCTCCACCCATCGGAAATCTTCCACGTTACGGGTCACCAGTTCGCATCCGGTCTCAATCGCAGTCCCGGCGACGAGGGAATCACCAAGTCCCATTTTCCGCTGCTGCCGCAGAGCTATCGCTCGATCAGTGATTTCAGTCGTGATGGGCATGACCAGCAGAGCATCCAAAAAACCCGCCAGATCGCGGCGTTCCTCTTCTTTGAGCAGATGATACCCGAGAATCTCGACCCGGGATATTTGCGAAACGGCCAGCGGCTCTGTTTCCAGCCACTCTCTCAGCCATTCATTTTCAGAAAGGGTCGCGTAGATAATGATATTGCTATCGAGTAACCTCATTACTCGCGCCCGGGCAGAGTGCGATCTTGACGATTTTCACGCTCCCAATTCGCCGGGTTGGCGATGCTGGAAATGCCGCCGCGCGCCGAGATCCTTCTCAGGAAATCGACCGCATGCGTGGAAGGCTTTGACTCGGTCACTTTGGTCAGAGTCGCCACGATCATAACCTTGCCGTGCCGCAACTCCTCCGGCAACGGGAGATGCACGCTGCCATCGGCTTCGACATCGAGTATCGCCTGAATCGTGCTCATGCTTCTTGATGTATCACTATGTACGGGAGTCAGCAAGCCCGCCGGGCAATCCACAGCGCGCCAAAAGGGCCCCCGGCTGATTTCCGAGCCTCTGCCCCAGGGAATCTCGGCCTTGACGCCCGGCGGGGAATGGGCCACAGGAGGCGCTATGCAGCTCCACACTGTATTCTCTCTCGCAGCCGCCGTCGGCCTTCTCACCGTCCTCCCTGCCACCGCCGCCGATGTGAAAGGCGCGAAGGACCCCGAGTTTCTCAAGCGCATCACCGGCTCGGAGATCATCTGGTACGGGTTTGCGAAATTTGACGAGATGCCGATCGCGCTGGAGAAGGTGCAGTTTGACTACAATACCTCCGGCTTCAAGGACACGAAGAAGCAGGTCGTCGAAGGCCAGCGCACCACCATCTACTACAAGCTCCCCGGCGACGCCTCCACCCTCGAGGCGGTGCGTCAATACCAGGAGCTGCTCGGCGAGGCGGGCTACAAGACACTCTTCACCGCCGCCGATGACAACCTTGACGATGGGTACAATCGCTTCGTCGCCCAGATCTTTCCGCAGGCCAAGAAGACCGATGGCCTCCAGTACCTGCATGAGTTCAACCACAGCCAGCAGCGGTACGCCGCCCTGGAAGGCACAGGGCCGAATGGCGCGCCGATTTACATCAGCCTCTACGCCTTCATCATCGAGGATGGTTCGGGCAGCGGGTACAGCACCATGGCCAAGGAACACGATATCCAGAAGGGCAACTGCATCCTCCGCGTCGATGTCCTCCAGACGAAACCGATGGATCAGCGCATGTCCGTGGTGAAGGCCGCCGAGATCGAGCAGTCCATCGCCAAGACCGGCCGCGTCGCCATCTACGGCGTGTACTTCGACACCGATAAGGCCGAGATCAAGCCGGACTCCGACGCCGCTCTCACCGAGATGGCCGCCGCCATCAATGCCGCACCCGGCAAGAAATTCCTCATCGTCGGCCACACCGACAACCAGGGCGGACTCGACCACAACCAGGATCTCTCCAAGCGCCGCGCCGCCGCTGTAGCCGCAGCCCTCGCCGCAAAATATCAGGTGCCCGCCGCCGCGATCATCCCCGTGGGCGTCGGCATGGCCGCCCCCGTCGCGCCCAATACCGACGACGCCGGACGCGCCAAGAACCGCCGCGTCGAGATCGTCGCGATGTAACAGAGACGCCTCGCTTGTTCCGCAGCCGTAAGCCATTCACCACAAAAATTACTTAGTGGTCGGCGGGAAAACCCCCGACGGCACGGCGATCAACGCACCCCGCGAATCTCCCGCATACGGACGGGTGCGGATGGCCCTGCCTGCCTAGCTCACCGTAGAACGGCGAGCACGCCGCAGGGCCATCCATCCCACCACTGCCGAGCCGACCAGCGCACAGCTGATAACGCCGGGCTCCGGAACGGCTCGAATCTGCACGGCATTTACTCCTGCGTCGGCGGATACCGGGGACAGGGTCAGTTGCAGATCAGTCTGCTCACCGCCCAAGGTCACCACCCCGATGACGTACTGTCCCAGGCCGCCGATCTGGCCGCTCGTATTGCCTGATACAGCAGAGGAACCCTGGCTGCCATCCGAGACCGTCGCACTGTAGTTGACAGCGGAGTTGAAGCTGTTGTTGATCCAGATCTGGACTTCATAAGTCTGGCCCGCCGTGAGTCCGCCAAGGGTGAGAGTCAGCGCGCCCCCATGGGAGAAGGCATTCTCCCCCAATAGCCCCTGGTAATCCGACGAAAGATTGGCGTAGGGGGCCTGGTCACTGGACGTGACGTTCCAGTTAAACTCGGTGGCAGAAAGCGTCGCATTCCCCACTGTGAGCGAACCGGACTCCTGCCCGGGTATGGCAAAGGGTGAGAAGGTCACGCCATTCACCGTCTGGCTGGTTACGCTTCCCGTGCCCCCGAAAACATAGGCATAAGTCAACAATCCGGTGGTGCTGACATCGGAATCCCCCGAGATACTCACCGGGGCGCTCCAGGTCATTTGCGACCAGCCGCTAGGCGCAGACAGGAGAGAACCCAGGATGACGGCGGATGCGGCGAGGATGGTGGATGTTTTCATGAGGGGAAGCACAGGGTTTTAAAGGGGTGCTGCATCAGCCTGCCGCCGCCACAGACGTACCACGGCGAGACAAACCAGCACACCGGCAGAGACAAGAAAGACAGAGCCAGGCTCTGGAACCACCGATGCGGTTACCGCGATCTGCTGAGGTCTCCCATCCGAGTAATTCCACCCGCTCCCGGTATCGACTGCATACGTGTTCGTCGCCGGGATGGACCATCCATCCTCCGAGGACGCACTCATGCTCGAGGTGTAGTTCCATGCGTAGCCGTGCTCGCTCTCTGTTGTATCGAGAACGATCCAGTACTTTGTATTGCTGGAGAGATTGATCGAAGCCCCAGGCGTCCACGTGTGTTGGCCACCGGCGCTGCTGTAAGGATCGCCTGTTCCCAAATCCCCGAGCCACGATCCCACCTCTTCCCCGCTGGAAGAAAACAGGGAGACATGCAGAGGATCACTGTTCGCTGATTCCGGCGACATCAGGAGAATGATGGATATCAGGCTGTAGCTGCCGCTGCCGCTCCAGAAGGACTGGGCGACCTTGCGCGATCCGTCGACGACCAGAGTTCCCGAGGTACTTTCCGAGAGATTCGACAAATACTCCGTCGAAAGCGCACGACCGGAACATCCGAGCACAACGACACAAGCGAGAAGCGGGGAGAAGATCTTCATGCCTTTGCCATCCGGTACTAATCATTAGATTTTTGTCAATACCCCAATGGACCCCCGCCTCATTCCGAATGAGGAAACCGGCCCCAAAATCCGCAATGATCAAAAATCCACAAACACCCACAGCCCCGCGCCAAGCCTTATAAATACTGGCTCAACGGACTCCCTGAAAATAAGAAATCCTTAGAAAATCCACTTAGATCAAAGACAATCCCCACCTGAAAATTTCGCCAGGAAATCTCCAAAAATCCAACAGCTTGCGTATCATACGCAAAGCCAAATCCCCATTTTCAAAAGCAAAGAAAGGATGAACATCCGGTTGCATAACGCAGGAAATCCAATCCCCATCAATTAGCATCCAGGATTCAACAGGATCACGCTTCCACGGTGAAGACCGGTTCGCAGGTGACGGGAAAGCTCACCGAGCGTGCGATGAAGCACACCTCATGGATGCGGTCGTGTATTTTCCGCGCCTCCGCCAGATTCGTCCCGGCGCGCACGGTGATGCGGGGACGCAGCGTGGCGGAGACAAATCTCCCCGCACCGCCCGGGCCGGTCTCGGCGATCCCAAGGGGTTCATCCTCGTAAGCCTTCACGACGATGCCCGCATCGGCGGCATAGTGCAGATACCAGAGCATGTGGCAGGCGGAGAGCGCGGAAAGCAGCAGGTCCTCAGGGTTCATCTTTGCGGGATCGCCGCCGATGAGCGGGTCATTCGAGCATGAGATCACCGGCTTGCCGGGCACCGCGATGTCCCATGTGCGGTCGTAGCTCCGGTAATGCGCCGTGCCCTCGCCGCGGTTGCCGGTCCAGACGATGCGCGAGGCATGCGTCATACCTACTTTGCCGCCGTGGCGCCCAGGGGAGTGAATGCCTGCGCGGGCTCGAGGTGCTCCGATGCCTCACCGGCATAGTATTTGCCACCGGTGAGCAGGAGCCGCTTCACGCCTGCGCCGGGCGAGAAATCCAGCTTCGTCAGGTCGATCCAGAAGGTATTCGGAACCGTCGCGGAATCGTAATAATACGTCAGGTGTTTGCTGTCGGAAACCGTCCGCCAGATGGTGGAGGCAATGTTGGGTTCCCCCGGGGTGGTGAGGCCAAGCGGTACGCTGACCGAGCGAATGACGCTCATCACCGAGGCGACACCCTGCACCGCGAGGTCCTGCCCGGGCACGGCATTGATGAAGCTCTTGTCGATGCCGCGCGGCACCGACTGGATGCCGAAGGATGCGCGGGCAAAACGATCCGCCGCGCGCGCCGTCCCGGGCAGGAAGTTCGTTCCTCCCACCTCGCTCCAGTACTTCTCGATGGCAAGCTGCTGCGAATACTCCGGCGAGTTGGTCATCACGGTGTACTGCGCGCCGTGATGGATCACGAGCTTGCCGTCGATGTATTCAAAGATGGCCGAGTCGCCTGAGGTGTCAGTAAGAGCGAGGTGCCCCGTGGCAGGCGAACCGTCCGGCAGCTTCGGCGCGACGATGCGAAAGGGCTCCTTCTCCAGCGCCGCCACCGCCTCGGCGACGGTGGCAAAGTTGTCCAGGACGTATTGCGCCCAAAGGGAGATGCACAGCGCGGGCTTGTCGCCGACCGCACCGTACTCGGACTCCGCAAGATAGAGAGTGTTGGCGACGAGGCCCTTTTCATTGATGCCGTCGACTGTGGCGATTTCATAGATCGTCGTGATCACGCTCCCGTATTTGGATTCCCACTTGATGGAGCCCGCACCCGCCGCGCCATCGCGCTTCATGCCTCGGGGAAAGACCCAGAGGTTATTCTGGATGTCATCCATCCAGTCCATCGACCGCCCTGTGAGCACCGTGCCGTCGTCGAGTTTTAGCACCACGCGCGTACAGGCCGCGACCGGGGAAACATAGGCTGCAAAACCCACGCACACCGCCAAGAGAAGGGGGAGCTTCTTCACGCCCCGATACAAACAAATCTGCCGCGACGACTCAAGCTATCCTCCGGCACCTCCGCGCTTCTCGTCGGGAAAATCACCACCCGCCGTATCCTCCCAGGGACGAAGCTCCAGCCGGAACACGGCACCGCCTCCGGGATTGGGGAAGTACGAGATCGTGCCATTCAGAAGCTTCGCCAGGCGCGCCGCGATGAAGAGCCCCAGGCCGCTGCTCGACTCTCCCGCAGTCGGTTGATTGCCCGTGCGGTGAAATTTCTCAAAGAGCTCCGGCCCGATATCCTCCGGGATGCCCGGCCCGCAATCTCGCACATCGATCCGGCAAAGGTCAGGGTCCCTGCGCCACTCGATGCGCACCGTCGAGCCCGGCGGCGAATACTTGATGGCATTGCTCAGAAGGTTTTCCACCACTCGCTGGCACAGGGCGGGATCGGTCGGCCAGGGCTCCGCCGAGGCGGGTTGGTCGATGATGATCTCGGAGCCCTTGGCCGCAGCCGAAGCCAGCAGATTCCTGCGCACAGCCGCGAGCAGTTCGCCCATCGGCACAGGCCGGATCTCCGGCTCCCTCGCCCCCTGCTCGATCTCATGCGTCTCGAGCATGCCGCCGACCAGCTCGACGAGATCGGTCAGTGCCTTGTCGCACTCCTCGACGACCTCGCGATAGGACTCGGCCCGCCACTCCGGCTTCGTCCCCAAAATGCGAAACAAGCTGCGAATGTTCAGAAGCGGGCCCTTGATGTCGTGGGCGGCGAGGAGCATCACCTCGTTCAGATCCTCCGTCACCTTGAGCAGCCCCTCATTGGCCCGCCGCAGGGCACGGCTGCGCAGGAAGGACTGCCAGTCCTTGGAAAAGAGCGTCCACGCGGCGATGACCGCCAGCACCAGGCTGTCCGTGCCGAGGAAGAGCGCCATGGCGGAGATTCCCTCGGGGCCTGCCGAGGTCCACAGCTCCGCCAGATAGACGGCATGGGTCGCCCCCAGCAGGATGAGAAAATCCAGCGGCGGCAGACGAAAGAGCATCGCCGGGATCAGCAGGCCCAGGACGTACACGGGATTATTCGGATACGTCGCCTGCGTGCTGAAGTAATACCCCGTCATCGAGACGAGGCAATACGCGTAGTAGACTCGGATCACCCACAGCCTTGTCTGAAAAAAGCCCTTCGCCTTTCTCAGCACCAGCGCCAGGGAAAGGGAGATGATTCCCAGCCCGATGTCGAAGAGCGCCCAGAAAGTCATCTCATGCAGCCGCACGTAGATCAGGTTATACACCAGCCCGCTGGCGCTGATGGGTAGGTAAACTCCGGCGACCCACGCCATGCGTGTGAGGTTCCCCGGGGTGATCTCCTCCAGGAATTGCCGCCGACTTTCGGGGGAGGCCTTTCCCCAGCTCTGTCCGGTCGCTTTCAAGACTCCCGCCTGCTTGAGGATTCTCTCTCGCAATACGCCTCCGCACTGCACACGAGATCCCCGCCCGGGAGCAGATGGAACTTCTGCTTGATGCGCTCGCGATGGCTCTGCACCGTCTCCGGGCTCACGCCGAGGCGCGCCGCGATCTGCCCAGTGTCGTAGCCCTCGCCCAGCAGGCGAAACACATGCAACTGCTGGCTGGTGAGCCCGTCCAAACCTTCGGTGCTCATCTCTCCTCCAGCCGCCTCGTTCATGAGGAGCTGGAGCATGCTCTCACTGGCAAACAATCCGCCTGCCGCCACCTTGCGCAGAGCCTCCAGCAGTTGCTCGTGCGGCGCGCTTTTCATCACATAGCCCTTGGCGCCCAGGCGGAAAGCCCGGAGCCCGTGACGCGTCTCATCGAGACTGGAATATATCACCACCCGGGCCGACGGAGCCACTCGCAGGATACCCGGCAGCAGGTCCAGCCCGCTCCGCCCATCAAGCAGCAGGTCGAGGATGACCAGATCCGGCATCTGCCGCTCCACCCAGGCCAGCAGCGGATGCCCCGGCTTCGGCGTTTCGCACAACTCAAAATCCGCGCAGTCCGACAGCATCGTCTTTACCGCGAGCAGGACGATGGGATGATCATCCAGCAACAGGACCTTGCGCCGTGTTTCGGGAGAGCACTGCATACCTCACGAATACGGGAGAACACGCCTCCCGTCAGCCGCTAATTTCGGAGCAAATTTCCTTCGATAAACTGTCGGCACCTCAAAAACGCGTTGTATCGCAACGTCCATCATCCCTCCCAGTCCCACGCGTACCCGGGTAATCACCGGGCAGCCTTTTTGGAGGAATTTTCCTCGCCGGGGGAAAGTCCGCGCATTAGGTAGCGACAGCTTGCACCTCGAGAGTCCAGATCCCGTCCCAACCTACGATGTCGCCATCGTCGGCACAGGCCCGGCCGGCAGCACCGCCGCCCGGCTCCTCGCCGAGGGGGGTGCTCGTGTGGCGCTCCTCGATAAAGCCGCTCTGCCGCGCTACAAGACCTGTGGCGGCGGTGTGCTCGGGCGTGCGTACCGTCGGCTGCCCGAGGCCGCGGACCTCGCCGTCGAGCGGGAGTTTCGCACCATTGCTCTCAACTTTCTCAGCGGCGGTCCCACTCTCTCTGCCACGCGACCGGAACCGCTCGTTCACATGACCATGCGGCCGGAGCTCGACCACCGCCTCGCCCTCGCCGCCCGCGATGCCGGAGCCGAACTCGTCGAGTCTTGCCCGATCCGCCGCATTTCGGAAACCGCCGACGGCGTCACTTTGGAAAGCGACACGCGCCGATTTCAAGCCCGCTTCGTCATCGGAGCCGATGGCATCCACAGCGTGGTGGCAAAGGCGGGAGGCTGGTCCGACCTGCCGCACCTCGCCCCGGCGCTGGAATGGGAGGTGACGGTGGCTCCCGGCGACTTTGCCCGCATCCAGGACGACGCGCGGTTTGACTTCGATGTCATCGAGTCGGGCTACGCCTGGGTCTTTCCGAAGCACGACCATCTCTCGATCGGCATCCTCAGCGTCACCCCGCGCTACCGCGATCTGCAAAAACGGCTCGAGGAATACATGTCGCGCTTCCCTCTCGGCGAGATCGTGAAGATCGAGCGCCACGGCTGGCTCATTCCTCTCGCGCCCCGCCGGGAGCCTCTCGCACGGGGCCGCATCCTCCTCGTCGGCGACGCCGCCGGACTCGTCGACCCCATCACCGCCGAGGGGATCTCGAATTCCCTCCTCAGCGGCCAGCTCGCCGCCACGGCACTCCTCGAATCGCGCTTTGATCCCGCCACCGCCGCAAATCGCTACCTGAGCCTCCTGCGCCCAGCCATTCTCAACGAACTCCGCGCCGCCCGCTTCCTCGCGCGATTCTTGTACCACCACCCCCGCCTGCGCGCCTGGGCCTTCCGCCACCACGGCCAGCGCCTCACCGACTTCGTCGCCGACATCGCCATGGGGGACCGCGGGTATTGCGGGACTTTGCTTAATTCGGCCAGCTATCTGAAGTTGCTGCGGTGCTAAGAAAAAGCATCCGCAGCCCAAGGGTCCGTTCCCCTACACCGCCGGAGGCTCCAACCCGCACCACCAGCAGATAGCGAAACAAAGGCGGCTCCTCTCCAAAGGAGCTTCTCTCCGTCCCACAATATTGACTTTTTGTGGGACAGCCGCCATCGTTAACCCTGAACAAAGGAGGATTCACCATGGCGGAAGGAGTCAATGTCCGGTTTGCCGGAGAATTACAAAGGTTTATCCAGTCACGGATCGGCCAGAGCGGCCTGTACAGTTCCGCCAGTGAATACATCCGGGACTTGGTGCGTCGGGACTACGAGCGCGAGGAACAGCGCAAGTGGATGTCATTGCGCGAGGAACTTGCTCCTGGCATCGTGGCGGAGGAAAGCGCGTTTGTTCCCCTCGATATCGAGGAGGTAATCACGGAGGCCCGGAAGCGCAGCAAAAAGCGTGGCCGCTAGGATATTTGTCTCAGCACAGGCGCGGCTGCTGGATATCTGGGACTACACCGAACGAACCTGGGGAACCCGGCAGGCTGACGCCTATTTGCGAGGCCTTGCCGCTGCCATCAACAAAGCGCAGACATCCCGCTCCCTTTGGCGTTCCGTCGGAGACGAACAACTTCCGGGCGTCTTTTACTTCCACCATCGCCACCATTTCATCTTCTTTCGCCAGCTCTCCACGGAAGAAATCGGAGTCATTTCCGTGCTCCATGAAAGCATGGATCTCCCCGCCCGGCTGCGAGAAGACGCCGCCACTCTGGAAGACTGAATCCTCTATCGATTCATCGATGGAAAGGCCGCAGCGTTCTCCCGCAGCTTTCTCAGGAGACCTTCCTTCCAACGAAGAGACTCTTGATCCAGCCACGCACGGGGGAACAAGTCGGAGTGCAGCCACAATTCATAGGCCAGGAACAAGGCGCACCCAATGAGCCAGTAAAAGACCATACGCCCAAGGACCTCCTTGATCGTGCGTGAGCGAAAAATCCCCAGCGGCAGCAGGAGCTTGCTGAAAATCTCCAGCACCGTCTCCACCGGCGTGCATTTCAACAGGCAGGCGTGGGAGACAACCACCCCATAGCTCACCACGACAAAAAGAAAATACCCCAGCAGGTTCAGCAAAATCTGGCGGCTGCCACCGGGGGAAGAAATTCTCACCCGCTTAGCTTAGCAAATCCCTTCTACCCCATCAATACCCGCCTGCGCTCCTCCGGGCTGAGCAGACCGCAGGCGGTGGTTTTGCCAAAGAGGCGGTAGCGGTTGTCGGCGACGAGCTTGTAGAAGAAATCGCGGATTGCGCGCGGGATGAGGAAGGCGGGTTTGGTCAGCGACCAGGGGAATCCGAGGTCGGCCCACACATTGAGCGAGACGTCGCTGTAGATATACGAGCGCCCGCCCTTGAGCAGCACGATGGTGCCGGTGGGCGGCTCGGGGATGCAGGTCTCGGCGAGGAGACGCGCGGAGGTCTCGGAGTGATTCGGGATCAGGACAAACAGCCCCTCGCGGTCGGCGCGAATGACCGTGCGGGCGAAGCGGTTGCACAACACGCACTCCGCGTCGATGAGGAGTACGCCGCCACGGGGGCCGAGAGCCCGCGAGACGGCTTCCGCGAAAGTCGCCTGCGGCCTAGAGCCGGTCGAGGAGTTTTTGGTGGATGCCATCGAAGCCGCCATTGCTGAAGACCACCACAACGTCGCCCTCCTGCGCCAGCGGCGCAAGTTTCGCCACGATATCGTCGGCGGTTGGCTCGTAAAAGGCGGGCTTTCCCTGCGCGGCGATGTCGGCCACGACCTTCTCCGGGTTCAGCCGGTCAGCCTCGGGGAGCTGGTCGAGACGCGCGACGCGCGCGATGAAGACCCCGTCGGCATCGACGAAGGCTTGTGGCAAGGCGTCCTGGAAAACCGCGCGGCGCGTGGTGTTCGACCGGGGCTCAAAGATGGCCCACAGCCGGGCGCTGCCGTAGCGTTCGCGCAATCCGGCGAGCGTCTGCCTGATGGCCGTAGGGTGATGGCCGAAATCGTCGATCACCGTGATCCCGCGCGTCACGCCACGCACCTCCTGGCGGCGCTTGATGCCCTTGAAAGTCGCCAGCGCCTCCTGGATTTGCGGCACCGGAATGCCGTAGAAATGCGCCGCCGAGGCCGCCATGGCCGCGTTGCGGATATTGAAGTCGCCGATGAGCGGAATCTGGAACTTCGCGCCAAAGAGCTCAAAGAACGACTCGCCGCCCTTCTGGTGCGGATTGGCGATGTGGTTGCCCGCATTGGGCGAGAAGCCCACCTCCACGATGGGCGCGGGACATTTGCCCGCGACATCGAGGCAGTTCGCATCGTCGCCATTGATCAGCACCATGCCGTTGCCCGGCACGATGTTGAGCAGTCGGCGGAAGCTCGTCTTGATCTCGTCGAGATCCTTGTAGATGTCGGCGTGGTCAAACTCGATGTTGTTCACGATCACCAACTCGGGGAGGTAGTGGATGAACTTTGACCGCTTGTCGAAAAACGCCGTGTCGTACTCGTCGCCCTCGAGGATGAAATACTTCGAGTCGCGCAGCTTCGCCCCCTGGCCGAGATTGGCCGGGATGCCGCCGATGAGATAGCTGGGCTCCTGCCCCGTGCTCTCAAAGATCCACGTGAGCATCGACGTGGTCGTCGTCTTGCCATGCGTGCCGGTGACCACGAGATTGTGGCGGCCGCGCAGGAAGAACTGCTTCAGCGTCTCGGGCAGGGAAAGGTAATACAGCTTGCGGTTCAGCACGGCCTCGACGGCGGCGTTGCCGCGCGTCATGGCGTTGCCGACCACGATCACATCCGCCGCCGGGATGTCCTCGGGGCGGTAGCCCTTGGTGATCGTGATGCCCTTGCCCTCCAGGAAGGTGGACATGGGCGGGTAGACGTTATCGTCCTGCCCGGTGATGACATAGCCCCGGTCGCGCATCGCGGCCGCCACGGCGCCCATGGCGGTGCCACAGATGCCGAGGAAATGAACATGCTGATGTTGCTGCATGACGGGAGAGGGTACGACGCGCGCGCTCGGGGAATCTAGTAGACGTCCTTGCGGTAACGCTTGGCCTTCTTGAATTCCTCGATGTACTCCTTGGCCTGCTCGGGCGTCTTGCCGCCTGCTTTTTCCACGATGGTGTGGAGAGCCGCCTCGACGTCCTTGGCCATGTTCTTGGCATCGCCGCAGACGTAGAAGTACCCGCCCGCCTCGAGCCACTCGTAAATCTCGGTGGCGTTCTCGACCAGACGATGCTGGACGTAAATCTTCTCGGCCTGGTCGCGGGAGAAGGCGGTGGTGAGCTTCGTCAGCACGCCCGACTCCTGGTATTTCTCAAACTCCTCGCGGTAGAAGAAATCCGTCGCCGCATGCTGCTCGCCGAAGAAGAGCCAGTTCTTGCCCGTCGCCCCCGTGGCGGCGCGCTCCTGGAGAAACGCACGGAACGGCGCGATGCCGGTGCCGGGGCCGACCATGATGACCGGGGCATTCAGATCCTCGGGCACGCGGAAGTGCTTCGCGGTGTGGGTGAAAACCGGGAGTCCCGCCTCGGAACGCTCGGCGAGGAAGGTCGAGCAGACGCCCTTGCGGAGGCGGTCGCTCGCCTTGGAGTTATAGCGCACGACAGCCACCGTGAGGTGCACAGCCTCACCGACCGCCTTCTGCGAGGAGGCGATGGAGTACAGGCGCGGCTGGAGCTTGCGCAGGACCTTGACGAATTCCTCCGGTGTGAACTTCGCCGCCGGGAACTCCTCGAGCACATCGAGAATGTCGCGGCCCCAGAGATAGTCGTCGAGCGAGGCTTTCTGGCCGGGATCAAGGAGGTCGTTGAGAAAAGCGGCGGATTCGTCCTTGAGCGGCACAGCCTGGAGAATCTGCTTGGCCGGCTCGGTGATGACGTAGTCCTTCGTGAGCGCCTGGCGGATCGTCACGGTCTGGCCGTCGGGGTTCGTCACCGGCTCGTCGCCGCTGAAGCCCTGGTTCGCCAGGATCAGCTCGACCAGCTCCGGGTCGTTCGTGGCAAACACGCCGAGCGAATCGCCCACCTCATAGGTGAGTCCCGAACCCTCGAGAGAAATCTCAAAATGGCGGGTATCTTTGTTCGAACCTTCCGCGGTAAGGCGTTGGTTGACCGTCAGTTTGGCAGGGAATGGGTTTTTGCGGGAGTACCCCGAGGCGGATTCCGTGGACATGGGTGTGGAGTAAATGGGAAGGTTTCCCCTCATGCAAGCGTGCAACGTGCCAAGACGAGGAACGAAATGGGATTTCCAAGGTTAAATCCCTTCATTGTGATCCCGTAAAGTTCTGCTAGAATCATGCCTCAAATGCTCAGCGTCGCAGTCAATGGCTTCTGGGTGGCCTTCATGGCCTCCGGGGTGCTGGGTGTTATCTCGATGGCTGCGCCGCACTCCGGGTTTGCCGTCGTCTCGGCGCTCTTCGCCGTCCTGCTTTTCCTCGGCTCCTTCCCGATGCTTGCCCTCGTGCTGGCGACTGAACTGGTGCCGAAGCGTATCGTCCTTCCGATGCTCGGCTATCTCTGGGCAGGCGTCTACGTCTCGCTCTGGCCCTTCCCCGATCACGTCGTGCCATGGGTTTCCGGCGCGTCGAATATCCTTCAGGTCCTGCTCGGCGTGTTTCTTGCGTGGAAATTCCGCGCTCCCGGGCATACATGGAAAGCGCCTTTCGCCGCGCGGGAAGGCCGTTTTTTCCGCTGGCAGTACACCGTCATCGGGTGGTTCGCCCTCCAGGTGGCGAGCTTGGTGGCGCTTGTGGCGATCTTTTTCGAGGTTTCCGCGCTCATCAGCGCGACGACCGGCGGGTACGTGCGCCTGCGGCCCAATGGCCTTTATCTGGTCGAGCGGCAGTTCAAGGAAGGCGACCGCGAGGTTCGTCTCTCCGGCATGATGCATATCGCCACCGAGGAGTTTTACGATGATGTGCTGCCCAAGGCCGACCCGAAACATCCCTCCGTCGTGCTGCTCGAGGGCGTGACGGATGACAAGAACCTCCTAGACGACAACCACCTCGACTACACGCGCGTCGCCCGGCTTTTCCAACTCACTGCGCAAAGCGAAAGCACATTTTCCCGCAAGGCCTACGCCCGCGCCAAGCTCCACAATCATCCGAAAGATGACTCGCCCGTGGAAATGGAGGAGTGGGGCGATGACAACTTCACCAGTCACGAGTACCGCCACGCCGATGTCGACATCAGCAATCTGCGACCCAAGACCATTGCCTACATCATCACCCTCTCCCGCCTGATGGAGGCCCCGACCTGGCGCGATATCCTGCTGGAACTCCAGGACCCCTCCTCGCCGATCAATGACTCCGACGCCCAGGCGCAGGTGTGGGACGACATCCTGCACGCCCGCAACCGCCGGCTCATCGCGGAAATCCAGTCCGCCCTCCCCGACTTTCAGCGCATCATCGTCCCGTGGGGCGCAGCGCATCTCTCGGAGATCGAGCGCTGGCTCAAGGGCCAGCACTTCGTCCAGAGCGGCGAAGTCGAGCGCCGGGCACTGAAGTTTTTCTAGCCGCCCCCTACGCGACAAAAAAAGCGGGCCGCG
Source organism: Spartobacteria bacterium LR76 (assembly GCA_003054655.1). Lineage (GTDB taxonomy): Bacteria > Verrucomicrobiota > Verrucomicrobiia > Chthoniobacterales > Terrimicrobiaceae > Terrimicrobium. The sequence continues at coordinate 294,775 of QAYZ01000012.1, read as the reverse complement.
CCTCGTAGACACGGCCCGCCGGGAAAGTCCCTCGTCTGCGGCGTGATTTTTAGCGAATGCCCGTTACGGGATCACCTCGCCTGCGATGAGGTCGTCCAGCGTCTGGCGCTGGCGGATCACCGCCGACTTCTCTCCATCGACCAGCACCTCGGGCAGGAGGGGGCGCGAATTGTAGTTCGACGACATGACAAAGCCGTACGCGCCCGAGCTCATGAGCGCGATGCGTTCACCTTGGGCGAGCGTCGGCACCGTGCGATCCTGGGCAAAGAAGTCGCCGCTTTCGCAGACCGGGCCGACGACATCCATCGGCTCGGGCCCGCTGGCGTTTTTCTTCAGCGGCACGATCTCGTGGTACCCCTCGTAAAGTGCCGGGCGGATAAGGTCGTTCATCGCCGCATCGACAACGGTGAAGGTCTTGGCCGGGGTCTTCTTCACATACTGGACCGTGCTCAGGAGCACACCCGCGTTGCCGACCATGAATCGGCCCGGCTCGAACAGAATCCGCAGGCCCAGCGGCTGGAGGATCGGCACGATCGCGGCTGCATAGGCCTCCGGCGTGATGCTCTTCTGGCGGTCAATGGATGCCCACCAGGCGGGATCACCGCTGGCCAGGGCCGCATCGTAAACGATGCCGAGACCGCCGCCGATGCTGAAAAACTCGATCTTGTACGTGTCGCGCAGGTGCTCGACCAGCGGCACCAGCTTGGCCGCCGCCTCGGCGAATGGGGCGGCATCCAGGATCTGCGAGCCGATGTGCGTCTGCACACCGCGCAGGATGAGGTGGGGCAGCGTGGCCGCATGGGCGTAAACCTCCGCCGCACGGTCGAGGCCGACGCCGAACTTGTTCTGGCTCTTGCCGGTCGAGATGTACTTGTGCGTGTTGGCGTCCACGTTGGGATTCACGCGCACAGCCACCGGGGCCTTCACCCCGAGGCGTCCCGCCACGTCGTTGATGCGCTCGAGTTCCGGTTCGCTCTCGACGTTGAAGGAATACACGCCCGCCTGGATCGCGTACTCGATTTCCTGCTCCGTCTTGCCCACCCCGGCGAAGGTACACTTGCCGGGATCGCCGCCCGCCTTTTGCACGCGGAAGAGTTCGCCCCCAGAGACGATGTCAAACCCCGCCCCCTCCTTGCGCAGGAGGTCGAGGATGGCGATGTTGGAGTTGGCCTTGACGGCGTAGCAGATCAGGTGATCGAGCGGCTTGAGCGCCTGGTCGAGGCGGCGGAAATTCTGCCGGATCGTCTCACTGGAATACACGTAGGCTGGAGTCCCGACCTCGTCGGCGATCTTCTCCAGGCTCACGCCCTCGCAATAGAGGGACTGGTCACGATACGAAAAGGAATGCACCGGGGAAAAATGCGGTGGCCGCCCGCCTGTGTCAACGTTGGCGAAGTCGGAAGTTGGATCGCGGAAGTGGGAAGTTTTTTGTCGGCGCAGTCAGAACATGGGTAACACATCAGGTTCAGAACATAGGTAACACCTGATTGGGTTAGAGGTTACACATTGGGGTGGGAAGGGCGAGCTTTCAAGCCGCCCGATCGGGCGGCTTGAAAGCTGGCGGTTTTGGGGTTGATCTGCCCGATGGGAAGGTGGGCGAAGTGGACGTCAAGGAGTCATTATCGGAGGGAGCCAGACCGATGCTCCAGCCGCCGAGAGCCGCCGAGATGAGCAGGAGCTGGCGCTGGAAGCAGATGGTGCCGGTACCGCGATGGACGCGGCGAGTATCCATTGAGCCGTAATCGAGGTCTTCCGGGGTGCCGTGGAAGGGACACGAGGAGGGCTGGTAGACTTCGGCGGGCAAGCGCATGCCGAGGGCTTCGTGAGGACGCTCGGTATTAAACTCCTGACGCCAGAGGTCAAAGGCGGCCTGGTCGCGGCCAATGCGGCCCGCCTGGAGTTCATGGCGGATGTCGCGGTGCATGCGTTCGTGGGCTCCGTTGTCCTGAGGGCAGCCGGGCCGGCTGCGCTCCAGATCAATGCCAAGGGCCAGCCACCAGGCCGAGAGCTTGCTAAGGCCCAGCAGTCCATTGGGACTGGCGAAGGGCACTCCGTTGTCGCTGCGGATGGCTCCCGGCAGCCCATGCTGCTCGAAGAGGCGTTCAAAGCAGGCCCGCACGGTCTGGCCTCGCGCGTCTTCCAAGGCGCGTAGCTCCAGGATCATACGGCTGTATTCGTCGCGCACGGTCAGCGGTTCAACCCGCAGCCCGGCGGCGTCTTTCCACCACCCCTTGAAGTCCACGCTCCAGACCTCGTTGGGTGCGCTCGCCTTCAAGCCGCTGGCCAGTCGGCCGCTTTCGGCACGATGCCGCAGCCTGCGCGCTTCGGTGAGCCCGGCCCGTTCGAGCACCCGCTTGAAGCTGCTTTCGCTCGGGATCTCGCCATGATGCTTGCGCTGGTAGAGTTCCCGGATCTTCCTGGGACCCCAGTGCCGGTGGGCGTTTTTCAGCGCAATGATTTCGCAGATCACCCCTTCGCCCAGCTCCCTGGCATGGCTCTTGGGCCGCCGGCTTTCTTCGGCCATTCCGGCCAGCCCTTGCGCCACGAAACGCTCCCGCCACTTGTAGCCGGTCTTCGTGCTGATCCCATATTGCTGGCATAACCGCCGGAAATTTCCGGCGTTTACCGCTCTCATCGCAAATTCAATTCTTTGATCCATTTTCCGGCTTTCTTTCCACGGCATCTCCCCATGCTTCCCGCATGGCTCGACGCCGAAAAGTGTTACCCATGTTCTGAACCTGATGTGTTACCGATGTTTTGAACCTGCACCGGACTTTTCGGCGGGAGGCAAGACCTCCGCCATTATGGACGGATGAAATGGCCAGCCGCGAAACGGCAAGCAATCATCACCTTCATCGCCCAAAAAACCGAACCCGGCAAAAGCCAGCCAACCAGCCTCACGCACTCCGTTTGGAAACCTGCCCGCCGCCAGCCGAACAGGACAGCGGAACGCCTCCGCATCCCCATCAGTAAACCCGACGAGGAACTTCCGACTTCCGCAATCCCACTTCCGACTTCGCTAAGCCTGCACCTGAGTCTGCGCGCTCTCGTCCATCCAGTAGCAGTACGCTTTCGTGGCTGCTCCGGAGATTTCGTTGAGGCGGGCCTGGGTCTTGTCGAGGAACTGGTGGAGCCCCTGCTGGAAGACCGACTCGATGGTGGTGTAGCCGAGGTTGGACTTCAGCATGCCCGAGAGCCGTTCGGCTTCGTTGCTGAAGTGCGCCCGGTCGCAACCGGAGATGCGATGCAGCGCGCCGTCGACGCGATCCACGCAGAAGCGGATCGAGCGCGGGAACTCGTCATGCAGGATGAGGAACTCCGCGACCTGCCAGCCGGAGACGTGGCCGACGTTGATCTTGAAGTACGCCTCCATGGCGCTGCAGGAGCGCAGCACGGCCATCCACTGCGTCACGTCGACATGGCCGCCCACCTGCTCGCCCTTGGGCAGCAGGATGTGGTACTTGATGTCGAGCACGCGGGTGGTGGAGTCCGCCCGCTCGAGATACTTCCCGAGCTGGAGGAAATCCCAGCCCTCGCCATGCGTCATCGTCGCATCCGTGGTTCCCTGGAACCCGTGCAGGATGTCGACCAGCCGACGGTAGAAGTCGATCGGGCTGTCCTGAAAATCGTGGCGTCCGCCCCCATCGCGCAGATAAAGGTACGTGCGGTTGAGCTGCTCCCACATTTCGCTGGAGATCTGCTCGCGCACGGTGCGGGCGTTTTCCCGGGCATTGCCGATGCACGAGACGATGGAACTCGGGTTCTTCTTGTCAAAGGTGACGAACTCCATCACGGCATCGGCAGTGATGGTGTCGTGGGTCTTGGTGAAAAGCTCCTGGTCCTCCAGCGTGGCGAGCACGGGCTGCCAATGGCGCTGAATCGCCTCGGGACTGGAATCCTCCAGATCGAGGAGCAGTTGCATGTTCACATCCAGGATGCGGGCGCTGGTCTCGGCTCGCTCTATGTAGCGGCTGAGCCAGTAACAGGAATCGGCAACGCGGCTTAGCATGACTTAATCCTCCTCCTCACCATCGAGCACCCAGGTATCCTTGCTGCCTCCACCCTGGCTGGAGTTCACCACCAGCGAACCCTTGCGCAGGGCCACACGGGTGAGACCGCCGGGGATGATGCTCGTCTTCTCGCCCGAGATGATGTACGGGCGCAGGTCGATATGACGGCCCTCGACGGCACCGTCGCAGTACGACGGGGAGCGCGAGAGGTTGATGACGGGCTGGGCGACGTACCCGCGCGGATCGGCAATAATGGCGGCGCGGAACTTCTCGACCTGCTCCTTCGTGGCGTGCGGCCCGATGAGCATGCCATAACCCCCGCTTTCGTTGGCGGCCTTGACCACCAGCTTCTCGAGGTTATCCAGCACGTACTTGCGATCGGTGTCGTCCGACGTGAGGTAGGTGTCGACATTCGGCAGGATGGGGTCCTCGCCGAGGTAAAATTTGATCATCTTCGGCACGTAGTAGTACGTCACCTTGTCATCGGCCACACCGGTGCCGATGCTGTTGGCGAGCGCCACGTACCCCTTGCTGTACGCCTCCACGAGACCGGGAACGCCGAGCACGGAATCCTTGCGGAACACGGTCGGGTCGAGGAAATCGTCGTCGATGCGCCGGTAGATCACGTCGACCTGCTTGAGGCCCTTCGTGGTCTTCATGTAGACCCGCGAGTTTTGCACCACGAGGTCATTGCCCGTGACAATCTCGATACCCATCGAGCGAGCGAGGAAGGAATGCTCGAAGTACGCCGAATTATAAATACCCGGCGTGAGCACGACCACCGTCGGATCGGGATTGCCGCCCGGCGCGCAATAGCGCAGCGCGGCTAGCAGATCCTGCGCGTACCGGTCGACGGGACGCACGGCGTATTTGGTGAAAAGCTTGGGGAAGACGCGCTTCATCGCCTGCCGGTTCTCCAGCACGTAGGAGACGCCGGAGGGACAGCGGCCATTGTCCTCGAGCACCGTGTAGTTGCCCTGGCGGTCGCGGATGAGGTCGGTGCCGCAGACGTGGATGTAGATATTGCGCGGCACGTCGAAGCCCATGAACTCAGGCCGGAAGTGCTTCGCGCTGTTCACGATCTCGGAGGGGACGATGCCCTCTTTCACAATGCGCTGATCGTGGTACACGTCGTGCAGGAACATATTCAACGCCGTGAGACGCTGCACGAGGCCGCGCTCGACGTGGTCCCATTCCTTGCCCGGAATGATCCGGGGGATCAGGTCGAAGGGAAAAATCCGCTCCGTACCCTCGTCGCCCGAATACACCGTGAAGGTGATGCCTTGATTCAGATACGACTTTTCCGCGAGCGCGCACTTGCGCTCAAACTCGTCCACTTCCATCTCCTGGAAGCGTTGATAGAGGAGATCGTAATGAGGCCGCACCTGCCCAGGCGCGGAGAACATCTCGTCAAAAAAGTCACCGACTTCGTAATCCTTGAACAGCCCTTTCATCAACTCGCAGTCCTTTAGTGCCACGGAAGCGGGTTTTTGCAAGTGCAAAGCAGGTTTCTGCTCATACAACTTCTTGCAGGCATGTGGGGAACGGTAGGGAGAGCACGTAACTCGTTCATCATGCGAGAATACTAGCAGTTCTCAGGCCATCATTCGAATGGTCCGCGAACCGGGGCCGAAAAGACGTGATGCGTCCGGGATTCGACCCCGCAGGAAAGAAAAAACGCCGGGGCGCGAACCCTAGGCGGCGAGCTTCGGCGTGGCCTCAAACTCCGTCACCCACTCGGCGGATTTGCCGGCAAATTTCGGATAGAGGAAGCGCGCAGCGATCGTCTTGATGCGCGTGATGCCGTAAGCCTTGCGCAGCCCCGCCTTGCGGAGGCGCAGGAGCGAGGCTCCGAGGAGCCCGCTGCCCATGCTGCGGCTGCGGTACTCGTGAAGCACGCACGGACCGGTGACGAGGTGATTCTCGGCGGTCTCGTCGAGGTTCAGCACGGAACACCCGATGATGCGGTTGCCGTACTGGAGGACGATGCAGGAGGGCGACTCCTTGTCTTCAAAAGCCTTCTCGACCTCGCCCGTGAGCTTGGCCAGGAGGGGCTTGTGAATGTCCGCCCAGCCCGTGTCCATAGAGAACGAGCTGGCAATGACCTTGAGGACGGCAGCCTCCTCTTCCTTGGTGGCGTCTCGCACCACCAAGGGAGAAGGGATTTCGTCTGCGTTCTGCGGGACTCCGGAGAGATCCCACTCAAATCTTAACCAATGTGAAGCCATGCAAATAAAAGCTACGATGCGTCGGAGTCCCGGCGGCATACCCACCAGACTCCTCCAAGCACCGCACTAGATAGGAACATGAAGGCCCAAAGATCCATGAACGGCGGAGCGTGCCGCATTTACACGCCAAGTCAACAGAATTTCGTTTCTCCGATAGCCCCCTCAGAGTATCCCCCCGGTAAAATCCCGCCCCTCGCCGCCATTGCGGGCCGCCGCAGAACCGTTACAGTACACGGCTGCCCATGAGCGACTTTGTCTATCCCAAGACCTACGACGTGATCGTCCTCGGTGCCGGCCATGCCGGGATCGAGGCCGCGCTCGCGGCTGCCCGGCTGGGATGCGAGACGCTCCTGCTCACACAGAATGCTGACACCGTGGGCCAGATGTCGTGCAACCCCGCCATCGGCGGCCTCGCCAAGGGCCACATGGTCCGGGAAATCGACGCCCTCGGCGGCGTGATGGGCATCAATACCGACGCGACAGGCATCCAGTTCCGCATGCTCAATGCCCGCAAGGGCCCCAGCGTACGCGCCCCCCGCGCCCAGGCCGACAAGAAGGCCTACCAGTTTCGTCTCAAGGCCATCCTCGAGCGCCAGCCCCGGCTCGACCTGAAGCAGGGCAACGCCACCAGCCTCATCGCGGAGGATGGCGTCGTCACCGGCGTGGAGACCAACCTCGGGCTGCGCTTCAACGGCCGCTCGGTCGTCGTGACTACCGGCACCTTCATGCGCGGGCTGCTTCACGTGGGGCTACGTAATCAGACCGGCGGCCGCATGGGCGACACGGTCTCGACCCTGAGCGACAGCCTGCGCGAGCTCGGCTTTGAGGTCGGGCGTTTTAAAACGGGCACACCCTGCCGCCTGCTCGCCAAGAGCATCGACCTGACGAAATGCGAACGCCAGGATGGCGACGAACCCGCCCCGGTCTTCAGCTATCTCGCCGACACCATCGAGCGCGGCCCGGATGACATTTTCACCCTCAATGGCTGGAAGGATGGCCGCCTCGACGTGCGCCAGATCCCGTGCTGGATCACGCACACGAACGAGACGACGCATGAAATCATCCGCGCCAATCTCGACAAGTCGCCCCTTTACGCGGGCGTGATCGAGGGCGTTGGTCCCCGGTATTGCCCCAGCATCGAGGACAAGGTGGTGAAATTCGCCGAAAAGGACGCCCACCAGCTCTTTCTGGAACCCGAGGGCCGCCAGACCGACGAGATTTACGTCAACGGCATCTCGACCAGCCTGCCCTTTGAAGTGCAGTACCGCTTCATCCGCAGCGTGCGCGGGCTGGAGAATGCCGAGATCCTGCGCCCCGGCTATGCGGTCGAGTACGACTACTGCCCGCCCACCCAGCTCCACACCACGCTGGAGACGAAGCGCATCGGCGGCCTGTACTTCGCGGGACAAATCAACGGCACCTCCGGCTACGAGGAGGCCGCTGCACAGGGCCTCATGGCGGGCACCAACGCCGCGCTGAAAGTTCTCGGCCAGCCCGCCTTTGTCCTGGGCCGCCACGAGGCCTACATCGGCGTGCTCATCGACGACCTCGTCACCCGCGGCACGCCCGAGCCGTACCGCATGTTCACCAGCCGCGCGGAGCACCGCCTCCTCCTGCGCCAGGACAACGCCGACCTCCGCCTCACCGGCAAAGCCATCACTCTCGGTCTCGCCTGCCCCGAGCGCGCCCGCCGTTTCCAGCAGAAGACGGAACAAATCGCCGCCCTCCGCGCCCTCGCCCTCACCACCCGGCTGGAAGGCGTCTCGCTGGAAACCTGGCTGAAGCGCCCCGAAGGCGAACCGCACAAGCTCCCCGCCGACCTCTACGCGCAATTCCCCGCCGAAGTGTGGGACTGCGTGGAAATCGACATCAAGTACGAAGGCTACATCCGCCGCGAGGAGGACCGCATCGCGCGCACCGTCCGCCAGGAGGGAAAGACCATCCCCGCCGGCATCGACTACGCCGCCATCAACGGCCTCCGCGCCGAAGCCGTCCAGAAGCTCACCAAAATCCGCCCCGAGACCCTCGGCCAGGCCGCCCGCATCTCCGGCGTCACCCCCGCCGATGTCGCCCTCCTCAGCGTCTGGGTCGCACGAGGCGATCTGTCGCGAGCGAGCGAGGGGTAAGCCCCTGCTACACCGTCAATAAGCGCGCGCAATGGCATCATTGCGCAGCTGACTCGCGGCCTCAAAGCACGACCAATGCGAAAGCGGGCATTCCTTCATTACGAAACCCGCCATTCATCGCGAGACTCAATTAGCTAAGCCGTCCCGCAAAAACACTCGCGAATCCGCGCACTCGCAACGACTATGGTAGCAACCCGCCTTCAGCATTACAGAGGGCTCATGCATCCTGATGCAAAGAATCAGCTTTATGCCTTTCCCCATCAGCCATTGACCCATGGACAGATTAAAACTAAGCTTACTCAGCAATTAATCGACCCCTCAACCCCTCCCATCTCCCATCGAGTTTTGCGGGAAAATTCCTCTCACTCTTATGAACACAAAGGCTCTTATCCTGGCATTCTCCGCCCTTGCATGCGGCAGCACTCTTTTGGCGGGAGGGGAAAATCTGCCACCCGGACTTCTCAAGCTACGCGACATTTTTCAAGCCATTCCAGCCATCACGACAACCTCCACCACGACCTTCGAATTCTCTCCGGCCTATTACGTAGTGAACCGTGTGACACACCAGGAATGCCCCGGACACACTGTAAAAATGAGGCTGGTTTTTTCCGGGGCCATGTTTCGGGTGGAAGAAGACATGGTCAAAAAAAACGGCGAGCTTTGGGACGACGAGGTACGCACCTACGACACTCACTCTTTCCAGAGGCTGGATCGCATGCGCGGACTCATCTACTCGCAGGAGAAACTTGATATCTTTGATGCACGTCCATCGGCGATGGACCAGTTTGGCTTCCTCGCAGCCTTTCTCTCCGACAAGCCCATGTCGGTTAAGTTGGAAGACATGAAGTCCAATACCGTATGGGACCGGGCTTTGTCCAAGATGCGCCTTCTCGGCCCCCGCAAGATTGCGGGCCAGGATGTCATGCGCTTCGAGATTCGCGACGTGCATGATCCGATGGGGAACATCACTTCCCGTTACGAAGTCGACCTGTCTCCCGCGCATGGATATTTCCCGATGCGATGGGCTGCGTACACCACCAATGGCCAATGCTTTCAGGAGTACCGCGTAACGGAGTTCGGCGAGGCCTCCCATGAAGGTGCTTCCTACTTCTATCCCCTCAAGACGGAAAGACGGCAGTTCGGCGTCAACGAGACGCTGGTTTCCATGAGCGAAAGCTGTGAGCTGTTCCGGATTGATCCGGTGGATCCCTCTCTCTTCACCATCGCCCCCGCCGCCACGCAAGCGACGGCGAAGGACAGGCCTACAGCCATCTCGACACCACAGTAACGCCCTCACTCGGAACGCTGCCCAATAAAAACGAAAAGGGCCGGTTGAAAGGGGGTTACCCATTTCAACCGGCCCTATGGTTTCAAAATGATCTGACGATCAGGCTGTGGCGCGACGACGCAGGCCGTAGACCAGGGCGGCAAGGCCGAGTGCGACGAGCGCGTAGGTCGACGGCTCCGGGACAGTGGCCGTGTACGTGTTCACATTGGCCGATCCCGAGGTGGCGTAGACGCCGATGCCGACATTCTCATAGACCGTATTGCCGGTCGTGAGGTCGGAGCCATTGACATCAAGGCCCGTCCAGACGGCATTGGGGTTGAACGCCCCGTCGGTCACGGAGATAAAGGCCAGGGCGGCTCCGATCGCCGAGCCATCGCCATTGTCTGTGACCGTGGCGATCACATTGTACCCGCCGTCCACCGCCGTGATGCCCTCAAAGTGCGAGATTGCGCCACCCTGATCATTAAAGGTGTAAAACGTCTTGTCGGAGACCGTGTTGGTCGCGAGGTCGTAGTTGGCGATGAACGCCTGATTGGCATCCGCCGCGCCCGGATTACGGGCCCCGCCGATGATGACATATTTGTCCCCTCCCACATGCCACACTCCGTAGAGCGACGACTCGTTGCCAAGCGTCAGCGACTTGAAGGAGCTGTCCGTGAGGTCAAAAATAAACGAATTGCCGGTTTGAGCCGTCCCTTTGTCGTACGCACCCACCACGATGCTCCCAGCCGTGCTGTGCGGAATGGTATTGACTGCATCCTGGACATTGATCGCCGTGACGGCATACGTGCCCGACTGGAGGGCGCCCTGGTACATGAAGCCAAAGGTGCCATCCACCCCGTCAAGTTGATAGGTGCCGACAGCGCGGATCTGACCCTCGGGGATGAGGGAGTTGAACGCATGCGTATCCGGCCCGTAATAGATCGAGCCGCTCAGCGTGCCCGAGACCTCGGGCAGGATCGTGTAGTAGGTGCCGATGTTGGAGTAGAGATTGCCGCTCCAGAGCAGCCCCTGGGTGACGCCGGAGACCTGCTGGCTTCCCGTCAGGATGACATTGCCGGAGTTGGTGGTATCCGTGCCTCGCACGCCCGTAGCCGAGTCGTTGAGTTCCAGGATGGTATCGTAGGTCGGGTCCGCTTGGGACAGGGAAGCCGTCAATACGACTGCCGAGGCAACAATGCTAGCTGTGTGAAATAGGCGGCGCATAGGTTAGTTTTTGCCGGGCCTATAAATCAGATCTCCCGCCGCCGTCACGGGAAAATCAGGGGAAACTGCACCCAATTCCGTTTCATTCAAGAAATCCGCCGTTTCGTGAATTTCCTCTGCACGGGCGCACTTAATGCCACCAGTTGCACTCAATCTCTCCAGGAGTAACCTCCCCGGAGACTAAGCTATCAGTGATTTAAGGAAAGAGACGCTCCCGCCCCCCCTTGAACTGCACCGCTTCCAAAAACTTTCCAGGTAAGAAAGTTGGAGCGGAGCCTACTGCACGCGAGCCTCCGTATCGCTCGCTTTTCCCGACTTGGTGAGCCGATGGGAAGGGATATTCCTGAGGGAGGTTATCTTCCCGCGGATACCGAAGAGAGACGACGACGGAGGAGCAACGCTAACCCTCCGGCCACCGACAGGAGGAGGAGAGGAGACGGCTCGGGAACGACCTGACCAGCCTCGCCCACCTGCGCTGTGGCCGCAGCCAGGAAAATGCGGCTATTGTTCCATCCCCCGGTATCCTCGATCGTAAAGCTCACCAGGTTTTTCCCTCCGAATCCTGCCGCAGCCAAATCAATCCACTGGCGGTCCAGATGATAGGTCGTTTCGGGGTCAGCATAGACATTGATTGTCGTCGTCCCGTTGATCGTCGTCGCCCAGGTGTTTCCCGCATAGACATTGAAGTCTCGCAGGTCGACGCCATTGGTCAGCGAGACGGAATACGAGGTATTGTCGTCGAAGGTGAACGTATATTTGACGGCCGTCAGACCATTGGTGCCCCACCATGTATTGGCTAGCGTGTAGAATCCGTAGATGTTGTTCACCGGCATCTGAAAGGTGATGCTCACAGGAGCCTGGCTCCACTCCCCGGCCGCCGTTGCCGCCGCCCACACCTGATTGGCGTCGCTCGTGATATAGAACGGGACGCCCTCAAAGGTGGATGGCGTACCGTAGGGAAACGCCCCTGCCGTGAGCGGTCCGCTGGCAGGCAGGCTGGAATTTCCCTGCCCAAGGGCAAGCATATTGATCGTCTGGAAACTCAACTCGGCCCGACCACTCGCCGCCATTCCAGCCAAAGCCAAGAGCATCAGCACAGCATACTTCCACAATGCGCTTTTCATAAGATCAACTTATACAAGCAAAGCTGATAAATTTCCCGGACGGTGTAAAGCCGAAATGAACGACCCTCCGTAAACGTCATCAGCCTCGAGAGGCAAATCCGCAGCCAGATGGCGTACAGTACGCAATCCTACGCAAAAGCTGCGCCCAGTGAGGCAGGCTATCATGTGTTTCCTCTATCAGCAGCCAACGCGACCGGGCCAGGTCGGCAGCAACCTGCCGGGCTTGAGCAAACGTGCCGCTAGGAGCTTCACAATCCGCCCCGATATCGCTTAACCGATCCCGGACAGGCCGATGGCCTCCGGGTCCATGACGAGAAAAGCAAAACCGCTTCCCGGCACGATCGTCGGGAAGCGGTCTTGAGAGAAGCAGGCAGCTTTTTACTGCGCCTTGGCCGGAGCCGGAGATGCGGCAGGGGTGGCTGTCGGTGCGGCTGGGCCAGGCACCGCTCCCTCGGGGAGTTTGTAGCCATCCAGGTCGGAGGCCAGATCCTTGCGCTGCCAGGCGCGGACGTAATCAATCACAAAGTCATCCGGCATCTTGGAGTCGTCGATACCGTTGTTGTCCCATCCGCCTGTGACATTGGTAAACATGATATCGGATGGCACATCCGAGATGCGAGGCGTCTCCCAGCGAAGCACCTCCCGGCCATTCGCGTAGAATACCGCCAATCCCGGCAGCCACAACAGACCGGAGGTGATGTAGCCATCCTTGTCCGGCTGGTAGTAGATCGTCTGGCTGCCCGTCTGCTGGTGCCCCTTTCCATATCCGTCCCAGTGCAGGGCGATATTGAAGCGGTAGCGCCCCCAGCGGCCGAGATGCTCCATGATGTCAAACTCCATCGCCCCGTTGCCGGTATCGGCGCGCTTCCACTGCGGACCGGCGGCGAGGCCGCGATCCGGCATGAGCCAGAAGGCAGGCCACATGCCCGGCCCCTTGGTCAGCTTCATGCGCGACTCAAAGTACCCGTACCGCTGCACCCACTTGCCGTAGGTATCGAGGAAGCCCGTCGCATAGTCGGTTTGCTTCCGGCTCGGGTCGTCGTTGTGAAACCCGGTCTTCTTTTCATACCGCAGCTTGGCCTCGCCACCCTCGACGATCACGTTGTCCTTGCTGAAGTGGCTGCGCTTGTCCCAATAGTTCTCCGTATAAACATTCCACTTCCGGTAATCGACCGTATTGCCGTCGAAGTTCTCCTCAAACGTCAGCACCCAGTCGCCGTCGACGGGAGGGCGCTTGCCGACCCAATCCGGGATCGGGCGCGGCGAAAGCTCGCCGGCCACGACCGACTTGATCGTCACCGCCTGCTTCTTGTCCGAGCCTTCCACGGAAAACACGACGCTGCTGGCGTTGTCGCTGGTGAAGCTCGTGCCGGTTCCCTTCACGCCATTCCAGCTCGTCTTCGTCGAGTCCTTGATCCCCAGCCACGGCACGGCGGGCTCAAAGGGCACCTCGACCACTCCCGTCGCGCCGGGAGCCACGACCTCCGAGTCAATCGCATCCGTCGGGCCGCCATTGCTGCCGACCTTCACCCGGAGCTTTACCGGCTGATCACCTGTATTGACAAATTCCACCTTCACGCCGTACGCGTTGATCAGGCTCCAGCGCCCGATCTCAGGCTTGAGCAGGGCCCACTTCGGACTCGCTCCCGCGGGGAACTCGATGCCGATTCCGTCCGCCGACGGCGTGACGACCGCGCCTTCCTTGCCCTCGGTCTGGTTCTCCTTCAGGGTCACGCCCTTGTCGTAGAGCACGCCGTTGACGGGCGTGATGCGGACATTCTCCGGCTTCACTGGAGGTGCCTCGCCCGCCTTGCCTCCAGCCACGATCGAGTCGATGCGGATTTTTTGCTCCTCGCCGGATTTATTGCAAAAGATCACCACCTTGGAAATGGCCGACTGGTTGAGCTTGGTCGATGGTTTCCCGCCATAGGCATAGCCAAAGTAGACTCGCGCCTTGCCCGTTTCACCCGGCTTCACCGTGACTTGCTCCGTGTTGGAACCCCACTCGCCGCCCGCTGACTGGCCATCAATCCGGAGCGCGCAGGCCGACGGCTTCGTGCCCAGGTTGGTAAACGTTCCTTCCACCCAGCCAAAGGCGGAAAGATCCCACGCATCCTCCGGCTTGAAGTGCACGCCCGGGTACTGCTCGCTACCGACCGCTATGGTCATCAGGGCTCCGCTCCCATCGGGACTCATCGTCACCTGGGCACCGCTCGGAGCAAATCTCTCCATATCGACCGAGGTCTGCCCCTCCGGGAGCAGGAGAGATTTCGTTGGCCCGGCGGCGGGTTCATCGGCGGCAGGCACGGACGTGGAGAATGCTGCGATGAGACAGCATGCGAGAAGCATGGAGCGTTTCATAAGATAAACAGGGGGTTGGTGCGTTCCGTTATGGAAGAGTCGGCGCCGGCACTGGCTCGGCGTCGATTTCGGTGACTACTACAGCATCGAGGCCATCCTGACCGGCTCGACGAAAGTTGATGATCGTGCGGATGAGATCATCCGCCTTGTAGACGCCCGGCGCGTTCATCGTGTTCTGCAAAGTGAACGTCTTCTTTGTCGTCAGATTCGTCAACATGCATACGCTCGCCCACTCGGTGGGCTGGCCCATGTTGACCAGCGTCAGTGAGAGCTGGAGGGGATCAGACTTTCCGTCTTTGAAGCCCAGGTCCGCCTCAGGAATCCCCACCTCCGCAGCCCCTGCGATCTGGGTCTGGTCGGAATTCTTTCCCAGGCTCAGCCGGTAGCCGCCCATCTCCGGATGCCGCGAAAATGTCGCAATGAAGGGCACATTGTTCATCCCCGCTGGAATAAACAGCGCCCAGCCCAGGCCCAGCAGCGCACCCTTGCCCGCAGTGCTTGATTGCTTGAGAAAGAAATTTGCCGTGAAGGTCGACGGCATACCCTCCGAACTCCGATCCCGACCGCCCGCGATCAGTTCGTCAGCGACAAAGGCATAAGCCAGCGCATGACTTCCGCCCGTATTGGGCACGACCATCAGTCCGACACCGGGTTGAATGACGAAATCCCCGTTGGCCGGGGCCTGATTTGCCACTCTCCAGCCATTGTTCTTGTCCAGCGAACCTGCCGTGAACTCCGACGGCGGCGTCACAAAGTTCACCGGATACGGATCCGCATTGACTACTCCAGCAAAGACCAGAGCAGAAAGGATCGTGCAAAGTATGGGGGAGAGTTTCGACACAGGAAGTGGGGGGGTGATGCTACTATCTCACGCCGGGCAGGATCGCCGGCTCCGGGGAGTCCAGGGTAAAGTCCGGCAACTCAGGTCGCGCGCCATCCCATTTGGCATAAAGCGAATCGCCATTGGTTTCCATCAACCGCTGAAACCAATAGGCAGACTCTTTCGGGATGCGCTGCTGGGTTGCGTAGTCGACATACACGAGGCCGAAGCGATGCTTGTACCCCTCGGCCCACTCAAAGTTATCGAGGATCGACCAATGGAAATACCCGCGCACATCCACGCCATCCGCCACCGCTCGATCGAGCTGACGGAGGTAGCGATTCAGAAAATCGATGCGCGCATAGTCGCGTACGCAACCATCGAGGTCCACCCAGTCGTTCTGCGAAAGTCCGTTCTCCGTGACGACGATCGGGAGCTTGTAACGCTCGGCCAGAAACTTCGGCCCCCAGTACAAGGCCTCAGGAGTGACATTCCATCCAAAGTGGGTATGCGCCCCGCCCTGCCCGGCTGGCACAGTCTCGATGCGGCCACCCTCACCCGAGCGCACCTCCGTGCTCGAGTAGATATTGCAGCCGTAAAAGTCCAGGGGCTGGCAGATCGTCTCCATGTCTCCGGGCGAGACCTTTGGCACGTTGCGTCCGTAGGCCTTTAGCCCTGCCTCGGGATAGTGTCCGAGAACGATCGGATCTGCAAACCAGACGTTATTCCAAAGATTGTCGGGATAAACCTCAGCCATTACCCGCATCGCCGCCTCCGCATCTGCGGCGGAGTCCGTGGCCGGATGGGAAATGCAGCCCACGGGAGCGATTCCCACAACAGGCTTCCGTTTGGCCCGCTCCCGGATCACCTGGACCGAACGCCCATGAGACAGCATGGCGTTGTGGACCGCCAGGAGCACTTCCTTCATTCCCAGCTTGAGTCCAGGGGCATGCTCTCCCGTCAGGTGTCCCATGCCGAGGAAGCACTGGGGCTCATTCAGCGTCATCCAGTGGGAGACACGATCCGACAGGCGGTCAACCACCAGGCGGGTGTACTCCTCAAACCACGCCGGACTATTGTCATTCAACCACCCCCCCTGGAGGAACAGCTCATACGGATAGTCCCAGTGAAAGAGTGTCAGCCACGGCTCCAGGCCCGCACCGAGCATGCAATCGACCAGACGGTCATAGAAATCCAGGCCCTTGGCATTGGGCTGCCCCACGCCGGACGGAATGACGCGCGGCCAGGAGATGGAAAAGCGATAGGCGTCAAAGCCCAGGCTCTGCATCAGCCGGATGTCCTCTTCGTAACGATGAAAATGGTCGCAGGCCTCCTGCCCCGTCCCGCCAGCCCAGATACGGCCTGGTTGGGAGGTCATCATGTCCCAGACGGAAAGGCCTTTGCCCTCCGCATTCCAGGCCCCTTCTATCTGATAAGCAGCAGCCGCAGCGCCCCAGGTGAAGAACGACGGAAATGAAGAGCGGGATGGGAACATGGCGAATGACAAATGAGGGTTCACCACCAACTTAGCTACTTTCGCATCTCTATATAGGGCTGTTTCTGACAATTTTATTGCCATTATCCGACCTTCAAACGGGTTGCGCCACGCAGGCCATTTGATAGCTTTTCGATACAGCTTCGTTAGCTGACCACCCTGCCCCTGGATTTTTTCGCCATGACCTTTCCCAAGCATTTCGTATGGGGAGCTTCCACCTCCGCCCACCAGATAGAAGGGGCCTGGAATGCGGAGGGCAAAGGCCTTTCCGTCTGGGACATGTTTACCCGCACCGGGGAGCACGTGAGAGAAGGGCACTCGGGGCGAGAGGCCTGCGATCACTATCGCCGCCATCGCGAGGACGTCTCCCTGTTCTCGCAGATCGGCCTCAATGCCTATCGCTTTTCCATCTCCTGGCCGCGCGTCATCCCCGCAGGAGTCGGAGCGGTGAACAGAAAGGGGCTAGATTTCTACGACCGCCTCGTCGACGAGCTTCTCGCCGCCGGCATCGCCCCATGGGTCACATTGTTTCACTGGGACTATCCGTATGAGCTTTTCCTGCGCGGCGGCTGGCTGAATCCCGACAGCCCGGCATGGTTCGAGGATTACGTCACCCTGATCGTGCACAAACTCTCCGACCGCGTGCAAAACTGGGTCACCCTTTCCGATCCGCAGTGCTTCATCGGCATGGGATACGGCACCGGGGAGCACGCCCCCGGGCTGAGGTTGGAGCTACCCGAGATCCTTCTGGCGACGCACCATGCCCTCCTCGCACACGGGCGGGCCGTGCAGGCGATTCGCGCCCGCACCTTGAAACCCGCATCGATCTGCTGGTCGCCCTCGGCCACGGTATTCTACCCGTACACGGACTCACCCGCCGATACCGAGGCCGCGCGCAAGGCCACCTTTACAGTATTCCCCGGTGCCATCTGGAACAATACCTGGCTGAGCGATCCTGTCGTCTTTGGCCGCTATCCCGAGGACGGCCTGCAGGTCTATGGTGCCGCCGTCCCAAAAATCCGCAGCAAGGACATGGAGACCATCCACCAGCCGATCGACTTCTACGGCTGCAATATCTTTCAGGGCACCCCGGTAAAGGCCGGGCCGGACGGCCTGCCCATGGCCGCGCCCTTTGCTCCGGGTCACGTGGAAACCGCCTGCTCGTGGAAACAAACTCCCGCGGCGGTCTATTGGGGGCTGCGATTCCTCAGCAAACACTATCAACTGCCGGTCGTCATCACGGAGAACGGCATCGCCACCGCCGACAGCCTGAGCCTCGACGGCAAGGTCCACGATACGACGCGCGTCGACTTCCTAAACACCCATCTCCTTCAGGTGCGCCGGGCCATCCTGGATGGCGTCGATATCCGCGGGTATTTCTACTGGTCGGCAATGGACAATTTTGAATGGCAAAACGGTTATTCTCATCGCTTCGGCCTGATCTATGTCGACTACGCCACCCAGCGGCGCAGCCTGAAGGATTCCGCCATCATGTATCGCGGAGTCATCACGTCCAATGGAGGGGAGCTCGACGCCTTCCTTCCCGCCAATGATGAGCAAACTCCCTTCCTCGTGAAGGAAACCATCCGCTTTATCCACGCCAACCTCGCCGCCCAGTTCAACATCCGCGAGCTGGCGGAAAAGCTGCGCTGCCACCCGGACTATCTCGGGCGCAAGTTCAAGCAGCATACCGGGGTCGAGCTCGGTCTTTACATCCGCCGTGTACGCGTCGATCAGGCCCGGGAACTCCTCAAGAACCGCCACAAGACGATCGATGACGTCGCCGAGGCCTGCGGATTCTCGGACCGCATTCACTTTGCCAAGGTCTTCAAAAAACTCACCGGCGAAACCCCGGGGCGCTATCGCCGCCTCTTTAGCATGACAGCCCCCGCCCCCGCTGCCTGGACCAACCTGCAGCCCAAGAACCCGCGGTCCTCACAGGTCCGCCCGACGCTCGACCGCTGACTCTTCCCGACCGGACCGGCTTAGCGGGATCGAGTCATCCCCTCCAAAAATGCGAGAGGCGCGAGTTGCCTCGCGCCTCTCCATTGATCACAGGCAGCGTCCCCTCACGCCATGGATCATGAATCCTTATTCACGATGCCTGCGGCGTGCGAAGAACATCACCATCAAACCCGCTCCGAGCAGCGCAAAGGTCGCCGGCTCCGGCACCACGGTGAACGTGAGACTCGTGCCATTCAGGGCGAATGTACCATCAAGACCGCTGGTCAGATTGGTGTAGGTAAAGTCGCTTACCGAGAATCCTGTGCTGCTGCCGAAGGTCATGAGCGTGTAGGTATTGCCCGCAGCACCCGTGCCGAGAAAGTCGAAGGTGAAGATCGATCCGCTGCCCTTGGCCAGGATGCCAGCGCCGAGGGCGAGACGGTCAGCCGTGGCCGAGGTGCTCTGCCCGCCGGTGTTGCTCAGTTCAAACTTCATCTGGGCAAATGTGCCGCTGGTCTCGCCATTCCAGGTCAGGTTGGTCGCCGTCAGCGTCCCGATCCCGCCATCGCCAGGGGCTATCGCGCCGCCGGCATTCACCGTGAAGGTGCCGGCCATCGAGGGCGAGTTGCCGCCGAATGTACCGCCACTGTTTACGGTTACGGCGTTAGACGTCGACTTGCTGCCATTAAGCAACATGGTTCCCGCATTGACCGTGATACCAACGCCGCTCGAACCAGTGATGTTTCCATCAAACACCAGGGTTCCAGTCCCTAGCTTGTTAATATTATGGTCCGAGTTTCCCGTCCAGGAGTTCTTAAACGTAACCCGCGTGCTGTTATTCACAGTCCAGTTCTTGCTCCCGCCCACTGCCGTAGAACCTGTCCAGGCGAACGTCAGATCACCCTTGCCAGTGGCGGCATCCTGCACAGCACCAAACCGCAAGGCATTGGACCCCATTGAAATCACGTTGGTGAATGTCCGTGCGTTATTATCCGTGGACAGAAACGCACCACCTTTGAATGACAATGTACCAGTACCGACGCCATTATTCAGGCCGCTTCCGGCCTCGACGGAACCCGCCTGAATCTCCACTCCCCCAGAGAAGGTATTGTTGCCGGCAAGCACAAGTCCGCTCACTCCGCTTGTCTTGATGATTCTCCCCGAGCCAGTGATGTCGCCCGAAATCGTCGTCGAAACCGACGCGAAATTGGAGTTATCCAGCGTGGAAGTTGCCGATGCGAGATTGATGTTATTACTCCCAATCGAGTTCGTAGTCCAGATGTCGAGCGTACCCGCATTTACTGTGATCTGCCCCGTCAGACCGGTATTAGTTCCGGTGAGAATTAACTTGCCGGCTCCAGCCTTGGTATAGCCTTGAGTTCCACCAAGCGCAGCGCTGATCGTCGTCGTGCCGTTATCCACCGTGATCGTCGGCGTCCCCGAAGACGTCTGAAGGGTTAACACCGAGGTCGATGTACGCGCCAGCGTCCATGCCTGCGTTCCACTGGTGTCGCCGAAAAACAGGTTACCCACCGTCATGCTCTCGGTCAGCGTAACCGTACGCGCTCCCGTGATATCGATCTTGTTGAAATACGCATTCGCATCGATCCCGGAGGCTATAATGCCATCCTGCCAGGGAGCCGTGTTCGTGGTATTCCAGTTGCCAGCGGCATCCGAGATCCAGGTACCGTCTGCCGCAAGAGCCGGAGACGCCGCGGCGACAAGCGAACCAGCCAGCGAAAGAGCGGCGGCCATTCTTCGAGAAACTGCAGGGAAAGAGGTGTTCATACAGCGTGGGGAGGGGAGAGCCATTTGCCAGCAAGCTTACCCTAGATCCCGCAAACGTATAGGCTCACATCCGATCCAATATATGCGTTTTTCCGACATACCCGCCGCCTCGGAGCCACCCAGGGTCACGCTCATCCCCAGCAGGAACGCAGCCCTGAAAGCGCGGAGGAACATTTCCTCTCCAAAGAAACCTTCCCTTGAGATTCATTAGGCATTACTAGACACGCGCGCGTAAGGAACCTCACTTGCCTTAAGAAAAAAGTAGATTATTTTCCCTAAGCGGATATTCACCCATGTGCTATTGGTTTATTGCGATAGCAGACCCCGCAGCCTTTTCCGCACATCTCGAGTCCGCGGCATTTCCAGATAACGCCGCTCCCTCCACCCAAATTCCCATGAAGACAACCCGAAGTTTTCCATGCCGCCCGGGGGCGATCCTTGCCGCTCTCTCCGTTACCGTCGCCGCGCCATTTCTCGCTGCGGAAAACCTGACTCCCGAGCAAGTCCAGACGCTCCAGACGGACGCCAGGACCGCCAGCGAAGCCATTTCCCAGGTCGTCCAAAAATCGGACAACGACGAGATCAAAAAAGACGCGCAGTCTGCAAGCCAGGCGCTGGGACGCATCATCGCCGAACTCGACAAGCACGCGGCAGCCAGCACGGACATCTACGATGGCGGCAAGAAATATCCTCCGATCGCCAACGTCTCAATCAAGAGCTTCAACGTCCCGACCGGCACCTCCGAGGTGCACGTGCCAGTCACCATGGATAAACCCAGCGCCAACACGGTGATCGCCTACATCCGTGTGTTCAATGGCCAGGGTGGCCGGGCCATGCCCGACATGACAAAGCCGGTCATCTTCCGGCCAGGCGACCCTCTCACGAAGACGGTGACCTTTGATGTCTCCGGCATGAGCGAGGGAAACAACCTGAAAGCCACTCAATCCTCCGTTCCCGACGGCGCCAATCGCCAGGGCAGCGAGATTCTCATCACGGCCGCAGCCGATGCGACCAACGAGCCCATCGCAGACACCAGCCGCCCGCCGCTCAAGTTTGAGCCTCTCGGCGCGCTCTGCTACTCCGGCACGGGCGAGACCATACAGTACGACGACAAGGGAGGACCAAACACCTTTTCCACCTCCCTGTCCCATGGCCGCACCCAGGTGGGCAATGGCGAGACAGGCTACTATGGCACGGTAGACATGGGAGGCTTCAGCCGCTCCAGCGAGGGGCTCGTCCTCTCGTCGCGCCGCCTGGAAAAGCCCGTCGAGGTCGGCTCTCCGGCGATGTACTACCCCTTCCTCGCCACGATGCTCTCAGGCCACAAGACCCCCGAGACCCAGTTCAAATACGGCAGCGTCGAGTGGGTGGTCCGGATGCCCAACCGCAAAGGCTCCTGGCCAGCCCTCTGGTTGGTGCCCACCGGAGGATGGCCGCCAGAGATCGATGTCTACGAGGGCTTTGGATATAATGGTTCATGGAAGTTCTCCTCCGACCTCTCGACCAACCTCCATGGTGGTAAAAACACCATCCGCACCTTCACCCGGCCCGCGATGAATATGAAAATGCGCACATTCGGGCTGGAGGATACCCTCGATAGCGAGTTTCACACCTTTGCCGTTACCGTCACCGAGGAGTGGATCACCATGTTCATCGACGGGGTCGAGACCATGCGCTACGCCAACCCCTTCAAAGGACAGACCTGGTACCCGCTCACCAACGTCGCGGTCAAGGCCGACCCAAAGTCCGACTACGCCGATGGATCCGGCGACATGACCCTCCGCTCGCTCAAGATCTGGCGCGCAGAATAAGCGGGGCACCCTCATTTCCGGGAGCCAGCCCCCCGCCTCCCGGGCGATACCTCCGGTAGCTCCCCGCGATCCTTCCGGGGAGCGGCCTTTTTCAACGATCGGCGGCCGTTGCAATACGGCCCCATCGAGCGATATTTCGAGATGACGCTGAAGTCCCCCTCCTGGTCGGCTGCTCCCCCGGCAGGCCGAAAAGCACGCCTTACCTCCCATCGGGCGCGCGAAAATGGCTAATTCCTCATTTCCCGGGGTGAAATGTCTGTAAACCGCATAATTTTAGTCAGATTTCCGCTAACAGATTCACCAAAAACGACCTATTGTTAGCTATATCCCACCCCTAACGCGATCGGCCCGACACTATGTTCGCAAAACCCCTCCCCCATTTTTCCAAGCCCGCCAGGGCATTCAGCCTCATCGAGGTCGTGCTCGCCCTTGGCATCGTCTCTTTTGCCATGATGGCCGTGGTCGGCACCCTGCCGGTCGGCCTCCGGTCGGCCCAGCAATCCCGCAGCCAGATCGCCGCAGCCAACATCGCCCGCCAGATCCAGGGCGACCTGCAGCAGATCTCCTTTGAAAGCAGCAGCTCTGATGACCTGACGATCGCAACGCTGCCAGACAATCCCTTTTACTTCAGCCAGGACGGCACCCGCTCGCAGGAGCGCGACGCCTACTATGTCGCCAGCTTCACGCTCAACGCAATCAACGCACCGGGTCTCTCCGTGAACTCCTCCAACGCCCGCAGCGTGAAGGTGAGCATCTCCTATCCCGCCAGCGTCGCCAAGGCGAATCGCCAGGAGGTCGTCTACTCGCTCCTGTTGGCGAAGCAAAAGAACGACTAGCGCTCAAGCGCATGCCCCACAGCACCCCAAACGCAGCGCCTCGCAAGGCGGCCGCCTTCACGCTCATCGAGCTCCTGGCCGCCTCGGCGGTCTTTATCGTGTTGCTGGGCATCATCCTCGCCGTCACGAACTCCGTGTCCGCCACCATCCGGCATTCCACCGCCGGCCTGGAATCTTCCGCCGCCGCGCGCACCGGGTTCGACCTGATCAATCGCTATCTCTCCCAGGCCACGCTGAATCCCTATTGGGACTACGACAACCCGCTCGCACCCTCGGTGTATCTTCGCCAGTCCGACCTGCAGTTCATCATCCAGCAGAACACGCAAAACGCAGGCTATGGACAGGAGATTTACTTCGTCAGCCCCGAGGCCTATTCCACGTCATCCACCCTCAGGGCCACGCGGGGGCTCATGAATGCCTGCAGCGCATTTGTTCAGTTCGGAAGCAGCGAGGATTTCCAGCCCTCCGCCGTCGGGAACGACAAATACCGCTACCGGCTGATGCTCGGGCTTCAACCCACCGAAGGCCTAAAGGTTTTTAACAAGCCGGCCCGCCAGGCCTCGCAAACCGCGGCCGCCTATCGGACGACAATCCAGCAATACTGGGACAGGGCGGAGTGGCTGCAGCCCATTGCTAACAAACAGTCTGCATCCGCGCTCACTCCTCTCATCGACAATGTGATCGCCTTCATCGCCTGGCCACGCCTCCCCGCCGCCGAGGATGAAAAAGGCAAGGACCTCCTCTCCGGAGGCGCGTTTTCCTACAATTCGCAGGCAAATGCGATGTCGACTCCCCAGTCGATCACCGCCAACCAGCTTCCTCCCGTGGTGGAGCTGACCATGATCGTCATCAGCGAGGCTTCCGCCGCACGTCTGGATCGCGGATCAGCCACGCCGCCCTCCGAGATCGAGTCGGCGCTTTCCGGGCGGTTTGCCAATGTCGACCGCTACCAGTCGGATCTCGACGCCGTATCGAAGGCGCTTTCCGACCAGGGCATCGATTTCAAAATTTTCACGGCGGTCGTCCCGCTGCGAGAGTCGAAATGGAGCCGGACCGCCCAATGAGCTCAACATCACAAGCACAGGTTTCCGGTCTCGCTCGCCCGCGAGGCTTTTCGCTCGTCGAGCTCCTCGTCGTGATCGCCGTCATCGGCCTGCTCGCCGTCATCACCGTACCAGCACTCACCTCGGTCATGCAAAGCAGCGACCTGACTCGCGGAGGCCAGTTGGTCGCCGATCAGGTAAACCTCGCCCGCCAGACCGCCTCCTCCCGGAATCAAGTGATCGAGTTGCGCCTCATCAAGATCGCCGGTCGCAAAGGCTATGCCGCCACGCAACTCTGGCGCGCAGATGACAGCGGCCAGATGTCGCCCGCCCGCCGCATCGTGAATCTGCCCCAGAGCGTCACCATCGCAGACAACACGCTCTCTCCCGCCATAGCCAGCCTGCCGACCGGTTCGATGACCCTCGGCGGAGCCAGCGTCTCCTACTGCGCTCTTCAGATACGGCCCTCTGGCGAGGTCACCCCGATCGTCGACATGAAGGATCTCGTCTTCACCATCGTTCCGGAGGTCTTCGCTGGAAACACCTCGCTCCCCGCGAACTATTTCCTCGTCCAGATCAATCCCGTCACTGGCACACCCCTCGTCTATCGTCCATGAAACGGCTGCTTGATTCCCCACGGCGTCTTTGCTTTGCCCGTCGGCAGTTGACCGCCGGCTCCGCCCTCATCGCCGTCCTCGCCATCATCGTCCTGCTCGGTGCCCTCGTGACCATTTTCCTCGTGCGCACGGGCACGGAGCGTTCTGCCTCGGCGAGCTACGACGCCGCCGCCAGCACGCGGCTCCTGGCGGAATCCGCCGTGAATCTGGTACAGGCCACGATCAACGAGGCGACCACGGGCACCAGCACCGGCGACTCCACCTGGGCGTCCCAGCCGGGCGCGGTGCGGGTTTTCGACAACGCGGGAAACCTCACCAATATCTATCGCCTCTACTCGAGCACTGAGATGTCGACGGCAACCAGCAGCGGCAATATCCTGGCCGACGACATCCCGCCAGCCAGTTGGGCCAGCCAGCCAGCCGTCTGGGTCGATCTGAACAAACCCGTCACCATCTCGGGATTTGGCAGCACCGAGTCGCTCAGCTTTCCGATCCTGGACCCCCGCGACCCCTCGAGTCCCGGCTCCGCCACCAATCCGAGCGTCCTCAAGACCCTCGATGGCTTTTCCATCACTGGCGCTCCCGGAGCCACGCAGCTCCAGCCCGCCCCCATGCCCGTGCGCTGGATGTACGTCTTGCGCGATGGGACCATGGTCTCTCCCTCCTCCCCATCCGGCTCGACCGTGACCATCTCAGGCGCCACCAAGGAAAACCCCATCGTCGGCCGCGTCGCCTTCTGGACCGATGACGAGACGACCAAGGTAAACGTCAATACCGCCTCCGGCAGCATTGGCAAATGGAACGGCACCACCGCGCTCTCCGCACCCTGGGACGTCCCGCGCTTCCGCATGCTGGACGACGTCAGGCTCTTCTCCCGCAATCAGCCGGTGCAGGGCGAGTATCAACGCTACCCCGGCCACCCGGCGACAACCGATCTCTCGAAGATCTTCAGTGCCCTGGGCATGCCCATGGGGGACTACGCCAACACGCAAACCGGTGCCGGCACGTCCTCGAAATTTTTCAGCCTCCTCCCCCGCTACGACGACATGAACGGCTCGAAGGGAGGCACCGTCGACACCACAAAGTCCAATATCCCGACCACGATCACCGCCAAGAACGACCGCCTCTACACCTCCCCGGGCGAAATGCTCTTCCGCCCCGACCGCAACCAGAACCCCGGCGACGGCCCTTCTGTGACCCAGCAGCAGGTCGAGACCGGCAAGTTTCTGCTCACCAGCCACAGCCGAGCCCCGGAGACCACGCTCTTCGGCACTCCCCGCATCGCCGTCTGGCCCATTGATTCCGAATACGGGCGCAATCCCACGCCCACGAACACCACGAAGCTCGCCACTCCCTTTGACAAGCTGATCGCTTTCTGCTCTTCAACCGGAACGGGCTCCGCCATCAATCAATACTACTTCCAGCGGCACGACTCCACCAGCCCGACCAATGATTGGTCGCAGATCACCCGCAACCGCGAGCTTTACAGCTACCTGCAAAACCTCACCTCGCGGGACATCCCCGGCTTCGGCGGAAGCTTCGACCAAAAATACAAGTATACCAACGAGCGAGACCAGATCCTCACGGAAATGGTGGACTACATCCGCTCCACGAATCTCTATGACCACTCGGTCACGGACGCCAGCTCGAGCAACCCGACCGTGCGGTTTACCCCACCAAGCACAAATGCCGCCACCGGCGGCGGACAGGTCGTCCCGCTGCGTATTGGCGCAACCCAGGGCCTCGGCCGCATGTACACCATCTCGGAAGTCGCGCTGCTCCTGATCACCACCGCCGATGGAAACGGCGATCCGAGTAATGAAAGTGATCCCCGCACCAAAAGCAACAACATCACTACCAATCCAAACCCCACTCTGGCCGACACCTACGGTGGCACGAAAACCCTGCTGAATCCCGGTGAAAAACGCCTCCAGGCGATGATCCTCATCGAGCTCAACTCGCCCATGCTCGGCTTTGACACGATGATGCCCGATGTCAGCATCAACATCCGCGACCTGAACAATGTGAAGTTCACGACGTCCGCCGGACTAGACAAAAGCCCGTTTCCCTCCGGCGATCTCCTGACCGAAGGCCCCGCCACGCGTTACAATGACGTCATCCAGATGGGAGGCCTGAACGGCTTTCAGTATTTCATGTCCCGCGTCGACTGGAGCGGAAACAATAATCGCCGCAACGGCTGGAGCAACTCTTCCACTTCGTATCTTCCTTACCGCTTCGTCAGCAACCCCTTCACTGTTCCGACAGCCACCGATGGCACCGGCACGGTCACCCTCAGCACCAACGGAAATTTCGTCGCCGAGATCATGGTCAAGGCCAAGGGCACCAGCACACGCCGCGTGGTCCAGACCTTTCAGATCTCCTTCCCTTCCATCACCCTGCCACTGCCTGATCTGATCCAGACCGCCACCGCCGGCACCAACACTGTGGAGGATTGGTGGGGGTTTGATAAACGCATCGAATGGGCAGCGCAGAGTCCTGGGTCCCTCACAGCCGCTGGCAAGGGTGGCGTCATTCGCACCGATGCCACGGGCATTCCCGACAGCTCGACGGCGGGCAGCTACAGGTCGGACGTCGTCCGCAGCCTCGCCGCCAAGGACGGCGACGTGCGCCTGATCATGGCCAAGGAGACCGTCACGGCCGACGGTACCAAGGACATGGTCACCACGCCAGGCTACAGCTCCGGGGCAAAGCTGGCCCATACGCTCATGCAGGCCAAGGCCTCCAATCTCGTGCCGGGCGTCAGTCTCGGCGGCAAGCTGGTGCCGGGAGCAGATTACGAACCGGCTTGGACTCCCAAGGTGCCAAACACCTCAACCCCCGCCGCCGACTGGGATTGGGACACTGGCCTCCCTGGCTCACGGGACGGCGCGTACTCAAACAAACCGGACGAGGGCAATATCTACACAAGCTCGGGAGCAGCGCCCTACTATAACGGTGAAAACCAGGTCAACGGCGCCAGTTCGAGCATCGCAAGCTACTTCACCGCCAATCGCATCATTCCGTCGGCAGTCATGTTTGGCTCGCTCCCGACCGGTGTACAGGAGGGCGTACCCTGGCGCACTCTCCTCTTCCGCCCGCAAGCCAGCCGTCCACGCGATCCGAAGGGTCCCAAAGACCACCTGCTGCTGGATCTCTTCACCATGCCCGTCGTGGAACCCTACGCCATCAGCGAGCCCTTCTCCACCGCAGGCAAGATCAACATGAACTACCAGATCGTGCCATTCACCTACATCGATCGCAGCACCGGGGTGCGCGCCGTGCTCGGCTCCGAGCTCATTGCCCAAGTGCCCAAGGCTGCCGCCCAATTGAATGGCTCACAGACAGGACATAACTACTACAAGCTCCCCTACGGCAGCACCGCTCCTACCACTAACCCCAAGCCTCCCGGAAGCACCGTCGCCCTCGGTCGCCTCCCGCTCAACCTGAGCGACAGCGACGGGTCGCTCCGGCAGTTCAAGGCAAGATTCGCCAAATGGGACATCTTCCGCTCTCCCTCGGAGATCTGTGACATCTATCTCGTCCCTCAAGGCTACTCCTGGTCCACAGACGCCGCCGCCGACGCCGGCTGGTACGGGGATGATTTTGCCCTGGTGGGCGATAACGTGCGCGAACGCCCCTACGCCGATATTTATCCCCGCCTCACGACCAAATCGAATACCTTCACCGTCCACTACACTGTCCAGTCCCTGAAGAATCCTCCGGCCAACGACCAGGGGAAATGGACCGAGGGCAAAGGGCAGATCGTCGGCGAACTGCGCGGCTCGGTCACCCTCGAGAGATTCCTCGATCCGGCAAATACCGATATCCCCGATTACACCGCCGACCCCACGCCGCCCAATCTCGAAAAGTACTACCAATGGCGGGTCATCGAGAATTCCACCTTCTCCCCATAGCGGGCAGCGCGCCTCCAGACCCTCCGGCTTCAGCTCCCGCCAGACCGGAACCGCTCTCTCCCGTGCGAGGTGCGGATACCGCCCTCCCCAACCCGGTGCTCCGCGACGGGACGAGGTCTTCCAGACCAAGGCTCCCCGTCGCGTTGCAGGATCTGAATACCCCCTAAAAACGGCTCCGACGGTGGCAGGCTCGCACCATGACGACTCCAAGACCGAGACCAAGCAGCACCCAGGTGGACGGCTCTGGTACAGCGGTAATATTCACATAGCTGCCACCGATGTAGTCCGTAGTGAAGTTGCTTCCACCAGAGGCCGCGTTGTAATCGATCACCCAGCTCTGTCCGTTGAAGGAGAAGGTCGCTCCATCGGCCAGTTGAATGCCGCCGAGAGTGAATAATCCACTATTCCAGGCACCGCTGTAGTTAATCAGCGTGAAGGTGGTATTCTCCGCAAAGGCGACTGGTGATCCGGCGATGTTCGTCAGCGTCAACTCCACGGCTCCGCTCAAGGAGAGACCGCCGTTGACCACCTGCAGATCCGCGCCAGCACTCAATGCGGCGCTGGAGCTTACCTCGTAGGCAAACTTCGATCCACTGGCAAATGACACCCCGCCGGAAGCGAGGGATTCGATGCTCTCACCAGGAGCCAGCGTACCGCCTGAGGCCACCGACACATTTCCTGTAAAGGCACCCCGGCCTCCCAGGATGCCGCCCGTATTTACGGACACACTGCCAGATCCCAAACCGCTTCCGGAAGTATTGCTGACGAGAATGGTGCCAGCGTTTACCGTAGTGCCACCCTCATAGGTGTTACTGCCGGAGATCACAAGACGGTTTCCGGCATTGGTAACCGTGGCAACAATCCCACCCGCCCCCGAAATGGTGCCATTAAGGGTGAAGTTCCTGTTCGGCGAAGTATTATTATTCCTCAGGTCGATATTGCGATCGATCTGCACGTTTCCAGAATAGGTCGTCCCTCCGCCTGTGTCGGTGTCATAACTGCTCAGGATGGCCGCCCCGGTACCATTATTGGTAAAACGTGCATCGTTGAGAATCGCCCCTCCATTCTGATTGAGATTCAGGCTGACATTGTTCGACCCCGTATTCGCATCACCGAGCACGATCACTCCCGTGCCTGCAACCTTTCCCGCTCCATTCAGCCGCAATCCACCCTGGCTGACCGTCACGCCGCCCTCGAAGGTATTATTAGCTCTCCTGAGCGCAAGTGTTCCTGCCCCCGTCTTCAGGATGCCTCCCGTCCCGGAGATCAAGCCCGTGCTGATAAGGATGGAACTGCTGGTGGTGTTAAACGTCGCACTCTTGTTCAGAATGATGGACCCCGCCAGCGTATTGCCGTTGGCTATGGTATAGTTGATCGAGGCCGTACCGGTCCCTCCCGCTGCCACCGTGATACTTCCGACATTCATCGCGGCATTGACGTTCAGCGACAGGGTCGCGTTATTGACACTACTGTCGAGCGTCACCGCCACGTTGCGAAAGGCATTTGCGCTATTCATCCCGAGCGTCCCCTCACTCACGGTGATGCCTCCGCTGAATGCGCCGCTCGTGTTATCGGTACTGACATTCAATGTTCCCGCACCGGTTTTGTTGATGGCGCTGCTGCCAGCCAGGATCAGATTGGAACCCCCGATCGCAGCAGTTCCAGTATTGACTGCGATCGTTGAAGTGCCTCCCCCCGTTCCATCGGCATTCAGAGTCAGAGTACGAGCGCCGGAGCTGGAACCGGTGATGGAGTAGTTGTTCGCCG
Source organism: Spartobacteria bacterium LR76 (assembly GCA_003054655.1). Lineage (GTDB taxonomy): Bacteria > Verrucomicrobiota > Verrucomicrobiia > Chthoniobacterales > Terrimicrobiaceae > Terrimicrobium. The sequence goes on along the minus strand of QAYZ01000012.1, from coordinate 264,397 downwards.
GACCTACTGTGTCAGTAAAGGAAAGGTTCCCGATCGTGCGATCTGCATCAAGGGTAACAATGATGTTCCCGGTCAATCCGGCGTTGAAATCCGCCGTGTAGGTCGCGCCGTTCGCCACCGGGCCGGAGCCGGAATTCCAGTTGGCAATATCCGACCAGTTGCCGCTGGCCGTACCTGTCCAGGTGCCGTTGTCGGCTTGAGCGGCAGCCTGCAAAAGGGCAAGCGTAAGAGCACCTAGTGCGATAGTCCGGGAAAGCGGGGGAGTTTTCATAGATAGTTTCATTGATTTCGGGGGTTAATGCGGCTCCATTGGCTCCGACTTTGACAAAAGGGTAAAGTGCAGAAAACCGGATGCAAAGGGCAACCACCGGATAAACTAGGGATTTGGCATGCCAATTTCCTGCTCATCGAAACACTCTATTTTCCACACTCTGACAAATGCTCGCCGGGAGCTGGTGATACGTCGTTCCGAATCACCAGCCTTTGCGGCACGCCTCGATAACTGCTGAGAGCGACCCGGTGGCCAGCCCCACCCGGGTATCCGCCGCTCCATAGTAAACACGCAGTTCGTCCGCCTCCAGATCGGCGAGAGCGCCGCATGGGAACACCACGTCGTTTGCAGTGCCGCGGGTCTCGTAGTCTTCCTCGGGTGCGAGCAGCCAGCTCTGGGTCTTTCCGATCACCTTCCAGGGTTCCTCCAGATCCAGAAGGAACGCGCCGATATGATAGTGGCTTGCCCCCGCCTGCCAGGCCCAGACGCCATGCATGATGACCAGCCATCCCTCGGGTGTACGAATGGGCGGGGTCGGGCCGATCTTCGTAATGTTCCAGATCGAGTAACCCGGCTTGAGCACGGGACGATAGCATCCCCAATGAACGAGATCCGGGGAGGACGAAAGCCAGATCGACACCCCGGCATCGTGGCCCGGACGCTCAAGGCGGTAATATTTGCCGCCAATCTTTTCGGGAAAGACCGAGGGCACCCGATTGACCGGGGCAGCAACGATCTCGATCGGCTGATAGGATTGAAAATCTTCCGTCATCCCCAAAAGGGTGAACGGACCTTCGCCATCCTGATAGACCGGGGAGTTAATATAATACCGATTTTCAATCTGCGTGATGCGGGCATCGATCAAGGTGCAATTCAGCTTATCAAATGGCGCTGGCGCGCCGATCAAGTCAATGAGCGGCTCAGCGGCAATCTCAAAATGCACCCCATCATCGCTCATGGCGACCCAGCCGCCCCGCGCCCTCTTGATTTCCGGCCAGCTCCATTCATAGGCGGAAAGCAGCAGCACAGTGCGACCCTGGTACCAGGCCGGACTTGGATTGAAGACCACTGCCGCCTGCGGCATATGCGCGGGCGTTATGATCGGGTTCGCCTGGTGGCGCTTAAGGATCTGGGTGGCATTCAACATCTTGATCGGCCTGACTTCTGCTTGGGCGATGAGTCGGGAAAAATCCTATCTGGCCGCGGCTGTACCTTCTTTGGCGCGGACAAAGATGAAGCGATCGACGTAAATGTTCTTAACCTTTTTCGACCCACCGCCGCGGATAAACGTTATCTTGCCATCACTCTGATCAAACCGGAAGGGGCCGCCGGTCGTCTTGATCAAGTTATACTGCCCCGGTTTGAGCTGGCTGAACTTGATGCCCATGCCTCCGGTCTGGGGAGGATTGTTCCCGATGAAAAAGGCAATCTCATCCGGACTCGCTCCATCCTCGGCCTCCACCCGCACATCGGCATAGATATCCCAGAGACCTTCCTCCGGCAGCTTGTGATGCTTGAGCTGGATGAAGGGACCATTGATGTCGCCCGGCATCTTCACCGTACCGCCATCAGAGGCCAGGGGATCAGATGTGATCACGATCTTGTCGAAATATCGATTGAAGCCGATGTCGTTGATTTCCACCCAGTCGGCAGGTTGTAGGTTGCGCGCGATTTCCGGAGGCGTGGAGTCCTTGCGCTCCATGTCGATCATAGTGGCAAGCTCGCCCGTCACGATCGTCTTGGCCTGGCGGAATTGAGTGACCTTCTCATCCTCGATGGTTTTGTTGAACCGGGCCTTTCGGTTTTCGTAATCAAGCACGAAGCCCGCCTTTTCCCGGGCCGCCGCACCGGCGTATTCCTTGCGGCGCACGAGGATGACGTAGTCGACGCACATGCGAGCCTGCCGGACATGCCTGAGATAGGTGGGATCATTGACCACCGCAGCTTCAGCCTGGGCAAACAACGCATCCGCCTTGGTGATAAAATCCAAGGTGAACATTGCGCTGTCGACATTCGTCTTTTCCCAGACTGCCGCACGACTGCGTACAGATGCCTCATGCATAAGGTCGATGTATTGCTTCAGGTACTTCCCTGCGGGGCCGAAATAGGCGTCGCAGTATTCCCCCACGGCCCCCTGAATATTGGTCTGAGGGTCCCATAGCATCCTGCCCATAAGCCACACGCGGAGGGAGGCAAACTCGGCACTCTTGGTGTTCCAGCTCCCCTCGGCGAAGTATCCAAAGACGTTCTCCAGACCGGATAGCCAGCGAATGCTCTCAGCGATGGGATAAATGTTCGGGGTAGGCTGGATGAATCCGTTGAAGTTGGTGACGTGATCCCAGAGCAGGATGGTCTTGGCGATGCGGTTCCAACCCGCGATGTCTTCGCCCAGCTTCTTGTTGCGTCCCTGGTTCAGCGGGGTGCTGTAGTCCACGTGAATGGTCATCGGATACACGAGGATGTCCTCAGGGATCGCCATGTTGGTGGGAGGAGTAAAGCTCCAGTGGTAGGCGTTGAAGGCCAGCTTGGCATCAGGCAATACCTTGCAAACCCGCTGCTCCACGTCGACCGTCATGTCAACGCGCGGGGCGGACGGAGCCCCGCCATGTTCTTTGGCAAACGCCGCGCTCGCGGGATCCATGTCCCATCCCCAGTCGTTGTCCATGAAGCCAAACCAGTAGTCGCCGTAGTTCGGCACGCCGCGCAATCGCTCGATGATCCCGTCGGCCATGATCTGGCGCACCTCGGGATTCATCATTGCGACCTGGCCGCCGGCGAACCAATCCGGATGCTGGCTCATGTACTGCTTGGGCGGCATGAGCTGATAAAAGCTGGCGGTGAGACCCGGGCGCTGCCACGAGCCATCCCAGTGATCAATCTCCGGCGCTGGCAGAAGGCTCGCCGCTCCGTGGGAATTTCCGTTAAGGAGATTGCGTGCGGCGAAGGGTTTGTCCTGCCCCTCCACGCTCAGGATCTGGCGAAACTTGAATCGCGGAATCTGCGTTTCATTTGGCGCCGCGAGTTCGACGCTCGGAGAAGCGGGCACGTGGGTATAGTCGGGACTCAGCCACTTCACGCCCAGCAGGTGGTCGAGGAACCAGTTCACGCCATACATCGTGCCTCCGGGAGTATTTCCCGCGATGACGATATGCTGTCCGACGGTACGAAGGACAAAACCATCATCGCCGAGCTTGGCATAGTCAATATCAGGGCACAGCTTCGCGGTGAGAGCATTGTCCCGGCCCACCACGATCAACGGACCATCGAGAGGATGTGCATCGTGGGAGAGCGGCTGAAAATTGCCTCCGGTGATCCTGCCGAGGTAGTCGGCAAGGTCGTTGGCGGAGTTGAGCTCGATCACGCCGGCGACCGTACCGACATGCACCCGATAGAGCGCCCGGCCATTCTCTGCGAGTTTCAGCCGGGCCGGGACTGGCGAGGTTCCCACTGCTGCTGCGAGTCCCGCGGCAGCCTCTGCTTCCGGCAGCGCAGGACTCAGCCATTTTGCGGCAAGCTCCTCGCGGCGCAGCCCGGCTGCCGTCGTCTCCGGTTCCTCCGTGGGCAGCATGCTCACATCGTCGAAATACGCTGCTCCATCCGTGCCATCCTTTTTCCGAAGATAGAGGAGCATTTGCTCCGCAGTGGGCGGTGCCTGCACGACGCACGAGTACTCCTCCCAGCCATGGGTGCCGCCCGTGACAAAGAGCGCCTTCTCGGTGCGCTTGTCGACATTGACGACATTGGGGCCGAACCATCCGCCCTTGATGGATGCGCCGCGATAGCTGAGCTGTACATAGACGGAGCCTTCCGGGGCGTTCTCGCTACGGATCTTCATCGTGATCTTGTACCGCTTGCCTTCCTCCACAGGACGCCCGTCCTGGCAGAAGAAGCTGCTTGCAACCTTGAGGCACTGGAGCCCCCCTGCGGGCATCTCCGTCACCACTCCGCCGGTTTTCGCTCCGTTGCCCCACCAGCCCGAGGCTCCCTTTTCAAAGCCGCCATTGGACACGACCTGTCCATCAGGCGGCAGCGGCGGAGGCTGCGCCTTGGTCACGGCCTCACTGGTCGGCTCGACCTGGACTTCATCGAAGGCGGCCGTGCCCGGAGTGCCATTGATCTTGCGCAGATACAGCAGCATCTGATTCGCTCCATCCGGCGCACGAACCACCACCGAGTAGTCCTTCCAGTCCTGGGTGCCGCCGCCAACAAAGAGCGCCTTCTCCGTGCGGCCATCCACATTCGCCACGGCAGGCCCATACCAGCCGGGACTCGCACCTCCGCCGCGGAAGCTCAGTTGGGCATAGACTGCTCCGTCCGGCACCCCCTCGCAGCGCATCTTCATACTGATCTTGTAGTTCTTCCCGCCAGTCACCGGGATATGATCCTGGCAGACAAAGTCCTCGGCGATCTGCATGCTTCCAGTCCCCGCGGCAGGTTTGTCGGGGATGACACCGCCACTCTTGACTCCTTTGCCCCACCAGCCGGATGGGCCATCTTCGAAACCGCCATTTTTTACGATATTCTCCGCCAGCATTGGGGAGACCGGAACAAAGACTGCCCCTGCAAGAAGGAACACAGAGGCCATCCAGGAAAGTGCGCGCACGTGTCGGGAGGAGTTTTTCACAGAATTAGGAATGGAAATGATGCCGGTCACGGGCTTGCTAGTTGGCTGGTTCGATCTTCACATCGTCAAATGAGGCCGTGCCAGCCGTTCCTCCGAGTTTCCGAAGGTAGATCAGCATTTCGGTTGCATTAGCCGGAGCATCAATGACAGAGGTGTACTCCTTCCACTCCTGGGTGCCGCCCGTGACGAAGAGCGCCTTTTCCGAGCGGCCTTCGACCGAGGCGACTTCAGCCCCGTACCAGCCGGGCTTGACGCCTTCTCCGCGGAAGCTCACCTGCACGTAGACTGATCCCTCGGGAGCGCTCTCGCTGCGGATCTTCATGCTGATCTTGTAGGACTTCCCGCCCTCGACCGGGCGCTTGTCCTGACAAACAAAGCCCTCCGAGAGATTCAGGCAGTTGGCACCTCCGCCGGCCTGATCCGAAACCACCCCGCCACTCTTGAGTCCCGGCCCCCACCAGCCGGAGCTTCCATCCTCGAAGCCTCCATTTTTGATCAGTTCATCCGCTCTCAAAAGGCCTGCCGATAGTATGACTGCTGCACCGAGCACGATGAGAAACTGCGTGCCTCGCCTCGGCGAAGAAATGGAGGGAGCGTCAATGTGATAAGTTGTATTCATGGTATCGTCCGGGTCTGGGGTGTGTTTGGTGAACCTCCCGAACGCGGATGCGAGAAGCCCTCTCGCAACGCTCCTTTTCACCGCCAAAGCACCGACGCTGGGCGGCACAACATCGCTGGGGTGAAATGGATTTTTCAGATGCAAGGGGAGGTACTGATCCTAAGTATTACAAATCGGCATGCTATTCAAAATCTTGTTTACCAAAATCCCTCCGTTTGGCTTACCAATAGTACAACCAATCGAGACTCGATCAGGGGAAGGGAAGTGGTGTTCACCTTACCAAAAAAGTTCGAAAAATCGCGACGCCCAAAGCTCCGTTAGTCTTCCTGAAATGTGTATTTTCTAGTCCACGAGTGCGACCCACCGGGCGGCAGCGTGATCTCGATGAACTGTTCCGGAGAAATATAGTCCGCACGTGCGTGAATATCGGTTCGCAGCCCGGGATCGGAGATCTCGCAGACGATTTCCCGCCCGGCCTCGGGATGACGGAGAGTCACGATGTTTCGTCCAGCATAGCTGGCCGGGTACGCTACCGTCGCATTGATCCACTTGGGTATGGCACCCGTAAAATGAATCGATCGTCCAGCGAGTTTCTGCCCCCCTTCCAGGCCTTTCGGCTGAATGTCATAGGGAAATGAAAGGATGTAGCCGGATGCCGCGGGTCGATCGGCAATGCGGAAGAAATTATGCGTATATTGCCGCGTGGTAATCGGTCTCGTTCCCGTGTTGGAGAGCTTCCAATCGACCACCACACTCGCTCCCTCCAGCGACAACACGGCATCCAGGCGATACGAGTAACCGGGAGTCGTTCTGCCATCGAAGATTTGATGAAACACCGCCCGGTTCGCCTGCCAATCGACTGTCGTCACAGCGGGCTCCAGCAGTTCGGGAGTCATAAAGAGGTGATAAGTCTTTGCCGGTTTACGCAGCGCGCCCACGCCGATTTTCAGGAAACCATCCCCGACTGCCGCCTCCTGATATCCCGACGGCAGGGCATCGGCAGGACCATCCGGGATGCACAGATCAAACTCCGCAGCCAGTCCGGCGTGGTCGTTGATCGGATCGTGCGGTTCCGGCCGATAAAGATACTCCACGCCATCGCGGCGCACACCGAGCACGGCAGCAATCGGGGTGAATCGCGTCCCGCGATTGTATTGCCCGGGATGGTCGGGCACCATCACCCGGACTTCCAGTTGGTCATTTCGCAGGATGCGTTCCGCTCCGTCCTCCGTGCCGGAGGATACACCAGTCACACATAGCAGCAGCCATGCGATTAGGCAAAGTGGCGCACGCATCGTGATGGACGACTGGAGACTCACGCGGCTGGCGTGAAGAGGATGCTTGCGACCTGATAGGGCTCGTACTCAAGCGCATTGCCCTCGCCGAGCTCCGTGATCGTCCCGAGAGACAGGTCGGTAGCCTCCAAAGTCCATCCGGTTGGCGGAGCGATCCGGATCACGCCTCGCCTTCCCGCCACCTCATGGAGACGCAAGACCCAGCGCCCGCCATCCAGCGGCGCCGCCCAGCAGGGAATCAAGGTCTCCCCCCCGGAAACCTCGCCGAGAGCCGAAGGAATGGGGCGACCGCGATAAACCAGAGGCGCGGTAAATTCCGTCTCAGCCACGGAGGCCGGTTGTGAGGCACGGGGGAGGGTGATGTCGTAGCGGCCAAGAACCAGGCGGATCCGATGCGCTCCCAGGTCACTATAAGCGGCGGGCGCTTCGATGCGCGAAAGATGCTGCGGCCAGACCGAGGCGTGCACATTATCCATCCCTGTCACCCTCGGGCTGCGCACGAGACTCACACCCGCCACTCCGCTGCGCACGGAAACGCCGTACTTTGACTCCGTCGCAACAAACATTCCCTCGCGCTCTCCCTCGTCGAAGATCGAGAAATGCCTGCTAAACGGCACCTCCCACATCGCCTCGGAAATCAGCCCATCGGGAATCTGCGAACGCAAGGTGCTCCCGAAGGGGGCTCCATAGCGGGCATTCGCCCCGGCATAGCGGGTCGGAAAGACCATCTTGAGCAGCTTCTCCGGCTCCTGCCAGTCGAGCTCCACCTCGACATGCAGGTGCGGGCTGCCCGCCTCCAGATAAAAGATCACCTCGGCCGTGCTCTTCGTGCCGATCGAGCGACGGACGCGAAAACCAGCACGATGAGGCGCGTCCGACCATGGAGCGATGGCGGCAACCCCTTCGCAAGGCTGGCCAAGTGAGAGCGTGTTTCGATCGATGTCCCAGGCTTCAAAATTCGCCGGTCGATCCGGATACATCACGAGACGGCCGAATGGGCCGCAGATCGGAACCTTCGCCCCCTCCCACGCCACACTGTCGATCCATCCCTCGTCGGCGAGGCGAAACTCCACCAGTCCATTGGAGACAGTGCCACCAGAGACGTGTACGGCATCGGGATTCCCGCAGGAACCGATTTCGGCTCCAGCCAGAGGAGGGATGGTCATCCACACGGCGCGGCCTGTCGACGGATCCTCGATCCAGCGTCGAACCTCAACCGCGTGGGGATTGAAAACGCACACCCTCTCATCGCTCCCCTGCTTGAGCGCGGCGTGAGCGTGATCCATTTGCGCGACGGCATGCTTTTTCAAGTCAGGCAACCCCTCTGCATAGACATCCCATACGGAACTCCCCGGGATGTAATCATGGAACTGGGCAAACACCAGGCGGCACCAGGATTCCTCCATATCCCACCGATGCCCCGTAACCACGGCAACGGCCTCAGCACAACACATGGCCCGCTCCAATCCCCGGAAGGCAGCCTTCAAATTCCCGTGGGTTGTGTATGTGCCGCGGTGAAACTCAAGATAACACTCTCCCTGGTGGACAGGAAGCTGGTCGCGCAGGCGCGCCAGACGTTCGAAGAAAGCCTCCGGCTGGTCCCAGGCGAGTTCCGGCATCCCGGGCAATGCCCCGAGACGCCGAGCCCTTTCGCAGATCTCCGCCGTGGGCCCTCCGCCTCCGTCGCCAAAGCCTGTCGGCAGCAGGCACTCCTGGTGAATATCCCCCTGCTGATGCCCGAGCACGCAGGCCCGGATCTCCGGCACCTGGACAAAGGTATTGTAGCCCGCATCCCGCGTAACGTGGCCGATCACCTCCGAGCCATTCGACCTCCAGATGAAGCTGCTATAGGGAAAGGGATTGATCGAGTTCCACGTCACTTTGGTGGTGTAAAAGTACTTCACCCCGGTCTGGGCCATGATCTGGGGAAGGCAGGCCGAGTAGCCAAAGGCGTCCGGCAGCCAGGTGAGCTGGGCAGGTCGTCCCGTCATTTCCTGAAACCCTTTTTGCCCAAGCAGGAAGCTGCGTGCCAGGGCCTCGCCACAGGCGAGGATCGTATCGGACTCGACATACATCGCTCCCGTGGCCTGCCATTGGCCGGACTCCATGCGATCCTTCACCCGCTGATAAAGCCCCGGAGTGCGGCGGCGCACGGCTTCATAGCTCGCGATCTGGCTATAGGCGAAGCGGAACTCCGGATAGTCCTCCATCAGACGGTTCACAGTGGAGAAGGTATGCACGGCCTTGAGCTCACCGATCCGCTCGGGCCACAGCCACACGAGGTCGATATGCGCATGGCCGGTGAGCACGCATCGCATGAAGGTCTTGTCGACCCGCAAATCCCGATATCCTTCCGCCAGCCGCTCACGCAAGGCATCCAGCGTTCCCGTCCTGTCCCAGGCATCGACCGCTTCGTTCAGGATGCGCAGCAGGAGACGAAACGCGGGCGAAAAGCGCTCCATCGGCACCTGCAAGCCGAAGGGAACGATCCCGGCACTCAGCCTGCTGTCCTCGCGTCCGCGCTGGTCGGCGGCGAGATCAAAGAGACATTTCAGATCATTGTAGGCCTGCCAGGCTTCTTCATTCCTCCAGCCAAGAAAGGCCCCTTCAAAATAGCTTCCCGCCGCATCCATGGGCGAGGCTTCCGGGTGCCAGATCGCGCTTTGAATGCAATTCGACTCGACCCATGCCTCAGTTGCCCCCGCAGGTAACCGGACGTGGCGATGCCCGACATCGAAGCCGAAATACGGCTCGCCATTCACATAGAGCGTGTCCTCGCTCTGGCTACGCCAGTTCAGCCAGAACGGCCCGCCCGAGGGCGGAATATCGAGCCGATACCATCTCTGATCAAACAACCTTCCCCAAAACGAGCAAGGTCTGACCGGGCTCAATGGCTGCCGCCACGCCTGCGCGACATCATATTGCTGGGGGCCGGAAGGAGTAGCTGATACATCGACCGGCAGGAACCCCTGCCATATCTCCTCGCGAAGCCTGCGGATCGCGCCGTCGATGCGGTTGATGATGAGCTGGGGCAGATGATGGGACGGTAACATGAAGGATATGGGGAAAAGGTGCGCCTACTGGGAGTCGGCTTTGAGATATTTGTTCAACTCGCCGAGAAAGGGCTCGGGCATGCTGAGGTTTTCCGGGGGAAGAAATCGATAGGTGAAGACCCGGGACCCCTTGCGCCAGGCGACCGGGAGTTTGGAGTCCGCCGCGATCCAGGCTTCGCAATCCGCCTCGGGATTCACGTAATGTTCGCAGAGTTTTCCGTCTTTCGTTTCCGTGCCTGCGAGATACTTCGGGTCGAGCCAGGTCATACCCGGGAAGGCATCGCGGAAATCCGACATGCCGTCATCCAGAGGCGTTGCGCGATCATTGAGCCGGGTAACGTAAATGTCCGGGAAGGCCGGAAAGCGGCTCAGCAGATAGTCGTCGGCAATCCAGCTTTCCGCGGTGGCTCCATTGGAGATCGTTTGAACCATCCGGGCGCGGGAGCCCGACCTCCAGATCTCGATCTCCACGACTTTTGGCGTGCGGTCATCCGTCCTTCCCGCCTTTTCGCCTTTGGCATCCGTCACGATGATCTTCCACCGTCCCTGTTCCGGCGGGACTGCTGCGACCGCCGGCCTGGGCGCCGCCGGTTCCTGGCCCGGCGACCACACGACCGACAGGAGAACAAAGGATAGGGCAATACAGCAACGCAGTCTACTCATAAACAGCCTCCAGCTCCCTGGCGATGACCTCGCCCGTGTAGCGATCGATCGCGAGGTGCAGCCAATAGCGGCGCTCTCCCTGCACGATGAAGGAACTGTTGAGCGCAGCCTCCGTTTGCGGGGCATTGGCAGCAAACATGCCCGTCTGGGCGACGACATCGATCAGGAGATTCCAAGTCCGGGTGTCGACCGCATCCACGAGGGCGCGCATTGCGGATTCCCGGCGCGTCTTGAAATACCCGTCGCTCGTGTTGGTGGGGCCGGTGTCAAACGCAGCAGGGAGGTCGTCGCCCACCCGGGTGGCAAGCTCAGCCACATTGCGGAACGGCGCTGAAGCGCGTTTCTGAATGATCAAATCGGCGATCTTGCCAGCTTCGGCGGAGGACAGGACGGGAGGAAGGGTCGTTCCGTCTTCGGCTTTCTGCGCACCAGTGAGGATGGCGGACAGCACGGCTCGGGATGCAGTGTTGAGATTGACACGCCCGGCGACCACAGGCTCGTCCACGACCGTGAAAAAATCCATCAGCGCTGCGTCTGCGCTATCCGAGCTGAAAAGGTTAAGCGATTTCCAGGGGTCTCCCCGCATGGCAAATCCCATCTCTCCAACCGAGCGAAATGGCCGGTTCAGCATCGTCGGCCTCATCGCCCGCACGGCCTGTGCGGTCGTCCCGGATGCCACCTGCCAGAGAGGGGACACCTTGTTGCTTTCGTCGCCGTCCGCCCTCCGCACGACTCCATCGAGATCCGTGACGAAGCTGCTCGCCCCCGCCTTGTTGTCCGCCGTCTTGGCTGGCTGAAAGGTGTTGTTCGTGCTCCATCCGGTCCACATGGTGATTCCGGCGGGGTTCTTCGGGTATCCCGAGTTCGATGTCGGCTCGGAATCGAACCGATTGGCCCAACTATTGGGCCGTATGGTCGTTTGCGCGACAATCGGACGACCATTCAATCCGATGGTGCTGACCATGCCGCCACGCTTTGACCTCGGGTCCATGGCGCTCAGCGCGGTGAGACCAAATGCCAGTCCACTGCCGACCGAGGTGCCACGGCCACTGTCGGAACCCCAGCCAGAATTCAGGTTGTACTTTCCAGTCAGCCAGGTGGTGCAGCTTTTGAAGCCGTACTGGTACCAATGATCGAGATAGAAGCTCCGGGCCTGGACCGACTCATAAGTACGCCAGGTGCCGTCATCATCCTGATACTGGAGGGCGAATGTCGGATACCGCCCCCCGCTGCCCAGCGCGTTGCGGGCGTGGTAATACGAAAGCGACGCCGGATCGGAGGGATTGCCCGTGATCGTACGGTCCCTGGCGGGTTCCCCCGTGATCGGATTGACCGCGGAACCAAGGTAGAAACCCACCAGATAACAAGGCGAGGTGGTCGTAACCGCCGTCGTGGTGGATGCATAGGAAGGTTGCGCCGGGCTGCCAAAGTAGCCAGAGGAGTCATTGGTCGCATCGATCGGCACCCCCGCAAAAGTCACGCCGCCAGTCATGGTGGAGCTTGGGATCAACAACTGCGGCTCCGCAAACGTGGAACCGCGGGCGGTGAACTCCAGATACCGTCCGGCGAGGTTTTGCTGCGCGGAGAGGAAATTCGTCCCGCTGCTGGCTTCAAGGTAAGCCCGTCCGTCGGTGCCAATGATCCGGTACTTTCTGTCGGTCGTCTGGTCGGCAGCGTTTCCATTCGGATTCCAAAGTCCGAACTGAAGCCAGCCCTCCAAAGTGGGATACTGGGGGTCGCCGCGATTCGGCCGGAAGATGGTGACATAGAGGTGATTGAGATATGGCAGGCTTTCCGTGCCATAGATGGGATCAAACGATCCGAACCCGATTACGGTCGGGTGATTGTCGGCATCGTACTGATCGATCAGGTTGGCTCCGATCTGGAATATCTGGACATCCTTGTTTCGATCCAAGGTTTTGGTGACGAGATGATTGTCGTTGTCGCTGTATTTGCCGAGGGAACCGGCGAGGATTGCCGCCTTGAGCAGTTCGAAGAAATCGGGCTCCCACCCTTGGGCGGCAACCTCGTCGAGAGTGGCAATGCTCGCAGCTCCGCCTCGATACACCCACGGCTCGCCCTTGGCCGTCTCACGGGTCAGCCCAAAAAACCTCTCGATATCCGAACCCTCCGCAGCCGTGGCCGAGTCCGTCACCAAAGCCAGCCGGTTAAGAGGAAACCGCTGATTGACCAGCACCTCGCCGATCTCCGCTCTGGAGCCATCTGCACGCGTGAAGGCTTTTTTTGTCCTCACATTCGGGATATTGCGATTGGCCGACTCCGGCTTCTCCGCGTCGGTCTTGTACAGGAATCCGTTGCTGGCATCGGCCTGCGGACTCCACGTGGGAGCATTCAGTGAACGGGAAAACGTGCCCAGATACTGCAGCGCGTTGGGATTGAAATTCTCCGTCCCGATGCTCGAGCAGAAGCGGATGAGCGCCTGCCGGGATGGAAATGCCTGATCGGTCCGCCCGTTGGGATCCGCCACGGGCCGCACATCCGGAGAGTCGGTCGCGCCAGATGCCGCAAGATCAACGTACGCCGGGTAGACAGACGGCCCGCTAAAGGACAGAGCAGGGAATACGCCATCCGGCTGCCCCGAAGCGTTGCGCAGGGAGGCGTAGTCGCGCCATCCGACAGTGGAATTGATCCCGGCTCCCGTCATCCACGAATTCCCCGAAGCGTCCTTCAACTGGGTCAGATCGGCAAAAGCCAGCGATCCCTTCAAGGCATAGCTTGGCGGCATGGTCGGGCCGGAGACGTAGGGAAGCGGTGACGGATACCCGGCGACATTCATATCCAGCAGCGCCCCCTCGTCATAAATCGCGTAGGCGTAGCGCCCGATAACGGCCTTGTCGGGGGTGGCCAGCTTGACCGGACCCGCATTGGTCACATACACCCAGCCCGGCGCCGTGAAAGCCTCCGCTCCGCTGCTCACCGGCGTCGTGTCCTGCGGTTTTGCAGGATTTCCCAAGGGCAGCAGGTAATGACTGTTCCACCGCTTGAGCGAAATGCTCCGTCCGTTTGCCGACGGCGTGGTGGAAATGGCCGGAGAGGCCGGATGATCCGCTCCGGGCGCGCCAATATCCGTGGCAGTGCTGATACGCAGCAGAGTCGGAGAGGGATTGGTCGGCGTGTTCCTGACCGGCATCGTTCCGGCTGCAGAAACCGGCGTGTAAATCGTCGTGGCTCCCGCTGTCGTCCGGGTGGAGCCGTTGGCGATCTCCTGCTTGAGATCACCAGTGATGATATCCATCGCGCTTCGTGTCAACTCGTCGGCCATGGCCTGATGCAGGCTGCTGTTGGAAAGCTGCCGATCCCACATCGAACGCGAGAAGTACGCGACCACCAGGCCCGTCAACAGCACGACCAGCGCAAGCACGATCACCAGCGCGACGCCTTTCTCGGGCCTGCCGTTCGCGACGAGGTCGATGTGTGAGGATCGCGGCTTCATCCGGTATTTAAAAGGCGGGGGACAGCGAAAACGTGCGTTCGTAGGTGTGCAGCGCGGCGGAGGCGGAGGGGGGGATGCCATTCCCGGCGTCTTCGATCACGGACTGCCACTGCGTCTTGAGGTCGCCAGGAGAGGTCATCGTGGAAGCATCGAAATCCTTCATCCTGTCGGCCAGCGCGGCAAGCTGCTCATCCGTGATCAGTTGCCGGCTCTTGGGATCCACGACAGCAATGGTCACGACGATGGCGGCGACATCGCGCAGCCCGTCGACCGATGACCGCCCGGGAATGCGTGTATCCCATGGCGTCGCGCTGGCCATGGAAGGGTAAGCGATCCCGTTCACACTCTGTCCGCGCAGGAAATAATAATACTCCAACCGGAAGACCTCCGGCCCGGCATTCTCATAGCGGGAATCTGCCTGGGTGGCAGATACCGCCGCCGGCCAGTTGGAGGATATCCTGTTATCCCCCGAGGCGGAAACGAGAGGCCCTGACGGACCTGTGTAAGCGAGGGAGGATGCGCCGCTCCACTCCAGCCCGCACCCCAGCCGCTCCAGGTGATTCAAGGGCCCTCCGGCATCGCTCTCATTGATCCGCCAGGCAACGACGGAGACCGGACTTTGCATCGCCGCGCTGGCCGAGGAATACCCCGGCACCTGGCTGTAGAAGGCCATCCGGTCATTGCCCGCCTGGGGATTGCTGCCGGAGGCGTCGCTCGCCTCAGATTTGAGAAAATAGTCCACATCCGGCCGCCGGATCATCTGCGCAAAATCCACCGCCATCCGGCCAAACACCGCCCTCGCCTGGGCGTCCGCGTCCATGCGCTGGTTCCGGGAACCGGTCACTGCCGTCGCCGAACCAAAGATCTGGCTGATGAATACCAGCAGCACGGCGAGGACTGCCAGGGATACGAGCAGTTCCACCAGACTAAAGCCGCGCCAGGCCTCCCGAGTCCATCTCATGGTGAAAATCTCTCCCACATCAGTTGCGATCCAGGGCCACAAAGGATTCCGCATATCCCACGGGTTCCGCCGCAGAAGACGGCCAGGAGACCTTCAGATGTGCGAGTGTAGCCCTTCGGCTATCCGCCCCATTAGGGGGAAATGTGACGGTCAATCGATACCGTGACTTTGCGTCTGCCGTCTTTGACCAGTTGCCGTCCTCATCGAGAAAAAGCGTGGCTACGCTTTGGGTGGTGACGGGATTGGCGGGGATGTCGATGGCGTAACGCTGTGAGGCAATCTTCTGCCCGGCAGGACTCGTCCTCGGCGTGGCTCTCAGATCGGCGGCGATGCTTGATAGGATGCCAACCGCCGCCGTCTGCTCGACCGCCGCCTGGTTGCTTCGCAATCCGACGGGGATCAGGCCAAAGACAACGATCAGACAGAAGGCGGCCACCCCGAGAGCAAGCGTAACTTCCACCAGGCTGAAGCCCCCTCGCTTCATCCCTACCTCCGGTAGATCTTTACGTTGCCAGCAACCCCGCTCACCTGAACGGCTGCCAGATTGCTTTCATTAGGATCCACGGCGGCTCCTCGTGCCGGTAGCAAGCCGATCTCCACCACAGGCCGCAAAGCACTGCCTCCATTGTTGATACGCGCTTCCCCGCGAGGATTGAACTCGATGGCTTTTTGAAAAACATATCCCCCCATGGAAAAGGGCGTCTGCGAGACCCCGCTGCTTTCAATCCATGTTCCCCCGTCGTTGGCCGGCGGACGTGAATCAAAATCCGCCCCGCTGCCTGTTCCTTCCGGAAACGTTTTCAACAGCATGTTCTCGATCTTCACCGTCCGGTTGAGAGGCGCGATCCGGTCCGCAGGAAGCTGCCCGGGGCTGGCCAGATCATAAATCACGGTGCCATCTTTGGAGGCGACCACCCCGATCACGATCCGACCCTTCCCAGCACTCCCCGGCGTAGTCGCGGTGACGTTCTCCTCAAAAAATCCGACCCATACATAAGTATTGCGCGCCATGGCATAGGAGCGTGCGTTCTCGATGATCGACGCCACTTCATAAGCCGCCGAGGAGACATTCGCCGCCCGGTTGATGCCACTGAATGCAGGCGCGGCTATGCCCATGATCGTGATCATGATCGCCATCACCACCAGCAGCTCCACCAGGCTGAAAGCTGCTGAAGAGCCCTTGGCTTGAGAGCATTCCACTCGTGTGCTGGATAGTTTGGTCATTCAATCAGGGGGAGTGAATGACTAAAAGCTATCGCGCCACCGACGCGCATCAAAGTTTCGTTTGGAAAAAACTTTCAATTTGGCTGACCATTTTGAAGAGTGCGAGATCCCCTTCCCCGCCATGACTCCAGGCTCTCCGTCGCTTTTCCAATATCAGGACACAGTCGGCAAACTCAGGCTGTACATCGAAGAGCAAAAACTGCGTCACGGCGACAGGCTCCCGCCGGAACGAAAATTCGCCGAGCTGTTTGGCGTGGGCCGACCCACGGTGAACAAAGCCATCGCCTGCCTGATCGCGGAGGGATTCCTGCGCCGCGACGGATACAAACTTTATGTCGCCGGATCACCGCTGACAGCGCCAAAGGCGGCGCACATCGGCGTCCTCTGCCCTCATCCGTTGCACAAGAAGCAGCGCATCTTTCATAACCTCGTCGAAGCCGCCCATGACGTGTGCCACCTTGCCAAGGTGGGCTTTACCCCAATGCTCTCAGTGGATGGCCCTCAGCAGCAGGAGCAGCTTCTGGAGATGCTGAAGCTCAAAACCGACGGCATCGTGATCTGGCCTCATCCCGATCACGACTACATGGAGACCTTCAAGCGCATCACGGATCGCAATATCCCGCTCGTGGTCAACGACTGCAACTGGGGGCCGTTTGACTATGTCGGTGTCGATAACTTTGCCGGGATCCAGACCATCCTGGAACACCTCGCGAAACAGGGACATCTCCACATCGCCTACGTGACCAAGGACATGTCCTATCCCAACGTCGAACAACGATGCGAGGCCTACCGCTACCTGGCCGCCCGGATGTTCTCGGAATCCTCGCCCGGCAGGATTTACCAGATCCCGCTCGAGTCCGAGGAATCCCTGCCGGAAATCATCAAAAAGATCCAGTGCAAGGACAAGGAGGTGACCGCCATATGCTGCAGTCATGACATGGTCGCCATCGAGGTCATCCGCGCCTGCCTCCAGCAGGGCATCGATGTCCCCGAGCAGATTTCCGTCACCGGATTTGATGGTATCGAAGCCGGGGAAACCTGCCACCGCCCCCTGACCACGGTGTGTCAGGATTTTTATCAGATGGGCCTGCTTGCGGTCGACCTGCTGATTCGCCGGATCCGTATGAAACACATCCGCCACGCCGCGCAAATCCAGCAGATCCGCGTCATTCCCCATCTCGTCGTACGTTCCTCCACCGCCCGCCCTCCTGAAAGATCGCGGCGCATGCCAATCCCGAAGAGCCGGAAGAGAAGCTAATCACCTTCCGGTGATAAGCACACCCCGGAAGCGAGAAACAGGAAGCAGGAACCGCCCGCAGCCAATTCGCTATCGCTCAGAGCGAAAGGCACCGCTTCCCGATCAGGCCAGCTCCCAGGGTGATCTGCACCGGATAGGAATATGTCCGGATATTTGGAAAGCCAATTTCACACCTTGGCTCCATTTTTTGATTGGGAAACCTCTCCATAAGCGAAAGACTCGCCTTCGGGTCCTCCCTGGCGGAAATCGCGCAGGCGCGTTCATTAACGCATGCCCTGCTCGATTTCTGAAATTCGTCCTCAAAACTCCCCAGCCCAACCATGAGAATCACCCCCTTGATCATGTTTTCCGTCTCGGCGGCCATCCTCGCGTCACCCCTGGGTGCCGGCACGCTCGTGTATGAACCCTTTGCCTATTCCTTGGAGGAGGGAGCCGATATGAAAGGCGTCCCGGCTGCCTCCCAAGGTCTGACTGGCAAATACCGCTTGAAGATTACACCCGTCGCGACAAGTGATGGCACCGGAACGGCAATCTTTAACGCTACGGGACTTGAGTTTGGGCCGGGCTTCCACCCGGTGTCGGGAGGTGCTGTCACCGTGACCGCCACAGCAGGCAGCGAAAAGAACGGCCTCCCCACCCGCACCGACCTCGCCGCCAGCCTGAGCGCATCGCCCACAGGAACCGTCTACTACAGCTACCTGTGCAGGTTCGATAATGACTTTCCTCCCCACAATTCCGGCAGCACCACCGCCTTCGTCCAGGTGGGCGATCTCATCCTTGCCCCAAACGGCGCCCGGAACTTCCGGAACTCCGCCGGAGTGGGCTTCGGCAAGATCTCGACGATAAGCAGTGATTTCAACCCTCTGGGCGAAGCCGTCTACCTCGTCATCGGCAAGCTCGCAGGGTCGGAGGCCCGGATCTGGATACTGGAATACCCGAGTTACGAACAGTGGCTCAAAAAAGGCGCCCGGGAAGAGCATCTCGCAGAGTTCAGCCAGGCCTCGGCTGTCTCGGCCCCCGCCGACAGATCTGTCAATACTGGCGGCGAATGGAGAATCGAGGTCTTTTCCGGAAACTTTGCGGGGAAGGCAATGTCCATGACTGTCGACGAACTCGTCATCGCAGCCTCCCTGGCTGACGTAACGACCGGGTCCGCCACATCGGACTAGAAGCGCTCCTGGACCGTTAGCCACAGGTGGCTAAGGACGCCGGGGGCACCGTCTTCCGCGATCCAGTCGTACAGCGGAAGATTCCGTAGCGTTGCGATGCTTTTCACGTTCTTCCATGAAAAACTCGCTCGACCGTAGAACGAAACCGTAGAAAACCATCAGCACACCACCGAATGTATCTCCGCGAGGGCTTTTCCGGGTTTTCGGCGGCTGCCGAAAAATATCAGAAGTGATTCCTGCTGCTCTTCAGGAAGGTACAGATATCTGAATCCTCTTCAATCCAGCAGGCCATCATTAGCTGAGAATCAGCCCTTCGTGCCAATGGCGAGAAATCGGCTCCGGAGGATTGAAATGTCAGAGTCTATTGCCAACTTGGTAAAGCCACGTTGCAACAGGTCGGATGTATCTGCGGCGTTGCGCACGAGGATACCGGCTCGCAGTCCCTTCTCGGGAGCCGCCCGGACAACGTGATCGAGGGCGTCTTCGAATACTGGCGCTTCAGATTGTCAGAAACCTCCGGCAGAGCCGGAGGCTTGAAATAGCGTGAACCGCTCAAAGCGGTTTATTGTTATTGGGAGGCGCTCAAAGCGCCGCCAGGTCATCTGCTCAAGCCGCTGGTCTTCCTTTTCCTGCTCCTGGATGTAGCGACGCACCGCGGCCTCGTTCTTGCCCACCGTCGATACCCAGTATCCCCTCGCCCAAAAATGCCCAACGAAGTTCCTTCTTCGTCCGGCATACACCCGCGCGATGTGGATCGCACTCTTGCCCTTGAGATATCCCATCACTTGCGCCACCGAGTACTTCGGCGGCACCGAGATCAGTATATGCACATGATCCTTCATCAGATGCCCTTCTTCGATCTCGCTTTCCTTCTGTTCGGCAAGCTCTCGAAACACCTTTCCGAGTTCCTGCCTAATCTGCCCATACAACACCTTCCTGCGGCACTTCGGGACAAACACCACATGGTATTTGCACTCCCAGGTTGTATGCCGCAGCGCCTCGTATACCTTCACTGCTGTCTCCTTTCGTAAACTTTGAGCGGTTCACGATCAGAGACCTCGAGAGACTCCCGAAGCCGTCAAACTCCGGGGGTCCTCCAGCTAAGCTGGAGGGTTTCCGGGGGGACTAAATTTTGCCTCATCGTAAGGAAAGAAGGCCCATCCCGATGATCGGAAAATACGCGGAAACAGGAGCCTTTCCGCGAAGACTCCTCAGCAGGAAACCACGTAGACGAAATGACCGCAGCCTCTCCAAACGTGATCTTGGCATCCGCCGTAGCGACCTCTACGTCCACCCGCGCTCGCTGCTCGTTTTTGAACTTCGAAAGCCGGGCCTCAGCCACGGAAAAGTGGGATGTCTCGAGCGACTTCCAAACTTCTTTGCCGTTGCTTCAGATTCGGGCATAGTAGCGGTCGCTCTCGCCTGCCGAATGAGGTTCTGCTGGAGCTGTTTTGACCCATCTTTTTTGGGTATAGTGGAGCGGATTTTCCGTCTGCACCGCAGAACAGCACCGTAGAAAAATCAAACGGACGGCGAAAGCGGACAGGAAAAGACGTTGATTATCAACAATTTGCGCCCGTAGCTCAGTGGATAGAGCACCGGTCTTCTAATTCGAAATGCCCGTTTTTGCCCGTTTTTGACTCGTGGAGACTGCCGAGGACACCTGAAGACAACCACCTTCCGGGTAGTCACTTATACAGGAACTCTGATTTGACCAGAAGTGACTCAAGCGGACCAAAAAGATTCTGATGGGTGACAAAGACGGGTGATAAAGCTTTCGAGTTCGAGACAACTCCATGGATGCACGTCATGCGTTCGGCATACCTCCTGTTGATGCGGCAGCTCACGACAAAGCGCAGCCAGACCGAGCAAATTTCAAATGCGGCCCGGCGCGCTGATCTGCTCCCAAAAAAACGGAGCGAGTAAAACGAGAAAGTTGCTGTTCAGTCAAAATGGCTGCAACACGGCAGATATTACCAGCGCCCTCAATTGAAATCCTACCTCCCTTCTGCGTCCCGTACCCACTTTATAAAACCCTGAGGACCTCCTGGAAGATAACCGACATTGGGAGCGATCTCCTTTCCTTCAGAATCGAGGAGAATCAGTGTCGGAAAGCCATCAATGCCGTACTGCTTGACGAGCGCCTCATTCTGAGCCTTCACCTGTGGAGACTGCGTTTTGCTTTTCGGAAAATCGATTCCCACCAGTACAAGCTTATCTTCTGCGAATTCAGTAAATTTTCTTTCCGAGAAGGTTTCCTTATCCAATTTGATGCACCACCCGCACCAATCCGAGCCGCTGAAATTTAAAAGTACCGCTTTTCTTTCTTTTGCGGCTTGCTCCAAAGCATCAGAATAATTGATCTGCCAACCAAAACCAGCAGCACACGCAATCACCGCAGAAACGATCAAGAAGGCAAAAATTGCAAAAGCAGTTTTCACCTCCCCTATATCGCTAAAGATCTCTTCATGCAAAACTTAAAACAGCTTCATTTAACCCCCCATCAAATCCCAAACGCCAATTAACTAAGATGCAATCGATTTTTGGACCAAAGGTGTTTAGTTTTTGGAATGTAAGGAGGATGACGTTGTATCGGAAAACTGGGCGATGGGAATTTTAGTCCTGAGGCGGTAAGAAGTTCCGCAACGGAGCAAGAAAATGCCACGGAAAAGACACAGTGAGGAAAAGATTATCTACCGTTAAAGCAGATAGAGGGAGGAGCCAATGGGTTGGAGATTTGCCGGGAAATGGGGATTAGCGAGCCGACGTTGTACAACTGGAAAAAGAAGTATGCCGGGATGGGGGTGAGCGAATTGCGTCGGCTCAAACAGCTTGAGAAAGAGAATCGACGATTGAAGGGGCTGGTGGCCGACCTGACATTGGACAAGCACATCCTCCAGGAGGTGTTGAAAAAAAAGCCTTGAGGCCTGTGCGGCGTCGCGAGCTGAGCCATCAGTTAGTGGAATGGTTCGAGATCAGCCGCAGCAGGGCCCGTGGACTGATGTTGTTGAGGCGATCGAGCTTCTATTATCGGAGCCGCAAGAATGAGCATATCGCCTTGAAAATGCGGCTGAAAGAACTGGCCTTGGTGAGGGTGCGCTTTGGTTATCCGAGACTGACGGTGTTGCTCAAGCGCGAGGGCTTGGCAGTGGGAAAGAAACTGGTATATCGCCTGTATCGAGAGCTTGGCTTGCAGATGCGAAGCAAGAAACGGCGGAGGTTGGCCAGCGCCCAGCGGCGCAGTGTCGGACAAGCGAGTCGGCCCAATGAGAAGTGGGCGATGGACTTCATGGCGGATCGGCTTGAAAGCGGAAAAGGCTTCCGGGTGCTGACGATGATAGACCAGTTTACCCGCGAATGCCTAAAGCTGGACGCAGCCTTCCACATGTCAGGACAGCGGGTGGTTGAGAACCTGGAGCGGGTAGCTGAATTAAGAGGCTATCCTCAGTCGATCACCGTGGACAACGGCACAGAGTTCTGTTCGAAGGCAGTCGATGCCTGGGTTTATCGCAAAGGGGTGGCGCTGGAGTTCATCAGGCCGGGTCGGCCTGTGGAAAATGGCCTCATCGAAAGCTTCAATGGCAGGCTACGCGACGAGTGTCTCAACACACATCTCTTCGCCTCGCTGGAAGATGCGCGTGACAAACTCCATCTGTGGCGCGAGGATTACAACGACTACCATCCACACGGTGCGCTGGCGAACTTGCCTCCGTTCGCAGCGCAGACCTTGCGGACTCTCAACAAAACAAACGAAAGCAGGAAAACTCAGGAGGCTTTTACCTGCCACGGACTAAAGCTATCCCCAGTCCAGACTTCGGAACAGCGTCAAACAACCACAACAGAACTTCAGATTTGAAGCGTCCCGCTTACGGGGTCAGGCCAGGAGCAAATCATGGGACTCTATAATACCTAAAGCAGTTTTTTAACCCTTACCTGATTGGATAATCAATATATCTTCACCCTCAAGAGGAAATTGAGATAAGCAAATATCGGAAAGCTGTCCGGACAATTTCAAAATTGGCGTCTTGCTTGTCTTCCGGAACAAAATAACCCTAAATTGAACACCGTTATTCAAACGCAACTTTTTAAGAAACAACTGCTCAATAGTCCTTATCTCTTTTCTATTATACACCCTCAAGTACAAAAATTGCCTTCGTTCTTCACGGCCGTTATTTAGATAAATTTCCGTACTTTGTTCGGGACCTAAAACGTAAATTCTCTCATCCTTCGGAATGTCGCTTGTTGTTCGATCTTGGGCAGTTGAAAACACAGACGCATAGTCAAGATATTCCTGCGCCAAGCCACAGTCAACCAGAGCAAATACTATCGCAAATACTAGACAGCAACGCTTCATATTGGATCACTCGAATTAATGACCGTCACAGTAACAGGAACCTCAACACTATTAACTTTGTCACCTGTTAGTTGGATATTGACATGCTCCTTAACAGGCGCCACCAGACCCTCATCGGCTTTATTAATATCGACAACCCCGATAATCCGATAATCGCCAAGATCCAATCCATTCTTATCAGACAAAATAACCGGGCGCAAAACACCATCAGAACTCACTGAGACGACTTTTGCGGTGTCAGCTATAGTCTTATGAGCAACAACTAAAATCTCACCGAGCTTCTCAGACTCAGCGCCCAGAAACACGTTTTTCTGAATGCTGGAAGGAATGACACGTACGAGGCCAGAACGATTCAGATTCAATTCAACATTCGTGGTCCCAGTAATGGGAGACGATCCGTCCGTAATAAAAGCGACCTGAGTCAAGACTTTATCCCGCTGTTGTTCAGGATCAAGATAGAACTCCATTGGTATAACAGCGATACCGTTCGCAGGCACAACTACAGGTAGATCCTTAGCGCCACGAAAACAACTACATGCCCCCCGAACCTTAATGATAGAGATCGGCTCAGCTGTGGTGTTTCTTACAGGAATACGAACCTTTGAAATATTGTTTAGCGCAGGAGTTATCTGAAAGGTCATCATTTCTGGAAACCCGACACTTCCCTTGCTATATATCAATTCAGACTTGGCAATCGATGTTTCGCATTCCTTAGAATTCAAGGAAGTCATCTTAATCCGCACGACATCATTCTCGGGTAAGGACACCGCCGTCGCCGGCGATGCCGAGACATTCTTCTCTGCCACTATACACAGTTCCGGACGTCCCTGCTTGAGCAAGGCCGACAAAAGATTAGCAGTTCCAGCTACTTCCGTAACGCGCCCTCTCTCATTAATCCGCCACACATCAAGATCACCTCGCTGAACTTCTACAAAATACTGGGAGCCGCTCGGACGAGAAAACTTCAAGACGGCCTTATCTGCATTTGAGATAGCATCTTTTAATCTATCCGAAGATATCAGATCATAAACAATAACCTTTACACCATCACTCCTGAGTGAATTAATGACCTTTTCAGAGGAATAGTCAATAGGATTTAATACCTCGCCTCCAAAGACAGTTCCTCGAAGAACGAGCGAAACCAGTATCGATGTGGCCAGCGCGGATCGGATTAGAAAAAAAGTCATAAAATCTATAGTAACGCTCACACGTCCCCTATTTTATAGAAGAGTCGCCAATGTCCCGCAGATTGATCCGAACATTCAACCGCTTGTCTTCCAGCACCCATTTATCGTCAAATCGGAATGCAAACAGCTCTGAAAGAGAATCTTTCGGAACTGCATTTATCTTAACTCCATCGATCTCCATTACATGTCGGTAAATACTCTTCCCTTCAGTTACAGTTAAGTGCTGCGCAGAGGTCGGAAGATAGAATCCATTTACGATTTTAAATTTATCAATACGATATATCTCACCAGTCAATTTTTCGGGGTCAACCGTTTTATTGTTTGATATAATGTGCGAGCGCAAATAAGGCGCAACCCCAGCCGTTCCTATATCAAATTGCTCGACTAGATCGCCTGATGACAGGGTGATTTGAAATCCATCTTTTGTAGCAGTGCTTACAATTTTTATCTTAGTGCTACCCTCATATCTAGATAGATCGACCAACTTACATTGCGCCAAATTCGAAAAGACTTGCGAAAGGATGAATCCTTTTCCACCAGCATACACCAACATTCCAAACCAGGCATCCGGCCTATCAAAAATTGACGCCTCTCTAACGTTGTAAATGTCATTTTCATATCCCTGCCTCTCAATCGCTCTCGTAAACTTTTCACCATCGTATGACAAAGTCTGGAAAAGCTGAAATTTTCTGTCGTCGCCTCTTTGTGAAATCTGCAATGGAGCAAATTCGGTCGAAAATTGATCAGAATTAAAAAGAGGCACGCGGGTATTTACCTTTGCGAGACTAGTAATCGTTCCTGATTCTTCATACTCGGTAAAGCTTAATTGGAATTCAACAGAATAAGGGACCAGAGATCGTGGAAGGATACCTTCCACGATCTCTTTGGTTTTCTGATCTGTGATGATGATTTCTGCGAACAGATTTGTTCCAAACATCGGGCTGATCACAGCTAAGGCGAATACCAATGCCCCACGTTCAAGTAATTTTATTATCATTAAGATCCTCAAATCGAGTTCCCTAGCAACCAGTTGTAAATGTAGCGCCGTATTGGTAAACCTTCGCCGTGGGCGGCGCACCCGGATTACAGCGCTTCACTTTAATCGATTTTACACTGTTTGAGCATTGAACCTCGATTGTCGTTTCAGTACAAGTTGCAGTGTATACTTCGTAGATGCAAGGTTGATTGGTCTTCTCACGACAACAATTATCCTTATTGCCCGTATTCTGGCATGTGTATTCATCTCTGACGTCCCAAGTTAAGCCAATGCTATGAGGATTAGGATTGCAAGACTCGTCATGATCATCGTTTTTTGAAGTTTGGCATTCTATGCTTTCCGGCCCGATGGTTTTCACGCACTCTTGGGGATAGTCCTTGCCTCCTCCTGGGGGAGGGAGAGCACATGGAGTGCCTGTAGTTACATTTTTTGCACACTGCACGTCTCTGTCGGCAATCGCAAGCATCGGGAGTGCAAGCGCCAGCGCCAAGACGCCATACTTGATGTATTTATTGTTGTTGACGGTCATATGTTTTGTTTTAGTTTTTCGTTATCGGCTCGGAATCGTTCCATACAATATTTAAGATTCCTGTTCGAGGATCCAGCCTGTACGTCGCGTGCCGATTTCCAATCTCGGCCTTAATTTCTATATCAGACGCGGACTTTTTCGTTGAATCGAAAGGTAAGGCGGGGTTCGATATACCACTTTCAACAAGAGTGAAACTTCCGAGCGGCCTTCCATTAATGTCGTTAAACTGTTTGCGAAGCAGCTTCCCATCCTCGTTGTAAGAGTACAGCTCTCTTATGCTCTCAAAAGCGTCTCCCCCAATTTTTATATTTCTTGTGAGTCCCGCAAATTTTCCTGAAGCAAATCTTGTAGTGGTTTTTCGAATCCCATTAACGCCTTGGACGGTCTCGATGCCTTTCTGGGTGTCGTTATGCCAGAATTCATTTTCACCTTTCGAATTTGTCCTCTGAATCGCTGCATTAGCGAGGGGATCTGGCCCAGGCTGGATGCTGTATTTCCATTGCCCATCGGAGATAATAGTTCGCGTTTTTATATCCCAAGTTATGATCCGCGATCCGTTCTTGAATATTGGATTCAAATTTGGATCCGTCTGAAAAGAGTAATCTCGCAATGGAACCCCGCTCGCCGAAGTCAGTTCCACCATCGACTGATCAACGGCCACGATAAGGTTTTTTCCAGCGATATTCTGAATCCGCGGTTTCTCGCCTCGGATAAATTTGATGGTCCGGCCATTGAACTCCAAGGATTGAAGCACAGTGCTATCGTTGTTCCACCTTGCTGTCAGCTTCGTTGTGCCACCCTCGCGAATTTCTGTAACTTTGTCACCGCTTCGAATCCAGTCGAATCTACGATTATCAGGAGTGTACAATGATGAAAGCTTCCCATTTATATAAACTAGTTTCCAGCCGCAGCTTGCCCACGCCGTGAACTTATTTCCCGACATTTCGGCCACCCAACCTCCATCACCCAAGAGATCCGTTTTTGATGAATCGCTTCTTCCAAAAAATCGATTGTAGCCATCCGGCTGAACAAGCATGAAGCGATTTTCATCAAGCTGAACTACATTCGATTCCAGCAGCGGGATCAGCCAACCATAACCCGCATATGGCGAGGTTGTTTCGCGACTTGAGCGGAAATTGAGGATTAAGGGCAGCTTAAATCCATTCCCCACGTCGATGGTATCTACCGTATCCCAGAAACTTACATGTCCCTGTTCGTTTACTCCATCAAAATGATTTATAGGCGCTTCCCACTGAATACCGCAACCATGTAATGGGCTATCGGAAAAAATATAAAACAGCCCATACGCGAGGGCCAATCTCCCTCCTACGCATACTATTTTTCCAATTAATGACTTGGATTGCGGCACAGCAACACCCCTTAATATTCGACCTAACCGCCTCCGGGAGATGATCCGGGCGATGGAGATGGACACGGCGAATTATCCATCACTTTCGTCCGATCTCCGCCAGACTTTTTAACAATTGCCGCCGCATTACCCTGTTCGACTGGCAAAAACGAACTCGAAACCACCAGAGCCCCAGCAGCAAAAGCAATAGCGGCAGAATATTTTAGTTTTTTCATGTTACGCTTTGGTCGAATGCTTGTAACAGGTTTACTTAGTTTTGCAAATTTTTTGTTCGTTTGTGCTGAGATAATCTCATTGAAGGAAAGTGGAAATCCGAGAAGCCGTATCGAATGGATTCTGCAGACGCATTACATCTTTGCGGATGCGGTGAGTTTGGCCTGCTGCTTACAGTACTCGAAACTCCCATCGGTTTTTCCTTGCATCTTCCACCATATCCGAATGGCGGACGCCAGCAGGGCAAACGAAACCCACCACGAAAAATTTTCATCCATCCATGCGGGGACGTTTGAGCCGAAACATCCGCAGGTTACCAAAACACCCCGAAATGCCGCTTGGGTATGCAAAAAGAGGAAGGCTCCCGACAGTATTCCCGTGCCGAGCGACGCAGCTTTTGCATAAATACCGAAGATCAACATTAGGCCTAAAATGATCTCCGTCGCTGGCAAAACCAAGGCGACTGGATTGATCATAAGGGCGGGTAGGACTTGAAAAGAAGCCACATTATCGGCAAATCCGACGGGGTCAAAACACTTCACGATCCCGGTGTAGACAAAAATTCCACCAACCACCGTGGGAAGACCGAGTGACATCCGCTTAAATCGAAAAGCAACCTTCATTCTGCCTTTTCAGCCATCCTCCCGTTCTGTTTCCAAGCATTCCACCCTCCCTCAAAAACGCCGACATTCCCATATCCGAGTGAAGAGAGCGCTTTTTCCACCAAGCCTGCGTCCTCGCAGGTTTCACTCGAACAATAGACCACAATCGGTTGTGTTCGATCGATTTCTAGTTTCTCTCTATGTACTTGATATTGAAGTTCGAAGTCTTCTCGCGGGAGACTTAAGGCTCCCGGCACATGGCCGAGGCGAAAAAATATCTCAGGTCGAGCATCGAAAATCACGCACTTACGGTTTTCTACGTATTCCACAAACTCTGCGAAGGAGACTTTTTTTGGAATCGAGCCCGGTAGGTTAGCAGTTTCTTCTCCAGCAATTCGTTGAATAGAATCCTGCATTCTCTCGGCTCTATTTCGATATGTGAAGCTCATCGGCCGACCAAGAGAAATGTTTGTTAGCAACCCAACCACGCAGGCACAACAAAAAACGACGACAAGCACACGAAGATCAATGCACAATCTCTTAATCATTTTCCCAGTTATTTCCTCATGAATATATCGGACCAGTCACTCAGATAGTCCCCTTTTCCTTCTATAACTTCATTGAACCCGGCTTCTTGCCATTCAACTTTCGTTGGAGATTGACTAAATTCCCCAAAAATCACGCGAAGGTCTTTACGGAAAACCATAGGATCTCGCATATCCCGAGGACTCAGTTTAGGGTTTATGAGTGTCACATTGATGGCGTTTCGAAAGCCTTGAAGATGGCCAGAGAGACTTCCTCCAAGCACTATGAGGCGGGTAGTATCGAGTGAAGGAAGAACCTCGACGCTGAGCGAAACTCCCACTTGTGAATTTCCATTTTCTGCCAGATACGTGCGCAAGGTTCTCCCGAAATTTTGTCCAACTATGGTTGTGTCGACCAAAATCCAGACAGGAGGATTCTTCGAGCCAATCGTGACTCTTTCCCAAGTCCCCCGAATCGAAGATCTCCCTATCGGAAAAAGTTGTGGAACAACCAGCCCGAAGCAGGAAATGGCAATCAAGGAGGTTGCAACGACTACAGCTCTCCTTGAGGGCCAATTAATCTTCATGATTCTCGACGCAAGTACCGCTATGGAGAAGAGTCCCGGGACTAACCAAAGCTGCCAGAACTGCGCAACATGAGTAAATATTCCTGCGGCGAAGAAGGTTATCCAGACGCTGAATGGTACTGCAAACCAAGGAAACCTACCGGTTGGACACGTAAGAAGGAGTATCCCGATCCAGAATGCGATGTACCCGATCCGTTGCACCCACGACATTTCGACGAGCCAGGTCAGGTGAGTACTCACCAGATTGAGGTAATGCTCATGGCGGTCGAGGGGCTGGAACCATTGCTCATACGCCCTTGCCGCATTGCCAAATCCCCATCCCTCCGGCGAGGCATTGATCATAGCCGGGACAGTTTTCCAGATGAGCAATCGATTCGTGATCGATTTATCCTCCTGCACTATACCATGCGCGAAACGTTCATCTGTCTTGAAATAGAACAAGGAGCCCACACCCACCACCACTGCAACGAGTACAGCTACAACGTGCTTCGATCTCCATGGACGCGGAGCAAAGCAGGCAAGTGATATTGCACCGCAAACCAGCGCGACGACTCCACCTCGGGATAAGGTATGGGCCAAAAGACAGGCGAAGATCGTTGATGTGATCGCCGAGACCCAGAAACCAACTCTACCAAAATAGGCAAATATCCATACACCGATAGCCAGAGTAGCCAGGAATGCCGCCGTGATATTCGGATTTCCAAACCAGAAATCCATGCGCCAAACACCATGAAAGTAGAGGGGCTCTACCATTTGTTCCAAGCCTCCATGATTTCTTTGCTGGGCAAGGGAACCCTGAACGTCGCAGGAATGAGATCGACATCCTTGCTCTCAAAGGCTTGTTGATTGAGATAGTCGCCGTAGAACGGAGGTTCTTTGAACTGGGCGAGCCAAGGCTCGGTGACAGTCAGTTTCGATGATTCCGACTGAGCCTTGGCGATCTTTTCATCCAGTTTTTGGCGTTCACCTTTAACGCTCATGGCATACTCGAAGAACTTCAGCCCGAGATCATTGGAAATCGGGCTTCCTGCGTGACCCAAACCGACAATAGGCTTGAAAATAATGCTGTATCCGGCAGCGCGGCATTCCTGATAAAAGGAAATGGAGTTTTTATAACCGCCATCAAGCTCTCCGGCAGTTAGCAGCCAAAGAATCTTGGCCGCCTCGGGTGTGGGTTTATCAAAACTGCTCGGGATGTGAATGTACACTGCCAGGAAGTAATCCGGCTTTCTCATGGCCAACCGATGAGCCCATTGCCCAGCAGCACAGAATCCCCACAGAAAGAAGTTCCGGTCGGGAATGCCATACTCTTCGTGAAATTGTTGGACTCCACGTTCCCAAGCGCGGGCTACCTGATCGAATGCTCGATCAAGCTTAAATGCTTTGCGTAGCTCAATCTCGTCATAATTCTTCGCTGGATTCCACAATACTTGGGCTCCCCAGCAAAGAATCGCAAGCTTGTGTTGATCCGCGAACCGCATCAATCCCCCCACTTCTTGTGAGGGCTCAAGCGCCTGCAATCGCCTCTTAATATCATCTGGATTTCTGGCCAAAACACAGGCAGCCAGCACACCCTTGATTTCTGAAGCATCGGTGATGCCGTCCGGCGGACGTAAAAAGAGGGTTATCTTCGGTTGGTCCGGATTGCCCGTCGGAAAAACTCGTTCGATGACGGGATCCATCGCCGGTTTTCGAGCAATCTTTGATCCGACCTGACTTTGAACCAATTCCTTCTCGGGATAGTTCAGAGAGAACAACGCATCGCTTGGATAAGCTGCCGCCGAAGCTCCTTTCTGATCTCCAAAAACTGCAACCGCCTTCCACTTCTTTCCCTGCAACTCGCTGGGAATCGAAAAGTAAACGGTTTCCCATATACCTTTCTCATAGAACACTGGAACGACGTATCGCTGTTTCTTCCCAGTTTTGGTATCCGTTCGATCAGCAGCACTCGGGCTGACTGGACCTCCAACGATTCCACCACTTTCATCAAAGAAATAAATCTTGAGGGAGGTTGACGCAGACCGTGTCTTTTCGCCTGTACAGACCTCCACCTCGACGCACGGGGTAAATACCTTCTTGTCTGCTTGCTTGGCGTCAGACCAAACGCCATATCGGTTTTTAGGTGGCGAGAGCAGAGGCTTGATGTTTCGAACACCGAAGAAATCGTCTGCTTGGCTTTCTGGAGAAACAAACAGCAAGATGGCTGCTATCGTAAAAACGAGGCCCAGAGAATGCTTCATGGTGTGTGCACCTCTTTCCAACGAGCGAGCAACTGTCGGTCCGGCAGCCAACCAGACAAAGAGGGAATACTGTTGGCTTCCTCCTCAGAGATCGGAAGCTTTCTGTCGATGTCTACCCATTCCCCATTGGCTACTTTCCCTTCGAGCACAGCTGAAAAAAACTCTCGGACGAGGGATTCCTGCGCTTTGGATGTCGCATGGTCCAAATTCGCAAGCCCCAACCACAGCAGCGGTTTTCCTACGGCACGACCGTTTTTGAAGTACATCATGGCATCTCCGTATCGAATATCGCGCTCTCCACAGGATACCAATCCCGGCACACCATTGGCTACATGAGGGCCAGCAAAACCACATCCATGCGCGGCCCAGCCTAAAACCCGATTGGGCATCCAATTTGCGAGCAACTCGGAAAACATCGCGCCGCTGGAAAATCCGTAGATGAGCAGAGGCAAATCCATCTTATAATGCTCACGAATCGCATTGAGAAGGAGCGTTCCGGAGCCTTTCTCGGCGAAAGGATAACCTTTCTTTTCCTTGAGCACCTCAGGATCGGAGGCAAAAGAAAGGCTGACGAGTCCCAAGTCATGCTGCATGGCGAAGCTCTGCCATGTCTCGTCCTTAATCATCCCCATACCATCACCGTTGAAACCGGGACAAAGAACTAGAACCGCGCGCGGGTTTTGCACGGTCGAGGCGAAGTTGATATCAGCCCGTGTCATATCCTCATTGGGACGCACCTTGACGGTCTCAACAGTCAATGCGGGCAGATATCCTGCCCATAAAATCGAAAAACACATGGCGATCACCACTTTCATAGAGCCGCCTGATTTTTGATGCGGGAGGTCAAGAACACCGCTCCGGTGAGCGCCAAAAGAACGTGCAGGCCCAAGACAGCCAATCCCAGCGGATACGGAGCGATCCACGTATCACTCGACTGTCGGACAATATCGAAATAGCGCGTATCCGAGAAAGTTTGCAGGTATCCGCTCCATCCCCAGTAGGCGGCGATGAACGGACGACACACCGTGCTCAGCCAATCCGGCAATGCCAGCGCGGCTCCCGACAAGGGCAATTGAAAGCCCACCAGATAGATGGCGAGCAGCGAAGCCCTCTCAGGGGAAGGAGATGCTGCCGAAATCGCGAGACAAGTCGTGCTCATTGCCAGCACCGTGGCAAACAGGATGAGAAACTGACTCGTCAGGCTACCTGGAAATCCGCAGACCGTCCGAACAAACCACGCCATCCAAAAGGCTTGAATGGCACACAGGAGCACGATTTGAAGGAACTTGACCAGGACGTAGGCTGTGGGCGAGAGACCTGCTCGAAGCTCCTTGCTCAAGATGCTCCGTTCCTTGGCGATTTCACGAGCACCGTTGTTTGCGCCAATGAGAGTCAGCAGCACTACCTGAAACATCGTGAGACCCGAGATCAGCGAGGCAGATTGAAACGACTCCTTCAGGTAGAGGAGCTGATCCTGCAAGGTGCGAAGGATGCTCGTTTCCAAGGCAAGCGTCTGGTTTCGTACTTGGGGCAGCCCGCTCGTCGCAAACACCGCTACCAGAGCTGGAAAAGTCAGTATCAGAGCCACATGGAGGAGGATCTGCCCTTTATCCCGCCAGAAGAGCTTTGCCTGACGAACAAGCAATGGAGCAAACTGCGTCCCTCCTCCTGGCGGCGGCAGGGATTTAATCGAGATGGATTCAGCGACATCACCTCGATCTCGGTGAACTACTTCCTCGGCGACCAGAGGCTGATCAGCCTGATAGAGGCCAAAAAGCTCAGCAATGGACTCAACTCCGTGTGCATCAAGGAGGGATTGTTGATCGCCGTAGTGAATCAGTCTTCCCTGATGCAAAAAGAGAATCGCGTCACAGTAGTGCAGGTTGTTGGTCGCATGCGTGACCAGAACAACCGTCTTCTCCATCTCGTGGGCCAGATTCCTCAGCCACACCATCATCTCCTGATCCGAGAAGGCATCGAGACCGCTGGTTAGTTCATCCAGCAGGAGAAAGGCAGGATCTCCGATGAGTTCCTCCGCCAAGGCCATGCGACGCATCTGCCCTCCAGAGAGCGTCTTGTACTCCTGTGGGAGAAGCGGATCGATTCGTGCCAACTCGGTGATGTGCCGCATCCAGGCATCCCTACGTTCCTGCGAGATCGTTCTTGGCAGGCGCAGTGCTGCCGCAGTGTCGAGGTTCTCCTGAACGGTCAGCTTTTCATGGAACGCCCCAAATTGAGGCAGGTAGCCTACGGCTAGGGGAAGTTCCGCATTCAGCTCCTGCACGCTCCGCGCCGCAAAAACTACACTTCCCTCCATAGGGGCAATGAGCCCGGCCAACGCTTTGATCAGCGTGCTTTTCCCGCAGCCCGAAGCTCCGATGACGGCAATGAACCGCCCTTTCTCTACATCGAAGTCAATATTCGACAGCAGAGTCTTGGTCCCCTGCTTTTCAGGGACGCAAACCGACAAATTTTGGACACTGATTGCGACTGAAGCTACAGCTTCGACCTCAAGGCTCATGCTCGATCATGTCTCAGCTGTGGGGGACATCTCCAGAGGCAGAAGCCATCTGCTTACCTCCGAGGAGCTGCTTGGTTAGTCGTTCAATGGCTTCGTTGGCAATGCTGCTCGCTGGGTACTGCCTTTGGGCATTCACGTACCATGTGAGGCTAAATCCGTATTCCTTCCGGTTCTCGGCGTCTCGGGCTTTGTTGATCGCGGCGACGAACTCGGCGCTACGGCCAGAGAGATCAGCCCGAAGCTTGTTGAGCTTCTTATCGTCAGGCAGCTTGTTCGAAGCCAGTTCGATCACCTCCCAAGCTCCAAAGTAGTCGCCATTGAGCATGAGGACGTTGGCTTTCTCCGATGCCATCTCAGCATTCTTGATCGCTTCGAGAGCAGTCTTCAGAGATTCCTCACGCTTGGAGTCCCCTCGGATTGCCGGAGCAAACGCCAGCTGTTTGTCAAAAATCGCACGATAGTTCTGCTCCTCCACCAGTCGGTCGAACTCCGTCAGCGCCTGAGACTGCACGTCCTGAGTATTAAAGAAGGTCAGCGCCTTGTCTTTCAGATCAGGATTACCCGGCCACGCTTGAGCTGCCCCCTGGAATTCCTCCATCGCCTTTTCCAGATTTCCCTGCTGGGCGAAGAGCTTGGCCTTGCCGAGCCGCATCTGGCTTTCGAGCTTCACCGCGTTGACGATGGCCGTTGGCTTGGTAGTATCAAAATCGACCGCCGTTGCCTTGATTTCGCTGAGCAGCGCCTCAAGGTTCCCGAAGTCTCGGGCCTCGATCAGGTTTCTCATCTGGTCGAGCTTGAAATTGAAGTCCGCGATTTGCTCTTTGAGATCCCGATTCAATCCCAGTACCGCCGGGTTCAACTCACTGGTCGTAAAAGCCTGCTGCAGGCTGTCGTTCGCCCCGGAGAGTTGCTTCTTGGCTACCTTGTACTGGACCACCTCGACGGCAGAGGCGACATCACGGTTGATTTCCAGCGCAGCATTGACCTGCTGAGCCATTTCGACCGGGTATTCCCCCTCTTGGAAGAGTTTCCGATAAAAATCAGCCGCCAGGACGACGTGATTGAGTCGGCCACTGTTGAAGAGAGTCGAGACATACTCGGAAAAGTCCTTCTTGGCCTGTTCGAGCAGCTTCTCCTGCTTCAGCTCGTTGAGCTTGATCTTCGCCTTCAGTTCCAACGAGCGAAGGTACTCCTCAGTCAATTGCAGCTTCCCCTCCAAACCCGCGACGCTGGCCTGTTGGGGCACGTTGTTGTCTTGCGCCATGGGAACTCCCCCATTGGGCGCGTTGTTCGCAGGAGACGATTTCTGCCCTCGATTCCCTTGGTTGATCCGTCGCTGATAATCGACCTCCTTGTCGGCCACACGTTCCGAGATCATGTCAGCGTTTGCGTTTGCCGTTTTGACATCCTTGCGGAGCTGGTCGTTGGTCCTGTCGATGCTGTCTGTTGCCCGGCCCGTCATCCAGATGGACTCCACCCGATTGGCGAGCTCCCGGCTTACGCCAGCATCGATGATCTGGTATTCCGACAAATCGTACAGCTTCTTCCATGCCTCGAAGACCTTGTTGTCCCTGAGAAGGCCCGTGACCTCCTTCATTGAGGCAAAGTAATCGTCGAGCATCTTCTGCGGCACCGCCGCCGTGCTCAGATACCGCTCGAAGCGTGCCCTCATATCAGGGTCTTCCTGCCTGGGTACTCCTACGGCGTCCTCGGCGATGGCTTTGCCCTCTGCGCGTCGGGAGGCATTCATCGCCTGCTGTCCCGCGCTGCCGTCCTGCGGCTTGCGGTTCATCAGGTAATCCAGAGCAGCAGAGGTGTCTGTCGGACCATCTGCCTTCGGCGTCGCTGCCGCTGCGGGCGCGGGTGGTTGAGGCGTCGAATCCGGAACGGCAGTTTGCGCCAAGGCAGACGTAACCCCTACGAAAACAGCCAGGCTAGTTTTTACGAATGAGATTCGCATAAATCAGCCCTCCTTCTTTGACTTCCAGTTCCGCCTCGTACGTCTGCCCCTTGGTGAAGTAGATGGGCGCAAACTCGGGCGGGATCATCACTACGACCGGATGCGGGTTATCCTTGTCGGAAAACACCATCAAACGGCCCACACCCTCCTTCCATCCCAGATCGTTCTCGACACGGAGGTTCCCGCGAAACTTCGAGCCCGCTAAAGCCCTGTATCCTTCGAGATACTTCGCGACAGGAAATGGCTCCAATGTCCGGAAGGGGTCATTGACGTACCGAAAAGCGCCGAGCCCTGCCACTGCGACCACGATCAAACCGATCAATCCGAGCGTAATCCAAAGGGGAAGATGGCTCGTTTTCCGCCTGGCGGGCGACGGGCTCTCTGCGTCCGAAAACGGAGATATTACGCGGTTTCCCGCTGGTTCATGGTTTGGACTGGCCGACATTGACCAGAATCGTGGGGGTGGTTCACGAGAAGTTCAATGGAGAGCAATCCTGCACCGATCTTCGTCTCTAGCTGTCCGGCGAACTTTTTCGAGAATCTCGGCCAACTTACGTATTACTCCCCCAATAAAAGCACCGGGTACAGCTCGAAGACGGGAAGGAATATATTGCATAGCGGATTGAATGGCGCGAGGGCCGAAAGCTGCGCAGCACTTGAGAGCCAGCAAAGAGGAAGCCCACGAACTCGCCTTGCCAAAGGTGAGTCCACCATCGCTAAAACTTCCCGCCGCAGGCTTGTTCCTCTGCACGGCGCTACTGTCGCATGGCTGCCCCAATCGCCAAGGCAAACGAGCGAGTCGTCGAATACACATCGCCCATCAATCTTTCGATCATCATGCGGCCCATCTGGACGGGCGGCAAGGTAAAGAATACTCAATTTTGTCTTCGATATTCCGGCACCTCCTACCCCCTCGCCGCCACTGACATCTCTCGAACTCGTCATTAAAGAAGACGCTGAAAGATGGTTCTCCATTCTCCATCCGC
The DNA here is from genome assembly GCA_003054655.1 of Spartobacteria bacterium LR76. Lineage (GTDB taxonomy): Bacteria > Verrucomicrobiota > Verrucomicrobiia > Chthoniobacterales > Terrimicrobiaceae > Terrimicrobium. Next base: position 227,737 of record QAYZ01000012.1, on the reverse strand, counting down.
TAAATAACAGGCAGAGTGTCCCTAGCTAGAATCCCGAGCACTTGGGGACTACCACCGGAATGATGACAGTCTTGGACCAGCCTATTTCCGCCTACCGCCACATCCTCAGGCAGTTTTCGCTGTTGGAAAGCGCCTGCGTGCCGAGTATGAAGATAAAGATGCCCAGAATGCGAAATTATTCAAAAAAACGTGAGAATCACGTTCTTGAAATCACACAGGATTCATCCATACTGATTGCTCACCAACTGCTTTTATCTGTTTGATCGATAGGATATTACATTTACATCTAGATACTGCAACTTAACAGGGAAATGCCAAAAAACATTCCAAACAACCAGATCCGACTTGACTTTCCTGCAAAAGACATTGTCGCCAAGCTTTGGCATTTGTGCAATATCCTGCGTGACAGTGGGATTACTTATCCAGAATACGTTACGGAATTGACATACCTGTTATTTTTGCGGATGGCGGAAGAATCAGGCTCGGAAAGCGCCCTCCCTACTGGCTATCGGTGGCGCGATCTAGCATCGAAAAGCAATCTACATCAATTCACCTTTTATAAGGAATTACTTAAAAATTTGGGCTCAAATACGAAAGGAAGGATTAAAGAGATTTTTACAGACGCAGATACATCCCTAACTAATCCAGCGCATCTTTCATTGCTAGTTACTGAGTTCGGCAACATCGATTGGTATGCGGCACGGGAGGAATCAGTGTTAGCCGACGTTTACGAGGGATTGCTAGAGAAAAACTCAACAGAGAGCAAAGCTGGAGCGGGACAGTATTTTACACCAAGGCCATTGATCGAATGCATGGTTCATTTAACCAATCCTGAGCCGGGTGAAATAATTCAAGATCCGGCATGCGGAACAATTGGATTTTTGGTCGCCGCCGACCGATATATCAAACAAAAAACCAAGAATCTAGCATCTCTCACAAAAACGGAGAAATATTTCCAGACAGAAAAGGCATTTATTGGGGTGGAGTTGGTTCCCAAAACCCATCGACTCGCTCTAATGAATGCCATGCTGCATGGCATTCATAGCCCCATAATACTTGGAGATACTCTTGGCGAAGCGGGGCAAAATTTATCGAGAGCACATCTAATTTTAACCAACCCACCTTTCGGAACAAAAAAAGGTGGCGGATTACCAAATAGAACTGATTTTAATTGGCGGGTAAGCAACAAGCAGCTTTGTTTTTTACAGCACGTCTACAACGGACTGCGTCCAGGAGGAAGGGCAGCTGTCGTTATCCCCGATCTTCAAGGAAGTGTAGCGGCAGAGGTATGCGCCGATTTAATGGAGAAGTGCAATCTACACACGATCCTTCGATTGCCTACAGGGATATTTTATGCGCAAGGCGTAAAGGCAAATGTTTTCTTTTTTACACGAGGGAAAACTGACAAAAAGAATACAAAAATCGTTTGGATCTTTGATTTGCGGGCAAATATGCCTGCTTTTGGAAAGCGCACTCCGTTCACGCGAGCTCACCTTGCAGAATTTGAGAATGCCTTCGGAAAGAATTCCTACGGCCTAACAAAGCGAAAAGTTTCGGAACGTTTTCGTTGCTTTACACGCGAAGAAATTAAATCGCGGGGAGATAATCTCGATATAGGCTGGCTGAGAGATGAAGCGGCGGCCGTTAATAATGCTGAGCTTCCCGCTCCAGAGAAATTACTTGTGAACGTTATGAGCAAACTCCGGGCTGCTTTGGAAGAAATGGAAAGCCTAGAGCAGGAATTGTCAAAATGAGTGATATTCCTCGGAAAAAACACTCTTTAAATCCGGACGACTCATGCTTTCCGCTGATTAATCTTCCTCTCGGTTGGGCTGTTTGTAATCTCGATCGTCTAGCAGAATTGCGAACCGAAAAAATTGACCCCAGAGACGCACCGAACGAGAAATATATCGGCCTGGAACATATTGAAGGTGGGGGCACCCGCCGCCTGTTGGGCAATGGGCGGGCAGGTGATGTTAAAAGCAGTAAAAATGTTTTCTATAGCGGCGATATTCTTTTTGGTAAACTTCGACCATATCTCCGGAAAGTTGTACAGGTAGATTTTAGTGGGATTTGCTCAACAGACATTCTTGTCTTAAAACCAACTCAAGCAGCTGATCCGAAATTTTTGGCACAACTGCTCGCTTCGCCGCAAATAGCGGAATTTGGCTCGATTAGATCACAGGGTGTTAGTTTGCCCCGCATAAAGTGGAAACAAATGGCCGGTTTAAAACTTCCACTGCCACCGCTCGCAGAGCAGCGTCGAATCGCCGCGCAGTTGGATCATGCTTATATTAAAAGCCAAAAGGCCCGGGAGCACCTCGCCGGAATACCCCACAATTTAGACCAAAGTCGCAAATCGCTTTTAGCCAGGGCATTTTCTGGGTCTTTATCCGCTTTGAATACGGATAGAATACAAAACTGGTCGGTCGTCAGTCTTCGTGATGTCGTGGAGAATCTTCAGCAAGGTTGGAGTCCTAGATGCCATAACCATCCCGTCCAAGGAAATGAATGGGGCATAATTAAGACTACAGCGATACAGCCGATGATTTTCAATGGCGCCGAGAATAAAGCATTGCCAGCGCGTATTGAGCCTCGCCCTCTATTGGAGATAAAGACGGGAGATATTTTGATAACAAGAAAAGGTCCACGTGCACGCGCAGGGGTCACAGCCTTTGTTACAGACACCCTACCGAAATTGATGGTATCCGACACCGTTTATCGCCTTCGCGCCAAACGGTCGCATTGCGATCCTAAATTCCTCGCGTATCTATTGAATACTCCTTCGGCTTTAAAAGAGTTGGATCAGCTAAAAGCAGGGGTTTCTGAAAGTGGGGTGGGATTTACCCAATCACAGTTACTTTCCCTTTCATTCTCGATACCTTTGGTAGATGAGCAGATCGCTATAGTTAAAAACCTTGATCTAGCATTTAAGAGAATAGAAAGCGCCGAGAATGCTTACAATTCCGCTATTGTTGCTCTCAACAAACTCGACCAAACGATACTTAGTGACGCTCTGGCCGGTCTGCTAGCCCCGCAAGACCCAAGCGATGAGCCAGCTTCGATTTTGCTGAATCGGACATTAGCGATTAAGAGCTCCATTTTAACTATGAAAAAGTTACGTTCAAAGCCGAAAAAAAATGCGGAATCTATCGACGATATAATTCGCTCATTTTCTGGAAGCGAGTTTACATTTGAACAACTCCAAGAGAGATCGACGTCGAGTTACGACGCTTTGAAAGATAAAATATTTTCAATGTTGTCTGAAAAGCCGGCCTTGCTTGAACAGATTTTCGACAAGCAAAGACGCCACCTTGTGTTCAAACAACTTCCATAATGAAACTTCATCGACTTCACATTATTAAGGCCGAATCCTGTGGGGGGCTTTTGGACGGCTTCATTGCCGACTTGCATCCTCCGGATGACATTGGTCGAAATTTCAAACCGTTGTGTTTAATCGGGCCGAACGGAGCAGGAAAATCGCAAGTTCTACAAGTTCTAGCTGAGATTTTTCAATTGGTTTGGAACGCTTGCTCCTCTCCGGAGGAGAGAGTGGTCAGCAACTCAGAACTTCAGTTTCGGCTAGACTATTCTCTCCTGCCAGAGGGGGGAGAAGAACGAGAATTCGTTCGCCTAAAGCGAGTTAGGATTTCCAACAAAAAACCAATTTTGACGATTGAGAGAAGGCTTGCTTCCTCAGATGATTGGATTAAATGCGACGAATCTGATTCTGAAACGGTAAAACTCCTTCCTCAGAAAATCATCGCATATTCCTCCGGCGGTAACGAAACATTGAGTTTGCCGTTTTTAGTTAGCCGAAGCGGATATGCCAAAGATGTAACTGAGGCCGCCTTTAAACGAAGAAATGAAGACCGAGCTGTTCCTGATACACGTCTTATGCTGATTGATTATGGAACACATATTGAAGTTTTGGCGGCTAATCTTCTTTTAGGAACCGAGGAAATTCGTGCGGCATTACTGAGTGCCGCTCCAATCAGTAACTTGCATTCATTCAGATGCATTATTCAACTCGCGCATTCCAGTTATCCCAAGATTAATATCGCAGGAAGCAAACGAAAGGGCATTCAGATTACGGAGGAATTGGAGTCATATCTCGATTTTTTCACTCGGTGTGCGACCTGCCACGACTACGACGAAAAAACGGAGACGTATACTTTTGATTTCTTTGTAGACGAACAAGTGCGCACAGCTTTCCGGGAATTTTGGGCTAAAACACTTGATCTGTATTCGAGCTTTCATAAATTTTCGATGCTCAACGATCTCGCAATTCCCAAAGCGACAAGAGAGAGATTTAAAAGAGAGAGTAGGACGAGGCGTTTCGCGTCACGTTTAGCAGAACCACAGGATGAAGAAAAGGTGTTTCGTTTTGAGCGTGTTTGCTTCTCACCGATAGGCGAAGGCGAACCAGTCGACTACGTGTCGTTATCTGATGGCGAACACCAACTAGCACAAATTCTAGGAACAATGGCCATGACTTCATTTCCTAATGTCCTTTTCTTACTGGACGAGCCTGAGTCACATTTTAACCCCAAATGGCGGGTTGAATTTATTTCGAGATTGCTTGATCTGCCTACGGAAAACGGGATAAGAAGGGATGCCAGTTTAGTAGCACAGCAAGATTGCCTTTTGACAACGCATGCACCTTTTGTTCCCTCAGATATGCCGCGTGAAAATGTATTGATCTTCAGAAAAACTGAAGGAAAGATCGAAGCCTCTCGACCGAGCATAGAGACATTTGGCAGTGCATTCGACAGTATTCTAAATGATTGCTTTGGAATTCGACCTCCAATATCTGCGGTGGCGAGAGATCAAATAGAAGCCCTCATGCAAAGCGACGACCCAGAAGCTATTCGCCTCGGAATGAAAAAATTGGGCAATTCAGTAGAAAAGGCCTTTTTGGCGGACCGGGCGGAAAACTTGCCTTCGCAGAACGATTAATGCTTTGCGGCTATCCAATCGAGGCAATAGCCGATAACTGGCTGCATGATTGCCTGTTCAAAATTCTCGAGGACATTCACGCGGGATTGTGGCTAAAGAAGAGAGGACTACATTGGCCGGAATGTATTCCAGAAAAATGGAGAGATCAACTAAAGGGAAGACCTGGCCTTAAGAAAAGGCTCCGGAGTTATCAAATTGCTTTTGGAAAAATTGATTTAAGTCAGAAGGCAAAGGTTTCGGCGGCTTTACAACAACAGAACGATATTGAGGGATTGCTGTCATGCAATTCAAATTGCGATTCGCTTCAAAATTTACCGACAGCCATTCAGCGGCCAATTAAAAATCTTTTTGAGTTTGCATTTGGCTTATTGAGCGAACTCGGAATTCGGGATGCTCAATATAAGATTATTTGGAAGGGCACTCATAAGCACATTTGTCCATTTTGCGGCTACGAATTTTTTAGTTTTCCTGGATCGCCACGAGAAGACGAAGACCACTTTCTGGCTGAAAGTCGCTATACATTTGCAGCCGTAAATCTGAAAAACTTGGTTCCTATGGGAACGAGGTGTAATAGGAGTTACAAACTAGCCCAGGATGTTCTTTTTGCCCCTGACGGAACACGGAGACGTGCTTTTAACCCTTTCGGAAAGAACAAAACGTCTATATGCCTCGAAAATAGCAAGCCGTTTGGCGCGAATGACGGAAGGTTACCAAAATGGGAAATTGACTTTGTGCCTGCCTCTCCGGAATGCGAAACGTGGGATCAAATCTTTCACATAAGAGAACGATATTGCGATGACATATTAAACCCGCAATTTTCGGAATGGCTGAGACCGTTTGTAAATTGGTGGAAAGAGGACATTATCGTTGAGACTATAACCGAAACCGTATTGCTTGAGGGACTTGCTCGATATCTTCACCATCTTGTTCTCATGGAAATGACAGGCATTGATTTTTTACGCGTCCCGGTTTTTTCAATGCTTTTAAAACATTGTACTCACGGCGATCAACGGCTTATTAAGTTTCTTTTGCTTCTATTACGCGCGTAAGGAATTTTCTTAAATTATTTTAGTCAATTCTCCCAAAAATCATCTAGGCCCAGTCTGGTATTGGAAGCTATCCAAAAACTGATTTTCATAAAGTAAATCGCCTGCCGAACCGTACGAATACAAGGATCTCCTATTGCTGAATCAGTCAAAATTCGGGTTTGGGAATAGCTTCTAGACTTTATTTCGAATTCAACGTGCAATGGATACCGCGCATGTTGGTGAACCTCGATGAGGACATCCGAAAATGTATATGTTGACCGATGTCAAGTCACTGTGATGTTAACTGCTCGCTGGTTTAAATTTATCGTACAGCACCCATGCCGGAACAGCCCACACGTTTGCCGAGAGTGGTAAATACTCCTCGCAGAGATAGAGAACCGCTCCCGGACCGAGGGTCGGATTGAGAGCAATCCAACGCTCGATAGGGGCTGCATCGGACGCGGTGTACGATCACCAACGATTTTTGGCCTAGAAAGTAAATCGCCATTTCAGGAAGAGGAAATGGCGACCCTAGAACCTCGGCAGCCTCTGAAATAGGTAATGCGCGCCGATATACAACGTGGTACGCTTTTGGGTATCAGTGGGTGTCCGGCGAACGAGCGGTTTTGACACGAGAAAGCCAGTAGATCTCGTATTTAAGCGGTTCTGCGGGCGAGAATGCGAGTGACGAAAATGGTACGCGATAAGACAGCGAATATGTATTCACTTACAGCTAAAAAGAAGAACCCGCCGACAGGCACGGGCTCTTCTTTCGGGAACTGACTCGTCAGTTCCGCAGGTATCAGTTCAGACCAACCAGGCCGTCGAACAGGCCATAGAGGGCTTCGCTACGGCGCAGGGCAGTGTGAGGGTTGGTCGTCTTGTATACCTCTGTGAAGGCGTTGAAGAGACTCCATGCGCTGCGAGGGGCGAAATCCTCATGCGATGGCTCTCTCCACTCCTTCAGAACACTCGGGATCTGGGCTGGGGTGATGGCCGCACAGTCGACCGCTCGGATCGTGACGTCATGCGCCAGCCAGTCGGCTACGCTCTCGGCCTTGTAGGCGGCAATTCGTCGATCCAGCCCGAGAAATTTCTCCCCAAGTTGCCCAACGGCACGTGCTGTCAGGTGGCGCAGGTCTCGGTAGGCGTAGCGGGTATGTTTTCGGCTGATCTTCACCTCTCCTGAGAAGGCGAGATTGTCACAGCAGAAAACCCGGGAGCCAGCCACCAGTCCCGCCGGGAAGGTCTTGTCGTGCGAATTTCGCAGGCCGACCACCCAGCCGAAGTCCGATTTGCCACGGTCCTTGGTCGTGACGGAGAGAACGCCAAAGTAACGAGCCCCTCCATGGCTCAGAGCATGAGTTTCCTGCTGGATCAGAAATCCCGTAGCCCGCAGTTGATCTTCCACCTCAGTGAGGATGGTTTTGTGACTCAGCGGGAACCAGGTATCGGTTTCCTCAGGCGTGGGGATGGCCAGGAGCTTCTTTCGGGTGACGAGTTGGGCTCCACAATGGAGAAGCAACCCTGGCGCAGGTCGCTGCACCCGGGGTTGGGGGTCTTCGATGATATTCATTGGAATGGTTTTTTGTAAAAAAGGCCGGGAATACCGGCCTTGATGGTTCTACTTCTGGTTGGTCTTGTTGATTTCTTTGACGAACGTGATGACTGCCATGGCGGCAGCCAGAACGACGGGTAGCCATTTTCCGTTCATGGCGATCTCCTTGGAGAAACGAGCCGAGCCGACGACACCGAGTCTTCGCCTCAACTCTCGATTGGGGATTTGCGCGCCTACTGCACTAGAGTGCCGAACCCGGGAGGGTCTGTGTCATGGCACAAGCCGCAGAAGCGATTCAGAGTGCGCCTGATTACGCAGCCAGTTTTCTCTGCACGTAGTTCCCGGCCCACGCCTTGCACTCGCGAAAATACTCGCATCCCATGCAGCTCAGGCCGGGAGAAGGGACAAAGTCCTGATTCTCCAGCCCGGTGAGGTAGCTTTCGACGCTGCGATAGAGGCGGGATTCCTGGGCCTGGGTGACCTTGCCGACTTCGACGATCACCACCTTGGGCTGTTTGAGCTTTACCAAGTGGTGCAGTTCGAAGCCTGACTCCCTCTGTCCCGTGGCCTCCCGATAGAGAAGCCCGTAACAGGTCAGTTGCAGCCCGTTCTGATGGGATGTTCGCTCTGGGCTGGGGGTGATGGACGTGGTTTTGAAGTCCACGATCCTACCCCCAGGTCGCACCAGATCGATGATGCCCACCAGCTTGGTCAGTCCGCGATGGATCAGATCGGCCTCTATCGCCACCTCCACTCCCTGGGGTTTCTCGCCCTTCGGAATGGGAGTTTGCTGAAAGTAGGCCTCGATCATGCTCCAAGCCGTAGCTTTTTGCTGATCCTCCTCCCCTCTCCACCTGATGTCGGCATTGCTTTCTGGATCACTCCAAAGTGTGTCGAACATGGCACGGAAGAACTCCTGTCCTCTCGGTTCTCCCCTCCATCTCGCAAGGTTCCAGCCTTGCAAGACGGAGTGGACAGTTTTCCCAACGAACAAGGCTGGAGTACCCGGCTTCTGGATTTCCGCCACATACCGGAAGAAGAACTTCAACCGGCATTGGTGAAACGTGTTGAGCCTGGAGGCTGAAACGGTCTGCTTCAGCTCTTGGAGGATGCGGTTCATCGTCCAGCTCCATTTCTGTACACTGGCCGTGTTCGGCGATTGGTGCCGCGAGTGGGTTTCTCGCCTGCACGTTCCAGCATCTCGTCGATGAGACCAGACGCCTCCAGCTTGTTCAGTTGCTTGACGCCTTTATCAAACCGCTCGCGAGCGAGGGATTCGATTTCGGCTTTGTCCAGATTGTGCGTCTCGATGAGCTTCAGGATGAGATCCTTCTGCTTGTCCGAGCACAGCCAATTTCCGTTGTCATGGTGACCATTGACGCCATTGCGGGAATGGCCATTGTGACCTCCTCCCTCGACAGGGACAAATCCCTGCTGACGGATTTGATCGTCCACGCTCTGCTGAAGCGTTTGGTAAAGCCGGGCGCTTTCCTCGCTGATGTCGTCGTTGCCAGTCAATTCCGTCTCGATGGTGACGGAGAACTGGTGGGACGAGTAGGCAGGAAGGCCGAGGCGTTTCGAGTAGCTGGCAATGAGCTTGAGTGCCATACGATTTCCTTTCTGTGGTTGGCATGGAGAAAAACAGCCACCGGCTGCTCCCGCATGCGATTGAGATCAACCGAGGCACTGACTCGCGCCAGCACCTAAACGGTTGCGTTCACAGAATTATACCAGCAAAAGAGGGAAACTCAGGGGGAGGGGGTACGTTTCACATGGCATGCCTCCGAGGCTACGGAGCCCACCAGCCAGTGAACAGGTAGACCAGGAATATCCCGATCACGATCCCGATAATCAGCACCTTCGCGATGGCGATTGAGAATATGTAGAAAAGATGAGGAACGCCCGAAGCATGCGAGCCAATTCCCAAAAGCGCCATTGCGGCAAAGAATAGAAGGAAACCCGTGATCATGATGTGAAGCTTTGGTTCGTGGTTTGTGTTTTCTGTCGAAAGAAATGGGTGCTGATCGTGAGAATGCCTGCCAGTCCACCCATCCCGAGGAAGCCAAGAACCGACGGCTCGGGTACGCTGACATAGCTCGGGGTAATCGCGACATCGTCCAACCCCCACCCTTGGGAGAGAGGCCCTGCTACGTAGATATCCCACCGGAAGTACACCGACTTCGCGGAACTCACATCAGGAGTGGTAAAGCTGAAGGCTGCCTTGGTCACAGTCTGAGGAGCGTTGAAGAGATACCCTACTGGGGAGTTGTATTTCGTCCCGCCCATGTATTGGCGACCCAGCGACACCGAGATCCAATTGCTCCCGTCCAGGCTGTAGTAAAAGTCGACCCGTGAGTCGGAGTTATCCCGATAATACTCCTCCATGGAATAGCTGATGGTCCAGGTGTTCAGCGCAGATCCTGAGACATTGACTCCCTGCATCAGAACGCTGCTGTGGGTGGCGATCTGCGAGAGTACCCCAATGGCCTTATCGGTTCCCTGTGAGTTTGACCACAAATACGTGCCATTCGATGTAGGGGTACCACTGGACGCGGCATAGGTTGTCTGGGTTTGAGCAGTTCCCCAGACAGGGCTGGGCTGCCCGTAGACGATGCGCCATCCCGAGGGAAGAGTCTGCCCGCTGACTGCATTGAAGTTCTGCGAAATCGTTTGAGTGCCAGAGATCAGCACCTGTCCATGCGATGAAGGAATGAACACAACTCCCATGAGCAGCAGGAGGAGAAATGCCGTAAGTCCCTCCGCTCTCAACCGGCAGCCTGTAAAGTGATCAATATGTAGGGAGGCCATGCAGGCAAAAGAATAGAGAGCCGCAAGGTAAAATCGAGCAAAAAAGCGCGCTATAGCGCGCGTTCGGAAAGCGCGAATCCTGACACGCTGAGCAAGTGACAGATGAGTTCAGCCAGAATTTCGGGAAAAACGTAAACCGACTGAGAACCGAAAACGGTCTGACTCAGGAGCAACTGGCAGAAAGGGCGGATATGAGCCGCCGATTCCTTCAAGAGGTGGAGAAAGGGGAGAAGATCCCCACCGTGAAAATCGCTGCACGCCTCAGGCGAGCTCTAAAGTGCACCTGGGATGATCTCCTCAAGGGCTGTCCGGACATCTAGCCTGATCTCAAGCGTCGGTTCCTGCGTTGGAATGACGGGGTGTTTTTCGGAAAGTGATATATTTCGCCGAACCATCTAAGCTGGTCGCTTTTTGCACTCATGGAGAGCCATTTTCGGGCCGATCAGCGCCTCTCAGGGGCTCATAGTTCATCGTCCAGCAGCCCATTCCAGCATACCACTTTTTAGTAAAAAGCGTGCTCGTTTTCACAAAAAATGAATGTGCAAATCGTAATTTTTGTAGAGCTTCGGAGCAAGGATCTTATCTACAGCAACTTACGCCAAATAAATTATGTAGAGCTGAAACGCATTTGGGGGTAAGCTCTACATAATTTTCGGAGACGCTATGAAAATGGTGATATCGCATCCGGACCCCCTGCTATCTATATATTAGAATAGCTTACCCTGATCTTTTTTGCACGCTTTTTGGCTCAGCGGAATTATTATTCAAAGAGAGGTATAGGATCACCATTAGTTATACCATGCTCACGCAACGATTGCGGACGGCACGGACGCCTGAATTTGAATCCGAGGAAAACCTCCCATTCCCGTCATTGTGTTCTTCAATGAACGGACAGAGAGAATCACCCGTCCGACACGTCCGAAGGCCTATGGACAAGCCCGTGCGTTCACCCTCATAAACGCGAGGGCGAACGCGCACGGCTTTTTCTTTCAACGATTACAAGAGCATTCGCCCGAAAGAACATATCACTTTCCGCTCTGGAGTGATTTTGGGCCGAACCGTCACACGCGGATATCTTTCAGGTGAAGTTTTCGTTTCCGTCGGACCTCCGAGGAGCTCCATTATGAGCCTGTTGTGCTCTTTATCTCTAGGATGGGCAATGCAACTGTATCCCCCGCTGTCAGAGACAAATAGATGCTCCCCCTTTTTATCACCGCCGAAAGCTGCGCAGGCGGGGCATTGCCCCACCTTGCTGCCATCTGCTTTCGTCTTCATATTTTTAATGTTATTGCGATTAATCATTGTTTATTTAACTCCTATTCCTCGATACCCCCGATTTGTACCGATATCATGCGAGCTACGCACTCCGTAGAGCTCGAATAGATGCGCTGCTATCTCCTTACAAAAGGATGACTTAGGTCGGGCAACCCAACTACGGGTTTCACAAAACTCCGAGTATTGCGCATACAGTTCCGATGAACTGACGGCTTTATCAGCGGCTGGTTCCACCGCCGTCTCAGCGAAGCATCGGATAGAATCCGACTCCAGAAGCATACTGTAGGTCTTATCTTTCTGTTCCTGGGACAGGGTGATACCGTGTTCCAGAAACTTTCTTGCTCCCTCCACGAAGAAGTCAAGTATGCCCGAGGCCTCCTCTCTTAATAGCACCTGCGCAAACTCAGGCACAACAAGCCGATTACGCGCAGGCTGGAATTCAATCAGGACAAGCCGTCGATTCCACGCATCAATATCTGCATCGAGGTTTATCGTCAGCTTGGTATTTGCCGTGATGATGATGTGAAAGGGCTTGGCGACATCAAAAGACGCGCCCCCCTTTTGTTCGACACGGATGGCATCACCCCCAGACAGCTTCTTCAACATGCTAGCGGTCTTCTTTCCCAAGAAGTCAGAGCGAACATCCTTCCCTGTCAACAAGGTCGCGTTGCGAGCCGAATACATCTCGAACCGTCCATCCAGATGATCCATGCGAAGCTCAGCCGTGTTCTCGAGTCCAATTAGGCGCTCGATGATCTCCACGACCGTAGATTTTCCGCTACCCGCAGGTCCACAGAGTAGGAGGATCCGCTGGGACGTGTTTCGCCCTAGAAGGACGCTTCCCATGTACGTTTGAAGGACTTCAATGTCGTCTTCCGACAGAACGGGCCGTAAAACTTCATTCAAGAAGCGGTTACACCTTGCCTCTGGATTGAAATCGATCGGAATTTGGTTGCGACTCCTGTGCCGAGGATGAAAGGTCGTCAGTACGCCACCTTCAGCCGTCAGTTCCAGCACCCCGTTCTTTACAACGATGGCATTTTCAACTGCGTCAGGGTTGCTCAGCCTCGTTCTGGCCAGTTTTGCCCTCATGGAGTCGACAATGGAAGCAATTTGGTGATTGTTCCGATTGATCGTCAGATCCTCTCTACCTGTCTCGTCTGCAACCCGTTTGATTTCTTGGGACACGAAGTCCAGCAATTCCTCGCCAGCTACAGAGTAGACGCCTCTTTCGGGATCATATTGGTAGAGATTCTTCTCCTGTCGATCGTAGTCGAAGTGATTCTCCATCAACAACTTCTCTGCCATGGCCTTACTGTTTAGGCGAGTTACCCCGTTTGCCCGGATATCAATCAACGGCCCTTCTTTCTCAGAAAGCACCTCAAAAGGATCTTTGATCCATGGTAGCTTGAGGTTTTGAGGCCAATTGAGCTCTTCAAAGCGCAATCTGACTGGAGGTTGCTTGCAGATGTATTGGTAGGGCATGCCTTTCGGGTGCTCTCCGCTGATGACGGTTTGTCCTCCTGTGGAGCGGAATTCTCCCCAGGCAGTGCCTTCCAGAATGACCAACTTTGTGAGTGCTGGATACTCCCCATCCATACGCACCCAGAAGTTTCGGCCCCGGCATCCTCTCGTTTGTAGGGTAGCCTGGAGTTGTGGATTGAGGGCAAGAAACGCCTCTGCCTGATCGTCGTCGTCGACATCGATCGTACAAAGCCCTCCCGAGGGAGCTCCGAGAAGCACGCCAATGTTTCCACGGGTGAGCGATTCCAGGTGAACTGGATCGAGCATGCAGGAGTGATCCAGCTTGTTCCAATTCGGGAGGCTAGGAGCTTTTGCCTTTTTTGAGACAGGAAGCAAAACTGCTTCCTGCCCCAAGAGCGCGAGAATATCCTCAACCGCCTTGTTTCCAGAGACTTGACTAGATATTTCCATGTCCAACGACCTCCTGCTGCTTGTTCATGTAGTCCCAAGCCCCGAGAGCCTTCTTTTCAACCTGTTGGAGGAACGCAGGGGATTGACAATGAGACCGAATGGCGGAAATCGCCTCTGCCCATGTCAACTGGCATCTGCGAGCCTCTGCAATAAGGATACCCACGTATGAGCCCAGCCTGGTTGTCGCCAAGCCTCCAGTGAGGAAGCTTTCAAAGGATTGCTCCTTCGTTTCTGTATTTTCGTATTTCATCATAACTTATTTTATTTGTGTTGGTTACCTATTTTCTCTTCTAGATGCTTTCTTGAAGTACCCTCGCTGCCTCGTCTTCAGTGATCAGGTACTTCCGAAGGACTACACATGGTCGGATGATCCCCCGCTTGATAAGCCGATATACGGACTTGGTGGAGACCCCCCAGTGAGCAGCGAGCTGCCCGACCGTGTATACAGAACGCATTTGAAGCGTGTTATTTTCGATGTGTTTTTTCTTTTTCACGATCACAACTTGCCTCCTAACAAACTGTTTTTCAATGAGTTAGGAATTTTTAGGAGTAGATTAGGAGTCCCCTCAGGTAGAAATAGGAAGGGCTAGGAACTCTGGTTAGATTTTTAGCACTTTCTGCAAACCTCCAGTCAGGCATTCGTAGTCCTCCCTGACGTCAACACCCTTTAACAGCTTTCTAGCCGCCACCTCATATGCAACGTTGCGCGACTTAGGCGTATAGACCCCTTACGAAATTTTGCTATGTCGGTTCACGGGCTGAGCGCAATGGGACTGTCGAACCCACCAGGACCAATCACAAAACCAACCGTCCAACAAATCACACCAACCGCAGTGGACAGCCGCGCCCTTTAGGGCGTCGCCCGAGATCTTGAGCCAAGCAGGTGCTCTCCAAATGGCGAGAACCTCTTTAGATATAACTCACGATCGCTCGCACTGATCGAGCGAAGCCGTTCCTCATCATGAAATGAAGTTGATCTCTAACCACCTTAACTCGCACGCCCAGCGGGTTAATATTGTCCTCATCACAAATCCCAGAAGTGATGGTGTCCGCAAACGATGAACCGCTTTTCCAAGCAAAGCGTATTATTACGCTAATCGTTAATTTTTAGATTAATCACCTCTTCTATACCAATCTCGCTCTCAAGCGAAAACTCACGAACTCCGTTCGAGTCCCGAACGGAGGATAGGCGCCAGTTCAGAGAGAAGATAGTTTTCTTCTTATATCCTCTTCCGTTGCTTGAATATTCCAAGATAAGCCATAAATCCGTCTATATCCGCCCGAAGAATTCCAGAAAGTTGAAAGCCCACACTGTCTTCTCACCGCATTTACGTGATTATTAAACGCTCTTACATCAATCAAAGAACCCCACAACTCACTAAACTCTTCGAGAGAAAATTCGGCTTGGTGACGAAGATGAAGGATCGACACCGCATATAAAAACTTTCTGGGGATTCTATTCTCAACAAGATCTCCATTTACGAAAATATCTAGATTGGCATCTACGCTTACAACAGCAATAACATCGCCGCCCGACACAATTGCGTTAATGATCGCTCGTGCAAGATCCAAAGAATCCCTATGTATCTCAATTACATATCTCTCAATATCTCTATCAGTGGGAATTCGAATCCTTGTGACCCGGTCGAAAGCGTCCAAGAAACGCTCAAAGAAACAGACCTCCCCCCGTCTCGTCACTATTCTTTCAGAATTTCCGGTAGCGGAAATTTCCGCAATTTGCAAGATCTCCGACGGGATAAGATCCTTAACAAGGCATCTATTTTCTATAACCGGAGCATTACCGTGACCTGAAAGAGCGCTTTGCGCGTAACGAATATCCCTAATTCGTTCGGGAAATTCCAACGCACTCTTATCATCAACCTCTAGCTCAACTTCAAAATCGCCGATACTTCCTATAAAATCACGACGCTCATTGACTTTCCGGAAAAAAATACAAGCTAAATTCCGAGGAAAATCTTGGCTAAAAAAACCATCAGGAAGAAGTTCTAAACTATTCTCTTTAGTACGCCGCCAACTTTCTTCCGAATATAATTCAGTTGAGTCTTCGTACGCCGGAAATGGCTCGCTTCCCCCTTCAACAGATTCGAGCTTAACCGGCAAAGGCCATCGAACTAGTGTACTCATAATCGTTTAAGAACTTGGAATATCAACCGGCGGCATCGAATGTAATCCTACGCGCCATGGCCTCGCTGTGCTCGTTGCGGAGATGGCCATACGTCCTCGCAACGAGAACACCACCGTCCTTGTGGCCCAGCCATCCGGCAATCACCTTGAAATCGCAGCCTGCCTCAATGGCATTGGAGCAGAAAAAATGCCTCATGGTATGGTGCCCAAAACGCGGCAACCCCAAGCGCTCGCACGCACGAAGGATCTGCATCCGAGCTGCTCGAATCTCGAATATTCTCCCCTGGGCCTGAGGTTTGCGCGTCCGAATCGTCTCCAGAAGGCGTTGGAGTGGCTGGAAAAGGGGTATCGTGCGCACTTCGTGATTTTTGGTGCCCTTTTCCCCTCCCGTGACGAGAAGCGTTCCCAGAGCAAAATTCACGTCGTTCCACAGCACTTCGGCGGCTTCCTCCTTCCGGCAGCCAGAATAGGCCAGAAATTCTACAAAACCAGCGGCCTCCCCTGTCGCACGATGTCCCTCCCGAAGATTCTGCACAAGCGCTCGAAACTGTTCCTTGCTCGGGATGACGATTCCCGCCTGCTTCACCTTCCGCCTCTTGAGGGTATCAGCGGGATTGTCGACGAGGATTTTCAGGTCTTCTTTCGCGTAGGCGAAGATCTGCTTGAGGGTTTCCACCTCGATATTCCAACTACGGGCAGAAATCTTCGCCCCTCGTCCCGCCTTCCAGGCGTCAAAATGCTTCTGCCCGATCGACCGCAGGGGATGGTTCCCCAAGTATGGGAGCAATCCCTTCAGCGCCACCTCGCGACGACTGAAGGAGCTGGGCTTCAGTTCCGCTTTCCGTGACGCAAGCCACTGGTTGGCCAAGTCCTCGAAACGAAGGTTCCTGTTGTCACCCTCCACAGAGAGTTTTGTCACCCTTTCTTGGAACTCCCGAAGGCGACGCTTCGCCAGGGCAAGATCCGAGGTTCGCAGGCTGCGACGAAACTGCTTGCCCCCTCTCTTCACGAGAAGATAGTAGGTGCCTTTGGGTGCCCGGTAGAGATTCGGGCCCACTTTCTTCAGATAGGAAGACCGATGTGCAGATTCATCCACGATCTCCAAAACCTACGGGTGACAAAAATGGGTGACAAGCATGTTTTCTCCTCTCAAAAAGAAAGGCATAACGTCATTGTTTTCAACGATTTGCGCCCGTAGCTCAGTGGATAGAGCACCGGTCTTCTAAACCGATGGTCGCTGGTTCGATCCCAGCCGGGCGCGCCACTCCGCGGTGGGGGAGCCTCGTTCGCCGATCTGGTGGTCAGGAACCCGAAATCTCCTTCTTGAGGGCTTCGATCTTTTCCTGAAGATCCTTTTTCTCCTTGGTGCTGCGGCTTTCTTTGATTCGCCGTTCGTAAGTCCGGATGAGCTGCTCGCGATTGCGGATTTGCTCGGGAGTGAGGCCGTGTTGAGCCTTAACCGACACCAAGCCGGCGGCCATTGAGGTGTTTGTCGAGCTCGACGGATGCTCTCCATCCTTAGAGGGAACCTTGATATAAAAAAACCACGTGGCAGCAACTGCAGCAGCAGCAAAAAGCAGGAAAAAAGGCCTCATATCGACATGCAAATAATGCGCGGCTTAAGCTACATAAGCCAGCGATCGCATATTCTCAGATTTCCTCTAAGTCTAAAGCGAAAAAGGTGCCCGGCTGCGTGACTTTTTTGACGTGTATTCCGCAAAAAGGGTGTCAGACTGGGGAGTTGAAACCCTTTTCGCACGATGAAAGCATTCGCCCTGGCAGTCGCTCTGGTGCTGGCATCTGGCACGTTGCAAGCAGGTGTAGACACGGTTCCCACCGGAGGCTCAGCCTCGGGAGTTCCGAGGATTCCGCCGGAGATTCTGCTCGCAATTAAAAACCGTGTCGTTCTTTTCCATCCTGGCCAGCCGAAGGTGCAGATGGAGCGCATCTGGGAGGAAATCGAGGCCTACCAGGCCCTGAAGAGCGTCCCGAATAATCCCG
This sequence comes from Spartobacteria bacterium LR76, assembly GCA_003054655.1. Lineage (GTDB taxonomy): Bacteria > Verrucomicrobiota > Verrucomicrobiia > Chthoniobacterales > Terrimicrobiaceae > Terrimicrobium. The sequence continues at coordinate 210,028 of QAYZ01000012.1, read as the reverse complement.
CCAAGCGCGATGCGGCGGAGAAGCATCCCTTTCACTATACCAAGCAGCTCTATCTCGCGCAGCGTCCGCTCTGGGGATAGGGCGGGAGAATGGAACTGGCGACCGGAGAAGCCTCCAGCCGCCAGTAGAGAAAGAGAGTGCGCGGGGCGGGCTACTTCTTGTAGACGGCGGAATCGTCGAAAACCTTCTCTTCCTTGATCGGGAGAGGTTTCGCTTCCGTGTCCAGCTCCTGAAAGAAGCAGCTCTGGTAGCCGGTGTGGCAGGCACCGCCGGTTTGCGAGATCTCAAAGAGGAGCACGTCGCGGTCGCAGTCCACATACCAGCGGTGAATTTTCTGCGTGTGGCCGCTGGTTTCGCCCTTGAGCCAGAGTTTCTGGCGGGAGCGGCTCCAGTAGTGCATGAGGCCGGTGGAGAGAGATTTTTCGAGAGCTTCCCGGTTCAACCAGGCAAACATGAGGATGCGGCCGCGCGGAGCGCCTTCTCCTCCGGTGTACTCCTGGAGGATGGCGGGAATGAGGCCATCTGAGGTAAATTTGAAATCGAGTTCCACAGTTGCAGGATTAAGCCATCGTGGGATAATCGCAAACTCCTCGTGAAACAATCCAAAGTGCCGAAACCATCTCAACAGCCCCCAAAACCGCCTGCTCCTGCCGCTCCCGCAGGGCCGCGTTACCGGTACTACCAGACCCCGCCGGAGAAGCTCTCCCTGCGTGCCGGCGATCTGCTCACCATCGTACCCGATGCGTACTGGGTCCGTGGCTACAATGCGGAAAAGCTGATCGATCTCCCCGCTGCGGAGGTCTTGAGCGGCCCGGTGCCAAAGGTCTCGGTGCGCCGCCTGGCGGAGATCGCCCCGGAGTGCTTCCAGGCAGCCGGAGAGGATATCAAGGTCGCACTGCCGATCTCTCGACTGGCACGGGTGTATGCCCTCGAAACCCACAGCGAGGTCATCAAGGAACCCGCTCCGCTCATCGACATCGTGCTGCCTGCGATTGATGACAAAAAGGGGGACGATGCCTTTGCGCCGAAGGAACCCAAAGACACTCTTGAGGACAAAAAGGTCACGAGCCGCCTCACGCCCTTTAAGCTTCGCCCCGAAGCCGAAGATCTGATGCCCCTCCCGCCGAAAACCCCGGAGGCCGTGGCGGAGGCGATCTCAGAGCCGATGCCGGAATCCAAGACCCCGGCGCAGGAACCCGAAAAACCCGACGCTCCAAAGCAAGACCCCGAGGCAAAAACACCCGCGGGTCCTGCCGACTCATTGGAGAAAACGGGTTCCCAAAACCGTCCCGTCCGGCCCTTTCCCCCGCGCCGTCCAGAGATCGCTGCCCCGGAGAGCGAACCTCCTCTCTCTCCGCCACCCGCTCCCGCTGGCGAGATGCAGGCTCCAGCACCCCAGCCGGCCCCGCTTCCCGTGCAGCCGTCGCATCCTCCGGCCAAAACGATTTTTTCCATGCTGCCGATCTTCAAGCGCAAGGCAGCACCTCCGCCGACTCCCATCTCGACCACACCTCCTGCCGCTCCCGTCCCGATCACGAAGCGGGCGCGCGTCGAGTTGCCGCCGCCGAAGATCCATATCGCCCCGCCCGCTCCGCTCAGCGGCGAACACCCCTTGCCCGCAGGCTTTACCCCGCCGCCTCCTCCGCCACCCGTCGATCCGCTTCCCAAGCCGGATACCGCACCCGAGGCTGAGAATATCGAGACGCCCAAAGACGAAACCGCCGCCCAGAAGTCGCTCAACCCTACTGAGGAGACGGCAAAGCCCGTGGAACCTGTCAGGCCTCCGGCCTCGGAGACTGTGCCGCCACCCATTCCGGTCACTCCGGCACCAGAACCAATCGCAAAAACCGAGCAAACGCCGACACCCGAGCAGGTCAAACCCGAACCCATCAAGGCAGAACCCGCGAAGGTGGAGCCGACAAAACCGGAACCTCCTGCCCCTCAGCACCTAGTCAAGACCTCTCCGGCAGTGCTGGTTGAAACCGAGCATCTGCCGAAAAAGGGTCCGGATGCCGTGGGCAATCAGGACGAGATCCAATCCATCTTCCTCACCGAGGAGTATCTGTCGGTCGACCGCATCGTCGAGCTCTGCGTCGCGCTGCCAGGCATCAACTCGTGCGTGCTCTCCCATGGCGCAAGCGTGATCGCCTCGCAGAATGTCCCCGACTCCATCGACCTCGTGTCGCTCAGCGCCCATGCGCTGGAGATGCTACGAGCGATGCGCGAGTCCTCGGCCAAGATGGGCATCGGCGCGGTGCCCGCCGTGACGATCCACTCGGAGAAAGGGCCGATCACCTTCTTCCAAAAGGAGGATCTTTGCCTGCTCGTGCTGCACAAGGACCGGGGATTCATCCCCGGAGTGCGCGAGAAGCTCCAGCAGGTCATCGACGCCCTCAACAAAGCCAATCTGCCCAAGCCCCTCCCGTCGTCGCATCCCGTGACGCTCGAAGGGTGAATTGAACTTTTCCGCAGCACCGGATAAACCGAAGCGACGATGTTGGATCTTTTGCAAAAAGGCGGCCCGATCATGTGGCTGATCGTAGTGTGCAGCGTAGTGGCCCTGGGGGTCTTCCTCGAGCGGCTGCTGTACCTGCACCGGGCCTCCATCGCCGTGGGCGACCTGCTCCGCGGTCTGGCCAACATCCTGCGCAAGGGCGACTACGCCGAGGCGTTGCAGGAGTGCGCCACCACGCCCGGCCCCGTGGCCCGCGTGGCTCATGCCGTGATCCTGCGCCATTCCCGCCCACGCACTGAACTGCGCGAGATCGCCGAGGAGGCGGGCCAGCTTGAGGTGCCCAAGCTCGAGCGCAATCTCCCGCTCCTCGCCACCATCGCCTACGGTACGCCGCTGCTGGGGCTGCTCGGCACACTGCTGGGATTGCTCAGCGCCTTTGAAACCATCGCCGCCCAGAGCGGGTATGCGACTGCCGCCGACATCGCCGATGGCGTGTACCTCAGCCTGCTCACCTCCGCCTCATCGCTGGCGGTGGCCATCCCCGCCTTCGTCGCCTACAGCTACCTCTCGGCCCGCGTCAATGCCCTCATCCACGACATGGAGCGCACCGGGATCGAGATCCTGAGCATCCTCGACGAGGTGCAGGGCCGCAAACCCACCTCCGCCTCGTGAAGCTCCGGCGGACAGCCGCCCCCATCCCGGGGTTCCTGTATCTGGCACCGGGCATCCAGCTCGCGCTGGTGCTTATCGTGTTCCTGCTCATCAGCTCGAGCTTCCTGCTCCAGCCGGGTGTCGCGGTCAACCTCCCCAAGTCGCCCTTCATCCTCTCCCCGCAGCGCAATCCGCGAGTCATTGCGATTACGCCACCTCCGCTCTCGGCCATCTATTTTGAGAATCAGCAGGTGAGCGAGGCCGAGTTGCGTGCGCGGCTCTCGTCGCTGAAGGGACGCACCCAGACGATCGTGATCAAGGCGGACAAGCGGGCCTTCTACGACCAGATCTCCGCCGTGATGAATATCGCTCTCGAGCTGGGATTTCCCGTCGTTCTCGCCTCCACCGAGCAGACCCCGGGCCTGTGAAACTGTCGCTTTCCCACTTCGAGTGGCCCTCGCGGCACAACATCCACATCGCCCTGCCGCTCATGATCGTGGTGGCCTTCCTCCTCCATGCGGCGTGCATCGTGGTCTTCCAGATCACCGATGTGAAGGCACCCCGCCGCGCCGACCGCTCGGCCCATGTCTTTTTCCTCCGCATGGACTCCACCGAGGCCGGAGGTATCCGTGCCCTGCTCGACGCCGCAGACCCTTCCCTGTTTTCCCCCGAGCAGCGGGGAGAGCGCGAGGCCTGGCGCTCGCCGGAGACCTCCTATACCGCCAGCTACGAGGCAAATCCCCCCTCGCTCGACTCGCTGCCCGCCGCCCAGCTCAAGACCCCGCCTCTCGCCATCGATCCGCTCTCGCGGGAGGCCGGACCTCCGAAATTTCCCCCTCAGGCCGGGTTGCCCACCGTGGTGAAGTTCTCCGGTGATCTGGCCGACAGGACCTTCACGCCCCCGGAGAAGTTCGAGTTCGTCGCTCCGACCAAGATCGTCCTGCGGCCCATCGAGGTGCTGGTCGGAGTCGATGCCGATGGCCGGGTCGTCCATATCGCCCCGCTGGAGGAGACCTCCGGCAACGAAATCCTCGATCGTTGCGCCATCGAGTACCTCGCCCGAGGTCGTTTCGCTCCCGGCCAGGCCGGCTGGGGAGTTGCGCGGTTCCTCTGGGGGAACGATATTCGCCGCGCCACCGACTCATGATCCGCGTCTCCCTGCCCACCCTCGTCTTCGTATACGCGGCGGTCTTCCTCGCAGGGATTTTCGTCGTCTGGGTGTCCTACGAACTGGTCCGAAAGGCCCGGGCGAGGCGTGCCCTGCGAGGGCGGCTGCGATGCGCCGTGTGCGGGATGGAGTTTTCCGATGCTTCCAAGGCGGAACTGCCCCGCTGCCCCGGCTGCGGCAGCCTGACCGAGCGAGACAAGGTTCGCACCTTCTAGCCTTGCAAATCGTGCAGCGAGCACCGAGTTTCCTACCGCCGAAAGGCAGCGAAATAAAGATTGCCAACCGCAAGGGCTTCCCGCTGTCTTAGAACTCCCCTCGGGGATCAACCTTTTTATCTACCGAAATGAGCGAACGCAGAGTAGTAGTCACCGGATTGGGCGTCGTCAGCCCCGTGGGCAGCGATATCGAAACCTTCTGGAAAAGTCTTACCGAGGGACGCAGCGGCGTTCAGCGCTATACCGCCTTTGATTCCGAGATCTACGATTGCAAGATCGCAGGGGAGGTGAAGGATTTCGAACCCGCCAGGCACTTCAAGTCTCCAAAGGACGCCCGCCGCACCGACCGCTTTACCCAGCTCGCCATGGCCGCAGCCCAGAGCGCCCTGGCCGACTCCGGCATCAACCTCGATGCGGTGGACCGCGAGCGCTTCGGCGTCATGATCGGCTCCGGCATAGGCGGCCTCAAGAGCATGGAGGACGAGTGTCGCCGCCTCTTCGAGCGCGGCCCGTCGCGCGTGTCCCCCTTCACCATCGCCATGATGATCAGCAACATGGCCAGCGGTCTCGTCTCCATGGAGTACGACCTGCGCGGCCCCAACATGTCGATCGTCACGGCCTGCGCCACCGCCAATCACTCGATCGGCGAAGCCTGGCGCATGATCAAGTTTGACGACGCCGACTTCTTCATCGCAGGCGGCACGGAAGCCACCATCACCCCGCTCGGCATGTCCGGTTTTGCCGCCATGCGCGCCCTCTCGCTCCGCAACGACGAGCCCGAGAAGGCCTCCCGCCCGTTCGACAAGGACCGCGACGGCTTCGTGATGGGCGAAGGCGCCGGTCTCGTGATCCTCGAGGAGCTCGAGCACGCCAAGGCGCGCGGAGCGCACATCTATTGCGAACTGGCAGGCTACGGCCTCAGCGCTGACGCCTACCACATGACCCAGCCTCTCCCGGAAGGCGAAGGTGCCGCCCGCTGCATGAAGAGCGCCATGCGCCACGCCAAGATCAACCCGGAGCAGATCGAGTACATCAACGCCCATGGCACCTCGACCCCGATCGGCGATCTCTGCGAGACCAAGGCGATCAAGCTGGCCCTCGGCGACCATGCCAAGAAGACGATGGTCAGCTCGACCAAGTCCATGACCGGCCACCTCCTCGGCGCGGCCGGCGGTGTGGAGTTCGCCGCCTGCGCGCTGGCGATCAAGCATGGCGTCATCCCGCCGACCATCAACCTCGACAACCCGGACCCCGAGTGCGACCTCGACTACGTGCCGAAGATCGCCCGCGAGAAGAAGGTGAAGGTTGTCATGAGCAATTCCTTCGGCTTCGGCGGCCACAACGCCACCCTCCTCGCCACCGAGTTCAACGGATAACCCTTTCCCTCCCCGATTCGCGGGGCCGGCCTCCGGGTCGCCCCGCGTACGAGGGAAAAATCAGGATAACTTCCCCCACGCTTTCCTCAGGAAGTCGTCCATCTCAGGCGCAAACACTCCTGCCTGACGCCTCAAAACACCCTCCTCAAGTGAGGAATTGACACCCGAAAAAGGAACTCCCTGCAAACGGGAGTACCAACGGGATAAAACCGGGCGGGCGCGCGGCACCCACCCCTTCGTTTCTTCGCGTCCTTCTGCCTGGGCCGCTCTTAACGGCGCTCGAGACGGAAGTCCCCGCGATTCCACTTCTGGTACGGGATGCTCCGCGAGTAACGGCCCTTGAGGGAATACTCGCCATCGCGCTCCAGGATCACGCTGTAGTAATCCCAGCCATCCTCGCTGGCGACGAGATAGGCTTTGTTCCCGCTTACGACGCCCTTGATGGCGTAATTGCCGAGATTGCCGGTGACGCGACGCCCATCCTGCGAGAAGGAGGCATAGCCCCAGTCGCCCGAGTGCCAGTTGCCCCCGACATTGATCTCGGCAGGCATCGTCTGGTCGGAGAGCCATTCGCGGCCCTTGGCGTTATTGCGCGAGTAGCGCTCGTCGCTGATCTCCGAAAAAACTCCGCACCCGGCCAGGCCGAGCACCGCCACCAGGGCGGCCATCGAAAGCAGTCGTTTCATACGCTATCGATCGATTCTGTAGAGATCCATGGGTGTCTTGTCCTTGTCAGAAAATGGCACGCTGGGAGAATAAAAGCCGCTCAGCTTCTCCGTGCTCTGGCGCTGAAGCTCCACCGTATACTCCGTCCAGTCGTCGTCGATGAGAACGAAGCTGGCGCTCTTGCCCACGACCCAGCCCTGCACACGATAGACATCCTGGAAGACACCGGTCAGCTCACCCTTCGGCGTCTGGTTCAGCAAGACCGCTCCCCACTGGGGAGAGTACCAAAGGCCCTCGACGTTTGTTCGCGGAGACCCGGTGTTTTTGCTCTGCAGGTAGGCCGCGGTGGCTTTGCCATTCGCGTCATATTTCGCCTGCAACATACCGCAAGCATTCAGGGAGAACGCGAGCACAACGGCGCCGAGGAAAGTCGCCAAGGTTTTCATGCCGCTCAGCAAACACCCGATGCGCCTGCTTCGCGAGCAAAAAAGCACTTCTCCAGCCCGGCAATCCGCCCGGTTTTCGATCACCGTCGAAACAGATTCAGCACCACCGTGAGGATGATGCTGATGACAATGCAGGTCACGATGGGAAATCCGAAGGAAAAGCCTCCCCGCTCGATGAAGATGTCTCCGGGCAGCCGGAACCCCTTGCCCCACCAGAGCAGCCCGCCGATTACAGCCAAGACCACCCCGGCTATCACCAGCATCTTGCCCATTTCCTGCATAACAAAAAATCAGGCCGATTCCCGACGAACGCAAGCGCTCAGGCCGCAGCCTCGTCGTCCAGTACCCTGCCGCCGAGTTCGACGCCAAAGAAATCCCGCAGCACGCTGGCATATACCTCGCGCTTCATCTCGGGCACCCAGCTCAGGTCAAAGGCCACCGGGCGAATCCAGCGCGCGGCGCGAAATTCATCCGATTCGCCATCGAAACGCACCTGCGCGTCCGGGTTGGTCAGCCGCCCGAGGAAATAATACTGCTCCTGCCCATCGAAACCCTCTTTTTTGCGGCCGTTGGTAAAAAGGTAGCGGTATGGCCCGCGTGATGAGAGCACCTCGTAGTCCGAACGCTTCAGGCAAAGCTCCTCCTCCACCTCGCGATGGAGCGCATCGATAAAGGCCTCGCCGTTCTTCACCCCGCCCTGGGCAAACTGCCAGCACCCGGCCCAGTCGCTGCGTTCACAGACGAGGATCTCTCCGGCGGCATTGCTCAGAATGAAGGCGACATTCGGGCGATAAATGGGCATGCGGCTATCTATCGGCAGATTCTGATTTGCGCGAGAGGGAAAAAGCTGGGATTCTGAGGAATGCTCACTCTGCGGCACTGCTTGCTGCTGGCTATCGCACTCGCGCTGGTCCTTGCCGACCCTGCCAGTGTCCGAGCCCAGACCCCGACTCCCACCCCGGACGCCGATACGAACGCGTCCGATTTCTGGACCATCGAATTTCCCGGCGGCACCTACGTCGTGCGGATCGCCTCGATCGTCTCCGTCAGCACGCAGGAATACGTGGTGGACAATGCCGCCCGCGTGGTCGAGCTCAACATCAGCACCTCGGGTTCCGAACTCCTGCGCGCCTACTACATCGAACCCAACGTCCCACAGGCTCCCGGCGGCATCGGCCAGAGCACGGTCAACTTCGCCAAGGAAAAAATCGCCGAGGCACTGGACCGCACCGACACCGGCGATGTCTGGCGAAAAGTCGTTAAAAACTACCCGACCACCACCCACGCCCGCACCATCGAGTACCGCCTCGCCTCGCGCGAGCAGGTGGATGCTTTGTTCAAGAACCTGCAACGCGCCCTCAAGAACGGACGCGGAGGACGATTCAAACCTTGAAAGACTCACAAAAACCTAGCAAGTTGCCGCCTCTTCAAGCCTTGCCGTTGAAACACAAACCCACTCATGAGTGCGGCGTATTCGCCGTTTTTGGGCATCCCGACGCCGCCCTGCTGACCTACTACGGACTCTTTGCGCTCCAGCATCGCGGTCAGGAAAGCGCCGGCATCGTCTCGGCCAAGGGGTCGGACAGCACGTTCCAGCAGCACAAGGGGATGGGCCTCGTCTCGCAGGTCTTCAAGATGGACGACCTCGACGAGTTGAAGGGCACCCGCGCCATCGGCCATGTACGCTACTCGACCACCGGGTCCAGCACGGCCAAGAACGCCCAGCCGTTCGTGGTGGATACGAATCGCGGCCAGCTCGCCGTCGCCCACAACGGCAACCTCGTCAACGCCGCCCAGCTCCGCGTCGAGCTCGAGGCCAAGGGTTCGATCTTCCAAACCACCGTCGACAGCGAAATCGTCCTCCACCTGCTGGCCCAGCCGCGGGGAGACGGCGGTGCCCTGGCGGCTCTCCGCCGCATCGAGGGAGCCTTCTCCATCGTCCTCATGAGCGAACGCGAAATCATTGGTTTCCGCGATCCGCACGGCTTCCGTCCGCTGTGTCTGGGCAAGAAGGACGGCGCCTACGTGCTGGCCTCCGAGAGCTGCGCCTTTGATCTCATCCAGGCGCAATTCGTTCGCGATATCGAGCCCGGCGAGGTGGTCATCATCGACAATGGCGGCATCCGCTCCGAGTTCCCCTTCCGGGAGACTCGCAGCGCATTCTGCATCTTCGAGTACGTCTATTTCGCCCGGCCCGACAGCAACATCGCAGGCGTCAATGTTTCCGATGTGCGCGTGCGCATGGGCCGCGAGCTCGCCCGCCTGCATCCCGCCGAAGCCGATCTCGTGGTTCCCGTGCCCGACTCCGGCATCTTCGCCGCCCTTGGCTTCTCCGAGGAGCTCGGCATCCCGTATTACCCGGCCTTTGTCCGCAACCACTACATCGGCCGCACCTTCATCCAGCCGTCGCAGAGCATCCGCGACTTCAACGTCCGCGTGAAGCTCAACCTCATCTCCGAGATCGTGAGGGACAAGCGTGTCGTGGTCGTCGACGACTCCATCGTGCGCGGCACCACCGCCCGCTCCCGCGTGGTCACCCTCCGCGAGGCCGGAGCCAGGGAGGTGCACATGCGCATCAGTTGCCCGCCACACCGCTTCGCCTGCTACTACGGCATTGACTTTCCCAATCCCGACAAGCTCCTCGCCAACCAGTGTACCATGGAGGAAATCCGCAAGTATCTCGGCGCGGACTCCATCGGCTACCTCGACCTCGAGGGCATGATCCGCGCCACCAAGCGGCCGGGGAACGACTTTTGCACGGCATGTTTCAGCGGGGACTACCCCGTGGCATTCGATGCCGAATTCGACAAACTCATCATGGAAAAAAGAGCCCGCCGCGTGCGCCTGCTCGATAACGAGGAACCCCGCCTGATATGAAGCAGGTCAAAGTGAAAGCCTACGCCCGGGCGGGCGTGGATGTGGATTTAGGAAACGTCGTCAAAAGCGGCATTCAATCGCTCGTGCGCTCGACTCATGGCCCGCAGGTGCTGGGCAAGATCGGCGGCTTCGGCGGCCTCTTCCGCGCGGACTTCGGCAAGATGAAGGACCCCGTGCTCGTCGCCAGCGTCGACGGCGTCGGCACCAAGCTGAAGGTCGCCTTCATGGTCAACAAGCACGACACCGTCGGCCAGGATCTCGTCAACCACTGCATCAACGACATCGCCGTCGTCGGAGCTCAGCCTCTCTTTTTCCTCGACTACGTCGCCGCCGCCTCGCTTGAGCCGACCGTCTTCCGCCAGCTTCTCACCGGTTTTGCCAAGGCCTGCCGCGCCGGCAGTTGCGCCCTCATCGGAGGGGAAACCGCCCAGATGCCCGGCATGTACCAGCAGGGCGAGTACGATGTCGCCGGCACCATCGTCGGCGTGGTCGACCGCGCCAGGATGCTCGACGGTTCCAAGGTTCGTGTGGGCGATGTCCTCATCGGCCTGCCCTCGACCGGCCTGCACACCAACGGCTACTCGCTCGCCCGCAAGGTCCTCTTCGAGACCATGGGCCTCAAGGTGAGCTCCCGCCTCCCCGAGCTGAAGCTCCCGATCGGCGAGGAGCTCCTCCGCGTGCACAAGAACTACCAGCCCCTCATGGCCTCGCTGCCCGCCGGGCTGCTCCACGCCGCCGCGCACATCACCGGTGGCGGCCTCATCGACAACCTCCCGCGCGTCCTGCCCAAGGGCACGCAGGCCAACATCCGCCGCGACTCGTGGAAGGTGCCCGCGCTCTTCCAGATCATCGAAGCCGGCGGCAAGGTCGACCCGCTGGAGATGTACCAGGTCTTCAACATGGGCATCGGCATGGTCCTCATCGTCGACAAGAAGCGCCAGGCCGAGACGGTGAAACTCACCCGCGGCAAGGTCATCGGCGAAATCGTTGAGGGTGACCAGACCGTCGCTATCGTCTAGAAAGACCAAGAAGGATTTCCCTTCCGAGAAACCTGCCTCCGCCCCGTGCCGAGGCAGGTTTTTTATTTCGGCGGAAAGACCGCCATCGGGCGGCCTCCATTCAGCATCACCATGCGGGCGAGTGCTCCGGTGAGGCCGCCATTATAGTCGAGCGCCACCTCATTCTGGCGAACGTCGCGGCGGTTGTCCTCGTAGTCAAAGTCGTCGAGGCTCGACGGCCCGCCGACCAGCGCTCCGTACAGGATGTGGGCATTGTTCGCCGGGTTGTTGATGTCGTTATCGGGGGAATCATGCGAGGCGCGATGATGCGGGTTCATCGGCGGATTGTTTCCAAAGCCGACGAGGTAGCTCCGCTTCGCCGGATTGTCGCCGAGGATGTAGTTGATCTGCCGCTTGGCGAAACCGTGATACCTGGAGCGATAGTCCGCCACGCGGTCGCTGTAGACGAAAGCGAGGAATGCCGCATTGGCCGCGTAGCGCAGCGGACCCCATTCGTTGTGCCAGGCGAGCCCGCCCGGCGTATATCGCACCCGGGGGCCTAACCTTCCATCCGTCCAGTAGTCGAGAAACTGCTCGGCGTCTCTCTTGTAAATATCCCTGCGGGTGATGCGCGCCATCAGCACGGCGAGCGCGGGACGCTTGTCATCCCAGCAGGCCGCCGCACCGCTCAGCCGCCCCTGGATGGAGTCCTTGTAAATCGCCACGGCCTCATCGAGGTACCGCTTCTCACCCGTGGCCGAGTACAGCCACGCCGCCGCCCAGGCCACCTCATCCTGGTACCCGTAACGCGAGGGATAAAACTCCTTCGCCGCCGGCACCGACTCGCTGTACGACCCGGGGAAATTCACCGCAAAATCATAGAGCTCTCGCGCATGCCGCAGCAGGAGAGCAGCGTAGGCCGGGTCCTCCTTGAGAAAGAGAATCGACGCAGAGGCCAGCGCCGCCGAGGTCTCACCCGCGAGATCGGAACCCGGAGCCTTCGCGGTAATCTTGTACGACGGGCGCTTCATCGTCATGCGCTCCGGCGGCCCCCAGTAGGCGTGGTCGAGCCTGCCATCGCCCACCTGTGCATAGAGTTCGTTGGGCGCGACATGCGCCTTGATCAGCCAGTCCGTCCCCCAGCGCACCGTCTCGAGCAGCGTGCTCCACTGGCCCGCCTTCTCATATCCCGCCCGGTACTCCAGCCCCCCCCAGGAAAGCATCGAGAGCGCCGAACTCAGCGGGAAGGTGAACTTCATGTGATCGCCCGCATCGTAGTACCCGCCCGTGAGGTCGACTCCCTTGTCCGCCCCGTCAGTCAACCCAGAGTCCCGCCGCCATGCCACTCTGGTCTGGCCGAGCTTGCCCGACCGCTGCGTCTCGTAAAAATACAACGACATCTGAAGCGCCGCCGCATAGTTGAAATCCGGCCGGCTTTGCGACCCAGACCGCGCCCGGAAGAGCATGCGGCGCGGCGGATCAAGCTTCAGCCCCGGCTCCGACCACAGGGTCACCCGCAGTTCGCCCTTGGGAGGAATGGGCAATACCGAGTCGGAATCCAGGCGATGATTGTCCCCCGCCTGGGCCGTCTGCGTACCGCCCTGCACCGCCGTGATGCGGCGCGGAAAATCGAGAAAGATCGTCCAGTCGCGTAAAGTCTCCCAGCTATTGTTCCGGATCAGAACCTCCGACTCCATCTTGTGGCCGTAATCCTGCACCACTCGATAGATCAGCTCCACCGCGCCGTAGCGCAGCCGGGACGCCGGACCACCACTCCCTCCCGGGGATCCCGGCTGGGCAGCGCGCCCGGACCGCGACTCTCCCGGCATGAAAATCTCATCCGGCTCCTCCACCGCCTCGAGCGCCGGCACGTGCTTCGTATCGACCTTCACCCGGCGCGGCAGGAATCCGCCCGGGGACAAACGAAGCTCCACCGCAGCCGAGCGGCCCGGCGCGATGACGCTGTTCCACCCCAAAGGCCGTACGAGATACTGCGGGCCGTCCTGGGCGATGACCGTCGCCCCCGAGATGCCCTCGATCCTCCCGGGATAATCAAATCGCAGCGTCCAACCCTCGATTTCGCTCCCGGTCGGGTTGTCGATGGTGAACTCCCCGGTCAATCCTGCGCCCCAGTCATTCACCGTGCGCCACGTCGCTCGCGGCTGCAGCGGCTTGAAGATCTCCCCGATCATCAGCACGCAGATGGCGAGGAGAAATCCGAGAATGAGACGGCGAAACATTCCGGCCGCAGGTCGATGTCCGGCGGCGGTTACCGCGAACCGTGTTGCAGATACCAGTCGTAGGCTCCCCGGATGCCTTCACGCAGCGGGATGCGGGGCTTCCAGCCCATGGAAAACAGCTTCGACATATCGAGCAGCTTGCGCGGCGTGCCATCGGGCTTCGTCGTGTCAAAGACCAGCTCGCCCTGGAACCCGAGCACGTCGCAGACGGTCTCGGCCAGCTCGCGGATCGTCACATCCTCGCCGCAGCCGATATTCACGATCTCCGGCTCGTTGTAATTCTCCAGCAGGAACAAACACGCCTCCGAGAGATCGTCGACGTGGAGGAATTCCCGCCTCGGCGAACCCGTGCCCCACACGACGTAGGACTTGTCACCGCGCAACTTCGCCTCGTGAACCTTGCGGATCAGCGCGGGCAGCACATGCGAGGTGTGCAGGTCAAAGTTGTCATTCGGGCCGTAGAGATTTGTCGGCATGCCGGAGATGAAATTCTTCCCGTACTGTTTCGAGTACGCCTGGCAGAGCTTGATGCCTGCGATCTTGGCCAGGGCGTAGGCGTCATTTGTCGGCTCGAGCGGACCGGAGAGCAGGGAATCCTCCGTGATCGGCTGCGGGGCCAGCTTCGGGTAAATGCAGGAGCTGCCGAGGAAGAGCAGCTTGTCGACACCGTAGTCCGCCGCCGCCTCGATGATATTGTTCTGGATCGTGACGTTCTGGAGCAGGAACTCCACCGGCTGCTCGCTGTTCGCGATGATGCCGCCGACCTTCGCCGCCGCGTCCACCACGAGACGCGGACGCTCGGTTTCAAAAAAGCTCCGCACCGCCGTGCGATCCAGCAGGTCGAGTTCGGTACGAGTCCGCGTGAGGATGCGGGTATACCCCGCGCGCTCCAGGGCGCGTACGATGCCGCTTCCCACCATTCCCCGGTGGCCCGCCACGTAGACTGGTACGTCTTTATTCATGCTGCCTCCTAGTTATCCGTATGGATACGGATTGGCAATCGGGCTGTTGTCAGGATTTGTCCCGCACCCATGCGCGCGGGTGCCGCTGGAAGCCCACTCCGCCGTAGTACGAGTCGGCTTTGGGCGCGGCGAGGAGGATGATTTTGCACTGGGGTCCGAGTCGTTGCGAGGTCGCCTCGATGAGCTGCCTGCCGATGCCCTGCCGCTGGTACGCCTCGTCGACCGCAAGGTCGGAGATGTAGCAGCAATAGGCAAAATCCGTTACCGATCGCGCGATGCCCACGAGCAATTCGCCATCCCACGCGGTTGCGAGCAGCGAGGCATTGGTCAGCATCGCGTCCAGCGTGTCCTCGTTATCCAGCGGACGGCGTTCGCCCAGGGTGGAGCGCACGAGGACGTCGCGGAATTGCCCGACCGTGATCGTCTCCGTGGTGGAGTACCGGATCATGCGGCGGCGAGCTGGCGGGAGGCCGCGCGGGTGAGGCGCACGTTCACACACGCCTCGGCGAAAGCGAGCAGCTCGGGACGGCAGTCGTCCTTTCTGCGCACCAGTGCGGAAACCTCTGCGGGCACCGACGGTTGCAGGGTGAGAAAGACCGCGTGCGGGTGCGGCAGATGATCCGCGTCGTCCGGCATGAGCGTCACGCCCTTGCCCGAGGACACGAGCGCGATGGCGGCCGCGAGATTGTGCGCCTGCTGCTCGATGCAGGGAGCGAATCCCGCACCCTCGCAGGCCTGGCGAATCGCCTCATTGCGCCCGGGAAACGTCTGCTCGCAGAAGCCGATAAATTTCTCCTCCTCCAGCTCGGTGAGCTTCACCTTCTTGCGCAGTGCGTACTGGTGATGATCCGACACGACGGCGGCGAGCGGCGTACGGTTCAGCTCGGTGACGTGAAATTCCTTCGCCACCTCGGGGCAGGGCTGGCCGACGAGGGCGATGTCGATCTTTGCATCACGCAGGGCGGGAATCTGATCGCCGGGGGAGAGTTCGATGAGGTCGACGATCACATCGGGGTGCGTCTCGCCGTAGGCGCGCAGGGCGGGCGTCACCACCACGGAGAGCATCGGCGCGATATAGCCGACGACGATTTTCACCGGAGCGGGATTGCGAAAAGCCTGTAAACGGTCCACCGCCTCGCGGCTCCGGCGCAAAATATCCCGCGCCTGGGGCAGGAAGGCCTCGCCCGCCGGAGTGAGCCGCAGCCCGCCGGACTCGCGCACAAACAGCTCCACGCCGAGCTCGTCCTCCAGGTCGTGAATCTGTCGGCTCACCGCAGGCTGGGAAATGCGCAGCCGGGACGAGGCGCGGCTGATGTTCAGCTCCTCGGCCGCAGTGACAAAATAGCGCAGGTGGCGAAGTTCCATGCCGGTAAGGGACCGATAACCCAAAGTTATACTCTTTCCAACGACGAAGTATGAGCGCCCGCGCTGCGGCCATGCGACGCTCATCCCATGCAAACGACCACCTTCAAGACCAACCAACCCGCCAGCGGCGAAGAAACCACGCCCCGTGTGACGAAGCTCGCCGCCGACCAGCGCGGCCGCACGAAGTTCGGCTGGCTCGACAGCCGCCACAGCTTTTCCTTTGGCGAATACTTCGACCCCGACCACATGGGCTACCGCTCGCTGCGCGTCATCAATGACGACATCGTCTCGCCCGGCGCGGGCTTCGGCATGCACCCACACCGCGACGCCGAGATCTTCACCTACGTCATCTCCGGCGGGCTCCAGCACCGCGACAGCATGGGCAACCAGGGCGTCATCCGCCCCGGCAACCTGCAATACATGAGCGCGGGCGACGGCGTGCTGCACAGCGAGATGAACGCATCGCCGTCTGAGGCCGTCCACTTCCTGCAAATCTGGCTGCGCCCGAATGAACACGGCGGCACCCCGCGCTACTCCGAGCGCCCGCTCGGCGACGCGGCCAAGGCCGACGCGCTCACCCTGCTCTTCGCCCCCGAAGCCCGCGACGGCGCGGTGGCGATCCGCCAGGACGCCGAGATTTCCTTCGGCAAGCTCGGAGCAGGCAAAACGCTGAGCATCGACGTCCCGGAAGGTCGCGGAGTCTGGGTCCACCAGATCACCGGCGAACTCACCGCCGCAGGCGAGTGCCTGACGCCCGGCGACGCCGTCTCGATCGAGGGAGCCACGAAGCTCGACCTCACCGCCCGCCGCGACGCCGAGTTCCTCGTCTTCGTCCTGTAAGCAAGCCGAGAAACCACGGGCTACAAGCGCCCGGTTCGAGAAGTACTCTTGGGCCGGGCTTTCTCGTTGCCCAAACTTGAACAGAAACCTCTATCCGCTCGAAATCGCCGCTAAATAGAAATAGGTTTACCAGCCGCGATCTTGGACGATGTTTTCGTACGCAAAACACCACGTTCCGCCACAACTCGATTTTTTACGACAGATGCATACTCCTCAGGAGTAAGGACGCTGAAGCGAAGAATGCTTTTCTGCTCCTGCGGGGTCAGCTTCCCGTTCACCGCGTCAAGAACCTTGCCAATACGCACCGACGGTCGAAGCGACTTCCACGCAGGTGTCACCACGCGAACGATCTTCATCTTTCCAATGCTCGCATCCGCAAAGTGGATTTTGAAATCCTTTAAAATACCACCGACCGCCTTCTCAATCTTTCCTCTCGGAAATTTGGCGACCTGTTTCTTTTTTGCGGCAACAGTCATGGTTCGAGTTCTGCAAAGAACTGGTACAACGTGGACAGCTCGTTGTAAAGTTTGGGCGCCTCGTTCTTGGCGTATTTCGTTGTCCGATATCGCAAGTCTGGCCCCCACATTTCGACCAGCGCATCATACAACAAAGATACCTCCTTCTGGGATTTGATGGCTGAGAAAAGCCCACCTGCGTCCACGAGAACGTCCCAATCATGCACTTCCAGATTCGAGGGGAGGTACGTCACATTGCATCGCTGACATGCAGCGTACTTGAGATGGCACTCCACCGCGTAACCCGCCATATAAATCGCTCCGTTGTACCGCTTTTGTTCCAAGAGAGATTTCGCATCGGCAATTCGTAGCCGTGCGACTTCTTTGAACACGGTTCCTCGCGTCCCGCCTTTTGCAATCTTTGAGCTTCGAACCAACCGCATATGGATGCGCTAAAGTGATACAGCAAACACCCTTTTGAAGGAAGCCGCATCGCGAATGCCTCACCCTTTCTTCGCGTCCTTTGCGTCCTTCTGTAAAATCCTCCTGCCCTCCCCTTCGTTTTCTTTGCTTCCTTTTGTTCAAATTCCTTCCGTTCCCCGATTGCGCCTCGCCTCGTCCGCGCCCACAGTATCCCCATGCCTGAACTCGCCGAGGTGGAATATTTCCGCAAGCAATGGGACGCCGGGATCGGCGGCAAAATCCTCCGCGTCGCCACGCATCCGAAAGCCCGCCTCTTTCGCGGCATCGACATAGCGGCAATGGAGCAGGCCTTAACCGGCGCGAAGCTCCACGGCTCCACCGCGCACGGGAAGCAGATGCTCTTTCGCTTCAGCACCGCCACGCTCGGCATTCATCTCGGCATGACCGGCAAGCTCCACACCGCCGACCCCGACTTTGAGCCCGCCAGGCACGACCATCTCGTCCTTTACGAAAAATCCGTCGCACTCATCTTCACCGACTTCCGCCTCTTTGGCCGCGTTCTCTTCAGCCCCGGCAAGGCCGACCCCGACTGGTGGGCCGCCCTGCCTCCGCAAGTCACCGCGCCGGAATTCACCAAAGACGCCGTCGCCGCCTTCCTCGCCCGCCGCAAGCAGGCCCCGATCAAAGCCGTCCTCCTCATGCAGGAGCGCTTCCCCGGCATCGGCAACTGGATGGCCGACGAAATCCTCTGGCGCGCCCAACTCCTCCCCTCCCGCCGCAGCGGCACCCTCACCCCGGAGGAAACCGCCACCCTCTGGAAAGAAACCCGAGAAGTCTCCCGCCAGGCTCTCAAAACGATCGGCGAACGCTGGGAAGACCCGCCGGACACCTGGCTCTTCCACCACCGCTGGGAAAAAGACCACGCCTGCCCCCGCTGCGGCCTCGACCTCCACCGCGCCCAGGTCGGAGGTCGCACGACCTGCTGGTGCGCCAAATGCCAGCACTAGACAGTCAATACATCCTGCATCCCGCAAGGAACAGCCCTATGCAATATGTGCAGGGAAACCGGTCACCCCGGGAGCCACATCATCCCTGAGCGTATGCCGGTCGGGAAAGTCCCCTCCGTTCTGTGAGCGATAAGGGATTGGCGCATCGTCAAAAAGCCTCTCGACGCGATGCTGCCAGCCTGCTTTGACCACCTCGATTTCCTCTGCGGTCTTGAGATGTGCGGCTCCATATACGGCATGAATCGGCAGGACATCCATGCCGGGGTAAAAGAGCGCCCCGTGCGTCAGAGGAAAGAGAATGTGGTCGAGCGGCCCATTAATCCCACGCGGGCCATAATCCACCTCCGGACCACCGGCTGCCACGGAGACGAGAGTCCGTTTTCCCTTGAGCATCCCGTCACCGTAACGAAACCGGTTCGTCCCGTCCTGAAACCCATATCCAAACCCATAGGCATAAACCCGCTCGATCCACCCCTTCAGGATCGCCGGAACACCAAACCACCAGAGAGGAAACTGCAGGATCACCGCATCCGCCGCTTTCAGTTTTGCCTGCTCCGCGATGACGTCCTCCGTCTGACTTCCGCTCGCGTAAGCGTGCCCCGATTCCTCGATGAAGGACAGCCTCTCCGGGTTTGCCCGGCTGGGAAAATCATCCGCGTCAAAGACCGCCTTCCATTTAATTCCGTAAAGGTCCGAAAGCAAGACGTCATGGCCGTTCTTCTCAAGCGTTTCAACAGAGACTTGCACGAGCTGGCGAGTCAGCGATGTTGGTTCAGGATGCGCAAAAACGATCAATACCTGCATGGCGATACCCTACAAATTTGGGGGATGCAAAACTAGTCCCCACCTTTTTGTGTTATACTAACCAAAAGGTATAAATTTCAGAAGATGAACTACATCGATTGCCCGGTTACCCGTACTTTGAATGTGATGGGAGGCCGATGGAAACCCGTTCTGCTTCATTACCTGATGGAGAAGCCGAGACGAGCGGGTGAGCTGACGCGCCTCATTCCGCAAGCCAGCCCAAAGATGCTGACGCAGCAACTTCGCGAGCTCGAATCCGACAACATCGTTCATCGCGAGGTCTACCACCAGGTTCCACCGAAGGTGGAATATTCGCTGACCGATTTCGGAGAATCCCTCCGCCCGGTGATGGAGGCATTGTGCGCCTGGGGAAAGGGCCATGCCTTCAAGACTGAAGAATCCGAGAAAATCGCGGATACTTTACGGTAAATTACTGCCGAACATACCCCCGCTCGGGAGTCCATCCAGCTCCCATAACCGGGAGCAGCTCGCTCTTCGCGGATTTCCGCTCGACCACCAGTAAGGTCAACCGTCCCGTAGGAAAATAGGTTTTGTCTGAGTCCTCCAGAATCACTCGCCCTTCGGAAATTCTCCATTGCCCTGTCAAGTGCAACACCGAAAACGGCTTCACTTTCTCGCCCGCTGCCATGCTTGACCGCTCTGTCAAGGTGTAGGAGCCATCGGTACTCAGGCAAAGAAATTGGGCGTTATCCGGATCGTCGCCCCAGCGGTATGTTCCGGCAAGGACTCGCTTAGTCGGTGACAGAGAAGCACACGCCGCCAACGCAAGGCATCCGACGATCACCGCTGCGCCTTTCCCGAGTCTCCGCATAACAGATCAAGAGCCCCGCGACAAGGTTTCAGACCTCCGCTTCGGCCAGACGAGCAGCAAGGCAAAGATCGACCCAAGAACAGGTACCAGCCAGACTATGATAATCCAGAATGCGATGGACCGATTCGCCCGGCATCGCAGGACGCGTACAGTGGCCAGTATCGAAAGGCCAATAACGACGAGCATCTGGATGAAAAACTTTCCCGGATTAATGCCGAAATCCTGAAACATGAGATTCGCTTAGCAGAAAGCCTTCCGCTAAAAGAGAAAAATCATATGGCTCGTGCTTCGTTTATCGCTATCGCATCTCTCCTCGTGCTTCAGGCGACTCAGGGACAAGACCTCCGCCCCGAGCGCAGTCCCATCGAGATGCTTACCATGCTCAGCTATGGGACGCTGCTTCAGGATTTTAGTCAGGTGATTGCTCACGTTAACCCTGCGGCCGAAATCCAGCTTCTCTCGTACGGTCACGCCAAGATCATCGCCTTCAGTATCCACGAGATGAAGGACAAAGGAACCGCTGAGCTGATTATCGCTATTCTGGATATAAGTAGGAAAAACACACCCGTCTCGACTCGTCAGTTGCGCATTCCTCTTTCCACATTCGAGAGCCTAAAAAAACTCTGGAGCGAGGAACTTCGCAGAACCGCGTACCACGATGCTCCCCCATCAACCATCACGACCCGAGACGCGCTGTTTTATCATCTTGCGATCCAAACCGATTGTCAAAGTTATGCTGGGTACTTTACGAGTTCGGTCCATCCTACTGCCTTCACGACCAGAATCATCACCATTGTAGACGCAATGACCGAACTGGCCGAAACACCCCATCTCACTCCCGAAGCGGAAAACAAACTGATCGCGCGGCTCGCCAATTGATCTCAGGATTTCGCCGTCCTTATGGCGGATACCTTTGACAGAACGCGCTATTCCTTCGCGCCCTTTGGAGCGATGTCACTCTGAAAGATCTGCAGCACGTAGGCGAAACCCGACGGCTGCACGGCGCTCATCCCGAGCACCAGAAACCGCCCCCCACGCAGCGCCAATGTCCGCTGCAGCAGCTCTCGCGGATCGAAGCGAAAGTAGCTGTAGATGGAGGAGTCCTCGCTCGATACGACGAAATGGATGATTCTCTCGGAATGGCCTTTCTTTTGCGTAAGGAGCAGGAGATTGACGGTGGCGGCTCTCTTTGGCAGGGGGAGATCCGACACCTTGCCCTGCGCCTGAGCCTCGACCCAGACCCAGTTCGGACGGTCAAAGACGACGCGATACTTCTCCACCTCGTAGTCCGCTTCCCTCAGGCTCATCTCGCGAAAGATCCTGATGTCGTCCTTCGCCACCGGCACGGGATAATACCCCACGGAACCCCGGCCGGTCAGGCAGGATGTGGCGAGCAGGACACAGGCCAGCGCAATCGTTCGCATCACCAGGCC
The DNA here is from genome assembly GCA_003054655.1 of Spartobacteria bacterium LR76. Classification (GTDB taxonomy): domain Bacteria; phylum Verrucomicrobiota; class Verrucomicrobiia; order Chthoniobacterales; family Terrimicrobiaceae; genus Terrimicrobium. Next base: position 188,815 of record QAYZ01000012.1, on the reverse strand, counting down.
AGGATGGATTTTTCCTCGGCGGTGCGCAAGACCGGGAGATTTTCCCATCGGGGGATCAACAATCCCACAGGAATCCCTTCTAAGCATTGGCAAAACATGCTAAGCAAAGCACCTCTTTCACACTATGCCCAAAGGCCAGCCATGAGCACCATTCACATTGCATCTCCCTCCGGCGACCAATCCCAGCACGAGGAGCCGTCCCTGCGCTCTCTGTGGGAGCGGGGCCTCGTTCAGGAGGGCTCCCATTATTGGCGCGAGGGCATGCCCGACTGGCGGCCGATCCATGAGTTGTTCCCGCCTGCCGCCGGGTCAGCATCTGCTCCCCCGGCTCTCCCGGCACCGGCTTATTCCTACGTAAAGAACCCCAGCCGGCTCACCGCCATCGTCATCGTGATGCTCTGGATCAGCCTCGCGATGCATTGCGTCACGATCATCAGCGCCTTCGGTCAACTCGCCCTGCTCAGCGCCCCCTTCACCGAGGCTCAGGGCCAGGCCAACGACCTGCGGCAAACCATCGTCACCCTCGCCACATTTGCTGTCTTCGTCATCACAGGCATCGCATTCTTGAAATGGGTCTACCGTGCGAATGTAAACTCCCGGGGCTTCGGTGCGACCAACATGACCTACACTCCCGGCTGGTCTGTGGGGTACTACTTTATCCCGATCCTGTCCCTCTATCGTCCATTTCAATGCATGACCGAGGTGTGGAAGGTCAGCCAGAACCCGAAGGCCTGGCAGTCTCAAGACGGCAGCGGCCTCGTGGGCACCTGGTGGATGCTCTGGATCGCCTCCAATCTCTTCGGGCAGGTCCTGACAAACTGGAAACACGGCGACACAGTCGAGGGTTTGCGCACCTTCACCATGGTCTCCATCTCCTCCGAGGTGCTCGATATCATCCTCTGCCTCGTCGCCATCAAGCTCATCAAAACCATCGCCCGGAACCAGGAGGATTTGGTCACCACCGGGTAGCCCATCGAGCCGCTCCTGCAACACCGCGGAAAGGCACTTAACTAACCGCAGGCGCCTCATCATTGCGATGAGCGAGCGCTACCATCTCCCGGCGATAAATCCGGAAGCCATTGGCGCGAAAGACCTGCTGCTCATCCGTGAACGGCATGGCGTACACCGGCTGTCCGGAGAAATGAGTCAATACAGCCTGCATGAGCAAGCTTCCGATGGCATCGCGATCATACTCCGGATGGGTAATGAGGCTGTCGATGAATACGGTTCCGAGTCCGTTCGAAATGGCGCTGGCGTAGCCGACCAGCAGCTTTCGCGAGGTACGGACATGCGCCACGAAGTCCACGGCGGCAAAGTGCCCGGCCAGCCGCTCCTCTGTGAAGTCGCCAGCGTCCCCCCAGAGGTTCAGCGCTGCGAGCTGGCCGAATTCCAATGGCTGAATATCTCGGTCGGTGTGGAGGGAGTAGATTTCGTTCATGAATGGGAAGCTAACCAGCCACAAACCCTTTCCGAACCGGGCTCTGAAATCAACGCCGAACCCCTCTGCACAGATACGCCCTGTCTTCGCTTCCTTCCTGCCGTGAAAAAACTCCGAGCGGTTCGCGGGCGGATACGTATCGCTCGAGACTCTCCACTTGCACCCGCATCGCGGCAGGAGTAATTACCCCTCATGGCGACGATGACGCAGGTATACCGGGAAGCCCGCACACTTTCTCCCAAGGAGCGGGCTCGGCTCGTGGCGAAGCTGCTCGCCGCCGACATGCCCGCAGTCCTCACGCCGGATGACGAGCTGGCCCGTCGGGAAGACGAGGTACGAAGCAGGAAAGTCCGACGCATCGAGGTATCGTCTGTCATGAGTGAGGCGCGCAGCCTCGCAGGAATCGGAAGCAGACCCGCGCCTCTCAAGAAACGCAAAGCCTAGGTTCTTACTCTCCGATTTTTCCAATATCCGGGCCGTCGCTGAGGAGCATTGATCGCCATGATGTACGGCTCACCTCGGATATCTTCGACGAATCGGATAACATACCGGAAAGTCTCCGTAGGACCGTAGAATCTCCAGCCCGGACGCCCACATGGGTCCTCGGGAAGTTCCTGCGCACGGTTGTCGATGACAACAAATCCTGTTTCGATTTCGTCGATGAAACGAGCGAGAGCCCTCACATCATAGTGGTGTTTGGTCATCCAGCGAATCGCATCGAGATACTCTTCACGCGCGGCAGGGTGGATGCCGTAGCTCATCAGGATATCGGGAGAGGTCTCCCCAATTCGCCCTAAAACACCAGCCCTTCGAGATAAGCCCGATAGGAGTTCCTCGGCAGCGAATCGATAAGCTTGGCAAAACCTTCGTCGTCGATGAAGCCGCGATAGCGGGCGATCTCCTCGAGGCAGGCGACTTTCACGCCCTGGCGGTGCTCCAGGGTCGCGATGTAATTGCTAGCCTCCATGAGGCTGTCGGGCGTGCCGGTATCGAGCCAGGCGACGCCCCGGCCGAGTGGCTCGACGTAGAGCTGGCCACGGCTCATGTAGGCGCGGTTCACATCGGTGATCTCCAGCTCACCGCGCGGGGAAGGCTTGAGCGAGCGGGTCACGTCGACGATCTGGTCGTCGTAAACGTAGAAGCCCGGCACGGCATAGTTGCTCCGCGGCTGTTTTGGCTTTTCCTCGATGGAAATGGCGCGGCCCTCGGCGTCGAACTCGATCACGCCGTAGCGCTCCGGGTCTTTCACCGGACAGGCGCAAATCGACGCGCCCTCGGTGCGTGCCAGCGCGGCGCGGACGAAGTCGAGTTTGCCGTGGAAAATATTGTCGCCGAGAATGAGCGCGGCCCCGTCGCCCGCGAGGAAGGATTCGCCGAGCAGGAAGGCCTGGGCGATGCCATCAGGTTTTGCCTGCTCCACGTACTCGATGTGCAGGCCGAGCCGCGAACCGTCGCCGAAGAGCATCCGGAACATCGGCAGATCTTTCGGCGTCGAGATGATCAGGATATCCCGGATGCCGCCCAGCATGAGGACGGACAGCGGGTAGTAGATCATCGGCTTGTCGTAAATGGGCAGGAGCTGCTTGCAGACGATGCGGGTGAGGGGATCGAGCCGGGTGCCTGAGCCTCCGGCGAGGATGATGCCTTTGCGAGCCATGGAACCCACAGAATAAGAGGAACTTGACTCCAATGAGGAGGAAAATTCACGCCTCTCGCATCGCCATTGCGACCCGGAACGTATCCGTTTACCGTATGCCCAACATGACGATCGCCGAACAAATCGCCGCCCGCAAGTTCCCCCCCTTCAGCCTTTCAGGTCTCCTCAAGTCCACCTTCGCGCCGGAGCCCGGCCAGCGCGTCTGCATCCTGATCGACCTCGCCAACCCACAGGACATCAAGGACTTTAAGTTCCTCGAAGACCCCGCCCTCACCATCCAGCGCAATGCCATCACGCATTTCTACGAGGGCCTGAAAAACGGCGCTCTCGCCGAGCTGGGGCTCACCGGAGGCGAGATTTTCGCCTACGAGGTGACGGGAGGCAGCAATCTCGACCTGCCCGACGTCGCCTTCACCCCGGAGGGCAAGGAGGTGAGCCTATCGAAGGATGTGTATCCGAACTACGACATCATCCTCTGCATCTCGACCTACTCGGCCACCGCGCCGCTCACCGCTTTTGCCAAGCAGTATGGCTTCCGCGGCGCAACGCTTCATGGACTGAATCCGATCATTCTCTCCACCGGCCTCGCCGTGAACTACGACGACGTGAGCCGCGAGGCCGAGCTCCTGCGCCTCGGCATGACCAGGGCCGACTGGGTGGAAATCGATTTTGAGGTAGCCGATCAGAAGCACACCCTGCACCTCGACCTCGGCCAGCAGGAGGCGCAAAAAAGCCACGGCCTCTGTCGCGGCAAGGAGCCCGATGTCGCCAACCTCCCGGCGGGCGAGATTTACTACGTACCCACTGGCGCGTCCGGTTCGTTCCCGATGAAATACGAGGACGGCACCATCGGCATCATGCACGTGTCCGACGGACGCATCCAGAAGGCGGACTTCCTCTCGGGCAACCCAAAGACCGTCGAGGAACACAACGCCAAGCTCGCCAGCGATCCGGTCACCGGCGAACTCGGCGAACTCGGTTTCGGCACGCAGCTCCTGCCCTTCTCGGGCCGCGACATCCAGGACGAAAAGGTGCGCGGCACCATCCACGTCGCCACGGGCCGCAGCGACCATCTCGGCGGCAGCCTCACGCCGGAGAAATTCGCCAATCACAAGAATGCCACCCACGACGACATCCTCTTCGCGCCGCACAAGACGCCGGAGATTCGCGTCGTGCAGGCCCGCATGTTCCGCAATGGCGAAACCACCGTGCTCATCGAGGACTTCGAGCCCTCGGCCTACATGAACGGACTCCTCGCTTGAGCGCGAACCCCTACGAGTCCGACCGCTTTCTCAACGAGTATCTCCTCTTCCACTACGGAACGGCGGAGGAGATCCTCGGCGACGTGCCCGCCCCGCGCGAGGCGCTGGATTTCGCCGTGCGGAGCGTCACCTCGCTCATCGATCCACCGGAGAGCCGCCTGCCTGCCGCGCTCGATATCGGGTGCGCGGTCGGGCGGTCGACCTTTGAGCTGACGCTTTTTGCCGACGCAGTCACGGGCATCGACTATTCCCATCGCTTTATCCAGGCCGCCCAATATTTGCAGGCCCACGGCAGCATGGAGGCCGAGAAGATCGTCGAGGGCGACGTTAGCGAGCATTTTCTCGCCGCGGTGCCTCCCGGGGTCATCCGTTCCCGCGCGCGCTTCGTCCAGGGCGATGCCATGGCTCTGCCCGAGGAGCTCGGCCCGGCCGACATCGTGCTCGCAGCCAACCTCATCTGCCGCCTGCCCGATCCGGCCATCTTTCTCGCCCGCCTGCCCTTCCTGGTGAAACCCGGCGGCCAGCTCCTGCTCACCACCCCCTTCACCTGGCTCGACACCTACACGCCCCGCGACAAGTGGCTTGGCGGCCATCCCGGCGGTCCGAGCGGCTTCGAGGCGCTGAAAGCAAGATTGCGGGAGCACTTTGATCTGGAGCACACCGTCGACCTCCCGTTCCTGATCAGGGAACACGCCCGGAAGTTCCAATACGGCATCGCCCTCGGCTCCCGCTGGCGGCGGCGCTGACCGACGCACACGACATTGAAATCGGTTAACGCCGGGATATTTATCCCGGCGGCATGACCTGCAAGGAGTTCCGTTGTCACCAAAGCGGATAATCAATCGGGCGAAGATCGACGAATCCTCGCAAGCGCACCTCCACAAAGCAGGCTCAGTCCTTCGCGACCTTTGCGATCTTCTGTAAAAAAGCTTTCCGGCCCCATGGCTTGGAAGTCGCGTTTCCGACCTGCAAAGCGATCCGTCAAAGACGGGTTCCGCCCAACCTTCGTTTCCTTAGCTGCCTTCTGTAAAAAATCAGTCGACCGTCAGCATGGCCGCGCCGAAGACTCCGGCGCTGTCGCCCAGCGTGGGCTTGAGGAAGGCCGTGCGGACCTCGTGATTGAAGACAAACTTGCCGACCTCGGCACGGGTCTTCTCGTCGTAAAGCAGGTCGATATTGCCGACACCGCCGCCGATGACCACGGCGTGCGGATCGAGAATATTGATCACCACGGCGATCGCCTCGGCAAACTTCGTGCGCAGGCGCTCGAGCGTCGCGACGGCGGCAGGTTCACCTGCTGCGGCGCGCTGGCAAATCTCGGGAAGGCGAATCTTCTGCCCGGTCTCGCGCTCGTAAAAACGCTCCAGCGACGGACCAGCGATCACCTGCTCGTTGCAGCCGGATTTGCCGCAGTAGCAGGGTTCCGTTTCCCCAGGCAGGCGATTGTGCCCCCACTCGCCACCGATGCCATGCAGGCCCTCGATGATATGCTGGTTGACCACGACACCGCCACCGCAGCCCGTCCCCAAGATAAGGCCCATCACGACGGGAGCGCCTTTGGCCGCGCCGAGGGTGGCTTCGGCCAGAGCGAAGCAGTTCGCATCATTGGCCAGTCGTACCTCGATGCCGAGGGCCTGGGCGATGTCCGCCTTCAGGGGCTGGCCGTTCAGGCAGAGCGTGTTGGAATTCTTTTGCAGTCCGGTCGACGGCTCGCTGGCTCCAGGCGTTCCAATGCCAATGACGGCGGGCCGCTTGAGTCCGGACTCCTCCTCAAGCATCGTGACCACCTTCGCGATCTGCGAGATGACGTGCTCGTATCCCTGGGCGGATTCCGTGGGGACTCGGAGGCGGTGAAGGGCTTTGTCCGGTTTGGACGGGTCAAGAATTGCGCCTTCGATTTTTGTGCCGCCGAGGTCGATGCCCCAAAGATTCATGGATACAGGGAGAGGAGAGCTAACAGAGAAAAACGGATACTACGATCACACCGAGACGCGCATCGGCATGAGGACGTAGAGGAACGGCGTGTTGATCTTGATCACGCCGGGGCTCATTTCGTCGATCAGCTCGAGGTAGATCTCGTCGTTGGGCAGGTTGCGCAGCGGGTCGATCACGAATTCCGGGTTGAAGGCGATCGAGAAATCGCGGCCACGGTAAACGATGGCCATCGACTCGCGGGCCTCACCGACTTCCGGGGTGTTCGCAGTGATATCGAGGTTGTTCTTGGAAAAGGCGAGACGCACCGAGCTGGTCTTGTCGCTGCTGAGGAGCGAGACGCGGCGGATGCTGGTCAGGAAGGCTTCGCGCTCGAGGGTGATGCGCTCCTTGGCTTCGCCCGGGATGACCTGGCGGTAGTTCGGGTAGTTGCCCTCGACGAGCTTGGAAACGAGCTGGCCCCCGGCGACCTCGAAGGAAACGAGGTTTTCCGCCACGGAGATCTGGACCTCGCCTTCTTCCCCGAGGAGGCGCTGGATTTCCGTTACCGCCTTGGTCGGCACGATGAAATCGCGCTCGTGGCTCTGCGGGAATTCCATGTCGCTGTCGAAGAGCGCCAGACGGCGTCCGTCGGTGGCGACGAGAGTGAGCTTGTTGTCCTTGAAGGAGAAAAGGATGCCGTTCAGTACGTAACGGGTCTCGTCGACCGAGATGGCGTACGAGGTTTTGCGAAGGCCGTCGCGCAGGTCGTGCTGCTTGATGGAGTAGGTCTTGGCGTCCTTGAAGGAGGGAAAGGCCGGGAACTCCTCCTTGGCCAGGCCGAAAATCTTGAAGAAGCTCGATCCGCAGCGAAGCGTCGAAATGTTCTTGGCGTCGGTCTCGATCGTGATCTCCGAGGAGGGCAGCTCGCGCACGATGGCGGCAAGGCGGCGGGCCGGCAGGGTCGTCGCACCGGGGCGCTCGACCTGGGCCGTGATCTCACAGCGGATGGCGACCTCGAGGTCCGTGGTGGTCAACCGCAGACCGGTCTCTGTCGTCTCCAGCAGCGCGTTAGTCAATACCGGTAAGGTGCTGCGCGTGCTGACTACGTTTTGGATGCGTTGCAGGCCGTCTAGGAGGGCTTCTTTCGTGACAGAGAACTTCATGATCTCGATGGAAAACAAGTGATTTATGGATCGCCTCGACGGAAGTCAAACACCATCGCAAAGGGTGCCTGCCGCCGGGGCGTGCCGGAGGCGGCATTTTTCCGCCTCCGATGGGGGGCCGGGAAGCCTGTGGAAAGGAACTTCTCGGCCATTGGTCGTGGGACTACCGCTGGAGCTGGCTGTCCAGCATCTTGATCGTATGCCGCGTCTGCTCATCCTCCGTGATGCGGCGTTTGATCAGCTTGCAGGCATGGATCACGGTGCCGTGGTCCTTGCCGCCGAAGGCATCGCCGATGTCGTTAAGCGAGGAGTTCGTCAGCTCGCGGGCGAGGTACATGGCGACCTGGCGCGGGAAGGCGATATTCGCCGGACGGCGCTTGCTCGTCATGTCGGCGAGGCGCACGTCGTAGTGCTCGGCCACCTTGCGCTGGATCTGCTCGATCGTCACCGCACGGCGGGCCTGCTCCTGGAAGATATCGCGCAGCAGGTTCTCGATCACGTCCCGGCTGATCTCGCGATCACTCAGGGACTTGTACGAGGCCACCCGCATGAGCGCGCCTTCCAGGCGACGCACGTTGTTGCGAATGCGGTCGGCGAGGAATTCGATCACCCACGGCTCGACATTGATATGGAGACCCTCCGCCTTCTTCTTCAGGATGGCGATACGGGTTTCCATATCCGGGGGCTGTAGCTCCGCCGTCATGCCCCACTCGAAGCGGGAGACCAAGCGCTGCTCGAGCTTCTCGATTTCGCTGGCCGGACGGTCGCTGGAGAGCACGATCTGCTTGTGGCCGTCGTGCAGGGTGTTGAAAGTATGGAAAAACTCCTCCTGCGAGCGCTCCTTGCCCGCGAGGAACTGGATATCGTCGATCATCAGCACGTCCGCCTGCCGGTACTTCTTGCGGAACTTCACCAGCGTGCCGTGCTGGATGGCGTCGATGAATTCGTTGGTAAACTGCTCGCTTGAGAGATAAACGACGCGGGCAGACTTCTGGTTGGCCAGCACGTAGTGGCCGATAGCCTGCAGGAGATGGGTCTTGCCCAGTCCGCTACCGCCGTAGACGAAGAACGGGTTATAGGTTTTCGCCGGGGACTTGGCTACCGCGATGGCCGCGCCATGCGCAAACTGGTTGTTGGAACCGACGACGAACGTTTCAAAAGTATTGCGGGAATTCAAACCACTGGCAGATCCGCTCGCAGAGGAGGAGGCGGAGGCCGAGGCGCGCTCACGCACAGTCACCTTGGGGGCCGGAGCCTCCTGGGGCGCGGCAGAGTTCGCAGCCACAGCCGCACCATCCTCGCGGCTGGGAGCGACAAACTGGATTTTCCGCGCCGAGCCGAGCACCTCGGCCGCCGCGTCCTGCACGAGCGGCAGGTAGTTACTCTCGATGAAAAACTGGTGAATCGGATTGGGCACACTCAGCACCATGCGGATGCCGTCGTCACTCACGATGTCCACGCCATGAAACCAGCGCTCGTACCCGTCGGCGCTGATGCGCTGGCGGATCACCTCGGAGATCGATGACCAATTCTGCCCGCAATTCGATGTCATAGAAAGTTATACACTGGTTTCCCCGGCGTACTTCCGTCCATTACGACTAGGATCGGCAGTTTTGGCTGGCCCAGTAAAAGAGCAAAAAGGGCAAACCATGCCAAGCGATTTTTCCGGGATTTTTGGAGAAACGGAATTCATAACTAGATACAAACCAATTAGTTATAAACCCATCCCCTCGTGACGACTTTTCGCGAAAAAAATCCCCGCCCCGAGGCGGGTTTTGCGTCGTCACCTGACGACTTGCGGAAGGTGATGGTGGGGGTTTTCAATCTCTTCACAAGTTATTCACAGCACCCATTTCCCTAGGTGCCGCATGCGGCGCCAGAGTAATTTTTGGATACCCCATCCTCAAGAAAAAATGGCGGGATCGTCACACAAAAAGATTGGTGTTTTCCCCGAAAAATCTTGACCCTCCCCGCCCCCTTGATGGCTTCAAGGCCCGCGCCGGTGACAATGTATTTCCTCACCTCCGCTCGTCCCGCCTCGGGACGAGTCAAAGTTTCGCCGGGGCGCTTTCGCGACGCGGAAAAAGGATGGCCAGGAGGAAGGTCACCGAGCAGCCGATAAAAACATAGTAGGGCCACGCGATGGCAGGCCACCAGGCCGGCATCAACGCGCCAAAGTCCCAACTCACCGGCTGGAAATGGAGATTCGGCTGAAATTGAAGGCTCACTCCCGGCAGGTTGACCTTGCCGAGGAAAAGCACCGCGACCACGCCAAGGAGCATCGCAACCACGTTGGCGATATCGTTTCCCCGCTTTTCAGTCAGGACACCGAGAAGGAACACGCCGAGGAGCGAGCCGTAGCCGTAACCGAGCACCCCGAGCGCCAGGGGAATGATGGTGATGTTCGTTTCCAGCACGGTGTAGGCCGCCCCCGTGGCGACAAGGATCATCAGCAGGCCGAAAACAGCCGTTGAGATGCGTGCAGCCCGGATCGATTGCTGCTCCGTGGCCGCAGGCCGGATATAGGGCTGGTAAAAGTCGCGAATAAACGCCGTGGCCAGCGCGTTGAGCGCGGCCGAGGTCGATCCCATCATGGTGGCGAAAACACCGGCAACGATGATTCCGCGAATGCCCACCGGCATTTCGTGAATGATATAGTAGGCAAAGACTTCATTGTGAGCCCCCGGAAGCGATGAATCGGGAGTCACCTGGTACCGCACCCACAGGAGCATGCCCACGCCGAGGAAGGCGAGCACGATCGGGATGTCGGCAAGTCCGCTCAGGACGAGGCTGAAGCGCGACTTTGCCACGTTTTCCGCCGTCAACATGCGCTGCACCATGTCCTGATCTGTGCCATGGGTCGCCATGGTCAGGAAGGTCGACCCGATGAGCGCGGCCATGATCGTATAGGGATTCTCCAGCATGCCCCGCAGGGCATCGCCAAAGGGCTTGGCCGCGTCCCACCCTGTCTGGAACATCGAGATATCCTGCGTGGAAAGCTGCCGGTGCACCTCTCCGAGACCACCGGGAATATGGTTGAGGATGGTGAAGAGGGCAAAGACCACCGCCCCCATCATGAGGCAGGCCTGGATGAGATCCGTCCACACCACCGCCTTGATACCGCCGACGGCAGTGTAAAACGTCGTCACCAGCGTGACAAAGACGATGCCCCAGAAATACGTCGCCAGAGTCACCGGCGCGTCCGGGAAAAGGAAGCGCCAGATCACGACCAGGATCACTCCGCCGAGATACAAGCGCACCCCGATGCCCAGGACTCGCCCGAGCAGGAAGATGCCGCTCGCCGTATCCTTCGTGCGAGGCCCGAAGCGAATGGTGAGAAACTCGTAGATGCTCTGCACCTTGTACCGGAAGTACGGAGCGATGAAGAGCCACGCGATGATGATGCGTGCGAGTACGGTGCCGATGGCGAGCTGCGCGTAGGCAAAACTCCGCGTCTTGAATCCTTCCGCCGGAGTGCCCAGGAAGGTGGCTGCGCTTGTCTCGGCTGCGACGATGGACGCCAGGACGGCCCACCACGGGATCTTGTGCCCGCCGAGGGCGAAATCCTGCAGGCTCTTGTTATTACGTCCGGCGTAGAGGCCGATTCCGACGATGACAAGGAAGTAGATGAAGATGACGACGCCGTCGATGGCGAGTCCCCAGGCACTGGTGCCGCTCATGCGGAGAAGGTCTTCTCCAGCACACGGGAGTTGCGCCCGCTGGTTTCATACTTGATCCGCCGCACGGCAGGCAGCCGCTCCGGCGGCACCTCGTGGAAACCACCCTTTTGCTGGAGGTAATGCACCGCCTGGGTTGAGAGCGCAAAGATGCGCCTGAGGCCCTTTTCCCGCGCGATGTTCTCGACAAACGCCATGAGCTTGCGCCCGTAGCCCTGGTTTTCATGCGCCTTGCTCACATAGAGGCAAGCCAGCTCGCCCGAGGCGTCCTCCGGGTACACGTGCAGCGCCACGCAGGCGACCGGCGTGCGGTCGACCTCGAGCAGCCAGTAATCCTCGATTCTTTCCGTGATCTCGGTGCGCGTGCGGCGCACGAGCTCCTCGTTTTTCACGGACTGCCGGATGAGCGACATCACCGCCCGGACGTCCTTTTTGAAAATCCGCCGGATCTGCTGGTACTCGTTGGAGTACACCATGGTGCCAAAGCCCTCATGGCTGAAAATCTCGGTGAGGAGCGCCTCGTTCACGCTGCCGTCGAGCACATGGACACGCAGTACGCCCTGCACGCAGGCCCGGGCAGCGCAGTCGAGCTTTGACCAGATGCTCGGGGCGAGGTCGTCCTTCCGCCGCTTGAGCAGGTCGTTGGTCTCGGCCACGGAGACCTGCCGCGGCAGGCTCTCGCCCGCAAAAGCCGAGTGCGGGGCGAGATAAATGATCTTCGAAGCACCCAACTCCTCGGCCACCTCCACGGCGGCTGCGTCGGAGTTCACCCGGAACGTCCTTCCCTCGCCATCAAAGCCGAGCGGAGGGATGATGGGACAGATGCCCTCATCGAGCAGGAGCTTGAGCGCTTTCACATCCACCCGCTCGACCCGGCCCGTGTACTGCTGGTCCACGCCGCCCAAGATGCCCGCCGGATGGGCGATCATGGCGTTGATGTAGGCGGCCCGCAGGTCCACGGCGGAAAGCCCCTCCATGATCTCGTTCGTCAGCCGGATCGCCGCGTCGATGCTCACCTGGAGCGTCGCCGTATCCGTCACGCCCGTGCCGTCGGCGTTGCTCAACTGCACACCGCGGGCCGCAGCCAGCTCGGTGATCTGGTGGGCTGCGCCATGCACGAGCACCACCTTGATGCTCAGGGATCGCAGCACCGCCAGGTCCAGCAGGATGTTGGGAAAATTATCGGATGCGATCACCTCGCCGTCGATGGCAATGACAAACACCCGCTCGCGGAAGCGAGGGACATACTGGAGAATTTCGCGGAGATCGGAGACGTTCACTTCTTTACGAGGTCGGCCAATACCACGTCAGGCCGCACCCTCAAGCCTTAAGTCACCATCAATCTCGGAAGTTAGCAGCTCCGTAAGGCGTTCGGGAACCTCCAAGGCTGCCAGAATGCCGCAATCCGGCACCTGCACCATCCGCACATTCGCGATCTTTTTTGCGATCTCCAGCCCCTTGCCGATCGGAAATCCTGTCGCCTTGTCGGGCCACAGGATCGTCACCGGATGCGGCACCCGGCCCAGCCGCGACTCGATGTCAAAGGCCAGCCGACCGCGCAAAAACCCAAAGATCGCATGCTCCGCCCCCGTCTGCCGGGCGCAGGTGGAGAGCACGCGCACCATCTCCTCATTGACCCGCGAGGCATCGCCGAGGGCAAAACGTGACAGCCATCCCCGGATGAAGGGCGGACGCGAGAGATAGTTGTGATAAACAAAGCGGTTCAGTCCCGGCAGCCCGACGAGCGCCACCATGCCGGCGGCGCGCCATTTGCCGGATTCTTTCAGACCCGTCGGCAGCAGGGCCACGACGCGCGAAATCCGCTCGGGATGACGCGACGCCAGCAGCAGCGCGATACCTGCCGTCAATCCGCTTGCCACGATCACCGGCTGCCGCCCCGGGCACGTCTCCAGCAGGAACTCCGCCAGGCTCTCGGCGTAATCCGTGGCATCCATCGGCACGCCCGGCCGCTCGCTTTCGCCAAAGCCGATCAGGTCGGGCACGATGACCTCATGACCCATCGTAAAATGCGGATACACCTTGCTCCACTCGTACGACGAGGCACCGAGATAGATGCCGTGCAGGAAGACCAGTGGCTCACCGGAGCCGGAGATGTGATAGACCATCTCCCCATGCGATGTGCTCGCCACCCGCGTGGCAAAGATGGCGGGCGAAATATCGTCGGGAATGGGTTCACGCGGGACCCGGCGCATGCCATATCGCACCGCCAGCGCCACCGCTCCCATCACCCCGACTCCGATGCCTATCCCCAGCACCGGCTTTCGCTTCCAGAAGTTCACTGCCCTCAAGGGTGCTATCGACTCGCCTAAAGCGCAATCAGATTTGAGGCCCCCTCAGAGGGCGGAAGCCAGGGAAAAGCAAAGGGGAGCAGCCTTATGCGGACTGCTCCCCCAGCGAAACGGAAGACCGGTTTTGCGGAAGGCCTTACGGCTTGCCGATGGCGTGCACCTCGAAGCCGATCTCGCGGAGCCTGACCCGGTCGAGGATATTGCGGCCGTCGAAGGCGAAGGCTGGCTTCTTCATGCCCTTGAAAACCCGCTCGTAGTCGTAGCCCTTGAACTCGTCCCATTCCGTCAGCACGGCGAGAGCATGGGCTTGGTCGAGCGCCTCGTACGGGTCCTCCACCACCTTGAGGCGGGCGAGCTGCGATTCCGGCACGCCTGCGTAGGCCAGGTCGTCGCGGATGCCCTTCTCGGTCACCTGCGGATCGTACACGGCCACCTCGGCATGTTCTGCGAGCAGCGAGGCGCAGACGCGGATCGCGGCGGACTCGCGGGTGTCGTTCGTGTCCTTCTTGAAGGCAAACCCGAGCACCGCGATCTTCTTGCCCGAGATGGTGTTGAACATCGTGCGGATCATGCCGCGGACGAAGCGGTCCTTCTGCCAGTCGTTGATCTTCACCACGCTCTCCCAGTACTCGGCCACTTCCTTCAGGCCGTAGTATTCGCAGAGATAGACGAGGTTGAGGATGTCCTTCTGGAAGCACGATCCGCCGAAGCCGACGGAGGCCTTGAGGAATTTTGGCCCGATGCGCGTGTCCTTGCCGGCGGCGAAGGCCACCTCGTCGATGTCGGCGCCGGTCGCTTCGCACAGGGCGGAGATCGAGTTCACCGAGGAAATGCGCTGCGCCAGGAGGGCGTTGGAGACGAGCTTGGTCAGTTCGGACGACCACAGATTCGTCGTGAGGATGCGCTCGCGCGGCACCCAGGCGTTGTACACCTTGACCAGGGTCTCGACCGCGGCCTGTCCGCTCGGCGTATCATCGCCTCCGATCAGCACGCGGTCAGGAGCCTCGAGATCGGCGATGGCCGTGCCCTCGGCGAGAAACTCGGGATTCGACAGCACCTCGAAGCGGTGCCCGTTGCTGTTGGAATGCAGCACGCGCTTGAGCGACTCCGCCGTGCGCACGGGGAGCGTCGACTTTTCCACGATGATCTTGTCGCCCTCAGCCACCTCGGCAATGCGGCGGGCGCACAGCTCGAGATAACGCAGGTCCGCCGCGCGGCCCGCCCCGACTCCGTACGTCTTGGTCGGCGTGTTCACGCTCACGAAGATGATGTCTGCGTCGCGGATGGCCTGGTCGACGTCGGTGGAGAAAAACAGGTTCTTGCCGCGGCACTCGCGCACGACATCGTCGAGTCCCGGCTCGTACACCGGTAGTTCGTCGGAGTTCCAGGCATCGATGCGCGCCTGATTGATATCGACAACCGTCACTTTGCAGAAGGTCGCCTTCTTTGCGATCATGGCCATCGTCGGTCCCCCGACATAGCCCGCTCCGATACAGCAGATGTTCATAGTTTGGTGGTGAGTCTGGGAAAGGGGTGAGTGTCTCAATTGACCGGGACTTCGTCCAGCGCGTTAGCCCGCCTGGATTTCCTTGCGGAAGTACTCCACCGTGCGCTGCAATCCCTCGACCAGCGGTACGGTCGGCTCCCAGCCGAGGTATTTTTTCGCCAGCGTGATGTCGGGCCGGCGCTGCTTCGGGTCATCCGAGGGCAGCGGGAAGTGGACGATTTTGGACGGGCCGCCCACGATCTCCAGGACGAGCCTGGCCAGCTCCAGCATGGTAAACTCACCCGGGTTGCCGATGTTCACCGGCCCCACGGTGAGCTCCTGATTCATGAGCCGCAGGAAGCCCTCGATGAGATCGTCCACATAACAGAATGACCGGGTCTGCGAGCCGTCGCCGTAGATCGTGATGTCCTCGCCGCGCAGGGCCTGCACAATGAAGTTCGAAACGACGCGGCCATCGTTCGGGTGCATGCGCGGGCCGTAGGTGTTGAAAATGCGCACCACGCGGATGTCGACCTTGTTCTCCCGGTGGTAATCAAAAAAAAGCGTCTCGGCGCAGCGCTTGCCCTCGTCGTAACACGAGCGGCGGCCGATCGGGTTCACATTGCCCCAGTACTCCTCGGTCTGCGGATGCACGTTCGGGTCGCCATAGACCTCCGAGGTGGAGGCCTGAAAGACCCGGGCCTTCGTGCGCTTGGCCAGCCCGAGGCAGTTGATCGCCCCCATCACGGACGTCTTGATCGTCTTGATGGGATTGTACTGGTAGTGCGGCGGCGAGGCCGGGCAGGCGAGGTTGTAAATCTGGTCGACCTCAAACTTGAACGGGTCGATCACGTCGTGCCGGATCAACTCAAACCGCGGATTCCCAAGCAGATGCTCGATATTCGACTTCCTCCCGGTGAAGAAATTGTCGAGGCACAATACGTCATGCCCCTC
The DNA here is from genome assembly GCA_003054655.1 of Spartobacteria bacterium LR76. Lineage (GTDB taxonomy): Bacteria > Verrucomicrobiota > Verrucomicrobiia > Chthoniobacterales > Terrimicrobiaceae > Terrimicrobium. The sequence continues at coordinate 172,955 of QAYZ01000012.1, read as the reverse complement.
GGCAACCAACCGATCGCAAAGGTGAGAGCCCAAAAAACCCGCTCCGCCAGTAACCAGGATACGCAACGACATAAAGATAGTGAGGTGTTCGAAAAAATGACTGTCCCAGCCCCGTTTATCATCCGGGTGGCAGCGTTGCCACAAATATGCTCGCGCGACCAATGACAAGCAGCGGTGTTCGATTCCCTTCCCCCACGCATGTTCCTCGGTTCCGAGGCTGGCATTTCGCTGCCATCGGCCTCCACGGGGATCGACACTTTAGACGGAAATCTCCCCCCGCAGGTAGGTGACACACCGCCCGCCGATTCGCACCCGGTCCCCTGCCAGTTCGCACCACAACTCGCCTCCGCGAGCGGAAACCTGCCTCGCAAAAAAGACGTTTTTCCCCAGCCGCTCCGCCCAATACGGCGCAAGGGTACAATGCGCCGAACCCGTCACCGGGTCCTCGGGAATCCCGCATCCCGGAGCAAAGAAGCGCGACACAAAGTCACAATCCTCTCCCGGTGCCGTCGCGATCACTCCGCGCGCGTCCAGCCCGGCCACCGCCGCCATGTCGGGGCGCAAATCGAGCACGTCCTCCGCCCTGTCGTAGATACAAAGAAAATCCTGCGCCTTGCGCACCTCTCGCGGAGCCGCTCCCAGCGCTGCGGCCAGAGGCCCCGTTTCGGCGATGACCTCCCCGGAACGCGCCGGGAAATCCAGCACCAGCCGGTCCCCCTCCGCCGACACCCCGAGCACGCCGCTGGCGGAATCGAAACGGATCGGCGCATGGCACCGCGCCTCGGTCACCAGGACATGCGCCGCCGCCAGCGTGGCATGGCCGCACAGGTCCACCTCCACCGTCGGCGTGAACCACCGGATGGAAAACTCCTCTGCCTGTGGCAGCACAAAAGCCGTCTCCGACAGGTTGTTCTCAAACGCAATCCGCTGCAGCGTCGCGTCATCGACCGCCTCGCGCAGCAGGCACACCCCCGCCGGATTTCCCCGAAACATCTCCGAGGCAAACGCATCCACGTGGAAATAAGGAACCTTCACGCGGAAACCGTACAGAAGTCATGGAACAGAAGGAAGCGAAGGAAACCAAAGGGGAAGGCTGAAGACTTTTTACAGAGCCGAGCCTTGCGAGACAGGCGAAGCCAACGTCGCAAAGGCCGCGAAGGTGGTCGGCCCCTTGCGCTGGTGGCACCTGCGAAATTCGAACGCTGGGGTTGCTGATGCAGGCGTTGGCTGAAGGAGCATGCCAGCTTTCCGGCATTGACCGGGCACCACACCGGGGCACACTTCCTCCATCATGCACTTCGCCTACACGATCCTGTACGTATCAGATGTCACCGCTTCGCTCGCCCATTACGAAGCGGCCTACGGGTTTGCCACCCGGTTCCTGCATGAGAGCGGCACCTATGGGGAACTCGATACCGGCGCGACCACGCTCGGTTTTGCCGCGCTGGAACTCGGCGAGATGAATCTCCCCGGCGGAGTGGAGTCGCCGAATCGCGAACGCCGCCCCTTCCCCAGCGAAATCGCCTTCGCCACGCCCGATGTCGACAGCGCCTACCAGCGGGCCGTTTCCGCCGGAGCCATTGGTGTCTCAACGCCCACGCAGAAACCCTGGGGCCAGACCGTCGCCTACCTCCGCGACCTCGACGGCCACCTCGTCGAACTCTGCACCCCGATCGGGTAGAGCGGCAGATGCCACCTCTTTCCGACGACCGGCTCGGCGTAGATTGCATCGCCGTTCGCTCATAAGCAGAACCGGGCGACGCTCCTCCCACTTTCCTCTGCTCGCCGGTATCGCAGGAAACCCAACAGCGTCGTCCTCCCAGTCCCCGAGGCAAAACCCGCAACCCCGCGCTCGAATTTCGCAAATGCCACCAGCGCAAGAGGCCGTCCCCCCCCTTCGCGGCCTTTGCGACCTTTTGTAAAAAGTCTTCTGCCTCCCCCTTGGTTTCCTTCGCTTCCTTCTGTTAAAACCCTGTCTTCCCCCAGATCTTCTGTGGAGTCTCCCCCTGTTCCCGAAGGGTGCGCAGGGCCAGCGCGCCCGTTCGCTTGGCCAGCCGCCGCCCGTGTTCATCCACCACCAGCGGACAATGGTAAAACCCCGGAGCCGCAGCGCCGAGCGCCCGGTAAAGCAGCAGTTGCCGCGCCGTGGAGGTCAGCAGATCCGCGCCGCGCACCACCTCCGTGATGCCCATGGCAATGTCGTCGACCACCACGGCCAGCTCGTAGGCCGGCACATTGTCGCGATTCCAGACCAGGAAATCGCCGAAATCCACCCCAGCCACCCGCCGCGTCGGGCCGAAATGCCCGTCCACAAACTCCACCGCCTCGCCATCCGGCACGCGGAACCGCCAGTTCGTTCCCGCCGGGTTCGCCCATTCCCGCGCCTTCTCGACGGGTACACGCCACTCCGGCGGAAAAACCGGCTCGTCCTCATGCGGAGCCAGCGCCGCCGTCGCCACCTCCCTGCGCGAACGCGCACAGGGATAAATCCACCCGCCATCGCGCAAGGCCCGCCACGCCGCGAGAAAATGCGGACGGCGTTCGCTCTGCCGGTACGGCCCGCAGGGTCCGCCCACATCCGGCCCCTCGGCCCAGGTGAGCCCGAGCCAGCGCAAATCCTCCAGCGCCGCGTCGCAATACTCCGGCTTGCAGCGCAGCGGATCCAGGTCCTCCAGCCGGAAAACCATCGTTCCCCCCGCCGCCTCGCACCGCTCCGCCGCCCGGCGAAACGTCGCCGCATGCCCGACATGCAGGAATCCGGTCGGCGTCGGCGCAATGCGCCCGCGATATGTGCATCCGCCGCTCATCGGAACCCGGGCGAAAATCCAGGCAGTCCGCCTCCTTACTTCAGGTACGAGCAGACGTATTGGCAAAGCCCCTTCGTCACCGCGATGGTGAAGCCCGAGTTCGCCGCCACGTCAAATTCCTCGCCCGCCGAGAAAGTCTTGTACTCCGTCGTCCCGTCGAAGAGCACGTTGCACGAGCCATCGGTGATCTTCATGTTTTCCGCCGCCTCGGTGCCGAAGTGATACGACCCCTCCCGGATGATACCGAGCGTCTTGCGCTCGCCATCGGGGAAAATGATCGCATGCGACACCACGCCGCCATCGAAGTACACATTGGCCTTGGCCACCGCCGTCACGGGAGAAAATTCCATATCCCGCCAACCCTGCCCCGAGCCTTCCCGAGGGGCAAGAAAAAGCCGGCACTCGGGATCGAACCGAGGACCGACGGTTTACAAAACCGTTGCTCTACCGCTGAGCTATGCCGGCACAGAAAGAACAGGAACTTGTCCGATTTTTTTCTCATCGGCAAGGGGTTCCGCGACAAATCTACAGGAAAGTTACAAATCTTTACCGCTCTCAATGGGCAGACTCTTCAAGAACCCCGCCAAGCGATCCGCTTCTGCGGCTGTAAGGTCGACAGGCAACTTGATGCTTACCAAGCAGTCTGAGCGTAAGTAAAACTTGTGCTCCAGCACATCACAGTCGGTATCCTCCTCATGATCATCATCAAGCTCCCCAGGCTGAACTTCCGAGACGGTCTCTGACTCTCCCATAGCGGCTTTTGCCAACTCGCGAACATCAACGCTCCATTCCATACGGCTTGGTTTGGAATGTCGCCCGGGCACAAAACGGCCAAACCCCAAAGCATCCAACTCCTGCATCAAGCGAACAATCTCTCCTCGATTGACATTCTCATCCTCATTCAACATGAGGCCCAAAATTCGATCCACCTTGGTGATCGAAGCTTTATTTTTCCTACGGGCAATTATATTAAAAAATAAATTATTAACCGGAGACTCCCCATACAAGGATTTTAATCTGTTTATCGTATCTATATCAGTCATAATAAGCTGATTCTGCACGATAAACATGTTAAAGTCAAGTAAAATTTCTTATTTCGCTTTAAAAAATAAATTTTAATTAAACTTCCACCAGCAAATACGCCGTGCTCCGTCCTCCGGCCTCGTCGCGGGTGAGGATGCCACGGGTGGCGAGGTCTTTGAGGTCGCGGAGGGCGGTGTCGTGGGAGCACTTGGTGAGCTTGGCGTACTTGGCGTTGGTCAGCTTGCCCTCGAAGCCGTCGAGCAGGAGGTTGATGACTTTGCGCTGGCGTTCGTTGACCGGCAGCGTGTTGATGCGTTCCCAAGCCCGCGCCTTGCGCAGGGTCTCCTCTAGTTGCTTCTCCGCCGTGGCGAGCGCCCGCCGCAGGCAGGCGATGAACCACTGGAGCCAGGCCGTGATGTCCAGACCGCCGCGCTGGGCGGCTTCCAGACTTAGGTAGTAATCCGCACGCTCGGCCTCGATCTGGGCCGACATGCTGTAAAACCGATCCGCCGAATGCTCGGCCCGGGCGAGGAGCAGATCGACGATGGCCCGGCCAATGCGTCCATTCCCATCCTCGAACGGATGCAGCGTGAGAAACCACAGGTGCGCCACGCCCGCTTTCAAAACCTCGTCCAGGCCCTGCTCGCCGTTGAACCACTTGAAAAAAGCCTCCATATGCCCGTCCATACGATCCGCTGGTGGAGCCTGAAAATGCACACGCTCGCGCCCGATGGGGCCGGAAACCACCTGCATTTCACCCGACGCCACCGTGCGCCAGCCGCCGACGGTGATTTTCTGCGTGCCGCTGTAGCCGGTGGGAAAAAGGGAGGCGTGCCAGCCGAGCAGGCGGCCCTTGGTCAGGGGCGCGCCGTAGCGCTGGGTGGCATCCAGCATCATCTCGACCACGCCCTCAATATGGCGACTGGCCACTGCCGTACCGGCATAGGGAATACCCAGCCGCTTCGCGATGGAGGATCGGACCTGCTCGGCATCAAGCTTTTCGCCCTCGATGGCGCTTGAGGCCACGGTGTCGCTGGTGAACGTATTCAGCTTCGCCCGCTCGCGCAGCCCGAATCCCAAGCCCTCCATGCGCCCGAGCAGCCGCCCCTGGCGATGCCGCAATTCCGTGAGCATCGGCAGCAGCTCCGCATCCCGCCAGCGAAAGGCAGGCCAGTCCGGTTTTTCGTAGATGAACATCCTATTCGACGCAGATTTTGCGTCATATAAAGCAATGATTCCCCGGTATACAAGGTATCACCGCAGGTTTTGCGTCGATTATTCCCGTATTCGACGCATAACTTGCGTCGAATGATCACCGCACCGATCTTACGGGTCGGAATACGAATACCCCGTGCCGTCTTCCTTCACGCCTTCGTAGCGGACGGTCATGCGGGTGGGGTCGAAGGCTTTGAAACCGGCGACGTGGCCGTCGGCGAAGAGGATCTGGACGACCTTCGTGCCGGAAGCGCCAAGGAAGGCGGGGTCGTTGTCGCCGTAGTCGTCCTTGTCGGCGTCGTTGTCGGCAAACTGCACGTGCCTCGCGACTTCGCCGCCGAGGACGTGCATGGACGGGCGGGTGATGCGCTGGAGGTTGAGCGGAGCGAAGATGAATTCCCCGCCATTGGATTCCTTGGCCGTGGCGTAACCGGCGGCATAGCTGCCGAGGAAAAAGCTGTTGGTGCGGTAGGCGCATGTGGGGGCGCTGAAGACTTTGCGCTCGCCGTCCGTCTCCGTGGAGGCACCGGTGTAGCCGATGTAGGTATCCAACTGCTGCTGCCAGGGAAGCGGGTCGGCGGCTTGATCGGTCTGATAGGGAATGGTGGCGTGGGCGGCAGGCAGGAGCTGCTGGTGGTCGGAAGCATAGGCGATCAACGCCGCGCCGATCTGCCGGAGGTTGGAGACGGTTTTTCCGTCGTTGCCCCTGCTGAGCATATTTTGCATGGCAGGCAGGAGCAGCACGGCCAGCACGCCGATGATCGCCACCACGATGAGGAGCTCGATCAGGGTAAAAGCCCGGGGTTTCATTTTTAGGGAGTGCGACATTGATTTCCTTCCCTGCGAAATTGGCAAGCAATCCCGCTTCCGCCCCTCGCCCGATAGCGTGTTGAGCGATCAGCTTTCCCCGCAAACCTCGTCATCATCGGCTTGCAGCGGGAAACAAAGGACAGCGAATGACCACCGGTCGCGCCCGGAGAAAATGGCGCACTGCGCATCAATACGGCACCGCTGGACAATATCGTCCGCCCGGTCGCGGCGATGGAGATCGCCTACACGATGAGCATGCAATCCCCGTAGCTGAAGAACCGGTAGCGCTCGCGCACGGCCTCCTCGTAGGCGCGGCGGATGAGGTCGGTCCCGGCCAGGGCGGAGACGAGCATGATGAGGGTGGACTTGGGGAGGTGGAAATTCGTCAGCAGCGCGCCGACGTGTTGGAACCGATACCCGGGGTGGATGAAGATCGCGGTCGCGCCGGAGCGCGCCTGGATCGGCCCCTCGGGCTGGCTCTCGAGCACGCGCGAGGCGGTGGTGCCGACGGCGACGACGCGATGCGCGGCGTTGATGGCCTGCGCCGTCTCCGGTGAGATGCTGTAGCGTTCCTCATGCATCACGTGATCGGCCACGCGGTCGACCTTTACGGGCAGAAACGTGCCGATGCCGACATGCAGGGTGAGAAAGGCGTGGGGCAGCGTGGAAAGCAGCTCGGGAGTGAAGTGCAGGCCCGCCGTGGGCGCGGCGACGGACCCCGGTTCGTCGGCAAAGACGGTCTGGTAGCGCACGTCGTCCTCGGCATCCGCCTCGCGGCGAAAGTACGGCGGGATGGGCATCGCGCCGTGGGCCTCCAGGTCGGGCGGAGAGGCAAACTCCACGACACGCTCGCCGTCGGGCAGGATGTCGCGCACGGTCGCCACCGTGCCCGCGATCTCCAGGGACATGCCAATACGGAGGCGGCGCCCGGGTTTGCCCAGGCACTTCCAGGCGGAGGAGTCAATCGGTTCGAGAAGGAGCAGCTCGGTGCGCTGGTCGGGCGTGCGCAGGCGGGCCTTGATCACGCGCGAGTCGTTGAGCACGACGAGGTCGCCGGGCGCGAGATAGGAGGGAAAGTCGCGGAACATGCGGTGCGAAATCTCCCCGGTGGCGCGGTCGACGACCATCATGCGCGAGGCGTCGCGATCGGGAAGCGGACGCGAGGCGATCAACTCGGGCGGCAGGTCGAAGTCAAAGTCGGATACGAGCATGGAACGAGCGCGGGAGCTTGGCGTCGTCCGCTCAAAGAGTCGAGCCGATCATCTTGCGCAAGCGCATCATGCCGCGCCGGATGCGGGCTTTCACCGTGCCGACCGGTTCATCGAGCCGGGTGGCGATCTCCTGCTGGGTGAGCCCGCCAAAGTAGGCCATCTCGATGGCCTCGCGCTGGTCGCGGTTGAGCTTCAGCACGGCGTTGCGGATGAGCTCGCCCTTCTCGCTGGAGTCGAGATCCTCGAAGGGTTCGCGCTGGGTGAGCAGATCGTCGGGCGCGGTCTCGCGCTGTACCTCGTCATGGAGGCGGAAGCGCCGCTGGAGCGAGCGCAGGCGGTCGATGGCCTTGTTGCGCGCCATGGTGATGGCCCACGTGAGCGGCTTGCCCCGCGCGGGGTCGTACATGGGGGCCTTTTCCCACAGCAGGAAAAACACCTCCTGGGCGCAATCCTCCGCGTCGGCGTGGTCGTTCAGCACATGCAGGACGGTCGAGTAGATGAGGCCCGAGAAGCGATCGTAAAACGTCTCGAAGCTCGCACGGTCGCCCATGCCGATCTTGCGAATCATCTCCTCGATCTCGGCTATGTCAGATTCCGGGCTCATCGCGCCGTTATTCTAGGCCTCGGGAGGCCGGTTTGTCATGTCGATTCTGCTGCCTAGACACCGGCGGCGGCGAGGGACTCCGCCACGACGCGGCGGGTCTCCTCGATGTCATCCGGCGTATGCGCCAGCGAGAGGAACCCGGCCTCGAACTGCGAAGGGGCAAAGTACACGCCGCGATCCAGCGCCGCGTGGAAAAACCGGGCAAATTTCTCGCGATCCGCCAGTTTCGCCTCGGCGAGGTTTCGCACCGGGCCGGGGTGAAAATACAGGCAGAACATCGACCCGATACGCTGGAAGGTAAGCGGCTTGCCCGCGATGGCCTCGCGCACCCCCTCTTCCATGAGGTTGCCGAGCCGCTCCAGCTCGCTCCAGCCGCCCCGGGCGACGAGTTCGTTGAGCTGGGCGAGACCCGCCGCCATGGCGACGGGATTCCCGGAAAGCGTGCCAGCCTGGTACACCGGGCCGTCGGGCGAGAGGTGATCCATGATGTCCGCCCGCCCGCCAAAGGCTCCCACCGGCAGCCCGCCGCCGATAATCTTGCCCAGCGTCGTGAGGTCGGGAACGATCCCATAAATCTCCTGCGCACCACCCGGAGAGAGCCGGAAACCGGTCATCACCTCGTCAAAAATCAGCACCGTACCGGATTCGTTGCAAAGCGAGCGCAGCAGCTCGAGGAAACCGGGCTCAGGCAGGTACAGGCCGGCATTGGCCGGGACCGGCTCGAGGATGACTGCGGCGATCTCGCCCTTGTTGGCGGCGAAAGCCTGCCGCACCGCCTCGGCATCGTTGAAGGGAACGGTGATCGTCAGGTCGGCAAAGGCCGCCGGGATACCCGCGCTATCCGGTGTGCCATGGGTCAGCGCGCCGCTGCCTGCCTTGACCAGCAGCGAATCGACATGCCCGTGGTAGCAGCCTTCGAACTTGATCACCTTGTCGCGCCCGGTGAATCCGCGCGCCAGGCGCACCGCGCTCATCGTCGCCTCGGTGCCGCTATTGACCATGCGCACCTTTTCGATTGAGGGCATGAGGTCCTTGATCGTCCTGGCCATCTCGACCTCGTAGGGATTCGGAATGCCAAAGCTCAGCCCGCGCGAGGCCGCACCGCAGACGGCGGCGATGACGGAATCCGGCGCATGGCCGAGAATGGCCGGGCCCCAGGTGCCGACGTAATCGATCAGCTCAACACCATCGACGGTGAGAATGCGCGAGCCCTCCGCCTCCGCGACGAAGAACGGCTCGCCGCCCACACCGCGAAACGCCCGCACCGGAGAATTCACCCCTCCCGGGATGTGCCGCAGCGCCTCGGTGAACAGCTCGTGGGAATTCGGAGTGACCATGCGCGATGAATACGCAGCTTTGCCCCGCTGGGGTACAAAAAACTGTCTCACTGTTGCATGCCCCGGGCGCACCTGCGGAAATCTGCTTCGACACGGTTGGAAAACCGGTTACACTGCCGCCATGGTGAAACGACTGCTGCACACGCGCTATCGCGTGAGCGACCTCGAGAAGACGGTGCATTTCTATAAAGACGTCCTCGGGCTGGAGGAGACCCGGCGTTCCCAGAGTGGGCGCGGCTCGCAGCTCGTTTTCTTCAAGGCTCCCGGCAGCGAGGAGGAGATCGAGATTTGCAAATACGACGCCAGCGGTCCTGTCCAGGTCGGACCCGACCTGACCCACCTCGCCTTTGAGGTGGAGGACATGGAGGCTTTCGCCAAACACGCCGCCGCCCTGGGTTACCCGCTGAGCGACGGACCTCACACCACATCGAGCGGTTCCGTCATTGCCTTCGTCGACGCCCCGGAGGGATACGAAGTCGAGCTGATCCAGCACGCCAGCTAGATTTTTACCCCCCAAGACACCGCTATGGAGTTCGACTGGATCAATTCCCCCGCCGGCCTCGGGGATCTTACCCCCCGCGAGGTTGAGGAAACTTTCGAGGACCCTTTCAGCATCCGGCTCCTGCCGGAGCTGGATGATTCCAGCGACGCGCGCTACTTCATCCTGGGCCGCGCCGTCTCGGGAAAGCTGCTTTTCACCGTCTTCTGGACCGATGGCAAACGCTATCGCATCATCCAGTCGCGTGTCATGACAGAGGCCGAGGCGGGATTCTACGAGCGCAAAAACGCGGAACTAAACAACTGACATCATGAGAGTACTCAGCAAATGGGGCGACGTCCCGAGTTTCTCGGACGAAGGCGAGGAAGCAGAGTTTTGGAAGGAAACGTCGCTCGACCCGAGGCTGATGAACGCCTCGATGCTCAAGACGGACAACCGCGACTCCACCACGATCACCCTGCGGTTCGATCCCCGCATGCTCGCCCGCATCAAGCGGCTCGCCCGCTCGCGGTATCTCAATTACCAGAGCATGATCAAGCAGTGGCTCAGCGAGCGCCTGGAGCGCGAGCTCAAGGATCTCGAGTCCTGAGGGCCTAAAAAAACGCCAGATTCGCGATGTGCGACTGGCGTGTACCTGCGACTGCGGAGGCCTCCGGAGCCGTTTCTTTTTCCTCTCCTCTTGGCACCCTGTTTACCTTTGCCAAAAGGAGAAGAATAAAGAGAAACGAACAACCCGGTCGTTTTGAATCCCTGCCGGTAGTATCCCCCCTTACCACTCGGCTCCCTCGACCGGGTTGTTCTGTTGATATGTATATAGCAGAGGCCGTGCCAACTTTCAAAAAGTCCTCATGAAGCCCCCCTCGGAAGGGAAAACCAACGCTATCGCGAGGTGTCGGACGGAGGAATGTACGTTTTTGTACGCAAAATCGCCTCTCGAATGTCCCAATTCGCACACGCCAGGAGATCCAAGGCTTGAGCGAAGTCGATTTTTGCGCAGTCGGCTACGATCTGGGCTGCCCGGCGGCGGAGTTTTTCATTGGTCGGTTTGAGACAGGACATGAAATTTCCATCCACCCGGCCGAGGCGAACCATGGAGCAGGTGGAAAGGATATTCAGGGCGACCTTGGTGGCAGTGCCAGCTTTCAGGCGAGTTGAGCCGGTGATGAGTTCCGGCCCGGTCGGCAGGTCGATCTCCACATCAGCGTGCGAAGCAGTGCGATCGCGCCGGGGGTTGCAGGTGAGAAGGATCGTACCAGCCCCTAATCGACCGGCTTCTGCCAAAGCTCCCAGCACATACGGGGTGCGACCGCTCGCTGTGATGCCGCAGACTACATCGGAGGCACGCACCCCGCGATCTCGTAGAGCCAAAGCCCCAGCCTCACGGGAATCCTCCGCACTCTCCGAGCTGCGCATCACCGCCGCCACGCCACCCGCGAGGATTCCCTGCACCATCTCCGGGTCGACACCGAAGGTCGGCGGCATTTCGCTCGCATCCAGGAGGCCGAGGCGTCCGCTCGTACCCGCTCCGATGTAAAACAGCCGCCCGCCCGCCTGAAGCGATGCGGTCACAAGATCAACCGCCGCCGCCAGCTCCGGGACGCAATGGCTGACCGCCTCCTCGACCGCCCGCTCCTCCGTGGCAAAAAGCTCCACGAGTTCCCGCGTCGGCAGGAGGCCAAGATCGGTCGAGCGCGGGTTGGGCTGCTCGGTTTCCGACCGGGCGACCTCGGGTTCCGCAACGGTCGGGGCACAGGCAGGTGTCGGCAAATGCCCCGCCGCGAGATAGACCGCTCCCAAGCTTCCCTGAGTCGTGCAGACATCGATGTCGGCAGACGGCCATGCCTTGCGAAATTCCCGCTCGAACAGCTCCCTGTACAACGGCTGCCCGGTGAATACCCCGCCCTGCAAGCGCACGACAGGATGCTCAAACTCCAGACGCCGCGCCACGCTGCCAGCGAGACGCGCCAGCGCCGCCGCGCACCGCCGGAGGATGCGCGCAACGGAAAACTCTCCGGCATGACGAAAGACAACAGGGGTGATCCGAGCCAGGTCGCTCTTGTGCGCGGCCTGTGCCCACGCTGTCAGCTCGGCCAGGGTGTTGATGCCGAGGAGTTGCAGCGTCTCGGCGGCAAGGGGAGTGATTTCCCTCGCCGTGTCGTAGTCGTACAGGATGCGTCGGAGCGCGTTGATGGCGATATCGTACCCGCCGCCGGAGTCGCCCAGCAGATGCCCCCAGCCGCCCGCACGATCCTCAATACCTCCGACCCGTCCGGTCACGGCCGAGCCCGTGCCTGCGATCACAGCGATGCCATCGCGATCCTGAAAAGCCGCAGCAAAGCCGGACTCCCGGTCGCTCCCGACCCGCACTGTCGCATGCGGCCAGACGGAAGCCGCCACCTCGCGCAGGATGTCGCGGTCGCGATCCGTCGCGCATCCGGCAAGAAAAACGCCCACCCGGCTGGCATCGGCCGGCAGGACGGAGAGAAGGTGGCGGAGTCCCTCCACACTCAGCAACCGCAAGCTGCCAGGGCCGAGTACCCCTTCCGAGACGGTGATGAGCGACTCGCCTGCTTGTTCACAGAGAATCCACCGGGTTTTTGTCGCGCCGCCCTCGATTCCGAGGATTAAATTCTTGGAAAACGCGCCCACGCCGTAAATGTATCTGCGAAGTTGATGGCTGACCTTAAAATTTTTCGTATCACCGCCTCCTGGCTCGGAGTCCTGCTGTGGTGCGTCACGCTCTGGCTTCTCTCCTCCATGCCCGGCAGCACGCTGCCCGAGGTGAATGTCCCCAACGCCGACAAGATCGTCCACTTCGGGTACTTCATGATAGGCTCGGCGCTGCTGGCCAACGCGTTTCACCAATCCACCAGACTGTCGGGGCGAAAGCTCTTCTTTGTCGTCGTGGCGACCGTGATGCTGGTCGGCGCAGCCGACGAAATCCACCAGCGCTTCACGCCCAACCGCTCGGGCAGTGATGTCGGCGATTGGATCGCTGATGTCGCGGGTGGCATCACCGGAGCTCTCATCGTAGGATGGTTTTATGGCCGACGCCGCAAGTAATCCCCACGACCGCATCCGCCATCTCCGCGCCGAGCTCACGCGCCATAACGAGCTCTACTACGCCAAGGCCGCGCCGGAGATTTCCGACCAGGAATTTGACCGTCTCCTGCGCGAACTGGCCGACCTGGAGGAGGCGTATCCCGAACTGGCCGATCCCGATTCCCCCACCCGGCGCGTCGGGAGCGGACCGCTTGAAGCGTTCACCCAGGTGCAGCATCTCGTACGGATGCAGAGCCTCGACAATACCTACGACGAAACCGAGGTTGCGGAATTCGTCGCGCGTTTGAACAAGCTCCTGCCGGAAACCGAGATCCCGCTCACCGTCGAGGCCAAGGTCGATGGCGTCGCCATTTCCCTGCTCTATGAAAATGGCCGGCTCATCCGCGCCGCCACGCGCGGGGATGGCGTGGCCGGGGACGACGTGACGGAAAACATCCGCACGATCAAATCCGTGCCGCACGTGCTGAAGGGCTCCGCCCCGGCGCGCATCGAGATTCGCGGCGAGGTGTATCTGCCCAAGGCGCAGTTTGCCCGCATCAACGAGGAACGCGACGAGCAGGGATTGCCCGCCTTTGCCAATCCGCGCAATGCCGCCGCCGGGTCCCTCAAGCAGCTCGACTCGCGCATCGTGGCCAGGCGCGGGCTGGAGGCGATCTTCTACGGGTTCGGCGCTTACGAGGGCGAGATGCCGCGCACGCAGCACGATTTCGTCGGGCAGTTGAAGGCCTGGGGCGTCCCCGCCTCCGAGTGGGTGCGCCAGACGATGAGCGTGGACGAAACGCTGGCCGCCATCCGCGACCTCGGCGCGATACGGCATGACTTTGCCTACGAGACGGACGGCGCGGTGCTGAAGGTCGACCTCCTCGCCCAGCGCGAGCAGCTCGGCTCCACGTCGAAGGCTCCCCGCTGGGCCATCGCCTACAAATACGAGCCCGAGCGCGCCCGCACCCGGCTGCACGCCATCACGGTCCAGGTGGGCCGCACTGGGGTGCTCACGCCCGTGGCGGAGCTGGACCCTGTCTTTGTCAGCGGCAGCACAGTGGCTCGCGCCACCCTGCACAACGAGGAGGAGGTTCACCGCAAGGACATCCGCATCGGCGACTGGGTGCTCATCGAAAAGGCCGGCGAGGTCATCCCCGCCGTGGTCGAGGTGCTGAAAGCCGAGCGCACCGGGAATGAGGAACCTTTCAAAATGCCCGACCATTGTCCGTCCTGCGGAGGCACCGTGCTCCGCGAGGAAGGCCAGGTCGCCGTGCGCTGTACCAACCCCTCCTGCGACGCGCAGCTCCGCCGCCGCCTCGAGCACTACGCCCATCGCGGCGCGATGGACATCGAGGGCCTGGGCGAGAGCATGGTCGACCAGCTCATTTCCTCCGGCCTCGTCTCCGGGATCACCGATATTTACTCCCTCACCGCCGATCAGCTCCTCGGCCTCGAGCGCATGGGGGAAAAGAGCGCATCGAACCTCCTGGCAGGCATCGACGCCAGCCGCAACCGTCCGCTCTGGCGGCTCCTCTTCGGCCTCGGCATCCTGCATGTCGGTGCCGCCGCCGCGCGCAAGCTGGCCGATCGCTTCCGCACCATGGACGCCCTCGCCGCCGCAACGGAGGAGGAACTGCAAGCCACCGAGGATGTCGGCGAGGTCATGGCCCGCAGCATTCACCAGTGGTTCCGCAATCCCAAGGTGATCGAGCTGCTCGACAACCTCAGGGCCGCCGGGCTGAACTTCGGCGAACGCGACGAGCACGGAGGTTCCGGCGATGGAAAATTCAAGGGCACGACCTGGGTCATCACCGGGACGCTGAGTGCGCCACGCGACGAGATTGCCGAGATCATCCGGCAGCAAGGCGGCACGGTTTCCGGCAGCGTGAGCAAGAAGACCACCTACCTGCTCGCGGGCGAGGAAGCCGGGAGCAAACTCGAGAAAGCCCGCAAGCTCGGCGTGAAGGAGCTCACCGAGGCAGACTTCCATAAGCTGCTCGAGGGCAGCGCGGAATAACCCGTAAAAACCGGCTTGGAGTTTCCCGCGCGACATGGGAAATCTTGCGGTCCCAAACCATGAGCACACTCTCCGATCTCTATAGCGAATTCGTCATGCCCACGTACGGCCGTTTCGATCTCGAGATCGCACGTGGAGCGGGTTCGCGCGTATGGGATTTCGACGGCAAGGAATACCTCGACTATGGCGCGGGCATCGCCGTGTGCTCGCTCGGCCACGCGCATCCCGAGATCACTGAGACCATTGCGAAGCAGGCCGCCACACTCATCCACACCTCGAATCTCTACAAGACCCAGCCGCAGGCGCTCCTGGCCCAGCGGCTCGTCGGCATCACGGGACCGGGCAAGGTTTTCTTTGGCAACAGCGGCGCGGAGGCTAATGAAGGACTGATCAAGCTCACGCGGAAGTTTGGCAGCGAAACGGGCCGATACGAGATCCTGACCTTTCTCGGCTCCTTCCATGGCCGCACCATGGCGGGCATCTCCGCCACGGGACAGGACAAGGTAAAGAAGGGCTTCGCTCCGCTGCTCGACGGCTTTCAGCATCTGCCCTTTGGCGATATCGAAGCCGTGAAGGCGGCGATCGGCCCCAAGACGGCGGGCATCCTGCTGGAACCCGTCCAGGGCGAGGGCGGCATCCACATCGCCGCCGGGGACTTCCTCCGCCAGCTCCGGCAGCTCGCGGACGAGCACAACCTGCTCCTGCTTTTCGATGAAATCCAATGCGGCCTCGGACGCACTGGCGAATGGTGCGGCTGGCGGTCGATCGCTCCCGATATCCAGCCCGACGGCGTGAGCTGGGCCAAAGGGATCGCCAACGGCGTGCCGCTCGGAGCCTTCTGGGCTTCATCGAACCGCGGCCTCTGCGACCTCCTCGGGCCAGGAACCCACGGCACCACCTACGGCGGCAATCCGCTCGTCAGCGCCGTGGGCAACAAGGTGCTCGAGATCATCGAGCGCGACAGCCTCCTGGAAAACGCCAAGGCGCGCGGCGCACAGCTCCGCGACGGCCTGCTGGCCGCAAACCATCCCTCCATCGCCACCGTCCGGGCGCTCGGCCTGATGCTCGGCATCGAGCTTGTCCCCGGCATCGCCGCCATCGACGCAGTGAAGGCGCTCATGGCGGGAGGGCTATTGACCATCCCGGCCGGCGAGAAGGTCGTACGCCTGCTTCCACCGCTCAATGTCACTCCGGAGGACACCGCCGAGTCCCTCGACCGCATCCTGAAAAACCTCCCGAAGGCTTAGGCCCCGCAGGAGATTTTCCGGGCAGGTTCTTCTTATAGACAGGAGACCGGTTTTCCCTTACATCTCCCCGGTGAAACACCTCCTCTCCATCGAGTCGCTTTCCCGCGCGGAAATCGAACAAATCGTCGATCTGACGCAAGAGATGAAGGCATCACGCGGCCATCATTCCTCCAAGCCGCTGCAGGGAGAATGCTGGGCCCTGATGTTTTCCAAATCGTCCACGCGCACCCGCGTGAGCTTCGAGGTCGGCATCCGTGAGCTGGGCGGCGACGTGATCTTTCTCGCCGCCGATGACATCCAGCTCGGCCGCGGCGAGCCGATCCGCGACACCGCCCGCGTGATGGGCCGCATGCTGCATGGCGCAGTGATACGTACCTTTGCCCAGACCGACGTCGAGGACTTCGCCTCGTATGGCCGCATCCCGACCGTGAACGCCCTCACCGACGAGGAGCATCCCTGCCAGATTCTCACCGATCTTTTTACGATCAAGGAACTCCGCGGCTCCCTCGACGATCTCGTCGTGACCTTCATCGGCGATGGAGACTGCAACGTCTCGCGCTCCTGGATCTGGGCCGCCGCTCGGCTCGGCTTTGAGCTGCGCATCGCCGCGCCCGAGAAGTTCCAGCCCCCGGCGGAGCTCGTCGCCCGGTCCGGCGGCAGGATCACCGTCACCGAGGACGTCATTGCCGCCTCAGCCGGTTCCGATGTGCTCTATACCGATGTGTGGGTGAGCATGGGCAAGGAAGAGGAGGCTGCCTTCCGCCTCGCGCAGTTCCAGAGCTATCAGATCAACGACGAAACCCTGAAGGTCGCGCCAGAGGCCCTCGTCATGCATTGCCTTCCCGCCTACCGGGGCAAGGAGATCACCGAGGAAGTCTTCGAGCGTCATGCCGAAACAATCTTCCGGGAGGCGGAAAACCGGCTCCATACCCAGAAGACGATCCTCTCTCTTCTCAAGCAAATCTAAGGTTCATGAAGAACGAAACGGAGCAGCTCGACGTATGTTAACGCGACGCGGCTCCCTTCGTTTTCGCATCGGAATGGTCGTCGGGGGAGCGATGCTCCTGTTTGCCGGCATCTTCCTGATCCTGAGCTCGTGGATCCTCACGGATTACTTCGGCCGGGTGCAGAACAACTTTACCCGCGAGCATCTCACGCAGTTTGCCACGGTGCTCAATCGCGAGGCGAAGTCGAAGCTGCGGCTCGTCCGCGACTACGCGCAGTGGGACCAGACTTACGATTACATGAAGGGGCAGCATCCCCGCTTCCTTGAGGAGAACTTTCTGCCCGCGGTCAATACCTCCGACCAGGATCTCATCCTCGTCTTCGACTCATCCAGGAAACTCCATAGCTTCATCTGCCCCTTCAATTCTCCTCAAATCGGGGAAATGCCCGAGGGGGTGAATGTGCAGCAGATTGCAGGCAGCAGGCTGCTCTCCAACCAGCCGAGGGCCAGCCTGATCGAGACCCCGGCGGGGCTGATGCTGCTGGCGGCCAGCCCGATCACCCGCTCCACCCCCTCCTCCGGGGATTCTGCGGGGTGGCTGGTGTTTGGCCTCTTCCTCACCCCTCCACGGCTCTCCGAAATGGCGCAGGTCGCCGGCATCTCCAACTCGGGCCATCCCTTCCCCAAGGACATGGGGTCTTCCGATCAGATCCGCTCCCAGGTCCTGACCGACATCCTCGGCCCGGTAACGATCTCCTTTCCCTCCGTCTTCGCCAATCCCAAGATCGACGAAGGCATCGACGGCTCCATCACCTTTCACCCGCTCTCGGAAAAGGGTGAGACGCTGATCTCGATCAAGGACTCGGCGACCATCTACCTCAATGCGATGGAGAGAAAAAACTGGGTGCTAATCCTCTCCGCCGCCGGGATCATCGCCATCGTCGGCATCGGGTTCATCGTCATCGATTACTTCGTCACCCGGCCCATCTCGCAACTCGACACCGCGATGCAAAAAATGTCGTCGGCCCCGGCGGCCATCTCGCGCATCGAGGATTCCCGGGACGACGAGATCGGCCGTCTCGCCACCTCGGCCAACTCGCTCCTGGGCACCGCCCTCTCCGAACGGCGCGACGCCATCCGCCAGCGCGAGCTCCTGGCCAGCATCCTCGACAGCGCCTTTGAGGCCATCCTCGCCTTCCATACCGTGCGCGACGCCAGCTCCCGCATCGTAAACCTCGAACTCGCGGTGATGAACCACTCGGCCGAGCGGCTCTTCCGCATCTCGGCCGCCGAGGGGCGCGGCAGATATCTCACCGATCTCTTTCCCGATCTCGCCAATCCGGCGGTCTTCGATCGTTTCCGCCACGCCATTGACTCCCACATGCCGCTCACCTTCGAGCAGGCGGCGGGAGCCCTCCAACCCTCCGGCTGGTATCACTTTTCCGCCACACCGTGGGAGGAGGGACTCGTCATTACCATCAACGACATCACCGAGCGCAAGCAGCGCGAGCAGGAGCTCGCCAAGACCTACGCCGAGATGGATCGCTTCAATGCCGCCATGGTGGGACGCGAGGAGCGCATCATCGCGATCAAGAAGGAGGTCAACGATCTCCGGTGCCAGTTGAATCTCCCGCCGGCGTACAATGTGGAAGCCTATGAGTGACTCCTCCTCCAGGGCCATGGACCAGGCCGAGGTCCTCCGTGCCGTCACCGAGGCGCTCTCCACGCTGCTCCAGCCGGGCGATCTTGAAGCCTCCATGCAGCGGGCTCTCGAGATCATCGGCCGGGCGGTGGAGGCCGACCGCATGTATATTTTCGAGATTCACTCCTCCCGCGCCTCGGATGAGCTGATGATGAGCCAGCGGCACGAGTGGACGACCGCAGGCGTGTCGAAGGAACTCGACAACGCCTCCATGCAAAACCTCCCCTTCGGCAAGTTCCAGGGCATGCTCGAGAGCCTCCAGGCAGGCACTGCGTATTCCCGCATCCGCCGGCACTTCACGGAAGCTCAGCATGCCATCCTCGATTCGCAGGGCATCCTTTCCTTTGTCGTCATGCCCATCATGCTGAAAAACGAGCTGTGGGGCTTCGTCGGTTTCGATGACTGCAAGACCGAGCGCACCTGGAGCGAGGCCGATCTCGAGAACCTGCGGGCCGCAGCAGCCGGACTCGGCGGAGCGATCGTGCGCCAGCAGATGGAGCGTTCCTTCCGCCGCCAGACCGAGGAACTGCGCCGCCACCAGCGAGTCGCACTCAGCCTGGCCGAGGACGCCCGGCTCGCCGAGCAGGCCGCCGCCAAGGCGAGCGCGGCCAAGAGCACCTTTCTCGCCATGATGAGCCACGAGATCCGTACTCCGCTCAATGGCGTCATCGGCTTTACCGATCTCCTCCTCGCCGAGGGCCTGCCCAATCACCAGGCCGAGCTGGCAGAGTCCATCAAGACCTGCGGCGAAACACTTCTCAGCCTCATCAGCGACATCCTCGACATCTCCAAGATCGAGTCCGGCCGGCTTGACCTCGACTACGAGGCCACCGATGTGGCCGTCTGCACACGCTCCGTCGTGGCATCCTTCGAGCCTCTCCTCAGCACGCGCAACATCCAGCTCGCATGCAATGTCGCACCCGAGCTGCCCCAGTGGCTCCACATCGACCAGAGCAGGTATTGCCAGATCCTGTTCAATCTCATCGGCAATGCAGCCAAGTTCACCCGGCAGGGCCGCGTGGCCGTGGACCTCTGGACGGAGCACCACCTCGATCACATGTATCTCTGCGGCAGGGTGACGGATTCCGGGGTGGGCATCTCTCCCGATGATCTGGAGAATGTCTTCGAGCCATTTCAGCAGGGGGATGGGGCACGCAAGCACGCTGTCGGCGGCACCGGCCTGGGCCTCGCCATCTGCCGCAGGCTCGTCGAGGCCATGGGAGGGCAGATCTCCGCACAGAGCAAGCTCGGGGTCGGCTCGACCTTCTCCTTCTCCATCGCCACGCGCATCGCCCAGGCACCAGCCGCAAAACCTCTCCTGGAGCCTTCTTTTGGCCGTGATAGCAACCAGATGCGTATCCTGGTGGTGGATGACGTCCCGGTGAATCTCAAGCTGTCATGCCGACTGCTAGACCGGCTCGGATTCCAAGCGGATACCGCCTCAAACGGCGCTGAGGCTCTGTCGATGATCTCGGCCACCGACTATGATGTCGTGTTCATGGATATCCTCATGCCGGAGATGGATGGATACGAAACCGCTCATCGCATCCGCCAGCAACGGGCGCAAAGCTCCCGCCAGCCCTGGATCGTGGCGCTCACCGCGCATGCCCTCGTCGAAAACCGTCATGCCTGCATCGAGGCTGGGATGGATGATTTTCTCACCAAGCCATTGCGTGTTTCCGACATGCAGGCCGCCATCGAACGCTGGCGCATGGGTGAGCGCGGGCTGGAGACTCCCTAGGGCGATTTCCCGGGACTCTCGTTCCGCGCCGCCGGAATCGCATTGCTTCCGCGCACGGATGGGGGTTTAATTTTTTCGTCACCCCAGACACTCCTCCACAATACCGTGAATTCGGCATTCCTCACCCAGCAGGGCATGGGAATCGCATTGACTGCCGCCATCCTCGGCCTGGTCGTCGCTGTGATCCTTATTGCAAAAATCCTCCGTTCACCCGCCGGCAATGACCGCATGCAGTCCATTGCCAAAGCCATTCAGGAAGGCGCACGCGCGTACCTGAACCGGCAGATCACGACGATCTGCATGATCTCCGTCGTGATCTTCATCCTCCTCGCCATCCTGCGCGACATGTCGACCGCGCTCGGGTTTCTCCTCGGCGCGGCGTGCTCGCTCGCGGCTGGCTACATCGGCATGCGCATCGCCGTGCTGGCCAATGTACGGACCGCTCAGGGCGCGATCACGAGCCGGCAAAAGGCGCTGCAGGCGGCATTCAACGGCGGAGCGGTGACGGGCCTCCTCGTCGTCGCTCTCGCGCTGCTCTCCGTCGGCATTTTCTGGTTCGTCATGTCGCGGATCAATCCGCAGGGAGCCATTGCCAGCCTCATCGGAGTTGCGCTCGGGGCCTCGCTCATCTCGGTCTTTGCCCGTCTCGGCGGTGGCATCTACACCAAAGCCGCCGATGTCGGCGCCGATCTCGTCGGCAAGGTGGAGTCCAATCTCGATGAAGACGATCCGCGCAATCCCGCGACCATCGCAGACAACGTCGGCGATAATGTCGGCGACTGCGCAGGCATGGCGGCTGACGTTTTCGAAACCTACGCCGTATCGCTTATCGGCACGATCCTCGTCGGCGCGCTCACCATCGGCTTCGGCGCTCCGGTCGTATTCCCCTTCCTGCTCGGAGCCGTGGCCCTCGTCGCCTCGATCGTCGGCATCATTTACGTCAATGTCTCGAAGTCCAGGCCGGGCAACGCCCTCATGGGCGGCGTGCTCGTCAGCGCGGTGCTGGCCGCCATCGGATTCTGGCCGCTGACGCACGCGCTCTTCCCCGATGGCATCAAGGTGGACGACGTCCTCACGGGCAAAGCAGCCGCTTATTCGGCGACCGGCATCTACCTCGCCACCCTTATCGGCCTGCTCATGACCGGAGCCTCGGTCATCATCACCAACTACTACACCTCGACCGAGTACTCGCCCGTGCGCAAGATCGCCCGGGCCAGCGAGACCGGCCACGCGACGAACATCATCGCGGGCATCGGCGTAGGGCTGCACGCCACCGCCCTGCCCGTGATCTGCATCGGCGCTTCCATCTGGCTCAGCTATTCCTCGGCGGGCCTCTACGGCATCGCCGTCGCCGTCATGGCCATGCTTGCCATGTCGGGCATCATCATCTCGCTCGACGCCTTTGGCCCCATCACCGATAACGCGGGCGGCATCGCGGTCATGAGCGGACTTCCACATGAGGTGCGCAACGTGACGGACGAGTTGGACGCAGTAGGCAATACCATGAAAGCCGTCACCAAGGGCTACGCCATCGCCAGTGCGGGCCTCGCCGCGGTAGTGCTCTTTGGGTCCTACTTTGTCGACCTGAAGCACCATCTCGAAGCCAACGCCGCGACGATGCACCTCGACCCGGCGGCGATCAACGAGATGCTGTCCTTCTCGTTGCGCGATCCCCAGATCATCATCGGCCTCTTCATCGGCGGCCTCCTCCCGTATCTCTTCTCCGCCTTTAGCATGAACGCCGTCGGCCGCGCTGCCGGGGCCGTGGTGCAGGAGGTGCGCAACCAGCTCGCCCGCCGCCCGGGCATTCTCAAGGGCGAGGACGTTCCGGATTACGGTGCCTGCGTCGACATCGTCACGCGCGCCGCGCTCAAGGAGATGATCATCCCGGCCCTCCTCCCCGTCCTCGCGGTGATCGGAGTCGCTGCCGTTCCTGGCGGCATGAAGATCCTCGGCGGCGTGCTCGTGGGCAGCATCGTCACCGGCCTCTTCATGGGCATCTCGATGACCTCCTCGGGAGGAGCCTGGGACAACGCCAAGAAATACATCGAGGAAGGACACCACGGCGGCAAAGGCTCCGAGGCGCACAAGGCCGCCGTCACCGGCGACACCGTCGGCGATCCCTACAAGGACACCAGCGGCCCGGCCATCAACCCGATGATCAAGGTGGTCAACATCATGGCCATCCTCGTCATCCCGATCTTTTTCTAGGAACGAGCGCGCGGACCTGAGTCCGCAATTTCAACTCCGACCCGGGACTACTTCCAGCGAGTCTCGGGTTGGAGGTTGATCTCCTCCGGCTTGATGTCGAAACCGCAGCTCCGTAGGAGGTAATCGACGCCCTCCTTGGTATCCATCGTTTCCCGCAGGCTGCGGGCGAAAATCTCGATGTATTCCTTGTAGCTGTCGAGGGCGAGCCGGCCCTCGGCAAAGTGCTTGGCGAGCTGGTCGTCGTGGTTCTCGATCAGGGCGATCAGCGCGCGTCGAAGACGCTGGCGCATCGCGGGATCGACCACCACGCGGAACGGACTGGCGGTGGGATCCTGAGGAGTCCGGTCATTGGCCACATCAAAGGTGTACGGCGTCAGAGAGTCTTCTGCTTCGTTCATGGTCTGTACGTTGGATCGCGCGGACTCTGTCGGAAGCCCTCCGCATTGTCGCGCACTTTATCAACGCAGACGCATGCCCGGCTGGTTGTGCGCTGTTTTCAGAAGGCCTCAAATCCTTCCGGCCAAACGCATTCCGGGAGCACAAAATAAAGCCCGCCGCCCGATCGGAGCGGCGGGTTGAAGCGGGAGAGATCGTATCAGTGCGAAACCGCCTTTTCCGCGCCGAGACCGGTATTTGCGCGCACTTCCATCTCGGTGAAGCGCGCCTCGGCCGCCGGTTCGCGAGTACACAGCGTGGCGATGATGGCGGCGAGGAAGCCGAGCGGGATGCTCACGATGCCCGGGTTTTTCAGCGGGAAGAGCGGGGTGGCGTTGATGAGTCCCTTGCCGTCGAGCGACATCACGCTCGGGCTGATGATGATGAGCACGATGCTGGCCACCAGGCCGACGGCGAGGCCGGTCACCGCGCCAGCGGTATTGAATCGCCGCCAGAAGATCGAGAGCACGATCACGGGGAGATTCGCGCTCGCCGCCACCGCAAAGGCGAGGCCGACGAGGAAGGCGACGTTCACCGTCTGGAGCTTGATCGCGAGGAAGATCGCAATCGCACCGACGACGAAGGCGGTGATGCGGGCGACGAGGACTTCCTCGCCCGGCTTGGTCTCTTTGCCGTGATGCAGCACGTTGGAATAAAAATCATGAGCGAAGGAAGTGCTCGCGCTGATCGTGAGGCCCGCCACCACCGCGAGGATCGTGGCAAAGGCCACCGCGCTGATGAAGGCAAAGAACACCTCGCCGCCCAGGAAATGCGCCAGCAGCGGAGCCGCCATGTTGTCGGTCGGCTTGCCGCCCACCACGATATTCTCCGGCGTGAGGATCGTCGCCGCACCGAAGCCGAGGAACGTGGTCATGATGTAAAACGCGCCGATGATCAGCATCGCCCACACGACCGACACGCGGGCGGTCTTGGCATCCGGCACGGTGTAGAAGCGGATGAGGATGTGCGGCAATCCCGCCGTTCCGCCGATGAGGGCGAGGCCGAGCGAGATGAGGTCGAGCGGACCCCAGGGGTTCACCGCCGCGCCATAGACGAGGCCTGGTTGCAGGAAGTCTTTCGTGACCACGGTGCCGTCCGCCGATTTCACCGGAACATGCGAGATGGCGTCGAAGAACTTCGAGATGTCGAAGTTGAAATGCTTCAGGACCAGCACGCTGAGGAACAGCGTGCCGCACATGAGCAGCACCGCCTTGATGATCTGCACCCACGTCGTCGCCAGCATGCCGCCAAAGACGACGTACACAATCATCAGCACACCCACGCCCGCCACCGCGACCTCGTAGGACACGCCGGGCAGGAGGAGCTTCACCAGCGCGCCTGCACCGACCATCTGGGCGATCATGTAGAACGTCGAGACCGTCAGCGTGCTCAGCGAGGCCAGCGCGCGCACGGGACGCGGGGAGAGTCGATACGCCAGCACGTCGGCCATGGTGTACTTGCCCGCGTTGCGCAGGGGTTCCGCCACGATGAGGAGCACCGTGAGGTAGGCGACGAGGAAGCCGACGGAGTACATGAAGCCGTCGTAGCCTTTAAACGCGATCATCCCGGCGATGCCGAGGAAGCTCGCCGCACTCATGTAATCACCGGCGACAGCAAGGCCGTTTTGCCAGCCCGTGATGCGGCGTCCGGCGGCGAAATATCCCGCCGAACCCGACGACTTGCGGGCGCTGAAGTAGGTGATGACGAGCGTGGCCGCGACAAAGGCCATGAACATGAAGAGAGCGGTATGACTCTGCTGAGCCACCGCCAGAGGCAATGTGGAGGACATGGTGTGGAGAAAGTGGGGGAAGAGTGATGCGAGACCTGATTACTTGCGGAACTTCGCCAGCAGCGCCGCCGCCTGCTTGTCCCAGCCCGCAGCCGCAGCCACGTACAGGAACGCGACGACCCAAGCCATGATGAACTGCGAGAAGGCAAAGACGTACGCCCAGTTCAACCCGCCAAAAGCCTCCTTGGTCATCAGGTTGGGGAACCAGCCCACCAGGATCGGCAGGGCGAGGTAATACGCGAGGAAAAACACGGTCGCCGGCACGATGAAGCGGGCCTTGGAGGCGAGCAGGCTCTTGAAATCGGGGTCAGCCGCGATGGCATCCCAATCGGCCATGGCCTTTTCCTCATCGGCGGTGCGTTCGTGGGCGGGGACGGTATCCCGGCCGAGTGGAGCAATATCCGTCGGAGCCGCGGACTCCGGGGTCAGGTCGCGATTGTGGGGGTCGCTTGGGGGCATGGTGGGGGAACTTAGGCAGGTTTTCTTACACTGTCGAGCCTGTGTCGGAATCGTAATAAAAGTACGATCCGCGCGGCTTCAAGCCGGTAAAAATGTGCCACGAGATCGTTCCCGCCTTGTCGGCCAGCTCCCGGGCGAGGATTTCCTCCCCGCCCTGCCGACCGATCAGCACCACCTCGTCTCCCACCTGGGCCTCCGGCACATCGGTCACATCGACGAGGATCTGGTCCATCGTCACCCGGCCCAGCACCAGACAGCGCCGACCGTGGACGAGCACCGCCGTATCGTGGCCGGAAACCTGTCGCGGAAAGCCATCGGCATAGCCCACCGGCACCGTGGCGATACGCATCTGATGCGGTGTAAAAAACGTGCGCCCATAGCTCACGCTCCGCCCCGGCGGAACATCGCGCACGAGCACGAGGCGGGCTTTCCAGCTCAGAGCCGGCTGGATTTGCGGCTGGTAGATATCGGGGTAACACGATCCGTAGAGCACGAGCCCCGCCCGCACGTAATCCGGAGCGAACCCGGCAAACTCAAAGATGCCCGCGCTGTTGAGGGCGTGGAATTTCGCCTGAGGCGCGATGGCTTTGATCTGGGCCGCGAGCCGCCCGAAGCCCTCCAGCTCCTCCCGTGTAAAATCTGCATCCTCATCCGGCGCGGGGAGGTGGGTGGAAACATGGAACGCGCCAAGATTGGGCAGCTTCACGATCTGGCGCACGACCTCCTCTGCGTCCTCGTGCCAGCATCCCATGCGACCCATGCCGGTATCGACCTTGAGGTTGAGCGTACATGGCCGAGTCCCCGCCAGCGCGGCCACGGCTGCCGCCTCCTCGGCACTGGATACAGAGACAATGTAGCCCGCATCCACCGCCGCCTGGCGCTCATCGGGCAGGCAAGGACCCAGGAGCAGGATGTCCCGGCCCAGGCCCAGGGCGGCTAGTTCGTTCGCTTCCAAGACATTGGCCACTGCGAAAAGATCCACCTGATCCGCGATCGCCGGTGCGACACGGGTGATGCCATGCCCATAGGCATCGGCTTTCACCACGGCAATGATTCCCGCCGTCGGGTCGATCCGCGCGCGAATGGCCTTCAGATTGTGACGGAAGGCGGCGAGATCGATTTGAACCCAGGTACGGAGGTTCGAAGGAATGGACACCTGACTAGATGACACCCACGACGGGCGGATTTCAACCAACTTCCACCCCCGGCGCGGTGAGTTCCCGGCACAGTGCGATCAATTTTTCCCGCAGGGGAACCGCCCTCCGGGTGAACTCCCGCTGCCGCGCTTCGTATTCCGCCCGCCCCTCCGCCATCTCGACGCAGACCGGTTCATACCCGAGCGCCCGCAGGTCATACGGGCTGGCCTGCATATCGAGGGTGCGAATGTCCCGCGCCAGCTCGAAGCAATCGGCCACCAGCTCCGAGGACGAGAAGGGCGCGAGTTTGAAGGCCCACTTGTACAGGTCCATGTTGGCGTGGAGGCAGCCGGGCTGCTCGAAATCAATCGTCGCCTCGCGCGTGAGCGGGTGCTTGTTCAGAGGAGCAGCCTCCGGCGTAAAAAACCGGAAGGCGTCGTAGTGCGTGCAGCGCAGCCCGAGCGACTCCACCGCCGCGGCAAGATCATCGCCCGCGACCCGCAGCGGCCAGGCGTGCCGCGTCTCCGGCGTCCGGTACACCATGGCCCACTCGTGCAGCCCGAAGCACCCATAGACCGGCGGGCGATTCGCCGCCGCCGTGAGAAATCCCGCCAGCCAGCGCGGAAAGGCTCGCCGTTTTTCCGGGAGCTCCACCGGATCAGCCATCACCCCGTCGCCCTCCCGCCGATAACCCGTGATGGAGAGATATTCCTCGCAACCTTCGCCCCTGAGTACGACTCCCAGCCCCGGATGCCAGAGCAGCAACTTAGCCGGGCGGTTCGGGTAGTATTCAAAGAGAAAATCATCCACCGGGTGCCTCTGCTGCAACGACATGCGCCGCAGCCTCGGCTCGATCCACGGTCGTACCCTCGCCTCGTGGTCGCGGCGCATCTGCCGCCACACCGGGGCGTCGAGGACGAGTGGAAATTTCATGGAGCCGCAATCTTAGCGCACGCCGCGGGATTTGCCACCCGCTCCGCAATTCTTCTCGCCCGCGCCACCCGCCAGGCGCACACTTGCCGACATGCGACTCCTCCGCATCCTCCCCCTCATCGCTCTGTTTGTCCTCCTCCGCCCGGCCTACGCCGGTTCCGATCTCTCCGGCACCTACTCCGGCGAGCACGCCGTTAACAAAGACACCCTCCTTTGCGAACTCACCATCACGGCGGAAGGCAAAGGCTACGCCATTTCCGGCTCCTATGCGTTGGAATCCGGTCACGGCGCGACTCCGAGCTTCGACGGCTCCGGCAATGTCAATGACCAGGGAGTGCTGGTCGCCACCTTTACGGATTCCTTTGAAAACACCGGCACCGCGACGATCACACCCACTGGCGACGGAGTCACGATCTCCATCCGCGTCACGGACGTGAAAGACCCTCGCTGCATCCCCCTCTACAAGGACTTCACCCTGAAAAAGCAATGAAGCCGCGCTTCGCGTTTTTCGCAGTCTTCGCCCTCTTCTCACTGGCCAGCCCGCTCTTCGCGGAGGTCACCCTCGCGGGCGGGGACGGTTCCTCGTTTGAAAAAGCCATCCTCGTCCAAGGCGCGACCGAGGCCACGGGCGTCCCGGCGGAGTACGCATATTTACGCAAACATTACCCAGGCTACGTTTTTACCAGGCAATCTTTGCTCAACCATAAAGACCGTCTCTACGACGCGCTCGACTTCACCTGGGAGGGGAAGCGCTATACCGTCTATTTCGACATCACCGAGTTCTTTGGTAAGTGACGGGACATCCTTATGAACACTTACGAGAAAGTCGTGATCGTCGCACAGCGCTTTATTGCCGTCCTTTGGTTCGCTTACTCGCTGCTGACAATGGTTCTGCTGCTGCCAAACGGAGCGAATATTTTCAAATTTGAGGCTGCCATATTCGCGGTGCTCGGGATGGTGTTTGCCGCCGTGCTGTACTTCGTCGCACCTCTCCTTGCGAAAATCATCACCGCCGGAATCGATTAAGCGGGAGCCTCTCTACTCCGCGAGCAGCCGGGCGCGAATCTCCGCCGCCGCGAGGCCGCTGACGAGCACCTGCTTTTCCCGGCTCGACTGGCCGCGCAACAGGCTCAGCGCCGCGCCCGGCACCCCGAGTTTCTCCGCGAGGAACTTCAGCAGCCGGTCATTCGCCTTGCCGTCGACCGGGGGCGCGTTGAGCCGCACCTTCAATGCATCGCCATGTGTTCCAGCAATCGCATCCTTGCTCGCACGCGGCGCGGCATGGACGGAAATCACGCATCCTTGCGAACTCTCACGCAGCCAGCTCATTGCGTCCGATCCTACCCCGCCGGCCCCTGCATCGTCAGCACGAATCCTCCTTTTGTCTATTGACACATCGCGTCAAAGAGAAGTAGCTAGACTCACAAAAGTGTATCACTGGCTACAAATAAAGGGACTCCATGGGAACTGGTAGCGAGCCGGACTCTCCTGATATCGCCTGGCGGAGGGAAGCGGCGACGGTGAGCCTGCCGGAGGTCCACCGCAGTATTTTCGTCCCGAACAAGGCGCCGTTCTGGCGCAAGATGATGGCTTTCGCCGGACCCGGCTTCCTCGTGGCCGTGGGCTACATGGACCCGGGCAACTGGGCCACCGATCTCGCGGGCGGGTCAAAGTTTGGCTACACGTTGCTCAGCGTCATCCTCATTTCCAACCTGATGGCCATCCTGCTGCAGCACCTCTGTGTGAAGCTCGGCGTGGCCACCGGCCGCGACCTCGCGCAGGCCTGCCGTGATCATTACTCCACCCCGGTCGTGTGGGGTCTCTGGTTCCTCTGCGAACTCGCCATCGCGGCGTGCGATCTTGCGGAGGTCATCGGTTCGGCCATCGGCCTCCAGCTCCTCTTTGGCATCCCGCTGGTCTGGGGCTGCATCATCACCTGTCTCGACGTGCTAGCCGTGCTGTATTTGCAGAACAAGGGATTCCGCTACATCGAGGCGCTCGTGCTCACGCTCATCCTCACGATCGGCGGGTGCTTCGTGGCCGAGCTGTTCTTTGCCAAGCCCAGTCTCACCGGCGTGCTCATGGGGTTCGTGCCGAGCACGGAAATCCTCAAGAACCAGGAAATGCTCTACGTCAGCATCGGCATCCTCGGCGCGACCGTCATGCCGCACAACCTCTACCTGCACTCGTCCATCGTACAGACGCGCAACTTTGAGCGCACGAACGAGGGCAAGCGGGAGGCCATCCGGTTTGCGACGATCGACTCCACCGCGGCGCTCATGTTTGCCCTCTTCATCAATGGCGGCATCCTCGTGCTGGCGGCGGCGGCATTTCACTTCAGCGGCCACAATGACGTCGCGGAAATCCAGGATGCCTACCAGCTCCTGAGTCCAACGCTGGGAGTCGGGGTCGCGAGCACGCTCTTCGCCGTAGCCCTGCTCGCCTCCGGGCAGAACGCCACGCTCACCGGGACTCTCGCTGGCCAGATCGTGATGGAGGGCTTTCTCAATTTCCGCCTGAAGCCCTGGCTGCGCCGCCTCATCACCCGCGCCATCGCCATCGTGCCGGCCGTGGTCGTCATCGGCATGTATGGCGAGAGCAGCACCACCTCGCTGCTCATCGCGAGCCAGGTCGTGCTCAGCATGCAGCTCGGCTTTGCCGTGTGGCCGCTCATGCGCTTCACCGGGGAAAAGGCCAAGATGGGCGAATTCGCCAATCCGCTCTGGATCAAGCTCCTCGGCTGGTCGACTGCGCTCATCATCATCGTGCTCAACGTGAAGCTGCTCTTTGACACCTTCGTGCCGGACTCC
The DNA here is from genome assembly GCA_003054655.1 of Spartobacteria bacterium LR76. GTDB lineage: Bacteria > Verrucomicrobiota > Verrucomicrobiia > Chthoniobacterales > Terrimicrobiaceae > Terrimicrobium. The sequence goes on along the minus strand of QAYZ01000012.1, from coordinate 142,978 downwards.
ATCCGGCGGCCCTTCTACGCGCTCTTCGGCCTCACCATCTAAAACCCCTCCATGTACCACCACATCCTCATCCCGGTGGAGAACAGCCCCGCCGACGACACGATCCTCAACCACATCAAGCCGCTCGCCCGCTGGTCAAATGCCTGCATCGTCCTCCTCCACGTGGCTGACGGCTGGGTCGCCCGCAACTACGACCAGCTCAAGCTGGCCGAGAGCGAGGAGATCATCGAGGACCGCGCCTACCTGGAGCGCCGTGCGAAGGAACTCACCGCCGAGGGCTTCACCGTCACGTATCACCTCGCCATGGGCGAGCCCTCCGACGAGATCGTGAAATTCGCCAGACAGGACCACATCGACCTCATCGCGATGTCGACCCACGGCCATCGCTTCATCAGCGACCTCCTCTATGGCGCGACAGTCGACAAGGTGCGGCATCTCGTCGACATCCCGGTGCTCTTGCTGAAGGCAAAGGAGCGGTAGCGCCTCCAAAGCGCACTTGAAGATTCATCCATATCATCTATTTTAGATGATATGACGATCATCGCCGCCAACGAGGCCAAGCAGAGCTTTGGAAAAGTCCTCGATGCTGCCCAGCGAGAGCCGGTGCTCATCCAAAAGCACAACCGAGCGGCTGCGGTCATTCTCTCGGCAGAAGAATATGAGCGCCTGCGAGGCATCAATACCGCCGAGTTCGAAGCTTTTTGCGATCGCGTCGGCGAACGCGCCAAAAGAGCGGGGCTGACGGAGAAGAAGCTCTCCGACTTCTTGGATAATCCATGATCCCGCCTCGCCGTTGGGTCGTGGATACCAATGCGCTCATCAGCCGCCTTCTCCTCCCGACATCAGTGTCTGCCCGCGCCGTTCAAAAAGCGTTGTCTTCAGGCGATCTCATTGTATCCGATGCCACCCTGCAGGAGTTGGCCGACGTTCTGGCCCGGCCAAAGTTTAACAAGTACCTCTCTCCGGAAGAGCGCCGCGAATTCTTTCAACTCCTCAGCCGGGTCGCAATACGCATCGAGGTTTTGCGCCCCGTCAAAGCTTGCCGCGATCCCAAGGACGACAGATTCCTCGAGCTGGCAATCAATGGCAGAGCGGACGCGATCATTACTGGCGACGACGATCTGCTTATCCTCCATCCTTTTCTCGGGATCCCAATTCTAAGCCCGAAATCGTTCCTTGATCAGATGTAGGATCTGGCATCAGTCCATACCTCCAATCGCCCTTGATAGCGTCCTGAGAAGAGGAGATCTCGAACCGGGAATGTCTGCCTACATTCTGCCGAGCAACGCCATCAGCTCTGCCTGCTCGACGGGCTTGACGAGGTGGGCGTTGAAACCGGCTTCCAGTGAGTTTTGGCGATCCTCCTCCTGGCCCCAGCCCGTCAGGGCGATGAGCGCGATGTTCTTGCCCCACGGCTCCTGCCGGATGCGGCGGGCGACATCAAGTCCGCTCATATTGGGCAGGCCAATATCGAGCAGCATCACGTCGGGCTGGAAATCTGCCGCCTCCGCCAGCGCGGCGAGGCCATCGTGCGCGGTGCGGGTCTCGTTTCCGCCAATCGCCAGCAGGATGGCCATCGACTCCGCAGCATCGACATTGTCATCGACCACGAGAATGCGCCGGCTTGGTATGGACCGAGACTTTGCCTCGGGTCCCTCCTGGGCGGCTTCGCCGAGTGACCCGTCATAAATCGGCAGACGAACGAGGAACTCGCTGCCTCGCCCCAGCCCTTCGCTGAACGCCTCGACGGTGCCGTCGTGCATCTCGACCAGTCCCTGCACGAGCGTCAAACCGATGCCGAGCCCGCCCTGCATGTGCTCCTGCGATTTGCTGGCCTGCCGGAACATGTCAAAGATATGCGGCAACTGATCGGGCTGGATGCCCACGCCGGTATCGGCCACCTTCACCAAGACCTCGTCCGCCTCCGTCCAGGCCTCCAGGGAGACCCGGCCGTTGGCATCCGTGTATTTGCACGCGTTGTTAAGGAGATTACTGAAAACCTGGGTGAGGCGAGCGCGGTCCGCTAGCAGATACACCGGCTCGAGCGGCAACTGGACGACGATCTCATGGCTCAATCTCTCAGCCAAGGGGTAGCAAACCTCGAGCGCCTGCTCAATGACAGGGGCCAACTCCACCCGCGACTTGCGCAGCTCCAGCTTATCGCGACCGACCCGGTTGACATCGAGCAGATCGTCCACCAGCCGCACCATCTGCCCAAGCTGACGCTCCATCGTCTCGGTCGCCTGGCGGACCAGATCCACGTCGGCCTCGGACTGTTTGAGGACATTAAGCATGTTGACCAGCGGAGCGAGCGGGCTGCGCAGCTCGTGTGCCAGCATGGCGAGAAACTCGTCCTTGCGGCGGTGCGCCTCTGCGAGTTCCTCCTCGGCTTGTTTCCTCTCGGTGATGTCGCTGAAGATCGCCGCCACGTGACGCAGCTCGGGCTCGTCGATGCGAAACGCATAGACGCTGAACCATCGCCCCAGTCCCTCGCCGCGTTCTTCAAAGCGGATCGATTCGCCTGTCTCGGCTACCCTCCCGTAAATCTCGTGCCAATGCCTTTCATGCGTCGGCACCAGCTCAAGAATCCTCCGGCCCTCGGCATCAGCGAGGCCCGTATGCTTTTCAAACGCCTCGTTTACCTCGAGAAACCGATAATCAACGGGAGACCCCTCCGCGTCGTAAATCATCTCAAAGACACAAAACCCTTCATCGATCGAGTTGAAGAGCATGCGATATCTCTCCTCGGCACGGGTACGGCATTCCGGTTCGTTCCCCGGGAGACCATTGCCTTCCGCCGTCGCGACGGCGGATACATCATCAGGCATACACGAATCGGTCATAATCTGGCGGCAATTCGTCGCGCCGTCTTGGTGGGTTGTTTGACCAAAGATACTACGTCCTTTTCTGGTCTGGGACGCGCATGCCGATTCGACTCATCCATATTACCCAGTCTGGCAAACTCGGCAAGTACCCCGCGGGTAATACTCAACATTTGCCTTCGAAATCTCAGGTAATACACCCTCCCTCCGGGAGAAAGCTTACCTGGAGATCGCGTTTAGCTCGTTTTTACTAAACACTAGTTTTTCAGAACAAACTCCCGTCTGGGAAAAGCGGCTTGAAGGACCAGAAGCATTCGCTCGCCCCGGCTGAGCGCTGCCTCCGTGGATTCTTCCCCAAGTGTCTGCGGCCAGCTCTCCCCTGTAGTCTGGTCGAACAAAATCACCACGTCCGAGGGGGCGGATGTCAGCACAAAGCCAACCACCCCCTTGTCCGAATCAATCATCTGCAACTCCTCATCGCCTGCCGTATCGAAAAAGGTCCTCGGCACCCGCACCGATCCGCTCTCTCTCACAGTATAGAAGAGTATTGGACTATGCTCCCACTCCGTCTCCCGCAGGATCTCCACGGACACGCCATTCGCAAGGGAAAACCGCTGGATCACCTTATACTCGCAGCAGCCCGAAAAAGTGAAAATCACACTGATCGCCAAAAGGACACCCTTCATCGTCAGTGCTCGCATTGCACGCACATAAGAAACTTTTGGCCATGTGAGCAAGCCGCTAGATCCCCCTTTACGATACCTCACGAATTCCCGACAATTCGGCGACGATGAAAAGTCGCCTGCTAATGTTTGCGCTGACCTGGGCCCTTTCAGGGCTGCTGCACGCCGAGATCGTCCTGAAGTCGCCTTCCTTCGACGCCACCATCTCGACCGTTGCTCCGGAACTCCGCGCTTTTCTCGAAATGCCGCAGGAGCAGCGACGCGAGTTTTTCAACGACGCGGAAAAACGCAAATCGCTCAACAAGGTGCGCAATGCGCAGCCGTACGCCTTCACCTGGGACTGCACCGCAGGCGAGCACGGCCCCTTTCGCGTCCTGATCTCCGAGAAGGAAGACTTCTCCGCCCCCTCCCCGGCCCTCGCCCTGCCTGCCGAAAAGGACACGATCCCCAACGAAGCCCGCGTCGCAAATTTCCTCATCGGCAAAGCCTACTACTGGAAAGTCGAGGGGCTTGATGCCAACGGCCAGCCCGCAATTTCCAGGATCGGACGCTTCCACACCGACTCGCTCGCGCCTCGCCTGCTTACCATCCCCAACATCGAAAATGCCCGCGACCTCGGCGGGCGCGTCGGTCTGGATGGACGCATGATCCGCCAGGGGTTCATCTACCGTTCTGCCGGACTCAATGCCAACAGCCCCGACTTTGACTGGGATCGGACCAAGTGGAAAAAGGAGCGTATCGACGACTTTCGCATCGGCGAAACGAAGCTCTCGCCGGAAGGCGTCGCCTATATCAACGACGTGCTCCGCTGGAAAACCGATCTCGACCTTCGCAGCCCGGGCGAAGTCGCCACCATGAAAGAATCTCCCGCCGGCCCTGCCGTGAAGTGGGTTCACAACTCGTCGCTTTCTTACGGCAAGATCTTCGGGCAGGACGGAAACTGCACCGGCGAAGGGCCGGAGGCAATGGCCAGAAACTTCCGCCTCTTCTGCGACCGCAAAAACTATCCCATCGAGTTTCACTGCATCGCAGGGGCCGACCGCACAGGCGCTCTCGCTTATGTCCTCAACGGCGTGCTCGGCGTGAAAGCCGACGAACTCGAAAAGGACTGGGAAATCACCGCCAACAGCTATTTCAAATACGAGAAGATGTTCAACGACCTCTCAGGAGGGTTCGAAAAGTTCGGCGAAACCGGCGATCCGCTCCATAAGAAGATCGAAGCCTATCTCCAGAAAATTGGCATCACGCCGGAAGAAATCGCATCCTTCCGCGCGATCATGCTGGAATAGTCAACTCCTGGCGGCGCTATATCGCGTCCAACGCAGACAACAGCACCTCATAGGCGCTCCCGAGGTCGGATCGCCAAACCTCCAGGGCATTGAGGATTTTCTGCCGGCCATTCTCCTTGAGCGCCCGGTAGCTGAAAAACGTGGGAATAGAGACAATGAGGAAAATCGGAATAATGCTGAGAACTCCCATGATCCCAAGGGATTTCAAGCTCATCCGGTAGTCCGCAATCGCATTGCGGCTAAAGAGCGACTTGGCCTTGCGAATCTCGTCCGCCGGAAGGGCCGAGAGCGACGCCACGAAGGCGGTGAGCGCTGAGGGATCGAGAGAAAGCTGGGCGGCGCCGGAATTCATCGTTTTGCAGCAGATCTACCGGATTATATGACGGCCTGCAAGTCGGAGCGAACGCTTAATCCTTAGGGATTCCTGGTCTTGAATGTAAACTCGTGCGTTCCAGGCTGAAACGCCTTGCTATCAATGTCCTCCCATTGGTCCACCCGAGACGCGAAAGCATTCCGGGCCGCAGGTTGACAGATAAAGTAAGACGAGTAAGATCCCATTCATGACAACAACCCTTTCCAGCAAAGGCCAGGTAGTCATACCTCTGGAGATTCGTAAGCGGCTGGGGCTCCCGACCGGAGCAGTCATCTCCTGCTACCTTGAGGACGGCCGGATCATCCTTGACCCGGTGAAAACGGCGCACCCCGCAGAGATCGTTTCCCGAAAGAACTATGTGGCCCTGGATGCCCCCGAAGGCGCTCCCGAAATGACGCCGGAACGCGTGAAGGATCTTCTCTCCGAGTCGTGAGCAAAACCTGCGTGCTCCCGGATGTGAACCTCCTGCTCGCCTATGGCTGGCGATCTCACGCCAGTCACGACGAAACCCGAAGGTGGTTTGCAAGTCTGTCCAAATTTGCCACCTGCGCCATCACAGAGCTTGGATTTCTCCGAGTAAGCATGAGCCCCGGCTATCGAGCGAGCCAGACCGATGCCGCCGCCGTGCTGACGAGCCTGACATCCCAATCGGCAGCCCGCTTTCTGGACTGCAAAACGACTCCCACCGCGCTCCCTGCGGTATCCAGCTACAAGGATATCACCGACGCTTATCTCGTTGCCCTGGCCCGCCAGCATTCCTGCCGCTTCGCCACCCTCGACGAAGGCGTCCTCAAGGCAGCATGGGCAAAGGGCATCGCCTTCCATCCGTTCCGAGGATAGCGGACTCAACGCCAGGCCAGAGCCTATTGGTTCCGCCGTACAGCGTTAAAGTTCTGGCGCAAATCTCCGCGTATCCAGACCACTATGAGTCAGGTTACGCCATTCCATCTGGGCCCAAACAAAGCATCGATTTTTCCAGAAACTGATAAATCCAAAATATCCGCCCCCACGCTACAGTGGGGGCGGGCCGGAAATTACGCTCACTTCCATTGCCATTCAAACATCACCGCCAAGGACATTAATCCCAGCATTACAGCCGCAAGATAATTCATCCCCACAACGGTCCAAAAACTAATTTTATCGCCTTCCCGAGTTATATTGCGCACCGAAGTAGAAACCTGTCCCAGCTTCACCGCCAGCACGGCATTACACCAAATAGAGATTGCGCCCAACATAAACATCCAATGGCATTTGATCATTATATTCATGTAATGATTTACCATCACTCCGATCACAAGATAGACCATTGCCGCAAGCCCAGTCAGCAACCTCCATTTACACCACTTCTCAATACTCGAAGGCTTACTTGTGTTTACCATATTACGGCGAGCGACAAAATCAGAACCCCGCTGGATATAAATAAATCAGCATAGAACTCAACTGACAAAAACCTCACCCCAGGTTCACCACCAGGCTCCGCGGCTCGGTCATTTCCTCCATGGCGTAGCGGATGCCTTCGCGGCCGAAGCCGCTGTCTTTCACGCCGCCGTAGGGCATGTTTTCAACCCGGAAGGTTGGAACCTGGTTGATCATCACGCCGCCCACATCGAGGGCTCCGTAAGCCTGGAAAGCCTTCGTGATGCTCGGAGTGAACACCCCGGCCTGAAGTCCGAAAGCGGAGTCGTTCACGATGTCTAGCGCCTCCTCGAAGGTGTCGTAGCGCTGGAGCACGGCGAGCGGAGCAAAGGCCTCCTCGCAGGAGACGGCGGCGTTGCCGGGAGCGTTCTCGATCAGAACAGGGTGCAGGAGCGAAGCGCCCTCGACTTTCAGCGGAGTGAGGAGTTTTGCGCCAGCCAGCTCGGCGTCCTGAATCCAGTCGACCACCTTGTCGCGTGCGCGGGCGTTGATCATCGGGCCGACGATGGTGGAGGGAAGCGAGGGATCGCCCGCCGCGATCTTTTCGCGGATGTACGCGACGAGCTCGCTGCGGAAGGCTTCGTAAATCCCGCGCTGCACAATGATGCGCTGGACGCTGATGCACGACTGTCCCGCGTACCCGTACGCACCCGAGGCGACCTTGGGAATGGCGGCTCGCCAGTCCGCGTCGGACTCGATGACCACGGCGGCGTTGCCGCCCAGCTCCAGCGCGACCTTGAGCTTCGCGGCCTCGCTTTTGAGCTTCCAGCCGACATCGACGCTGCCGGTGAAGCTCAGCATCCTGATCCGCTCATCCGTGAGGAGCTGCTTGATGTGCTCGTGGCCGAAGGGCGTGACGTTGATCTGCCCGGCGGGCAGACCGGCCTCATGCAGCACCTCGGCGAGGAGGAGCGCGGAGAGCGGGGTTTTCAGCGCGGGCTTGAGCACCATCGTGTTCCCGGTCGCAATGGTGGGGGCGACCTTGTGGGCGACGAGGTTGAGCGGAAAATTGAAGGGCGTGATGCCGAGAATGACGCCGAGCGGAAACCGCCGCACAAGGCCGAAGTGATTGCGCCCCGGCTTCGTCGCTCCCATCTCGAGAAGCTCGCCGGGAGCGTGCGCCGTTTCGTACGCCGCCTGGCGGAAGCAGATCTCCGCGCGCTCGACTTCCACGCTGGCAAAGGTTACCGGCTTGCCGGCCTCGGCGATGAGCGTGGCGATGAAATCCTCCCGCCGCGCCGCGATGCCATCCGCGATGCGCGTCAGCAGCTCGGCCCGCTCAACCGGCGGCGCCTTCCGCGTGACCTCGAACGCCGCCGCCGCCGTGGCGACCGCCTCCTCGACATGGGCGGCCTCCGCCACCGCGATCTCAGCCACGAGCGCGCCATTCCACGGATTCTCCACCGCGTGGCTCTCGCCTGAGTTCACCCACGACCCGTTCAGATAAAACGCCCGGTTGCTCATAGTCTCTCCACTTCACGCTTCTCCACGAAAATGGGCAATCCTTCGCGTGTGAAATTTGCCATGAGTTCCTCGGGATCGAGGGCCTCCGGCATCATCACGCCGCGCTCGGGGATCTTGCCCATCGCGAGAAGCTTCGCCGTGAGAGCGGGCGGGATGCCCGTCTGCACGAGCGTGAGCGAGTAGCCGTAGCGCTCGTAGGTGTCGCGGTGGTTGTCCATCGAGTAGACAAAGTACTCCACCCGACGGCGATCCTTGGTTCCGCGCACCTCCGTACCCACGCAGGAATAGCCATCCACCGTGGGACCGAGCTGCGCAGGCTTCGGCAGATGCGCGCTCGCCACCCGTACGGGGGCCACCTCCACGCCGTCGACCTTCACCTTTTTCCAGGTGTCGAGGTTGAGGAGCTGGAGCGACTTGGAAATGTTCACCACTTTGTCCGGGATGCTGTATTTGAAAACCGAGTAGCGCACCCCTTTGTCCACGAAAGGCGGATAGATGCCCAGGCTCACGCCCTCCTCGTGCGCGACCGCGTAGGTTTTCTGGAGGCCGATGGGATCGGGAAACCGCACCCACTCCACCTCCGTCTCCAACGGGCGCCCGCTGATGACCTTGCCATCCTTCACAAAGTACGGCGAGGCTCCCAGTTCCTCAAAGAACGTCTCCGGCGAAAACAGCACCGCGAAGCGATAGCCACGTACCTCGGCATTGTCGGCATCCAGCACGCGAATACTCGACGCCGTATCGAGCCGGTCCATCGCCCAGCGGGCAAAGACATTCACTGCCCCGGGGTCCATCCCCATGCAAAGAATGCCTGCGAGGCCGCGCTGCAGGTATGCGTCGTTGAATTTCTCAATCTCGGCCTCGAAGGAATTCTTTCCCGGTCGCTTCACGCCGGGGGGCGAATAAATGTCTGCCGCCATGTCGAGATAATGCGACCCGGCACGTAAGCAGGCCTCCATCACGGAGTGGTTGGTCTGGCAGACGCAGGCATTGCACGTCACCTCGACCTTGTGTTCTTTCATTAACGCGGCGAGACGCTCCGTCTCCATGGCATTTGCCTGCACGACCACGAAGCGGCTCTTCGGAGTTTTCGCCGCAAGATGTTGCGCGAAAACAGGATCCAGATCCGCCAGGACAATCTTGTCGAAGCAATCGTACTCATGGAGCTTCTGCCCGATGACAGAGCCCACGCCGCCTATCCCGATGACCATTGCGTTAGCCATACTATAGGGTGGTTATACGTAATTAAGATACTCCATCGCCCTAATTTACACAAGCCGCAGCCCTTTCCTCTCGACAGTCTAAAGTTGGAATTTGCACGCTGTCGTCTCTTGATGAGAGTCCTCATTTTAAACACTTTGGCGTTTCTACTGATAGCCAGCAACGCTGCTGCAGGACTCACGAATTTCGATATTGTCGCCCAGCGTGAGAAACTGAGCCAAGAGCGCGGGCGCGTGGATGGAAATACTTCTGTGACGTCCAAAGAGATCCGCTATCGCATCACTATAAAGAGCCGCTCATTCAAGGCGCTCAACAATGTGGAAGCCAAGTATCGCATCTTCTATAAGGATCTCCAACCTGGGGAGACTGATAAGGGCATTTTACAATCCAAGGGTGGCTCGGAAAAGTTTCCGCTACTAGGCGCCAATGAAACCGTCACGGTCAACACTTCGCCGTTCACTTTGACCACAGAGCAATTAGATGGAAACTGGGTCTATTATTCTGGAGCGAACAGAAAATCCGAAGATCGCGTGATCGGAATCTGGATTCGCATCTACGTCGAGGGAACGCTGAGCCAAGAATACTGCAATCCCTCGACACTTTCCAACAAGGCCGATTGGAAAGACTGATCGCTTTCCTTCAAATACAGATCCAACCACTATGAAACTTATCATCCTTCCGGCTTTAGCTGGACTCACCCTGTCGCTCCTTCCTCTCCAGGCAGGAGACCGCACGCCAACCATCGTCACCAATCCCCCGGCGCCAGCACCGACCGAATTGAAGCCGATCTATTGCTACTTCAAGGAGGGACTCATCACCCGCAAGAGCAAGAACAAGGTAGAATTTGATATCACCCTCGCTGGAGATATCCCAAACACCCTGGATCGCGATATCATCGTGCATTATTGGGTCTGCTTCGACATCGACGCGAATCCGCAAACGGGCACGGCGTCGATCACGTATCCGGGCTTCGGCCAGGACATCGGCTGCCATATCTATAGGCCGCGAGGCACGGCACGTTTCACCGCTTCTGATGGCGAAGCCACCGTCAAAGGCAGGAAAGAAACGATGACCATTTCCAAACTCAAGGCTGATGGGAACAAGCTGACCTTCGAGCTCACATCGCCCCTCTTTGGCGACTACCCTCAGACGAAAGCCCTTTTGATGGCTGGAATCAGCAAATACGAGAATGGCCTGGAATCCGCTTCCACGACTGCCGACCAACTCCCCCGCGGAGGATCGTTTACCATCAAGGGCGACTAGTTGCGAGATCGTGATGAAGACAAAGAATCTCCTGCTGATCGCCGCTCTAGCTCTATCCGCCTTGCCGGCGAAGTCGGCCGAGGACACTCCGGTTGTCGTTACGAATCCCCCTGCACCCGCGGCCACCGAAGACAAACCGGATTATCTCTATTTCAAAGAAGGTCTCATCACCCGCAAAAGCAAAACCACCCTCGACTTTGACATTACGCTGGCGGCAGAAATCCCAGCCAACTTCGATCGGGATCGCACGGTGACCTTCTGGGTGAAATTCGATGTCGATAATGACGCATCGACCGGACGCGCGGCGATCACCTTTCCCTCCTTCGGAAAGGATGTCGTCTGTCGCATCTACAAACCCCGGGGTACCAACCGCTGGCAGACCGACTCCGGCACCATGGTCCTCAAGGGTCGAAAGGAGACGGTCGATCTCACCAAGGTCAAGGTGAATGGCAACAAGCTCACCTTTCAGGCCAGCTCCCAGGCATTCAGCGGACGCCCCGAAATGCGGGCGCTCATGTCCTCGTGCACTAGCCAGTACGACGACGGCGAAGAGACATCCGCCAATACAACGGATCAGCTCCCGCGCGGCGGAGCGTTCACGATCAAGGGGGATTGATTTTTAGGAGGCTCCCGCGTCAATCGCGGCGCGGGACGATGTCGACTGGCTGGCGGACCTTGGCGATCTGATTTTCGCCGAGGACGCCGCGCCACTGGATGCCGGGATAGAGAATCGACCGGCGGCCAATGATGGACCCAGGCGAGAGCACACTGTTGCAGCCCACCTCGGCCTCGTCGCCGACGATTGCTCCAAATTTCCGAAGGCCCGTCGAGACCGGGACACCTTCGGGGCCAATGATCGAGACCTCGCGCTTGTCGAGTTTCACGTTGGAAAGGATCACGCCTGCGCCGAGATGTGCCTTGTAGCCGAGGATCGAGTCGCCGACGTAGTTATAATGCGGCACCTGGGCCTCGTCGAATACCAGGCAGTTCTTGAATTCGCACGAGTTGCCCGCCACCACGCCATTGCCGATGATGACGTTTTCGCGGATGTAGCAGCCATTGCGAATCTCGCACCCCTCGCCGATCCAGGCCGGGCCCTTGATCATCGCGCCATGCTCGATGACGGTACCGCGCCCGATGAAGACCGCGTTGCTGATGAATGGCTTGCCGATCAGCTTGCCGTAGATGCCCGGCTTGAGGCGAAATTGCAGGTACGCGGAGATTTTCGGGAGGGCCTGCCACACCGCCTCCACGTTTTCGAAGATCACCCTGTGTTCCGTACGGGTGAGATCGAGAAAACGGTCTGGCTCGAACATGGACGCACTATGCGCAACGCCGCGCCCGACCGGAAGCGCAAAAACTTCCGGCCCCATCGGTACGACGCTTCGCCCTAGCCCTTGCGGGAGACTTTCTGGCCGTCCTTCGTGTCCTTCACCTGCCAGCCGAGGGCGAGAATCTGGTCGCGCAGCACGTCGCTGAGCGCCCATTCCTTCTTCGCCCGGGCCTCGGCGCGCTGATCGACCAGCGCCTGCACCTCGGCGGGAATGCCTTCGTCATCGGCGGAGAAATTCAGCACCGAGTCGATGCGCTCGCGCCACGCGAGGAGCGACCGTGCCTGTCCCGGCGTGAGCTGCCCGGCATCGAGCAGGCGGTTGGACTCGCGGATAAGCTCAAACACCGCGCCCAGCGCCGCCGAGATGTTCAGGTCATCGTCCAGGGCCGCGCCAAAGCGCTCGGGGTCGAGCGTCTCGGGCAGCGGCTCCGGCGTGGTTGAGGCGGTTTCCTGCAATCGGCGGCTCCATTCGTCGAAGCGGGCCAGCGACTTGCGCGCGGCCTCGAGGCTCTCGAAGGTGAAATTCAACTGCTCGCGATACTTCACGGAGAGCAGCACGTACCGCACCTCGCGACCCGTCCATCCCTTGGCCTGGAGATCGCGGAGGGTGAAGAAATTTCCCTCGCTCTTGGCCATCTTGCGACCGTCAACGAGGAGGTGTTTGCAATGGAGCCAGTAGCGAACGAAAGGCTCTCCCGTCACGCTCTCGCTCTGCGCGATCTCCGCCTCGTGGTGCGGGAAGATGTTGTCCTCGCCGCCGCAGTGAATGTCGAGGCTCGCGCCGAGGATCGCTGTCGCCATCGCGCTGCACTCGATATGCCAGCCGGGACGTCCGCGTCCCCACGGGCTTTCCCAGAAGACATCGCCATCGGCCTCGTCCCACGCCTTCCACAGCGCGAAGTCGCCGATCTGCTCCTTCTCGTACTCGTCGCTGGCCACTCGGCCGGAGGGCTGAAGCTCGTCGAGATTGAAATGCGCCAGCTTCCCGTAGTTCGGGAAGGTGCGAATGCGAAAATAGACCGATCCGTCCTCCGCGCGGTAGGCGTGGCCCTTTTTCACGAGATCGGAGATCATCTCGATCATCCGCGTGATGTGATTCGACGCCGTGGCCTCGGGATAATGCGATGCGCGCTTGATTCGCAAAGCATCGAGATCCTGGAAGAACGCCTGCTTGTACTCCCGCGTGAACTCACCCAGCGGCACCCCGGCATGGCGGCACCCGCGGATTGTCTTGTCGTCCACATCAGTGAGGTTCATCACGCGATCGACTGCGAACCCGCGAAACTCCAGATGACGCTGGAGCAGGTCCTCAAAGACATAGGCGCGGAAATTGCCGATGTGCGCGTAATTGTAAACCGTCGGTCCGCAGGTGTACATGCGCACGCGGTTCGGGTCCGCAGGCTGAAAGTCCTCGATCTCCCGGGTGAGAGTATTGAAAAGGCGAATGCTCATTGACGTTCGATGGCGGCGACCGCCATGGCGGCTATCCCTTCCCCGCGCCCGAGGAATCCCAGTTTTTCATTGGTCGTGGCCTTGATGCCCACATGGCTCGGAGGCAGGCCCAGCGCTCCGGCGATGTTTTCCTTCATGGCCGTGAGATGCGGCCCGATCTTGGGTGCCTCGGCGATGAGGGTCGAGTCGATGGTATTCAGCACATGTCCGCGCTCATCCAGCACGGCGCGCACGCGCCGCAGGATCTCCAGGCTGCTGATTCCCCGTATCGACTCATCCGTATTGGGGAAAAGATGCCCGATGTCGGGTTCGCCCGCCGCGCCGAGGACGGCGTCGGCGATGGCATGGCACAGCACGTCGGCATCGGAATGCCCCTCGAGCCCGAGCGGGTAATCAAACGTCACGCCGCCCAGCACGAGGGGACGCCCCTCCACCAGGCAATGCACGTCATAGCCGATGCCGGTCGCAAACATATCAGAGACCCAGGTCGAGTTTGCCGCTGTAGGCGACGATGCCGTACTTCTCCTTCACCGTCTCATGCGGCGTGAGAGTGACGATGCCGCCCGCCTTTTCCACGAGGAGGAGTCCGGCGGCGATATCCCAGATGCTGATCTGGCTCTCGATGTAGGCATCGAGACGTCCGCAGGCCACGTAGGCGATGTCGAGCGAGGCGCTGCCCATCATGCGGCACTTCTTGGCGGAACGCGCCATGCGCTCAAAGAGCGGGAGTCCGCGGTCGATGGACTCGGAGGTCTTCGCCACACCCACCGAGACCACGGCCTCGGAGAGCTCCTTGCGCTGGCTCACCTGGATCGGCTGGCCATTCAGGGTGGCGGGAGAGTTTTCATCCACCGCCCAAAGGTCGTCGCGCATCGGATCGTAAATCACTCCCACGATGATCTGCCCCTTGCGGCGCAGCGCGATGGAGACGGCAAAGTGCGGGATGCCGTAGAAGAAATTCACCGTGCCGTCGATGGGATCGATGATCCACTCGTACTCGCTCCCGGCCTCGCCGCGCACGCCTTCCTCGCCGAGAATGGCATGATCGGGGAAACGCGAAAGCAGCAGCGACTCAATCAGCGCCTGGCTGCGGCGGTCGAGCTCCAGCTTGATGTCGTGCGCCTCGTTGGCGTCTATGGTCAGGGGACGCTCAAAGGCGGCGCGCAAAAGGCCGCCTGCCGCCTGCGCGGCCTCGATGGCTGGTGTGAGATAGTCGGACACGCGCTCGGTTTTAGAGGGCGGCGCGCCCGGCGGCAAAAAGATTTTCTCTCTCGAACCCGGCTACACACCGCCCCGCGCCATCCGGGCAAAAAATTTGGGAGAAGCCTTTCGGCCTCTCCCAAATCAAGTTCAGTCGTTCGCGGCCGCGAACAACCAGGTTATTTCTTGGTCGCTTTTTTGGCGACTGGCTTCTTGGCAACGGTCTTCTTGGCGACCGGCTTCTTAACTGCTGCCTTCTTGGCCACCGGCTTCTTAGCGACCGCTTTTTTAACGGCGGGCTTTTTAGCTGCGACGGTCTTCTTGGCTGCGGGCTTCTTCGCGACTGCTGCCTTCTTGGCCGGAGCGGCCTTCTTGGCAGGAGCTTTTTTCGCGGGAGCCTTCTTGGCTGCGGGTTTCTTAGCAACTGGCATCAAATTTCCCCCCTTTCCATTCGCAACGGCGAAAGATTGTGAAAAGCATGTGAATAACTCACTATGCGCTGTGAATAAGTCGCCGCTTCTCTCTCGTCAACGAAATTTTCTCGATTTTCTCTTGATTTTTTCGCGCCAATTTAGTCACGCGCACGCGCCTTGTGAACCGCGGAGCAAGATTTCATGAGCCTTCGCGACGATTTCGTCCGTCGGCCAGAGCCTTCCAACGCCCTCATATCCACACGCTAACATTCCCTCTTCCGGACCGATAAACTCGGCTCCACGCTCGCGCAGAGTCGCGACATTTTTCTGCGTCGCAGGATGCAGCCACATCTTTCCGTTCATCGCAGGCGCGATGAGAAACGGCGCGCGCGTGGCGAGCGAGATGGAGGTGAGCGCATCATCCGCGATGCCGTTGGCGAGTTTCGCGATGACGTTGGCTGTCGCTGGAGCGATGAGAAAAAGATCCGCGCGATCCGCGAGGTCGATATGCGTCGGCCTCCAGGACTCCTTTTCATCAAAGACGCCGGTCGTCACGGGATTGCGCGAGAGCGTCTGGAAGGTCATCGCGCCGATGAATTGCGCAGCGTTCCCGGTCATCACGACATGCACGCTGCATCCGTCGCGCGTGAGGCGGCTGGTGATATCCGCCGCCTTGTAGGCTGCGATGGAGCCGCAGACACCGAGAACGATCGTTTTCATGGCGTATTGACGTAGCGGCGCGTGAGCTGGCGCTCGGCCCGCATGATGGCGCGGAAGCTCTCCACGTCCTCGGGAGGCGTCCGGCTGATGATGGTGTACTTGTACTCGTACCAGCGCTCCATCTCGGCCACGGCATTGCGCACGCGCAAGGCGATCTGCTCCGGCGCCTCGGTGCCGCGACGCTCCAGGCGCTGGCGGAGTTCCTCCACGCTGGGAGGCATCACGAAAACATCGGCGAGGGAATCGGTGATGAGCTTGTCACCGCATCCGCGAATGGACGCCGCGCCCGCGATGTCGACGTCGATCAACACGTCGAGGCCCTGGCGCAGATTCTCGATCACCGTGCTCTTCAGCGTGCCGTAGTAGCGTCCATGCACCTCGGCGTATTCCAGGAATTCCTCCGCCTCGACACGGCGGGTGAATTCCTCCTGGGAAAGGAAGAGGTAGTGCTCGCCGTCGCGCTCGCCGGGACGCGGCGCACGCGTGGTGCAGGAGACGGAATACACAAAATCCTGGTTGGCTCGCAGTCCGGCGCAGAGCGTGGTCTTTCCTCCTCCGGACGGAGCGGAGAGAACGAAGAGGACGCCGGTGCGTTGGAAGGTGCTATTCAATGTTGGCAAGTTGTTCGCGTATTCTATCAAGCTCGGCCTTGGCGTCCACGACGACCCGTGAGATTTCCGCATCGTTGGCCTTGGAGCCGGTCGTGTTCCACTCGCGTCCCATCTCCTGGGCGAGAAACTCCAGCGTGCGGCCTACAGGGGCGTCGGATTTCAAAGCCTCGCGGAATTGCGCGATATGGCTGTCGAGGCGCGTCAGTTCCTCCGCGACGTCGCATCGCTCGGCAAAGACGGCGATCTCCGTGGCGAGTCGCGGCTCCATCACGTCGATGGGCAGTTGCGCGGACTCGAGGCGGCGCAGCAGATTCTCGCGCTGGCGTTTCGGCACATTGGGAGCAAGCGTCCGCACGCGCTTCACCATCGTGGCCATGCGAGTGAGGGATTTCGCCAGATCCTTTTGCAGATGCGCGCCCTCGCGCACACGCATCTCCAGCAGCGCATCGAGCGAAAGCCCGAGCGCCTTCTTCACGGCAGGCAGCACGTCGCGCTCCGACGGATCGCCCGCACGGATCACGCCCGGCGCAGCCAGGACGGTCTCCAGGCTGATCTCGCCGGAGAGGCCGAGATGTTTCTGCAAAGCCTTCGCTTCTTTCAAAAATGCAGCGGCCCGGCTGCGGTCGATGAGTCCGTGGACGGAATCGTCTGTCGTTTCGATCGCCACCGACACCTGCACCTTGCCGCGCGACACACGCTTGAGGACTTCCTCGCGCACATGCGGCTCGAGCCAGGCGAGCTCGCGGCCAGCAGCCAGCGACACCTCGGCTTGTTTGCGATTGACGGAGAAACACTCCACGACGGCGCGCACGCCCTTGGCGGCGGTCTCGCCTCGTCCGTGGCCGGTCATGCTCTTCATCGGAAAACCTCTAGCGGGGTGGAGCACCTGTTGTCACGACTTGAAGTCCCGCCGCTCAAAGACCGCCCAGCCAATGACGAAAAGCGTGACATTGATGGCGAGGAGAAACACGTAGCTCTCCACCATCATCTCCCAGGGCACCCGCGCCTGAAAGACCTGAATCCATGCCGACATCTTCGTGGTAAGAAACCATCCTCGGATGCCTTCAAAGAAGGGGACGCTCCGCACAATCACATCGGCAAAGAGCAGGGACAGCGTGATGATCGTCGCCGCCGCCGGCTTCATGTTGAAGCACGACAGGCAGAAGGCCAGCAGCGTCACCGTACACAGGCTCAGCGCCAGCAAAGGCAGCGCGATAGCGTAGCGGGTCAGCCCCGGCCAGAAATCATGAAACGAAAAGATACCCGCCGGGGGATCGACTACGAATAGACCGCCAGGGCCGCTGTTCAGCAGTCCCACCGCCAGCGCAGTAAGGCCGACAAAGAGCGTCAGCACGATCGTGTACAGCAGCGCCACGATCACCTTCACCGTCAGGATGCGGGTACGGGAGATCGGCCGGCAAAGCATCATGCGCAGCGTTCCATCCTCCACCTCCTTGCTCACCACGTCGCCTGCGACCAGCGCGAGAAACAGCGCCTCAAGCAGAAACACCGTCCAAGCCACAATGAGGAGACCCAGAGTGAGGCCGGAGAGATATTGTGTGGGATCGTAGCCCATCCGCTCGATCGCGCCGGAGAGCGACCTCTGCACCGGCGGCAGCCGCAGCAGGAAGAGCACGACGATTTCAAAAACCAGAAACGCGCCGAAGCCGATAAACGTCCGCTTGCGGGCGAAGAGCTTGCGGGTTTCCCCACGCAGTTGGAGCCAGAAGAGAGTCATCCCGTCGTGCGCTCCAGGTAAAAGTTCTCCAGCGTGCGCTCGTACGGCTGCACGCGGCTCACCCGCACGCCTCCGCGCACCAGCGCGGCGACCACATCTGCGATCTCCAGTCCGTCCGGCAACGCGACATGTGAATCCGTGCGCACGACCTTGAGCATCGCAAGGACGCGATCCGCCACCTCCCACGCATCGACCTCCAGCTCCCACTCCGGTCGTGCATCGCGCCAGTTGCCGCAATACATCAGCCGCCCCTGATGCAGGATCGCGACGCGGTCGCACAACTGCTCGACCTCCGAGAGCAGATGCGAGGAAAGCAGGATGGTGAGCCCATGTTCATCGCGCAGCCGCAGGATCATCTCGCGCATTTCGCGAATGCCTTGCGGATCGAGTCCCTCCGTCGGTTCATCCAGCAGGATGAAATCGGGATCGGGCAGCAAAGCCTGCGCCAGGGCGAGCCGTTGCCGCATGCCGTGGCTGTAGGTGCGCACGGGATCATTGATGCGTTTTTCGAGTCCCACCAATCGCAGCACATCCTGCATGCGCTCGCGGCTCACCGCGCCGCTCAGCGAGACAAAGAACCGCAGGTTCTGCCAGCCGCTCATGTAATCGTAGAAGGACGGCGTTTCAAAAATCGCCCCCACCTTTTCCAGTGCACGCGGACGGTTCTGCGTGACGGAATGCCCGTCGATGAAAGCATCGCCCTCGTCGGGATGCACATGCCCGAGCATCATCCCAAAGGTCGTGCTCTTGCCCGCGCCGTTGTGGCCGAGCAGGCCGAAAATCTCGCCCTTCGCGATCTCGAGCGAGAGCGAGTCGAGCGCCTTGCACCCGCGCCAGGATTTGGAGAGACGTTCGAGCCGGACCACCGTGTTACTCCGTGAAAAGCCTCAGCTCCTTCGTCGCGTGGCCATCGGCGAAGAGATGATTCACCTTGTTATCCGAGTACGTGTGCCACCCCTCCTTGTCGACCAGCACGGGAATGCGCCCGAGATCCGACACCATGCCAAAGAGATTCAACGCCGCCAGCCGCTGGCCATTGAGCGCACTGTTCCAGTAGTAGCTCGTGCCGGTCTCGCGGAAGTATCGGCGATCCGATGGACAGGCGAAAACCCGCTGATCATCGACATAAGAGTTCAGCGTGTTGTCGATGACCGGCACATCTTCATTGCGCGAGGCGCGGCCAGCCTTCAGGTCCGGCATGGTGGAATCGTGCTCGGCCAGATAGGCGCTCAAGGCCACGCCGAGGGATCGCAGATTGCCGAGGCACTTCGCCGATTCTCCGCGCGCTTTTACCATCGAGAAAAGCGGCACGGTCACGCCAGCGAGCAGTACGATGATCCCGATCGCCACCAGCACCTCGATCAAGGTAAAGGCGCTCCGTTTCATGGCCGCTGCGCCGCCCGCTGGAGTTGCTCGATCACCGGGGCGAAGTCGAGTTTCACATCGGCATTGGCCTCTTCGTAAAAGCTGTTCATCCCTTCGTTCACGATCTTGCGCACCTCATCCTCCTGCAACCGCTGGCTGACCTCGGGATTGTCCTTCTCCAAATTTTCCAGCGCCCGCTTTACAACACGCTTGCGCCGCTCGGGGTCCATCTTGTTGAGCGCGAGCATGAACTGGCGGAACCCCTCGGGCATCGTCATTTCGAGGAACTGCTTCCGCTCAGGGGGAGTAAGCTGATCGAAGAACTTCCGGTCCGCGCCTCCGCGCCGCAACTCCTGCCTTTCGTCGAAATTCAGCCGGTTCAATCGGTCCGCCACGCCGCGAATCACATCCTCGCGACCGGATTCCGACAGCGAGGCAATCGGATGCTTGTCGATGTAGGCCTGCAACGAGGCCGGGGTGGGTTTCAACCCCCGCATCCAAAACATGACCCCCGCCGCCACGGCCCAGACGACCAGCAGCACCACGACGATCCTGACGACGCGATTCATTGCATCTACTTACGCACGAGCCAGCCTCCGGGCAACAGGGGAATCTTTCTCAAAAGGTGAAGCCAAAGCCAAACTGCCATGCACCGATCGGATCGCCCTCCTTGCGAATAAGGTTGTACCCGTAGTCGACCCGCAGCGCCCCGATAGGCGTGTAAAGCCGCGCGCCGAGGCCCGGGCCGATCCGTGTATAACTCCAGGAAAGCGACTCCAGGCTGGGCGAGAGATTTCCCACATCGACAAAACCCGCAACGTAAAGCGCCCGCCAGATCGGCCACTGGATTTCTGCGTTGCCGAGCAGATACGCCATGCCGCCGACCGGATAGCCGTTCTGGTCCTTCGGCCCCAGGCCATCGAGCTGGAAGCTCCGCACGGTATCCGGGCCGCCGAGAAAGAAACGCTCGGGGATCGGGGCCGTGGTGGTGGTGTCATACGGGACCATCAGCCCGGCCCGGTGATTCAGGATCACGAACGGAACAAATGGCCGCTCCTGCGTGATCTGCCGGAGCGGCAGATACCACGTCGCCTGGACGGAGAGCCGGAGAAACGATACCTCACCCGCCAGATAGCGCGAGGCCACATCGCCCTGCCAGTTGAGGAAGTACCCCTTGGTCGGCGAGAGCAGATCGTTGCGCCGGTCGAGGGTCTGCTCAAAGCTCACCGCGCCAAGCGTGTAATCATCGAGAGCATCGTTCTCTTCATCGGCGTAGATCACCGAGTTGGTCACAGCCTTCCATTGATACCCGGCCCGCCAGCCGGTGAGGTGATTCTGGTCATACTGCCTCTCCACGTCGAAGCCGCCGCCATATTGACTCACCTCATAGGCCGGCGTCTCCTCCCGCTGCGCGAATCCGCTGATCGTCGCAATGACCGGCGTGCGCAGAAAAAACGGATCGGAGAGCGCCGCCTGGATGCCGTAGTTTTTTGTCGAGATATTGCCTCGCAGCGAAAACCGGTTGAGGGTGCCGAGGAAGTTTCGATCCGTGTAGGTGACGTCGGCAAAACCTCGCTGCCATTGCCCGTATCCGAGCGTGGTGGTGAGTTGCTTGGCGGCAGCTTCCGTCACACGCACCACCATGTTGACCGTGCCATCCGGCGTGGGTGCCTGCCTCGCATCCACATCGGAAAACGCCCCGGTGAACCACAGCCGCCGCACTCCCGCATCCACCAGGGCGGCATCATACATCTTGCCCGCCCGCAACCCGAGCCTTTGCAGGATGGCGGTCGTCAGCGTGCGCCTGTTTCCCACCACGCCGATCGTGCCCATGCGAAACTGGCCGCCGGGTTGCACCGCGATGACGATGCGCACTCCGCCGGTCGTCGCGTCGAAGGTCGTCTGCTGTGTCACCGTCGCGTTGAAGTATCCATCGGCCCGCAGGTAGTCGATCACCTGCGAGCGCAGCGTAATCTCCTGCCCCGGGTGATACACCCCGCCCTGCGCCTGGCTCGCGATTTCACGGACCTTCTCCGGCAGTTCCGCCGCACTCTCGATCACGACGGCGTCGATGACGGATTGCCGTCCGGGATCGGCCGTCACGGCGACATTCACCATCCTGTCGGCAAACTCGGGTTTCACCTCCACCTTCGCACCGAGAAACCCATCCTGCACGAGCGCCTGGCGGATGCGGTCTGCGGCGCTTTCCGTCGCGCTTTGCACGTAGCGCAGGGCGCCAAAGGGATTGCGCGTCGCCTGCCGCATCTCCGCCGAGAAGATATCCTCCATGCGCTCGGAGGTGATCGCCTCGCCGCCAGAGAAGGTCACTTTGCCGAGCAGGTATTTTGGCCCTTCGCTGATGGTGAAAAAGACCGTCGTACCCGCAAAGCGGTACTCAACATCGGCCTCCGGCAGTCCCTGATCAAAGAGAAACTCCCGCAGAAAATACGCCGCATCGTCCGCCGTCGTCGGTTCGATGGGCGGGGTGAGATCGATCTCGTAACGGCTCAGCGCCTTGATCAACTGCGCGCGGGTGTAGGTTTCATTGCCCTCGAAGGCAAACTCCGTCGCCTGCTGCGCCATCGCCGCCGCACAGCAGACGAGAACAGAAAGGAATACCAGCCTCCGCTTCATCGGAACCTCAACTGGTAGGTGACTCCGGCATTGTAATAACCGTAGCTGTCACGCTCGCTCATCACGGAAAGCCCGCGCCAGATCTCAAAGCGCCCCCGGATACCCGCGCGGTCGTACGGATCGACCGGCGGCACGGCGCTGATCTGGAGGCGGTTCACCAGCGACTCCACATCGAAACCCTTGGCATCGATCTGGCGCAGCAGTGTGCGAAGCACGAGCAGCCCGCCCTGGCCCATCGCCGCCTCGCCAAATCCCGCCCCGGCATACGCGCCCGGTGCAAAACCTGTCGTCAGCAGGAGTACGATGGACTCCTGCGGCAGCGGCGGCTCCGAGCGCAGGATGAGATGCTTTTCATCCAGCGGACCGTAGGCATAGGCCTGCACGGTGTAATCCAGCGCCTGCGCCGTGGCGTGAATGTCGAGCATGGGCACCCAGGGGCTCGCCGGCGTAAAGGTGATCTCTCCCTGCGGGATCTGCATCGTGCTGAACGGGAGGTAAGCCCGCGTGTCCTCTAGGGTCACGCGACCGGAAGGCACGGGATCGCCGAGCGTGCCGACGAGGCGCAGGTCGGGAATGATTTCGCCCGACGCGATATTGCCGACGATCTTGAACGGGGTCTCGTTGGAAATCCCGATGTCCACCGTCCATCCCGCAAATGGTGCCGGGGCCAGCCCCGCCAGCGCTGGCGGGACCCAGAGCGGGCCATTCACCGGCGATGGCACCAGCAGCGGCGTGATCTCCAGCTTCCGATAGAGCCGCCCGTCGACAAGTTTGACTGTTCCCGCAACCGAGCCGCCCGAGTTGTCGCCCCGGGCGCGGAGATCGAGATTGGCCCGCAACCGCAGACCGGCGTCGCGAGCAATCAGGATTTTCCGTCCGGTAAACGCGATGTCGTACTTCAGGTTCTTCGGATCGGAAAACGTCACGCCTCCTGTCACCTGAAACGGCCCCGCCGCCATGTCGCCCGTGAAGCGCTCGACGGCCACGCTGTCCGAATCAAAGCGCACCGAACCATTGAGATTCCCGATGATCGGCGCACGCGTGGAAATCTGGAAACTGCCGCCCGAGAGCGCGATCACACCCTCGACCTTGGGCTTCGCCAGCGTCCCGGAGAGAGTCAGTCCGCCCGTGAGCGTGCCAGTCAACCGCCGCATCGGGGGAAAGAACGGCTGCAACGCGCCCACATCCGTACGCGGTACCGAGACGCTGCCCGAGATGGTGCCATCAGGATTCATCCAGGCCAGTCTGCCATCCGCCCCGCGCATAACTCCAAAGGGAGCCTGCGCCGAGACGGTGAGCGAGGGGAAGCCGGGAGTCGCCAGCGTTCCCGCGAGTGAAGCCTTGCCATTGGCCGCACGCAGCGTGGCATCGAAATTCGCGCGAGGGCTGGTGTGATCATCCATGCGCACGGCGAGTTCCCGCCCTTGCAGTGATCCATCCACCGCCAGCGCGGAGGGCAGCCCCGAGGCTTTGAGATTCAGGGCCACCGTGCCCTCCGTGGGAAGCGCCTGACCAAAGAGTCGCCCGAGATCGGAAATGCCAAGTGCTCCCGCCGTTGCCAGATTTGCGGCTACCTCCCGTGCGGCAATGAGAGCCTCGCCCAGCGGCTTTCGGGTCACCAGGGCGGAATAGTCAATCGGCAGGTAGATATCGCCGCCCGCCAGTGGAGTCGCTCCCGAGACGAGCTTCAGACCGGAAACCGACAGGCCGTCCGGCGTGAACGAAACCGCTGTCGTGAGTTGCAAGGGACCGGAGGAAAGATCGCAAACCGTGAGGTTCAGCGCCGTCGGCGAGTACGATCCGGCGAACCTCCCATTCAATCCGCCCGCAGTCTTCTCCGTGAAGAGATCGCGCAGTGCGATGTCAAAAGTCGCCGAGTGCCCGGCCTCGCTCCCGCTGCCATCCCACTGCACGGTAAGGCCGCCGGAATAAATCCCCAAGGCCTCCGATCCCGGAATGAGCGACAGAAACGAGCTGATCTCGCCCAGATCCGCCCGCAGCGTGCCGGAGTAGGCGAAGGGCTTTTGCAATGCCGCCTCGCCCGAGCCGCGGATCGTATCCGTCCCGCTCTGGATCTCCACCGAAGTGATCGTCACTTTTCCATCGCGGAAAACCGCCTCGGCCCGCGAACGGTCGACCGTCAGCCCGCGAAACGACGCCTCACCCGTCTCGATGCTGGCCGAGCCATCGAGCACGCCGCTCTTGCGCGACGCCGCAGCCAGCACGGACACCCAGCCCGCCGCATCCTCCCGTGGCAAGCCGAACCACTCCGCCAGATCGCCGCCTTCCGCACGACCCCGGAGATTCACCAGGAAGTCCCCCTTCTCCGCATCAAAATGCCCGCCGATCGTGGTGAGCTCGCCATCGCCTTCCAGCGAGCTTTGCTGCCGCGCGATGGAGAATCGCTTCACGCGCAGCACCTCGTTTTCATAGGACGCCGCCGCCTCCAGGGTGTCGCATGAGCGCCTCTGCCACACGAGATCCTTCAGCAAGAGGCGGGTCGACGACCGTGCCTCGAACGCCCGCTCGGGGATACCCCGGAAGGCATACCCGCCCTCGGCCAGCATGCCGGAGGCGGCGGGAGCGAGGTTGAGCAACTCGCAGAGCGGAGCCAGTGAAACGCTCCGTGCCGTGACCGTCGTATCGATGCCTGGGAGTCCGCGATGCCCGATGAAAGTGATCTGCCCGTCCAGCGTTCCACCGAAAACATTCGCATCCAGCGTGAGCGTGATGCCCTCCCTCTGCGTAAACCTCGCCTCGAAAAGATTCACCTTCATGTCCGGGCGCAACGTGAAGTCGGAGAGCGATGCCGTGCCTCGCCCCCACTGCGTCACCGCATGCAGCGGCCCGATCCGGGTATGGATGCCGCCGGCATTCACCTCCGCCCATTCCGCCGTGAGGGTTCCCGGCCGGTCCTCCCGAAAATCCGCCGCCGCATTCATCAGGCGATAGGATTGGTCGATACCGAGAAAGGTCAGGTCCGCCTCGCGCAGCCGCACCTCGTGCGGGAGGAACTTCAGGATCGTCTCGGCCTGAAGACGCTGCTCCTCCGCCGTCAGGTCGGGAATGTGCGGAGGGGGCGGCAGCGCCGTCGGCCGCAGGTCGAAGCTTCCCCGGATGCCCTTGATCTCCGCCAGCCCGATCAGCCGCTGCCTTCCTTTCCAGACGCTCCAGAAATTGGAAAAATCCACCTCCAGGCGCTGGACTCGGACGTTCGTGCCGGAGCGCTTTGGGTTATCGGCATAAATATGCACATCGGTGAGCACGACCGGCCGGCCCGCCGCGACCTGCACCTCGCCGATTGTGATCTTCCACCACGCCATCCCGATGACATGGCGCAGCCCCTCCCGCAACGCGAAACCGAGCAGAAGGGGGTGAAACACTGCGGCGAGCAACGCCAGGACCGCCAGCACGGCCAGGAGGCGCCTCCAGCGGGAGAGCCGGGCACGCGGACGCGGCTCCCCGGTCATGGGAGCGCGGTCTCCGGAGTTAGGCCTTGATACGTCGAGTCCAGACGCATAGAGAACACCTACATTACGGCGTCAAAGCCGACTCGTGGGAACATGAAAAGCAAGAATTTCGGCGATTGGGCGGTCGCATTGGTAGTGGTCGCATGCAGCGTGGCACTTTTCGCCGCGCTTGCCATGGCTTTAAGCGGTCGCCTGATTACACAACCGGGCCGCACCCTGAAGGTCTATTTCCACGATGTCACGGGCATCAAGGTGAGTTCCAATGTCCGCTACGCCGGTGCTCCCGCCGGACGCGTCGCGGGCATTCGCATGCTCTCGCCGCAGGAGCGCATCGCCACAGGCGACCCGCGCAATGTCGTGGAGCTTTCCCTCGCCATCGACCGCCGCGTCCCCGCCCTGCCCGCCGATGTCGAGGTGAGCGTGGCCGCCGATACACTGCTGGCGGACAAGTTCATCCTGATCTCGGGCGGCGATCCCGCCGGTCCGATCCTCGACGACAAATTCGTCCTCCAGGGCGTCACTCCCGTCACCTTCGACCGTCTCACCCGCAATCTCGACAGCGTCATCGACGGCATCTCGGGCATCCTGAAGAGTTCGCCCGGCGACTCCAGCGATCTCTTCGACCGACTCCAGGCCTTCATCCAGAACGCTCAGAAGGCGCTCGACGAGGCTCGCGGCCTCATCACCTCGGCCAAGCCCGTCGTGCAGGACGCCTCGGCGCTCCTTACCGACTCGCGTCAGTTGATCACGACAAACCGCGACGGCATCACCCGTACGGTGACGAACCTCGAGCGCGCCAGCGTATCGCTCGACAAGCTCACCGTCCGCGCCACGACCTTCATCAACACCACGGAAACCAAGATCGCTCCGCTCCTCTCGGATTTCCGCGTCACCGCCGAGAATCTCAAGATCACCTCGACCTACACGCGCTTCCTCCTCCGCAGCCTCGCCGCACGCCCACAGCAGCTCATCTGGGGCACGCGCCGTCCCAACGAGCTGCCGAGCCCCGAGGAAATCCTCAAGTCCGCCAAGCCGCTGCCTTACAACCCCTAGCGGTTCCAGCGGCGGATCGCCGGGAGACCAAACTCCCGGTCGAGCACCGAGACGCATCCGGTCTGGAGCATGAGCTGTCCGGCGAAAACCGGCGGCAACCCGAGATAGCACGCGGTCAGCGTACGCAGCAGATGGCCATGGGCAAAGATGGCGACGGGGCCGGGTTCTTCCTGCACACGCTCCAGCACACGCCTCGCGCGGACCGCTACGTCCTCGTGCGTTTCACCGCCGGGGTACCCGTGCGTCCACGGCGACCACGCGGGTTCTTTTTCCCGGATCTGCTCGACCGTCAGCCCCTCGTACTCACCGTAGTTCCACTCCATCAGGTCATCGACCGTGACGAGCCTCTGGCCGAATCCGCAGATCTCCGCCGTCTCCCGGGCCCGTGCGAGCGGGCTGCTCAGGACGGTCTGAAAGGCGAAGCCTTCCAGCTTGAACGCCGCCTTCCTCGCCTCGGAGCGGCCTTCTTCGTTCAGCGGCATGTCCTTACGGCCCGTGTGCAGACGCAGGTCCGTCCAGTCGGTGCGCCCATGGCGGATGAGTACGATCATTCCAGACAGGTTGCATCCCGTGACTTCAGGGGCAAGCGGCAAAACTCCCGGACTCCGGCATCCACTCCGCACCTCGTTGCCGATCTCCTTTGCCATGGAAGCCCGTCGTACCCTCTCCACTTCCCTCCCACGCGGTTTTGCAGGAAATCCCTTCCCCTCGGGCACTTCCGGTGCAAACATGAAAAAGCAATCGCTTCGAGCACTATGAAACATCACGGCTTCGATGAGTTGGATTTGATGATTCCCGAATTGCACGATCCCGAGCAGGAGGCCAGGGCCGGAGCGGCTCTTCGCGGCATCTCGGGAATTGAATCCGTGCGGTTCGTCACCGGCGGTGCCCTCGTCACTTATCGCGCTGACAGCGTGAGCAAGGATGAGATCTGCCACACCCTGCGCCAGGCCGGATTCCGCGCGAGCACCTTTCAGGACTCATTTTCCGGAGCCACTGGCGTCTCGTCCGATTGAAGAGATCGCGGGAGGAATGACGGACGTTGCGAATAATTCTCGCACGCAACATTGCGTTCCATACGACGGGGAAATGCTTTTCCCTCTTGTCATCTTTGGGGTGATCAGTAGCCTCACGCCTCGCACATGACGTTGGCAAATCTTTTATCGGCCGAGCAAATCGTGCCGGAAATGAAGGCCAAAGGACGGTGGGAGGCCATTGCGGAATTGGTCGACAGGCTGGTGGCAGCGGGACGCATTCGCTCAGACGACCGGGAACACGTTCTCGAGTCGATCAAGCAGCGGGAGCAGACCATGAGCACCGGCATCGGCTTCGGCATTGCCATCCCTCATGCTTCGTCGGAGAAAGTCGGCGAAGTCGTGGCGTCCTTCGGCCGGTCGACCACTGGCATTGAGTTTGAATCGCTCGATGGCCAGCCGGTCTTCTTTGTCGTGCTCTTTGTCGTTCCCCGCGATCAGTTCCAGACCCATCTGCGCACGCTGGCGGCCATCGCGAAGTTTCTCAACGACAAGGCTGTGCGCGACGAATTGGGCAAGGCGAAGGACGCTCAGCAGATTCTCCAGGTTTTCGAAAACCGTTCCCCTCGCGGATAACACATGATCACCGTTCGCGAACTCCTCGCGGAACGGCTCAAGTCGGCGCTCGACGCCGCGGGCTTTTCCGACATCACTCCCGAAGTCACCCCCACCGCCGACGCGCGCTTTGGCGACTATCAGGCAAATGCGGCGATGATCCTCGCCAAGCAGCGCCGCATGAACCCCCGTCAGGTCGCTGCGGAGATCATTCAGCACCTCGCCGTCGACGACATCTCGACCGCACCGGAGATCGCCGGGGCCGGGTTCATCAATTTCCGCCTCCTCCCGCAATTCCTCGCCGACCGAGCGCAGGAGATCGTGAAGGACGACCGTCTCGGCGTGTCGGACTCGAAGCAGCCGCGCCGCATCGTCGTCGATTTCAGCTCGCCCAACGTGGCAAAGCCGATGCATGTCGGCCACATCCGCAGCACGATCATCGGCGACACCCTCGTGCGCATCGCCCGTTTCCTCGGCCACGAGGTCATCGCGGACAACCATATCGGCGACTGGGGTACGCAATTTGGCAAGGTCATCTACGGCTGGAAGCACTTCCTCGACCGCGAGGAACTCGCCGCCAATCCCATCGGCACGCTCGTCGGCCTTTATCGCAAGGTCAACGCTGCCGAGGAAACCGACGAGACGCTGAAGAAGACCGTGCGCGAGGAGCTGGTGAAACTCCAGCAGGGTGACGCGGAGAATTTCGCCATCTGGCAGGAAACCGTGAAGCTCTCCTGGGCCGAGTTTGAAAAAATCTACCGCCTGCTCGACATCCATTTCGACGCCGTCCTCGGCGAAAGCGCCTACAACGACGCCCTCGCCCCGCTCTGCGAACGCCTTCAGAAGGACGGCATCGCCGAGGTCAGCGAAGGTGCGCTCTGCATTTTCTTCCGCGACATCCCGGAGCTGGCCGAGAAGCCCGCAATCGTGCGCAAGGCCGACGGAGGCTTCCTCTACGCCACCACCGACCTCGCCACCATCGAGTACCGCGTGAAGCACTGGAATCCCGACGCCATCTGGTACGTCGTCGGCGCACCCCAGGCGCTGCACTTCCAGCAGATCTTCCTCGCCGCCCAGCGCATGGGCGTGAATGCCGAGCTGAAGCACATCGCCTTTGGCAGCATCCTCGGTGAAGACCGCAAGATCATGCGCACCCGCGCGGGCGAAAGCGTGGGTCTCGATGACGTGCTGAACGAAGCCATCGAACGCGCCACCGCAGTCATTTCGGAGAAAAATCCCGACCTTCCTGCCGAGGATCGCGACGCCATCGCCCGGGCCATCGGCCTCGGTGCAGTGAAATACACCGAGCTCTCGCAGCATCGCATGACGGACTACGTGTTCTCGTGGGAGAAAATGCTCTCCTTCCAGGGCAACACCGCGCCGTATCTGCAAAACGCCTACGTGCGCATTCGCTCCATTTTCCGCAAGCTGGAGACGCCCTTCGATCCCGCCACGGCGACGATCAGCGTGAACGAGGATGCCGAGCGCGCTCTCGCGATCAAGCTCGGCCAGTTCGCCGAGATCCTCCCACTCGTGTTGGAGGATTTCCGCCCAAACCTGCTGGCGAACTACCTCTACGAGCTCGCGATTACCTTCCACGGCTTCTACGAGGCCTGCCCCGTGCTGAAGTCGGGGGAACCGGTACGTTCCTCGCGCTTAGCCCTTTGCGACCTGACGGCCCGCATCCTGCGCCATGGTCTCGGGCTGATGGGAATACAGTGCCCTGAGCGAATGTAATAATTCGCTCGCCCCTCCCTCAGAATCCGATTATTTTTCCATCCCCGAAGGGTGCCATCGCACAAGGGGATAGAATTTTCATGAAAGAACTCACGCCTGCCGACCTGACAGTCAGAAACCTGGGCGAGCGAACCATCGTTTCGCCTCTGGAAATCCAGTTCGGCGAGATGGGATACGAACACGCGTTTTTCTCCGACGATTCGCGCGTGCTGGTGGACCACTCGCTGAGCCATCTGAAGAACCTCCATGGCGCAGAGCCCGCCTGCTTCGAAGTAGCCGGGCCGCGACGCAAAATCTACTTCCACCCGAGGAAGACCACCGGTGCCATCGTCACCTGCGGCGGCCTGTGTCCCGGGTTGAACGACGTCATTCGCGCCATCGTCAACCAGTCCTTCTACCGCTACGGCGTGCGCCGCATCTTCGGCATTCGCTACGGGTTTGAAGGCCTCGTGGAATCCTACGGCCACCAGCCGTACAACCTCACCCCCGAGTCCGTCAGCAACATCCACTCCTTTGGTGGGACGCGGCTCGGCTCCTCGCGCGGTCCGCAGGACCCGGCGAAGATGGTGGACTACCTCTCCGATCTCGGCGTCAACATCCTGTACGTCATCGGAGGCGACGGCTCCCAGCGCGGAGCGCTCGCGATCGAACAGGAAGCGATTCGCCGCGGCATGGAGCTTGCCGTTGTCGGTGTGCCCAAGACCATCGACAACGACATGATCTACATGGACAAGAGTTTCGGCTACGAAACTGCCTGCGCCGCCGCCGTCACCGCCATCAACGCCGCGCACACCGAGGCCCGCAGCGCCCGCAATGGCGTGGGCCTGGTCCGCCTCATGGGCCGCCACTCCGGCTTTATTGCCTGCTCCGCCTCCATCGCCAGCGGCGACGTGAATTGCGTCCTCATTCCCGAGGTGCCGTTCGAGCTCGACGGAGAGCATGGCGTTTTAGCCAACCTCTACGAGCGCGTCATGCGCCGCGGCCATTCCGTGATCATCGTGGCCGAGGGCGCGGGCGAACACCTCATGACCGGCCCTGGCGGCGCAGATGCCTCCGGCAACAAGAAGCTCGGCGACATCGGCATCTTCCTGAAAGGCAAGATCGAGGAGTATTTCCGCAGCCGCGAGACCGAGCTGACGCTCAAGTACATCGATCCGAGCTACATGATCCGCAGCGTGCCCGCCTCGCCGCAGGACCGCATCTATTGCATGCGCCTCGGCCAGGCCGCCGTGCACGCCGCCATGGCGGGCAAGACCGGCATCGTCGTGGGCCGCTGGCACAGCACCTACGTGCACCTGCCGATCAGCCTCGTCACCTCGGCCCGCAAACAGGTCGACCCCAAGGGCGACATCTGGCTCTCCGTGCTGGAGTCCACCGGACAACCCGCCCGGTTCTACTAGGCCAGACCCTGACCAACTGCATTCCCAAACGCTCCGCTCGCCGACCGGCTGGCGGAGCGTTCTCTTTTATGCTGAAGACGCTCCCTTAGTGGAGCATCTCGATTGTCACCGCGTTTTTCAGTTCCTCGCCATTGGCGAAGGCGGCCACGTTGTCGAGCGTGGTCTGGGCGATGTTCTTGAGCGCCGTGTCTGTGAAATACGCCTGGTGCGAGGTCACGAGGACATTGGGGAAGGCGACGAGACGCTGGAGCACGTCGTCCTGAATGATTTCCTCGGAGAGGTTTTCGTAAAAGACATCCGCCTCCTGCTCGTACACGTCGAGACCGAGATAACCAATCTGGCCGCTCTTGAGTCCCTCGATCACCGCCGGGGCATCGACGAGCGCACCGCGGCTCGTGTTGATGATCATCACGCCGCGCTTCATCTTTGCGATGCTATGCTGGTCGACGATGTGATACGTGTCGGGCGTGAGCGGACAGTGCAGGCTTACGATATTCGACTCGGCAAAGAGTGTGTCCAGATCGACATACTTGCCCATCGCGCCGAATTCCTTGTTGGGAAACACGTCGTACCCGAGCACGCGCACGCCGAAGCCGGAAAGGATCTGCGCCATCACGCGGCCGATCTTGCCCGTGCCGACGAGGCCGATCGTGCAGCCATTGAGATCGAAGCCCTGCAAGCCCTCGATGGAGAAATTGCCGTCGCGCACGCGGTTGTAGGCGCGGTGAATCTTGCGGTTCAGCGCAAGGATGAGCGTGAGCGCAAACTCCGCCACGGCATAGGGCGAGTAGGCCGGAACGTGCGTCACCTTGATGCCGATGGAATCCGCATGGCGGATGTCGACCTGGTTGAACCCCGCGCAGCGCAAGGCGATGAACTTGATGCCAAAGGCCTTGAGCTGATCCAGCACATGCGCGGTCAGGATGTCGTTGACGAAGCAACAGATCGCATCATGCCCCTGGGCGAGAAAGACGGTGTTGGCGTTGAGTTTTTCTTCGAAGAAGTTGAACTCATGCTCCACCGCGCCGTTGGCGGCGAGAAGGAACTTCTGGTCATACTGCTTCGTGCTGAACACGGCGATTTTCATGCGTAGCAAAATGGTGCGCACGTCTTTGCGGTATTCGCACGATGATTTGCAAGGCTTTTACGCCTGAAGCAGTCGCCGGAAAATGCGGACTTCATGCCCGTTGGCGGTCGTTTTGTTCACTTCCTCCCAACCCATCCGACGAAACAGCCCATCAGCGGACTCCGTGAAAAGGTACATTTCCTTGTTTCCGGCCTCACGCGCAAGCCGTTCCGCTTCCCGCACCAGAAATGCTCCGATGCCTCTCCCCCGATGATCCGGCAATACGAGGAGCGTAGCCAGCCAGGGATTCAGATGCTCGAAACCCGGAAGGTCGTCCTCGATCACGCTCACCGTGCCGAGCAGCGCGCCGTCTTCATCGAGTGCGACGAGGGTCGCCGGGATGCTGCCGTCCGTTCGTGCCATGCGAAACTCCCGCGCCGCTTCGCCTTCACCCCAAGCAAGATACAGGTGCGCCCATTCGTCGACACATTGCTGGGCTAGCGAGGCGATCAGCCTGGGGTGGTTGGAGAGGTAGTCGATGTGCATGAAAGCCTTAGGAATATTCCAGGTGCCGTGCTGGGCGATGGCCCATGCCGCGAGTAAAAATCCTCAGACCTTGCTGGCCTCTTGTTTCTGGAGCTCCCAGCCGATGCGAAAATTGCGATATCGCTGGGCGCGAAATGCCGCGACAATCACGACAATCATGAAAAGGATGCAGGCCAAAGTCGTCAGCAAAGAACCGATGATGTTGAAGATTTGCAAAACCTGAAGGACGACTGCCAGGAGGCACAAGCCGACGACGAGCATCGAGTAACGCAGACAAGCCCGGTGATATGCAGGATCACCGTCCAGTAGCTTTCGGTGCTGCGTACGATAGATGAGATGCTGCTTCTCCGGCGGAAACTTTTGCAGCCCCGGTGTATCCCGGTAACTCGGCACAGAGAAACATCCCATGGACGATAGCCTGCCAAAAGGCGACCCGGCCCGCAATCCTGCGCTACGTCAGCGCGAGCAAGGCAAGCAGGCGGCCCGTCCGTCCCATCTCGCGGCGATAGGAATAGTATGTATCGGGATGTGAGGCCGTACACGTGCCACAGTCGATCACTTCACCAACATCTGCCTCGCGCGCATCGCGCACGATCTGCGCAGCAAAATCGATTTCATAGTGCGGCGGACGGATGCATGGCGCGATCTGCACCACGAGGTCTTCCGCAGGAATGCCGTAGCTGGTGCGCAAGGCCTCGATCGCCGCCACGACGATGCGCTGCTCGGTTCCTTTCTTCCCGGAGTGAACGAGTCCGATGCCGCGCCCTTTTTTGTCGACGAGATAAACTGCGGCACAGTCCGCCACATACACCGCGAGACAAACGCCGCGGGATGAGGTAATAAGCCCATCCGCCCCTGGAACAGGCGCGGAGGTGGGCACCGATACAGCGGCAACGACATTACCATGCACCTGCTCGGCGATGGCAAAGGGCATTCCGGCAAAGCCCGCCTCATCGGCAGTGTGGCGATGCACCTCCCAGAGCCGCGCCAGCGCGGTTTCCCGGTCGGTCAGGACATCGACGCCGCGCGCGCGCTGGAGAAACGCTGCCCGCACGAATGGCAGGGCGTCGAGGGCGGGAAACGTCTCGACCGGACAGGCGATCACTTCGAGGGATTTGCCTTGTTCTGCTGCTTCTTCTTTGGAGCCGGGGTCGGGCTGGTCTCGAGGATCGGCTTGATCAGGTCGCTGTCGCGGAAGGCGCGCGGCAAGGCCGGCTGCGGCTTTTCCGGGTTTGTCGCCTTCTGGAAGTGAGCCGTCTCCGCCTTGCTGAGAGCCTGCGGGTTGAGCGGGCGCACGAGCGGATCGGAGAAGGTCTCGACGTATTGCGTATCGAGCGAGAGTGCGTAGTCGTAGCTGGCCATCGCCGCGATGTAATCGTAGCGAGCCTGGAGCACGTTCGTCTGCGCCTGGAGAAGCTGCACCTGGGCGTTCAAGACGTCGAGCTGGGTGCCAGCTCCGGCATCCAGTCGTTCACGGGCGAGGCGGAGGGCTTCCGTAGCCTGCACGACGCTGGCCGTCTGGCTGTCGATGGTCTCCTTGGCCTGCTGCAGGTTGGAAATCGACTGCTGCACATCGAGCACGACCTGGCGGATGCCGTTGTCGTAGGTATTCTTCGACTGCATCAACTGCGCCTTGGCCTGTGCGACATTGCCGTAGGTGAGGCCGCCGTCCCAGATGTTCCAGGTGCCCGTCGCACCAAAGAACCAACCCGCCAGGGTATCGGCGAGATTCGTCGAGCCCGTGTTATTCGTATACTGGTATCCCCCATTCGCACTGATCGTCGGGAGGAATCCGGCGAGCTGGGCGTTCACGTTGGCTCCGTTGGAAATGATGTCGAGGCGCTGGGCCTTGAGAGACGGGTTGCGGGCGATGGCCACGCGGATCGATTCATCCGTGTCGATCTTGCGCGGATTGTACCCAAGATTGCCGACCACGTTGAACGGCACTTCGCTCGGGCGGCCTTTCGGATAATCCATGCCGAGCAGGGCGACAAGCTGGTAGAGCGAAATGCGGTAGGCGTTCTGCGCCTGGATGAGCGGCGGCTGGGCATTGGCCAGCGCGACCTCGGCCTGCAGCACGTTGAAGCGCGGCACAGTGCCCGCCTCATAGCGATTCTGCTGATCTTTCACCTGCTGCTGGAGGAGGTTCACGTTCTGCTCCTGTGCGACGATGAGAGCGCGGTTCAGCACCACCTGGTAAAACTGCGTGACCACCTGCGAGACAATGTTGTCGATCGTCGCACGGAGGCTGAAGAACGCGCTATTGTAGGTGGAGCTTCCAGCCGAGATGCCTGCCACGGCCTGAAGGTCAAAGATCGTCTGCGTGGCTTGGAACTGGATGTTCCACGTCTGGTTCTGCACTCCTCCCTGGTTGCCTCCAAAGGTCAGCACCGTCGGCTTTTTGCCATTGGGGTTGGGAATTTCGATCGTCGTACCAGTCGAGCGGCCATTCGTGGTAATATCCTGCGCCTGCTGGGTATAGTTCGAGGAGATGCCGAGCTGCGGCATCACCTGCGACACCACCTGGATCAACTGGCCGCGGGTCAACCGGATCTGCTGGATCGCATTGAGGATCTGCGGATTCTGCTTCAACGAGATCTGCACAGCGTCGTTCAACGTCAGGTCGGCGACATTGGGGTTGCGCTGGCGGGCGATGAGGGCGGTGAGAGACTTTTCAAAGTCGGCCATCACCATCTTCTGCTTCATCGCCAGCTCCTCGGAGCTCTCCATCCTGCCTGTCTCCTTGGTCGGCAGCAGATTCTCGGCGGCTTGAGTGGGCGCGGGCAGCGGGGGCAACTGGTCGGAAAGCGTCGAGGCATCCGGCAGCACCGGGGTGGGCAGTGGCGGAGGCGTGAGGGGCATCGTGCCATCCGGCAGCGGAGTCGGGGCCGGGGTCACTCCCGGCGTGGGCGTGGCCGCTGGCGTCGGGGTGGGCGAGGCCAGGGTGACCTGCACGGGATTGGCCAGCGAGGTCGGCTGCTGGTTCAGGTTGTACGGCGTCGGCATCGGCGGCGGCGTGCCTGGGCCGGCATAGGCGGGCATCTGCGGCAGCACCGGCTGGTTTGCGCTCAGGTTGGGCGTCGGCAAAGGAGCCGGGGTCGGGAACTGGCTGTTCGTGCTGGTCTGGGCAAAGCCCACGGAGGCCGTGATCGCCCAAGCGCAAATGGTCGTCCTGTAAATCGTGCTGACGGTGACTAGGCTTCGCATGACTTTTCCTTGTTGTGGCAAAATTGGTAAATCTTCTCGTAGATGTTCAGCCAGGATCTGCGCTCTTCCGGCTCGAGCATTTCCATGATCTGGCTGAGGTTGTTGACGATGTCCTGACGCATCCGCTCGACCAGCTCCGTCCCCTTGGGCGTGATGCGCACGAGGACTTTTCGCCGATCGTTGGTCGCGTGAGTACGTTCCACGTACCCGAGATTTTCCAGACGATCGACCAACCCTGTCGCAGCGGCGGTGGAGTGGTCCATCCGCTCGGCCACCTCGCTCATCGTCACCGGCATCCCGTCGGACAGATGGCCCAGCAGGAAGTACTGCGGGAACGACACCTGCCCGCGACCGAGTTGCTCCGAGAGACGCAGCACAAAACAGCGCTGAAGCGACATCACGATATCGGCAAGCCTCTCCACATCGGATCGGCTTTGGTTCGCTGTCTGGTCTATCGCCATGAAAAATAGTTAAGGTGGTTAAGGATTAGGGGGCAAACTTCATGTTGTCAACCATCATGGCTTGTAAACACGATCCCCCACCGATGGGGTCCCGGAGACGATGTCGGCAATGAGAAAGGGCGGTTTGCGGAAGGGGCTGATGTGAAGGCTCGCGGATTCGCGTTGATTTGCGATGCAAACCAGAGATTCGCCCGGGGCTCCCGGTGTGTAGACCAAGGCATCGATGAGGACAAACTTGTCGTCGAGATTGACCATCTTGACCGTACCGATCAGTTGTGCCGGCTCAGCCTTCGGCGGCTCCTTTTTCTTTGGGAAAAGCTTATCCAGCAGGCCGAAGCAGGAGAAGACCTGGGCGAGAAATGGTTTTTTGACTTTCGGCACCTGCGCCGGGGTCGGTGCAGCCGTCGGCATCGGGGGAGGGCGCAAAAGGCTCGGTGTCTGCGCGGTGGCAGTGGTCCCGGCAGGCTGGGGTTCCTTCTTGTTAAAAAGGGAGCATCCTACCGGCAGGCAGGCCAGCGCAAGAGCAAGGGCGATGCTCCAGAGAATGCGCATTACCGACCGCATCCCCCTGCGCCACATCCGCAGGACGAGGTGTGAACATGACGGCTCGCCGAGGAGGATGCACCGGTCAGCACTCCGACTCCTCCTGCGATCACCCGCCGCACGGGTTCGCCGCTCTCGGGATCGTGCGTCAACGCAGCATCCTTGATGCTCTGGCGAATCTCGAAGCGGCGCGGCTTGGCACCCTTCTTTGCCGGGATCGTTTCATACACGTACGTGGGCATTCCGTGATGTAGAGTCCCCCCGTCGCCCGCTGACAAGTGAAATAATGCAAACTCGCCACTTGTCACGCGCCCGCATCAGCCGGAAAAAGATAGGAATGCCGGAGATTTACTACCTGGGGCCTGAAGGAACCTTCTCTCATATCCTGGCCCGGAAGCGATTTGGCCATCGCGCCAGTCTCGTCGCGTGCCCGGCGATCGAGGCTGTTTACGATCGTGTCCGCGAAAACCCCGCCGGCCTCGGCCTCGTGCCCGTGGAGAATTCCAGTGGCGGCACCGTGTACGATTCCGTCGACGCCATGATCCGCAATGCCGGGAAGATCTTTCTCCGCGAAGAACTCTCCCTCGACGTGCGCATCGCCCTGCTCGGCCATGCCGGGCAGGAGGTGACGACCATCTACTCGCACTTCATCCAGCTCAAGCATCACGCGGAGTGGCTCAAGCAGCGCTTTCCCAAAGCCCGCCAGCGTGCCGTCGCCAGCACCGCCATCGCCGCACAGAAGGCAAAGGCCTCGCCCCATGCCGCCGCCCTCGCCTCGCCGGGAGCCGCCGGGGTCTATGGCCTCGACGTGCTGGAAAAATCCCGCGCTGGCAGTGTGAATGTGACCCACTTTGCCATCATCGGCGCATCGCCCGCGCCCGAGACTGATGAAGCCCGCAAGACCGCCCTCATCGCCGCACTGCCCAACTCCTGCGGCAGCCTCCATCAGTTCCTCGGACCCTTCGCCCGGCAGGGCGTAAGCCTTACCCGCATCGTCTCCCGTCCGGTCCCAGGAAAACCGCAGACTTATGTCTTTTTCGTCGAGATCGAGGGCGGCGAGCATGATCCGGCTGCCGCGAAGGCTCTCACCCGCGCGCGCAAGCTTTCCGAGTCGCTCGTGAGCCTGGGAACGTTCCCGGTGCGAGGGCGTTTCAAATCGTAAGTTGCAAACCCGCCATTCTTTTGGCCAATTCTCACCTACCATCATTATGAAGCGAGCTGTCCTACTCCTCTTTGCCCTTGCCGCCCTGGCGCAAGCGCAGGAACCGGCCACCATCACCATCCGCAAAGGCGATACCACCAGCGTGGCGCTGAAGGCCATCGCAGGCGGTGACGGCGCAGCCGCCACCAAGGTGCTACAGAACGACCTCGATCTCTCCGGCCTCTTCTCCATCACGCCGCCCGAGCGTGCCAGCTACATCATCTCCGGCAACGCCAATGGCGGTTCGATCGAGGGCCAGGTCGTCGACCAGCGCGGCAGCGTCGTGCTTCAGAAGTCGTACTCCGGCGGCACTCGCGCCGCCGTGCACCAGTTCGCCGACGACATCGTCGAGACGCTCACCGGCAAAAAAGGCATCGCCAGCTCCAAGATCGCCTTTGTCGCCACCCGTACGGGCCGCAAGGAGATCTACACAGCCGACTACGACGGGGCCAATGTGCGACAGATCACCAACGATGGATCGATCAGCGTGGCCCCGGCTCTCTCCGCCGATGGATCGAAGCTGGCCTACACCGGCTACCAGAGCGGCTACGCCGACATCTATCTCATCGAACTCGCCTCCGGCGCACGCAATCGCATCATCAAGTTCCCCGGCACCAACTCCGGCGCTTCCTTCTCGCCCGATGGCGACCGCATCGCCTGCACGCTGAGCAAGGACGGCAACCCCGAACTCTACATCCTGGGTGCCAACGGCTCCGGCGCACGCCGCCTGACCAAGACCTCCGGCGTGGAATCCTCGCCCACCTGGTCGCCCGATGGCTCGCAGATCATCTACTCCTCCGACGACCGCGGCGGTCCGCAGCTCTACAAGATCGGCGCGGGCGGAGGCTCCGGCCAGCCCATCTCGACCGGCTACAACTACTGCACCGAGCCAAGCTGGTCGCCCGATGGCCGCAAAGTCGCCTTCA
Organism: Spartobacteria bacterium LR76; assembly: GCA_003054655.1. Lineage (GTDB taxonomy): Bacteria > Verrucomicrobiota > Verrucomicrobiia > Chthoniobacterales > Terrimicrobiaceae > Terrimicrobium. Next base: position 103,782 of record QAYZ01000012.1, on the reverse strand, counting down.
CCGTCCGCACAGGCGGATTTTCCATCGCCGTGAAGGACCTCCAGAGCGGAGCCACCCAGATCCTGACGGCAGGTGAAGATCCCGTCTTCGGGGCGGATTCCCGCCATGTCATCTTCAGCAACGGCTCCTCGCTCATCCTGCTCGATACGCAGAATGGCCGTCAGGTTCCGATTGTCACAGGTCTCGGCAAAGTAACCGAGCCCACCTGGTCGCTGTAAGGCCAGCCCGTCTCAACGGCGTTGGCGGAGTCTCCGGGCGACAATCATCGCCCCACATCCCGCCAGCGCCAGCCAGATGGCCGACGGTTCCGGCACCGGCGTAAATCTCAAGTAGACCGACGAGTCGTCATTCCGCTCGTAGACGTCGAAATTCCCATAGGTAAACGCCGTATTTCCATCTCCCGACTGGTACCAATTATAGGAGGTCGCCTGGGAGAAATCCCAGATCTTCCAGGAGTGCTCGGTCTGCCAGAAGGCATTGACCGTATCGGGCGTAGCCACTCCCGCTCCGAACTGGATATAGACTGTGGCCGCATCGGAGTCCGACGTGCCGACGGTCGCATCGCCCAGGAAGGTGAGCATGTTCCACTCAATCCCGGCCTGCGACGAATCGGAAGTCAGCGAATCCAGATGCCAGAAGAATTGCGAGTAGTTCAGATTCGCTGATCCGGCAAAGGTGATATTGCCGCCCGATGCCCCGGAAGTGATGACACCGCGAGCCGTCGTCGACCCCTCGATCGTGCCACTGCCCTGAAGCGTGCCGCCCGGGTTAGCCGAGCTTTGCCCGACCTCTGCCACGGACACATTGCCCGAAATCGTTCCTCCCGCGAGCACCAGCGTGCCGGAGTTGAGCACAGAAACATTGCCGGCCACGGTGCCACCGCTTACCTGAAAGGTCGCATTGGCCTGGACCGCAACATTGCCAGATCCTGTCGCCGATCCCGTGGCGCTTTGCGCCACCAGCGTGCCGGAATTCACCGTTACCTGTCCGGATAGCGTGCTGGAATTGTCGGCTGTCAGCGTGACGGCACCGGGGCCAAAGGTGGTCAGGCCTCCTGAACCCGTGATCGTCGAGGAGATCGAACCGCCTGCTTCACTCGCATAAACCACACCTTCCGCCGCTCCGAAGCTCACGGCGCTGGTCGCGATCGCGCCGCCGTTCAGGATCACCCCGGCCGAGTCGCCCGCCTGCTGGGAGCCGACCTGCAGGGTGGCATTGGTTCCGCTCACCGTGGCCTCATTGACCTGCAGGGCATACACGCTGGCAACACCGTTGGTGGTGACCGCCTGGTCTGTGTCCGCCGCATAGACTGTGGAACTCGTGGCCGCGTTGATCGCGGAGGTCAGAGAGGAGACCGCTGCGGCTTCCTTGAAGCCCTCGCCTCCATCGTAGTTGAGGAAATAGCCGCTGGCATTCGCGTCATTATCCTGCCCCACGATGTAAGGAGCGACCATGCCATTCGCGACCGGCGGACGGCTCGATGCGCCGCCAGCCACGAGCACTTTCTCAGTGGAACCAAGAGCGGAGATGCCATGAGCGGGAATGACGACAAAGGTGCCGGCATTCTGGCGGACCAGGTTGGCCGAGGTCGCACCGGCATCACCGAGCGTGACCGCCAGCGAGCTGTTCGATCCCGCATTGACTTCGATGGCTCCCCCACCCTGTCCAAATGTCACCGAGCTGCCGGAACCGGAGGCAACCGCAAAGGCCAGCGGCCCCCCGCTGCCAGCCGGGCTCAACCCGATGGTACCGCCATTAGTCAACACGAATGAGCCAGTACCCAAAGGCGTGGCATCTCCGGCATACGTACTGCCCAACGTTCCGCCCGAGACCACATTGTTCCCGGTGAGATCATCCCCCGAGGTGAGCACCATCGAGCCTTCGCCGGTCTTGGTGAGGCCTCCTGCCCCGATCACCGCCGCCTGGACGGTGAAGGTGGCTCCGTTTGTATTGATCGTCTTGCTGCCCGAGATCACCCAGTCCGCCGGGGTCCATGAGGGGTTCAGAGTCGGATTGGCAGAGGTATCGACAGAAAACGCATAGGCGGAGCTGACGATCGCCTTGGTGGTGGAGTCATCCCCCACGGTTCCATCGGGACTTTGGAGCTGCCAGTAGTCCTGCGACTCCAGCGCCATGCCAGGCAAGTCCCAGCCTGCGGGGACCTGTGTGATGCCCAGCGTTTGAGGGTTGCTTGCCGGGATGTTGGGAACATTCTCCAGCGCGTTCGGGTAGGCGTTGTTCAGGATGAGCTGCGCATTGCCGGTCGGATCAAGCACCGTGAGGAGAGCGAGTTCATGTCCGCCTTCCGCAGAGAAGATCGTCGAACTGGGGGAATTCTGCCCGTACCACGCCACGGAAAAATTGACGAATGTGATCGTGCTCGGGTTCTCCCCGGCGTTGGAGGCGAGCTGCGCGGCCATCCAGGACGGACTCAACAGATTCGAGGTCGAGTCTCCACCATTATAAACATGGCTGAACGCCCCGCTGAGTCCTGCCGCGGAGAGATAATCCGAAATCCCCTGCATCGCAGCAGAATCATATGTCCCCTGCGTGGACGAGGTCTGCATGAGTCCTCCCATGAGACGCTCAAGATTGTAGGTATAAGGATCATTCTGCCCGGGATAAGTCGCAGGCGTGATCTGGGTGAATCCATTGCTGCCCAGCCAGAAGAGCGACATCACCGCCGAGGTCGGCTCGCAGTAGTTCTGCCCGTCTCCTGGCAGCTTGTTCCCATAAGGTCCGAAATCGAGCTGAATGATGGAGGGCGTATTTGACACCGGATCATTCCAGGCTGCGGGAGCCATCCCGGCCATGAGCAGCGACAAGGCTCCAATCCAACCACCTCTCCTGACAAGTTTTCCGTTCATGCGATGAGACGACTCCGCGCCGTTAGCACAAGAATGCCTGCTCCGCAAGCGGTGTTCCCTGAAGCTTACCCAGACTCCTCCTTGCCACGAAAAAGCCGCAGCGATCGACCTGATGATCGACGGCTGCGGCCTCGGAGCTTTTTCGGGGCCGTCTAGTGGCCGAGCAGCGGCTCGATGGCGCAAATCGCCTTGGCGTACAGCGGGTGTTTGCCGCCACGGCTGAGTTCCATGAGCAGGATGTCCTCGATGCGGGACTTGCCGGCCGACAGCACCATGTTCGTGTTGCAGAATCCGCCGCCGTCGATGTAGCCGTGAAAATAGTCGGAATACTCCTCCCGCCGGATGCCGAAGGAGACATCCGCCGTCTGGAACGACACCTCTGCGATATCCGCGCCGGGCTTTTCCGTGACGCTGAAGTCGATATGCCCGCCGCTCTGCGGAAGGAAGAACTCCTTCCCCAGCAGCGACTGAAACTTCCAGCCAAACTGCGTGGCGAGCCACCCCAGCAGGAGCAGACCGGTGCTGCGACGAGAGGTCGTGATCGAGACCTTCTCGATCTCCCGCATGCGGGCATTCGCACAGGAATGATCAAACAACTGGGCCAGGGCAAAGCGCGTGCCGAGCAGGCGCGTCCAGTTCAGGTCGCACAGGATCGTGCGCTCGGCATTGAGCGTGGCGATCTTGCGGGCGATGGCGAGCTGCTCGACGGGCTTCCGCCAGTCGGCGCTGTCAAAGATGAGCCGGTCGATCCAGCTCCAGAGCTTCTGGTCCAGAGGCTCGCGAAACTCCCCCTGCCACCAGAAATAGAGCGGCAGGTCGGAATCGAGATGCGAAAAGACGATGTTCGGAAGCGAATGCACCATCTCGCCGCCGAGTTCGAAGGTGATCTGCTCGGAGCAAATCTGCCGCTCGCCCTTGCCCGCCATGTGACAGTGGGCGCTGATCCAGGCACGGGCTTCGGATTTCCCAGAGGCCGGGTCGGCAAAGATCAACAGCGCGCGGCAGGCATGCTCGCCCGCGATTTCCGCGATGAGTCCGGTATTCCACGGCACCGCGTCCGGATTCTCGGTATAGATCGCGAGATTGATGAGAGACGCACGGGTCTTCGTGTCTCCGCTCTCCTCCCACAATTTCCCGAGTTCCTTGCCGATCGTGCCGATTTCCACCGGCAATCCGGGGTCCACCGCGAGGCTCATAGTCTTCTCCAGGTTGCGCCGTGGCGCTTGATGAGTTCGTCAGCCTCGGTCGGCCCCCACGTGCCTGCGGAGTACATGGCGAGGTCTTCGGATTCCTTCGCCCACGCGTCGTGCAGGGCGTCGACAAACTTCCATGCTTCCTCGACCTCGTCGCGGCGGGCAAAGAGCGTCGCGTCGCCGCTCATCGCGTCGAGAAGCAGGCGCTCGTAGGCCTCCGGCGTGGCCTTTCCGAAGCTGGTGCCGTAATGGAAATCCATCTTCACCGGCTCGATCTGCAGGCTCGATCCCGGCATCTTCGCGCTCATGCGCAGGGAGATGCCCTCGTCGGGCTGGATGCGGATGACGAGCACATTGCTGTCGATCGTCTCTCCCGTGGCGTTGAAAAGCACCGCCGGAGCGCCCTTGAACTGGATCGCGATTTCCGTGCAGGCCTTGGGGAGGCGCTTGCCCACGCGCACGAAGAACGGCACGCCGGCCCAGCGCCAGTTGTCGATATTCACCTGGAGAGCCACGTAGGTCTCCGTGACGGAATCCTGATGAACACCCTGCTCGTCGCGGTAGGCCGCAACGCGCTTGCCGTTGATCGCTCCCGCGCCGTACTGGGCGCGCACCACGTACTTGCGCACATCGTCGCCCACGATCGGTCGGAGAGATTTCAAGACTTTCACCTTCTCATCGCGAATGGCGTCGGCATCGAGACCGGCCGGCGGCTCCATGGCGGTGAGGCAGAGGAGTTGCAGCAGGTGGTTCTGCACCATGTCGCGCAGCGCACCCGACTTGTCGTAATAGCCGGCGCGGCCCTCCACGCCGAGCGGCTCGCTGGCCGTGATCTGCACGTGGTCGATGTAGCGGGAGTTCCACAACTGCTCAAAGATCGCATTGGCAAAACGCAGCACCATCATGTTCTGCGCCGTCTCCTTGCCAAGATAGTGGTCGATGCGGAAGGTGTCTTTTTCCGGGAACGCCTCAACGACCATATTGTTGAGGATCTGTGCCGTCGGCAGATCGGTGCCAAAAGGCTTCTCCACGATCACTCGCGCCCAACTGCCGGGCTGCGCCTTGTTCAGGCCGCTCTTGCGCAAATTTTCGAGAATGACCGGAAATTGGTCCGGGCCGGCGGAAAGATAAAACAGCCGATTGCCTCTGGTGCCGCGCTGGGCGTCGAGTTCGTCGAGCCGTCGGGCGAGAGCCTCATAGCCCTCAAGGTTGTCGAACTCGCTGCGGTGATAGAAGATCGATGACGAGAAACTGGACCACAGCTCGTCATTGATCTTCTGCCGGGAAAATTTCCGGGCCGCTTCCTCGATTTCCGTGCGGAAAACTTCATCGGTCTTGTCGCGGCGGGCAAACCCGACGACGCTTACAGCCGGAGGGAGAGCTCCATCGGCCGCGAGATTGTACAGGGCGGGAACCAGCTTCCGGTGGGTGAGGTCGCCGGTGGCGCCAAAAATCACCACGGCGCAAGGCTCGGGCATGTTGCGGCTCGAGAGGCCTTCGCGGAGCGGATTTCCTTCATTGGTATCTGGCATGGGCGTTTGATAAACGTTCAATCGGCTGGTGACAACGGCAATGAATTTCAAACAAATGGTCTCCCGCGCGGAGCAAATTTCGCAAAAAACCCTGGAGGAACTCCCCCCAGAGGTGCGCTCGGCAGTCGCCGAGGTGCCGATTTTTTTCGAGGCCGTTCCCTCCGACCGGGATGTTGAGGATGGGATCGACCCGGAGACACTCGGGCTTTTCGATCCGGGTCCCGAGGCCGCTCCCATGACCTGCATCCGGCTCTGGCTGGAGAACATCCGCTGCGAAGCCGAGGAGGCGGGCACGACCTTCGACGAGGAGGTGCGTGTTACGCTCCTCCACGAAATCGGCCACCTTCTGGGCTGGGATGAGGATGAGGTGGAGGATCGGGGTCTCGCCTAGCAAGCAACGGAGGGTTGCGTATTCAGCCTCAGGCAGTTAAGAAGGCAGCCTGATGGAAACGTCCCCTAGGGTGCCGCTGCGGGCGATGCTGGCCAGGGTCTCGCAGAATGATCTCGTGATCTATGCGAATGCATCGCTCTGCCAGTATCTCGGGGTTTCCAAGCGCGACCTCATCGGCACTCCGCTGGACGTGCTGGCGGCTCGCTGCCAGGGGGAGATCTCCTCCTGCTTCGTCCGCGACGTCAGCCACCGTACCAGCAACCACCTCGTCACGGATGCCGAGGGCCGCGTCTTTGAGGCAAAGATCTATAGCGAGGGAGGCGTGCTCGATATCGTGCTCGACGAGGTTTCCAGCACGGAATTTGTCGGCAGCGACCTGCGCTACGCCAGCGGCACGCCTTTTGAATCACTCGAGGAGGATGAATTGCGTACCGCCCGCCTGCCGGAGCGCCGCTACATCACGATCGGTCACACCCAGCTCCGGGGTCTGGCAGAGGTCAGCGAACGCTCCTCGGCCATGGACGTGCGGCTGATGGTGAATTGCTTCATCGAAGAAGCGGGCGACGCTGTCTGGGAGTCGGGCTGTACCGTGGGCGAGATCCAGGGCGGATCGATCCTGGGCATCTATGGCGCGCCTCGCTATTTCGCCGACCACCCTCTGCGGGCCATTCGCTCGGCCTGCGAGCAGATGGCGAAAATGTCCCGCATCCATGGCGAGTTTCTGCGCCAGGGCAAGGAACTCCCTCCGTGCTCCTGCGGCCTCTGGACCGGCGACACTCTCGTCGGCTCCGTGGGCAACTCGTATTCCCAGCACTACACCGCCCTGGGCAAGCCGGTGGAGCTAGCCCGCCGCCTCTCCGATCTGGCCCGCCCGGGCGAAACCATCCTTCCCGAGCACACGCTCACCCACATCCTGCGCGTCCTGCCTCCGGGCTGGCAGCACGTGCGGGCGGAGAATTCCACCGAACCCGATCTCAGCGACTTCCAGTGGGTCGGCGACGAGGTGGCTCCGCTCCCGGAGAATCTGAAGCGCATCGTGTATCTCGTCGGCCCCGACGTGCAGAACAACACCGCCAACGCCGAATATTACTTCGACTACCTCTGGTCATTCCGCGTGCCCGGTCGCGACCAGACCGTTCCCATCCTGCGCGTCGTGCGACCGCAGGAAGTCGGCGACTCGCTCGAACTGCGCGACGACAATGTCATCTCCCAGTCGGTGCAGACCGTCGGCAAATACAAGCTCATCGAGGTCGTGGGCACCGGCGGTATGGGCAAGGTCTGGCGCGGAAGCGACCGCTTCGGCAATTCCGTCGCCATCAAGGTCCTGCACACAGCAGAATCCGTCACGGAAGCACAACTGAAGCGCTTCCGCCGCGAGGCCGAGGTCATGGCCCGCCTGCCTCATCGCAACATCTGCCGGGTGTACGAGATGAACGAATTCGAGGGCATTCACTACCTGGCGATGGAGTTCGTCAACGGCCTGCCTCTCTACGATCTGCTGTACGAGAGCACTCCGACGGAATCCGAAAAGACCGTCACCCGCGAGCATGTCGACCTGCCCGCGCTCATCTCGTCCATCCGATCGGCCAAGTCCCTGCGCGACAGCCTGCCGCCCCCGGAGGGCGAAAATCCCCCCGAGGTCAGCCGCCCCAAAGACACCCGCATCCTGCCAGTCGAGCAGACGCTCAATATTTTCCTCAAAGTGTGCGATGCCGTGCAATTCGCCCACGAGCACGGCGTGCTCCATCGGGATCTGAAACCCGGTAACATCCTCCTGCGTGAGGATGGCGAGCCGCTGGTGGCGGACTTTGGCCTGGCGAAATTGAGCGCCGATGGCACGCACTCGCTTTCCGTCACCGGCCATGTCGTCGGCACGCTGGAAAACATGGCCCCCGAGCAGGCCGAATCGAGCAAGGATGTCGACGAACGCGCCGACGTGTACAGCCTGGGTACGATCCTGTACCAGATGCTGACAGGACGGCGGCACTTCGAAGCCACCGGCAACATCATCGGCGACGCCCAGGCCCTCCAGACACACGAGCCGCCCAAGCTCCGGTCGATCAATCCCAAGATCGACCCCGATCTCGAGATCATCACCCTGAAGGCGCTGCGCAATGATCCCGCCGAGCGATATCGCAACGTGGCCGCCCTCAGCGCCGATATCGGGCGTTTCCGCAAGGGCGAGGTGATTTCTGCCAAGCCCGTACAGGCCATCGATCTCGTCAAAAAACTCATCCAGCGCAATCGCGCGGTCGCCGCCGTCACGGCAGCCTCCATCCTCGTTTTCATCACCGGCACCCTCGTCGCCATCGTCATCCTCTCCCGCCAGCTCAAGCGCGCGCAGGATGCCTCCGATTTCGCTCACCAGCAGCAGGCCTTCGCCGAGGAGCAGCGCGCCCTCGCCGAGATGCGTCGCCGGGCCGCGGAGGACCAGGAGACCAAGGCCCGCGCCGCCCAGGCCCATGCCGAGAATCAGGAAAAAATCGCCCGGGATGCCCTCGATGAGGCCAGACGCGCCAAGGAGCTCGGCGCAGAAGCCACCGCACTCTCGGAGACCGAACGCAAGCGCCGCGAGGAGGCCGAAAAAAACGCCCAGACCAACGAGCAGCTTCTGCGCGAGACCCGCGAACGCATGGAAAACCTGCGCATTGCCGCAGAGAATTCGCAGGAGGTCCACCGCCCGGCACAGATCGAGACCACGCCCGATCCCTCCTACCAGGAGCAGATGAAGGAAGCCATCCGCATCTGGCGCTGGGAACTCGCCCCTCTCGAGGTTCAGCGCCTCTCCCGCTCGCCGGCGGAGATCATCCGGCGAGTCACCAGCGCGATCGACCAGGCTTCCATGGTCCTCCTGGCCAATCCCACCTTTGCCCCGGCCTGGCTGCTCAAAGGCCGCATGCACCTCGCCCTGCTTGAGTGCGACCTTGCCGCCGACAGCTTTGCCCAAGCCGCAAAGTACGGAAAAAACGAGATCTCCGATGATGCCCAGCGCCTCCAGACTGTCGCCCAGGATGCCCTCAAATCCTTCGGAGATCGCCCGGAGCGCACTCTCTCGCTCCTCTCCGACGCCAACATCCCGGGCAGCGAGTCCACCATCGCGATCATCAAGACGCTCAACGAGAAAAACGCCCGCCGCAGCACCGCCGTCACGGAAACCCGCGCTCCCACTGCCAATGAGGTCGCCCTTTCCCTCCTGACCAGGAACCCCGGCATTTCCACGCCAGCACTCTCGTCCGACCCCTCGGGCCGGTTTGCGGTAGTCCTCAAGACCAGCGGCGACCTCATCGATCTCTCTCCGCTCAAGCAGCTCAATGTCTCCAGCCTCACCATCCAGGGGGCGGGAGGCATGGACTGGGCCTCTCTGCTCGGGCTGCCTCTCGAGAAGCTCGCTCTCACGGACTGTCGTATCGACTCTCTCCCCATGTCGCGCACGCTCCTGCGGGTGAAATCGATCGATCTCTCCGGCAGCCGGGTCACGAACATCGATGCGCTCCGGCTTGTCGCCGCCCTGGAGGATCTGTCCCTTGCCAATACCTATGTAAGCGACCTTTCACCACTGGCGGGGTCGCGCTATCTGCGACGGCTCGACATCTCCGGCTTGAACCCCGCCGGGATTCGCGTCCTCGCCTCCCTGCCGCTCGATTCCCTCACGCTCAGCCCCGAGACGATCACCGACCTTTCCTGGGTCGAAACCCTCCGCAAGCACCGTTCCCTCAAGACCTTAAGGTCACCCAACGATCCCGCCGACCAGAAGGCGGCGGATTTCTTCCAGCGCATGGACCATCAGGTATCTCCCTGATCGTCGCCCTCCTCCTTCGAATTTTTTGAACGGGGACAACCAAGCTCCCGTCTAACCCGTAAATCCTTTTGAAGGAACTCCTATGAAAAACCGCTACCGCAAAATCAATCGCAAGCACTACTCGCTCGGAGAACTGGTCGAGATCGTCTCCTCTTGCGCCCGCGACAGCCGTGAAACTCTTGCTGCCATCGTTGATCTTTTTGAAACCGGACGCGTCCGCGTTGAAAGCAACGGCAAGCTCAAGAGGGTTCGCGTTGCCGCGTAACGCTTTACGTCTTTCTTTACCATGCCGCTCAGCTAGTCTGGGCGCATGGTAGAGATCACTGTCCAATACGAGGGGGAACTCCACTGTTCCTCCAGCCACGGCCCGTCAAAGGCCACACTGTCCACCGACGCACCCGCCGATAATATGGGGCGCGGAGCAGCCTTCAGTCCGACGGACCTTACCGCCACATCATTAGGCACTTGCATGCTCACCACGATGGGCATCATCGCTCAGAAAAAGGGCCTCGCCATCGAACTCGCAGGGTCCTCCGCCGTCATTCGCAAGCACATGACCCCGGCACCGCCGCGTCGCATCGCGAAAATCGAGGTGGAAATCACCATTCCGCAGCCCGCCAGTCATCCGGATCGCGCTGAGATCGAGAATGCCGCCCTTACCTGCCCGGTCGCCCTGAGCCTTCATCCCGAGACGGAGAAGGCGGTGACCTTTCACTGGCAGGGATAATCCCCCGGGTTTTTTATTGGTAACACGGCGCTCACCCGCTTACCCTCCAGCGGGTGATTGATCGTTATTCATTGCCCGAGATGCGCTCGCTGTGGACCGAGCAGCGCAAACTCGAAATCTGGCTCGAAATCGAGACCCTCGCCTGTGAGGCGATGGCCGACCTCGGAGAAATCCCCAAGGAGGATGCCGTCACGATTCGCTCCAAGGCCACTTTTAATATTGAGAAGGTCCGCGAAATCGAAAAGCGCACAAACCACGATGTCATCGCCTTCCTCGAGGAAGTCGCGACACACGTAGGCCCGGCCGCCCGCTGGGTTCACCAGGGCCTGACCTCTTCGGACCTGCTCGATACCACGCTCGCGGTGCAGATGAACTCCGCCTGCGAGATCCTGGAGAAAGACCTGGTTTCTCTGCGCGAAGCCATCGCCAAACGCGCCATCGAGCACAAATTTACCCCGATGATCGGCCGCAGCCACGGCATCCACGCCGAGCCGATCACCTTCGGCCTCAAGATGGCCCTCATGTATGATGAGTTTGGCCGTGCCATCGATCGCCTGCGCGAAATGCGCGAGCGCGTCCGCGTCGGCAAGATCAGTGGTGCTGTCGGCACGCACGCCCACCTCGATCCCCGCGTCGAGAAGCACGTCTGCGAGAAGCTCGGTCTGAAAGCCTCCCCGCTCTCGACCCAGATCATCCAGCGCGACCGCCACGCGGAGTTCATGACTGTGCTGGCCCTCATCGCCAGCTCCATCGACCGCTGGGCCACGGAGTTCCGTCACCTTCAGCGCACGGAAGTGCTCGAGGTCGAGGAATACTTCGCCGCCGGTCAGAAAGGCAGCTCCGCCATGCCGCACAAGCGCAACCCGATCACGGGTGAGCGCCTCAGCGGCCTCGCCCGCGTCATTCGTGGCAACGCCATGACGGCCCTTGAGAATGTCGCCCTCTGGCACGAGCGCGACATCAGCCACAGCTCCGCCGAGCGCATCATCCTGCCCGACTCCTGCACGCTCATGGATTATATGCTCGTCCTCCTGCGCAAGCTCGTCGACGGCCTCCAGGTTTACCCGGAGAACATGCAGCGCAACATGGACATCACCCGCGGCCTCTACGCCAGCCAGTCGGCCCTCCTCATGCTCACCGCCCGCGGTCTCGAGCGCAAGGACGCCTACGAGGCCGTGCAGCGCGCTGCCATGAAGACCTGGAAGGAAGGCGGTAACTTCGCCGACAACCTCGCCCAGGAGCCCACCGTTTCCCAGCACCTCGGCCCCGACGAAATCGCGCACGCCTGTGCTCCCGAGCGGCATTTCCGCTTCGTGGAAGACAAATTCCGCGCCGTCGGCATCGAGGGCTAGTTGCACGAAGCGAAACTCCTGCTATCGAATCCTATGCGTAAATGTCTCCTCGCCGTGGCCATGGCGGCCCTCGCGTTCTCAGGCTGCAAGAAATCCGCTCCGGCTCCCGCGCCCGAACCCACTCCGGCTCCCACCGCGACCCCGGCTCCTACACCCGAGCCCACGCCCACTCCGGTCGTGATCGACAAAACCGCCCGCGTCATCGTGCTGTGCTACCATCGCTTCGACCAGAAGCCGAAGGACAGCCTCTCGATCTCGCCGCAGGATTTTGAAGCGCAGATGCAGGCCCTCAAGGACCAGGGCATCGAGGTCATCTCCATGGAGGACTTCCTTGCCTGGCGTCGCGGGGAAAAGAACATCCCGGCCAGGGCTGCCGTGGTCACCATCGATGACGGCTATGTCTCCGGATACACCACCGCCTGGCCGATCCTTCAGAAGTTCGGCTATCCCTTCACCATGTTCATCTACACAGACTACGTGAAAGGCGGACCGAAGTCCGGCGGCCAGTCCATGACGTGGGAGCAGCTCGCCGAGATGCGCGACGCCGGTGTCGACATCGGCAGCCACACCGTCTCGCACACCGCTCTCACCGGTAAGAAAGGCCGCTCGCCCGAGCAGTACGAGGCCTGGGTAAAGGATGAACTCGAGCGCTCCAAGCAGATCCTCGAGCAAAAGCTCGGCATCCAGATCAAGACCCTCGCCTATCCGTACGGCATGCACAACGAACTCGTGCGCAAGGCTGCCACGGATGCGGGTTACGAGGCGGCCTTCACCGTCTACGGTCAGCACCTGGGCTTCGGCGGCGATCCCGTCATGCAGGGCCGCTACGCCATCGAATCCACCAAACCCGAGGTCTTCCAGAAAGCGATTGCCTTCAGTGCAGGTGCAGCCGCTCCCGCCGGAGCGGAGGGCATCACCGCCATCCCGGCCAGCGCCGCCATGGTGACCATTCCTGCTGAAGGCGAGACCGTCACCACCGCCGAACCCGAGATCAAGGCCAACCTCGCCTCGCTCGGCAACATCGACCCGAAATCCGTCGTCATGCGCGTCAGCGGCCTCGGCGCCGTCCCGGCCACCTACGACCCGGCCACCAAGACCGTCTCGTACAAGATGCAGCAGAAGATCCGCTCGAGCGAAGCCACGGTCATCATCTCGGCGACCGCCGGCGGTCGCAAGATCGAGACCCGCTGGACCTTCAAGTACGACCCGACCGCGGCTCCGGCTCCGCAGAACTAACGCGGTCACCAGTCCAATCACGCAAAAAGCCGGAGTTCATCGAACTCCGGCTTTTTTGTGCCCTGATACCGCGGCTCTCGGCCCGGCGGGAGACGATTACTTTTGCCCCTTGAAGCAGATGCCCGCGCACCATTTGCCGCGCGTGACGATGTGGGGTTTTGACAGGCCTTTGGCTTCAAAGGCAGCCACGACCTCCTCCGCCTGCTTGCGCAGCACGCCGGAAAAAATGAGCACTCCTTTGCGCTTCAGCGCCCGAACGATGCGGGGTGCGACGGAGATGAGGACTTCGCTGAAGAGGTTTGCCATCACGAGGTCGTATTGACCGCGCTCGTTGAACTCCAACGCATCACCCTGTGCCGATTTCACGCGGCGGCAGCCATTGATCTTCGCGTTCTGACGCGTGATGCGCACCGCCGCCGGATCGTAATCAATCGCGCTGACTGCTCCCGCTCCCAACGCCTCCGCAGCCACGGCGAGAATTCCGCTCCCCGCTCCGAGGTCGAGCGCGGCAAAATCCTCCGGCAATTCCTCCGCCACGTCCGCGAGGAAGCGCAAACAGGTCGCAGTGGTCGCATGCTCGCCCGTGCCGAAAGCCATGCCGGCGGGAATCAGGATGCCTGGCGGCTTGCGTCCCGAGTCCTTCCATTCCCGCCAGGAGACCTCGTCGGAGTACACCTTGAGCTTGCCCCGGATCGCCAGTGGGGCGCGCGGCGCGGAAGGCGTGCCGGTAAATGCCTCGGGCGCCACCTTGGCCGACCGCCCGCCGAAACTCTTCACCAGCCGCTTCGATGTCGCCTCATCGCAATACACCTCGATCTTCAGCGCCCGCGAGTTCGGCCACGTCAGCATCACGACCCGCTCGGGATCGAGGAACCGCAGGCGTTCCGTCCAGGCATCTTCCCACTTCTGCGAGCTGAGGCGGGTCCATCGGTGGAGGTTCTTGATCACGCGTGGTACCTTGAGCACAATTCCGCCATCGTGAAACGCGCAAAATTGATCATCGCCGCCAGCGAATCCAACGCCGACATCCTGTACGCCACCCGGTTCCGCGCGCCCGACGCTTTCGTGCTGCTGGAGGTTGATGGCAGGAAGACGCTCCTCCTGAGCGATCTTGAGATCGACCGCGGCCGCCGCGACGCCCAGGTCGACGAGGTGCTTTCCTATTCAGCTTTGGAAAAGGAGATACAGGGCAAAAAGAAGGCTCGCCCTGCCATTGCGCAGGTCGTCGCGAGTTTCCTCAAGTCCCGCCGGATCAACCGCGTCGAGGTGCCTGGCGACTTCCCCCATCTCATCGCGACGAATCTTCAAAAGGAAGGCATCAAGACCGCCCCCGCCTCGTCGACGCTCTGGCCGGAGCGTGTCATCAAGACGCCGGACGAAATCAAGGCCATCACCGCAGCCAATCGTATCGCGGAAGCCGGGCTCGCCCGCGCTGAGGAAATCCTCAAAGCCTCGGAGATCCGCAAGGACCACAAGCTCCTCTGGAGCGGAAAAGTCCTGACCTCCGAGACCCTCCGCACCGAGATGGAAATCGCCGTGGTGCGCGCCGGAGGCGAAGCGCGAGGCGACACCATCGTGGCCTGCGGCGATGCCGCCTGCGACCCGCACGAGCGCGGGCATGGTCCACTGTTTGCCCACCAGCTCATCATTCTGGACATCTTCCCGCGTGCCGCCGGGTCCGGGTACTACGGCGACATCACCCGCACCGTCTTGCGCGGTCGAGCCAGTGATGCCCAGCTCCGGATTTGGGAGACCTGCCTCGCCGCCCAGAAGTTCGCGCTCAAAGCCATCCGTCCCGGCATCGCAGGCATCGAGATTCACAACGGCATCAAGACGTACTTCGCCGAGCAGGGCTACCCGACCGAGATTCGCGATGGGCGCTGGCATGGGTTCTTCCACGGCACGGGACACGGACTCGGCCTGGAGATTCACGAGGAACCGCGCTTTGCCGCCGCCACCTTCCAGCCCGGACAGGTCTTCACCGTGGAGCCTGGCATCTACTGGCCGGGCATCGGCGGAGTCCGCCACGAGGACGTCGTTGTCGTCACCGAAACCGGCTGCAAGCTCCTGACGAAATACCCAAAACCGTTCGAGATTGCGTAGTCACGCCATCGGCCAAAGCCATTGAGGCCCGCCCCCGATCCGCCCATCGGGGAGCGACGAATTTGATGAACGTCCGGTTTCGGTTGATTGTCTGAAGAACCAAGATAACTTTCCGACCGCTATGATACTCTGGATATTACTTATTGGTGTACCGATCCTGCTTGGCCTCTGGGCCCAGATGCGGGTCAAAGGCGCATTCAATCGTTGGAGCCAGGTAGCTGCCTCGTCGGGCGTCACCGGCGCCCAGGCGGCGCGCGAAATCCTGCGCGCGGCCAACATCAACGATGTCGAAGTCCTTGAGATCAACGACATGCTCGGTGATCACTACGACCCGACGCACAAACGCCTTTGCCTGTCCACGGACGTGTACAATACCCCGTCAGTCGCCGCCCTCGGCATCGCCGCCCACGAATGCGGTCACGCCATCCAGGACGCGAAACGATACGCGCCCCTGCACTGGCGCATGGCCATCGTGCCTCTGACCATGGTGGTGTCAAACATCCTGCCGGTTATCATCCTGGCCGGTCTGTTTGTCCCCGCTCTCGGCATGAAGGTCATCATGATCGCTGCCGTCTGCTACGCGGTGCTTGCACTCTTCCAGCTCATCACGCTGCCAGTGGAGTTTGACGCCTCGCGCCGAGCCAAGGTTATCCTCCAGCAGATGGGCATGATCAGCCCTGGCACGGAGGCCGGAGGAGTCAACAAAGTGCTCGATGCCGCCGCGCTCACCTATGTCGCTGCCTTCGTCGCAGTGCTCGGCCAGCTTCTGTATTACGTCCTTATCCTGACCGGCAATCGTGGCGAAGAACGCTAAGCGCGCCACGCCGGTCGCCCTGACCATCGCCGGCTCCGACAACAGTGCCGGAGCCGGCATTCAGGCCGACCTCAAGTCGTTCTCCTACTTCGGCGTCTACGGCCTCACCACTATCACCTGCGTGGTGGCGGAGATTCCGGGCAAGGTCACCGCCATCCAGCCGGTCAAACCGGAGATCGTCGGCGAACAAATCGCCTTGAGCCTGGAGGCGTTTCCCGTCGGCGCAGTCAAAACCGGGATGCTGTATTCGACCGCCATCATCGAGGAGGTCGCCGAGAATCTCGACCTCTACGAAGGTCCGGTCGTCGTCGATCCCGTCATGGTTGCCACAAGCGGCGACCCGTTGTTGAAGAAATCCGCCATCGCCGCCTACGAATCGCTGCTCTTGGGCCGAGCCACATTGGTTACGCCGAACCTCGACGAACTCGCCATGCTCTCCGGCCGCGAGACCGACTCGCTGGAGAAAATGAAGGATGCCGGGCGTGCCTTGGTTGAGCGCTACGGCACCGCCTTCCTCCTGAAAGGCGGTCATCTGCGCGGACGCACCGCCATTGACTTCCTCGCCACGGAGGACGGATTCGAGGAATTCGCCGCACCCTTCGTCCCCAACGTGGAAACCCACGGCACCGGCTGTACGTACTCATCCGCCATCGCCGCCAATCTGGCCAAAGGCCTCTCGCTTTCCAAAGCGGTCGGCGCTGCCAAGGAATACATCACCGCAGCCATCCGCCAGTCCCACCGCTGGAACGGCGTGACCGCCCTGCGGCATTTCCCGGCGTAAGCCCCGTAGGACTCGCGTCCCGCCAGCCTGCAAGTGCGGCTGTCGAAATCGGAAATCACGCTCGCTCCGGCTTGAACTTTCCCAGCGAGCAGGTCGGCGGAACGCCGACCCCGCGAACAGATATCGTCCTATCCCTTGTAGAACTTCGCGATCGTGTCGACGACTTCCTTGATCTCCTCGGGGCGAAGCTCCGCGAAAATCGGCAGGGCGATTGTCTCGCGTGCTGCGGCCTCGGCATGAGGCAGGCTGCCTTCCTCGTAACCGAGGTAGGCAAAGCACTCCTGAAGATGCAGCGGGACGGGGTAATACACCGCGCAGCCGATCTTGTGAGCCTGGAGGTGCGCCATCAGTTCGTCGCGGCGATGGGCGCGCAGGACGTACTGGTGGTAGATGTGGTGATTCTCCACCGCGCGGCCATACCATGGCTCGGCAGGCAGGGTGACAAAGTCGAGCAACCCGGCGGCAGTGAAGCCGTCGCGGTAGTCGGTGGCATTGCCACGACGCTCGGAGTTCCACTCGTGCACGAGCGGCATCTTGGCCAGCAGGACGGCGGCCTGGAGGGCGTCGAGGCGGAAATTGCCTCCTACCACGCGATGGTAGTAGCGCTGCTCCATGCCGTGATTGCGCACCAGGCGGAGTTTGTTGGCAAAATCGGCGTCCTTGCAGACGCTGATGCCAGCGTCTCCGGCGGCACCGAGATTCTTGGTCGGGAAAAAGCTGAAGTAGGCGGAATCACCGATGGCACCCGCTCGCGACATCTCACCTGTGGTCCAGGAACGAAACTCCGCGCCCACGGCCTGCGCCGCGTCTTCAATGATGGGCACCGAGTATTTTGCGCTGAGGGCTTGCAGGACATCCGCTGCCACACAGACGCCGAAGAGATGCACCGGGATGATGGCCCGGATGCGCGCTCCCTTGTCGGTGAGAAGGTATCCTTCGTCGTCCCGCGGGCGGGAGTCCAGATACTGCTCAAGCAGCGTGAGGTCGATGAGATACGTGGAGGGATCGATGTCGATGAACACCGTCTCCGCTCCGACGCGATGAATACAGCCGGCGGTGGCAAAGAAGGTGTACGGGGTCGTGATGACCGCGTCGCCCTCGCCGATGCCCATCGCCATGAGGATGGCGAGCTGGGCATCCGTGCCGGACGACATGCCCACGGCATGCGGCACACCGATCAACTCAGCGAAACTCTTTTCAAAATCCTCGACCGTCTTGCCGAGAATGAACTGCTGCGAGGCAAAGACTGCAGCGACTCCGTCAGCAACGGCGGTGCTAACCCGCTCGTGCTGACGCGGAAGGTCAAGAAGGGGCACGCCCACGGCGCGCCTTACTTGACGACGCCGAACTCGGCGCGACGATTGAGAGCCCAGGCGGATTCGCCACTGCCGGGATCGGCCGGCATTTCTTCACCGAAACTTACGGTCTGGATCTTTGATCCGCTCACGCCCATGGAGATAAGGGCGTCACGCACGGCACCCGCGCGCTTCTCGCCAAGACCGCGGTTGTATTCCTCCGTGCCACGCTCGTCGGTGAAACCGGCAATGATGAGCGTCTTGCTGATGCTCTTCATCGCGGTCGCCACCTTCTCGAGCTTGATCAGCTCGGAGTCGGAAACCGAGAAGCTGTCGTAGCCGAAGTAAACCGGGGCAAACTGACCGCGCTCGACATTGCCACCGAAGAAATTCGAGCCTTCGATGCGATCCGGCAGCGGGGTGCCCGTCACATAATCGCCATCAATACCGGCGAATTGATTGTTTTCCTTCTTTTTGCAGGAGTCGAAGCTCAGCACCAGCGCCAGTGCAGCAGCTACGGTTAACAGCTTTTTCATTGTGGTAATCGGAATAGGGATTTTGGCGGAAAAGATCAATGCGCGACTGCACGGGCCGACCACCTGGCCGCCCGTGCGTCGTGACCTTGTAAGGAAGCCTACTTCTTGTCTTTGTCCAGTGCCTCGCGCACCTCGGCTTCGATTTTGGCGTACAGCTCGGGGTCGCTCTTGAGCGCCTCCTTGGCGGCATCGCGCCCTTGCGCGAGCTGCGTGCCCTTGTAGCTGAGCCAGGAGCCGCGCTTCTCGAGGACGTTTTTCTCGATGGCGAGGTCGAGGAGCGAACCCGTGCTCGAGATGCCCTCGTTGTACATGATGTCAAACTCGGCCTCGGCAAACGGCGGGGCCACCTTGTTTTTCACCACTTTCACCTTGGTGCGGTTGCCCGTCACGGTGCCGTCGCTCGTCTTGATCGCGCCGATGCGGCGGATGTCGATGCGGACGCTGGAGTAGAACTTCAGCGCCTTGCCGCCCGGGGTCGTCTCCGGATTGCCAAACATCACGCCGATCTTTTCGCGGATCTGGTTCGTGAAGACGCAGACGGTCTGCGCCTTGGAGATGAAGGCCGTGAGCTTGCGCAGGGCATTGCTCATCAGGCGCGCCTGGGCACCGACCACCGCGTCGCCGATTTCGCCTTCCAGCTCCGATTTTGTCACCAGCGCAGCGACGGAATCGAGGACGATGACGTCGAGCGCATTGGAGCGCACGAGGGTTTCACAAATGCGGAGAGCCTCCTCACCCGAGCTCGGCTGGGAGACGAGGAGGTCGTCGAGATTGACCCCCAGCTTGCGGGCGTAGGACGGATCGAGCGCATGCTCCACGTCGATGAAGCCCGCCAGACCGCCGCGCTTTTGCGCCTGGGCGATGGCGGTGAGAGTGAGAGTCGTCTTGCCGGAACTTTCCGGACCGTAGATTTCCACGATGCGGCCGCGGGGGAATCCTCCCACGCCGAGAGCGCGATCGATCAAGATATTCCCGGTGGGAATGACTTCCACTGCCGAGGTGCTGGCATCTCCGAGGCGGCGGATCGCCTCGCTGCCGTAATCCTTTTCAATCTGCTGGATGGCAAGCTCCAGGTTTTTGTTGCGCAGCGCTGCGGCTTTGTCATCAGTCGGAGAGGAGACGTCGTCGGTCTTGGCCATAGTGTCGCCCGACTTTATCGGGATATTTCGCGATATCAAGCTCCCATCCCGGAAAAATCCCTTCGATGGACCCATTTCTCATCTCCGGCACCAATTCATTGAATGATTCCACTCTGCTGCGTACCATAACACCATGTCGGTAGCGGAAATTCGCGCCCTTCCCTTGGAGGAGAAGCTTCAGATCATGGAAGCTCTCTGGGAAGATCTGCATCCGCATTTCGAGTCCGATGAGGTTTCCATGGAGCTGGCCAGATTACTGGATGCACGTGCGGCTCGCGTCGACCGTGGCGATAGCAAGCTTCTGGAATGGCCGGATGTTCGTGATCAGTTCCTGGCAGAATGATCCGCGTCCGTATTTCCCAAGATGCCGTCGATGACATCTGGGAAGCTTCCCGATTCTACGATCATCTCTCACCGGGACTCGGAAAATACTTCAAGAAGCGCATAGCCGAGGACATCGAGAGCCTGTCCCGCAACGGACCTATCAATCCGGTCATTCATGGTGATGTACACCGGTTGCTAAGCAAGGTGTTTCCCTTCGGCATCTTTTACCGCGCCCAGCTCTCTTGGGTGGAAGTCATTGCGATTCTCGATCTTCGGAGAAATCCCGACTGGATTCGCGAGAAGCTTTCCCGAATCGGGTAACTCTTCACTTTCTCAAGACGCAAAAAAGCCCGCTGTGGCCAGCGGGCTTTTTCAAAGGAGAGGACTTTGACTCCGCTAGAGACTAGCGGGAGTAAAGTTCGACAACGAGCTGCTCGTTGACGATCGGATTGATGTCGCTGCGGGTCGGGATGCGAACGACGGTGCCGATGAGAGCGTCCTTGTCGACCTGGAGCCAGTCCGGGGTCGCATGAGCCGAGGTCTGGTCGATGGCCTTGACGGCGAGGCGCTTGGAGCGTTCGGTCACTTTCACAGCCACCTTGTCGCCGGGCTTCACGTTCATCGACGAGGCGTTGGTCTTGCGACCATTCACCGTGACGTGGCCGTGGGAAACCATCTGGCGGGCGGCGCGGAGCGTCTTGGCGAAGCCGAGCTTCTGCACCACGTTGTCGAGACGGGTCTCGAGGAGCTGGAGCAGGATCTCACCGGTGACGCCACGCTTGCTGGAAGCCAGCGCGAAGTAGCGGCGGAACTGACGCTCGAGCACACCGTACTGGAAGCGGAGCTTCTGCTTCTCGGCGAGAGCGAGTGCGTAGTCGGAGAGCTTGCGACGGGAGCCCTTGGGGCCGTGTTGTCCCGGCGGGTAGCTCTTGCGTTCAAATGCCTTCGGAGAACCGTGAATGAGCGTGCCGTAACGGCGGCTGACCTTGGTCTTGGGTCCTGTATAACGAGCCATAACTTTCCTTTCCTAAAATCTGATCAGACGCGGCGCTGTTTCGGCGGGCGGCAACCGTTGTGAGGCACCGGGGTCACGTCACGGATGACGGTGATCTCGAGGCCGATGGCCTGCATGGCGCGGACGGCGGATTCGCGGCCGGCACCGGGGCCTTTGACGCGGACTTCCACTTCCTTGAGGCCGTGTCCCATGGCCTGCTTGCAGGCGTCTTGGGCGACCATCTGGGCGGCGTAGGCCGTGCTCTTGCGGGAGCCTTTGAAGCCGCATTTGCCGGCGCTCGACCAACCGATGACCCCACCGCGGAGATCCGTGATGCTGATGATCGTGTTGTTAAAGCTGGCCTGCACGTGGGCGACGCCCTGGGTGACGTTCTTGCTACCCTTGGCCTTGACGACCTTGATCGGTTCGATCGCGTCGTCGAGGGAGAGGCTCACGCTAACCGGAGCGGCGGCTTCCTTCTTCTCCTCTTTCTTGGCCTTCTTGGCGGCCTTGGGCTTGGCTTCCTTGGGAGCCGCAGCGGCGGCAGCAGGAGCCTCGGCACCAGCGACGGGCGCGGCGACTTCAGCAGGAGCAGCAGTCTCTACGGGAGCAGCGGCCTCAACCGGCGCGGCAGCTTCCGTGGCAGGAGCTTCTTTTTTCTTGGGGGCCGCCTTCGGCTTCTTCTCGGCGGCGGGCTTTGCGTCTCCTTCAGGAGCCGCAGGCGTAGGGTTCAATTCGTCAGCCATGGTTCAATCAATTACACTTTGCCGGCTTTGGCGTTCGGGTTGCGCTGCACGCCAACGGTCCGGCGCGGTCCCTTGCGGGTGCGGGCGTTGGTGGACGTGCGCTGTCCGCGGACAGGCAATCCACGCCGGTGGCGGATGCCGCGGTAGCAGTTAATGGCCTGGAGGCGCTTCAGATTGCTCTGCACCTCGCGGCGGAGATCGCCTTCGATCACGATCTTCAGCGAGTTGATCGCGTGGATGATCGCATTGAGCTGTTCAGGCGAAAGGTCTTTGGCGCGGGTGTTGGGGTCGATGTTGGCAGTCTCCAACACGCGCTTGGTATTGCTCGGGCCGATGCCGTAGATGTACGGCAGCGAGGCCTCGATGCGTTTGTCACCGGGAATTTCTACTCCAAGAAGGCGGGGCATACTATTAGGTCGGTTAAGAGTTGTACTTCAGGTCAGGCAATTAGCCCTGCTTCTGCTTGTGGCGCGGATTCTTGCAGATCACGCGCACGACATTCTTACGGCGCACGATCTTGCAGCTTTCACACTGACGTTTAACGGAGGCTCGAACTTTCATTTTGCAGTTTGTGGTTTGGGCGTATCTTTATGCCGGAATGTTATGCGGCCTTTGGTGAGATCGTATGGGGACATCTCCACCATGACTCTGTCACCAGGAAGAATGCGAATGAAGTGCAGCCGCATCTTTCCGGAAATGTGTGCAAGTACGCGGTGCCCATTCGACAGTTCGACTC
Organism: Spartobacteria bacterium LR76; assembly: GCA_003054655.1. Classification (GTDB taxonomy): domain Bacteria; phylum Verrucomicrobiota; class Verrucomicrobiia; order Chthoniobacterales; family Terrimicrobiaceae; genus Terrimicrobium. Next base: position 81,217 of record QAYZ01000012.1, on the reverse strand, counting down.
GGAACATGGTATTGGGCAGCAACTCGACGACCTTCCCTTCTACTTCAATAGCGTCTTTCTTGGCCATGTCAAGACTTCGGGATCGCCGTCGGTTACGAGTACGGTGTGTTCAAAATGGGCAGACGGACGACCATCCTGGGTCACCACTGTCCACTTGTCGGAGAGGAGTTTAACGCGGGCCGTCCCCATGTTGACCATGGGTTCGATGGCGAGCGTCATGCCAGCGCGCAGGGTAGGCCCTGTGCCGCGGCGGCCAAAATTTGGGATCTGCGGTTCCTCATGCAGGCTGCGGCCGACGCCATGGCCGACGAACTCGCGCACCACGGTGTAGCCGTACTTGGAAACATGCTCCTCCACCGAGGCGCACACGTCTCCGAGATGGGTTCCGGCGCGAGCCAGGGAAACCGCGATATTCAGCGACTGCTCGGAAATGGTCAAAAGCTGCTCGGTCTCGGGATCGATGATGCCGACAGGAATACTCGCGGCCGTGTCGCCGATCCATCCATCCTGCACCACGCCGACATCGAGCTTCACCACATCGCCGTACTGGATCTTGCGGGGACCGCCGATGCCATGCACCACCTCTTCATTGAGGCTGATGCAGATGTAGCCCGGGAATTTTTTGTATCCGTGAAAGGCGCTCTTTACCCCGGCCTCGGCCATGTACTGCGAAGCGGCATGGTCGATCTCGCCGGTGGTGACGCCGGGCGCAATGAGGTCCGCCAGGCGATTGAGGATGTTCGCCGCCGTTTCACCGGCTTTGCGCATCTTTTGAATCTCGGGTCCGCGCTTGATCGGGATCATGCGAGCGCCTCCAAGGCTGCGCGCACCTCTTGCGAGTTGGCGGGTAGTTCATTGCCGGAGATGTCCCGGTACAGAGTCTGGAAAATGGCGTCGCGACCCGGGCGGGCGTCGATCGTCTTGAGCAAACCGGTGGCGCGGTAATGCTCCACGACCGGCAGCGTGTGCTCACGGTACTGGGTCATGCGGCTGTCGAGCGCCTCGTGGGTGTCGTCGGCGCGACGGGCAAGCGGCGAACCGCAGGCCGGGCACGGAGTGTCGACCGTCACCTTATGAAAGGTCTCATTGTATACCGCGCTGCACTTCGTGCACGTCAGGCGGCTGCACATGCGCTCGCGGATGATGTCCTCGGGCAGGTCGAGGAAATACACCACGTCCAGGTCGAGGTTGCGTTCCTTCAATCCGGCGTCGAAGGTCTCGGCCTGGCCCTTGGTACGGGGAAATCCATCAAGAATGAAACGCTCCCGGCCATCGATCCACTGCCACACGACACGCAGAGCGAGATCGTCCGGGAAAAGCATGCCGCGGTCGGTCCACCTGGCCGCCTCGATGCCCGCGGCGCTTCCACGCGCCTTCTCCTCGCGGAGCATGGCTCCGGTCGAAGCTGCCGGGATTCCAAACGTCGCCGAGAGGAGAGCAGCTTGCGTGCCCTTGCCTGTAGCAGGCGGGCCGAGGAGTACGATCCGATTTTTCATGGCCTCTACCGCGGTCGCAAGGCGAGGACGGTCACGCCTGCGATCACAATGAGGCCGACAAAAGCGTAGATCAGAACGAGCTTGCTATCGTCGAGGACCTGGCCCGATCCCATGCGGGGGCGAGAGTCGCGAGCCCCACGGATCTTGCCTTTGCGCAGGAATCCATCGTAATGGCGCTGCAGCAGGTGAGTTTCGATCTGGCGCATCGTATCAAGCACGACGCCAACGATAATCAGTACACCTGTGCCGCCGAAGAATTGAGCGGTCATGTACGGGACGCGCAGCCACTGGGAAAGGAGCTGCGGCAACACCGCAATGACCGTGAGGAAGATGGCTCCGGCAAACGTCAACCGCGACATCGTGAAGTCGAGGAAGTCGGCTGTCGGCTTGCCCGGTCGCACGCCCGGAATGAAGCCACCGTATTTCTTAAGATCATCAGCGATCTGGACCGGCTGGAACTGGGTAGCCACCCAGAAATAGCTGAAGAAGAAAATCATCGCTCCGAAGAGCACGTAATGCAGCCATCCCACGGCCAGCATATTGGCGAGCCACTGCGCAGTAGGATTCTGCGGGAACGCCATGTTGATGATGGTCGAAGGGAAGAGCAGGATGGCCTGAGCGAAGATGATCGGCATCACACCCGCGTAGTTGACCTTCAGAGGCATGTACTGCGTCTGGCCGCCGTAGACCTTGCGACCCACCACGCGCTTGGCGTACTGGATGCTGATCTTTCGCTGGGCTTGAGTCACCGCGATGACCGAGGCAATGACGAAGACAAGGAACAGGCACAGGAGCACCAAGACGATCGGGCTCACATTTGCCTGCTGGGCCGCACCCGAGGGTACGAACGTCCGCCAGGCAAACACCAGGCCAGCCGGGAGCTGCGCCAGGATACCCACGGTAATGATAAGCGAGACGCCATTACCGATGCCTCGCTCCGTGATCTGGTCGCCCAGCCACATGAGGAACATCGTACCCGCCGTAAGGGTCAGGATGGTAATAACCTGGAATTGCCATCCTGGCACTGGAACCAGCGCCATGCCGAGGCGGTTCATCGTATCGACGATGCCAGGCAGGAAAGGATTGGCCTGGGGGTTCTCCAGCGACTTCGCCAGGAGAAAGCCCTGGAACACGCAGAGCACGATCGTCGCGTAACGCGTGTACTGCATGATCTTGCGGCGGCCGCCGTCCTCGCGGGAGAGCTTGCCGAGCTGCGGGATGACCGCAGTGAGGAGCTGCAGCATGATGGACGCACTGATGTACGGCATCACGCCAAGCGAGAAGATGGCGCAATGCGCCAAGGAACCGCCGCTGAACAGGTTGAACAATGCCGCAATGCCGCCCGCGGGATTGGACCCCGCGTGCTCGAACCATTGCCGCAGCACCTCTGCATTCACACCGGGCGTCGTGATGGCGGAGCCAGCACGAATGATGATGATCATCGCCAGCGTGAAGAGAACACGCTGACGAAGTTCCGGAATCTTAAAGATGTTGGTGAAGGCAGAGATCATCGGGAGAGAGAAAGGTTAGCGGGAAAAAACTACTTCCCGCTAGCCGTTTCCGGCTTCCGAGTCAACGTCACCGAGCCGCCTGCCTTTTCGATCTTCTCTTTGGCAGAGGCGCTGATGCTGTCCACTTCCAGGTGGAATTTTTTTGTGGTCTCGCCACGGCCGAGGACTTTCACGCCGTCGAACGTGCCCTTGATAAGGCCCGAACCACGGAGAAGCTTCTCGTTGATGGCGGCGCCGTCTTCAAAGCGCTTCTCGAGGTCGTCGATGTTCACGACACCGTAGACCGTCTTGAAGGCGGTGTTATTGAAGCCGCGCTTGGCGAGCTGACGGTAGAGGGGCATCTGGCCGCCTTCGAAACCGAGGCGGATGCTGCCACCGGAGCGGGCCTTCTGACCCTTGTGGCCTTTGCCCGAGGTTTTACCTTTGCCGGAGCTCTCACCGATACCGAGACGCTTGCGGCGGTGCTTGGCACCAGGATTGGGTTTAAGATCGTGCAGTCTCATGGATTAAGCGGCGACGGGTTGAGCAGCCTTGGGCTTGATCTCCTTGCCGCGGATTTTGAAGATGGCTTCTTTCGGACGAAGCGCGGTGAGCGCCTCGAGGGTGGCCTTGGACACGTTGGACGGGTTGCTGGAGCCGAGGGACTTCGCGAGGACGTCGCGGATGCCCACAGCCTCGATGACCGCACGCACAGCACCACCGGCGATGATGCCGGTACCAGGCGAGGCGGGACGGAGCAGCACTCGACCGCCGCCGAACTCGCCGATCACCTCATGCGGGATCGTGTTTTCGTGCACGGCGATGTCGAGCATGTGCTTCTTGGCCGACTCAGTCGCCTTGCGGATCGCTTCGCTGACCTCATTGGCCTTGCCGAAGCCGATACCCACGCGGCCCTTGTGGTTTCCAGAAACGATGAGCGCGCTGAAGCTGAAGCGGCGTCCGCCCTTCACGACCTTGGCGCATCGATTGATGAAGACCACCTTCTCTGTCGTCTCCTTGGGCTCCTTGTCGGAGTTGTCGTTGGAGCGATGATTGTTGTGTTTTCTTGGAGGAGCCATGGTCTTTTAGAATTCGAGTCCTGCTTCACGGGCGGCGTCGGCCAGAGCCTTCACCTTGCCGTGATATTTGAAACCGCCGCGGTCGAATACGACCTTCTTCACGTTCTTGGAAGAAACGCGCTCGGCGATGAGTTTGCCCACCTTGACGGCGGTTTCCACGTTCGCCCGGGCGGTCTTGTCGGAGCGAAGCTCGGATTCCGTGGTGTGCACGGAGGCGACCGTCTTGCCGATCGTGTCGTCGATGACCTGGGCGGTGATGTGACGCTCCGAGAAGTGAACTGCCAGGCGGGGGCGCTCGGTGGTTCCGGCGACCTTCTTGCGAAGGCGCACGTGACGGAGTTGACGTTTGTTGGATTGCTTTTCGGCCATGGCTTACTGGACGGTTTTGCCTTCCTTGCGGCGGATTTGTTCTCCGGCGAAGCGGATGCCCTTGCCCTTGTAAGGCTCGGGCGGGTAGTACGCGCGGATGTCGGCAGCGGTCTGCCCGACGAGATGTTTATCGATGCCTTCGATGGCGATCTTGGTGTTGTCCGCGACCGTGATCTTCACTTCCTTCGGAATGCTGAAGAGGATCGGGTGGGACTTGCCGAGGCTGAGGTTGAGCTTGTCGCCCTGGACAGCGGCTTTGAAGCCGACGCCCTGGATCTCAAGATCCTTGCGGAAGCCCTGCTCGACGCCAACGATCATATTGGCGAGGAGAGAGCGGCTCAGGCCATGGAGGGCCTTCGACTGGCGGGTTTCATCCGCCCGGTCGACCGTGAGCGTGCTGCCTTCGAGGCGGGCGCTGACAGCCTTCGGAAGAGTCCAGGACAACTTGCCCTTGGGTCCTTCCACCGTCACGGCACCTTCGCTGCCGACCGCCACTTTGACCTTGGCGGACACTTCAATGGGTTTTTTGCCGATACGTGACATGGCTGATTACCAGATGTAGGCGAGGAGTTCCCCGCCAACGTTTTGCTTGCGAGCTTCCTGACCGGTGAGGATCCCACGCGAGGTCGAGAGGACGGCGATGCCCATGCCGCCGAGGACGCGGGGCACTTCCGTGGCTCCGACATAACGGCGGAGACCCGGCTTGCTGACGCGCTTTAGGCCGGCGATGGCGGCTGTCTTGTTAACAAACTTGTTGCGAATGCGGAGCTGCGGGCTGCCCTTCTCCGGGGTCTCGAGTTCAAAGCCCTCGATATATCCTTCCTTCAGGAGGATACGGGCGATCTCACTCTTGAGTTTGGAGTAAGGAACCAGGAATTCCGTCTTGCGGGCGCTCGAGGCGTTGCGCAAGCGGGTGAGCATATCTGCGATGGGATCGGTCATTTATGTGTAGCAGTAGTTAGGCAGCCGTGGCTTCCTCTTGCTGCTCCTCGGTTTTGGGCGCGGGAGCCGGTTTCTTCTTGTCGGAGAAGGGCATGCCCAGCTCCGTCAGAAGCGACTTGGCTTCCTCGTTTGTGCGCGCGGTCGTGACAATGGTGATGTCAAAACCGATGTTGCGTTTGATTTTGTCGAGTTCGACTTCAGGGAAAATGGACTGGTCAGTGACGCCGAGCGTGTAGTTGCCATTGCCGTCGAAGGCCTTGGTCGACACGCCGCGGAAGTCGCGGATGCGCGGGAGCGACATCTTGATGAGACGCTCGAGGAACTCATACATCGTACGGCCGCGAAGGGTCACCTTCGCTCCGATCGCCTGTCCCTGGCGCAGCTTGAAGTTCGCGATGCTCTTCTTGGAGATCGTGGCAATCGGACGCTGGCCGGTGATGAGGGCGATTTCCGACTTGGCGACTTCCAGCGCCTCTTTGCTGTCGGCGCCTGCACCCACGGAACTGTTGACCACCACCTTCTCGATCTTGGGGATCTGGTGAATGTTCTTGTAACCGTGCTTCTCGCGCAAAGCGGGCACGACGCGCGTCTTGTATTCTGTGTAAAGCTCGGGATCGAGTTGGGTAGCCATGGTGGTTTATTTAGGCGGCTTTCTTCTTCGCCTTCTTCTCGGTGGTGGCGCGCTCGACGACTTTCACATTGGAGATGTGAATCGGGCCTTCGCGTTCAATGATGGCGCCGTTGGGGTTGTCCTGGGTCTTGCGCTGATGCTTTTTGATCATGCGCACGCCCTCGATGATGACCTGCGACTTGGTCGGGTTCACCTGAAGGATCTTGCCGGCCGAACCACGGTGGTTGCCGGAGATCACCTGGACGGTGTCGCCGCGACGGACATGGGTTTTGACAGTGCTCATAGGACTTCGGGCGCCAGGGAAATGATCTTCATGAAGTTCTTCTCACGGAGCTCGCGGGCCACAGGGCCGAAGATACGAGTGCCGCGGGGGTTCGAGTCCTTGTCGATGATGACAATGGCGTTGTTGTCAAAACGAAGGTACGAACCGTCTTCGCGCTTAACGGGATGCTTGGAGCGCACGATGACCGCGCGGACCACGTCACCCTTTTTCACGGTGCCGCCAGAGGAGGCTTCCTTCACGTTGGCGGTGATGATGTCACCGACGTGAGCCGTGCGGGTGGGCTTGCCGATCACGCCGATCATCGTAGCCATGCGGGCGCCGGTATTATCGGCAACGTCGAGGCGGGAGCGAATCTGAATCATAGCGGAGTCGGAAAGTTAGTGTTTGAGGATTTCAACGAGGCGCCAGCGCTTGAGGCGCGAGAGCGGGCGGGTTTCCGCGATGCTCACACGATCGCCCACCTTGGCTTCGTTCTTTTCGTCGTGGACGTAGAACTTTTTCACCAGCTTGGTGATCTTGCCAAACTTCGGGTGGGGCACACGGGTGACGGTGCGGACGACGATGGTTTTGTCCATCGCGCTGGAGACGACTTCGCCGACGCGGGTCTTGCGCAGGTTGCGCTCACGCTCCGGGGCGGTCGTTGTAGTAGAAACTTCTTCGCTCATGGTTACTTGGCGGACTTGGCCGCGTTGCGCTTCTCGGTCAGCACGGTCTCGATGCGGGCGGCATCGCGACGAATGCTACGAAGCAGATGGGGTTTCTCGAGCTGGCCACCCTGCTGCTGGATGCGCAGGTTGAACGCCTCGTGGCGCAGTTCGCTCTTGCGAGCTTCGAGCTCCTTGATGGTGAGCTCCTTGAAATCGACGATCTTGCTCATGGCTCAGGATTATTTGACAGCGTGGTGGCGGGCGACGAAGCGCGTACGCACGGGCAGCTTGTTGGCGGCGAGACGCAGGGACTCGCGGGCGACGGATTCCGGCACGCCGTCGAGTTCGAACAGCACGTTGCCCGGACGGACAACGGCCACCCAGTACTCGGGCTGGCCCTTACCTTTACCCATTCGGGTTTCCGGCGGGCGGGCGGTGACGGACTTGTCGGGGAAAATACGGATCCAGAGCTTTCCTTTACGCTTCATGTTGCGGGTCATGGCAACACGGGCGGCTTCGATCTGGGTGTTTGTGATCCAGGCGCGCTCGAGGGTTTGCAACCCGAATTCGCCGAAGTCAATTTTGAGCGTACGTGAGGCGTTCCCCGAGCGGCTTCCGCGCTGGGTTTTGCGATACTTCACGCGTTTGGGCATCAATGGCATGGCTCTCTATCCTCCTAAAAATTAAGCGTTGGCGGGTGCGTTCTGAGCAGGGGCCGGGGCGGCGGGCGCAGAGTCGTTGTTATTACGACGACCGCGGGGTCCACGCTCGCGGCGGGGAGCCGGCTGGTCGGCCTGGCCGTCCTGCTGCTGGTCTTCCGGGCGATCCGGCTTTTTGCAGACCCAGCATTTGATGCCGATCTTGCCGGCGATCGTGTTGGCTTCGGTGAAGCCGTAGTCGATCGGCTGGCGCATGGTATGAAGCGGGATCTTGCCTTCGCGGTACCACTCGGTACGGGCGATTTCCGCACCGCCGAGGCGGCCGGAGCAGCGGATCTTGATGCCGAGAGCGCCCTGTTCCATGGCGAGCTGCACGGCGCGCTTCATGGCGCGGCGGAAGGAAATGCGGCGCTCGAGCTGCGAGGCGACGTTCTCCGCGACGAGCTGAGCGTCGGTGTCGGGCGTCTTGATCTCGACGATGTCGATCTTCACCTGCTTGCCACCGGCGAGACGGGAAATCTCCTCGGTCATCTTCTCGATCTCGGAACCCTTGCGGCCGATGACCACACCCGGGCGGGCGGTGTGAATGGTCACGCGCAGGCTGTTCCAGGCGCGTTCGATGACGATGCGGGCCACAGCGGCCTGACGGAGCTTCTTCTTGAGGAACTCACGGATCTTGCCGTCCGCAAAGAGGTAGTCGGCGAAATCCTTGCGCGAGGCGTACCAGCGCGACGACCAGTCGCGGCTGATCGGAAGGCGGAAGCCGATTGGATTGACTTTCTGTCCCATGATTATTCCTTGGTTTCGGTGGCCGTCGTCTCGGGAGCGGCGGTCTCGGTAGCAGCCGATTTTGCGGCGGCAGTGGTCTTCTTGGCGCCGGTCTTTTTGGCGGCGGGTTTCTTGGATTTTTTCGCAGCCTTGTCCTCGCGGCGCTTGATCTCCACCTCGTCGGTCAGAACGATGCGGATGTGGCTCGTGCGCTTGCGGATCGGGCCTGCGCTGCCGCGGGCCTTGGGCTGGAAACGCTTGAAGGTCGGCCCTTCGCCCACAACGGCTTCCTGGACGACCAGATTGGCAACATTGAGGTTGTTATTGTTCTCGGCGTTCGCAATCGCGCTCGAGAGCGTCTTGAAGATAAGCTCGGCTGCCTTCTTGGGCACAAAGCGGAGCAAGTCCAGGGCGTCCGTAGCCGGAAGACCCTGAATTTCCCGCGTGACCTCGCGAGCCTTGAAGGCCGAGATCCGCGCATTGCGGTAGATCGATTTAACCTGCATTGTTGTCTTAGTTATTTGGTTTTTCGCCGTCTACTGCCGGGCGTCCACCTTGAGGCGGTCGCCGGTTTTGATCGGCTCTTTCTCCGATGCGAGACTCTGAATGATTGCTCCACTGATGCGATCGCGTACGTCGATGACGCGCACCTCGCCCACCACCTTGTTGTCCCTCCAGATCTGGAAGGGCATGCCGATTTTCACCCCCTGTTTTTCGCCGATGTTGGCGACGATGAGCGAAAGATCCTCTTTCACATCCAGGACCATTCCATCGTTGAGGGTGGCTTCGACCGCACTGGCTTTCACCGCCGCCGGAGTGCCGAGCACTTCGTTGGTCTTGCGCAATTCGGTCTCCACCGTCATGCGGATCTGCGGGTCGATCTGTTCGGTGCTTTTCAGGAGCACCTGTACGGCTTCGGTCAGTCTCACCAACTGGTTGACCGCGTCTTCGTTTTGCTGCTTGAGCAATCGGAGGTCGCGGACAGCGGAAAGCAGGCGCTGCTCGACTTTGCTTTGATCCTTTTCGGCACCTGGGACACCCAGGGCCTCGAGTTTCATTGCGAGATCGGCAGACTGGCGCTTGAACATCTCGGCCTCCGCATTTGCGATGGCCAGGCTGTCCGTCAGCGATTTGACGCTCGATCGCAGCAGGATCACTTTCTCCTGCAGGCTTTCGTCGCCAATATCATTGGAGCTGTTCTCTTCGCTCGTGGGCACGGTTATCGTGACCCCCTGCGCGAGGAGAGTACCACTATCAGAGTCTGTCAAAGATCGGCTGCTCTGTGCCTCCGACCTTACGGCCAGGAGGAGAGCGATAAGTCCCGCCGCTATCGCAGCGAGTCTCATTGTTACTTGGTCACTTTAGCGGTGTGAGAACCGTGTTTCTTAAAGATTCGGGTCGGGGAGAACTCACCCAGCTTGTGTCCGACCATGTTTTCGGTGACGAACACAGGGATGAAGGTCTTGCCGTTGTGCACGTTGAAGGTGTGGCCCACAAAGTCGGGGGTCACCGTGCTGCGCCGCGACCAGGTCTTGATCGGCTTTTTGGCGCCGGAGTCATTCATCCGGTCGATTTTATCGAGGAGCTTCCACTCCACGTAGGGGCCTTTTTTGAGCGAACGTGCCATGGTTACTTAGCTTTAGCTTTGCGCCGCTGGACGATGAAGCGGTCGGAGTTCTTGTGCTTGCGACGGGTCTTGAAGCCCTTGGCCAACTGGCCCCAGGGGCTGACAGGATGGTGACGTCCGCCACCGCCCTTGCTCTTGCCCTGGCCGCCACCCATGGGGTGATCGACGGGGTTCATGACCATGCCGCGGACATGCGGACGGCGACCGAGCCAACGGGAGCGGCCAGCCTTGCCGCTCGACACGTTCATGTGGTCGGTGTTGCCGACCTGCCCGATCGTGGCGTAGCAGTCATCGTTGATCTTGCGGATCTCACCGGAGGCCAGCTTGATGAGGGCGAAGCCCGCCTCGCGGTTGGCGAGGACGGCCTGGGCACCGGCGCTGCGGATCATCTGGGCACCGCGGCCCGGGGTGATCTCAACGTTGTGAATGGCCGTACCGAGCGGGATCGCACGGAGCGGGAGCGCATTGCCGACCGCCGGATCTGCCTTTTCGCCAGCGCTCACCTTGGTGCCGACCGCGAGGCCGACGGGAGCGAGGATGTAGGCTTTCTCGCCATCCGCGTACTGAAGGAGGGCGATGCGGGCGGAGCGGTTCGGATCGTACTCGATCGCGATCACGTCGGCGATGATGTCGCGCTTTTTGCGCTTGAAATCGATCACGCGGTATTTGCGCTTGTGTCCGCCGCCGCGATGACGCGAGGTCATGCGGCCGTTGTTGTTGCGTCCGCCGGATTTCTTCAGGGGCTCCAGGAGAGACTTCTCCGGGGTATCCTTCGTGATCTCGGCAAAGTCCGGGAGCGCCTTGAAGCGGCTCGCGGGCGTAAGGGGTCGAAAGGTCTTGAGTGCCATGGCTGTGTGTCTCCTTAGACGAGGTCGAGCTTCTCGCCCTCCTTGAGGGTTACGATCGCCTTCTTCCAGTTGGCGCGGCGGCCAAAGCTGGCAGTGCGCTCGCGCTTCTTCTTACCGGCGAAGTTCGCGGTATTGACGTTGACAACCGTCTTTTTGAAGAGGACTTCCACCGCACGCTTGATATCGAGCTTGTTGGCCCGGGGAGCGACGCGGAACACGTACTGGTTCGCCTTTTCGGAAAGCAGGGTCGCCTTCTCGGTCAGGAGGACCGTTTGCAGATGGTCAAAGGGTTCGTTCATTACGCGAGCCTTTCGGAGAGGGTGGTGAGCGCTTCCTTCGTCACGATGATCTTGTCGAAGGCGAGGAGCTGCTCGGTATTGACGTCCAGGGCGCGAACCAACTGGGCGGTGCGGACGTTGCGGGCCGCGAGGAAGGTCTTTTCGTCGAAGCCGTTGCCAATGACGAGCGTCTTGCGGGCGTCCTTGGCATTTTCAGCCACGAGGGCGAGGAACTGCTTGGTCTTCGGCTCGGCGACAACGAAAGCGTCGGTCACCAGCACGTCGCCGGCGAGGATGCGCTCGCTGAGAGCCTTGCGGAAGGCGAGGACCTTCACCTTCTTGGGGGTCTTCTTCGAGTAATCGCGGGGATGCGGGCCGAAGGCAACACCACCGCCCACCCACACGGGGGAGGACTTGTAACCGGCGCGGGCGCGTCCGGTTCCCTTTTGGCGCCAGGGCTTCGCGCCGCTCAGGGCGACGTCGGCCTTGGTCTTGGTGCTGGCAGTACCGCGACGGCGGTTGGCGCGCATGGCGACCACGACATCGTGGACGGCCTGGCGGCCCTTTGCCTCTTCGGTGATGAGCTCGATATTGGCCTTCTTGGCCTCTTCAGCAGTAAATACAATGGCGCTCATGGCTTAGCTCTTGGCTGGGGCTTTCTTTTTCTTGGCCGGGCGCACGATGACATTCGTGCCCTTGGCTCCGGGAATCGCGCCGCTCACGAGGATGACACCGTCTTCCTCGCGGACCTGCAGGACTCGCAGGTTCTGAACCGTGACACGCTCGTCACCCATGTGACCAGGCATGCCCATGTTCTTCCAAACACGACCGGGAGTGGAGCGGTTGCCGATGGCACCGTTACGACGATGCATCATGGAACCGTGACTCGCGGGCTGTCCGGCGAAATTGTGCTTCTTGACGACGCCCTGGAAGCCTTTGCCCTTGGACTGGCCGATGACGTCGACCCACTGTCCAACCTCAAAGGTGCCGAGGCCGAGATCGACGCTCTCCGGAGCGGTCTCACCTTCAGCGAGGCGAAATTCGCGAATGAACTTCTTCGCGGTGGAGGAAGACTTGGCGAAGTGCCCGGTCTGCGCCTTGCTGACGCGCTGGGCCTTCTGGTCGCCGAAGCCGACCTGGATGGCGTTGTAACCGTCCTTCTCCGTGTTCTTCACCTGGAGGATGCGGTTGCCACCAGCTTCGATGACGGTGGCGGTGGTGATGCGGCCCTTGTCGTCATAGACGCGGGTCATCCCGAGTTTTTTTCCTAAAAGTCCAATGCTCATGGCGGCGATCAGATTTTGATGGTGATATCAACGCCGGCCGGGAGATTGAGCTTGCGCAGCTCGTCCACGGTCTTGGCGGTGGGTTCGACGATATCCAGCAGGCGCTTGTGCGTGCGGATCTCAAATTGATCCATGGACTTCTTGTCCACGTGGGGGGAGCGGTTGACAGTGAACTTCTCGATCCGGGTCGGGAGCGGAATGGGGCCTGTCACCTTCGAGCCCGTGCGCTTGGCTGTCTCGACGATTTCGGCCGCCGAGGCGTCCAGGATTCGATAATCAAACGCCTTGAGGCGGATGCGGATGCGTTGACCGGCAGGAGCTGACATAATCTGATAAAGAACAGTTGAGGGCGGTCCCCTTGGTTAGATGGTTAGGAAATTCGTTTTCGTCGATGCACGCGCAGTCCGGCCCAGCAGGACATCATCTTTTCGATATGGACGCGCGTTTGCATTGTTTGGTTAGGCCCACACAACCTCGGAAGGCATCAGGGGACAAAAAAAGCACTCTGAGGTGCTCTACTCATTCCCCCGTCTGTGTGCGGGAGGGAAGAAGCTATTGATACGCACAATGGAAGCAAGCCTTATTTTGGAATTTCTTGGGAATTTTTTAAGGGGCTGGAACGAAGAGCGGATGAAGCATTTTTCTCTCCACTTCGGGGGGGACCGCCCTCACCGCCAATGCGCACCAGTGAGAACGGCCTCGACTTCATAGATTTACAGTCGCTCATCGTGACAGCCTCGCAGGGTGTCGGACTGGTCTCAGCGGCTCATCAGGTGACTGAATGACGTCCCGCTTTTTCTGCGTCCAACTCCCGAGAATTTGTGACGCAAGAGTTCCACCTCGTTGTCGCGTTTTGGGAGAAAGATCGTTCGGAGATGACGCCGAACCCCGATTCATCGCTCGGTTCAGCCGTAAGAACACTCAATAAGAAGTGATCCGCGAGCCACGCTCCACCAACATTGTATTTGGCAGATTGCGCCGCGAAAGCCTGCTGGAGCAGAATGACGCGGCGGTCGACCGCGAAGCCTCGCCTGGATCCCGGAGTTTCTCTGGATTCAGGCTTTGAGATCGGCAAGACGCTCCAAAGAAGGCGAGTAAACCGCATCGCCCTGGACGAAGGAGGCCGATGGCGTAAAACGGAACGGGAGGAGCCTTGGCCCCAGGCACCCTCCCGGCATAAACCCCGATGAAGAGTGCCTCAAACTCGGCCGCAGCCTTAAGCCGCAGCGGTGCCGCCGAAGATGACGCGATGCGCGCTCATCCACTCACCGAGCGCCTCACGGAGCTGGGACGAGGCCTGCGCGAGCTCGCGCTTGAGCTGGCGGCGCTGACGGCGGGAAATCTCGTGACGGCGCTCCTTGGCGGCGCGGTACTCGGACAGCCGCTGCTCCCAATGAGCCAGCGCGTCGTGCATCTGCTGCTGGGCGGAGTGCAGCATCGTCTGCAGGGACTCGGAGAGCGGTGTCGGGTGATTCTCGAGCGCCGCAGCGATACGGCGCTGCTGCTCGGCGATCTGGGCCTTGAGGATCTTCTCCTCCGGCACGGTGCGCAGATTGCGCACGAGGCCGAGCTTGTGCAGGAGCCAGATGGACCATTTCGTCGGGTCAAACTGCCACGGCTTCACGCCATTGCGGTAGTCGTACTGAAACTCGTGGTGAAAATTATGGTACCCCTCGCCAAAGGTGAAGAGAGCCATGAGGAAGCTGTCGCGTGCCGTGCAGTTCGTCGAGTAAGGCCGATCGCCGATCCAGTGGCAGAGCGAGTTGATGCAAAACGTCATGTGATGCACGAAGACGACGCGCGCCACACCTGCCATGAGGAAGGCCCCGAGAGCCGCCGTAGGGCCGCCCCAGAGGTAACCGATGAGCGCTGGAAGGCCGAAGCCGACCCCGAACGCCAGCGGGACGTAAAACTGGTGCTGCCACCAGGCGAGCTTGTCCTTTTGCAGGTCGCGCACCCAGGTAAGCGGCGTATCCGGCCCGGTGCGGAAGAGCAGCCAGCCGATGTGGGCATGGAAGAAGCCCTTGGAAATATCGTATGGATCGTCGTCGTGGTCGACGAACTTGTGGTGGCGGCGGTGATCCGCAGACCAGCCGAGAGCCGAACCCTCAAACGCCGCCGCTCCGAAGAGCAGGGTGAAGACCTTGACCGGCCACGAAGCATGGAAAGTCAGGTGCGAAAAAAGCCGATGATAGCCGAGCGTGATGCTCAAGCCGGTGGCGATGAAGAAGAAAAAGAACAACCAAAACTGGAAAGCATCCACTCCATGGCGCATAATGTAAAGAGGCACCGCTGTGATGGTTGTGACAAAAGTCGTGATGAGAAACAGGCTGTTTGCCCATCGCACTTTTTCCCAAGGGATTCGTAGCATAAGGCCGGAACCTACACGCGTTCCGGGAGCTGGCGACTTAAATTTTTGCGAAGCCGCTTTTCGCCCCTTCCTTGCCGATGGGCTGCCTCCTATGAGAAGCTGCGAGTTCCGTCACCGCCTTGGAACACCCAAACCTCCATTATCAAGTCATCCGCTATATCGAGCACGGCGAAGGCAACTTTGCCGATCTGCTCGTGAATGTGCATCGCCGTCAGCGCGAGCTCTGCCATCCGTACCACGAGTATTGCAAGGGGTTTCCCGCCCCGTCGACCTGGCGAGAGATCCCACCCCTGCCGCTCGGGGCGTTCCGCTGGAGCCGCATCGCCACCTTCCCGGAGAGTGAAACCGTGCGCACCTTTCGCACCAGCGGCACCACCGGTGAGGGCTATGGGCAGCATCATTTCGCCACCCTCGACGTTTATCACGCCGCCGCGATGGCCGGATGGCGTCGGGCCGGGATACCCGGTCATCGGGTGATCGGGCTGGCCCCGCCTCCCACGGAGACTCCGCACTCCTCGCTCAGCGCGATGGCCGGGTGGCTCGTGCAGCCGGAGGATTTCTTCTGGAACCAATGGGAGCGCCTCGCCGACTCCCTGGCCGCCGCGGAGGAGCCGCTGGTGCTCTTCGGCACCGCGCTGGGATTCCTCGACTTTTTCGAATTCCTCGGCGACCGAGCATTGACTCTCCCCGCTGGTTCGGCCGCGATGGAAACTGGCGGCTACAAGGGCACGCGGCGCAATCTGCCCAAGGAAGAGCTTTATGCGCTTTTTCAAAAGCACCTTGGACTGGAAGCCGACGATGTCTGGAACGAATACGGCATGACCGAGCTGTCGTCGCAATTTTACACGCGCGGCCTCAAGGCCCCGCATCGCGGCGGTTCGTGGGTGCGCGGCCTTGTGATTGACCCCTCAACGGGCCGCGAGGTTGGCGTTGGCGAAACCGGGGTGCTGGTCATCTTTGATCTGGCGAATATTGACTCCTCCTGCGTCCTGCAAACCCAGGATCTCGCCGTCCGCCATGAGGAGGGCTTCGTCCTCCTGGGACGCGATCCCTCCGCCCTGCCTCGCGGATGCTCCCGCGCCGCCGATGATCTCCTGAGCCGATGAATACCGCCTCCCGAGCCGATGCCCTCGCCAGGGCGGCGTCGCATTTTCCCATCCTCGGCCCCTGCTCCGCCGAAGACCTCCTCGAGGTAGTGCGCCTGGAGCTGGGCCACGCGGAGATCCTCGACGGCTTCCGCCCGTATGGGGCAAACTTTGCCCGGGCGTATTGCCTCTCTCCACTGCTTCACATCGTGAGCGGCAACACGCCGCATGCCGCCCTCCAGAGTCTCATTCGCGGCCTGCTGCTGGGCGCGCAGAACCGCATGAAGCTCCCGTCGGAAGGCCTGCCGGAGGTCGGGGAGTTTCTCTCCCTCCTTCCAGCCGGGCTCCGTGACCGTGCCACGATTTCCACCACGCTTCCCGCGGAATGGCTGCGCGAGGCGGAGGCGTGGATTGTCTTCGGCTCGGATGAAACCATCGCGCACTTCCGCTCGCAGGCGCGTCCCGGCGTGCGTTTCGAACCCCACGGTCATCTTTTCAGCCTGGGCCTGGTCGCATCGCCGACGCCCGGCGCGGCTGATGCCGCCGCTCGGGACATCTCGCTTTTCAACCAAAAGGGCTGCCTTTCGCCCCACGATATTTACGTCCGGGGCGATGCCGCCGCCTTCGCCGCCGAACTGGCCCGCGCCATGGGGGACTTTGCCGCGACGGAACCGCCCCTGCCAGTCACCGTGGCCGAGGCGGCGGAAATTCACAATGTGCGGGCGAATTACCGCTTCCGCTCCGCTAGCGATGCGCGGGTGAAGCTTTACGAAAGCGAGGACTCGCTCGACTGGACCGTGATCTACGAAAACGACCCGTGGTTTGCGAGTTCCTGCCTGAACCGTGTCGTCTACGTGAAGCCCTGGCCGGAGGGCGATCCGTCCGCCGCGCTCGGGCCGGTGCTCGGCTGGCTCGGCGCCGTCGGCATCTGGCCGTCCCTTCCCGAGGTGGCGGAACTCGTCGCTCCGCTCGCCCCCTCACGCATCTGCCCGCTTGGCCATATGCAGCTTCCCCCATGGTCCTGGCATCAGGAGGGGCGACAAAATCTCGCCGGACTCGTGCGATGGGTTGATTTTGAAGCCGATATCAGGTAAGAGTCGGCCATCTTCTCCTGTGCCTAAAGACGATTCGATTACCGCAGATGGGGTTGTTGTGGACGTTCTACCGGGAACGATGTTCCGGGTAAAACTGCCCAACGGGCATGTCGTCCTCGCACATATCTCCGGCAAGATGCGGAAGAACTTCATTCGCATCGTTCCAGGCGACCGCGTGAGTCTTGAAATCTCCCCTTACGACCTGACCAAGGCTCGCATTACGTTCCGCGAGTCCGACTATTCCCCGAATTCCCCCAACCGTCGCCGCTAAGCGACCCGTATTTTCCACTAATGGCACGTCTCCAAGTCTCCACCTTGGCCGAGTTGTATCGCAACGCCGCCGAGGCGTATGAGAACCGCCCGGCATTTGCCTCGAAGAACGCCGAGGGCCAGTACCGCCCCACCAGCTATCGCTCGCTCTATGAGCAGGGTCTCGCCCTCGCCACTGCGCTGATCGACCTCGGCGTAAAGCCGCGCGAACACATCGGCCTCCTGGCGGATAATCGCCTCGAGTGGATCATCTGCGACGCAGGCGTACAGCTCGCCGGGTGCGCCGACGTCCCGCGCGGCACGGATATTACGGAGGGAGAGATCGCCTATATCCTCGACCATGCGGACATCCGGGTGACCTTCGTCGAGAATCTCGCCACGCTGGAAAAGCTCGGCCGCGTGCAGGGGCAGCTCAACCAGCTCGAAACGATCATCCTCATGGACCCCAAGGCCGCGCCGCGCGATGGCGTCCTGAGATTGCAGGATCTGCTGGCCCGGGGCGCTGAACTCCGCACCGCCGGGGATCGCCGCGCCGAGGAGCGTAGCGCTGCCATCCAGCCAGAGGATCTCTTCACCATCATCTACACGTCGGGGACGACGGGCACTCCGAAGGGCGTCCAGCTCACCCACTCCAACATGGCGTCGCAAGTGCGCAACCTGCCCTTTGATCTGATGCCCGGGGAGCGCACGCTATCCATCCTGCCCATCTGGCACAGCTACGAACGCGTCTTTGAAATGGTCGCCATCAGCATGGGTGCCTGCACGTACTACACGTCGATCCGCTCGATTGCGGAGGATCTGAAGACCGTGAAGCCCAACGTGATGTGCTCGGCTCCGCGCCTTTGGGAGAATCTCTACCAAAAACTTATGCATCGCGTGGAGGAGGGAGCGCCATTCAAGCGGCGGCTCTTTCACATGGCCCAGCACAGCACCTGCGCGGTCAAGCGCGCCGAGCGCTTCTTCCGGGGCCAGCAGCTCGATCTCACCGGCCGCTCGGCCAAGGAAAACCTCCAGCTCGGCCTCGGCCACGCCGCCAACTGGCTCTTGTATTACCTCCCCCACCGCATCCTCGACACGATCGTTCTGTCCAAGATCCGCGAGGCGGTGGGGTGCTCGGAATTCCGCGGCACCATCTCTGGCGGCGGCGCGCTCCAGCCGCATGTCGATGAGTTTTTCAACTTCATCGGCATTCCGGTGCTGGAAGGTTACGGCCTGACGGAGTCCTCGCCCGTCCTTGCCGTTCGCACCTGGGACAACCTCGTCATCGGCACCGTAGGCCCGCTGTATCCGCAGACCGAACTGCGTATCCTCGACCTCAATACCGGTGACATCCTGTACCCCAACAAGTCGCTGCGCGGTCATGGGCGCGGGCTGCGCGGTGAGATCCACATCAAGGGTCCCCAGGTGATGAAGGGCTACTACAAGAACCCGGCTGGCACCGCCAGCGTGCTGCATGATGGCTGGCTGAATACGGGAGACATCGGCATGGTCACCTTCAACGACTGCCTGAAAATCCTCGGCCGGTCCAAGGACACGATCGTCCTGCTCAGCGGGGAAAATGTCGAGCCGGTGCCGATCGAGTGCCGCCTCGTTCACTCTCCGCTGATCGACAACTGCATGGTCGTCGGCCAGGACCAGAAGGCCCTAGCCGCGCTCATCGTCCCGAGCCTGCTCGGCTTCCGCTCGTCGGGCATCCAGGCTTCAAGCCTCGAGGATATCGCGAAAGACCCCGAGGCCCGCGACCTGATGGATCAGGAACTACGCGGACTCGTCAGCAAGGCCACGGGATTCAAAAACTTCGAGCGCATCACGGACTTTCGCTTCGTGACGCGCCCATTTGAGGTCGGTCGGGAGCTGACGGGCACCTACAAGCTGAAACGCCACGTCATCACCGAGATGTACGGCGGCCTGATCAAGGATTTGTACCCGGAGTAGATACACTCTGCGGCGCTGCGGCCTCGGCAGGTGCGGCAGGCTTGAGGATTTCCCGCAACTTGACGACCCATTTCGAGAAGTCCGGGTGCTGCGGATAGGTCTTCACCAGGATGTAGATATCGTTCGCGGCCCGGTTCGTCTGCCCGAGCAGGATCATGTCGTTGGCTCGCGAGAAGATCATCTTGGGGCGCACCATGGTATTGAAATCGGCGGCCAGAAAGTCGAGCCGTCCCGAGGTCGCGCGATCAGCCAGCACCTTCATTTCAAGATCCCAGGTCTGAACAAGCCCCGGGTCTTTCACGGTGCGCATGACGGTGCGGACATTCTTCTCCAGGATGCCTGCGAGGTTGCCGGGCGTGAGCTCCCAGGTGTCGCCCTTGGGGAGCCACTGCTGGAGACGGAGCCAGCGAGTGAAGACGCCATCGGAGATGGATTTATCGAGGAGGTCCTTCTTGGCATTGAGCACCTTCTGGGTGATCTCCTTATCTCGCTGGGCGCGCTCGTTGGCAGGCTTTTCGGCCTGCTTCTTCTTCAAATCGAGGAAGCTGTTTTCCGTCTGGATCAGGTCATTGGCATAGGCCAGCGAGGGGGAAATAAACAGCTCTGGCTTGTCCGAGCCGGCACGCTCCAGCGACAGCACGAGGTAGCGCAGATGCAGGAGGATGACGGTCTGAAAGTCCGAGGAGCGCAAAGCGTCGCCCATGCCGGACTTCCAGTCCGCAAAAGCGGCACCCTTGTTGGGCTTGCCCTCAAAATCCACCGCCTCAACCGCGTCGGCATACAAGGCGGCAGCGGCCGAGGGCGATACGGCGGCTGATCGCAGTTGCGAGATCGCCATTTGCCGCGCAGAGGCGAGCGTTTGCTTCTGTCGCTGCTCGATCGTGTCGAGCTCGCGGAGGATGGCATCGGCATTGACCGGCGGGGCGTCCTGGGCGTGCGCGATGGGAGTGAGCATCAAGCCGACCGCGAGGAAGCCGGGGAGGAACAGGGGTTTCATCGAGGGGAAATATTCGCGCCGACGCCCGTCCGGTCGAGCATTATTGCTGTACCGCCGCAGCCTATGCCCTGCGGAGCGTGTGAACCGTGATCTCTGGCCGACAATAATACCGCGCCGCCACGCCGCAGCTCCCGGTCCCCCGCGACGTGTATCCCTGCAGCCTGCCCTGGGTCCAGCCGCCAGCGACCAGCCAGCGCGGCCCGGAGTAATTATGCAGGATCGCCCGCCCGCCCGGCAGGCAGATCTGGCCGCCATGGGTGTGCCCGCAAAGCATCAGATCATATCCGGCGGCAGCGGCCTCCCGGTATGGCTCGGGACTGTGGCTGAGCAGGATCGATATCTCTCCCTCCGGCACGTCTTCACGTGCTTTACGAAGATCATGCGCTTCAAAAAAGCTCGGATCATCGATCCCGCAAAACCAGAGTCTCTGCCCCTCCCGCTCAAGGGAGGCGGATTCATTGAGCAGCATGGGCAGGCCGGCGGACTCGAGAAAACTCACTTTCTCGATAAAATCGTGATTTCCGAGGACCCCGAACTTCGGTCCCTGCAAAGTCCGGATCAAGCGGGCCATCAGGTCGAGCGAGATATCGTAATCGTCCCCGATGCGATTGTGGTAATCACCCGTCAGGACGACGGCATCGTAACGGATATCGCCGAGCAACTCGATGAGCACGTCGATCAGCTCCGGCTGGAGGTCGCAATGCAGGTCGGTCAGGTGCAGGAGCCGGACGCCTTCGAAAGCCTCGGGCAGGTTGGGCAGGACCACGTCGCGCTCGACCAGCTCGATATCCAGGCAGTTGCGCCGCCCAAGCTCCTCGACACACAAAAGCCAGAGCACGGAACGCAACACGGCATTCACGGGAATCACTCTCTCGATGCGAAAAACACCCTTTCCCTGGTGAGTCTTGCGCGCCCAGATGCCGGCCTGGGCGGAAATGCGTTTGCGCAGCAGATCAGAGCCCAGCCGTTGGGAGAGCAGACGGTAGTCCGTATGCCCCGCTGCCTCCTGCGACGACACCCTTCTCACAAGCCCCATCGACATCCCAAACGGTACCGTTTCACAAGCCCAAACTCGCATCCCGGTGGCAAAGGGGAAAAAAGTTGCCAAGTTATCCCCGTCCCGAAAACATCCCCGACGTGCGTTCCTCCCTAGCCCTCCTCATTTGCCTGTCGCTCACGGCCTGTCCGGCAAAGAAGGCTCCCGACGCCTCCACGCCCTCTGCCGAGCCCTCTCCATCCGCCACGCCGACGCAGTCCCCCGCCCCCACGCCGGCACCGATCGCCATCGTCAAGGACTCCGCGCCGAAATCCGAAGCTGCCGAGTTTATCGGTGCCTGGTCGACCATCGACGAACAGGGTCAGCTTTTCGATCTGCTCATCTTCCCCGACGGCCAGGTCGTCACCACCTGGACCAAGGGAAAACACGGTGCCCGGGGTGAACTCGGCTTTTGGCGTCTGGAGAACAATCGAATCCTCATTTTTCTCGAGGACGGCTGGACCGACTCCCTCGAAAAAACCGCCGACGGCATCGCCCATCATGGATACCCGCCCGGATCAGCGCTGGACAAACCTCCGGCCACAACCGAACCGGCCCAGAGACTTCCCAAAACCATCGCAGGCACTGTCGGCGTATGGCGGCTCAACAAGGAGCCGGATGGCGAGTACCAGTACCTCGCCATTCAGTCCAATGGTCGCGCCTTCAGCTCCGTCAACGGCGGCACCGAAGGCACCTGGAAGCAAAAGGGCAAGAGCGTCGAGTGCATCTGGCCCGACGGATGGACGGATATCCTCGAAGCGACTCCGGAAGGTTTCCAGAAACGCTCCTTCATCGGGGCGAATCAAGATCCGCCCGCCGATGTCTCGCCAGCCGCGCGCATCGGCGAAAAACCCTTTGTGATCGAACCCTGAGGCGTCGGCTGGAAATACGCTACCGCGACACGCCCGGAGCAGGTGCGTCCCCATCGGCCACAGCCTGAATGGCGCGGAGTTTCGCCGTCGCCGCCTGCATGAGCGCAGCCACGATTTCATCCTGCGAACGCGCATCCGTCGGAGTCACCACGATGACCCGCCAGACTCGCTCGACATTACGGGTCTTGTCGGTATCGAACCAATCCTTCCTGGTCACCGCTGTGATCCGCAAGCCGCACTTTTGGGGAGCCACCGAGGGAGCGGGAGTCCGGATTTCATCCAGCGAAGAAAACGAAAACGTGCTGTAAGTCATCCCGGACTGGTTCCCGACGGTCGGGGGTTGAAAGCCATCCCGCGAAAAGCCGGTCGTCTCCGCTGCATCCACGGTCGGCGTGGAAAAGGCCAGGGAGGGAATCGCAATCACATCGGCTTCGTCCGGTGAAGTTTTTACCCGGAAATCCGCGTCTTTGAGCGCCTGGGAGACGAGAGCGACAAGGTGGCTCGCCTCCGCCGCGTCCGCCATGCTCACGTCGGGAACCACGGCAACCGAACCGCGAGCGACCATGGGATCGCCGATCTCGGCCTTGGCGTTGACCGCTGGCTCCGTGCTCGCACAGCCCGTCAGTACCGCCAGCGACGCGGCACACAAAATCTTGGCTACCTTCCACATTCGCATTTTACAGATATACGACCAAACAAACACTTGGCAGCACTCAGCGGGAGCACAGCCGCCTAGTTGGAAACCCGCCCGATCGGCCCGGCCTGCCGCCGCGATGTCATCACCTCGGAGGAAACCGGCGTGATGACGTCCGGAGTAGCCTGCAGATCCGGCTGCGGCAGGTAGTAATCCGGCAGTCGCGCCAGCCGCGCCTCCTGCTCCGCGAGCACCTGCGGGATGCGCTTGTTCAGCGCCTGCTGCTCCAAGCCAAGAAGCTGAGCCTCAAAGGGATCCTGCCGGGATATCTTTGCGGAGGTCGAGGCGCATCCCGCCAGAACAAGAATCCCCATACCCGCAAATCCCTTTTGAAACCATTGCATCGCGCAGCGGTCTACCCGCCTGCCGCCAATTCTCAAAGAGACTTCTCGTAATTTTTTCGTTCCCATCCCTGTCGTCCCTCCTCCCGGAGAAAGTCCGTAGCACTTTCCGGGCCACGTCTAGTGGCAATCACCCCGGCGATCAAGCCGGTTCTTCCCTTTCCTGCGGCATCGCTCGTCGTCTCTTCCTTCTGATCGAAATGTCGCCGTCCTCGTTGCCGACCGTCCAGGCGACAGCGCACGCCATCGCGGTATAGAGTTGCAGCGAGCCGATCTGCAGAGGGAAGTCCACCAGCGCATGCAAGGAAACCCCCATCAGGGCCAGACATCCCGCGAGCAGGAGATAGCGGGTCTCGGATCGGCCCTGGCTTCGGCGTTTCAGGAGCCGCCAGATCCCGCCGCCCAGTCCGCCCAGGATCAATCCACCCCAGAGGATGCCTCCCGGCACGCCCCACTCCGTCAGGGTTTGCAGATAGTCCTGGTGTGCGTTTACCCAATACCACCGCCCGACCGCATCGTTGCCCGCCTCCTTGATGGATAGCGGGAACACCATTTCAAAAGTCCCCGGTCCGCTGCCACCCCAGCCGACAAAGGGAAGGGTCTTCTGCCAGATGATGTCGTAGACCTGATACCGCAGGTTGCTGACCAGGGTGTCGTTTCTGGAAGGACTGAGCCATTTCGCCAGCGATTGATCCAGGCCAAAGGCGCAGGAGAGCACCGCTATCGCCAAAAGAATGCCCAGGCCCTTCAGCCACCAGAAGCGGTGCCGGGACTCATGGGGAGAGCCTTTCCTCTCGAAAACCACGCACCACAGAGCAAACACACCCAGCAACGCGACCGTAATCGCCATGGCGGCACGGGAGATGTTCATGAACGCCGCGGCCACGGCAATGAAGCTAGCCAGGCACCAAAACGCCTTGCTGATCTGCCCGGCATCCTGCCTGAGAACCCAGAGAGTCCGGCCCAGGATGAAGGGGATCACCAGATTCATGAAAGCCCCGGCATTCGCGTGATACCGGAATGTCGCAAAGAAGGTGCTTCCGGTGCGATCACCCCATACCCAGAAAATGGATTTCGCTCCACTCACCCGCTGGATCACGCCAAAAACAACCAGACTCAGGCCGATGAGCGCAACGGCCAGCCAGAGTCGATTGCGCCATTTGGCGCTGCCCAGCATATCTGCTGCCGTGGCAAAGGCTCCCATCATTCCCGTGACGAGCAGCATGGAGGAGAGGCTTCTTTTTTGGTCCATGGCACCCGGCAACCAGGAAACGAACGCTCCAATCTCATGAAACTGTGGCCCTACAGGGTCAAAGGCCGCCCGGGCGTTGAAGGTCATCCACCAGCCGAGTCCCAGGAGACCGATGACAAGACCTGCCGCCATCCGCGGGACGTGCGGCAATCGACGATCTATCACCAGGGAGAGAACGAATACCACCGCAAGGACGAGCAGCAGGATCCTGAGCACATCCAAGGTCCATGGCCGTGTACTGCCATATGCCCATGGGGCGCAGATCAGGACTCCGAGAAGAAACCACCGCGGGAAATCGCGCACGGGAGGCATGACCAGACGATCCATGACTCTACGGTGTGCCTTTCTCACCGCTTGATGATGGAGGGATCTTCCCGGGGAGAGGGCGCTCTCTCCAGATATCGGGCTTTTGCGGACCCGCCGAAACATTCCCGTGAAACGCTATCGCTCCCAGAGCACGCCGACCCGGGAACTTGATCGTGTTGCGTTCCAGCCGGATATGCTCGCTCCGTGCGATGACAATGGCATGAAAGGGCTCTGAAAGTTTCATTCGCCCGCCAAAAACGCCGGAAAACTCCTGCGCAGTCGAATCCAAAAAGCCTTCGATCGTATTGTCGACGATCTCGCCGCCAGCGACATTGGTCAAAAGGATGCCGATGGTCGCTGTATTGCGAATGGTGTTTCCGGAAATACGGATATTTTCCATGACTGGCCCCTGCGGCAGTCCGGAACCCAGCTCGTTCGTTACCGATATCGCACCGATCAGGTAGTTCCACCCGGTGCCGCTGACAAAATTACAAAACCCGTTCCGGGTGATGAGATTTCCGGATATGACGATATCCGATGGAGACGGAGCTTCCATAAAATGGGCGTCCAGCGCGACTCCGATCGAGCTGATCCCCATGTTGTCGATCCGATTGCGCTCGATGCGCCCGTCGGCGCATTTCAAAAGTATCCCGCGCGTGTAGCAGTCATGGAAATTATTATTCCGGATCACCGTACCTCTCGCGACCCGTTCATCGCTCACCACATAATCCCGTCGCGAGACATCGACCGGACGATCCAGAATCACCCGCGAGACTACGGCGGGATGAATAAACGCCACGCGATCGCCTGCCATCATATCCTGGGCGGCCTTCCTGCGGCTTTCATCATCGACCTTTCCGATTTCGACAATCTTTGCCGACGCCTTGAGGGCAAATGTCTCGCGATCATAAAATCGCAGCTCCTCTCCCACGCCGGGAGCTTTACCCGCCTGGGAGACAATCTCCGCCTGATCGGCGCCGGCCTTTTCCAGCGTCACCCCAAGGAGGCCGTGGATGTTCACGAGATCGTCCGCCGCAAAAGAGAACTCGCAATGCTCAATCGTGGGTCCGACCTCGACACCGACGGAGTGGAAGACATCGGCGTTGCTCGCGAGCAATCGTTTTGTGTCCGGTCGCCGGATCACCCGGCACCCCTGGTAGACATGCCCGCCCTTCCCGAGGAATTCCGTAAACGCCATGTGAGGCGTCGCATAGATCGTGATGTCCTGAAGGCGGCAGTGTGAGCTGTTCGACAAGTTGACCGCCATCCGCATCGCGCGATCCGCCAGGGCGATGCGCGTCCCAGGCCGGATGTCGCCCGGGATTTTGTAAACCCAGCCATGCTTCGGAAAGACCCGGTATCTTCCGTTTCCACAGTCCGAGACCTTCCTGACCCAGTCGAGCCGTGAAGCCAGGAGGCTCCCTTTTTCCGTAAAGTGCACGATCTTTGCATTGACCGATCCGCTGCGGATCTCCAGCGGCAACGGAAAACCAGTATCGACGGTGAACTCGATGTACCCGGCTTCGGCGTTGATCTCGGTGACCGTTCCCTGGGAGCAGGGCATGGGGGAATAGTCAATGGTGAGTCCCTTGATCGTGACGTCCTCGCAGTCCTGGAGCTCCACGCCGTCAACACGCTGAAAGGGGTAAAGCCAGAAGGTGGCCCCGTCGGCATCGAGCTCAAAGTCCCTGACCCCTTTCAGGAGCAGATTTGCCGCGCCACCCGGGCCGAAGCGATATTGTCCGGGAGGAACAACAAACCGCCTTTCCCCTGCGGCAACCGCGGCGGCGATATCGAGGATCAACTGACTGGCAGAAGCACGCTGACGCTGTATTTCCTCCTCCGTCCAGGCGGCAACCTGGGGCGGATAGGCCGCGTTCCCTGGAGGCCTGGCGTGAGCTTCCGTGATGAACGGCAAAACCGCCATGGCAACCACCAGGACCAACCAATCGAGCGGCTTCGAAAAACCGCCATTCGCGCGGGAAACAGTCATCAGAAGGACCCTGTCATGATTTCTCTCCCACGACAATCAGCCCGCCGCTTGAGCCGCGGAGAATCACTGGGCGATTTCCGGCATTCTTTTCCAGCCAGGTGGATGCATCCCTTCCAGATCGGAGCGAAACCCTCGCTGTTTCTCCCGGATAGGTGGTCCAGCATATCCATGCCTCCGAGCCATCCTTCATCGCGCATCGCATGGTCACGACTCGATCTCCTGAGGGATTGGATATCCGCTCGATCGAGAGGGCCTGAGACAACAGGGAAGCCGCCTCTCCCAAGAGATGATACGCCGGTTTGGGCGTCCCATCCGATGCGACGATGCCAAAATGGTGCTCTCGCTCACCAGGTGCCTGGCCGCTATCGCGGAATTCGTAGAGCCACACGCCCCTGACCTGCCGATAGCACGCCAGCAACAGGACGGAGCGCACCATGAAATCTGCCTGCTCGTCGGGGGTCACTCCGAATCCCTCCCCATAGGTCGGCCAGCCCAACTCCGTCACATAAAGAGGGGTGTCCGCTCCTCCCGGCGCAGCCTGCAACCACTCCGCGAGCTGCGACATCCTCGCGGGAATCGCTATCTCGGGAAGCCGCAGCGGATCTTTCGCTCCATAAAAATAGGGATGGATCGACAGTCCATCCAGCGATCGGAGCATGCCGGCCTTTATGGCTCTGGGCAGGTAATCGTCATCCGCTCCGATCCCGCCCATGGCACCGCCGAGCACAACGAGATCGGGAAAGCGTGCCTTCAAGGCGGCGTAGGTTTCCGCCAGCAGAGCTGCGTAATCCTCGGGCTTGCCGACACCCTCCTCCATGGGCGTGCGTCCCATGCCCGCGACGTTCCACTCGTTCCATACCTCGAAGAGCTTCGTCTTGGAGTGGAGCTTCTCTGCACTGGCGAGCGCGTATGCGACGTAGGCTCTCCTGGCCTCCGGAGTTGAGGGACGGCCGCCGTTTTGAAATGCCGGGTGCCCGTAACCCAGTATGACAAGCGGGTCATCGATCCAGGCCGGGGCGTCAACGATGGATTGCAGACCGCGATGGCCCGGGTCGACCACTCCGCCTTCATCTGAGACATATCTCCAGCCAAGATCCAGTCTCAGCCGATGGATTCCGATGGCTTTGAGAAAGGGGGCATCCCGTTCCTGAATGCTATGGGCGTTGAAGCCCAGGACGAAGTCGGACAGGTTCCTCGGAGCCTCTTTTTGTTCTGCGAACCCTGCCGAAGCAGAGACACCGCAGATCACCGCGCACAGCCCCGCCAGGACCAACCGGGAACCAGTTTTGCCTGATCCTTCCAAGGGTCAAACAGGCGCGACAGCCGGCGATGCAGCCATGTACTCGCTCCAGACGCCGCCGAAGCATCTTTCCACGCTGAAGCGGCTCAACACGATCTCCCGATGGTTCGTTGCCGTCGTCCGGTCAGCGGCGAGCCATCCCCGAATGCCGTTCGTTACGCCTGCGACATCCCCTACCGCCACCGTCCAGCAATGAGACAGCCCCGAGGCTCCGATATCGCTCATCCCCGGAGCAGTCGTCGTGATGATCGGCAACCCGCAGGCCATGGCCTCCAGGATCACGATCGGCCAGCCAGCCTCATAGGTCGATGTCACGACCAGCGCATCCAGAGCGTGATACAAGGATCGGGTGTCCTCCATGTAGGAACCTCGCCGGATTTTTCCAGCAATCCCCAGCTCGGCGCAAAGTTCATCGACAGTTTGCTCCAGCGCGCCCCAGCCGATGTGAAAGAGATGGAGATCCGCCGTGTCGCGCAGACAGGGCGCGACCGCCCGGTACAAGGTAAGCGGGTCTTTCTGCGGCACGAAGCGCCCGACCGTTCCGAGGATCCGTGCATTTTCGGGGAGACCCAGCTTGCGCCGCGCCGCTCTCCGGGCATCCGGGGCGGCCGGGCGAAAGAAGTCAGCGTTCACCGGATTGTGATGGATGCGTTGCCTTTCCTCTCGCACGCCCAGGATCTCCCGGGCAAAGCGGGCCTCATCCGGGGAAATGTTGATGGTGGTGCCGATGCCGCCGAGCGCTTTTTCGATTCCGTTGAAAAACGTCACTTTAGGTGAGCGCGACTTGCCCATGCCGAAATAGGCATGAGCCGTGTAGAAAATACGGCTCCGGGGAAACAAGGGCGCGATGGGACGCACCAATGCTCCGGCCTTGGAGCTGTGCGCATGAATGATATCGGGCTGCACTTTGCGCACCAACGCAATCAACCGGGCCCAGGCCTTTGCATCCGCCAGAGCAGGGCTATTGGACACTTCGAGGTCGATCGTGCGCGCACCGGCAGCCTCAAGCTCCGCCACCAGCACACGCAGGCCCTCGCTGCCCCGGCGGGACGAGTAGGCGAGATGCGGCACGCAGCCGCGCGAGACCAGATACCGGCTCAGCCCCTCGACATGCCGGAACACCCCGTCGATCCCGGGTTCCGAGACAAGCAGGACGCTCGGCGTCATCCGCCCTGCAACGCGCTCATTGTGCATGGCAAAGCGTCCCATGGTAATCCTTCGCCGCGAGTTCCGAGGCCTCCCGGTAGAGTGTCATCAGGTTGCGATAACCGACCGCCGGGGAATATTTCGTCTCCCATTCCGCCCGGCAGTTCTCCCGCATCGCGGCGAGATCCGTGCCGTCTCCGATCAGCGCCCGTACCGCCCGCGCGAGATCCGCGCTATCGCCCGCACGGAATCGCATCCCGGTCACTCCGTCCGCCACAGCCTCCTCCATCGCGCCCAGCCGGGAGCAGATAACCGGCGTCCCGCAGGAGAGCGCCTCCATGCCGACCAGCGGGAAACCGCCCTCCATCCACTCCGACGGAACCAGCACCAGCGCCGCCCGCATCATAAAAGGCAGGATCTCGTCGGGCGCGCGGCCCCCGACCCACTCGATGTTTGGATTTCGCTTCGCGGCCTCCTGGACGACATCGCGCATCGCCCCGTCACCGACGATCTTCAATGGGATGAGGTCGCGGTTCTTGTCCCAGGTCTCCAGCAAAGTCGCGATGCCCTTCTCCGCCACCAGCCGCCCGACAAAAAGCGCGTACCCGCCATCGCCTGCTCCCGACTCCGGCGGACCATGCACGAAGTTCGGCTTCACCACGAGGCGATCCGCCGGCAGCAGGCCCTCTTGAAACATCCGTCTGCCCCCTTCGGTGAGAGCAACATACCGCTGCACCAGATGGTAGCTTTTCAACAAGCGGTGAACACCCAGGATGCCTGCGCTGATCGCGGTGTGAGCCAGAGAGTTCTTGTAACACCGATGCCGCAGCGCCGGTCCGGACCACACGGTGCCCAGGCATTCCTTGCATGGAGCTCCTTCGCGATACAGCAGCGCATTCGTACAGATCAACCGGAAGTCGTGCAGCGTATGAACGACCGGCACTTTTTCCGCCCGGCAGGCGTAGTAGGCCGAGGGCGAGACAATGGGAAAGGTATTGTGCACATGCGCGACATCCGGCCGGGTCTCTCGGATGAGCTTTCTGATCTCCCGGTACGCCGCCATGTTCCAAAACGAATCCACGACCGTCCGCGCCGCGCCCCTTTGATCGATGCTGTTATTGTCCTCGGTATAGGTCAATACCTCGTGGCCATGCTCCGCGAGCAGCCTGGCCTCGGAGGCCATCACATTGTCGTGTCCGCCCCGCGTGAGGCAGTAGTTATGGATTTGCAGGATTTTCATTCTTCCTCCTCCGCCGACCTCTCACGGATAAGCCAGAGCAATAGAAATGGGGCGACGTGCTGCAACGAGTAAAAGGCCGTGAGGAGCGGCGAAAACAGCAGCAGCGGCGTACAGACCATGAACAAGACCAGCCTGCGCGGGGACCGCAATGCGGAATTGTATGTGAGCGCGCAAAACACCAGCGCCGCCCCGGCAACCACCTGGGACAAGAAGACCCCGAAATCCATGATCAGATCCGGGTACCAGGTCCGGAAAGTCATCCCCCGATGGGCCAGCAATCCATTGTCGCCCATCCACTGAATCGCATTCGTTCGCACCAGGTGCAGCAGGTCAACCAAACCGCTGGGCAGCAGGGAAGTCACCCAACCAACCCCAAAGGTCGGGCTCGGATGCCTGCTCATGAAATTGTCCAGGTTGGGGATATTGGGTTCAAAATAGGAGACGACCCAACCCTTGGTCGAATCGATGAATCCGACGTTTGTGAGGGTCTCGATGTTATCCCGGATGTCGACCTTCCCAAACCGGAAGTTTCCCAGAACGACGAACAGCATCATTCCCGCCACCGCTCCCGCCACCAGGAGCCGCATCTTCAGCTTGCCCACCAGGGCCATCGAACACACGAACACCACGCCCTGGGAAAGAAACAGGAATCGGTTCCCGCTCAACGAGCTCGCCGCCAATGCGACAAAAGCCATGCCGGCCTGTCTGGGGTAAAGGCGACAATACTCCCAGAGCGTGAGCCGACGGGAGATCATCGCCAGCATCACCATGTAGCAGGCCGCCGCAGCAGCCGCCCAGGCGATGAAGGTAATCGGCGTGAATACCGCACTATGGGCGCCGCCCCCCTCGCCCAGCCCCTGGTTGCCCTGGGCCAGACCCACCCGGCCGTGCAGGGCGATGGAGAGCATCGGATCGAGGACGCAGATCCCGCAGAAAATCATCAGCCAGACGCGCTGCGGAAAGAATCGCCACCCATAGTCCGGCGTAACCGCCAGGAGATACGGGCGTCTCGTCAGAATCGCCGCCGCCAGAAAGGGAAAGGAGGCAAACAACAAATAAACCTGCGTCGTGGTCGAGATCGGGTAATTCCTGTTCCCCGAATAAATCATCTGCGGCCAGACGGTGAGAACCCCGCAGATAAGAAAGCAGATAATCGTCAGAAACAGCGGCGACAAGACGGCGCGGCGGCTGACGAGAATGAGCGCGCTGATCGTCATGACCAGCCCGGCTATTGATAAGGGAAAGTACTCCATGGCGCCTCTCGGCGGGTGCTACTTCACATAGTCCTCGAGCGTCCCCTTTTTGATGAACTGGAGCTTGCCTCCCGGTGTGCAGTCGATGATCTCCACCCCCGAACCCTCAAGAGCGATCTGCATGCAGACCAGCACCGGCTCCATCCACAAGCGCGGGTTTTCAATAAAAGGGGTATTCACCCATTGGACGTCCTGTTCCATTCCCTTGAAGTACGCCTTCTCCGTGGGATAGCTCGCATCGACTCCGGTAAGCACGATGCGCTTGAATCCCTCGATGACCGCAAGCTGGATGGCGGAGGTCACCACGCTGTAGCCAAAGTTGAGCCCCTTCCTCAGGTCGAAGGTGAACCTCAGCTTGTCGAAGATCAGCGGATGCAGGAAATAGTGAAACTCCAGTTTGTCGAGGAACTCATAACGAGCCAGCTTGGGCTTGACCAACTGCCGCAACGGAGTGACCGGCCGTCCCATGACGGACTCCGTCCACGCGACATTGGGGAACGTCCTCCGCTCATTGCCGACATAGACGGAACCCGCATAGTCCTTGTAGGCCGTTCCGATCTCCGACGTACGTTTAAAGTCCGTGATCACGATGTTGTCGGTGGGGCGGCCCCAGTCGCTGAATTTCTTGCCGATATGGTTGCACCCATAGGTCCAGAAATGCGGAAGCAGGGACGGGTTGAGTCGATCGACCGACGGACCGTTGCCAATGATCAGAGCTGTTTCAGGTTTGGTCTGCACGTTTTGAGCCATAGGTGTTGAGTGAGCAGGATGCAGGAGAGAATCAGGAAAAGAGCGGTCAATACAATTCGCTTGGACAGCCCGCCAGCCCGGGACGAGCGCCAGGCAGAGCGGATTCCGTCTCCGGCGATGCCGGGAATCTCGCCGGGCGAAGCCAGGCTTGCCGGATCGTGCCAGGCCAGGATCAGTCGATCGAGCGCGGCAAAGGGAGCTCGCAAATCAATCTTTGCAGGAAGCGACACCCCGGCTCGTTCCGCGCCGCTGCGCAGGGCATGCACCCGGCGTTGATGAGCCTGCACGCGATGCTGCACGTTGCGCCGCTCGAACCGCGACGACCGCGTGGAGTGATTCGCCCCATGCCTGCGATAGAGACCCAGCACACCGGGGAGCACAACCCGGTCTCCAAACAAGGGCGCCGAGTTGATCAGATGGATATCGGCAAAATAACGGTAGTCCTCCTCCGGCATCGGCATGACCTTCTGCAAAAACGAGCGGCTATATGCGTTGCCGCTGGCCGGGGGGTGAACATACCAGGCCTCGTCAAGCAGGGCTTCCTTCACCGGGCCGGGCGTCAGCCTTTCGGGATCGAGGCGATCGGGCTGGAACGGCTGGCCATCCTCTCCGATGCATCGCAACTGCCATTGATAGATCGTTGCAGAAGGAGAGTATTGGCTCTTCAGCACCGCGGCCCAATCCGCTCCGATGCAATCGTCTGCGTCGAGAAACACCACGACATCACCCCGCGACGCAGCGAAGCCCGCATTGTAGGCGGAAGCCTGTCCTCCGTTTTCCTTGGCGATAATGATCGCCCGGTCCCGGTAGCGCTCCAGCACATCAAGCGAGCCATCCCGGGAGCCATCATCCACCACGATCACCTCGGCATCAGAGACGGAAAGAGCCGACTCCACCGCCATGCCGACGAATCGCTCGTAATTGTAATTATTGATGATGATCGAGATCATTTCGCCGAGGTGCTCATGATTTCCCACACTGGCGCATAGGCGGTGTCGCTCGATAGAAACCTCTCCGCCTCACGTCTGGCCAGCAAGCCTTCGCGACCCGCAGATGCCGGATCGGAGAGATGCCTGAGGACATTCGTCGCAAAATCCCGGGCAGCATCGGCTCGGTCAACACCATGCCCTATGAGCTGCTCGATCCCCTGGAGCCCGATGGACGTGGATACCACGGGCTTGCGATAGGAAACCGCCTCGACCAGCTTGATCTTGAGCCCGGTGCCTCGCAATAGCGGTACGATCGCCACCGCGGCACGGTGGTAGAATTCCCCCAGATCCGCAACGCGCCCGTGCAGGTGAACATTGAGCGGAGCCTCCTTTACCGATCCACAGACTGCACCACAGACGTCGAGGTGAGCGGAGGGAAGCTCCTCGAGCACGATGGGCCAGACCTTTTCCAAAAACCACGCCAGACCCTCTGCATTCGGTCCATAGCCTGATCCGACAAACAAACACCGTGCGGAGGGTGGGGATGAATCTTCCGGTGGCGCGGCCGCGAGCGCCTTGTAGAGCACGTGCACCGGTTTGCTCACGCCCATCTGCTCGAAACGCGTGGCATCGTAGGGCGAGATGGCGAGAACGTGATCCGCCGAGTTGAGCAGCGCTGCCTCCTCGTCGGCCGTGTAAACGTACTCCGCCCCGGCAGCCCGGTCGCTCCACACGTCATGCGTCAAGGCAAGCGTCGTCACACCGTGCCCGGCGCAGGCGGGCGCGAGCCAGAGGTAGTTCATCAGGATGGCGTCGTATTTTCCCCGGGACACGGCTTGCTTCACCGCGACGCGTTCGGCCGCGACCGAGGGCGCCGTCGTCCGGACAGCGCGAGCGGGATCGGGTTTTCTCCGTACGAACCTCCAAGGGTGCAAATAGCGGTCTCCCACCCGAAATGCGCCGGGATTAATGACACGAATGCCCGACATCCCTTTTTGCGGGATGGACCAGAGCGGCGGAATCGTGGAGTCGTCGAGCTCGGTCAACAGCAGGCAGTCGACCGCGGCACCCCGCGCCACCAGCCACTGGAGGAGATCGTTGGCGTATGCTCCATTCCCGCCGCCATCGGCAAAGGGCAGCTTGCGCGAGACAAACAGCACCCGATACCGGTGCTCAGGCCGTGCCGCTCGCGCCGAATGAGAACGAGCCTCTGGAATCGCGCCGGTCATTCGCCTTTATACCGGAGCGCAAGCTCCGGGATGAACGTCCGGTGCGTCATCTCAATCTCTACGCCCGCCGCCTCGATGGCGGAAAGCTCCGTCTTGAGCACATCGTTGTGCTTGGTGGAGTAGGCATCATAATCGACCTTCGCAAAGAACCCCGGCTCACACTCACGCACGGTGGGCAGCAGGTCCTGAAACTGAAACTCGTCACTGTGCTTCCAGAAATAGTTCACGTCCTTGGATTTTCCGTCGAAGCCGATCAGCTTGAGCTTCCGGAAATGCGTCGCCCCCACGGGCAGCATGGCCTGGGTGAAGATGTTTCCGGCGGCGGCGTTCTGAAAGCGGCCATGCCGGAACGTCTCGGCGAGGCGAAAATGGGAAGCCACCCAGATCGGCCGCAGCCACTCCTCGCAATCGAGTCCGCGCAGCGTGCCGCGAATGATGCCGGAGTGCTCCGCATCGAAATAGATCCGGAATTTCCTGATCTGAAATGCCTCACGCAACGCCCCGCGAAATGCCTCGGAGTATTTGCTGGACCCCATGAAAAACGCCGCATCGAGCACGCATAAGGCGAAGATGTTTCGTTCCAGCAGCCGCCTGGATTTGATCGACGTGTTGCAGGCGATGATCGGCAGATCGGAGTAGGCATCGTCAAACACGTTCTCGGCGCTGGGACCGGTTCCCAGCAGCACCACCGAGTCTCCGCCGGACGGCGTCTCGCGGAACGAACCGTCGTAGGGACGCACCGCTCCAGCGGCCGCAAACCGCCAGGCACCGAACCGATACGCATCATCCCATGCGATCACGTAAAACTTTTGCGGAAAGAGCTGCTGCAGCCGCCCGCGCAGCCGAAAGCTCAGGATACGGCCGAGACACAGGTGCAGCAGCATGCGCAGCGCACTGCCCGGCCTGCGCCCGGTCACCTTGCCGTACTGCAGCTCGATATTTCCATAGGTGCCATCCTCGTCCCGGTAAATCACCTGCGCCTGAGCCAGCGATTGGAAATAATTCGCCGCCCGGCGCTCAAACTCCGCCTGCACGTCCTTGCCGATCTTCTGCGGGATGGCGAACCAGGCCGGCACGGGAGCAAGCCATCCGGACAACCGGGCCAGCAGGACAGAAATGCTCCCTCGCAGGCCTTCCCCTGCGGACATTCCTTCAGTGAACCGGGAGCCTCCGGCGGATGACGATGAATCGGATTTCATGGCAGGAATGAGGTGGTTGAATGATCAAGAGCGGCGTTCATCGGAGGAACAGCTTATACAGCCCGCACTGGCCCGCGGCCGTCACCGCTCCGACCAGCGCCACGGGAGCCACCGTGTATCGGAGAGTGAAAGTCCTCAGGGATTGATGAAGCACGGAGCATGCCTTTTTCTGCACCCACCCGCAGTAGATGGGGATGAATGAAATCACATAGGCCCAGATCAGGCCGGTGGAACCAAAGCGCGCTCCCAGGAAGAACTGAAGCAGCAAATAGACCGCTCCAAAGATCGGCACCACCCAGAAGGCATAAATGTCATTGGTCCAGGTGATGATCTGGCCATGCATGCCGTTGTTCCTTTCATAGAGCCAGACAAACCCGAGAAGGAACCAGGAGGAGGCAGGCAGCAAGGAAACGTTGGAGTGGATAAGCTCCAGGGCCACCGGGCCGAGGAAGCCGATACCGAGCACTCCGAGGGCGAACAGCCAGAGGGAAATGGCGGCGGACCGCCCGGCCTTCCGGGCCAGTTCGTCAAATTGCGCGGAGGCGAAGAGACGGACAAAATACGGCACCTTTGCGTAAAAGGGTGTCGTGGAGATCGTCTGCAAGATCGTGAGGAGGCGCACCGAGAACAAGTAGGCCGCAAGCGAACTGCCGGTCCCGATCTGAGCATACACAAACCCGCTCAGTTGGATCATCCCTGTCGAAGACACGCAAACCACGGCGGACTTCCAGCAGGGCTCCCATGCCACGCGCAGCACCGAGCGATCCAAATGCGCCCGGACCGAGCGGAAACGCCCTCCTTCAATCCGAAAGACAAGAAACCGCAGTCTGAAAAATGCGACAATCGCCGTACCCACGCTCGTAATCGCCAGACCGACCAGACCACCGCCAGCCAGCAGAACGACGATCTGCGCCGTGGTGCCCAGGAGGTTCATCACACTGGCCCAGCGAGCCTCGAGCGCCACGTGATTGGTCCCCGCCAGCACGGCGGAGTATGGCCGGGACAGGAAAAGAATGGTCTGCGAAAGAATGATGAATGCCCAACTGAGCCATGTCATCGTCGGGTCGCTGGTCTGGCTCACCGGACGCACCAGGGCGAGCGTGCCGATCACCCCGAGCAGCAGGACGGTCACAGCCGTCAGCCAGCGGTTCATCACGCAAACGCTCCCGTACACCGTGTCGACAAAGGCCCACTCTGGAACCCCCGAACCCTTCTGCACGGGTCCGCGGCCCTTGCGCACGCAGTCTTCGGCCCGGTTCACTCCACCCATGCCGTAGGCGATAAACCGCTGGAGCGTCGGGGTGATGCCCGTGTCGAGCAATCCGGTAAATGCGATGGCGCTCGTGAAGAGATACCAGACAGCCACCTCCTGATCGGCCAGGCGCGTGACCAGAAGAGGCATCACACCAAAGACCGCAAACATCCGCGAACCCTGGCTCAACCAGGTCATCGCAGTGGCGGAGTGCAGCAGGCGTTTCAAGGCTGGGCGATCTTGGTTTCTGTCTTGATGCGGACGGTCAGGCGCGCAAAAGGCACGCCATCAGGCATGGCTACACCGGGTCGTGGAGACGTCCCGCGATACCGCCATCCAGCCCCAGGCACGAGCCTGTAAGGAACGGGGGAGCGTCCGAGACCAGATACCGCGCCAGTTGAGCCACCTCATCCGGAGTGCCTATCCGACCAGAGGGGTGCGCCTCATGCAAGGCCGTGAACGCCTCCGGTTTTTCCGCAAATCCGGCCTCAAGCATCGGGGTATGAATCGCTGCCGGGCAGATCGCATTCACCCTCACTCGAGAACCGAGGTCGACAGCCATGGCTCGGGTGAGTCCAGACAATGCGGACTTGGAGGTGGCATATGCCACGAAGCCGGTCTTGGTCAGTTTCTCATGGATGCTCGATATGTTGATGACGGCACCATGGGAGGCTTCCAGGCGGGGAAGGAAGGCCTGCGCGAGGAAGAACGGCGCCAGCAGGTTGGTCTCCAGCGTTTCCCTCCACTGCCGCTCGCTCAAAGTGGTCACTCCGCCGAGGATCTGGATCGCGGCATTGTTGATCAGGCCCGCGAGCGCGCAGCCCTCCGCATCAAGCAACGCTCCGATGTCCTCGGCCAGTCGCAGACGCTTCCCAGCGTCGACCGCCAGCTCCCGGATATCGCATTGACGCACATCGTGAGCAGCCACGGAGCCAGCCGAGCGATCCAGGGCCACGACATAAAATCCATGAGCGTGAAACTCCTCGCAAAGGGCGCGCCCAATGCCGCCCAAGGCTCCTGTGATGATGACAGCTTCTTTCATAATCAGACTCCGAGCCTCTCGAAGAGCAGTTCGATGGCGCGCTGCGAAGTCCGCCGGACTCCCTCGATGGTGTTCGAGCTATTGTGCGACCCGAAAATACAGCGTTCGAAGCCGCGCAACGGCGATGCTTCCGGGAGCGGCTCCTCTTCGAAGACATCCAGGGCCGCCGCGGCGACCTTGCCGGATTCCAATGCCGCGCCCAAAGCCCGCTCGTCGATCAGCGGACCCCGGCCCACATTCACCACCAGCACGCCGGGTTTGGCCTTCTCGAGGACAGACGCATCGAGCATGTGCCGGCTCGACTCGGTCAGCGCACAGGTCAGGACGATAAAGTCCGCCTCCTCGATACGCTCGGGCCAGGCGGCATTCTCCACGGGCAAGTCCGCCACCGGGTTGTAAAAAGGATCATAGGCGATGACCTTCATTCCAAACGCCAGAAGCTTGCGAGCCGTAGACCGACCGATATTTCCAAATCCGGCCAGAGCCACCGTCTTGCCGTAAAGCGACAGGCCGGGCGGCTTGGGCCACGCCCCGGCGCGCACGCCGCGGTCGATCAGGAACAAATCCCTCGCCACTCCGATCACGTACCCGAGTGCAACATCGGAAACCTCCTCGTTGAACATCCCTGGCGTGTTTGTGATGTCGAAACCGAGCGCGCGCGCTGCCTCAAAATCCACATTGTCCGTGCCGATGCCCCATCGCACGGCGGCACGCAGCCGCCCGGCCCGGCCGGCTTCGAGCACCCGTGCACTCGCTGGATCATCGCCGATGATCCAGCCGTCGTATTCCGACACCAGGCCGACGAGTTCGTCTTCCGTCATTACCTGGCGAAAGGTGGGGCAAAACACCTCGGCGTCGCGTTGGCTGAACTCGTCTTGCAACGAGTCGATGGCGCGGATCATCGGAGGGCAGGTACAGAGTATCTTGGTCATGAAGGGTGTCAGACAGGGTAGAAGTAACGGAGTTTTTCCTTGCGGCTGAGCTCGCGGTGGGGACGTCCCCCCAGCCAACTGCCCAGATATTGATTGAAGCGGTAGAGCACGATCGAACCCATGTGCCCCCACGCAGCCGGACTCTTGAGCGCCGCCAGCATGTCCTGAAGGACACCCGTCAGAAAGCAGCCGATCGCATCAATCGGGCTGAGGTGAAACTCCGGAGCAATCCGGCGCAGCGCGATGGCCTCCCTCTCGTAGCGGCGCCGCACCTGGGGCCAGGTCTCGTCGTGAATGTGAATCACCGGCGCGCCGGGGGAATAGGCAATATGGAATCCAGCGTCCACGACTTTGCGCCCCAGGTCCATGTCCTCGAGTCCGGTGAGGGTTTCATCGAAGCGAAACCTCCTCCAGACCGACCGGCGGACGGCGCAGTTGGCATTATTGCAAAAAATTTCGGACTGGCTCGCCGGGCCATTCGGGTAGTACTTCTCGTAGACCCGGGCTTCGCTGAACTTGGTCGTCTCGGCTCCGACCTGCCGCCCGTAGGTCATCACAATGCCGGGATCGGCAAAAGGAGCGATCATCTGCTCCAGCCAGTTTTCTTCGACCGGAATGCAGTGTCCGCTGATAAAGACGAGGAACTCCCCGCGCGCTGCTTCGCAGCCCCGGTTGAGCGAACGCCCAAAGGTAAACTCGCTCTTGTCGATCCCGATCACGCGGGCTCCCGCCGCGAGTGCGATCTCCCGGGTGCCATCAGTCGACCCGG
The DNA here is from genome assembly GCA_003054655.1 of Spartobacteria bacterium LR76. Classification (GTDB taxonomy): domain Bacteria; phylum Verrucomicrobiota; class Verrucomicrobiia; order Chthoniobacterales; family Terrimicrobiaceae; genus Terrimicrobium. Next base: position 41,527 of record QAYZ01000012.1, on the reverse strand, counting down.
AATCAACCACGATGACCTCCACCGGCGGACGCCCGGCCATCGCCTGGACGCCCACGGCCCGCAAGGCCGCGCCGAGATGCTTCGATTCATTATATGTTCGGATGATAATGCTCACCAGGGGGATGGGCCCGGCGAATCCCGGGCGGCGAGGCGTAAGAGCTGCGGAATCCTGCGCGAGCATCATATGTCCTATCCTTTCTTGAGCGTCGCCAGCGCCATGATTTCGGCGATGTCCCAGCCCTCTTGATCGTCGATATCAGCCGACTCGGCTCGCGGCGTCTCGAAGAGCAGCGGACGTTCCCCGATGCGAGCCTGCGTCTTTGCAAAGCTCTCCCGGGTGAAAATGTAGAGATTGGAATTCTCTTCGAACCAGGGCTCCAGATCCTGGGTGCGGATGAGGTTCTTCGGATCGTGATTCACCGGACTCGCATCCGCGCGGTAAAACCGGGTCTGGAACTTGTTCACCGTGAAGAGACTGTCCGCCGCGCCTGCCGCCTGCGCGTCGCGAAAGGCGCTGATGGCTCCCTCGATGGTCGGAGCACCCAGCAGCGGGTTGGTCGTGTGCGTCATCAGGTAGGCATCGGACTCGATGGCTTCGATGTCGTCCTGGAGCACCAGGTTCATGCTGACAAAATCACCGCAGATCTCCGGCTTGCGATCCCGGATGAGGATCTTGCCGCCATCCGTCAGCCCGTTTTGGGCGAGGATCTCGCGTGCGTCCGTATTGATGACGACTTTCTCGATCTCGGGCAGACTGACGAGGGTGTCGAGAATCCACCGGAAGAGCGGTTTGCCCGCAAATGGTCGGAAGTTTTTGCCGGAGACTCGCGCGCTGTGCGCTTTCATCGGAAGGAGTGCGATCATTTTATGTCAGTTGAAGAGTTTCCCCGGACGCAATCACCTCCAGGCGGCTCGAGGGCGAGGCAATACGATAGCCCATCTCGATCTCCTCGCGTGGCGTGGAGTTGGCGGCAAAAAGCTCCCAATGCGTCGGGGTGACAGCTCGGGCCTGCAACCGGTCCGCCATTTGAAAGGCTTCGCGCACGGACATGTTGCCAATGATGCCGGCCTCATCCCGGAAGAAATTGCGCTCGTTGACCGGCAAAAGGGCGAGATCGATTGTCTCTCCCTCCAGGCTGGCAAAGATCTCGACGTGCGGGATCGTATCGCCTGCGTGATAGACCGACCGGCCGTCGCTGCTTTTCAGCAGATAGCCGCAATCCTGCACCTCCCCGTTTTCCGCCCGGCGCAGTTCCGTATGCGCCGCAGGCACGCTCCGCACGCAAAGATCATCCGAGAGTGGCGTCGCCTCGATCGGGGGAGGCGTCACCCCGGCGATGCCGAGATCCGCGAGGATGGCGCGCGACTCCGGCGGAGCCATCACCCTGACCTGCGGATTAACGGCGAGAAGTGCCGTCAGGGATTGCGGATCGGTGTGATCCAGATGGGCGTGAGTGAGGAGAATCCAATCGATGCCGGTCAGCTCCTCGGGAGGCAGGGGAGCAGGCACCATGCGGGCAAAGACGGAGCCATAGGTATCCGCCACAGAGTCGTAAAGATACGGGTCCACCAGCACACGAGTCGTTCCCGACTCGATAAGAAACCCGGTTTGCCCCAATGAGGTGATATTCATCTCTTATGTTCCCCAACCAAAATCCCTAAAGCCCCACGGCCTGCCCCTCTCCATGCGTCGCCTCGGAGAGCAAGTCAGATGCCATCATGCCGCACCCTCCCAGCGAAAGAACGTCATGAGCATGATCTGGAGATCCAGGATCGGACTCCAGTTCTCGATGTAGTAGATATCGCAGCGGATGCGCTCGTTCAGGTCCGTGTCGCCGCGGAAGCCGTTTACCGCAGCCCAGCCCGTCATGCCCGGCACGATATTATGGCGGGCATTGTAAAACGGAACGGTCTCGCGGAACTGCTTGATCAACTCCGGGCGCTCGGGGCGCGGACCCACGAGGCTGAGGTCACCCTTGAGCACATTCCAGAATTGCGGCAGCTCATCAATATTCCAACGGCGCATGAACGTGCCGATTTTCAATCGTCGGTCATCGCTTTTTGAGGCCCAGCGCGCACCAGACTCCTTTTCCGCATCGAGCTTCATGCTGCGGATCTTGATGATCTCGAAATTCCGCCCGCGGCGTCCCACGCGCACCTGCCGATAAAACACCGGGCCGGGAGATTCCAAATAAACGAGGAGGGCAAAGACGGCGATGATGGGGAAGCTGACCATGCACCCAAACAACGCACCGCAGATGTCGACGATGCGCTTCATCGTCGCATTCACGGGATAGTCCAGCGGGAGCTGGGTCACCCCGAGCAGCGGCACACTGCTCACCGTCGTGAGCTGCAGGCCAGACAGCAGGATTTGAAATCCAGACGGGATGACCATGAACTGCACCATGTTCTTCTCGCACTCCCGGGCCAGCGCCATGACATCCTGCTCGCTGCGATTCCCATCCGCCAGGACGACGATGTCCAGCAGACCAAGCTCGGCGAGAACCGACACTTCGCTGTAGCTCCCCAGGGTCTGGAGCTGTGGCGGCGGGTTTTGAGTAAATCGATTCGCCGAGGACGGAGCACAGCCGATCACATCGTAGGGATGCCATGGGTCTCTCGAAATGGCTTCGGCGAGCCGTTCCGAGTTCTTTGTCCAGTCCACAAACAACAGCCTCTGCCGGAACGCCGCAGTGTAGCCAAAGGCGCTCAGCAGCCGCTGCACGATGAACCGGCCCAGCAGCACCGTCGTCATCAGGCTGAAAAAGGAAACCACCACGTAGACCCGGCTGATTCGATCGTCAAACTCCAGCACCAGCGTGATGCCGGGAAATACAATCAGCCAGATCAGCAGCGCCTTCACTATGATCGGAAAGGACCGCCGAAATCGCAAAAGCGTATTGCCTTGATACGCACGCCCGAAGAGAAACAGCGCAACCAGCAGGCTCCCGCCGAGCACCATGCTCTGGAGGTAATACTTGATGGTCACGGCCTCATCCGGCGCGAACAGCCAGCCCTCGGGAAAGACGTTCTGCGGGAGGAGGAACCGGAGGTAAAAGGCCGCCACGAGACCGCCAATGATCGAGATCGCGTCGGTCAGAACCAGGCTGAAGCGACATATCTCCTCATAGCGATGCCGGGTCTCCCGCGGCACAAATCGCGAGTAAACCTCGGTCTCTTTTTCCCGGACCTCAGGCTTCGGTTCGCCTGTCAAAGTGGATCCGCTCATTCTACCCTCCCACTCGTTGATGCTTTCTGTTTTCGGCTTGAGCCACCGGTTGCAAAAAGGGGTAAAAACATGTCTATGCTCCGTCCTAAGGGCTGAAGGAAATCTCTTCCTCGTCCATCTTGCTCGCCAGGACACGCTGCCGCCCCTGGCCTGGAACCATGTTCCAGACCATGCAGGTAAAGCTCTTCTCCCAATCTGGGCATATCGTATTGTCTTCTCCGCAAAGGATGCTTGTGCACGCCGGATCAGCCGGCCTTGGCTCCATAGACGCCGTTCTTCGCGTAATCTCCTCCGTAGTAATAGTAGTAGTAGCCTGCGCTTTGCCCCCCGACGGGCAGCCGATTGAAAACGAAGCCGCCCAGCCGCGCGCCCGTCTTCTGCAGTTGCCGAACGGCTCGGAGCACCGCCTTTTTCGGCGTCCTCCCGGCGTGCACGACCAGGCAGGTCGTCTGGATGCAGTTTGCGATCAGCAGCACATCGCTCACCGCATTCACCGGCGCGGTATCCACCACGATCCGATCATAGGATTTCAGCAACTCATCCAGCATCTTTTGGAAATCGTCCTCGTTCAGCAGCTCCGCCGGGTTGGGCGCCCGATGGCCCCCGGGAAGGAGAAACAGGTTTTCGTACGGCGTCTTTTTCACCACCTCCGTCAGTGTCGCCGTGCCGCTCAGGTAGTTGGTCAGTCCGGAGATATCGCCTTCCTCCGGGAGCAGGTCGGCTTTCAGACGCGGCTTTCGCAGGTCGGCGTCGATGATGACCGTGCGCAATCCCTGCTGGGCGAGGGAATGCGCGAAGTTGAGCGAGGTAAAGGTCTTTCCTTCCTCGGGGATGGAGCTGGCAAAGAGGAAGGTCCGGCGCGTCTCCTGTTTTCCCAGCAGGGAAAGGGAGGTCCGCAGCGTGCGAATGGCCTCGGCCTGCAGCGAGGCGGGATCATCGATGAAGACGAGAGGGTGGCGCTTGGCCTGTGCGGTGGCTTCCCGGGCATTAAGAAATTTGCGCACGGGTTCAACGACGCCTTTGCCCGCGATCTCCTGGGGAATTTTTGAAAGCTTCTTCTCCCGGATCGCCTCGCCGACCTGATTCAAGACCGTCTCGATCCTTTTCTCCGGAATGGCTGCCAGGGCGGGCAGGTCGAGAAAACTCTCCGCCTCGTCGACCGTGCGCAACGAATGATCGAGCAGATCCAGGACAAAAACGAGTCCGACCCCGGCCATCACGCCAAGCAACAGCCCGGCGGCCAGGATCACCTTTACCCGGGGCTTCGCCGGAGCGCTCGGAACCATCGGCTCCTCGATGATCCGGAACGGAGGCTGCTCGACTCCCTGCGTGATCGCGGTCTCCTTGAGCCGCTTCGTGACAGACTCGTAAAGGGCACGGTCCGACTCCACATCACGCTGGAGAACGTTGTAGGGAATGGCGACCTTGTCGAGTTCCAGAGCCCTTTCTTCCTGCTCCTGCAGCGCGGTCTCCAGCTTCATCTCCGATTCCCGGGAGGCCTCGTAGAGCCGGCTGAGCGTCTCGCCCGCCTGTTTGACTTCACTATCCAGCGCCTGCTTGAGATTGGCGATGCGGGTCACTCCGGCAATGTACTTGGGATGCTTTGGCAGATAGCGATCCTTCAAGGCTGCCAGCTCGGCCTCGGCGCTGACGAGCTGCTCGCGGATCACCGCCACATGCGGGAGCTGGCTTACGCTGTTGATGGACAAAAGTTCATCCACATTGGCCTTTTCCACTCGCTTGAGCTGCTCGATGTCGGCCTCGAGCTGCAGCCGCTTGCTCTTGGCCTCGGTGACCTTCGTGTTCAGTTCACGCAGCTTTTCGACGATGATATTCTGCCTTTCCTCCAGCGAAACCGCCTTGTTCTGCTCGCGGTAGGCCTGGAGCTTTCGCTCCGATGTCTCCAGCTTCGCCTTGAGCTTCTCCGACTCCTCCTGCAGGAATTCATTGGCGACCCGGGAAAGAGCCAGCTTCTGGTCGAAGTTCTCGCGCAGGAACTCCCGCACGATGGAAAATGCGATTTTCTGGGCCAGCTCCGGGTTCTTGTCCTCAACCGTCAGCTCGATCAATCGCGTGCCGCGGCGCAGCTTGGCCGAGACCTTCGACGCGAGACGATCCGCCAGCTCGATATCCGTGTATTTCCCGCCATTTGAACGCGGAGGGGCAAACTCCGGATTGTGATCCAGGCCGGTCGCCTTCACCACCCGCAGCATCAGCTTTCGGCTGGTCAGGGCCTGCACGACCGTATTGACAAAGTCCGTGGTCTGCGGGTTCTCCCGCGCAATGTCATCGATGTCCACCACGTTCTGACTCGCCTGCTCCACCTGGATGAGAGCCCTCGACTCGTAGATCTTCGGTGATCTCAGGGCGTACGCAAATGCCGCCGCAAAAAAGATGACCGCAACGACGATGACCAGCCACGCCCTGGCTCGGAGAAGATTGAGCAGCCTTTCAAAATCAATTACCTCCCCGCTGAGCTCGCGCAAAAGCGTCACCTGAGCCGCTGACTTCCTGTCCTTATTCTCAGCACCTTTGTTAACCATACATCAAGTCCCTTTGTCTGAGAGAATCAGCAGAATTTGGTTCTACCCGGATGGATGAAACTCAAAATAACGACTCCCCAACCGATACGACGTCTCCAGCCTTTAACATGAAGGATGCGTCGTCCCCTCCCTTGGCCATACGCTTGGCGTTAAATCGGATCACCCGCTCCTTTCCGTCACTTTCCCGCCGCTTCACCGTGATATTCGACGGATCGGCGATGCGGGTATAGCCTCCGGCCAGACCGATAGCCTGAAGCAGGCTGACTGCCTCGGTGCCCTGCATTTCATAGGCTCCGGGTTTTTGCACCTGCCCGAGCACGGTAAACCGCTGCTTGGCATAGGTGCGAACGGTGAGACTTACCTGCGGACTGACGAGATAGCCGTCCCTGTAGCGGGCCTTGAGGATATCCACGGCCTCGCTGACAGTCTTTCCGCCGATCGTCACATTTCCGACCAGGGGAAAGGAGGCAGTCCCGTCGCCCGACAAACGGATCACCGCGTCGAGTTCGGGTTCCTGAAATACACGGAAGTCCAGCAGGTCGTTGGCGGTAAGCCTGTAGTTCGACGAATCCTCGCTCGATTGCGCCGGGGCGCTCGCCAGGCCGCCGACAAGGAGGCTCGCCACCATCAGTACACCGGTAAGACTTTTCATGGAATGTCGTTACAACTTTACGGATTACAACCTGCCCAAAGCCTAGAATGTGAGGTTCAGTTCCACGCCGATACGATTGTCATAGAAGCTGCTGCTGCTTTCATTTGAGTCGTTGTTGCGATACTCGTAAAAGACCCCGGTCTTGGCCCACTCGGCCACATTGTAGCTGATCGAAGGACGGGCGAAGATGTAGTTGTCCACGCGGCTGGAATCGATATTCGACTCGGTCGCAAAGTAGGTGTCGTTTTCGTATCCAATAGCGACGCCGACGAAGAACTTCTGAAGCACTCGCTGCTGGATGGAGAATTGCACGCCCGTCGCGACATAGTTTTGCCCCTCAAGGGAGTTGGACCCGATCACATCGCGATATCCCGTGAGGCTGATCAAGGTTCCGTCAAAGGGCTTATACTCCAGACCCAAGGAAAAGACCGGCTCGAGCTTCACCTCCGACATTCCCTGGAACTGACGAAACTCGATACCGCCGCTGACCTTGAATGCCAGCTTCCCGGTGGCCTCGTAGCGGAGGCGCGCCCGGAGCTGCTGGTAATACTGCAGGGGACTGTCTTCGACATTGAGGATGCCCGCGACTCCCTCCCCGCCCAGCTTCACCTTGGGCAGGATGCGGTAGTCACCGCCGAGCTTCAGGCGATAATCGTATTGGTTCAGGTAGGATTTGAAGACCTGCGTATTCTGCAGAAACTCGGCGTCAAACGTGGTCTTGTCGCTGTAGTCGTAGTTGAAACGGAGCGCGTTTACGAACAACTGGCGGTCCGTGAACGCTCCGACCTCGCGATCCGGACCAGTCAGGTACTGGTATCGGCTCTCCACCTGTCCGGTCAGCTTGCTCCAGCGATACTGCCCGAGAAGAGCAGCCGCCTGATTGAAGGCATTCTGCTGGGGGTTCTGCGTGTAAAAGTAACCCGTGCCGTACCACTCGGCGATGAGGAAGTTTTCCTTCAGGTTGCGGTAATCGCCCAACTCGAAGGCTAGCCCCGCCGTGACGCTCCAGATCACATCGGCCACGCGATTCGTGTTGCTGATGAAGATATTGTCGTCGTAGACCATGGCCGCACCAGCCTTGGGCCGGATGCGCCAGAGGCGCCGCTGGGCCTCGGCCGCGGCTTTCCCGTCGATCTCCACCGGCGGAGCGGATGCGTCAATATCGGCCCCCACTCCCGTCTCGGTGTCAGGCACTGCCTCCGGCGTCGGCTGCAGGGGCGCTACCGCCGCTGCGGCCGCTTCATTACCCAGGTTCTCGCCGGGAGTCGACGGTGCCAGCGGACGAAAAAGATCACGCGTCTGTGCGCTCGGGATCGGATCCGTCGTGGCTCCGGGCTGGGTCGGATTGATCGTTTGGGCAAACGACAGGCTGACAGTGCCCGTGACAGCGGCAATCAGCCCAAGGGCCAGCCCTGTCGTCAGGATCTGCCCGCGCAAGCCCGCACCTATGCCGGGTGCTTTCTCTACCTCAAGCGGATTCGGGAGAGCGTGATCGCCCTCCGTACGATTGATATGGTTCATCGCTTATTCCCTCGTTTCAACATGTACGCCCTAGAAAGAGGGCGAAGCAGGCGTCGGCGTGGGGGTAGGCGTCGGGACCGGAGTTGGAGTTGGGCTTGCTGACGGTCGCGGGGTCGGCGTCGGCGAAGCACTGGAACTGAAATTGGAAGGATTGGACGTGGTGGAGCCTGATCCTGGCGCACCTCCCGGCCCCCCTCCGCTGCCGCCGGAGACGGCTCCCGCGATGGCCGAAGCGATCGCGGCGGCCGCAGACGGAACAGCGGACACGACGGCTGACTGCACCGCTGATGCCGCGGCGGGTACAGCGGCCGCTACCGCTCCGGCAACACCAGCCGCAGATGACGGCACGGCTGTCGCCACAGCGCCTGCCACCGCGGCTGCTGCGGAAGGTACTGCCGCCGCCACCGACCCGGCGACAGACGCCGCCGCCGATGGAACCGCCGCCGCCACGCTCGATGCGATGGACGCCGCCGCCGCAGGAAAGGCCGCCGCCACGGCCGCGGCAATGGCGGCCGCCTGCGAGGGATTCGCCTTCGCCGCAGCAGCCGCAATGGCCGCCGCCTGCGAGGGATTCGCCTTCGCCTGCGCCAGGGCGGATGCCACCGCCGGACTCTGATTCTGCGCCTGAACAGCGGTCACATTCGCGGCCACCAGTATCAAACTCGCCGTTAAAACCTTTAACAATTTGCCCTTTTTCATTCCGTATTTGGTCAAGTTCGCACTCGCTTCTAGTCGCCGTTCCCACAGCGACAAGAGCTCGTTTTTTACAATTTGGTTACAGTCCCTTTGTTCCCTGCGGCACCTCGTCGTTTTAAAAAGTCCCAACTTCGCTGCGCCAACCAGAAATCTGCGAAATGAGTAGCAGCAGCCGTGCCAGTGCCAAGAAAAAGATTAAAAAAAACGCCCGTGCAGTCATAACAAGACCACACGGGCGTTAGGAATGGTGTTAGGATTGCCCTAGACGGCGAGGGCGTCTTTGACCGTTGGAGCCGGATGCTCCTTCCCCTTGCGATTTTTACTGCGATCGGTGGCGATGAGGCTGTAGATCACCGGGACGACGAACAGGGTGAACGCCGTTCCGATTAGCATTCCGGTCACCAGGACGATGCCGATGCTATTACGAGCGGCTGCACCCGGTCCGCTGGCGAAGACCAGCGGCGTATGCCCTACCACCGTCGCGGCAGTGGTCATTAGGATCGCACGCAACCGGGTGACTGAAGCTTGCACGGCCGCCTCGACACGCGACAAGCCGCTCTGTTGCAGGTGATTGGCAAATTCCACGATGAGAATGCCGTTTTTCGCAACGAGTCCGACGAGTGTGATCAATCCCACCTGGCTGTAGATGTTGAGCGAGGTGAAGCCGAGGAAGGAGAAAACCAGCGCGCCCGAGAGGGCGAGCGGCACCGATCCGAAGAGAATGATGAACGGGTCGCGGAAGCTCTCGAACTGCGCCGCGAGCACCAGAAAGATCAGAACAAACGACAGCACCATCGTGGTGACGAGCGTATTGCCTTCCTTCCGGAGCTGCCGCGACTCACCCGCGTAGTCGATGACAAATCCCGCCGGCAGCAGCTTCGCCGCCTCCTCCTCAAGCACGCGGAGAGCCTGATCCTTCGACACGCCGGGCGGCAGTGCGCCATGGACCGTGGCCGAGTTGAGCTGCTGGAAGCGCTTGAGCTCGCGCGGTTCGACGGAGTTTTTCAGCGTCGCAAAGGTGGAGAGCTGGACGAGCCTGCCTCCCGGCCCGCTCACGTAGATCTCCTTGAGCTGGTCGGCGGAAAGCCGCTCGGTCCGTTTGATTTGCGGGATCACCTTGTAGCTGCGCCCCTGCACCTGAAAGCGGTTGACGTAGTTGCCGCCGATGAGTGCCGACAAGTCCGCACCGACCTGCTGGAGGTTCAGCCCGAGGGCGGCCACCTTGTCCCGATCGAAGACGATCTCGGTCTGCGGCTGGTCGTACTTCAGATCCGTGTCGGCGAACATGAAGAGGCCGCTCTGAAAGGCCTTGGCCACCAGTTTGTTGGCGATGTCGAGGAGCTCCTTCGGCTCAGCCGTCGAGGCAATCACGATCTCGATCGGGAAGTTGCTGCCACCCGGCAGCGGCGGCGGCGTCACCGGGATCACCTGCAGACCCGCGATGGAACCGGTCTTGGGGAACAACTCGGCCGCTATCTCCTCGGTGGAGCGCTCCCGTTGATCCCATGGCTTGGTTACAAGACCGCCAAATCCGCCCGTCGGCATGTTGATCTGGAAGGTGTTGGAAACCTCCGGCGCGGACATGAACGCCTTGTTGATCTCATCGGAGAACAGCGTCACCTGGTCGAGCGTGGCGTTGGCTGGCGCGTTGATGATGCCGAAGATGAAGCCCTGGTCTTCGTTGGGCGCCAGTTCATTGGTCGAGAACATGGCGAGCGGTACAATGAGCAGCGCGATGAAGGCGCTGAAAACGATCACCGCCGCACGATAGCCCATGGTCTTTGACAGGACTGCCGAGTACCATCTGCGAATCGCGTCAAACCGGCGGTTCACCCACCCGGCGTATCCTCGCTCCGCATCGCCCTCGCGCAGCATGCGCGACGACATCATCGGGGAGAGAGTCAATGCCACGATACCCGACACGATGACCGCCCCCGCCAGGGTGAAGGCAAACTCCCGGAAGAGCGCTCCCGTGAGGCCGCCCTGGATGCCGATGGGCGTATAGACTGCTGCCAGCGTGATGGTCATGGCAATGACCGGGCCGATCAGTTCGCGCGCGCCATTGATGGCTGCCTGGAAGGGCGTCTCTCCCTCCTGGAGACGCCGCTCCACGTTTTCCACCACGACGATGGCATCGTCCACCACGATACCCACCGCGAGCACGATGGCCAGCAGCGTGAGGAGGTTGATGGTGAAGCCCGCGATCATCATCAGAAACACCGCCCCGATCAGCGAGATCGGGATGGCTATGACAGGGATGACCACCGAGCGTACGGAACCCATGAAAAGGAAGATCACTACGATGACGATGAGCAGCGTCTCGATGAGCGTCTTGATCACGTCATGGATCGCGCTGTCGATGTAGATCGTCGAGTCGTAGGCCACGTCGGCGTGCATGCCGGCGGGCAGGCGGGACTCGATGTCGGGCAGAGCCTCCCGCACGAGGCGCACGACGTCGAGCGTGTTGGCCTGCGGCAGCGGCCACACACCCATGAAGGTCGCCTTCTGCCCGGAGAAACGCACGTCCTCATCGTAGGATTCCGCACCGAGCGAGATGTCGGCCACGTCGCCGAGGCGCACGATGGACCCGTTTTTCTCGCTGATGACGAGATTGCGGAACTCCTCCTCCGAGCGCAGATCGGTATTGGCGACGAGGTTGACGGCGATCATGCTGCCCTTGGTTTTTCCGACGGCAGAGAGGTAGTTGTTGGCCTGGAGAGCCTGCTGCACCTGCGTACCCGCGATGTTGAGGGCGGCGAGCTTGTCGGGCTTCAGCCAGATGCGCATGGCAAAGGTGCGGGCGCCCAGGATGTCCGCCTTTTGCACGCCAGGGATGGCCGAGAGCTTCGGCTGGACGACGCGGGTGAGGTAGTCGGTGATCTGGTTCTGGTCGAGATCCTTGGAGTAGAAGCTCAGATAGACTGCGGCAAACTCGGAGTCCTTGGACTCCACCTCGATCACCGGGGCCTCCGCCTCGGGCGGCAGGTCGTTGCGCACCTGCGCCACCTTGGCCTGGATCTGGGTGAGGGCCGCGTTGGTATCGTAGTTAAGCTTCAGGTGCACGGTGATCGTGCTCACTCCCTGCGCGCTGGAGCTTTCCATGTAGTCAATACCGTCCGCGCTCGCGATGACCCGCTCGAGCGGCGTGGTGATGTAACCGCGCACGAGGTCGGCGTTGGCACCGACAAAAGCAGTGGTCACGGTGACGACCGCGATATCGCTGCGCGGGTATTGACGCACGCTCAGCGTATTGATCGAGACCAGACCCGCGATCAGGATCAGCAGGTTCACCACGATCGCGAGGATCGGGCGCTTGATGAAGATATCCGTAAATTTCATAGCCTGTTGGCTGTTGAGGTGGCCCGGTGGATCAGGAGTCCTCGGGCTTGGGCTTTTCGCTGCTGGCGGGTTCGATCGTATTGTTGACCTGAACGTGGGAGCCCTGTCGCAGCTTGAAGACGCCCGAGGTGACAACCTGCTCGCCCGGTTTCACGCCGCTGAGGATCGACACGAGATCGCCCTTGGATTCCCCCACCTTCACGACCTGCTGGCGCACGCCGGTATAGGACTCGCCGTCTTTGTCGGTCATCTGCTCGACGATGTAGACCGTGTCGCCATAGGGGGCGAACTGCACCGCTGTCGCGGGAACCATGACACGCTTCTCGCTGTTGGGCAGCGGCACCTCGGCACCGACAAACATGCCCGGGCGGAGCAATCCATCCGGATTAGCCAACGTGGCCTGCACCAGGACGTTGCGAGTGGCCTCGTCGACGACAGAATCCACCGCGTTGATCTTGCCTTGGAAAATCCTGTCGTCCAGACCGTCCGCCTTTACGAGGACATCCTGTCCGGCCTTGATCGAGCCGATTGACTGCTGCGGGAGGTAGAAGTTCACGTAGATCGGATCCAGCGATTGCAGCGGCGCCACCTGCGCTCCGCTCTGGAGATACTGGCCGAGGTTCACCATGCGAATACCCAGCATGCCCGTGAATGGCGCACGGATGGTCTTTTTATTGATCAACGAGGAAACCTCCTGCACCCGCGCCTCAGCCTGGTCGTACTGGGCCTGCGCCGAATCGAAATCCGCCTGCGAGCTCACGCGATTTTGCAGCAGGTTTTTCTGCCGCTGCAGGCTCGTCTCCGCGAGTTTCAACTGCGCCTGGGCCGAGCGCAACTGCGCCTGCTCCTGGCTCACATCGAGCTGCACGAGCAGGTCGCCCTGCTTCACATTCTGCCCCGACTCGAAGGCGATTTTCTCCACGATGCCCGGCTGGTCCGTGCTCACGACGACACCCTGCACCGCCGAAGTCGAGCCGACGGCGCGGATGGCGGGCACCCAGTCCTCCTCCGGTGCCTGCATGGCAGTCACCGCCTCCGGCGGCATCTTCATGTGGGCAAACTTTTCCATCATCCCCTTGATCTGAAGAGCCTTGACTCCTCCGAGCAAGACCCAGACCCCGGCTGCCGCTGCAACGGCGAGCACTATCGTGATAACTTTTTTAATCATGGCAGCCATTCCTTGATGCCGACCCGCTAGATGGTTCCTCGAAGGATTGCCGGGTCTTGCGAAGCAATTCGACGAGTTGTTTACGTTCCTGGGGGGATAAAGTTCCGACCGTTCCAGCCGACCAGCGCATGAACTCCGGCCGTACCTTGGCGAGCAGCTTTTCGCCTGCGGGGGTGATTTTTACGTTGGAAGCCCGGCGATCATTGGGGTCCGAGGCACGGGCCACGAGGCCCGCCTTTTCCAGCGTATCGAGGATGCCCGTGATCGTCGCCCGGCTCACACTCGACTTTTCGGCGATCTCCGACGACCTCATGCTTCCTGTCGGAGAGCCGTCGAGGATAAAAAGCAACACCATCCGGGCCTGATTCAGGCCAAATCGGGAGAGAAACGCCGCTTCCGCACGAGCGATCACCTCCCCGGTGTGCAGCAGATTCATGTACACCTCACAAATTGAGGCATCCGCACCGGGAATATCCGCCGCCGCTTCCTCCAGGCATTCATACCGGGGAAGTTCCTTGAGCAGGAAAATCGACATGTCGGGAAGATTTAATACGATTGATGGTTAAGTCAATGAGTAATTAGGCGGCTTATTACTTGGCCCCTAAGATTATTCGAGACACCATCAAGAAGAAAATCGCCCATTCTCCAGGCGGACACGAAGGGCGGGGGAAAAAGACAGGCGACGAAAGTACCTGGAAATGATGCAGGCCACCGCGACGAATGCCACGGTGGCCTGCTGTTCCCCCCAGAACGATTCCCACTATGCCCGGAATTTTTGGCTTCGCAAGAGAAATTTCACGAGAAAATGAAATATTTGATCACTGAAGTCGCTTGAGCTCCTGCAACGCGAGCTTTCTGGCCCCGGAGGAGCGGTATTTTTCGGGCAAGGAAGTGCTGACCCGTGCGGTTCGCGCCCAGGCCATCGTCATTGCCAATCCGGTGATCGGAGAGCCGTAAAACTAGTACAGCTCGACCGGGGAGCGTTTGCCGTCCTCGGCGCTGCGCTGGCCAGCCAGCTCCTCGCCGAGGGTGGCGACGCGGAGATCCCAGATTTCGGAATCGACGCTGCGGAAGGCTTCCTCCGTAAAGGGCGTGGGTGGAGAGAGCCTGGCCTTGAAGGACGCCATGCGGCCCAGCGCCGCCTCGGTTTCCCCAACGGGAAGCTCGGCGAGAACTTTCTTCGCCTGGGCAGCCAGCTCAACGCGATGGCAAATCATGAGCATGTCGTTTCCGGCGGCAATGCCCCGGCGCATCGTCTCGTCGAAGCCGTAGTGGTTCAGGATCGCGCCCATGTCGAGATCGTCGGTCATGACGAGGCCGTTGAATCCCATGTCCTCTCGCAGCAGGCCGTTGATCATCGCGGGAGAGAGGGAGGCCGGCGGGCCGCCCGCTTCCAGACCGGAGATCGTGATGTGGCCGATCATCATGCTGTCGACCTTGCCGGCAAAAGCGCGGAAGACGGCGAGTTCGTACTCCTCCATCAGCTCGCGGGAACGCTCGATCGATGGGAGTTCGTGGTGTGGGTCGAGCCCGGCTGAGGAATAGCCGGGGAAATGCTTGCCGCAGCTCAGGATGCCCGCCTCGCGGAGAGCTTCATTGAAGGCACCCGCCTTCTCGATCACCTCGGCCACCGTGCGGCCATAGCAGCGCCCGCGCAGGGAATTATCCGCCTCGTCGTCGAACGAAATATCGAGCACGGGGCAAAGGTCGAGATTGAACCCGAAGAGCCGCAAAAGCCGTCCCGTGATGTCGCCATGCTTGCGTATCAAACCGAGATCATTGCGGTCGCGGAGCTGCTGAGCGTTCGGCGGTTCGTTGCCGATGAGCTTGAGGCGCGAGACCCGCCCGCCCTCCTGGTCGATGGTCACGACCGGCTCGATATCGCTCAGGTCGCGCAGGTCGTCGATGAGCTTGCGGAGCTGGATCGGAGTCTGAATGTTGCGCCCAAAGAGGATGAATCCCCCGGGCTGAAGGTCTTTGTAAAATCTGGCCGTCTCGGCATCGAGCTCCGCACCGGGGACTCCGACGAGCAGCAACTGGCCCACATCTTGGGATGGCATATTGCCTTCAAAGATCATAAACTGCCCTCATCTGTCGAATGAATCCCTCCCCGCTCAAGATCGGCCTTTACGGCGGAACGTTTGATCCCATCCACAACGGTCATCTGCTCCTGGCGCGCGATGCTCTTGAGCGATTGAAGCTGTCGAAGATCGCCTTCATCCCCGCCAACCTTTCTCCGCACAAGCTCCGCAAGCCCCCAGCCCCTGCGGAGGTACGCTGCGAAATGATTCAGGCCGCCATCGAGGGAGAGAAATATTTCGAACTCGATCGCTGCGAGGTCGAGCGCGAAGGCCCCTCGTACGCCGTCGATACCGCTCGTTTGTACCGGGAGAAATTCCCCGAGGCCCAGTTGTACTACCTCGTCGGTGACGACAATCTGGAGGAGTTGAATACATGGCGCGAAGTCGACCAGCTCAAGGAACTCGTTCAATTCGTGGTCCTTACCCGTGCGGGCGTCCCGTTTCTCTCCGGCCTGCCGATCATCTCGCGAAATATCGAACTTTCCTCCACCGAGATTCGCAATCGCGTTGCCCGGGGCAGCTCCATCAGGTATATGGTCCCCGTGGCCACCTGTGACGTAATCAAGAAACACCGACTCTACTGCAATGACTGACGGCGAAAAGCTGGCTCGCGCCTGCGCCGCCGCAGCGGCAGACAAGAAGGCCGAGGACATCACCGTCCTCGATATGCAGGGAATCTCGACCTTCACGGACTATTTCGTGATCTGCTCCGGCTCCTCCGAGCCGCAGCTCAAGGCCATCGCCTCGTCCATCCGGGAGCAATGCCGCGAACAACTCGACCGCAAGCCCGCCTCCGAGGACGGCTTCCCGATCAGCCAGTGGATCGTCCTCGATTACGGCGACGTGATCGTTCACCTCTTCCACAACGACAAGCGCGAGTTTTACGGTCTGGAAAATCTCTGGAGCGACGCCAAACGCCTCGAGGTCGAGGGTTAGCGGCGGATCTGATTCTACAGACAAGCACCTAATTCGGCTTGCATTCATACGCCATTGGCGTATAGGATATTTGTGTGCAGTTCATCGAAACTCCGATCTTCACCAAACAGATCATCGAGTTACTTGAGGATGCCGAATATCGGCGCTTTCAAATGATCCTGACTCTCAATCCCGAGGCTGGAGACGTTATCCGAGGCGGCGGGGGATTGCGGAAAATTCGATGGTCGGCACAAGGACGGGGAAAGCGAGGAGGAATACGCGTCATCTACTACATCTTGCAAGAAGACGGCATTTACCTTCTCTTCGCCTACCCAAAGAACAAACAAGAGGATCTATCGAACGAACAATTGAGGGTGCTCCGAGCCCTCATTAAAGAGGAACTATCATGAAGACGGAAGACTTTGCGGAACTGGTAGCCAGCATCAAACAGGCTGGAGAGATCCGACGAGGCAATCGCAAGGCCGCAAGGGTCACCAAAATCGTTGTTCCTGACGTTCAGAAAATCCGGGATGGACTTGGGTTAAGCCAGTCGGAGTTTGCCCTTATGATTGGGGTGAGTGCTCGCACAATTCAAAACTGGGAGCAGAAACGACGCGAACCGGAAGGTGCAGCAAAAGCGCTTTTGATGGTTGCTGCTCAGAGCCCGAAAACCGTTTTAAAAGCCCTTCATACGGTCAAGGTTGCAAGCCGTTTGACACCTGCACTCAAAACGAAATCCCGAAGGGCTGCGATCAAGGCAGCTTAACGTCACTTTTAAAGATTCGATCCTATCGCCCTCCCGGCTTCGAGAGAAACCGGGAAGACGCGGAAGGAATTTCCTCGCGGGTTAAGCGGGGATGCTCAGGGCGATTTTCACGCCGCTGAGGACGGCAGCGATGCGGATCGAGTCATTGACTCCCGCCTCGGTGATGCCGTGCTGGAGCAGGGTGGCCTCATGCGCCTTGAGGCACATGCCGCAGCCGGCGAGCGCGGCGCAGGACATCGACATGAGCTCAAACGTGGCCTTGTCGGTCTTGAGCTGGCTCATGCGCATCATGCGCAGGCGCGGCGGGATGGCATTGTACGACTCCTTTTCCACCAGATGGCGGAAGCGGTAGTACACCGTATTCATTCCCATGATCGACGCGGCAGCGCGGGCGTCGTCGAGGAGTTCCTCGGTCACGCCATTGGCGCGGCCTTCCTCGACGAGAGCGAGGGTGAGGGCTTCGTCGCCGAGGAAAAAGGCGCTGGCGAGCACGCAGCCCCAGACCTGGTCCTGGGTGAGATTTTCCGGCCGGAGGATGGCCTGAAGGTTGAGTTTGAGGTCCTTGGCGGCCTCGGGAAGTTTATCGCGGAGCGATTCGAGAGCGGACATGAAAAAGTGCGCCCGGTCGTTGCCAACCGGGCGCTGTGGGAATGTCGTTAGACCTTGAGAGTTGCGTCGCCCTTCTTCCAGTTACACGGGCAAAGTTCGTCGGACTGGACGGCGTCGACGACGCGGAGGGCCTCCTCCACGCTGCGGCCCACGGAGAGGTTGTTCACCGTGGCCCATTGGATCACGCCATGCTGGTCGACGAGGAAGCTTGCGCGCAGACAGACGTTTTCCTTGGGATCGAGGATGCCGAGGTCACCGGCCAGCTTCTGGGCGGCGATGAGCGGGTACGGCAGGCTCTTCAGGTCGGCATGCGACTGGCGCCACGCGAGATGCGAGAATTCGTTGTCGGTGGAACCGCCGATCAACTGCACGTCGCGGTCCTTGAAGTCGCCATTGCGCTTGCCAAACTCCACGAGCTCGGTCGGGCAGACGAAGGTGAAGTCCTTCGGGTAAAACAAAAAGAAGGTCCACTTGCCCTTGTAGGTGGAGTTGTCGATTTCGATGATGTCGTCACTGGTGAGCCCGTTGCATGCCTTGGAATGAAAGGCCGGGAATAGATCTCCTACTGTCAGCATATTGTCTCTGTCTCTGATTGTTGAGGTTTTGGCCGTTTCCGGCGGCTTGGAATCTAGAATGTTTTGGGGAATTGCAAAGGGAATGTTACCCACGTGCCCCCTTGCGACCTGCTATTCCATGCGATGCGGAGGCCAAATCGGGTTGCACCCTCGTCCTTCCGGGCGTACGCTTTTCGCCGGGAAAGGAGGTATACAAAGTATGAACCTCATCGAAGACACCACGATAGTGTGTCCCTTCTGTGGCGAGAGCTTCGCCATCGAAGTCGATACCGAGGAGGGTTCCTACACTACGATCGAAGACTGCGCAGTGTGCTGCCGACCGCTGGCTCTCACCATCCGGTGTCACCCGGGTGAAGTGGAAACGATCGACGTGGAACCCGGCTAATCAGATCACCATCGATTTTACGCAGGCGCGCCGGATGAACCTTATCGTCCGGCTGGAAAATTCCGCCTTGCGATGATTCGGATGCCTTCCAGGGTCAGTTGTGGCTCGACGGCATCGAAGAGTTTCGTCTGCCCGGCAATCAGCTTGGCGTCGCCGCCCGTGGCAATCAAGCGCACCCCCTGAGCCTCCCCGATTTCCCTTTCGATCTCCTGGACGATCTCTTTGATCAGCCCCCGGTAACCATAAACGGCACCGGATTGCATCGCCTCCTTGGTGCTTCGTCCGATGGCTCGCCGCGGTTCGCGCAGTTTCACCTTGGGCAGCAAGGCCGTGCGGCTGTGCAGATAATCGGTCATCGCACTCAAGCCGGGAGCGATGACACCACCGGCGTAGTTCCCCTCCTCAGTGAGCACATCGAACGTCACCGCCGTGCCGAAATCGACCACGATGGCAGGAGCTCCGTGCAGAAACTTCGCCCCGACCGCGTTGGCGAGGCGATCCGCGCCGATGGTTCTCGGCTGCGGGTAGTCGATGCCGATGCCGAGATCGACGCCCGGACCCACCCAGCAGATCTCGGAGCCGATGGCTCTCTCGATCTCCAGGTTTTTCCCCGGCACGACGGAAGCCACCGCAGCATGGGCAAAGGTGCGTCCTGCGAGCACAGTACGCAGCGTTTGCACGGAGAGAAGCGGCGTCGGAATGCGCTCGATGCGCCCGATGCGTTCCCGGGAAGAAAAGGCCAGCTTCGTAAAGCTGTTGCTGATGTCGACGAGCAGGAATTCCCTCTTGCTCATATCACGGGCATGGGGGGCTGCTCTTCATCAGCTACTTGCGGCGGCCCTTGTCCCCTCCGCGAGTCGACGGGTCATCCCCGGCTCCGGCGGAGTTGGCGAGATCGGCCTCGTCGTCCGGCAGGAACACGCGGAACCGCTGCTTGTCGATGGCCTTCATGTAAGCCTCATGCGGCGATACGGCTCCGCCGACGAGTTGCTCCCAGATGGCGTCGTCCATGAACTGCATGCCCTCGCCCTTGCCGCCGACGATGACGTCCTGCAGCTTCTGCGTGGCACCTTCACGGACAATGGCCGACACGGCGCTGTTGCCCACGAGGATCTCGTTCACGGCCACTCGACCGCCGCCATCCTGCTTCTTGAGCAGGAGCTGGGCGACGACGCCGCGCAGCGAGGAGGCAAGCATGGTGCGCACCTGCGACTGCTGGTCGGCCGGGAACACGTCGATCATACGGTCGACGGTTTTGCGGGCGTTATTCGTGTGCAGCGTGCCAAAAACGAGCAGGCCGGTCTCGGCCGCCGTCAGGGCCAGCGAAATCGTTTCCAAGTCGCGCATTTCACCCACGAGCACGATGTCGGCATCCTCACGCAGGGCGGCTTTCAATCCCGCCGGGAAGGTGATGGCATGCTCTGGCACCTCGCGCTGGGTGATGATGCTCTTCTTGTTGCGGTGAACGAACTCGATCGGCTCCTCGATCGTCACGACGTGGCGCGAGAAGTTGGAGTTGATGTAGTCGATGAGGGCCGCCAGCGTGGTGCTCTTGCCGGAGCCTGTCGGGCCGGTGACCAGCACGATGCCGCCGCGCATCTCGCCAAAGGTCTTGATGACCTGCGGTACGCCGAGTTCCTCCAGCGACTTGATCTTGGTCGGGATGATACGGAAAACCGCGCCGTAGCCATTCGTCTGCTTCAGGTAGTTGCAGCGGAAGCGGCTTTCCTCATCCATCTCGTAGGCAAAGTCGAGATCGCCGGTTTCCTCATACCTCTGCCAGCGGGCCGGCGAGCAGATCTCGCTCAGCATGAAGGCCATCTCCTCGTGGGTGAGCACCTCCTCGCGGATGGGGAGGATCTCGCCGTGGCGGCGGATCTTTGGCGGCTCACCCTCGCCCAGGTGCAAATCGGAACCGCCCGCCTGGATGAGAACCTGAAAAAATTGATCGATGTATGCCATGGCTCAGTGAATCCCCAGGACCTGCCGCATGATCTGCTTGTTCTCCGCGCGGTAGTACGCCTCCTCGGAGGTGATGAGCCCCTGCTGGAACAGGCTCAGGATCGCATCGTCCATGAGCTGCATGCCCTGCTTGCGCCCGGTCTGGATCACGCCGGGCAGCATGAAGGTCTTGCCTTCGCGGATGAGGTTGCCCACGGCGGGGTTGTTCATCAGGATCTCCATCGCCAGGCAGCGCCCGCGGCCGTCGGCCCGGGGAACGAGCTGCTGGCTGATGATGCCGCGCAGCGATTCGCTGACCATGATACGGATCTGATCCCGCTGGTCTGTAGGGAAAACGTCGAGCACACGGTCGAGCGTGCGGGCCGCGTTGCTGGTGTGCAGGGTGCCGAGCACGAGGTGACCGGTCTCGGAGGCCGTGATCGCCAGCGAGATCGTCTCAAGGTCGCGCATTTCACCGACCATGATGACGTCCGGGTCTTCACGGAGAGCGCCGCGCAGGGCGGCGGCAAAGGACTTCGTGTGCGTATGCACTTCACGCTGGGTGACGTGACAGCCCTTGGACCGGATCACGTACTCGATCGGGTCCTCCAGCGTGATGATGTGATCGTGACGCGCTCCGTTGATCTCCTCCACCAGTGCGGCCAGCGTGGTGCTCTTGCCGGAACCGACCGATCCCGTGACCAGGACCAGCCCGTTCTGGTACTGGGTCAGCAGCTTGAGCTGCTGCGGCAGGCCGAGTTCGTCCATCGAGCGGACGCGGCTGCTGATGATACGGAACGTAAGATCATAGCCGAGACGCTGCCGGACGACGCAGGCGCGGAAGCGGCCAAAGCTGTTGGCGTAGGCAAAATCCACATCGCCGCGCTCGGCCATGGTTTGCTTCTGGGCATCCGTGAGAAAGCCCATCGTCAGCCGCTCCGTGTCCGCGGCGGTCAATACGGGAGCCTGCTGCCAGATCGCCTCAAGCTGGCCGAAACGCCGCCAGATCGGCTTGGAGTTCACGCTCAGGTGAATATCCGAGGCATCGGATTCCTTGCCGACCATCAAGTACTGGTCGACATGGTCCAGGGTGCGGATTTCGTTCACGACTTCGATATGGGAGGAAGACGCGTCTGTTGGGGTGGTCACTTGCGGAATAATGCTTACACCCGTCCCCGAAAAAAGCAGAAAAAGACGATTTTCAAATTTCGTCTGGTTGCGTGCTATTTCGCAAATCGCTGGGCGAGTTCGCCCGCAAATCTCCCCGCGTACTGGAGAAGAACGGGGCGGAGATAGGGGAAGGCAAACCTGGCCGCCGTGACAGCGATCCCCAGCGCACCAGCCCGACCGGCGGCTTTCTTTGCCTCCTCCTTGATCGGCTCACCCCTGGACCCGACCAGCTTTGTCACCACGCGGGTCTTTTTCTTCGGTCCCGCGATCATCCAGCCGAGGGCGGCGGCGGAACCCAGCCAGGCGAAGGAATGCTTGCGGACGCTCTGCTTGAGTTTGGCCTCAAAATCGAGCTCGCGCCGGAGCACGGAGGTGTCGCGGCTCAGTTCCTCACGGGAACGCCGCAGTTCGTTCAAAAGGAACTCCTTGCTCATAGACGGAAAGATTTCAGCGAGGCGAAGTCCTTGCGAAGCTCCTCCTGGGTGGTGGCAAAAACGGGTTTTCTGACCTGCCCGCGTATGAACACGTAACACGCGGCGACGCCGCCAACATGAAGCAGCCCGAGTCCCAGCGTGATCCACAGCCAGCTCACGCCCGACAAAGCCAGGAGGAAGGCTATTGACAGAAGGAGCAGCAGGTACGCAAAGAGCCCCAGCAAAAGCCCGGCTGCCACCGCGATGGCGACCCGCAGATAAACACCTGCCGCCTCCTTGGCCTCGACCCCGGCAAGGGAGGACAAGGCATGAATGTGCCGACCGAGCGACCCGCACAAGTGCGTGATCGCATCGATCAAGCCATGGGTTTCCCCCCGCCCCTCTGGGGGCGGTACGGCGGCAGTGCTCATCGCAGAGAATGATGCCGACTAGCGGCGGAAAAGGGCACCGAGGACGAAACCAATGCCGAGCGCGATGGCCACCGCACGAAGCGGGTTTTCACGCACGTATGTCTCCGCGTCACCCTGGAAGCTCTGGGCTTTGGCCTGGGCATCGGACAATGCCGACTGGGCACGGGACTTGTACTGGCCGGCGATATTCGTCGCCTGGCCGCGGAGTTCGTCATACTTCGCCTTTCCAGCCTCGGAAATGTCGCGGGCAGCGGCGGAAAGATGCTCACGGCCGGTCTCGTAGACCGAGTGGGCATGTTGCTTGACGGTTTCCGAAACCGCTTTGCCGGCATCCGCTGCGGCGTTCAGTGCCGCCTTGGCGTGCTCGGCGCCGCTTTCAAGCTTCTGGTTTGCGACGTTTGTCGCCCCTTCTGGCAGATTGGTCTCAGACATATTGCGCAATGTTGGGTTACAGCTCTCAGTCTCGCACAGTTGCATGCCTTGGCAAGCTCACGATGTTGCGGCGCACCCTGACTTTCTGCTACGGGTTCTATCGATGTTGTCCGCAAAATCTTTCGCGCCCGGCCGAGTGGAGCTTCTTGGCAATCATACCGACTACAATGGTGGCGTTGTGCTCTCCGCCGCAACCCATCTGGGAATCTCCGCTCAAGGGAAAACAAGGGAGGACGGCAAAGTCGTTCTCACCTCGGACGGCATCGAGGGAGTGAGCTGCGCCGACCTGGAGAATCTCAAGCCCGCCGACAGTTGGTCAGATTATCCGCTGGGCGTTACCCAGGTGCTCAAGGATGCGGGTTACCCCGTCCAGGGCTACGAAGCCGACTTCTCCAGCACGCTTCCGCTGGGAGCCGGATTGTCGAGTTCGGCCGCTCTCGAGATCTGCACCGCGCTCCTGCTTTCCCGGTTGTTCAATTTCCAGGTCGACGCTCTTCCCCTGGCCAAGCTGGCTCGCAAGGCAGAGAACGAATTCGTCGGCGTGAGCTGCGGACTTCTCGACCAGGTTTCCTCGGTCTTCGGGAAAAAAGAGCACGCGATCTTTCTCGATTGCCGCGCCGAATCCGTCGAGACGATCCCCTTCCCCAAGGGCGTAGGCCTCATCATCATCAACTCCGGCGTGAAGCATGCGCTCACCGGCGGCGAATACAATGAGCGCCGCGACCAGTGCTTCGAGGCCGCCCGCATCATGGGAGTACCCGCCCTCCGCGATGTCACGAGCGAACAGCTCGAGGCCGCAAAGATGCCCGACATCGTAAAGCGCCGCGCCCGGCACATCGTCGGCGAAAACGAACGCGTCTTCGCCGCCCTGAATTTCCTCCGCGCCGGAGATGCCGCCGGATTCGGCAGACTCATGAGCGCCTCGCACCGGAGCTCGATCGAGAACTTTGAAAACAGCACCGCGGAGCTGGACGCCATCGTGTCGATCGCCCAGGCCCAGAAGGGCATCTACGGCGCCCGCCTGACGGGCGGAGGATTCGGCGGAGCAGTCGTTGCGCTGGCCGACAACGATGCCTACGACCGCGTGGCCCCGATCATTGCCGAGGAGTACAAAAAGGCCACCGGCCACACCGCCGCGACCTACCGGTGCGAGATCGGCGACGGTGCCATCCTGTACGTTTAGGAGAGTCTAGCTTTTCTTGGGCGCACAGCCGACCGCGGGCCGCAGTCTCTTGTGCGCCCAGGGAATCGGCCGATCGTGCAGGGCGATCTTTCCCGAGATAAACGCCAGATCATCCGCTGACGGTCCCTTGGCTGGGATCGTCAGGAAGGAGGCGCGGTCCGTGAAGGCGAGCCACACATGCTCGCTGCGCCAGAGACCAAAAATCGCATTCCAAGAAATCGTCAGGCGACGGGCCGGACCGACCACGGTGAGCGAATCATCGGTCAACTCATACTGCAACTCCTGCGATCCAAAGGTCTTCAGCCAGCAAATGGCCTCGGCACGGCGGCGCAGGTAATCCGCACAGAACAGCCCGGCCAGCGCGACCACGAGAGCGATGATGACGCCCCCCGTCCAGTCATATGGCGTCCTCACGATCAGGTACCCGCCCATGCCCAGGGCGATCGCCAGCATCGCCAATCCGCTCACCCGGACCTGACGCCACAGGAAAACGCGGATGGCATGGACCGCAAGCGCGGGGGTCAAGGTGGCGGAGAAGCTGCGGGTCATAGTCAAAATCAGAAGCTAATTGGAATCTCCCTTGCGCCAAAGCTTCTTGGCAAAAGATTTTTTCCCGAGGGAGGAAACGTTTTTTTCACGTTGGCCGACTGTTCTTTCTTACTCTTTTCGCGAATTCGTGGCGATATAAGGAGCCGCTCCGGCATACGCAAAGATGGGTCTGATATTCGTCGTCAATTGTGGGAGTTCGTCTCTCAAGTTCACCTTGATTAATCCCGAAGACGGGAAAACGGTGGCTAACGGGCTGGCCGAAAGGCTTGGCACGCCCGAGGCTGTCGTCAATATCCGTCAGCCGGTAAAGCTGGAATTTCTGGTCCCGAATGCGACGCATGGCGACGCGCTGGACAAGATCCTGAGCCACATCGATGGCGACATCGTGGGCGTGGGCCACCGCATCGTGCATGGCGGAGAGTACTTTACGGAAAGCGTGTTGGTGGACGACAAGGTGGTCGAGTTGATCGGAGCCGCCTCCGACCTCGCCCCGCTACACAATCCCGCCCACGTCATGGGCATCGAGGCCGCACGCAGAAAGTTCCCCGACCTCCCGCATGTCGTCGTCTTCGACACCGCGTTTCACCAGACGATGCCCAAGCGCGCCTATCTCTACGCATTGCCTTACGCGATGTATACCAATGAGAAGGTGCGGAAATACGGCTTTCACGGCACCAGCCACCGCTATGTCGCGGGCGAGGCGGCCAAGCTCATGGGCAAGCCGCTGGAGGACCTGCATCTCATCACGATGCACCTCGGCAACGGCTCCAGCACCTGCGCCATCCGCAATGGAAAGAGCTACGATACCTCGATGGGGCTTACTCCTTTGGAAGGACTGATCATGGGAACGCGCTCCGGCGACGTCGATGCCAACCTCCACGAGTATCTCACCCGCCGCACGGGCTGTACGCTTTCCGAGGTCACTGCGATGGTGAACCGCGAGAGCGGCCTCCTCGGCATCTCCGGCCTCAGCAACGACATGCGCACTCTGGCCGAGGCGGCGGCGAGCGGACACCAGCGCGCCGCGCTCGCCATCGACATGTTCTGCTTCCGTCTGGCCAAGCACATCCTCGGCATGAGCGCCTCGCTCGACCGCATCGATGCCCTCATCTTCACGGGCGGGATCGGTGAAAACTCCGCCATCGTGCGCGAGAAAACCCTTTCGTACTTGTCCCTGCTCCGTCCGCAGGTCGACAGCGAACTCAACAACCAGCACGGCCGCCCGGCCAATGGACGCATCACTACCGCAGATTCCCCCATTCTCGCCATGGTGGTGCCGACGAACGAAGAGCTCGTCATCGCCCGGGAGACGGCGCGGTTCGTGCCTGCCCTAGCCTCATAACCCAACCATGCCTCATACCCTCTATCTCGCCCCCTGCAGCACCGGCGCGGGAATCACCTCCATCGCTCTCGGGCTCGTCAGCGCGCTCGACAAACGCGGAATCCGAGTCGCCTTCTGCAAGCCCATCGGACAACCCACCAAGGAGGATGAGGGTCCCGAGCGCTCCACCCATTTCATCCGGGAGCGGACAAACCTGAATCCCGTCGAACCCATCGCGCTCGAGGACGCCGAGCGCCTGATCTCGGCCGACCGCATGGACGAGCTCATGGAAAAGGTCGTGGGCAACTTTCACCGCTCCGCAGGCGACGCCGATGTCGTCGTGGTCGAGGGCCTCGTCTATACGCCCGACCTCCCCGGCGGCGCTGAGCTGAACCGCCTCCTCGTCCGCACCCTGTCCGCCGATGTCATTCTCGTCGGCTCGCTGGCCGGGTTGACGATGGAGGAGTTTGAAGACCGGCTGGAGTTCACCGCCCGGCAATACGGCGGCGTGGAGTCCGGCCCGGTCATCGGCTGCATCCTCAATCGCGTGCCCGACGCGAAGGCCAAGACCTTCCAGGACGCCGCCTCCTATGTCGCCTCGCGCAGCCGCCGCCTCGGCCATAGCGAGTTTCCCCTCATCGGCGCGATCCCGGACAACCCGACCCTCACCCATCCGCGCGCCATCGACATCGCCCGCCACCTGAATGCCGAAGTCCTCTATGCCGGGGAAATCGAGAGCCGCCGCGTGAAGAACATGACCGTGCTCGCCCGCACGGTGCCCAATCTCATCCACACCTTCCAGGCGGGCGCGATGCTCATCACCCCGAGCGATCGTTACGATGTCATCACCGCCATCGCTCTTGCCGCCCTCAAGGCCCCGATCGGCGGCCTCATCCTCACAGGCGACCTCGATCTGGATGACGACATGATGAAATTCTGCGAGCCGGGCTGGGAAACCGGACTGCCCGTCCTGCACGTCCGCAGCAACAGCTACAACACCGCCACCGCCCTCGGGCAGATGAGCAGCGAGGTGCCCGCCGACGACCTCGAGCGCGTCCAGCTCGTCATGGATCATGTGTCGCATTTCGTCGACGCCGACTGGCTCGCCGCCCATGCCGCCCTGCCGGTCGAGTCCCGCATGTCCCCGGCCGCCTTCTGTTACCGCATCACGGAACGCGCCCGCGAATTCGAGAAGCGCATTGTCCTGCCGGAAGGCACCGAGCCGCGCACCATCCTGGCCGCATCGCTTTGCGCCCAACGGGGCATTGCCAAGTGCGTCCTCCTCGGTCCGCCGGATGAAATCCGACGCATCGCCGACGCCCAGGAGATTCAGCTCCCTTCGAGTCTGGAGCTCGTCGACCCGGCCGCGATCCGCGGTAACTACGTCGCTCCCCTGGTCGAGATGCGCAAGCACAAGGGTCTCACGCCCAAGGACGCCGCGGAACTCCTCGAGGATACCGTGTGGCTCGGCACCGTCATGCTCGCCCTCGGCGAGGTCGACGGACTCGTTTCCGGCGCGGTGCATTCCTCGGCCAACACGATCCGCCCCGCGCTCCAGATCATCAAGACCAAGCCCGAGGCGAAGGCCGTTTCGTCGATCTTCTTTATGTGCCTGCCCGAGCAGGTGCTCGTCTACGGCGATTGCGCGGTGAACCCCGATCCCGACGCCGAGACTCTCGCCGACATCGCGCTCCAGAGCGCCGAGTCCGCCGAGCGCTTTGGCATTCCGGCCCGCGTCGCCATGATCAGCTACTCGACCGGACACTCCGGCTCCGGCGTGGATGTCGACAAAGTGCGCGAAGCCACCCGCATCGCGAAGGAAAAGCGCCCCGACCTCCTGCTCGACGGCCCGCTCCAGTACGATGCCGCCGCCATCGCCGATGTCGCCGCCACCAAGGCGCCCAACAGCCCCGTCGCCGGCAAGGCCACGGTGTATGTGTTCCCGGATCTCAACACCGGCAACACCACCTACAAGGCCGTGCAGCGCAGCGCCAATGTCATCAGCATCGGCCCCATGCTCCAGGGCCTCAAGCGCCCGGTCAACGACCTCTCGCGCGGCGCGCTGGTGGAAGACATCGTCTACACCATCGCCATCACCGCCATCCAGGCCGGCCAGAACTAACGAGATTGTCTCCCACGAGGGACGGCTGGCCACGCGCCGGTCGTCCCTCGTTTTTACATAAACTCCAGCTTCGCGAGCCGGGTCTCCGCGAACCGTTCGGCTGCCAGGAGGATGCCGATAGCAAGGACCACCATGGCTGGAAGATGGGCCAGGCCGAAAACGAGCAACGGCTCCAGCGAAGCTCTCACCCGAAGCGACAGAAGCGGCAGCGCCACAATCCCGAGAATGAATATGCTCCAATGAATCCACTTCCGTTGCGGCAGCCGAGATATCAGCGGCAGAAAAACCAGCCACACCCCGGACATCACGACCATCAGCACGGACATAAGAACCCTGATCTGGATATTTCCGGTTGGAGCCTTGATCGTCGTGCCGCCATCGGTCGTCTTTTCCACAAAACTCCCGGGAATATGGTCCAGGTAGTACGAAACCTTGGCCGCGCCACCGCCCTGCGAATTCAGTTGAAGCGTAATGTCAGGCTTGAACGCCGCTGCTATCACCCAGACCGCAACCGTGACGCAGATAATGGTCCAATACAAAGCGCCGCGGCAGCGGAAGACGTTCTCCCGATCCACAGCTCGTGTGAGGAGAAACTCTCCTCCGAACGCCTGCGCCTGCTGTTGAGTCTGCGCGGTCATCCACATGCTGCTCATAAAGAATTCCGGCAGTAATATCCAAGCCGCGATCACCAGTGGCACCCACATCTGCTGTCCGAAAAGCAGAAACACCATCGAAAGATCGCCGTAATACCGATTGAGTCCGACAAATCCTTGGATACTAAGCGCCAGCGGCATGACCCAGATCCACGGACTGGCAAAAACGTGAAAGCGAAACAGCGTCCAGAATTGCGATGGTGTTTTCATGGGATCAGTTGCGGGCGATGTCGACGAAGATGTCCTCCAGGGACAGGTCGATGATTTCGTATTGGCACTTCCAATTCGCGGCCAGGGCGGCGGGTTCGCCGGGGTGGGCTAGCTTCAGAGTTCCGAGCGCCTCGCCATCGCGCACCCGCCAGCCGAAGGCCTGCGGCGGACGCTCCGGCGCGTTGCCGGGAAAGCCGAAGAACCGCACGCGCTTTACCGTCTCCTTCAGGCTGTCCAGAGACTCGCTCACCCGCAGCTTTCCCTGGGCGAGGATGCCCACCTCGTCGGCCACACGCTCGACATCGCTCAGGATGTGGGTGGAGAAGAATACCGTGCGGTCGCCATCGCGGATCAGATCGAGGATTTCGTCCAGAAACTCGCGGCGCGCCACCGGATCGAGATTCGCGGCAGGTTCGTCGAGGAGCACCACGGCGGGCCTTGGCGCGAGGGCGAGAATGACGCCAACCAGCCGCTGGTTGCCCATGGAAAGCGCGCTGACGCGCTTGTTCACCGGCACCTGGAAGCGCGCAATAAGCCCCTCGCAAAGCTCCCGGTCCCATTGCGGATACAGCCGGGAGCAGAAATCGAGCAGGCTCTTCACCTTCATGAGCGGCGGGAGGTTTTGCTTCTCTGAGAGATAGCCGACCCCCTGCCGATCCTCGGCGGTAAACGCCCACGGGTCCCTGCCCAGCACGGAAATCTCGCCGGTCTCGGGACGCCCCAATCCGGCCAGCAGCTTGATCGTCGTGGTTTTGCCTGATCCGTTGCGGCCCAGGAAGCCGTAGATGCTCCCGGCCTTCACGGTGAGATCGAGACGATCGAGTACGGGCGTCTTCCCGTACGATCGCGTCACGTCGCGGATGGTGATGGCGTTTTCGTTCATGGTTCGTTTGAGGAATTGCGGGGATTGAGCTGCTGGAAATGGCGGGCGATGAGTTCCACCACCTCCGCCTCGCTGAGGCGCAGATGGATGGCTTCCGCAACGAGCTGGCGCACGACGGGATCGAGCGCCTGCCGGCGAGCCGCGACAGGCAGGGTATCAACCTTCTGCGCGACGAATGTCCCCATGCCGCGCCGCGTCTCGACCAGCCCTTCGCGCTCAAGGATCTGGTAGACCTTGGCGACCGTGAGGGGGTTGATCTTCAGGTCGGCGGAAAGTTCGCGCACCGAGGGCAGTTGCTCGCCCGGCTTCACCTGCCCGCTGGCAATGCGCTCCTTCAGTTGATTGAGCAACTGGAGATAAAGCGGCACCCCGCTTGAGGGATGTAGCGCGATGAACATGATTTAGTGTTATATATGTGTAATACACTTCAGCAAGAGAAATGTGGCGGGAAATTCCGTTTTCCTGCCGCTGAGCCGCTTGCGAAACACGCCGGATTGGCGTAATGAGCAGTTAGCCATGTTCGCGCAAAAGAACGCGATTGTCCGACTCCTCCAGGACGATGACCCCGAGACTGTACGAATGGTAAAGGAATCCCTCGCCCTTCGCGGTGAGGAAATCCTCGGCGATCTCAGGGACCTCGCTTCTGTCGACAATGCCCGCGTTTCCCGCCATATCCAGGATGTCCTGGAGGAGATCACCAGCCACGGCGCGGATGAGGATTTTTCCCTCCTTTGCCATTTCTTCCAAAACGACAACGACCTGGAGCGGGCGTGCTGGATGCTGGCCAATGCGCTGGAGCCGAACATCGATACCCGCCCGTACGAGACCCGCATCAACAACTGGGGCCGCCAGTTCCTCGTCCGCATCTCGGGCATTGTGAGCAACCGCCAGCGCGTGCAGGCGCTCGCGGAATTCATGGCTGGGGAACTCTGCTTCCGCGGCAACACGGACCAGTATTATTGCGAGCGAAATTCGCTCCTCCCCTGCGTGATCGACTCGCGCATGGGCATCCCCATCACGCTCACGATCCTGTACCGCATGGTCGGGGCGCGCGCGGGCATGAAGGTCGAGGGCATCAACCTGCCCGGCCACTTCATCGCGCGGCATGGCGAGGTGTATTTTGACCCCTTCCATCGGGGACGCATCTTGACGAAGGCCGACTGCGAGGAAATTCTGGCCCGGCAAAACCTGAAGCTGCGCCCGTCGCATCTGGAACCCGCGACGCCCCGCCAGATCCTGCTCCGGGTCCTCGCCAACCTTCTCTATGTTTACGATCTCCAGGAAGCCACCGACAAACACTCCCGCACGGATACCTGGATCAAGGCGCTGGCGCGCGAACGATAGCTCCCTGCACGCCGGGAGGGCCCTCCGATGAAGGTCGAGGTCCTCAATACCGGCTCGGAACTCCTCCTCGGCAACGTCGTCAACACGCACCTGGCCTACTTTGGCCAGCAGCTTTTTCCGCTCGGTCTGCGCATCGAGCGGCAGACGACCGTTCCTGACGGCGACGCCATTCGCGGTGCGCTGGTCGAGGCTTTCCCGCGCTGCGACGTCCTGATTGTCACCGGCGGCCTCGGCCCCACGACCGACGACATCACGCGGGAAATCACCGCAGAGCTGCTCGGACTGCCCCTGACCGAACGGCCCGAGGTCACCGCCGCGATCCACCAGCGGCTCGAACGCCGTGGCATCCCATTCCGCGAACGCATGGCCCGGCAGGCCATGGCCCCTGAAGGCGCAGTCGTGCTCCCTAATGAAAACGGCACCGCCCCCGGTCTTTACCTTCCCGCACGGCAAACCGGCGCACTGACCACGCCGCACCTTTTTCTCCTGCCCGGCCCCCCGCGCGAACTGCGCCCGATGTTTGAGGCCTCGGTGCTGCCGATTCTGAATTCCATCCCAGAGCTCGTCGATCCCTCGACCGAGTGCCGCATCTACCATGTCGTGGGCATGGGTGAGAGCGCGGTCGAGGAGGTGATCGGGTTGGAGCTGAATGCCCGGGGCGACCTGGAGGTCGGCTATTGCGCACGGCCCAACGAGGTCGATTTCCGTCTCATCGGCGCTCCCGCCATCCTCGACGAAGTCGAACCCGCCGTACTCTCCGCTCTCGGGTCGCACATCGTCTCGCAATCCGGGCGCAATCTGGAGGAAGTCGTCATCGGACTCCTCCGCGAGCAGCATGCCACCGTCGCGACGGCAGAATCCTGTACAGGCGGTCTCGTCGCCAGCAGGCTCACCGACGTCTCCGGCTCCTCCGAGGTTTTCATGGAGGGAATGGTCACCTACTCCAACGCCGCCAAAACCCGCACGCTCGGCGTGCCCGCCGACCTGATCGCGACACACGGCGCGGTGAGCGAACCCGTCGCCCGGGCCATGGCCGAAGGCGCTCGCGAACGAGCAAACACCCGTTTCGCCATCAGCCTCACCGGCATCGCCGGCCCCACCGGAGGCACACCCGAGAAACCCGTCGGTACCGTCTTCATCGCTCTCGCGGAGGAGGATCAGCCGACGGTCTGCCTCCACGAAAAATTCCCCACCGACCGCGAGACCTTCAAGCGCCTCGCCAGCCAGACCGCCCTGGATCTGCTCCGTCGCCGACTGCTCAAGGAGCCGTCAGCTTCCTGAGTCCCGGCTCCAGGAAGTGCAGAAGGAAGCACACCGCCAGCACTGCCGTCACGACGTCAAATCGCCTCGGCTTCGCGAAGAGGCCCAGGACTACGAGCGTGATCAGACCGATGCCGATGCCCGAGTTGATGCTGAAGCTCAATGGCATGAAGAGGATGGTCAGCATCGCCGGGGCGGCGATGTCGAAATGGTCGAGCTTGAGCTCCGTCACGCTCTGAAACATCACGAGCCCCACCGCGACAAGTGCCGGGGCCACCGCCACAGCCGGGATCATCAGGATCACAGGCGTCACAAAGAGAGCCACCAGGAAACACCCCGCCACAGTGATCGCGGTGAGTCCGGTGCGTCCGCCCGCCTGCACGCCCGCCGCGCTTTCGATGTAGCTCACCACTGTCGACGTACCGAGGAGGGAACTCAGGATCGCCGCCGTGGAATCCGCAAGGAGCGCGTTGCCCAGCTTGGGAACATCCCCCTCTTCGTCCATGATGCCCGCGCGTCGGGTCACGCCGATGAGCGTGCCGAGGTTGTCGAAAAGATCGACCAGCAGCAGGGTGAGAATGACAGGAATGGCCTTGATGTGCTCGGTCAGGATGAAATCAAAGTTGAGCTTGAGGAAGAGCGGTTCGATTGACGCGGGCCAGGAAAAGATCTTCCCCGGCCACTGCGTGATCATTCCTCCCTGCGGCGCTGGAACGAATAATCCGGCCACCGCCAGGACGAGCATGGAGAGAATGATCGCCCCCGGCACCCCCCGCGCGATCAGCACACAGGTGAGCAGGACGCCTCCCGCGAACAGCAGGACGGAGGGCGAGGACAAGTCTCCCAACCCGACGAGCGTCGCTTCATTGTAAACCACCAGGCCGCCGTCCTTCAGCCCAATGAAGGCAATGAAAAGTCCGATCCCCGCCGCGATGGCCACCTTCAGATCGAGGGGGATGGAGGCCAGGATGCGCTGCCGGATTCCCGTCACCGAGAGCAACAGAAACAGGCAGCCATTGATGAAAACAAGGCCGAGGGCGCTCTGCCACGGGATGCCCATACCCACGCAGATCGTGTAGGCAAAGAAGGCATTGATCCCCATGCCGGGCGCGAGCGCGAGGGGATAGTTGGTCATCGCTGCCATCAATATCGTCGCCAGGGCCGCCCCGAGCGCCGTCGCAGTGACCAGAGCGTCGCCCGGCATCCCGGCGGCTTTGAGAATCCCGGGGTTGACGGCCAGGATGTAAGCCATGGCGGCAAAGGTGGTCAGCCCGGCCACGATCTCCCGACGCACCGTCGTACCGTGCTCCTTCAAACGAAAGACTCGCTCAAACACCCCCCGGTGATACTTCACCCCCTAAAGCCACACACGCCTTTTTGCCCCAAAATGGAAAAACCATTTGCACGTCCAGGAAAAAACCGGGACGACTGATGGGGATGGAAGCGACGAACCTGCTTTGGGTATTCGCCTGCTCTGCACTCGTGATGTGCATGCAGATCGGTTTCTGCATGCTGGAGTCGGGCCTCGTCCGGTCAAAGAACACGATCAATGTCGCCCTCAAGAACCTGATCGACTTCGTCATCGCATCGCTTCTTTTCTGGGCCTTCGCCTACGGGCTGATGTTTGGCGCGTCATCAGGCTGGATCGGCACCACGGACTTTTTCTTTTCTCCGGGCGAACGATCCAACAACGCCCAGAATGCGTTTTTCCTGTTTCAGATGATGTTCTGCGCCACGGCGGCAACGATCGTCTCCGGCGCGGTGGCCGAGCGCATGCGCTTCGGCGGATACCTGCTGGTGACTGTGCTGATCTCCGGCCTGCTTTATCCCATCGCGGGCGGATGGGCTTGGAACCCGGCTGGGTGGCTGAAGCAAATGGGCTTTGTGGACTTCGCTGGCTCGGCGGTCGTACACAGCATGGGCGGCTGGATGGCCCTGGCGGCGGCCATGGTCATCGGGCCAAGACTGGGGAGATTTGACAGCAAGCTGCCCCTCGCCAACCCGCACAGTCTGGTCACCTCCACTGTGGGCGTGCTGGTCCTCTTCGTCGCATGGCTGGGATTCAATGGCGGGAGCACCCTGGCCCTCGACCACCGTGTCGGGGCGATCATTGTCAATACGGTGCTCGCCGGTTGCGCGGGCTGCCTGAGCGCGATGGGGGCGGTGTGGTATTTTCAAAAACTCCCGCTCCTGCCCGAAACACTGAATGGGTGCGTAGCCGGCCTCGTCGCTGTGACCGCAAGCTGCCACGCGGTCTCTCCGGGTGAGGCGGTTTTCATCGGGGCCGTGGGGGGCGTCATTAGCTATGCCGCCGTCCATTTGCTTGAGCGCTGGAAGATCGATGACGTGGTCGGGGCGAGCGCAGCCCATGCGGTGCCCGGTGTATGGGGGACGCTGGCCGTCGCCTTGTTCGGCGACCTTGCACTGCTCGGCACGGGCCTCGGTCGCTCTCAGCAGCTCGGCGTCCAGTGTCTCGGTGCCGTTGTCTTTTTCGTTTGTGCGTTCGGGATCGGCTGGCTGCTCCTTACCGCCATCGACCGCGTGATTCCCCTCCGCATCAGCGAGGAGGGCGAGCGCATCGGCCTCAATGTCGCGGAGCATGGGGCGAGCACCGAGATCATCGACCTGCTCAGCGAGATGTCGCGGCACAGCACGCGGGGAGAGTTCACCACGCGCCTGGATTTTCAGCCTCACACCGAGGTGGGACAGATCGCCGCCGAGTACAACAAGGTCATCGGCAAGGTCAGCGACGAGATGGACATGCGGGAAATCTTTGCCCGCCGTCTGGAGCAGGAGCGGGAGGCCCTCGACGCCAGCCAGCGCAAGATCATCAGCAGCATCGAGTACGCCCGGCGCATCCAGGAGTCCATCCTCCCCCGACCTGAGACCCTTGAGCGAATGATCCCGGATCACTTCATCATCTACCGGCCCCGCGACATCGTCTCCGGCGATTTTTACTGGTGTCTCGCCCGGGAGGACTCGTTTTATCTCGCGGTGATCGACTGTACGGGCCATGGAGTGCCGGGGGCGTTCATGTCGATGATGTCGTTTGTCCTGCTCCAGCAGATCGTCATCGAGCGGGGAGCCAATGATCCCTCAGATATCCTGTCGCGACTTCACATCAGAGTCCGCGCCGCGCTGGGGCAGAACTCCCCCAATAACGACAACAAGGACGGCATGGATGCCGCGCTCGTCCGCATCGACCCCGACAAGATCGTTTTCGCCGGAGCAGGCCTCCCACTGATCTGGATCGATGGATCTAGCGGCACGCCGCTATACGGGGAGATCCGGGGCGACCGGCACGGTCTGGGCGGGGGAGCTCATTTGCCGGCCAAAATTCAGTACGTCCAGCACAAGGTGCCTCGTACGAAGGATCTTTCGATCTATCTTTTCAGCGATGGCGTCATTCATCAGCCCAATCACCTCCGCCGTCCCTTCGACAAGTCCGGCCTGCGCAACCTTGCGCTCAGCCTCCACGGCACACCAATGATGCGCCAGGGGGCCGAGATCTCCACTCAACTCGACGCCTTCCGCGGCGGAGCCGTCCAGCGGGACGACATCACGCTGATCGGTGTAAACGTCTCCACCGGAGCATGAAAGCACATCCAGGCACTTCATCCGCCTCCCGCGTCGTGCTGGAAATCCGCGGTCCGGTGACTCAGGCGCAAATAGCAGCCGCGACGGCCCGGCTCATCACCTCGCTGGTCGCCCCACGGCAGCTCAAACATCTGCTGAAAACCATTTTCGTTGAGATGGCGCAAAACGTGCTGAAACACTCCCAAAACACCTCTGCCATTCCAGCCACCATCTCCATCACCGACACCGGCGATTCGTTCACGATCCACAGCCGCAACGCCGCCTCACCGGCCGCCGCCAGACAGGTCGCCGAGATCGTCTCGGATACAGATCAACTCAGCCGCACCGGACTCGTAAGGATCCGGCGTACCGAACTGCACAAGCCCCGGCAATCCGGCTGCGCAGGCATCGGGTTGATCGAGATCCGGCGCAAGACCGCCTCCCCGGTTGCCTGCTCCATCAGTCCACTTTCCGCCGACGAATCACTCGTCGAGATTACAGCAACATTGCGTAAACAAGCATGCTCATGAGCACCTTTGAGATTCCAGCCACCGACTACACTCCTCATGTCTTCGAGGATTCAAAGACCGGAGTCATCTGGTTCAAAGGCGAAGCCTATCCGGAGAACGCCAGTGCTTACTTCCAACCCATCATGGAGTGGATACGCTCACGGATCGCCGAGAAACAGCCTCTGAAACTGGCTTTTTCCCTCGACTACCTGAACACCAGCTCGACCAAGGCCCTGCTCGACCTCCTGGCCATCCTGGAAATCTACCACCAACAGGGCGGAAAAGTGTCCGTCATCTGGTATTATCCATGCGATCTCGAGGTCATGAAAGAGACGGGGGAGGAGCTGCTCCACGATTTCTCGCTTCCCCGCTTGCTAGAACCTGTCGGAAGATTAACCTAAGCCATGGCAGTGCTGGGAAAACGACCGTCATTCAGCCATTCCCGTGAGGAGGCCATGCAGGCCTTGTTCGCGAAGGAGCTGTCTGTCCTCAAGGAAGCCGAGGGAGCCTTCGCGCGTCATCCGCCTCCGGAGGAGCTGGAGCACTACTGCGCAATGCTCGCCGAGCATTACCGCTTGATGCTGGCGCAGATGATGAAGCTCACGAGCATCAGCGATGCCACCCAGCTCCAGCTCAAGCGCACCAAGCTCGATCTCTCCTCCGCCCTTTCCAACGTGGAGCGACTCAATCGCAATCTCGAAGCAGTCAGCCAGGAAAAGGACGAGATCCTCGCCCTGGCCGCACATGATCTTCGCTCTCCCCTGTCGGGCATTCGAGGCCTAGCCGATCTCATCGTCGAGGAATCCGAAACGGCTCCCGGAGAAATCCACTCTTTCGCCCGGGAGATCGTCAATGTCGCGGATGATACGCTCGATATGATCCGCGACATCCTCGATATTTACCGCCTGGATGGCGGAACCGCCGACGGCCAGACCACGGAAAGCATCCGCATTTCCGACCTCCTGACCGAAGCATCGGATATCAGCCGGGCCAACGCCCTGCGCAAACGCATCACGATGGTGATCGAGTCGGTCAATGCCGACCGCTCCATCCTCATCGAGAAACCTCTCGTCGTGCGGATCCTGGAGAATCTCGTCTCCAACGCGCTCAAGTACTCGCCCCGCGAAAGCACCGTCACTATCCGCATCGACATCGAAGGCAAGTTCCTCCAGATGGTCGTACGGGACCAGGGACCGGGGCTCAGCGAGGCGGATCAGGCAAAACTCTTCAAGAAGTTCGCTCGCCTCGCCTCCCGGCCCACTGGCGGGGAGTCCTCGGTCGGACTAGGCCTGGCCATCGTCGACCGCATCGTCCAGCACCTCGGCGGCCGCGTCTGGGTGGAAACCACGCCCGGCCAGGGTGCCGCCTTCCGCGTCGAGCTGCCGGTCACGGTGATCGGATAGCCGCCCTACAATCCGTCGCCGCCTGATCAGCCGGTCGGCGACCAATCTGCTTTCTCCACATGAGCCAGAATCTCCTCGCCGGGGAAAAATCTCCCTATCTCCTGCAACACAAGGACAACCCTGTCGCCTGGCGGCCCTGGGGCGCTGCGGCATTTGAAGAAGCCCGGCGGCTCGGCAAGCCCGTCTTTCTCTCCATCGGCTACTCGACCTGCCACTGGTGCCACGTCATGGCGCACGAGTCGTTTGAAAACGACGAGATCGCAGCGCAGATGAACGAGCACTTCATCAACATCAAGGTCGACCGGGAGGAGCGCCCCGATGTGGACCGTCTATACATGGCCTTTGTGCAAGCCACCACGGGATCAGGCGGATGGCCCATGAGCGTATGGCTCACCCCGGATGGCAAACCCTTCTTCGGCGGCACGTATTTTCCTCCCGAGAGCCGGTACGGCCGCGCCGGGTTCCCCGACATTCTCCGCCAGATCAGCCGTCTCTGGCACGACGACCGCCCCCGCATCGAGGCAGAGGGAACTCGGGTCGTAGACGCCCTCCAGGAAATGAACGCCGGGGAAAACGACCCCGCCTTTCCCGCTGGCGAGCTCCCACTGGCGCAAGGCTATGAGCGATTTGCCTCGGCCTTTGACCAGGAGGAAGGCGGCTTCGGCGGCGCGCCGAAGTTTCCCCGGCCGTCCACCTTGAATTTCCTGCTCCGCTACGCCGGGCGCGCGGATTTGACGAACGGCCAGCATGCACTCCAGATGGCCCTCTTTACCCTGCGCAAAATGGCCGGGGGCGGAATGCGCGACCATCTCGGCGGCGGCTTTCACCGCTACTCCGTCGATCGGTATTGGCATGTCCCGCATTTCGAGAAGATGCTCTACGATCAGGCTCAGTTGATCGTGTCGTACACGGAGGCGTGGCAGATTACCCAGGACGAAGGTTTTGCCCGCATCGCACGGGAGACAGCCGATTACGTACTGCGCGAGATGACTCATCCCGGCGGCGGCTTTTACTCCGCCGAGGATGCCGACAGCCTGCTCGTCCACGGCCGTCCCGAGCACGCCGAGGGGGCGTTCTATGTCTGGACGTATGCAGAGATCATTCAATGTCTGGGGACCGAGGCCGGGGAGGAGTTCTGCCGGCATTACGGCGTCGCACCCGGGGGCAATTCCCCTCTGGAAAGCGACCCTCAGGGCGAGTTTCAGGGAAAGAACATCCTCATCCAGCGAGAGCCCGGCGACAGCGATTCCCTCGCCGCCAGCCGAGCCGCCCTGTTTCATCTCCGCGCAGCCCGTCCGCGCCCGCACCTCGATGACAAGATCCTGACTGCCTGGAACGGGCTCATGATCTCCGCCCTCGCCACAGCCGGAGCCGCCCTGCAGGAGCCGGCCTACATCGCCGCAGCAACCAAGGCCGCCGCCTTTGTCGAATCTCACCTCACTCGCGATGGCGGGTTGCGGCGAAGCTGGAGAGAGGGCGCGAGCGACATCCCCGGGTTTGCCGAGGATTATGCCTTTCTCATCCAGGGACTCATCGACCTCTACGAGGCGACTCTGGAGGAGGTCTGGATCGAGCAGGCCATGCGCCTCCAGGCCATGCAGGACGACCTCTTCTGGGATGAAAAGGGCGGCAGCTATTTCAGCAGCCCCGCGGGAGATCCCCTCATCGCGGTACGCTTGAAGGACGACTACGATGGCGCTGAGCCATCGGCCAACTCCATCAGTGCTCTCAACCTGCTGCGCCTTGCCCGCATGACACATGATGGGTGCCAGGAGGAAAAAGCACGCCGCATCCTCGCCGCGCACCGTGTGCAGATCGCGCAGGCCCCCACGGCCGTGCCCCAGATGCTGGTCGCTCTCGATCTCGCCCTGTCCGCCCCGGCACAAGCCGTGATCACAGGGCGAAAAGGTTCGGCATCAGTCGATGCATGGCTGATGCGCCTGCATCGGGACTTCAATCCACGAAGGTCGATTTTGCGGGCATCTGCGGATTCCATCCTCACGAAGGAGAACCCCGCACTTGCCGGGATGGCTGCTAAGGAGACATCCGATGCCGCCCTGTACGTCTGCGAGAATTTCACCTGCCAGGCACCCGTGACCGATCCGGATACCTGGGATGGTTAGGGTGGCAGAAAATTTCCGCAATCAGCGAGTCAATACAAGCAGAGGCGTTGGAATCGCGTCCGTCGGCGCATCATCATCAGGCGCTTCGCTGGTTTGCTCCGGGGAGAATTTCAGCATCTCGATGGTGCCGTCGAAGCGCTCAACCATCGCGGTGCAGCTCTCCACCCAGTCGCCGGTGTTGTAGTACGTCACGCCGTTGACCTCGCGCAATGCAGCCGTGTGAATGTGGCCGCAAAGCACGCCGTCGACATCAAAATCCCGGGCATAGCGCACGATGGCCTCTTCAAACTGCCCGATGAAACTCACAACGTTCTTCACCTCCGCCTTCACGTAGGCACTGAGCGACCAGTAGCCGAGGCCCATCGCACGGCGAAAGAAGTTCACCACGCCGTTGCAGCGCATGAGAAGCGTGTATCCCACATCTCCCACATGCGCGAGCCAGCCGAGATTCTGCACCACAGTGTCGAGCTCATGCCCGTGCATCACCAGCAGCCGTCGACCATCGGCAGTCGTGTGCAGCGCATTTTTCTGAAGGCTGATGTTTCCGTACTGACCAAAAAAGCGGGTGAGAAACTCATCGTGATTCCCCACCACGTAGACGATCTCCGTGCCTTTGCGCGCCCGGCGAAGAAGCTTTTGGATGACGTCATTATGCGACTGGGGCCAGTATATTCCCCGTCGGAGCGCCCAGATATCGATCAGGTCGCCGACCAGGTAGAGAGTTTCAAACTCGCTATCCTTGAGAAACTGGAGAAGCGCGCCCGCCTTGCTGCCTCGCGTGCCGAGGTGGACGTCAGAGATCCAACCTGTGCGGTAATGATTCATGGGAAAGGGTAGACTTATTCACAGGATATTCCCCTCCCTCCCGGCGCGCCAACGTCGTTAATGTTACGATTCCTCCTTATCGGAATGGCGCAATCGGACTCGAATGCCAGTACATACCCTGTATATTCTCCCCGTCCCATCTCCCGTTATGACAGACTCCACCCACTGGTATTGTGTCCGTACCAAGCCCAAGAACGAACGGCTGACCAGCCAGCTCCTTCGCACCGAGGTGGGTCTGCCGGTATTCTGTCCATTCATCCGCTTCGAAAGGGCACGGCGGACGGGGCGCACGTGGGTCACTGAAGCCATGTTTCCGGGCTATATTTTTGCCCGTATGGATTACACGACTCAGCATCGGCATCTCCGGTCGATCCGCGGAGTCATCACGATCGTCGGATTCGGCGACAATCCTGCGATCGTACCGGACTCCATCGTGGAGGAGTTGCGTCGGGAGGTTCGCGATGAGGAAACCATCGTGATCCAGCCGGAGATCGCAATCGGTGAAGAGGTTAACGTGGTTGCCGGACCATTTCAGGGGCTGCGCGCCGTGGTCAGCCGGGTGCTTCCTGCTCGCGAACGGGTAGCCGTTCTGTTGGAGGTATTGGGGATGGAGCGGGAGGTGGAGGTAGCCGCGGCGGCGATTCTGCCGGATTTGCCGCATCCGATGTCGCGGTCGTAGGGCAAAAAAAAGCGCCAGGCG